>CAVOWC010000006.1:0-253707 GCA_963700025.1 uncultured Solirubrobacteraceae bacterium | reverse complement strand
ACCGGGTCGCGGCCGCCGACGAATGTGCCGATCCGCCCCCGTTTGCTCAGTGTTCACGCTTGGCTGCCGATTGTCGTGGGTCCGGGGACCACGGCTCCCGAGGCAGTCTCCCCGGGCCTCACCGCCCGGGGAGACGCTCACTCTCCGACGCGCTCCTGATGGCCCGGCCAGGACTCGAACCTGGGACCGACGGATTATGAGTCCGCTGCTCTAACCAACTGAGCTACCGGGCCGCGGCTGGCGCGAAGCTACCACCGGCGCGCCTGCGCCGCGCGCGCATGCCGGGTGGCTTGGGTAATCTGCCGGGCGAGATGCTCATCGCTGCGGACTCGACTCCCTCGGCTTCACGCTCGCCCTGCTGGCGACGTTCCTCGGGATCGGCGTGATCGTCAACCTCGCTGATCATCTACATCGTCGCCCAGGTGATGGGCGAGCGTCAAGCAGAATCGCGCAGCAGGCCAGGACGATTAGCCGTGGCCGCGAGCCCGCCTCAGCGGGTCGAGCAGGCGCCGCGAGCCCCGGGCAGGCCTCATGCGAAGTCGCTGAAGGAACGCCGCGGGCGGCGTCGAATAGACGCCTGCCCATGAAGCAATCCTCACTCCGACCGCCACCCCGGACGCCGCCCACGGCCACCAGGCCCTGTCCGCGTACATCCGCGCGCGCTTCGACGAGTTCTCGCGCTCGCAGAAGGACGTCGCGCAGTACATCGTCGACCACCTCGACGAGGCCGCGTTCCAGACCGCGGAGGAGCTCGCGCGGCGCGCCAGCACCTCGTCGAGCACCGTCGTGCGCTTCTCGCAGGCGCTCGGCTTCGAAGGCTTCCCGGAGCTCCAGCAGGCGGCGCGCGACGAGTACCGCCGCCGCGGCCGCGGGCGGCACCGAGCGCTCGGCCGGCGGCGCCGCTGTTCTCGCTCGACCACACCGAGTTCGAGGCGGCGCTCGCCGCCGACCACGTCAACGTCGAGGACACGGCGCACAAGCTCTCGCGCTCCGACGTCGAGGCGGCGATCGACGCGATCGTCTCGGCCGAGAAGGTGCTGATCGCCGGCACCGACCAGATGGCGTTCTTCGCCAGCTACCTGCGCCACCTGCTGATGCTGCTCGACCTGCGGGCCGAGATCGTCGCCAGCCCGTCGCAGGAGGCGCTCGGCCGGCTCAGCCGGATCGACGAGCAGACGCTGGTGATCGGCCTGTCCGCCGGGCGGCCGCACCCGCTGATCACGCGCACGATGAAGCTGGCCCGCCACCGCAAGGCGCCGACGCTGGCGATCACCGACGCGACGCTCTCCGAGGTCGCCCGGCTGGCGCGGATCCGCCTCTACTACTCGTCGAACACGCCCGCGTTCGTGCGCTCGCACACGGCGCTGCTGTCGCTGATCCAGGCGCTGGCCTACGGCGTCTACGCCCGCGACGCGCAGCAGTACGACGTCCGCATCAAGGCCTTCCGGCTGAAGTAGCCGGCGCCGGCGCCGCTCAGCGCGGCGGCGACCAGCGAGCGACTGCAGCGCGCGGCCGACGCGGCCGCGCTCGTCGTAGAGGACGCTCTCGGCCGAGCCCGACGCCGCCGGCGCCGATCCGCGTCGTGCGCCTCCAGGCAGATCCACTCGCCGACCGGCTCGCGCTCGATGTAGAGCGTCAGGTCGGGGTTGATGAACACGTACTCGTCCCAGCGACAGCTGCGGCGCGATCCCGTTGCCGAAGTCGCCGGCGGCGGCCAGCCGCTGCAGCGGCGTCGGCTCGCGTCCCGCGAACAGCGGGACGCGCAGCCGGAACCAGGCGGTGGCCGGGCCGGGCTCGTGGAAGCCGCCCCGGCACGAACCGGATCTCCATCGCGTCGGTGGCGAACATCGTGCCGCCGCGGGCCGGGAAGTCGTTCTCGGCGCGCCGTTCTCCGGTCGGCGGCGCGGGTGCCGGCCCGATCGTCGCCGCGTCCGGGGGCACGCCTCGTGCCCGCTGCACGCGCAGCGCGCGGGCGCGCACCACCTCGATGCCGTCCGGGTCGATGATCGAGGCCTCCAGCAGCTGCACGCGCCGCCCGGGCCGCGACGACCTCGGCGTGCACGTCGAGCTCGCCGAGCGGCACCGGGCGCAGGAACTCGTAGGTGACCCGGGCGAGCTCCAGCCGCTCGGCGGCCGGGCAGCTGGCTCGAACGCGTCGCATCAGCAGCGCCGCCGGCGCGCCGCCGTGCTGGGCGTGGGGGTCCCAGGGCCCGCGGGCCAGCTCGGTGGCGCAGATATCGGCGGCGCCGGGTGACCGGCCGGTGCGGCGATGACGATCCGGACCTCGGCACGGCGGGCGATCCTAACGCCGTTCGGCGCCCTGGCGTACACTCAGTGAATGCGGATGCACGACGACGCCGACATCGCCGCGCGACGAGGCCACCTTCACCGTCAAGGCCGGCCTGGCCGAGATGCTCAAGGGCGGCGTGATCATGGACGTGGTCACGCCCGAGCAGGCCAAGATCGCCGAGGACGCCGGCGCCGCCGCCGTGATGGCGCTCGAGCGCGTGCCCGCCGACATCCGGCGCGACGGCGGCGTGGCGCGCATGTCCGACCCGGAGATGATCCAGGGCATCCAGGAGGCCGTGACGATTCCGGTGATGGCCAAGGCGCGGATCGGGCACTTCGCCGAGGCGCAGGTGCTCGAGGCGCTCGAGGTCGACTACATCGACGAGTCCGAGGTGCTGACGCCGGCCGACGAGGCCAACCACATCGACAAGTGGGCGTTCAAGGTCCCGTTCGTGTGCGGCGCGACCAACCTCGGCGAGGCGCTGCGCCGGATCGGCGAGGGCGCGGCGATGATCCGCTCCAAGGGCGAGGCCGGCACCGGCGACATCGTCGAGGCGGTCCGGCACCTGCGCATGATCCGCGGCGAGATCCGGCGGCTGACGACGCTCGACCACGACGAGCTCGCCACCGCCGCCAAGGAGCTTCAGGCGCCGCTGCAGCTCGTCCGCCAGGTCGCGGCCGACGGGCGCCTGCCGGTGGTGCTGTTCTGCGCCGGCGGGATCGCGACGCCGGCCGACGCCTCGCTGGTGATGCAGCTCGGCGCCGAGGGCGTGTTCGTCGGTCTCGGGGATCTTCAAGTCCGAGGATCCGGAGCGGCGCGCGCCGCGCGATCGTCGAGGCGACGACGCACTACCGCGACCCGGCCCGCGTCGCGGCGGCCTCGACCGGCCTCGGCCAGCCGATGGTCAGCCTCGAGACCTCCAAGCTCGAGTCACGAGCAGCTGCTCGCCCCTCGCGGCTGGTAGCGCGCGTCGGGACGCCTGTCGGTCGGCGATCCTCGCGCTCCAGGGCGACTTCGAGGCGCACGCCAAGATCCTGCGCGCGCTCGGGCGCCGAGCCAGCGCGAGGTCCGCGTGCCGGCCGATCTCGACGGCCTCGACGCGCTGATCATCCCCGGCGGCGAGTCGACGGTGATGACGCTGGGAATCGAGCGCGAGGGCCTCGCCGAGCCGCTGCGCGAGCTGGTCGGCTCGCGGGCGCCCGGTGCTCGGCACGTGCGCGGGCATGATCATGCTCGACCGCGATCACCTGGGCGTGCTCGACGTCACGCGCCGAGCGCAACGCGTTCGGGCGCCAGCTGCGCTCGTTCGAGGCCGAGCTCGAGCTCGAGGGCGTCGCCGGCGGGCCGGTGCACGCCGTGTTCATCCGCGCGCCGTGGGTCGCGCGAGCACGGCGACCGGCGTCGAGGTGCTCGCGCCGGTCGACGGCCACCCGGTGGCCGTCCGGCAGGGCAACCTGCTCGCGGTCGCGTTTCATCCCGAGCTCGCGGGGGAGACCCGGCTGCACGAGCTGCTGCTGGCGTTGGCCGTCCGCCTCAGGGGGCGATCAGACGCCCGCCGTGTCGCCGCTCGGAGTAGGCGCGGAACGCGCGCTCGAACTCGGCCCAGTCGAGCGCGGCAGGCCGTCGGGCTCGGGCGGCGGGCGCTCGTCGACCGGATCCTCGCCGCCGCGGGGCGGATCCTCGGAGTCGGTGCCGCGCGAGAGCCAGGCCGCCAGCGCGCAGACGATGATCCCGGCCGCGTAGACGAGGCCCGCGAGCACCGGGTGGTGGGTCAGCGAGGCCACGCCCCCGACGGCGTACAGCCCGAGCGCGGAGACGACGAGCCGGCGCAGGTCCGCGCCCGGCACCGCACGGCGTGGCGCCGCGCGCACAGGCGCTGACGAAGATCGCCGCGGCGAGAACGATCGCCAGGACGAGCTTCCACGCAGCTGACGGCGGCACCACCATGGGTGCAGGTCCCCGATGATCGACCGCGACGGCCGATTAATCAAGACCGATGTCCGAACTGCGGACAGCCCGGACAGCCGCCGATCAGACCACGAGCCCGTGGCGCATCGTGTTCTCGGTCACCGCCCGCGGCTCGACGAAATGGAGCAGGTAGTCCGGGCCGCCGGCCTTCGTCCCGGTGCCCGACAGGCGGTTGCCGCCGAACGGCTGGCGGCCGACCATCGCGCCGGTGATCCCGCGGTTGACGTACAGGTTGCCCACCGGGCTGCGCCGTCGCACGTAGCTCGACCGTGGTCGGGTTCGCGCGCGAACAGGCCGCCGGTGAGCGCGAACGGCAGGCCGTCGACGACGTCGCAGGCCTGCTCGACGCTGCGCACGCGCTCGATCGCCAGCAGCGGCCCGAAGACCTCCTCCTCGAGCACGCGCCGAGCCCGGCGGGAGGTCGGCGACCACCGTCGGCGGGCAGAACCAGCCGCGGCCGGGCACGCGGCTCGCGCCGGGCGACGATCCGGCCCTCGGCGGCCGCGAGCTCCGTGTAGCGCTCCACGCGCTCCTGGGCGGCGCGCTCGATCACCGGCGGCACATCGGTCCCGAGCTCGGACGCCTGCCCGACGACGAGCACCCGCACGGCGCCGGCGACGCGCTCGATCAGCTGCATCGGCGATCGCCTCGTGGACGAGCACGCGGGACGCCGCCGAGCACTTCTGGCCGGCGTAGACGAACGCCGAGGAGACGATCGCCGGGACCGCCTCGTCGAGGTCGGCGTCGGCGTCGACGATCACGCAGTTCTTGCCGCCGAGCTCGGCGACGACCCGCTTGATGTGGTCGCTGCCCCGGCGCGCGTCTCGGCGGCGCGCGCGATGATCTCGAGCCCGACCGGCAGCGAGCCGGTGAACGCGATCGTGTGGACCTCAGGGTGGGCGACGAGCGCCGGCGCCGACGTCGCCCTCGCCCGGCAGCAGCGAGATCGCGTCGGCCGGCACGCCGCCGGCGCGCAGCGCCTCGAACGAGCATCAGCGCGCAGCCCGGGCGACTGCTCGGCGGGCTTGAGCACGACCGCGTTGCCGGTCGCCAGCGCCGCTGCGGTCATCCCGCAGGGGATCGCGAGCGGGAAGTTCCACGGCGCGATCACGGCGGCCACGCCGCGCGGCACGTAGCGCAGCTCGTTGCGCTCGCCGGGCACCTGCAGCAGCTCGCGTCCGGCCTCGAGCTCGATGGCGCCGCGCGCGTAGTACTCGAGGAAGTCGATCGCCTCGCACACGTCGGCGTCGGCCTCGGGCCACGGCTTGGCGCACTCGCGCACCTCGAGCGCGGCCAGCTCGAGCCGGCGCTCGCGCATCCAGGCGGCGGCGCCCGAGCAGCGCCCGGGCCGCGCTCGGCCGCGCCGACCGCGCTCCAGACCCGAAAGCCCCGTCCGGCGCACGCGACCGCTGCGCTGACGTCGGCCTCGGTCGCGCGCGCCGCCGTCGGCGACGACCCGGTCGGGATCGCCGGGATCGGTGGACGCGAAGCTCGCTCGCCGGCGCGGGCGTCGTCACCGATCGCGCACCGGGACCGACAGCGGCAGCCGGCGCTCGAGCCGGCCGAGCGCGTCGGCAAGCTGCGCACGGACGGCGGCGCGGCGGAGCTCGAGCACGGGCTCGTTGGCGAACGGGGGGAGCATCGGCATCGGCATCGGCATCGGACGTTACGGGACGGGCGCTCGGGCGGGCCCGGCGGGACCGCTGACAGGCGCCGCTAGGATCGAACGATGGGACCGTTGCTCCCGGACGAGGGGCCACGCGGTCGCCGCCTCCTGCGCCGCGCGCGCGGGATCGCCATCGAGATCGTGGCCTTCGGCCTTGTCACGATCCTGTTCCCACTGCTGCTGCCGGTGGCCGCGGCGACCGACTGTGTGCTGTGGCTGCGCCGGCGCAAGCCGTGGATGGCCGTGCGGCTGCTGGCCATGGCGTGGTGGTTCCTGCTCGGCGAGCTCTACGGCCTCGCCGGCCTGCTGTGCATCTGGACCCTCTCCGGAGGCCGCGACTCGCAGCGGCGCCGGACGCGCGTCTATCGCTTCAAGCGCCGATGGCTCGGCAGCCACCTTGGGGGGATCCGGCGCCTGTTCAGGCTGCGCTTCGAGATCGACGGGCTGGAGCTTGCCGGCCCCGGGCCGATCCTGCTTCTGATCCGTCACGCCAGCATCATCGACAACACGCTCCCCGACGTGATCGTCGGCGGCGCGCACGATCTCGGCTTCCGGTTCGTGCTCAAGCGGGAGCTGGCGATGCTGCCGACGATCGACATCGGCGGTCGCTGGGTGCCGACGCTGTTCGTCCGCCGCAACTCGGGCGACATCGAGGGTGAGCTCGAGCGGATCCGGAGGCTGACCGTCGCGCTCGGGCCCTCGGAGGGCGTGCTCATCTACCCCGAGGGCACCCGCTCGACGGCCGCGAAGCTCGCGCGGGCGAAGGAGATCATCGCCGAGCGCCAGCCCGAGATCGCCCCGCTCGCCGATCGCCTGCAGTACCTGCTGCCGCCCCGGCTCGGGGGGACGCTGGCGCTGATCGAGTCGGCTCCCGGCGCCGACATCGTCATCTTCGGTCACGTCGGCCTCGACGGCTTCGAGTACATCTCCGACATCTGGTCCGGCGGGCTGCTGGGCACGACCGTGCACATGAAGTTCTGGCGCCACCGCGCCGCCGACATCCCCAGCGACCGCGACGAGCTGATCGTGTGGCTCTACGAGTGCTGGCTCGAGCTCGACGGCTGGATCGGCGAGATGCGAGCCGCCGGCGCCGTGATGATCGGGGCGAAGGCGCACTGAGGGGGCGGCGGCGCGGTGGGAGGGGGCGGCGGCGGGGGCGCTGTGGGAGGGCGGGGCCGGCGGGGCGGGGCAGAGGCGGAGCGGGGATGGGCGGAACGGCGATCGGTCATGCTCCGCCGGCGGCCGGCGGCCCGAAGCGTTGCAACTGAGTTCCGGCCCCCGAAACTCAGTTGCAACGCTTCTCCGAGAGCGGTCGCGGTCGCGGCCCGGGAGCGCGCGGCGCTGACGGCGGCCCCGGGGTCGGTTACGATCGATCGATGGCGGCCTTTCCGACGGTGCGCGTCGCCGCCGTCCAAGCGACGCCGGTGATCCTCGACGCTGCCGCGACGCGTGACAAGGCGGCAGCGGCTGCTCGCACGAGGCCGCCGACCGACGGCGTCCAGCTCGCGGTGCTTCCCGAGTCGCTTCATCCCGCTGTACCCGTCGAACGCGTGGGCCCGGGGACGCGTCCGGCTTCGGCGGCTGGGACGAGCTGTGGGAGCGGATGTGGGACAACTCGGTCGATGTCCCCGGCCCGCTGCTCGATCGCCTCGTCGACGGTCTGCCGCGAGCGCAAGCTCTATCTGCGCGATCGGCGTCAACGAGCGCGAGTCCGAGCGGCCCGGGACGCTGTACAACACGCTCGTCTACATCGGCCCCGACGGGCGTGCTCGGCGCGCCACCGCAAGCTGATGCCGACCCAGCACGAGCGGCTCTTCCACGGCGTCGGCGCGGGCGACGACCTCGACGTCGTCGAGCTCGCCGGCGCGCGCGGTCGGCGGCCTGATCTGCTGGGAGAACCGGATGCCGCTCGCGCGCTACGCGGTGTACCGCGGCGGGCCCGCAGATCTGGGTCGCGCCGACGGCCGACGACAGCGACGGCTGGCTCGCCTCGATGCGCCACATCGCGATCGAGTCCGGCGCCTTCGTCGTCTCGGTGCCGCAGTTCATCCCGGCCGCGGCGTTCCCCGCGGACTTCCCCGTCCCGCTGCCCGACGGGCAAGGAGATCTTCGGCCGCGGCGGGGCCGCCTGATCGTGCCGACCCGGCGGCGAGGTGATCGCGCGGCCCGCTCTACGACGAGGAGGGGATGCTCGTCGCCGACTGCGACCTGCGCCGTGGCCTGCACGCCAAGCGCTGTTCGACGCCGTCGGGCCACTACAGCCGCGAGGACGTGCTCGCGCGCGAGTGGCCGACCTCCGCGGGGCGATCGGAGTGAGCTCCGCCTTACCACGACGGCTCACGGCGCTACAGGACCGCTTCGACACGCGCCGCCTGGCCGACCGGCTCGACGAGCAGTTTCTGTCGTAGCCGCTGATCGACGATGACGATCGTGCCTTCATCGAGCGGATGGACATGTTCTTCCTCGCCACGGCCGACGCCGACGGCCGCCGCAGTGCTCCTACAAGGGCGGTGAGCCCGGCTTCGTGCGCGTGCTCGACGAGCGCACGCTCGCGTTCCCCAACTACGACGGCAACGGGATGTACCTGTCGATGGGCAACCTGGCCGTCAACCCGCACGTGGGGATGCTGTTCATCGACTTCGTCTCGCCCCGCCCCACGCGGATGCGGCTGAACGGGTCGCCGCGATCGACGCGGACGACGAGCTGATCGAGACCTATCCGGGTGCGCAGTTCGTGGTCCGGGTCCACGCGACGCAGGTCTTCCCCAACTGCCCTCGCTACATCCACCGGATGGAGCTCGTCGAGCGCTCGCGCTTCGTGCCCGCGGCCGACCAGCACGGCCCCGGTGCCGGACTGGAAGCGCGCCGAGTGGGCGTGCGACGTGCTGCCGGCCGGCGATCCCGCGCGCGACGCCTGATCGCCCGGCCCGTCGGCCCGCGCCCGGCGCCAGATCGCCCGCGCCGGCCCGCCCCCGGTGCCAGATCGCCCGCGCCGGCCGCCCGCGGCACCCGCAGCACCCGCGCCACCGGGCCCCCGTGCCCCGCCGGCCCAATCCACCCCGGCCTCTAGGGCGCCGTCAGCAACTGCGCGAGCGGCGTCCCCGATGCCTGCTCGTGGAGGAACGACTCGTTGGAGGTGTTCTCGAGCAGGCGCCGGACGAGGTAGGCCATGCCGGCCACGAGGTCACCGACCGGGCAGTACGTCCGCACCCGGAAGCCGCGTGAGGCCAGCGCGTCCTGAAGATCGTCGCCGAGTCCGCGGAGCACCTGCAGCTCGAGGTCGCCGTCCGCGCCGCCGCCGCGCCGGTTGACGGCGATCGCGTGGGCGACCGAGCGCAGGTTGTGCGAGGCGACCGCCACTCGGACCGCGGGACGGGCCCCGAGCAGCGTCCTGGTGAGCGCCTCGAAGTTGCGGTCGCAGTCCGCCTTGACCTCGTAGACCGGCGCCGCCCATCCGTGTTGGCGCGCCTCGACGATCTCGTGATCCCAGTAGGCGCCCTTGACGAGACGGATCAGGAGCGGCGGCGTGCGCGGGCAGGCGCGGGCCCACTCGAGGACCTGCTCGAGCTGCTCGGGTGAGTCGCGCAGATAGGCCTGGAGCACGATCCCGGCCGAGGGACCGGTCCGGAACTCGTCCTCGGCGAGCAGCTCGAGCACGAGCTCGAGCACCGCCTCGCGGGAGTCGAGCGATTCCATGTCGATGTGCAGATGGGCCCCGAGCGCGTCGGCCTGGCGGAGCAGGGGCCGAAGTCTGCCGGCAGCGTCGCGGCGGCCGAGGTCGGGGGCGTCGGGGCGCAGCAGCGGTGTGAGCGCCGAGACCTTGACCGACAGATGCGCGCGCGGCAGCGGCCCGCTCGAGTCGTGCTCGAGCGCGGGCCGGGACGGCCATCCTCGAGCCGCGGTGGCGATCTGCTCGAGCGCGGCTGCGCACCGGGCTGCGTAGGCGTCCGCCTCGGGCGCGGTGATCGTCGCCTCACCGAGCAGATCGACGGAGCTGGCCACGCCGGCCGACCACAGCTGGCGCAGGACGCCCAGAGCCGAGCGCGGAGTCTCGCCGACGATGAAACGATGGGCCATGTGCTTGACGCCGGAGGCCGCGGCCGCCCCGAGCGCGACTCGTCCGGCCTTCGTGTCGCCGAGCCGCATCGCCGCCGACAGCGGGGGCGGGCGATCGGGCACCTGGTCCAGGAAGCCGGTCAGGTGACGGGCGAGGTCCTCGAGCGAGCGGCAGGCCGGCACCACGTCGACGAACCGGAACAGCGCCGCCTTCAGCTCCCCGTCGCTCGAGGCCAATTCCATCGCCCGCGCATCGAGCGCCTTCATCGGGTGGCGGGCGCTGGAGGGGAACGCCGCCGCCAGTTCCGCGCCGATGCGCTCGATCTCCGGCTGTAGCGCGTCGTCGCCGCTGCTCACCGCTCGACCGGCTCAGCCCGGGCGGGAAGCTCCCGAAACGGCGGGGTTGCCCGCTCGATCGCCTCCCAGCTCATGTCGCGCGCGCGCCGCTCCTCATCGGCGCGCCCGCCCCCGCGCAGGCCGAACAGCCGCTTGGCGTAGAGCAGGTAGATGACCACGGCCACGTTGATGATGAACCCGAGCAGCTTCAGCGCCGACAATCGCTTGCTGAGCTCATAGATCTCCAGCGGCAGCAGGATCGTCGTGGACAGGAAGGTCAGGTACTCCGCCCAGCGCTTCGTGTACCACAGGCCGACGGCCTCGGCGCCCTCGAGCAGTCCGTAGGCGATCAGCCCGATCCCGACCTCGCGCAGGGTGCCCGAGCGCAGCGAGAAGAGCTTGTCGAGCTCGTGCAGGAAGCCGACGTGGCCCGAGGTCTGCACCGGACCGCCGGCGACCCCGCCCTGGAGGTCGGTGAGCACGCGGTAGAACCTGTCGCGCAGGCTCGACTCGTGCGAGGCGAACAGGAGCACGGCGATGCCCAGCGTGGTGAGGATCAGGAAGTGCAGCGCCCGGTCGACAGCGATCATCCTCAGCACGATCTTGTCCCGGAGGGCCTTGCCGCGCAGCGGGACGACGATCTGATCGCGGTCCGGCGGGTGCGGGCGGGCGGACTGCTGGGGCGGCGCCAGCGCCACCCAGCTGTCGCAGCGCAGGCAGCGATGCCAGCGCAGGCCGGCGCCCTCCCTGACGACGAGCGCGTCCTCGGGCCGGATCTCGGCCGCGTCGGTGCCCACGATCTCGTGGCCGCGCACGCCACACACGACGAGCTCCCAGTCGACCTTGCGCCGCGGTCGCGGCGGTGGGTGGGTGCCGGGTGGACGCTGCAGTTCGATCATGCGGGGCACACCGTAACGCCTCGTTGCGGCCGACTGCCATCGCCGCGCCGGCGATCGCCTTCACCGATGCCGACTGCGGCCCCGCGCCGGCCCGGCTCGAGTACGCCGGCCGGCTGATCGGCTCGACCTGGGCCGAGCCGCGCGGTGTCCGGTGAGCGCTACTGCAGGATGTTGATCGCTCGGGCCACGACGAGCCCGATCGTCAGCAGCGAGATCATCGACTGAAAGCCCATCAGCAGCTTGGCGGTCCCGGTCAGCGGCATCGTGTCGGTGGGGCTGAACGCTGTCGCGTTGGTCAGCGACGTGTACATGTAGTCGATCAGCGCGGGCCGCCATCCGGCCGGGGCGAAGCGCTCATCGGTCATCTGAGGGAAGAGGAAATCCGGAATCGCCTCGGGGTCCAGCGTGCGCGTCACCGGGCCGCCGCGGTCGAGCTCCCAGAACCACAGCGAGAACAGCAGCACGTTGGTCAGCCACAGCGCGATGCCGGCGAAGATCAGCGGCCGGCCCGGGTCCCGGCCGCCGCCGGGCAGGACGCCGCCGCGGAGCAGGTAGTGGCAGAGCAGGATCAGCGACACCGCGTTGACCGCGCTGACCAGGCCGATCAGCGACATCGCGATCCGCCGGCGCAGCGGTGAATAGCGCACGCGGGGATGCGGCGTGGCGATCACGAGCGCGATCAGCAGCGGGATCTCGACCGAAGGGAGCAGCCAGACCGGTCCGACGGTGACGCGCCTCGGGAGGGCGAAGTCGAGCGCGATCGCGACCAGCACGAGGACCTGCGGTCCCCAGAACGGATCGCGTCGTTCGGCCGCCTGCAGCAGGGCGTGGGCACTCGGGACGTGGTGGCCGTGTTCCTCCATGACGGCTGGGATACTCGCAGGGTATGGCGTTCGAGCAGCCGATCAGCGGCGAGCCGCCGCCGGGGCGGTTGGCCCCGGTCCCGCCGGCGGACGAGGTCCGCGTGGCGAGCATGCGTGATGAGCTGCAGGCCGGGTTCGCCGCGCTCGGCGACGTCGGGAGATCGGTCTCGGTGTTCGGCTCCTCGCGAGTCGGGGCCGACGACGGCGACTACGCGCTCGCGCGGGAGGTGGCCGAGCGCCTGGGACGCCAGGGCTTCGCGATCGTCACCGGCGGCGGTCCGGGGATCATGGAGGCGGCCAATCGCGGCGCCCGCGACGCCGGCGCCCGGTCGATCGGGCTCACGATCGGGCTGCCGTTCGAGCGCGAGTCCAACGCGTTTCTCGACACCGTGGTGCCGTTTGCGCAGTTCTATACGCGCAAGGTGATGTTCGCCCGCTACGCCTCGGCGTTCGTGTTCTTCCCCGGTGGCTTCGGGACGCTGGATGAGCTGTTCGAGATCGCCACCCTGCTCCAGACTCGGACCCTGCGCCCGTTGCCGGTGGTCCTCGCGCGGAGCTCCTACTGGGACCCGCTGCGCGACTGGCTGCGCGAGACCGTGATGGCCGAGGGGCTGATCGATCCGGGCGACCTCGAGTTGCTCGAGCCGGCCGACGACGCGGCCCGGATCTGCGCCCGGGTGAGCGCGGTCGCGGGCAGGAACTAGCCGGCCGACGGCAAATCAGGGGCCGATGCGACTCGGCAACGCGTGTCTGGCCATGCTCGCCGCCGTGGCCCTGGCCTCGTGCGGCAGCTCGTCGAGCTCGACCTCCGTCGCCTCGACCACGCCGGCCGCCGCCACGACCACGACGACCACGACCACGACGACGACCACACCGCGACGACGACCACGGCCGCGACCACCACCACCGCCGTCCCGGTCGGCCCGCCGCGCTGCACCGCCGCGTCGCTGGCGCTGCGCTACCTCGGCCAGCAGGGGGCGACGGGGCACGGCGAGATCGGCTTCGCGCTCAAGAACATCGGCGCCAGGAGCTGCCGCACGTATGGCTATCCGGGTGTGCTGTTCCTCAACCAGGCCGGCGGCGCGCTGCCGACCGTCTCGGTGCGCACCACGCACGACTTCTTCGGCACCGCGCCGGCCACCGTCCTCATCGTGGCGCCCGGGGCCAGCGTCTCGTTCCGGCTCGGCGTCACGCACGGGATCAGCTCCCCGGCGGGCTGCACGACCGCCTACGGCCTCCAGGTCATCCCGCCCGACGACACGGCCACGCTGCGCACGGCGATCCCGATGGGGGCCTACGAGTGCGGCCGGACGACCATCTCGCCGCTGCAGCCCGGCGTGTCGGCGTTCGTCTGAGCGCCGTTCAGCGCCTCGAGCAGCAGGATGCGGCCGCCCGGCGCGAGCGTGGAGCGGATCGCCGCGAGGCCGCACACCGGACGCCCAGGTGGATCAGGAGCACCCGCGGGCGATCCTGCGCAGGGCTCACCCCAGCGCCTCGAAGCGGACCACCTCATCGTCGTCGAGCTCGCGGATGAGGCCCTGCTCGGCGAGCAGATCCATGTGGCCCAGCACCTCCGACAGGGTCAGGAAGGCCTGCGTGACGGCGATGTTGCCCCACATCGTGTGGGCCACCTCGTAGGCGCTGAGCGGGCGCTCGGCCAGCATCCGCAGCATCTTGCGCGCCCGCCGCTCGTGCATCCGGAAGCGGTCGTCGATCAGCCCGACGTGATCGACGATCGGATCGCCGTGACCGGGGAGGACGAGCGCCGCGGGCAGCTCCCGGGTGGCGCGCATCGACTCGATGTAGCTGATCAGCGCGCGCGGTCGCCCGCCGGCGGTCGACGCGCCGGGAGCGAAGTCACCGAGCGGGCGCGAGACGAGCGGGTTGGAGGAGATGTGCGCGAGCAGGTGATCGCCGGCCAGCAGGATCCGGCGCTCGGCATCCCAGAACACGGTGTCCGAGGGGCTGTGCCCGGGGCGGTGCATGACCTCGAGCCGGCGGTCGCGCAGCGTCAGCGTGTCGCCGTCGCGCAGCAGCCGGGTCACGTGACCGCTCGAGCCGAAGGCGCGGAACGCCGCTCCCACGGCCCGCAGCGCCGTGGCCAGGTCGGCCGGCACGCCGTGGCGCAGCATCAGCTGCTCGGCGAACTCGTCCTCGGCCTGGGCGCTCTCGGCGAAGTGCTCGAGGTAGGGCCCGAGCAGATCGCAGCGCGGCCACCTCCGCCCCCGAGCGGCGCACGAGGATGTCGAGCAATCCGAGGTGATCCATGTGCTGGTGGGTGATCACGATCAGCTCGAGGTCCTCGATCACCCGGTCGTGTTCGGCCAGCATCCGCTCGAGATCGTCGAGCGACTTGCCGGAGTTGGGACCGGTGTCGACCAGCGTCAGTGGGTCGTCCTCGATCAGGTAGCAGTTGATGCGCCCGACCAGGAAGGGCGTCGGGACGGGCAGGCGGTGGATGCCGGCGCGGGCGGCGAGCGCCAGCGAGTCCGCCGCGGTGGGCTGAGCCGGATCTTCGGGCAGCGGCAGCGGGCTCACGATCGAATGATCGCGAGTACCTCGTCGCGCCGCCGCTCCATGTCCTCGGGGGACACGAGCGACTCGAGGCACAGCCGCAGCAGCGGCTCGGTGTTCGACGGGCGCACGTTGAAATGCCAGTCGTCGTAGTCGATCGAGACGCCGTCGAGCGTGGTGATGCGGCCGTCGGGATAGGCCGCTGTCAGCTCCTCGAGCTTTGCCGGCGGGTCGTCCACCTCGGTGTTGATCTCGCCAGAGATGAAGTAGCGCGAGCGGAACGGCTCGAGCAGCTCGGACATGCTCTTCTCCTGCTCGGAGAGCTGCTCCAGGATCAGCAGCGCGGGGATCGTTCCCGAGTCGGCGCAGTAGAAGTCGCGGAAGTAGTAGTGCCCCGACACCTCGCCGCCGAACACCGCGTGCTCGGCTCGCATCCGCGTCTTGAAGAAGGCGTGTCCGACGCGGTTCATCAGCGCCGTGCCGCCGAGCCGCTCCGCGGTGTCGGCCACGGCGCGACTGGCGCGCACGTCATAGAGCACCGTCGCCCCCGGCTCCTTGCGGAGCATCGACTCGCTCATCAGCGCGGTGAGGAAATCGCCGTCGACGAACGCACCCGTATCGTCGATGAAGAAGCAGCGATCGGCGTCGCCGTCCCAGGCGATGCCGAGGTCGGCGCCCTCCTTGACGACCGCCTTCATGATGAAGTCGCGGTTCTCGGGCAGCAGTGGATTGGGCTCGTGATCGGGGAAGCTGCCGTCGGGCGTCCAGTAGGTCTCGACCGGTTCGAGCCCGAGCCGGCGCAGGAGCGGCCCGACCATCGGGCCGGCCATCCCGTTGCCACCGTCGACGACGACGCGCAGCGGCTTGATCGCCGCGGGGTCGATGAACTTCAGCGCCGCCTCCTGGAACTCCTCGTACAGCGACACCTCCTGCACCGAGCCCCCGCCGGGCGCCTCGCCGAGGCCCGACTCGATCAGGGCCTGAATGTCGTTGATGCCCGAGTCGCCCGACAGCGCGATCGCGCCGCGCTTGACCATCTTGGCCCCGGTGTAGGCCTTGGGGTTGTGCGAGGCGGTGCACATCAGGCCGCCGTCGAGATCCCGCGACCCGACCAGGTAGTAGAGCATCTCGGTGCCGACCTGGCCGGCATCGAGCACGGCGGCGCCCTCGCTGATCATGCCGTCGCGATACCGCGCCGCGAGCTCGGGTGCCGTGAGCCGCATGTCACGGCCGAGGCCGAGGCGAAGCTCGGCCACCGGGGCTTGTCCTCGAGCTGGGCGATCACCCGCGTGAACGCGCGTCCGAGCAGTTCGGCGCCGTCGCCGTCGATGTCCGATCCATACAGTCCGCGGACGTCGTAGGCCTTGAAGATGCTGGAGGGGAGTGTGGTCATGGGCGCAGGATCCTACTCGCGGCGGCGAGTGAGGAGCACGTGCGGGCGCGCCTGATTACTCTGTCGCCCATGGTGATCACCGGCGAGCGGGTGACGACGCCCCACGGCGGCTTCAACCCGAGCTTCCAGCGCCACCGGGCCGAGTACCGCCTCAGCGCCTCGCTGCTGCCGGACGGAAAGGTGCTCGACCTGGGCTGCGGGATCGGTCACTCCTACCGCGAGCTGGCCCCGCGTGAGACGGTCGGCGTCGATATCGATCCCGGCGCGCTCGCCGGCCAGGAGCGCGAGACGCATGTTGCCGATATGCGCTCGCTCCCGTTCGAGGCCGGGACGTTCGCCGCCGTCGTGTCGATCCAGTCCATCGAGCACGTCCCCGACCCCGAGCGCATGCTGGCCGAGGTGACCCGCGTCCTGCGACCCGGCGGCCGCGCCGTGATCGTCACTCCGAACCGGCTCACCTTCGGGCGCCCCGACGAGATCATCGATCCATACCACTACATCGAGTTCGACGCCCACGAGCTGCACGCACTGTGCCGCCATCACTTCGCCTCGGTTCAGATCCTCGGACTGCAGGCCTCGGCCCGCTACCAGGCCATCCACGACGACGAGCGCCGCGAGCTCGACCGGCTGCTGGCCCGCGATCCGCTGCGCCTGCGGCGACTCGTGCCGCGGCGGGTCCTGCAGCGCCTGTACGACCGGCGCCTGAGCTCCGATCGCGTCGAGCCGCGGCCGGGTGCGCTGGAGATCGGCCCCGAGGACTTCCGCCTCGAGTCGACCGGGCTCGACGCCTCGATCGACCTGTTCGCGGTCTGCGACCTGACCTGAGCCGCGCCGGCTAGCCCGATCCTGGCCCGGTTGTCAGCGCGGGCCGGGCCCGCGTCTGCGGTGGCGACGGTGCGGGTGGGCCGGCGGTGGCGTCTTAGGCGGGGTTGAGTTCGATCACCCCCTTGTTGTTCGAGCGAGTGTCCTCGTCACCGTCGAGCGGGGCGAGGACTTGGCGGATGGAGTGATCGGAGAGGTAGCGGCCGAGGGGCCAGCGGCTTAGGAGCGCCGGCCGGCGCCGGCGGGAAGGCGCGGCTCGGCGGGCAACCTCGCCACGCGCACGTCGCACTCTCGGCGCGCGCCGGCACACTCTCGCCGGCGCTCGTCGAAGCGTTGAAACTGAGTTCCGGCCCCCGGAACCGAGTTGATCTGGCCGCGCCAACCTCCGTTTCGTGGCATCTCGACCGTTGACGCGACCACCGGGGAACGTTATGGCTGCCTGACGGCCATAACGTTCCGTCGTCCCGCCCCAAACGATCGAAGTGCTGCGAAATGGCTGTGCCCGGGGCCCACAGCCGCCTCAGGTTCATCCCGGCCCCCTTGCCCGGCCCCTCCCGCCGGCCCCTCCCGCCACCGTCGCCGCTACCGCATTGACCGCGGTGAACACGAAGATCGTCGCGAGCGGGTCGTGGATGGCGCCGCCGACAGCGGAGCCGAGCGCGCCGGCCGCCATCGCCACGCTGGTCACGGTCGTCATCAGCTGGGCGCGGACGGCGGCGGGCGTGTGGCGCTGGCGCAGAGCGATCGTGCCCGAGTAGGCGGGTCCTTCGAGCACGCCGGTCAGCCCCGTGAGGATGATCCCGATCGCCAGCGCGCCGGCCAGCGGCCACAGCAGCGCCGAGGCGCCGAGGATGCCGTAGGACGAGGCGATCCGGCCCAACGACGTCCCGCGCGGGAGCGCGAATGTGCCCACGATCGAGCCGGCGGCGATCGCCGCCCACAGGAAGCCGCTGGCGCTGGCGCCGGCGTGCAGCATCTGCACGGCGTAGAGCGGGAACCCGACCGCCATCAGGCCCCAGCCGAACGCGGCCAGCGTGCTCGCGGTGGCGGTGACGCGGAGGACGCGGCTGGCCGCGAGCGCCCGCAGTCCGTCCCGGAGCGCCTCCCGGACGCTTTCGGCGTGACCGCCGGCGTGCGCCTCGAAGGCGGGGTTGACGGCGATCAGTCCGGCCACGAGGAGCGTGATCCCGGCCTGCAGCCACACCGCCGTGGCAGCACCGGCGGCGGCGGCGATCGCGCCCGCGAGGGCCGGGCCGAGCACGAACGAGAGATTCAGGCTCGAGGCCTCGATCATGCTGGCGTGATCGAGCAGCTCGGGTCCGGCGAGCTCGGCCAGCGCGCTGAAGAACGAGCCGGAGCTGAACGGGCGCGTGATGCTGTAGAGAACCGCGACCACCGGCAAGGTCCAGTTCGGCCCATGACCGGCCAGAGCGACGATCGCCGCCAGCGCGGCGACGCTGGTCAGCTGATCGATGACGATCAGGATCCGGCGCCGGCGCGCCACGTCGAGCCACGCGCCGAGGAACGGTCCGCTCAGGGCCGCCGGGAGCACCGCCGCCGCCGAGGTGACTCCGGCCAGCGGAGCGCTGCCCGTCCGCTCGAGCACGAGCAGCACCCCGCTGACCGCGAACATCGACGAGCAGGTCCGCGACAGCGACACCGTGAGGACGAAGCCCGGATAGCGCGGTCGCCGGAGCAGCCTGACCACGTCGCGATGCGTGCGACTCCCTGCAGAGGACACCCGACCGATGTTCGCGCACGACGGCGGCGCTCACCACCCGGCCGGTCCTCCGGCCGCGCCCGAGCGCCACCTGGGCGGCTCCCGCGGACCGGCACGCCATAATCCGCCGCCGTGACACCGCCGGTGGCCATCCTCTGCGGCGGGCGCGGCACGCGCCTTCAGGAGCACACGCAGTCGATCCCCAAGCCGCTGGTGGAGATCGGCGGCCGCCCGATTCTGTGGCATGTCATCCAGATCTACGCCGCGCAGGGGTTCCGCCGCTTCCTGCTCCTGACCGGCTACAAGGGCGAGCAGGTGCAGGCGTTCGCCGCCGCGCAAACCTGGCCCGAGGGCACCGACGTCGCGTGCCTGGCCACGGGCGCAGACACCCCGACCGGCGGGCGGGTGGCCCTGGCCGCGGGCGCGCTCGGCGACACCACCTTCTGCGTCACCTACGGCGATGGTGTCGCCGACATCGACCTCGCGGCGCAGCTCGCGTATCACGCCGCCCACGGTGCGACGGCGACGATGACCGTGGTGCGCCCCGAGCTTCAGTTCGGGGTCGCGGAGCTGAATGGCGACGGGGTGGTGCGGGGGTTCGTCGAGAAGCCGCGGAGCGAGCACTGGGTCAACGGCGGCTTCTTCTGCTTCGAGCCCGCGGTGCTCGACCTGCTCGCGACCGACAGCGTGCTCGAGCGCGAGCCGCTCGAGCGGCTCGCCGCTGCGGGCGAGCTGCGCGCCTACCGTCACGAGGGCTTCTGGGACTGCATGGACACCTACAAGGACGCCATCGTTCTCAACGACCTCTGGGGCCAGGGACACGCGCCGTGGAAGCTGTGGAGCTGAACGGCCGCAGCGTGCTGGTGACGGGCGCTCACGGGCTGCTCGGCGCCTGGCTCGTGAAGGCGCTGCTTGAGCAGGGCGCGCGGGTGGTCGCGGTCCGCCGCGACGAGCCGGCCGTGTCCGCGCTGGCCCTGATGGGCCTCGAGACCCGCATCGACCTCGTCCACGGCGACATCTGCGCCGAGGGCCTGCTGCCGCGGGCGCTGATCGAGTACGGGGTCGACACGGTCTTCCACCTCGCCGCTCAGACGCTCGTCGGGATCGCCAACCAGCGCGCCGCTGTCGACGTTCGAGACGAACATCCGCGGCACCTGGCTGCTGCTCGAGGCGTGCCGCGCCCACGGCGTGGGGCGGGTCGTGGTCGCGTCCTCCGACAAGGCCTACGGAGCGCACGCGGTGCTGCCCTACCGCGAGGATCTGCCGCTGCAGCCGGTGTACCCCTACGACGTCTCCAAGGCCGCCGCCGATCTGCTCGCCCGCTCCTACTGGCACACGTTCGGGCTGCCGGTCGCGGTGACGCGGTGCGCCAACCTGTACGGGGGCGGCGACACGAACAGCTCGCGGCTCGTGCCCGAGGCGGTGGCCGCGGCGCTGGCCGGCCGGCGAGTCGTGGTGCGCTCCGACGGCTCGCCGGAGCGCGACTTCCTCTACGTCGAGGACGCCGTCGCTGCCTACCTGGCCATCTGTGGCGCGCTCGACCGCGGTCAGGGCAGGGGCGAGGCGTTCAACGCCGGCGGCGGGCGTCCGCACCGAGTGGGGGATGTGGTGGCGCTGATCTGCCGCCTGGCCGGCTCCGAGCTCGAGCCCGAGATCCGCGGCGAGGGTGTGCCCCACGGCGAGATCGACCGCCAGTGGGTCGACTTCGGCAAGCTGCGCACGCTCACGGGCTGGGAGCCGTCCGTGAGCCTCGAGGAGGGCCTGCAGCGGACGATCGACTGGTACCGCGCCCACGCGCCGGCCTCGGCCCGATGAGCGTCGCCGGCGCGCCCGTCGCGCGCCGGGACACCCGGAGCCGGCTCCAAGGGGACCCATGTTCGCGTGACCCGTGCCAGCATGAGCGCCATGCGTCTCCTCGCGGTCTCCGCCCTGATCGGTGCGAGCACCCTTCTCGCCGGCTGCGGTGGCTCTCATGCCGCCAGGCACGCGACGAGAGCCGCGACGGCACCGTGTGCGTCGCGCGCCGCCGTCGTGCCGGCGCTCGCCCACGTCCGCACCGCGATGGCCCCGCTGCCGGCGCCGCCGTACGCGATCGTGAGCGGGCGGCGGTACACGTTCGTGTCGGCAGCGGGGGAGGTGGAGGTGCTGCGCAACAGAGGCTTCGCGCCGCGCGTGGTGCGCCGGATCAGCCTGCCGGCGACCGCCCGCAACGGCCTGCCCGGCCTCGCGCTGACCCACGACGGCCGTTACCTGCTGGTGGCGGCGGGGAGCGGCGCGGTGGTCATCGACGCCCGCCGCGCCGAGCGGGGATCGCGCCGCGCCGTGCTCGGTCGGCTGACCAGCGCGGCGCCGGGCAACCCGGCCCTGGCCGGCGCCGTCGCCGTGGTGATCTCACCCGGCGATCGCTACGCCTACGTGGCCCGCTCCCGGGCCGGCGGGATCGCGGTGTTCAACCTGGCCGCGGCGCTGGCCGTCCGGCTTCGCCGCTCCGGCTACATCGGCCGCGTGCCGCTGCTCTACGGCCCCTCCGATGTCGCCGTGGATCCGGGGGGACGCTGGCTCTATGCGACGTCGCTGGCCTCGGCCACCGGCGCCGGGTCCGGCACGCTCAGCCTGATCGACGCGACGCGGGCCAAGACCGATCCCAGCACCGCGCTCGTGCACAGCGTCGCCGCCGGCTGTGAGCCGGTCCGGGTGGCGCTCTCGGCCGGCGGCCGGCTGGTCTGGGTCACGGCGCTGGCCGATCACGCCCTACTCGGCTTCTCGCGTTCACGGCTGCTCCATCATCCGCGCCGCGCCCGCGTCGCCTACGTGCTCCTCGGCAGCGCCCCCGTCGGCGTCGCGCCGGTGAATTCCGGCCGTCGCCTGCTGGTCGCCGACTCGGGCCCCTCGGCGGCCGCGGCGCCGGGCCCGGGCGTGAGCGTGGTCGACGTCGGCGCCGCTCTCGGCGGGCGGCCGGCGGTGCTCGGCTCGGTGCCGGCCGGCGTCTATCCCCGCGAGATCACGGTCCCGCCGGGACGCCGAACAGCCTATGTGACCAACTCGGGCTCGGCCCAGGTCGAGGCCGTGAACCTGAACGACCTGCCCTGAATGTCGTGACCTCGCCGGCTCCGCGCTCCCCGTTACGGCGCGACGATGATCGTCCCGTTCATGCCCGGGTGGATCGTGCAGCGGTACATGATCGTGCCCGCCTTGGTCAGCTTCAGCGTGAACGTGCCGCCGTTGCTGAACGTCGGCGACGACGTGAACTGGGGTCCGCCGACGTAGGTGACGTTGTGCGGCGCGGAGTCCATGTTCGTCCACTTCACGGTCTGGCCGACCTTGGCGTGGATCGAGGGCGGATTGAAGGAGATGTTCTGCATCACGACGGGAACCACCGCGCCGGAGGCGGCGCCGCTCGTGCTCGCCGTGGTCGTGGCGGCGGGCGTGGAGCTCGCCGCCGGGGCGGAGCTGGAGCTCGAGCTCGACGAGCTGCTGGAGCTGGAGCCACACCCGGCCAACGCCACCAGGATCAGCGGCAATGCGACGGCGGTCAGTCGTTTCATGCGGTGGGTCTCCTGTTCGGGCTCGAGAGGATCTGAAACCAAACGACGCCGGGGAGGGGCGGAAGCTTCCCGCCGCGTGTGGCGCATGGCACGACAGCGTACTGCGTGGCAGAGCTTAGACTTGTGGTCATGTCCGGGCATTCCAAGTGGGCTTCGATCAAGCACAAGAAGGCGATCGTCGATCAGCGGCGCGGTCAGCACTTCACGAAGCTGGCTCGTGCCGTCACCGTCGCCGCGCGCGAGGGCGGAGGCGACCCGGACGGCAACCCGGCGCTCGCGCTGGCGATCCAGAAGGCACGCGACGCATCGATGCCCAAGGACAACATCGAGCGCGCGATCGCCAAGGGCACCGGTGAGGGTGTCGACACCGAGCAGATCGAGACGGTGCTCTACGAGGGCTACGGCCCGGGCGGCGTGGCCCTGCTGATCGAGGCCCTGACCGACAACCGCAACCGCACCGGCGCCGACGTGCGCCACGCGCTCAGCAAGCACGGCGGGAGCCTCGGCGAGCCGGGCTCGGTGTCGTATCTGTTCGACAAGCAGGGCGTGATCGTGGTCGACGCCGAGCGCTACGGCGAGGATGACCTGATGGGCGCGATCGACGCCGGCGCGCAGGACATCGTGCTCGACGACGACGTCTACGAGATCATCACCGATCCGTCGGATCTCAGCGCCGTCCGTGGCGCCCTGGAGCAGGGCGGTGTCGAGCTCGAGAGCGCCGATGTGACCCAGCGGCCGCGGGCCCGGGTGCCGGTCGACGAGGTCGCGGCGGCCAAGCTGATGAAGCTGATCGACGCGCTCGAGGAGTCCGACGACGTCGGCGCCGTGTACGCCAACTTCGACGTCGACGCCGACGTGCTCGAGCGCATCGCGGGCTAGCCCGAGGGCAACTCCCGCTACCCTTCCCCGCCGATGTCCGTGAAGCAGAGGATCCTCCCCGTGCTCGTGAGCGCCGCCACCGCGGTCGGCCTGGCCGCCTGCGGCAGCTCCAAGGCGCCAGGCATCACGCCCGCGCCCTCGGGCGGGGCGACGGCCGATGCGTCGGCCGCCGCCGCGACGTCGACATCGACGACACCGACCACGTCGACCACGTCGACCACGCCCAAGATCCCGGCGGCGATCGCCAAGAAGCCGGTCGTGGTCGTACCCACGGGCGCGCCGCCCACGCATCTGGTCACCAAGGACCTGATCGTGGGCACCGGCGCGACGGCCGGCTCGGGCCAGAACGTCACCGTCAACTACGTCGGCGTGCTGTACAAGGGGGGCAAGCAGTTCGACGCCTCCTGGGATCGCAACCAGACCTTCACCACGCCGCTGAGCAACGGCAGCGTGATCCCCGGTTGGGTCCAGGGCATCGCCGGCATGAAGGTCGGCGGCCGCCGGATGTTGATCATCCCCCCGAACCTCGCCTACGGCGCGACCGGGCAGCCGCCTACGATCCCCGCGAACGCGACGCTCGTCTTCGTGGTCGATCTGATCGCGGTCGGCTAGCGCGCTCCGGCTCGGGCGCCTCGTCCTCGGAGTCGATGGCCGCCTCGGGCTCATCGGCCCGCCGCCGCGCCCGATGAAGCCCGACCGGTTCGGCCACCCCCTTGAGGCGGTAGCGGCCGGCAAACGACCATGCGAACGCGTCGCCCGACGCGTCCCGGACCTCCTGCGTGCACAGCACGCTCCCGGGCCGGGCCACGCCGGTGACCCGGCTGGCCAGGTTGACGGGATGCCCGTACCAGTCGCCGGCCCGCTGCAGGGCCGGGCCGATCGTGATCCCGGCCCGCAGCGCGGGCAGGTCGGCGGCGTCGATCGCCTCCACGAGCCTGAGCGCGGCGTCGACCATCGCCGGCACCTCGGACGAGACGAACATGGCCGCGTCGCCGATCGTCTTGACCAGCCGTACCGGCCCGGTCGCCGCGTCGGCGGCCATCACCGCCAGCCGCCCGGCGACGCCGCCGAGCTCCTCGGCCGCGATCTGGCCGCCCAGCGCGGTGAAGCCGACCAGATCGGCGAAGCACACGACCACGTCCTGAGCCCCCGCGAGCTGGCCCGAGCGGAGCTGGTCGCGACCGATCATGCCGCGGCTGGCGATCTCCCGCAGGTGGGCGTTCAGTGCCGCCACCAGCACCGGAGCGATCGCGGGGCCGAGCGCCTCGGCCATGTCGGAGAAGCGCAGTGCGACGTCGTGCTCGGTGTCTCCGCGGCCGAGGAAGGCGGCGGTGAAGGCGCCGCCGACCGCGGCGGCGAAGCGTGCCATGCCCTCGCCGAGCACGCGGTTGAGCTCCGTGACCGACTCCTCCGGCAGCCCCGAGTCCAGGAACAGCTTGAGCGCTTCGGAGGCCGCGAGATCCTCCTCGCCGAAGACGCGATCGTCGGGTCCGGGCTCGGGCAGCCCCAGCGCTCGTCGGGCCGCGATCACCCGGTCGACGTCGAGGCCGGCGCGCTCCGCGACCTCGGACGCCGTGTAGCGCGCGCCGAGGGCTCGCTCGAGCGGCAGCAGGACGAGTCGGTCCTCGGTGACCGCCGCCTGCAGCTCCTCGAGGCTGACGCCGTCGGCGGCCAGACGCTCGAGCAGCTCCAGCCGAGCCGCTCGCTCATGACCCTCGAGTCCGTCCAGCAATCCCGCAGCGTCGAAGTCCACGGGCGCCATCCTCGCGCACCGGCAACCGGAAAAGCGAGCCGGTGACCCCATCGGCTAGGATCCGCGGCCCTCGCGGGCAGGCCGGGGTCAGCAATCGCACCGATCCTGGTCTGATCCCGCGCCGGCCACCCTCCGAACTCGGACCCTGCGCACATGCTCTCGATCCTGATGCCCGTCTACAACGAATACGAACGCGTCGAGCGGGCGATCGCCGAGGTCCTCGGCACGGAGCTCCCGACCGAGTTCGAGCTGATCATCGTCGACGATGGGTCCACCGACGGCACCCGGGAGATCCTCCGCTCCGGCGACTGGGGTCCCCGTGTGCGCCTGTTCGAGCACGACGTCAACCAGGGCAAGGGCGCAGCCATCCGCACCGCCCTCAGCCACGCCGAGGGCGAGTTCGCCGCGATCTTCGACGCCGACCTGGAGTACGACCCCGCCGACCTGGGTCTGCTGATGCCGCCGCTGCTCGATGGGCGCTCCAACGCGTCCTTCGGTGTCCGCGCGTTCGACGGCTACACAAGCCACTCGTTCCTGTTCGTGCTCGGGAACAAGGGCGTCACGCTGGCCTGCAACATCCTCTACAACGTCTATCTGCACGACATCATGACCTGCCACAAGATGATCCGCACCGACGTCTTCCGCAGCCTGCCGCTGCAGTCGCCCGGCTTTGCGATCGAGCCCGAGATCACCGCTCGCCTGGTCCAGCGCGGAGAGCGGATCTTCGAGGTCCCCGTGCACTACCGGGCCCGCGCGACCGAGGAGGGCAAGAAGCTCACCGCCCTCGACGGCTTCCGCGTGATCGCCACACTTCTGCGCTGCAAGTTCTCCCGCTGAGGACGGGCGGCCTGCGGGCGCCGGCCTACGGCGGCGACCCGACCTGGACCGTCGAGCGGTAGATCGACTGCAGCGCTCCGAACGCGGGCTTGAGATTGCCCTGGAAGTCGACCAGGCCCTTGTTGAAGAAGGGCGGGTCCGGGAGCGGGTTGCCCCCCGACCAACCGGGTCGGCAGACGAAGTCCTGCAGCGACCAGTAGATCGCGCCGGAGAGCCACGTCTTCTGGGCGAACACACTCAGGTGGTAGGCCGCGCTGTAGGCCTGGAAGGCGTACGTGCCGCGCTCCTCGACGGGACCGGCCCGGTCGGCCTCGAAGCCGAACTCGGAGATCATCAGCGCCTTGCCCGGGTAGCAGGCGCGGAACGAGTCCAGGAACGGTCCGAGCCCGTCGCGGTCGGCGGTGGAGCCGGTGTTGACGCTGTACCACCCGAAGTAGTCATTGAACCCGACCACGTCGAGGCGCGCGTAGGCGTGCTGGCAGCCGACGCCGGGCCAGGCGCTGACCGCCATCCCGACCGGGCGCGTCGGATCGAGCCGGTGGGCGAGCGCCGCGGCGCCGGAGATGTAGCTGCCCTCCTCGGGTGGCGCCGGCGATGACAACTCGTTGGCCACGCTCCACAGCAGGATCGACGGATGGTTCTGGTTGGCGGCGATGTTCTGGGCCAGCATCGAGTGCGCGAAGCCGACCCACGCCGGCTGCGTGAGGTACTGGGCCTGGACCTGGTAGACCGGGATCTCGCTCCAGAGCAGGATCCCGTAGCGGTCGGCGAGCTCCTCGAGCAGCGGGTCGGAGGGGTACTGGCCGCGGATCAGGTCCGCGCCGAGGCTCCGCGTCCAGTCGATCAGGCGCGCGATGTGGGCCGGGTCGAGCGCGCCGCCGAGCGCGACGTCCTGCTCCTGGAGGCCGACCCCGCGCAGATTCAGCACTCGCCCGTTGAGCGTCAGACGGCCACCGACGACGGCGATCGTCCTGATCCCGCTCTCGGTCACGTAGCCGCCCAGCGCATTGCCCTTGACGTCGCTCAGCGACAGCGCGGCCCGATACAGAGAGGGATGTCCCGGCGCCCACAGGCGGGGATGCGCGATCCGCACCGTGGCCGTCGCCGTCCACGTCTGGCCCGGGGCGATCTTCGCCTGCCCGAAGGCCAGATGCGCGCCGCCGTAGGCCCCGCTCAGGCGCACCGTCTGCGCTGTCGTGGTCACATTGCGGACCTGCACCTGCTCGTCGACCGTCGCTGCACACGCCGGGCAGGCGAGGAGGGGCCGGACCTGAACCGCCGAGATGTCGGCCTTGTCGACCGCGCGCAGATAGACCTCGCGCAGGATCCCGCCGTAGTTCCACCACCCGCCGACGTTGGCGCCCCCGCCCCCGGCGGGCCCGGGCGGGAGGTCGGAGGCGTAATGGCGGTCATCGACGCGCACGATCAGCCGGTTGACCCCGTGCACGCGCAGACCGCGCAGGTCGAGCTCGAAGGGCAGGAACGCGCCGACGTGGCGTCCGATCAGCACACCGTTGAGCCAGATCTCGGCCCGGTAGTTGACCGACTCGAAGCGCAGGATCCAGTGCAGGTCGCTCGCTCGCGCGGCGCGGGGCAGCCCGGTCGTGGGCAGGCGGAAGTCCTTGCGGTACCAGCCCACGGACCCGATCATGCTCGCCGTCGACTGATCGCCGGCGTTGTACGCGTTGGGAACCGTCACCGGCGACCAGCCCTCGGTGGCGGCCATGTCGCGCCAGAAGCCCTGTGCGACGCCGGTGCCGGCGCGGTCGGCGCGATACAGCCATGCGCCGGCGATCAGGTAGCGGTCAGTCGGGCCGTCGCGATAGACGGCTCCTTCGCGGGCGTGTCGGGCGGATAGACCAGGGCCTGCGCTCTGGCCAACCCACAGACCCCGAGGCTGAGCGCTAGCGAGATGACAATCGAGCGGGCGAGCATCGGCACACGCGCCGGCCGCCGCGCTGGAACGGGGGATCGTAGCGTGCCGCGGGGGGCAAGTCTCCTCTGTCGATCCGGGCTAGAATCACCCGCGCAGGGCCCGTTCGCCGCCCGCGTTGGTCGCCGACACGACCACTGCCCCCCGGGGTTCCCCGAGCGCCGCACGGACGGCAGTTCACGATTCATGATGCCCCTAGACTCACTCGAGGAGCAGGTTTCACGCCGCCATCTGTCGGGCGTACAGATCGTGGCGATCAGTGCCGGGATCGCTCTCGTCTCGGTGCTCGTCGTTCCGTCGGTGCCGAGCTATGACCCATGGGCATGGGTCGTCTGGGGCCGCGAGTTCTTCACCAACCTGAGCACCAACGGCGGGCCGTCCTGGAAGCCGTTCCCTGTGTTCTTCACTACTCCGTTCGCGCTGTTCGGAGGCGCTGCGCCCTATCTCTGGGTGGCGCGGCCCGCACCGGCGGGATCCTCGCCTTCGTCGCCGTCTACCGGCTCGGGAACGAGCTCAAGGGGCCGTGGAGCGGCGCGCTGGCCGTCGGTGCGCTTGCTCTGACCCTCGACTACGCCGACTACGCTCTGCGCGGGACCTCCGAGCCGCTGCTGGTCTGCTTCACGATGTGGGCCATCGTCGTGCATATGGACGGGCGCCGTGGGCTGGCGTTTGCGTCGGGGTCGCGGCGGCGCTGATCAGGCCCGAGGCGTGGCTGTTCCTCGCCATACGCGCTGTACCTGTGGTTCCGTGCGCCCGGGCGGCGATGGCTCGCGGCCGGCGGTGTCGCGCTTGTGGCCGTCGCGTGGTTCGTCCCCCCGTGGCTCGCCGTCGGCGATCCGTTCGGGGCCAGTACGCACGCCGCTTCGTTCAACGGCCATCTGGGAAGCCACCCTGCGTTCACGGTGCTCAAGCGGGGGGCCAAGGAAACGGTCCTCCCCGTCCTGCTCGGCGCGCTCGTCGCGATCGGGTTCGCGATTCGGCAGCGCGACCGCACCGTCGTGCTGCTGGCCCTCGCCGCGCTGGTGTGGGTGGTCCTCGTGGCGATCGAGGCGCTCGTCGCCTACCCGGGTCTGGGCCGCTTCATGCTGCCCGCCGCGGCGATCGTCTGCGTCCTCTTCGGCACCGGTCTAGTCGAGGTCGCAGAATGCTCCGGCGGGCCTGGCCCGGTGGGCCGTGCCGGCGCTGCTGATCGGCTCCTCCATCGCGCTGTCCGCTGGCCGGTTCTCCGCCCTACACCCGCAGGAGGCGAGCGCCAGTCAAGCGGCGCAGGCCTACCGCGAGCTCTCGGTCGCCATCCGCCGGGCTGGAGGGCGCCGGGCGCTCTATCCGTGCGCGAGCTGCGTGGTCCGTTAACCACGCCGCCCAGACTGCGTTGTCCTGGAAGCTCGGCGTGCATCTCTCCCCAGGTGAAGCCGCATCTCAGCGGTCCGGGGGTCATCTTCCGCCGGTCGTGACCTGCCGGCCGTCCTCGGAGCCGCCCCCCAGGTCTACGTCCATCCACGCACCTTCCACTCCCTCGCCCGAGTCGATCGCATGTGGCGCGTGCTCGCGGTCACCCGCCCCGGGCGAGCGCCCGGACAGGACTGTGTGGGGAGTTGACGATGTGGCGTGTCCGGGCTAGCGCTGCCGAACCGCGAAGCTCGGGCGGGGCGAACCGGTGCGTCCTGATCGGAGCGGCGATTCGGCGCGCCTTGGCTCTCGGCTGCGCGTACTGTGCGGCGCTGCTCGCCTGGGCGAGCGGAGCGGCGGGCTACGACTCGGGCAGGATCACGGCGGGCAATCCTCTCGCCGGCCACCCCTGGTTCGTCGATCGCCAGTGGGGCCCGCTGTGGATGCAGGTCCGGGCCTGGCAGTCCGGACATCCCGGCTGGGCGGCCCGTCTGCAGCTGCTGGCCCGGGAGCCTACGACCAAGAGCTTCGGCGCCTTCGAGCCGAACCCTAGGTGAAGGTGCGCGCCTACCTGGCGCGAGCGACCGCGCAGGACCGATCGACCATCCCGATGATCGCCCTGTCGCGGATCGCGCATCAGAGCTGCCCCTACGCCAATCCGAGCGCGAACTACCGGCCCGCGGCCTACAAGCGTTGGGTGCGGGGGTTCGCCGACGCGCTCGGGAGCTTTCACGTGATGGTGCTCGTCGAGCCTGACCGCGTGGCGACGATGTCGTGTCTTCCCGCCGGCGCCCAGCGCGAGCGCAACAGCCTGCTTCGCTTTGACATGAGGCTCCTGCGCTTGCATTCCAACGCGATCGTGTATCTCGACGCCGGCGCCTCGGACTGGGTACGCAGTACGCACGATCTGGCGCTTCGCCTCAGGAGGGCCGGCGTTCAGTACGGGCAGGGCTTCGCGTTGAACGCGTCCCATTTCGACAGCACGGCCGCCAATGTCGCCTATGGCCTGGCGGTGTCCAAATATCTCGGCGGCGCGCATTTCGTCGTCAACACCGACGCGAACGCCCACAGGCCGTCGCCCGCGTGGCGGGCGAGGATGGGCGGCTGCCAGCCACCGAACGTGGGCGTCGGCATCAGGCCGACCGTGCATACGGGCAATCCGCTGGTGGACGCCTTCCTGTGGCTCGACACGCCAGGCTACGCCAGCGGGCACTGCATCCACCAGGGCGCCGGCTTTGCCTTCGATCCCAAGCTCGCGCTGACGATGGAGCGCAATGCCGGGCCGCCGTTTTGAGTCCCACGTCACGGCGCCGACCACGGTCCGGCCCACGTGGGGACACGTTGGCGGTTTACTGGTCCCGGCGATGAGTGATGAGACGATCGCCGTTCGCCCGGCGGGACCAATCACGCTGAGGTCGCTCGTCCCGCGTGGGACACCTTCCGCATCGGATTCGCGGCTCTGGTCCTGCTCGCGTTCGCGATCCGCGTCGCGTTACGTCCTGGGAACGCCAGGGTTCGTGCCGGTGCACGATGGACACCACTACGACCTCGACGCGCTCTACATCGCCAACACGCACCACTATCCGCCGGTGTACGGACCGCACGGGCCGGCGCCGAACGCCTATCGTCCTCCTGCGTACGCCTACCTCCTGGCCGCGATCTACAAGGCGAACACCGCGTCGAGCCTCGTCGGCCGCTGGGAAGCCGCGCGGTTGGTCGAGGCAGTGCTCGGCGCCGTCGCCGTGGGTCTGCTGGGGTTCATCGCTTACCGGATGTGGGGACGGCGGGTGGCAATCGTCGTGCTCTGTCTGGCCGCCGTGTATCCGCCGATGATCTACGTCGGTGCGTCACTGTATTCCGAGGCGCTGTTCGTGCCACTCATGATCGGGGCCACCGCCGCGGTCTGCGAGTACCGGGCTCACCCGCGTCTCCGGATGTTGGTCGTTGCGGGTGTCCTGACCGGGTTGGCGGCGTTGACCAGAGAGTTCGGAATGACATTGCTCGTGCCGTTCGCGATCGGGGTCTGGGGGCGGCGGCCCTACCGCGCGCTGGCAGGCTGCAAGACCGGCAGCCGTTCTGGTCGCGTGTACTGCGCTGGTCATCGTCCCGTGGACGATCCGCAACGCCGTCGTCCTGCACGCGTTCGTTCCCGTGAGCACGTCGGCCGGCAACACCCTTGCTGGAACGTACAACGACATCTCCCGCACGGCCAAGACGAACCCCGCGGCCTGGCGAGAGCCGGGCCACATGCGGCAGTTCCGGAGGCTGTTCGCGGAGCAGCTCAACCAAGCGCAGCTGGACATCAAGCTCAGAGGAAGGTCATCACGTACTATCGGAGGAGCATCCAACGTACCCCCTCGTCGTGGGCTACCTGGAACACCGTGCGCCTGCTGGAGCTGGCGGGATGCCCAGGAGCCGCCAGACGGGGAGCATCATCTCGGTCTCGGGGAGTGACACCGAACTGGGCGTGTACTGCTTCTGGCTGGTGGCTCTGCTCGCGCTGCGCCGGATGCTTCACACGCGCGGCGCGGGGCACCCCTCGGTGGTTGTGGCTCATCCCCGCGGTGATGTATCTGAGCGTCGTGTTCGTCCAGAGCGAGACCCCGCGGTTTCGCTCAGCCATCGATCCGTTCTTACTGACTCTCGCTGCTCTGGCCATCTGCGCGATCTGGGACCGCTCCCGATACGGACACCACAGTCGGCGGCCCGACCAGCTCAGGTAGCGTCGATTGACCGCCTCTGATCCGTCAGCGAACGTTGCCGCGCCGGGGCCGGCAGCCGCGCCGCCGTCCTCGGGCAGTTCGCCCGCTAGGTGCCGTGGGCGGTGTGCCTGATCACCGCGGTCGCCGCGGCGCTGCGCTTCGCAGAACTCGACGACGTCTTCGGCAACCCGTTCTACGACGCAGCGGTGCGCAGCATGTCGCTTCGTGGCACAATCTTCTTCTTCGGTGCCTTCGTCCCAGGCGCCATCCTGTCGGTGGACAAGCCGCCCGTTGACCTGTGGCTCCAGGTCGCCAGCACGAAGCTGCTCGGGTGGAACGCAGCCGCCCTGAAACTGCCCGAAGCCATCGGTGGGACACTCGCGGTCCCGCTGCTCTACGACGCCGTCAGACGGGCAGCCGGGCGACCGGCCGGCCTCGGGGCGGCAGCGGTTCTCGCCGTCCTTCCCGAGTCGGTGCTCACGGCTCGCTCGGACACGATGGACGCACTGATGATGTTCCTCGTCATCGGGGCTCTGTGGCTGACGATCGTCGCCCTGAGCACCCCCTCGCGGCTACGCTCATCCTGGCCGGTGCCTCGCTCGGTCTCGCTTCAACGTCAAGCTGTTCGAGGCCCTCGTGGCCGCCCCGGCGCTGGTGACTCTCTACCTCCTGGCCGCCTCGGTCTCCTGGCGGCGGAGGATTGCCGACCTCGTGCTGTGGGCCAGCGGACTGGTTATCGTCGGGCTCTCCTGGGCGATCGCCGTGTCGCTGACCCCAGGGAGGCATCCCTATCCGGTGGGGTCCAGCGACGGAACGGTGTGGAACGTGATCTTCGTGTTCAACGGACTCGGGCGCGTGTCCAACACCACTACGCGTATCAGCCGCGATCCCGCCGGCCCGCTGCGGCTCGTGGCGTCCTCCGCGGCGCACTTCGACCGGTTGATCGGCTGCGCCTTGGTCGCGGCGGTCGCGATTGGCGGTGCTGCCCTCGTGCTGGCAGCGCTCCGCGCGCGTCGCGAGGACGGAGAACAGCCGGGGAGGCTCGCTCGGGCGTTCGCGGCCGCGATCGTCGTCTGGCTCGTGTGCGGCGTCGCGTTGTTCAGTCATGTTCACACCCTGCAGGTCCGCTACCTGGAGGCACTCGCGCCAGCGATTGCGGCGGCGATCGGCTACGGAGCCGCGGTGCTGTCCGGGCTCGCCTGGCCGCGGAGCAGAGACGCGTTGCCTTCGGTCGCCGGCGTGGCGGTGGCGGGCGCGTGCGTGTGCGCCTACACGTTCGGACTCAGACCGGGGTTGGTCGCATCGGCGGGCGTGGGCATCGCGATCGCCGCGGTCGGTGCTGCACTGCTCTCGCGCGCGGGGGACCGTACGAGGCACTGGGCTAAGTGGCTGACCGCGGCGCTGCTGGTCTCGCTCGCGGTCGCCTACCCGATCCGCGAATCGGTGTCATTGGTCCGTACCGGGGCCACGGACTCGAGGGGGTTGAGGACCTACGCCCCGGGCACCGAGGCCGCGCTGTCGCAGTATCTAGAGCCGCGCACCCAGGGCGTCAGGTACGAGTTGGCGGTCGAACGATCCGCTCGCCCTGGCACCGCTCATCATCCACGATCGCCGACCGATCCTGCCGCTGACGAGCTTCCACGGACGGCCCGTGGTCGCCCTGGGCTCGTTACGGGCCGCCGTGCAGTCGGGCGCGGTGCGGTATGCGCTGATCGGCAATCACTCGTGCTCCGGCGCCGGAGACCCCTCCCCGGCCTGCGTGCCCGCCGCGTGGTGGATCCGGCGCAACGGAATCGACGAGAGCGTCGCCGCCGGGGTGCACGGCGGGGAGCGCCTCTACCTTCTCCTGCCGGTCACGGCCGGAAGGGCGGATTGGCGTTGCGTTCCATCTTCAGCGCCAGGTCGGGATAGAACGCATAGGGGCCGCCCTGATGCCCGATGCACGATCCCGCGGCGTACCCCGGCGTGTCGAGCCAGAGGAAGGCATCGATCAACGGATTTCCCGTGTTCGCGGTCGGCCTGATTCCAACGCCGATGTCCGGCGGTTGGCAGCCCTGGCGGCTCGCGTCGAAGACCGCCGGGCGCGTGGGGCCGTTGCCGTTCGCGTCGGTGTTGATGATGAAGTGCGCGCCGCCGAGGAGCTTGGACACCTTGAGGCCGTAGGCGATGTTGTGGGCCGTGGTGTCGAAGTGCGATGCATTCAGCGCGAATCCCTGCGCGTAACGAATCCCGGCACGCCGGAGCCGATCGGCCAGGACCGCCGGGCTTCTGACCCAGTTCGAAGCCCCCCGCATCGAGATAGACGATGGCGTTGGGATGTTGACTGAGCAACCGCATGTCGAACTGCAGCAGCTTGTAGCGCTCACGCTGGGCACTCGGGGGCAGACACGCCATGGTGGCGATGCGGTCGGGCTCGACGAGCACCATGACCCGGAAATCACCCAGCGCGTCGGCGAACCCCTGCACCCAGCGCTCGTAGGCCGGGGGCCGGTAGTCCGCGCTCGGATCGACGTAGGGACAGCTCTGATGGGCAATCCGTGAGAGCGAGATCATGGGAATTGCGCCCGGCTCCTGGATGGCCGCCCGCTCAAGGTACCGGCGCAGGTTGAGGCGCGGGTTGGGCTCGAAGGCGCCAAAGCCCTTTGTGGACGGCTCCTGGGCGAGCTCGATCAGTGATCGGGCCCGATCTGGACTGGTGAACTGCCACGCCCGCGCCTGTCTCCAGAGCGGGCTCCACTCGACGTCGACCCACCACGGATGCCCGGCGAGCGGGTTGCCGGGTGTGAGCGATCCCGAGTCATACGCCGCCGCCGGCGCCGCGCACACGCCAATCGTCGCGGCCGCCATGCAGATCGCCACGGTTGCTGAGCGCAGAACCGCGAGGAGCCTCCAGAACCGCGCGTGCAGGCGGACCACCGGGTCCGGCACGAGGCCGCTGAGGTGATGCGACGCATCGGGGGGCATGTCCGCGTGATCGGCGCGAAAGGTCGGGATCATGACGTCCGCCACGATTTCTCGACGGCTGGGCGACGGCCGGGTTTCCCGGTGGGCAATATGCTCAAACCCATCGTGCTTAGAGCCCTGGCCATCACGTTTGCGGCGATCGCGGTCCTGCTGCTGCTGATCGCCGTGCTGGGCATGATCGGCGGACGTATGAGCGCGCGAACCGGGCTCGTCCTGCGCGCTGTCGCCCTGGTCTGCTTCTTCGCGACGGTGGCGCTGAACGTGGCCGCACACTGAGGCACCGCGCGGGACCAACAGCCCTGCGCAGCCGCCACCGGGCAGGCGTCCGCGGCGGCGACGCAGAATGTCCAGTCCGATGATCGTCCTCGGAATCGACCCCGGCACCGCGAGCACCGGCTACGGAGTGCTGGAGAGCGTGGGCTCACGCCTGCGCGCGCTCGACCACGGCGTGATCCAGACCTCGGCGGGCGTCGCGCTCGAGCGCCGCCTGAGCGACATCCACCTCGCCGTGTGCGCGCTGCTCGACGAGCATGCGCCGGATGCGATGGCGATCGAGGAGCTGTATTTCGGCGCCAACGTCCGCACCGCCTTCGCGGTCGGGCAGGCGCGTGGAGTCGTCCTGCTCGCCGCCGGTCAGCGCAGCGTCCCCTCGCGCTCCTACACGCCCCAGCAGGTCAAGGCTGCGGTGTGCGGCAGCGGCCGTGCCGACAAGGGCCAGGTCGGGCGGATGGTCGCCCGCCTGCTCGGCCTGGCGGCGCCGCCCGCGCCGGATCACGCCGCCGATGCGCTCGCGGTGGCGATCTGCGAAGCCAACCGGTTCCCGCTCACCGCGGCGGTGATGCGCGCGTGATCGCGCTGATCTCCGGCGTCGTCGCGGTGCGCCGCTCCGACCACGTCGTCGTCGACTGCAACGGCGTCGGCTACCGGCTCGCGGTCTCGGCCCAGACGCTCCGGCAGGTCCCGCCGTCGGCGGTCAGGTCGCGCTGCACGCCCACCTGGTGGTGCGTGACGACGCGCTGGCCCTGTACGGATTCGCCGGCGAGGACGAGCGCGAGCTGTTCCTGATGCTGCTCGGGGTCCAGTCGGTGGGGCCCAAGGTGGCGCTGGCCGTGCTCTCGGGCGGTCCCCCGCGTGAGCTGCTGGCCACGCTCGCCGCCGGCGATGCGGCGCGGTTGCAGTCGGTGCCGGGGATCGGCAAGCGCACGGCCGAGCGGATCATCGTCGAGCTGCGCGAGAAGGTCGGCGTGACCCTGCCCGACCAGGCGATCTCGGTCTCGCGGGGCGATGACCCCCTCAGCCTCGCCCGCGAGGGCCTGCTCGGCCTCGGCTACTCGCTGAGCGAGGCCGACGAGCTGCTCGACGGCGCCGAGGGCGAACGACCGGAGGACCTGATCGCGCATGCGCTCCGGTCGGCTCGACGCTGACATGAACGCCGCGCCGGGCCCGACACGGCCAGGATCCAGGCGCCCGAGGCGCTGCCCGAGGAGGACCTCGACCGTTCGCTGCGCCCGCGCCGGCTCGAGGACTTCGTCGGCCAGGAGGCGCTCAAGGACCAGCTCGCCGTCTCGATCGCCGCCGCGGGTACGCGCGGTGAGGCGCTCGACCACGTGCTGCTGGCCGGTCCGCCGGGGCTGGGGAAGACCTCGTTGGCTCAGATCGTCGCGGCCGAGCTCGATGTGCCGTTCGTGCAGACGGCCGGCCCGGCGCTCGAGCGCAAGGGCGACGTGGCCGCGTTCCTGACCGCGCTCGAGCCGCGCGCGGTGTTCTTCGTCGATGAGATCCACCGCCTGCCGCGGGCGCTCGAGGAGACCTTCTATCCGGCCATGGAGGACGGCTGCCTGCCGATCACCGTCGGCCAGGGCGCGGGGGCGCGCGTCGTCACGATCGACCTGCCGCCGTTCACGCTGATCGGCGCCACCACGCGCACCGGCCTGCTGACCACGCCGTTGCGCGACCGCTTCGGGATCCAGCACCGGCTCGAGCACTACGGCCCCCACGATCTGGCCCGGATCGTGCGCCGCAGCGCCCGCCTGCTCGAGGTGGCGATCGAGGACGACGGCGCTGTCGCGATCGCGGCGCGCAGCCGCGGCACCCCGCGCGTCGCCAACCGGCTGCTCAAGCGCGTGCGCGACTACGCGCAGGTGCGCGGCACCGGCGTCGTGACCGGAGCCGTGGCCGCCGACGCCCTCGACATGCTCGAGGTCGACCACGCCGGCCTGGACCGGCTCGACCGCGAGATCCTGCGGGCGATCTGCGAGAAGTTCGGCGGCGGGCCGGTGGGCCTGTCGACGCTCGCGGTCGCGGTGGGGGAGGAGCAGGACACGATCGAGGACGTCTATGAGCCCTACCTGCTCCAGCGCGGGCTGATCGAGCGGACCCCGCGCGGCCGCGCCGCGACCCGGCGGGCGTACGAACACCTCGGGCTCGAGCCGCCGGGGCAGGGTGTCGCTGCTCTAGCGTAGGGAGCGCGCCTGGCGGAGCTGGAGGGGCCGGCTCTGCCGACGCCCTCTATCCTCCGTCGCCGATGTCCCCACTACTTCATCTGCCCGCACTGCGGGAACCGCTCGATCGCCACCGAGCGCACCGCCGGCTTCCGCCGCGATGCCAAGGGGTGCGAGAAGTGCGGCTTCGCGTATCTGTTCGAGCTCCTCGACGATTACTACCCGGCGCCGAACGCCGCCTTCTTCGCCACGCGATGCGGACGGCAAGATCGTCGATTGCGGCAAGGGATCCTTCGAGCTGACGGGCCTGAAGACCGAGCAGGTGATCGGGCGCCCGGTCAACGACGTGCTCGGGCTGCGGTTCGAGGACGGCACCGATCACGTGGGCACCGCGCTCGAGTGGGAGGTCCGCGTCAAGGCCAAAGCGGTGGAGGTCCACGCCGAGGGCGATCTTCCCGCCAAGGCGGTCGCGGACATCTTCCCCGCCTATGACGACGACGAGGGCGGACTGCTCGTCGTCCTCACCCCGGCCAACCACCGTTAGCGATCGTCCCTCAGGGGCGGATCGCCAGGCCGACCACTAGCATCAGGCAAGCTCGATGACCGATCGCCAGCGCAACGGCTTCATTCTGCTCCTGGTTCTGGGGCTCCTCGCCGCCTCAGTCGCGGTGATCGCCACCCACCAGACGCGGCTCGGGCTCGACCTGAAGGGCGGCGTCGAGCTCGTCTACCAGGGCACTCCGACCAAGCAGACCCCGGTCGTCACCCAGGACGCCCTCAGCCGGGCCGTCGACATCATCCGCGAGCGCGTCGATCAGCTGGGTGTGGCCGAGCCGGAGATCCAGACCTCCGGGGCCAACCAGATCAGCGTCGGCCTCCCCAACGTCAAGGACTTCGCCCGCGCCGAGAAGCAGGTCGGGACGACCGCTCAGCTCGCGTTCTACGACTGGGAGGCGAACGCGCTGACGCCGAACGGCAAGACGGTCGCCAGCCAGCTCGCCGCCCAGGACACCAACGCGCTCACGATCAGCCAGGGCTCGAGCGGCGGGCCGGGCACACCCGGCGCCGGGAGCATGAACCTGTACGAGGCGGTCAAGCTCGCCGCGGCCCAGCCCGAGCAGAGCTCCCCGGACAACGCTCGCCTGGCAGCGAGTACTACTACTTCGGCGCCCCGGGCAGCGCCGCCTGCGCGACGGCCGCCAAGGCACAGGGCAAGGCGCCCACGCCGGGGATCCACTGCCTGCTCTCCGGGCCCGACGACAACCTGCAGGATCTGAACTCCGGTCTGCCGAGCGGTGTGAGCGCGTCGGACCCCGGCGTCGAGCAGCTGGTCATCAAGCCGGGCACGGTCGTCATCCAGGCGTCTGACCCGAGCGCCTCACACACCACCAACTTCAACGACCCGACGGCACAGTTCTTCGTCCTCAACGACCACGTCGCGCTGCTCGGCACCGACATCTCGAACCCGACCCAGAGCACCGATTCAGGCGGCAACCCCGACGTCACGTTCTCGTTCAGCGGCAACGGGGGCAACAAGTTCCAGGACGTCACGCGGACGATCGCCCAGCGTGGCCAGACCGTGAGCGGGCTCGGGCAGTCGCTGAACCAGCACTTCGCCGTGGCGCTGGACCGCAAGCTCGTGACGGTGCCGCAGATCGACTACAAGCAGTATCCGGACGGGATCACCGGCGGCCAGGGCGCCGATATCACCGGCGGCTTCACGATCCAGTCCGCCCAGGACCTGGCCAACCTGCTCCGCCTCGGCGCGCTGCCGATCAACCTCAAGCTGATCTCCGAGTCCCAGGTCTCGGCCACGCTCGGCAAGCAGGCGCTGCACCAGGGCCTGATCGCCGGCCTCGTCGGGCTCGCCGTGGTGGCGATCTTCCTGCTCATCTTCTACCGCGTGCTCGGCGTGATCGCCGTCGCCGCCCTGTTGGTCTACGCGATCTATTTCTACGCGCTGATCAAGCTCATCCCGATCACGCTCACGCTGCCGGGGATCGCCGGCCTGATCCTGACGATCGGCGTCGCGGCCGACGCCAACATCGTGATCTTCGAGCGCGTGAAGGAAGAGGTGCGCGCCGGGCGCTCGATCCGGCAGTCGATCATCACGGGCTACAAGAAGGGTCTCACCGCGATCATCGACGCCAACGTGGTCACGATCATGACCGCGTTCATCCTGTTCGTGCTCGCGACCTCCGAGGTCAAGGGATTCGCCTTCACGCTCGGCATCGGCACGATCGTGTCCCTGTTCACCGCCGTGCTCGCGACCCAGGCGATCCTGATGACGATGGGCGATTCGCGGATCATCTCGAGCCCCTCGGCGCTCGGCGCCAGGGGAGGACGGGTGTGGCGCTTCGACTTCATGGGCGCCTCGAAGTACTTCTTCACCACGTCCGGGGTGATCCTGCTCATCGGCGCTCTGGCGATCGGCGGGCGGGGTCTGAATCTGGGCATCGACTTCACCTCCGGCACCCGGATCGACGTGGGCCTCGTTCAGGCGGCCAGCGAGTCGCAGGTGCGCTCGGCGCTCGCCGGCGCCGGTGCCGTCGACGCGCAGGTGCAGAAGGTGTCCGGTGACAAGACGCTCGGCCGCAACGGCTACCAGATCTCGGCCAAGCAGCTGCAGCCGGCCAAGGTTGCGCAGGTGCGCTCGACGCTGCAGTCCAAATTCGGCATCGCGAACGCCGGCCAGGACTTCTCCAGCGACTCGGTGGGCCCGACCTTCGGCAAGACCGTGGCCAACTCGGCCGTGGTGGCGATCATCGCGTCGCTGCTGGTCATCTCCGCCTACGTCGCGCTGCGCTTTGAGTGGAAGTTCGCCGTTCCGGTGCTGATCGCGCTGATGCACGACCTGCTGATCACCGCAGGCATCTACTCGTTGACCGGCCGGGAGGTGACGACAGCGACGGTGGCCGCGCTGCTGACCATCTTGGGCTACTCGCTCTACGACACGATCATCGTGTTCGACCGGGTGCGCGAGAACATCCCGCGGATGCCCCGCGCCGCCTTCTCGCAGATCGTGAACCGCTCGATGTCCGAGGTGCTGACGCGGTCGATCGCGACGACGTCGTGCACCCTGATGCCGATCCTGGCGCTGCTCCTGTTCGGCGGCGCGACGCTCAAGGACTTCGCCTTCGCGCTGCTCATCGGCGTCGCCTCCGGCGCCTACTCGTCGATCTTCATCGCCTCACCGGTGCTCACGCACTGGAAGGAGCGCGAGCCCGGGTACCGCGCGCGCCGGCACCGGATCGAGGCCGAGCAGGGCCTCGTCCCCGCCTACGCCGCCGGCGCCGCCGACGTCGATCCGACCCCGAAGCGCGGCCGCCGAGTCGGCCGGCTGACGACACCCGAGCCGGAGACCGTCTCGGCGGCGGAGTTCGAGCAGATGAAGCGCGACGTCGAGGCCGAGCGCCGGGAGACCGCGGCGCGCGCCGCCCGCGGCAGCTCGACCCGCTCGATCACCAAGCGCCTCGCCCGCACCCCGGACACCGGCGGCACCGCCGGCGCGGCGGCGGGTGGCGCGGCGGCGGGTGGCGCGGCGGGTGGCGCGGCCGCCGGCACGGCGGCGAAGCGCGGTGCGGCGAAGGCCGAGGCGGCTCAGGCCGCGCCGCAACCCGCGGCGACGCCCGCGCCCAAGCCTGCGGCGACGCCCGCTGCCGAGCCCGCGGCGACGCCCGTTGCCAAGCCCGACGGCCGGGCGGCGAAGCCGGCGCCGGCCGCCGAGCCCACCGACGGTGGGACTGCGGGGGACGGGGGCGCGGACGCCGGCGTCGGCCATGCCCCCGACATCGCCGAGAACGAGGGCGTCTCCCCGGTCCAGAAGCCGAAGTCGCCGTCCAAGTCGAAATCGCGTAACCGCCGGCACGGGAGACGTCGCTGATGGGAATGCTCGCCTGGGTGATGATGGGCCTCGCCATCTGGCACTTCACGATCTGGCTGCCCGACCACTACTGGGGCGGGATCGTCGGCGCCTTCATCGGCGCTCTGATCGGCTCCGTCCTGTTCGGCCTGATCGTCAACGGCTTCGCGATTCCCGGCCGTCACGACACCACGCTCCTGACCGCGGTGGAGGCGATCCCGGGTGCGGTGATCGGGATCGGCCTCGTCTATTACGAGGGCCTGCGCCGCGAGCGCGCCGGCGAGCCCGGCGCCCCCGGGCTGGCCTGAGCCCCGTCGCCCATCGCGAAGCCTCGGAGTAGCCTCGGGGGGACGATGTTCGGCTTCCTGCTCAGTCCCATTCGCTCGCTGCTCGGCGGAGCCGAGGAGTAGGTCGTCGAGCCGCTGCGCGAAACGCGCGAGATCGAGTCGCACATCCTCGAGGGAGTCGACGCGATCCGCCACGCCACCACCTCTATCGAGCAGCACGTCGAGGTCATCGACACGCTGGCGAGCTCCGTCGCCCCGCTCGGCGCCTCGGTCGACCGGCTCACCGAGACGATGCAGGAGCTGGTGAAGATGCTCGCCCCGCTTGGCGCCATGGAGCGCGAGGCCGGCCAGGTCGAGCACTCGATCGAGCGGGTGCAGCACACCTTCGGCCGCCGCCACCACGACGGGCCGGACGGCCCGGAGGCCGGCCGCCCGCTTCCGTAGGGGGCGGGGCCGGCGGGGCGGCGGGGCGCGCGGGGCGGGAGGGGGCGGCGCGGGCCGGCGCGGGGCGAGCGGCGCGGGCCGGCGGCGCGGCGCGGCGCGGGCCTTGGCGAGCCGCGGGCCGGGCCTTGGCGAGCCGCGGGCCGGGCCTAGGCGAGCCGCGGGCCGGGCCTTGGCGAGGCGCGGGCGTTGGGCGCCGGCCGCGCCGGCCGGGTCGTGGCCGGGGGCGGCGGCCGGGCTCGCTCGCTGGGGTCCCGGCCGGCGCGGGGGGAAGTGCTGCAACTGAGTTCCGGCCCCCGGAACTCAGTTGCAACGCTTCGCCGGAGTCCGGCGTCCCCGGGCGCCGGACGTGCCGAGTTCGTGTCGGCGTGTGCCGGCTTCGCATCGGGGGCGCGCGGAAGGGCGCGGGTCCGTCGGGAGCTGCACCTACGCTGCGACCATGTCCGAGGCCGCGCTTGTCCGCACTCCCAGTGCCACCGCCGCTCCGCCGGCGCCGGCGCCGATGCCGGTCGCGCCGGCCAGAGTCCCGCCGGTCCCGGCCCCGGCCCCGCCCCCGCCCCCGCCGGCCCCGGCGGCTGCGCCCGCGCCGCCGGCCCCGCTGGCCCTGCCGGCGCCGCCGGCCCCGCCGGCCCTGCCCGCGCCGCCGGCCCTGCCCGCGCCGCCGGCCCTGCGGGTGCTGCCCGGCGCCGACGAGGGGACGGCGCCGGCGCCGCGGGCGCCCGCGCCCCGCCTGCAGCTTCCCGAGTACGAGCTCGCCGCCTCACTCGAGCTCGAGCGCCGGCTGGGCGTGAGCCATGTGCTGGGGCAGATCCTCGTGCGTCGCGGCCTCTCCGACCCCGAGCTGGCGACGGCGTTCCTCGAGCCACACGAGGCCCACGACCCGAATGCGTTCGCGGGCATCGACCGAGCCGCTGGAGCTGATCCGCCGGCACGTGGCCGCGGGCAGCCGGATCACCGTGCACGGCGACTACGACGTGGACGGGGTCTGCGCGACGGCGATCCTGGTCCGCGCCCTGCGCTCGCTCGGCGCTGACGTCGACTGGTTCCTGCCGAGCCGGATCGACGACGGCTACGGCCTCGCCGCCGCGACCGTGGTGCGGCTGGCCGAGCGGGGCACGCGACTTCTCGTGACCGTCGACTGTGGGATCACCGCGGTCGACGAGACGGCCGCTGCGCGGGCGGCGGGGATGGACGTGGTGATCACCGACCACCACGCGCCCCGGCCCGACGGCGTGCTCCCGGACGCTCCCATCGTCCATCCGGCCCTGTGCGGCTATCCGTGCCCGGACCTGTGCGGGACGGGGGTCGCGTTCAAGCTCGCCGAGGCGCTCGGCGCGGCGACGGTCACCGACGACATCGAGCTCGTCGCGCTCGCCACCGTCGCCGACCTGGTGCCCCTGCACGGGGAGAATCGTCGCCTCGTGCGCGAGGGACTGCACGCGATGGCCAACACGGCCAAGCCGGGCCTGCGGGCGCTGATGGCGGTCTCGCGCACCGACCCGAGCGGTCTCAACGCGACCGCGCTCGGTTTCCGGCTCGCCCCGCGGATCAACGCCGCCGGCCGGCTGCGACGCGCCGACGCGGGGCTCGAGCTGCTGCTCACCACGGATGAGGCACGTGCGGCCGAGGTCGCGGACGAGCTTGATCGCGGCAACCTCGAGCGGCGCGCGGTGGAGCAGCGCATCCTGTGGGAGGCCGAGGCGCAGGTGGCCCGGCTGGGCGAGCGCAGCGCCTACGTCCTGGCGGCCGAGGGCTGGCACCCGGGCGTGATCGGGATCGTCGCCTCGCGGATCGTCGAGCGCTGTCACCGGCCGGCGATCCTGATCGCGCTCGACGGAGATGCGCCGGCGCAGGGATCCGGGCGCAGCATCCCCGGGTTCGATCTGCTCGGCGCGCTGCACAGCGCGGCCGGCGAGATGATCCGCTACGGCGGCCACCGGGCGGCGGCCGGGCTGACGGTGATGCCCGACCGCATCGCGGCGCTGCGCGCCGCGATCGAGGCCCATGCCGCGGCGACTCTGACGGCAGAGCAGCTGACGCCGGTGGAACGGGTCGACGCGGTCGCCTCCGGATGCGATCTCGGCCTGACGCTGGCCGAGGAGCTCGAGCGGCTCGAGCCGTGCGGCATGGGCAATCCCGGACCGCGGCTGCTGATCCCCGGCGCCCGGTTCGGGGACCTGCGCCCGATGGGCGAGGGCAAGCACGCGCGCTTCTCGGTCCGCTCGGGGGGAGCCCAGGCCCGCGCGGTCGCGTTCGGGTGCGACGGCCGTCTCCCCGGTGACGGCGATTCTGCGCTCGACGCCAGCTTCCGGCTCGAGCGCAACCTGTGGAACGGCGTCGTCGAGCCCCGGCTCGTGCTGCGCCACGCGCAGCCGTGCGCGCCGGAGGCGATCGAGGTGCTGGGCGAGCCGGCCGACTACCTGTCCGCAGCGCTGGCCGAGCTCGACGCGGACCTCGGTGCCGCCGCCGACGCGCCGGGCGCGCCGGGCCCGGCGCGCCCGGCGCGCCGCCCGCGCGCCGGCCGGGCGCCGGGCCGGACCGTGATCGACCGGCGCGGCGAGAGTCCGCTCGCGGTTCTGGCCGACGCACTGGCGTGCGGGGGAGGGGTACTGGCCGTGTGCGCCGACGTCCCCCGCCGGCTCGAGGGGCTCGCCGCGCGGGCCGGGGGCTTCTCGCTCACCTCCTACCACGCGCTGGCCCGCGACCCGGCGATCGCGGTCGGGTTCGAACAGCTCGTCGCGCTCGATCCGCCGGCCTGTCGTGGGTTCGCCGGACGGCTGCGGGATGCGAGTGGCGGCCCGGGCGCGGCGGCCGGCGTCGCGAGCCCGGGCTTCACCCACTTGGCCTGGGGCAGCGCTGAGCTACGCTTTGCGGTGCAGATGCACGAGCTGGAGTACGGTCTCCGCGCTTCGCTCGCCTCTCTGTACCGGGCTCTGAGAGCTCGGGATGGAGCGGCCGGTGAGGAGCTCGAGCGACTGCTCCGCGGTGAGGCCCGGCATCCAAGACCGGCGCGGCTGGCCGGAAGGCTGATCAGGGTCCTCGCGGAGTTGGAGCTCGTCAGCCTCAACCGGGATCTGCCGGCCATGGCCATCGCGGGCTCGGCGCCGACGGCGCTCGAGCGCTCGCCGGCGTACGTGGCCTATCAACAGCGATATGAGGACGGACGGCGATACCTGAGCAGCGAAACACCCCGGCGAAGCGACTGAGTCGCTCTGCTGCGCGCGCCAAGCAGGGCAACGGCGCCGGCGCGTCGGCGTCCGATGCACGGACGGCTGCGACAGGCTCGGGCTCAGGCAAGCCGGGTGCCGCCGACGGAAGCGGCGACAACAGCGACGGCAAGAGCGACGGCAACGGCACGGGCGCCGGCGGGACGCTGATCGCCACCCCGCGTCCGGCCGTCGACCGGGTCGCACACCCGGAGGCCCACGGCACGGTGGAGCGGGTCGAGCTGACGGCGACAGAGCGCCGGCTGCTCGGGGACCTGTTCGCGATCGTCGAGGAGCACGCCGACCAGGCTGCGGTGGAGGTGGACCGCCAGCGGGTGGAGGACGCGTTCGTGTATGCCTGCGTCAAGCACGCCGACCAGCTGCGGCGCTCGGGCGAGGACTTCATCAACCACCCCGTCGGCGTGGCCAAGATCTGCGCCGGGATGCGGCTGGACACCGAGACGCTGTGCGCAGCGCTGCTGCACGACACGGTGGAGGACACGACCGCATCGCTGGAGGACGTGAGCGCGGAGTTCGGCGAGGAGATCGCGAGCCTGGTCGACGGCGTCACCAAGCTCACCGGGCTGACCTTCCAGTCCCGCGACGAAGCGCAGGCGGAGAACTACCGCAAGATGATGGTCGCGATGGCCACCGACATCCGGGTCATCCTGATCAAGCTCGCCGACCGGCTGCACAACATGCGCACGATCGCCGCGATGCCGAAGCAGAAGCAGATCGACAAGGCGCGCGAGACGCTCGACATCTACGCCCCGATCGCCCACCGGCTCGGTATCCACGCGATCAAGTGGGAGCTCGAGGACCTCGCCTTCCAGACGCTGCATCCGCGCAAGTACAACGAGATCAAGGGGCTGGTCGCGCAGCAGCGCGCCGAGCGAGAGCGCTACGTCAACCAGGCCGGCGAGTACCTGGCCAAGGAGCTCGACGAGCTCGGCATCGACGCCGAGATCTCCGGCCGGGCCAAGCACTTCTACTCCATCTACTCGAAGATGACCAAGAAGGGCCGCGAGTTCAACGAGATCTACGACCTGACCGCGATGCGGGTGATCGTGAACTCGGTCAAGGACACCTACGGCGCCGTCGGCGTGATCCATTCCCTGTGGAAGCCACTGCCGGGGCGGTTCAAGGACTTCATCGCGATGCCCAAGTTCAACATGTACCAGTCGCTGCACACGACCGTGATCGGGCCGGAGGGACGGCCGCTCGAGATCCAGATCCGGACGCGGGAGATGCACGACCTGGCCGAGTTCGGGATCGCGGCGCACTGGATGTACAAGGAGGACGGCTCCGGCGGCAAGGTCAGGGCCAACCCGGCCGGCGGCCCGCGGGACACCGAGAGCCGGCTCAAGTGGCTGCGCTCGCTGCTTGACTGGCAGCAGGACCTGTCGGATCCGCGTGAGTTCATGGAGACGCTCAAGGTCGACCTGTTCGAGGACGAGGTGTTCGTGTTCACGCCCAAGGGCGAGGTCAAGTCCCTGGCCGCGGGTGCGACCCCGCTCGATTTCGCCTACGAGATCCACACCGATGTCGGGCACCGCTGCGTGGGCGCGAAGGTCAACGGCAAGATCGTGCCGCTGTCCTACCAGCTGCGCTCGGGCGAGATCGTCGAGGTGCTCACCTCCAAGCGCGAGCGGGGACCGTCTCGCGACTGGCTGGCGCTGGTCAAGACGACCCGCGCGCGCAACAAGATCAAGGCGTGGTTCAAGGCCGAGTCGCGCAAGGACACCGAGCACACCGGCCGCGAGCTGCTTCAGGAGCACCTCAAGAAGCAGGGCCTGCCGGCGCAGAAGCTCGTCGGCTCGCCGCTCTTGGCCGACGTGATCCGGGAGATGGGATTCCGCAAGGCCGACGACTTCTACATCGCGCTCGGCGGGGCCAAGATCTCGGCCAAAGTCGTCGTCAACAAGGTGATGCAGCGCCTCAAGCAGGGGGAGGCGGCCGAGTCGGAGCCGACGGCGGCCGATGACCTGCTGCAGACGCGCCGGCGGCGCTCGCGACCGACCACCTCGTCCTCGCGCTACGGGATCTCGGTCGACGGGATCGACGAGGTCATGTTGCGGATGGCCAAGTGCTGTCGTCCCGTCCCCGGCGACCCGATCGTCGGCTACATCTCGCTCGGACGGGGGATCACGATCCATCGTGACGACTGTCCCAACGTCGCCGTGCTGAAGAAGGATCCGGATCGGTTCACGCCGGTGTCATGGGACGGGGACGCCGAGACGTCGTTCCGGGTCGAGATCGAGGTCGACGGCTGGGATCGCCATCGCCTGCTCGAGGACATGTCGCGGACCTTCGCCGAGGGCGGGGTCAACATCCTCGAGGCGCGTTGCACGGTCAACCATCCGATGGTCAAGAACCGGTTCGTGGTCGAGGTGGGGGACACCCGCACGCTCGATCAGACGATCAATCGCCTGCGCAACATCGACGCCGTGTTCGACGCCTACCGCGTCACCCCCGGCGCCGGCTGAGCCATCGCCCGGCGGTCCGCCCGCCAACCCCGGCGACATCCGCGCCGCGGTCCGTGTCCGCGCCCGGACCGCCGGCACCAGATTAACGAATCGCGTGCGGATCGTCGCAATATGCTGAAACGACCGTCGTGCCGTCCATGAGGCTGAATGAGGAACTGTGTCCAAGAGAAAACGCAAGTACGTATACGAGTTCGCCGAAGGCTCCCGCGAAATGCGCGACCTGCTCGGGGGAAAGGGCGCGAATGTCGCGGAGATGACGCGCATTCTCGGCGCCGATCGTGTCCCCGCAGGATTCACGATCACAACCGAGGCGTGCGTCGCCTACATGGGCGCCGACCGGGTGTATCCGGCCGGTCTGCAGGAGCAGATCGATACTGCCCTCGAGCGCCTCGAGCAGGCCGCGGGACGACAGCTCGGTGACGCCCATGACCCGCTCCTCGTCTCCGTGCGCTCCGGCGCACGGGCGTCGATGCCCGGGATGATGGACACAGTGCTCAACCTGGGCCTGACCGACGAGTCGGTGTCGGGCCTGGCCAAGGCGACCGACAACCCCCGCTTCGCCTGGGACTCCTACCGCCGGCTGGTGCAGATGTTCGCCAACGTCGTTCGGGGCGTGCCCGGCGAGAAGCTCGAGGCGGCGATCGACACGGTCAAGAAGACACGCGGCGTGACGCTCGACACCGAGCTCACGGTCGAGGATCTGCAGGAGCTGGTCGACCGTTTCAAGGTCCTGCTCGAGGAGACCACGGGCGAGGCCTTCCCGCAGGATCCGCGCAAGCAGCTCGACGAGGCCGTGCGGGCCGTGTTCGACTCCTGGCGCGGCGAGCGCGCGACCTCGTACCGGCGAATCAACAAGATCCCCGATGACTGGGGCACCGCCGTCAACGTGCAGCAGATGGTGTTCGGCAACAAGGGCGACACGTCCGGATCCGGGGTTGCCTTCTCCCGCGACGAGATCACCGGCGGCCCGGAGCCCTCGGGCGACTTCCTGATCAACGCCCAGGGCGAGGACGTGGTCAGCGGCGTGCGCAACACGCAGGACCTCAAGGATCTCGCGGAGCTGATGCCCGAGGCCCACGCCACGCTGATGGAGATCCTGCAGCAAGCTCGAGCGCCACTACGGCGACATGCAGGACACGGAGTTCACGATCGAGGACGGCCGCCTGTTCATGCTCCAGACGCGGGTCGCCAAGCGCCCCGCGCAGGCGGCGGCTGCGGTTTGCCTGTGACGCCGTCGACGAGGGGCTGCTCGAGTGAGGCCCAGGCACTGGCCACGCTCGACGCGGCCAAGCTCGAGGCGCTGCTGCACCCGACGTTCGACCCCTCCGTGGACTACAACGTGGTCGCCCATGGTGTCGGCGCATCCCCCGGCGCCGGCCAGGGGGAGGTCGTGTTCACGGCCGTCGCCGCGGTGCTCGCGGCGGAGCAGGGGCGCGCGGTCGTGCTCGTGCGTCCGTTCACCGAGGCCGAGGACGTCGCCGGCTTCCACGCCGCCAAGGGGATCCTCACCTCCGAGGGCGGCAAGGCATCGCACGCCGCGCTCGTGGCGCGCGGCATGGGCCGGCCGTGCGTGGTCGGTGCCTCCGAGCTCGACGTCGACGTCGCCGGCGGTGTGATCCGCGTCGATGGCGATCGTGATCCGCGAAGGCGACCACATCGGCATCGACGGCACCACCGGTGCGATCACAACCGACGAGGTGCCGCTCGTGGCGCCCGAGATGACCGACGACTTCCGTCGCGTCCTCGGCTGGGCCGACGAGCTGCGCACGCCTCGGCGTGCGCGCGAACGCCGACACGCCCGAGGATGCCCGCAAGGCCCGCGAATTCGGCGCCGAGGGCATCGGGCTGTGCCGGACCGAGCACATGTTCATGGCCTCCGATCGCGTCCCGAAGATGCGCGGCGATGATCCTCGCCGACACGCTCGAGCTGCGTGCGCGCGGCGCTCGATGCAGCTGCTGCCGCTGCAGCAGGCCGACTTCGAGGGCCTGTTCGAGGAGATGGCCGGGCTGCCGGTCAACGATCCGCCTGCTCGACCCGCCGCTGCACGAGTTCCTGCCCTCGCCGACGGAGCTGAGCGTCGAGGTCGAGCGCGCCCGGGACACGGCGAACCGCGGACGAGGTCACGCAGCTCGAGGCGCTGCTCGAGCGGGTCGGCGTCGCTCGAGGAGGTCAACCCGATGCTCGGCACGCGCGGCTGCCGCCTCGGCATCCTGCATCCCGAGATCTACGAGATGCAGGTGCGGGCGATCGCGCGCGCCGCGATCGCCGTCCGCGAGCGGTCGGGCTCGGCGCCCGCAGCTCGAGATCATGGTCCCGCTCGTCGCCTACGAGCGCGAGCTCGAGGTCGTGCGCGAGCTGATCGAGCGCGTGGCCGCGGAGGAGGGGCTCGAGGTCGGGCACGGACTACACGCGTCGGCACGATGATCGAGCTGCCGCGCGCCTGCCTGATCGCCGATCGGATCGCCGAGCACGCCGACTTCTTCTCGTTCGGCACCAACGACCTGACCCAGACCGGGCTCGGGTTCTCCCGCGACGACATCGAGGGGAGCATCCTCAGCCCGCTACGTCGACAAGGGCATCCTCGACCGCTCACCGTTCGAGACGATCGACGCTCCCGGAATCGGCCAGCTCGTGCGAATGGCGGGCTGGCTCGGGCCGCAAGAACCACCTGAAGCTGAGCCTCGGGGTCTGCGGCGAGCACGGCGGCGATCCGGAGTCGATCGCCTTCTTCCACAGCGCCGGCCTCGACTACGTGTCCTGCTCACCGTTCCGCGTGCCGGTGGCACGCGTCGCCGCGGCTCAGGCCGCCGTGGCCAGCCCCGTCCATTGGGGTAATCACTGACACCGCCCCGGACCGCGCCGCTCGTGGCGGCGACGGTCCGGATGCGGCGCCACCGGCCGGACCCAGCGCCGGCGCGGGCGCGCTCGATCCCGCCGCGCGCCAGCGGCTCAGTCGCGCTCGATCCCGCCGCGTGACGGCGGCGAGCGAGCGGGCCCGCCGCGGGACGGCGGCGAGCGGGCAGTCCCGCCCGGCACCGGAGGCGGGCGCTCGGTCCCGCCGCCGGCCGGCGGCGCCAACACGCGCACGGTGCGGGCCTGCGCGCGCGGCAGCTTCGTGATCAGCACCGCCTCGCCGGTGGGCAGCGTCCTGATCACGTTGGGGTGGATCACGAACCGCTCGACCTCACGGCGCGTGCCGGCGCCGGTGTCGCGGGCCCCGAGCAGGGGCCGGCGGGTGATCCGCTGGGTGTGCTCCCACACCGTCTCGGTCCCGGCCATCTGCGCGATCGCCTGAGCGGAGGCGGGGACGTCCTGGCGATGGGCGATCTTGACCGCCGTGTTACCCAGCACCTGATCTCGCAGTCCGCGGGCGGCGCGGTCGAGGTCGGCGAGCTCCTGCGTGGCCAGCAGCACGCTGGCGCCCGCCTCGCGGCCCCGTGCGAGCAGCGCCATCGTGTTGTCGCTCCCCAGCGCCGAGAACTCGTCGATCGCGATCAGGGCGCGGGGGCCGCCGGGAGCCTGGAGCCGGTGCCCGACGGCGGTGACGAGGTCCTGGATCACCAGCGTGCCGAGTTGGGCGGCGAGCTGGCCGTACATGCTCGAGTTGAGGCTGAAGGCGACGACCTGCGCGCCGGTCAGCGCCCGGCGCAGGTCGACCGGCCGGCCGGCGCCGGGACCGAGGTAGGCGCCGGTGTGCGATTCGCTGATGATCGCCAGGCGGGTGCCGAGACCGCGGATCGCGCTCAGTTGGTCCGGTGACAGCGTCGAGACGTAGTCCTGGACACGCTGCGCCAGAGGTTGCGGCACCGCCCGCAGGCTCGCGGCCAGCCGCCGCGGGTCCATCAGCGTGACCACCTCGGCGAGCGTCGGTGCGCTGCTGGAGCCGCGCGCGAGCAGAACCTGCAGGACGGTCTGGACGTAGCGCTCGGCCGCACGCTGGTAGTGGGGCTCGGTGAACCGCTCGGTGGCGATCAGCTTGTCCTTGAGCTCGGTCGCGTTCCCGTGGGCGAGCGGGTTCCAATGGGTGGGGCCGTCAGGCGTCCACAGTGCGAACTCGCGGCCCGCCGACGCGGCGGCGTCGCCGAGCGCGGCCACGAAAGCGGGCGAGCCCTTGAGGTCGATCGCCACCACCGGCAGTCCGCGGCGGATGGTGTCGGTGAGGATGCGCAACAGCGTGGTCGACTTCCCGGCGCCGCTGGCGCCGAGGATGAGGGCATGGGCCGACAGCTGGCCGTCGGTCAGGACGACGGGTCCGCCGCCGCGCCGCTGCCCGCCCGGTCGCGACCGCTCGGAGCCGAGCAGCACGCCGTCTGATCCGGGCTCGGCGGCGGACGCGGCGCGGCCGGTGGCCACCCGGGCGGCAAGGAGCGTCGCACCGGCCGCGCCGGCCAGCGCCGCGACCGAGACCCAGGCCGGCGGGGAGACCAACAGCAGCGGGATGATCACCAACACCCAGTACGGGCGCCAGCGGCGATCCGGCGCGGGGCTCATCGGTTCGCCGCCCTGATCGCGCCCGTCATGCTCGCCGCCCGGCCGCCCGCGTCGCCCGCCGCGCTCATCGGGCCGCCGCCCTGATCGCGCCCGTCCGTTCAGGCTCGCGCGTGCGCGAGATCGCCCGTGCCTCCCGCGCGAGGCCGGGACGAGGGCCGCCCCAGCTGAGGCGCTGGACGTGCACGATGCTCGTCAGTCCCAGGCTCGCGGCCGAAGCGCTGATCGCCCGGGCCACCGCAGGGCGATCGCTCAGGTACAGCACGGACCGGATGCGGGGGTCGGCTCCGTACGCGGCGAGGATGCCCTCCCGGCGCACGCGTCCCTTGGCCGAGAGCTCGAGCTCGATCGCCACGCGTGAGCCGTCGGGCCGGATCAGCAGCAGGTCGGGGTAGTGCCGGCGCTCGCGACCCGCGGGGCCGAGACCGCCGAGCCGCACGCCGTGATGCGCCGCGCCGGGCTCAGCGGCGGCGTCGAGCGAGCGCATCCGGCGCTCACCGACAATCGCGCGGGTGGCCCCCAACGCGCCACGGGCGGCGGCCAGCCAGAGCCATGCCACGCCGACGTCGTGGGCGTAACAGCGGAGATCCTCACGCGGGACAGGAAGCTCACTGCCGGTCGCGGCCAGACCGCGCTTGGTGATGTGAAAACAGCCCGGTTGGCCCTGGAACCGGGCTCGACGGACGAGCAGCCCCGCGCCGGCGAGCATTCGCAGCCGCCGCTCCGCCGCGTCGTGCGAGGTCCCGAGCAGCGCCTGCGCATGCACCGCGAGCACGAGCCGGTGCTCGGCGGCGAAGTCGAGCAGGTGCGCGTCGCGGTCGGTCAGCCGCAGGGCAGATGTCACGGCGTCCAGAGCTGTGCGGCCGACGGATTTCGCCCCCCGGCGGGTGCTGCGCGTTTCGCGGCTCAGCCGCCCGGGTGGGGCAGCGAGCTGGTGTTGACGACCTCGAAGTCGCGCCCGCTCAGCTCGTCGAGCAGGTGCAGGGCGTCGTTGTTCCAGCGCGGATCGGGCGCGCCGGAGACGTACCACGGCGACCCGTTGTCGGCCAGGATCATCCCGTAGCGCTTGAGCGCCGTCGCGACCACGCGCGCCTGGCGCGGCAGCCGCGAGATGTCGACGCTCGCCCTCAGACGCACGCGCAAGCCCATCGGCGGCAGCGACGGATCGTTCGAGGAGGACGCGTAGTGCCGGGCCGGGTAGACGAAGGCCATCCGCGTGTCCGGCGCTGTGAAGCGCAACGCGTGGTCGATCGAGCCGGCGGCAACCTCGTCGTAGCGCGCGAGTCCGGGCAGGATCGGTAGGCCGGCGGCGTCGGCCGATGTCCAACCCCTGGGTCGCAGGCGGTCGGAGCGGAGGTTGAAGATCGCGCCCGAGCCGGCGGTCCAGCTCGTGCCGCCGTGGTGGGGGTAGGCGGCGTAGAGCTCGTAATCACGGCACGTGCTGCGATCCACGACGATCACGTGCCGGTCGCCAGTGGATCGGGAGCCGCCCTCGATCGGCACCGCGTGGGGCAGCGGGTAGAGCCGTCCGTCGGACTCGCCGGCGTACTGGAAGCTGACCGGCACTCGCCGGGTGCGGGCGGACGCGACGGCGAACGGGATCCCGATCGGCTCGCCGTCATAGAGGCCGGCGCCGAAGTCGGGATGGACGGGCGCAGCGAGACCGATCGACGCGATCAGCGTGGCCGAGTTCCGGGCCACCGGAAGCCGGTCGACGCGCTGATTCCACGCGTTGTCGGCCGGGAACACGGGGCAGCGCGGAGCGCCCGGAAGCGGGTGGGCCGCGACCAGCGCCGGGATGACGAGGGCCAGGGCGGCGATCAGGAGGGCGGCGCGTCGCACGACCGCGGCGATGATAGGCGCGCCGACGCGCCCGGTCCACCGGGGTCGACGAACGTCAGGAGACGACGGCGATGCCCTGCGGGATCACCGAGAAGGCGGCCTCGGGCGCTTCGCCGATGTAATCGCCGTCGACCTGGAGCGGCAGCGGGCGGCCGTCGACGGAGCGGACGCGCAGCTCGCTCGCCCCGCTGAAGGCGTGCACCCGGCGATGGCCGGCGAGCCGGGGACCGCCGAGCAGGGCCCGCCAGGCGATGGTGGGAACGTCGATTGGGTTCGCGCGGGTGAGCACGACGCCCGAGAGGTCGCGGCTGTCGAGCTGTGCCCCCTCGGCGAGGTGGACGGAGCGGTCGCCGAAATAGGTGTACGGGTCGGCGTTCTGGATGATCGCCGTGACGCCCGAGAAGCGCTGTGAGCCGACCTCGATCTCGAGCCGCGGGGGCCGGATCAGATAGCGGCGCAGGAACGTCTGCACGCCGGTCCACGTGTAGTACCACTCACCCAGGCGCGCCTTGAGCTGCGGATGGGCGTCGACCCGCTCGACCACGCTGGCATCGAGGCCGATGCCGGCCGAGAAGATGAAATAGCGCTCGTTGATGCGGGCGATGTCGACCCGGCGGGGATGCCAGTCGTCGGCCATCCGCAGCAGGTGCTCGGTCGCGTCGACGGGATCGGTGGGGATGCCGAGCATCCGGCAATAGACGTTGGTGCGCCCGCCGGGCAGGCAGCTCAGCGGCGTGTCCGACCCCGCCAGTCCGTTGGCCGCCTCGTTGACAGTGCCGTCGCCGCCGAACGCGACGACCACGTCGTAGCCCTCCTGGGCGGCCTCGCGACACAGCTCGGTGGCGTGCCCGCGGGCCTCGGTGTCGATCGCGTCGACCTTGTAGCGGCCCCGGAGCGCGTAGACGACGAGATTCTGGAGGCGGTCCGAGACCGTCGTCGCGTACGGGTTGACGATCATCAGCATGCGCTTGCTCGGCGCGCTCGCCCCGAGCGCGAGCGATGCCTCGAGGCGCTGCAGCGGATCGGTCGAGGTGGCGGCCATGCGTTTTCACCTCAACACCACCATGTGACGGTCGTTACGCGCAGTCCTCACAGATGCGCGCCAAGCCGTGTGAAGGGGCGCAAGCATCTTGCGACCCCACTGAACCTCTGGCTATACTCCGCGCCACATAGCAGTACGCATCCAGAGGGGTGGAGGGATATGGCCCTACGAGACCCCGGCAACCTCCCGCAAGGGAAAGGTGCCAATTCCATCAGGCTCCAACAACAAGGCCTGGGAGATGTGGAGAGGGCGGTTTCACAAGGACCTCCGACCACAGACCCCGGCGGAGGTTTTTTCACATATGCCGCCAGAGTCTCTTCGCTGCAAGGAATGCAAGACCACCTATCCGCTTGACGCCCGGTACGTCTGCGAGCGCTGCTTCGGTCCGCTCGAGGTCGCCTACGCGTCGCGCGCCGACACCGATGCCGACGAGCTGAAACGGCGAATCCAGGCCGGCCCGCACTCGATCTGGCGCTACGCCGACTTCCTGCCGCTGGCGGCGCCGCCGAAGGGCATGCTCCCGGCGGGCTGGACGCCGCTGCTGCGCGCGGACCGGCTGGCCGAGCGTCTCGGGCTGCGCGAGGTGTGGATCAAGAATGACGCTGCCAACCCGACGCACTCGTTCAAGGACCGCGTCGTGGCGGTGGCGCTGGCTCGGGCCCGCGAGCTCGGATTCGAGACGATCGCCTGCGCCTCGACCGGCAATCTGGCCAACGCCGTGGCCGCGCATGCCGCGGCGGCCGGACTCGAGAGCTACGTGTTCATCCCCTCGGACCTCGAGGAGCAGAAGATCCTCGCCACCGGCGTGTACGGAACGCACCTGGTCGCGGTCCGCGGCAACTACGACGACGTCAACCGTCTCTGCACCGAGCTCTCGGGCGAGCACGACTGGGCGTTCGTGAACATCAACATGCGCCCGTACTACGCCGAGGGCTCGAAGACGCTGTCGTTCGAGATCGCCGAGCAGCTCGGCTTCGAGATCCCCGATCGCATCGTCTGCCCGATCGCGTCAGGCTCGCTGTTCACGAAGCTGGCCCGCGGGTTCGAGGAGTGGATCGAGGTCGGACTGCTCTCGGGCGAGCTGCCGATCATGAACGGCGCACAGGCCGCGGGTTGCTCGCCGGTGGCGACGGCGTTCGAGGCGGGCCAGGACGTCTGCCGCCCGGTCAAGCCGGACACGATCGCCAAATCGCTGGCGATCGGCAATCCGGCCGACGGGCCCTACGCGCTCGATCTCGCCCGCCGCACCGGCGGCTCGATCGACTCGGTGACCGACGACGAGCTCCAGCTCGGCATCCGGCTGCTCGCGGAGACGACGGGGATCTTCACCGAGACCGCCGGCGGCGTGACCGTGGCCGTCCTGGCCAAGCTCGCCGAACGCGGCGACATCGACCCCTCCGAGCGCGTGGTCGCAGTGATCACGGGTGAGGGCCTGAAGACGCTCGACTGTGCCCGCGGGACGTTCGAGACCTGGGAGATCGATGCGTCGCCGGCGTCCTTCGAGCAGGCTGCCGCGGCCGACGCGGTGGCGGCGTAGCGGACGGCGATGTCGGTCACAGTCAAGATCCCGACCCAGCTCCGGGCCGCGACCGACGGCGCGGCCGACCACGACCGTCGACGGCGCCACCGTCGGCGAGGTGCTCGACGCCCTCTATGCCCGCTTCGGCGAGCTCCGCGTGCGGATCGCCGAGGACGGTGGCCTGCGCCGCTTCGTCAACGTGTACGTGGGCGGCGAGGACATCCGCTTTCTCGATGGGCTCGACACGCCGGTATCCGACGGCGACGAGGTGACGATCCTGCCCGCGGTCGCCGGCGGCTGAACCGCGCGGCGAGCGTGGGCGCGCGAGCGCCCACCGCCCTCAGGCGGCGGCCGTCGAGCTCAGGCCGGCCGGGCAGCTGACGCAGAACAGCGTCAGGATCTCGGCGTATGAGGTCTTGGCGGGGTCGAAGGCGACGAGCACGGCCTCGGTGTGGCCGGTGCGGCCGCTGCAGACCTCCTCGTGGGTCGGGTTCGGCGTGAACCCGCCTACGCCGCCCGATGTGACCGAGCCGGAAAACCGGGCGGAGCCCGAAGGGCGGAGCCCCCGCACCATCGCGCCCGTCGGCACGGTCACGTATGGTCGGCGAGATGGTCAGCTTCGGTCAGATCACCTTGATCATCGTCGCGGGCCTGTTCGGGCCGCTGCTGGCGTCCTCGCGCCGGGTCCTGATCCCGGTCGTCGTCGGTGAGCTCCTGGCCGGGATCGCGCTGGGCAAGACCGGCGCCGGGCTGATCAAAGCGGACAATCCAACGATCGCGTTTCTGGGCACGATGGGGTTCGCGGTGCTGATGATGGTGGCGGGGATGCACGTCCCGCTGCGCAACCGGGCGCTGCTCGGGTCGCTGCGCAAGGGCGGCGTGGCGGTGGCGGCGAGCGCAGTGGTGGGGGTCGGGGAGGCCTGCTGATCGCTCGCGGACTCGGGGTCGGGCACCCGGCGATCTGGGCGATCCTGCTGGCCACCGGGTCGGCCGCGATCGTGCTCCCCGCGCTGCAGGAGGCCGGCGTCGGCGCCGACCGGGCGCTGCTGGCCATGGCTTGGGCGACGGTCGCTGATGTGGTCACGATCGTCGCCGTTCCGCTGGTGATGAATCCCTCCCACGCGCTCACGGCCGGCCTCGGCGTGCTCGGCGTCGCCGGCGGCGCAGCCGTCGTCCTGCTCGCCGTGCGTCTGCTGCGCCATCAACGAGAGGTCCGCAACCTCCGTCGGCAGTCGGGGCGAAGGCCTGGGCGCTCGATCTGCGCTTCGCGCTGGTCGCGCTGTTCGGTCTCTGCGCCATCGCCGAGGGCATCGGCACGAGCATCATGATCGCGGGCTTCGCCGCTGGGCTCCTGGTCGCGTACGAGGGCGGCCCCGACCGCCTCTCCGATCAGGTCTCGGGCGTCGGCGCCGGCTTCCTCGTCCCGATCTTCTTCGTGGTTCTCGGCGCCAGCCTGAACGTGCGCGCGCTGGTCCAGAGCCCGACCGAGCTCGAGCTGACCGGCGCCCTGATCGTTGGCATCCTGATCGCCCACCTCGTCGGGGCCCGGATCGTGCGCGCGCCGATGTGGACGGGGCTGATCGTCAGCGCGCAGCTCGGGGTTCCCGCGGCGGTGGTGAAGCTCGGGCTGAGCTCGCACGTGCTGCGGGCGGGGGAGGGGGCGGCGATCATCCTGGCCGCGCTGGCCAGCCTCGGCCTGTGCGCAGCCGGCACCGCCGTCGCCGCCCGCTCGACGCCGGGCCCGGCCGGGGACGCGGAACACGCCCAGCCCGAGCCCGACGCCGTTCGGCCCACGCTCGCGGCCAGCGGCGGGCCGTGAGCTCGGGGCGCACGGGGCGAGTGCGCCGTGCATGAGCTCCTTCACATTCGGTGATCGGATTCGCCGGCCGTTCCTCGGCTGACGAACCCGGGGTAGAACGTGCGAAGCCGTCCTCGATCGGGGACGGCTTCGTCGGTTGATCGCGCGTGTGCCGGGCGGTCAGACCTGTGCCTCGACCAGGCGGCGGATGGCGTCCAGCGTGCCCATCACCTCCTGGTCGGGAGCGTCGCCGCGCGACGTGGCGAGGAACAGCGTCAGGCGCGAGCCGTCCCCGTCGGCGTCGACCTGCATCCAGCCGTGGTAGTCGCTCGAGCTCGAGCCCCATTCGACGCGACGACGGTCATCGTCCTTGCGGAACCAGCCCTCACCGTGCTGGGTGTGCCCCTCGTAGCGTGCATCGATGGTGACGGAGTCCCCGTCGCCGGCGTGGGCGCCGGTCATCTGCGGAACAAACTCGGGCAACCGCTTGAGATCGCCCAGGACGGCAAATACCTGATCCGGTGGTGCGGCTATGTGTTGAGTGTGCTCATGTTCCATGTGGGAGGCGATCCTGACAGACGCCAGGGACGGTCGCCACCCGTCCGGCGGGCGAGGTGACCTGAGTGACCGCGGTGAACCGGGACTCGTGGCCCGGCGGCGTCATCCGGTTGGGATGATGCAGTCGGGGTCTCACGGCCGTGATAGTGCGCCCCGATGGCAGACCACGCCGCATCGAGGGCCCCAGACGACGCCGCATCGAGCGCCCCGGACCACGCCGCAGCCCCGAGCCACGGCATGAACCGCGAGCGCTGGATGGCGCTGTGCTTCGCGCTCGGTTCGACGTGCTTCCTGATCGGGCCGTTCCCGGGCTACGCCCAGCTGGTCGGAGCCGCCGCGGACGGAATCACGTTCTTCGTCGGCTCGATCCTGTTCACCGCCGGCGGCGCGATTCAGTCCTGGCTCGCCTTCGCCGGCCGCCACGCGCCCGGGGCCGGGCGGGCGGCATGGTGGGCGGCGATCATCCAGTCGGCAGGCACCCTGTTCTTCAACGTGACCACATATCAGGGCATGAGCACCGCGCTGTCGGACTCCAACTACGACAAGCTGGTCTGGCGACCTGACGCGTTCGGCTCGGTCTGCTTCCTGGTCTCAGGCGTGATCGCCTACCGCGCTTCGGCCCGGCACGGGTGGCTGCCGGCGCGCGCCGGCCGCGGGTGGTGGGAGCCGGGCGTGAACCTGCTCGGGTGCATCTTCTTCGGCATCTCGGCCATCGCCGGGTACGTCGTGCCCTCGACCGGCTCGATCATCGATCTCGCGGCCGCCAACTTCAACACCGCGCTCGGGGCCGCCTGCTTCCTGGCCTGCGCGCTCGCGACCCTGCGCTCCGGCAGCACCTTCAAGCGCCCGGTGCTGCACAAGCTGGAGGTGCTCGGCCGCGACCTCGAGCAGGACGTCGGGCGGCTCGTCTGAGGCAAGCAAGCCCCCGCTGGCGGCGGAGGCCCGCGATGGGATCTCGCCGCGAAGGGGGCGGGCGTGTGCATTAGAGTCGCGACCATGCCCCGCCGGCGTGTCGTGATCGATCACATCACCATCGGGGTGAGCGATCTCGCCCGCTCCCGCGACTTCTACCGCCACGTGCTCACGCCGCTCGGATTCTCCGAGATCGGCATGTGGCGGGAGGGCGCGCACGAGGTCGAGTTCGGGCTCGAGGAGGCCAGCGACTTCGCGATCTCCACCGCATACGGGACGGAGTCCCCATCACACGTCGCCTTCGCCGCGGATCGCCGCGAGCAGGTCGACGAGTTCTACGCCGCCGCTCTGGCCGCCGGGGGGCGCGACAACGGACCCCCGGGACTGCGCCCCGAGTACTCCGGGGACTACTACGGCGCGTTCGTGCTCGATCCCGACGGGCACAACATCGAGGCCGTGCACCACGGGCGCGCGTAGCGGGCTCGGCGGTCGAAAGCCCCGGGCTGACCGCGCTGCCAGGCCCGGTCTCGGGCACGGCGCGAGCACCGCGATGGCATGTTCGTGACGTTTCCTACCCGACACGGCCGTTGCGTGGGCGCACGCGCGGGCCTAGCGTGACGATGCGCGGTCCCGCGTGCGCGACTCGCCCCCTTGTCCGCATGTGGGGATACCCGGCCGGCCGACATCCCCCCGATCCAGCGGTGCGGCCGGGCCGCGCGGCCTCTCCGGAGAGCGGGCGACGGCCCGCAACAGCGAGGCGAACTCCTCCCCGGGCCTGGCGCCCGGGGAGGCTCTCGTAGGGAGCTGCGCCCCTTCACCGGGGTTATCGGCCGATGTCGCGACCCGTTGAGGTGACGAGCGCGGCGGCGGAGACCCGATGACTGCGACAGGACCCTGCCCGGCAGAGCGGCGGTCTGGGGCAGGGTGACCGTGTCTTCGGTGCGGGAGCCTTACGGGAGGTGGCGAAGGTCTACGGCTTCGACGTTGCTGGAGCCGTAGTTGCCGACGAGGAGGGTGGGATGACCGGGTTCCAGCGCCATTTCGCGCGGGAACGTGCCAGTGGAGATCGTGCCGAGCAGCGCCGGGTGATGAGAGAGCGCGGCGGCGGTACGGACGACGGTCAGGTCGGCTCGGGCGCCCGGTGTCCCGAAGCGGTTGGAGTCGGCGACCACGATCTCGCGGCCGCGGTTGACGATCGCCAGTCCGATGGGTGCCTCGCCGACCCGAATGGCCGTGAGCTGCGAGTGGGTCGGGTCAGCGTGGAGCTTGGTTGCGGAGAACGCGAGCAGCTGATCGCTGCCGCGAGCGGTTACCCAGACCGTACGGCCGTCAGCGGAGGGAGCAGCGCGGACGGGAGCGCACCCGGCGGGCACGGTCGCCACCACGGATCGGGAGGGCCGACGCTCGGCCGTGGCGAGGCGGATCACGCTGAGTGAGCCCTCGGGCGCTGATCCGGGGGCGATCTCGCTGATGGCGTACAACCAGCGGCCATCCGTCGAAACGGCCAACCCGTCAGCCAGTTGGCCGAGCGGAATCGAACCGATGTAGCTCGAGCTCCGGAAGTGCTTGGTGAGCGCGGCGCGCAGGTCATACACAGCGACGCGCGCCTCGTACTCGACAGACACGAATGCGTACCGACCGTCGGGCGAGGTTGTCACCTCGATCGCGCCGCCGGTCCCTTTGTCGACCGGCTGCGAGAGCGTGCCGAGAACCGCGTTGCGGCCACCGGTCTTCGCCCTCTGGACGCTGACCACGGTGGCTCCATTTCCGCCATCGGCGACGAGCAGATAGCGCCCATCGGGCGTGAGCGAGGCGCCGAGCGCATCCGGCGGCACCCCGATCGTCCGAACCAATCGTGGGCGAGATCCATCGTTCGCGAGCACCGACAAGTGACCACCCGACTCGGCCACGAACGACCACCTGCCGTCAGACGTCACAGCGATCCCGAACGGCGACGCCGGGAGCGACACAAACGCCCTGCGCGCCGCAACCGGCCGCGCGGATGCAACCGCGGTGCTGCATCCGTCCGCGGCGCGGTGCTCCGCGACCGCTCCGCCGGTAAACCAGAACGCGAGGGCCACTCCGATCAGCGCGGATGCACCGACGATTACCTTGCGCATGTGTGCCTCTCCCCATGCTTGTTCACGACTCGCCCCAGCGTCCCGAAGCATGACCGGACCACATATTGCACGTCAAGTCCACGCCGCAACTCCGCGACCGCCCACCAGACCGGCAAACCGCAACCGCGGTCGGTCGCGACGCGCTCGCCACGCCCGCGGGCGGCGTGTGCGTCCGCCAGACCTGCGCGCTCGACCATGATCCCGCCCTCGATTCGACGCGGGCCGCGAGATATCTGGGCATCTCGGTGACGGCGCTACACAAGTACTCGTCTGCCCGGACAATCCCGTTGGAGCAGCAGGGCCCTGGCTGCGACTCTGGTTCCGGCGACAGAGCTGGATGCACGGCGTGAATCCGGAGGTATTCCTGTGACGCGCCCGGCAGGATTTGAACCTGCGACCTTTCGCTCCGGAGGCGAACGCTCTATCCCCTGAGCTACGGGCGCCTGGGGGGAGGAAGGTTACCGTGGAGCTGGCCATCATCTCGGACACGCACCTGCCGCGCGGATACCGCCGGCTGCCCGAGCGCTGCGTCGAGCGGCTGCGGGCCGCTGACGTGATCGTCCACGCCGGCGACTTCATGACGCTGGCCGTGCTGCGCGACCTGCAGGAGCTCGGGCGCATCGTGGCGGTGCACGGCAACGTCGACGATGAGCAACTTCGCGTGGCGCTGCCCGAGGCGCGTGTGCTCGGCATCGACGGGGTCCGGATCGGGATCGTTCACGATGCGGGGCCCTCGCAGGGCCGGCTCGGGCGATTGCGGAAGCGGTTCCCGGAAGCCGATGCGGTGGTGTTCGGCCATTCGCACATGCCGCTGCACGAACGCGCCGCCGACGGGTTTCAGATCTTCAATCCCGGCAGCCCGACCGAGCGGCGCCGGGCGCCGGCGCACACGATGGGCATCGCGCGGGTCGAGGGTGGCCGGGTGGAGTTCGAGTTGGTGCTCCTCGACTGACGGGGTGGCGTGGCGCGGGGGGCGGGGCGTGGGGGGGTGTGGCGTGGGGGCGCGTGGCGTGGGGGCGCGTGGCGCGCGTGGCGCGCGTGGCGCGGGGCGGTCTCCCGCCGAAGTGCTGCAACTGAGTTTCGGGGGCCGGAACTCAGTTGCAACGCTTCACTGGATCCCCATCCCCTGCGGGCACCAGCCGCCGGCGGGCACCAGCCGCCGGCGGGCACCACCCGCCGGCGGGCACCAGCCGCCTGCGGGCACCAGCCGCCGGCGGGCACCAGCCGCCGGCGGGCACCACCCGCCGCCGGGCTCCACCCGCCGCCGCCGCGCTCCACCCGCCGCCGCGCCCCCGCCGGCGTCCACCCGCGCCCCCAACGGCAGCTCCGGCTGGCACACTGATTCGACGCCCATGGACCTGTCGATCTTCTTCGCCGGCACGGCCGGCTCGATCCCGACGGCCAGGCGGGGACTGCCGGCGCTGCTGGTCAGACGTGGGGGCGACCGGATCCTGTTCGACTGCGGCGAGGGGACGCAGCGCCAGCTGGTGGCCTCGGTGGGGCTGACCGAGCTGACCGAGATCTTCCTCACCCACTGCCACGCCGACCACTGGCTGGGGCTTCCGGGCCTGCTGAAGACATTCGACCTGCGGGGCCGCGAGCGGCCGCTGACCGTGTACGGCCCGCGCGGGCTGCGTGATCTGATGGCGCTGGCGATGCGGGCGGCGGGGCGGGTGAGCTTCGCGCTCGAGCTGGTCGAGCTCGAGCCGGGCGAGGTGCTCGAGCGCGACGGATACCGGATCACGCCGTTTCCCGTGACCCATCGCGGGCCGGCGTTCGGTTACTCGCTGCACGAGGATGAGCGGCCCGGTGTGTTCGATCCCGCGACGGCCGTGCGGCTGGGGCTCGAGCCGGGGCCGGACTTCGGTCGCGTGCAGCGAGGCGAGACGATCAAGGGCGTCTCGCCCGAGCAGGTGCTCGGGCCGGCGCGGCGGGGCCGCAAGCTGATCTTCTCCGGCGACACCATGCCGTGCGAGACGCTCGTTGCCGCGGCGCATCAGGCCGACGTGCTGGTGCACGAGGCGACGTTCGCCGAGGACGAGCTCGAGCGTGCGCGCGAGACACGGCACTCGACCGCCGCCCAGGCGGCGGCGATCGCGGTGCGGGCCGAGGTGCGGCTGCTGGCGCTCAACCACTTCTCGATGCGCTACCCGGTCAGCGTGCTGCGCGACGAGGCACGCGCGGTGTTCCCCCACACCGTGCTGCCGCGCGACTTCGACACGATCGAGGTGCCGTTCCCGGAGCGCGGCGAGCCCGAGCTCGTTCGCTGGGACGCCCGGCGCCAGGACGCCGGCGTCATTCCGGAGCCGGCCCAGACGTAGGGCCGCCGGCGTCGGGTGCCCTTGCTAGGCTCCGACACGTCGGCACCTTTAACCCGGTCCAGCGAGACCAGGAAGGACCACATTGCAAGGCACGAGGGTCGTCCTCGACCGCGATGACATTCGCCGCACGCTCGTGCGGATCGCCCACGAGATCGTGGAGAAGAACCCGAACGGCGCGGTGGCGATCGTCGGCATCCACCGCCGCGGCGCGATTCTGGCCCAGCGGATCCACGCGCTGACGAGCGAGCTGCTCGAGACCGACGTCCCGCTCGGCGACGTGGACATCGCGTTCTATCGCGACGACTTCCAGAGCCGGCCGAGCGCCCCGGTGGTGCACTCGACCCATCTCGAGTTCCCGATCGACGGCGGCACGATCGTGATCGTCGACGACGTGCTCTACACCGGCCGCACGGTGCGCTCGGCGATCGACGAGATCTTCGACTACGGCCGTCCCGCCCGGATCCAGCTCGCGGTGCTGGTCGACCGGGGGCATCGCGAGGTTCCGATCCGGCCCGACTATGTCGGCAAGAATCTGCCCACCTCGCATGATGAGCGCGTCAACGTCCGGGTCGACGAGGTCGACGGCGTCGACGAGGTGACGATCGGTCCAGCGACGAAGCCCACGCGGGAGGCGGCATGACGCAGCGACACCTGATCTCGATCGACGATCTCGATCGCCACGGGATCGAGCGGATCCTCGACCGCGCCGAGTCCTTCGCCGAGGTCTCCGGTCGCGCGATCAAGAAGGTCCCCGCGCTCCGCGGACGCACGGTGGTCAATCTGTTCTACGAGGCCTCGACGCGGACGAGCTCGTCGTTCGAGCTCGCGGCCAAGCGATTGTCGGCCGACGTGGTCAGCGTCCGGTCGGCGGGATCGTCGGTCGACAAGGGCGAGTCGCTCAAGGACACGATCCAGACGCTGTCGGCCTATGACCCGGCGGCGATCGTGATCCGCTCGCCCCACGCCGGAGCGGCGCAGCTCGTGGCCGGCTGGACGCCGGCGGCGGTGATCAACGCCGGCGACGGCAAGCACGAGCACCCGACGCAGGCCCTGCTCGACGTGTTCACATTGCGACGCCGGCTCGGCCGGCTCGATGGCGCCCGGATCTGGATCGTCGGCGATGTCCTGCATTCGCGCGTGGCCCGCTCGAACATCCTCGCCTTCCAGCGGATGGGCGCCGAAGTCACCGTCGCCGGGCCGCCGACGCTGATCCCGCGGGAGATCGAGGCCCTCGGGTGCCGCTCGATGCCGACGCTCGAGCACCTCCACGAGGCCGACGTCGTGTACGTGCTGCGGATGCAGCACGAGCGGATGCGCGAGGCGTTCGTGCCCTCGCTGCGCGAGTACGCGGCCCGGTACCAGATCAGCGCCGCGCGGCTGAACCCGGGCCAGCTGCTGATGCACCCGGGCCCGGTCAACCGCGGGGTCGAGCTCTCGGCCGACGCGATCGATTCGCCCCAGGCGCTGATCGGCGACCAGGTCAAGGCCGGCGTTGCCGTCCGCATGGCCGTCCTCTACGAACTGCTCGCCGGCTCTCCGGCACTGGCGGTGGCGGCATGAGCTCCCGTCTGTTCCACCGCGCCGTCGAGCCGGCGGAGCTGCTGCTCCGCGATGCCCACGTGATCGACCCCCGGGCGGACCTCGACGAGCCCCGTGACGTGTTGATCCGCGGCGGCCTGATCGCCGAGATCGGCCCGTCGGGCTCGCTCAACGCACCGTCCGGCGCCGAGACGCTCGACGCCGGCGGCCGGCACGCCTTCCCCGGCTTCGTCGACCCGCACGTCCATCTGCGAACGCCCGGCCAGGAGTACAAGGAGACGATCGAGACGGGCACCGCCGCGGCGGCCGCGGGTGGCTTCTGTGCGGTGATCGCGATGCCCAACACGTCGCCGGTCGTCGACGAGGCGGCGATCCTGCGCTCGCTCGTCGACGCGGCGGGCCGTGAAGCCCACGTACCGGTCGGCTTCCTGGCCTCGATCACACGTGGCCTGCACGGCGACGTGCTGACCGAGATGGCCGAGCTGCGCGACGCCGGCGCGCTGGGGTTCACCGACGACGGCCGACCGGTCGTCTCGGCCGGGATGCTGCGCAAGGCGCTGCAGTACCAGCGACTGTGCGGCGGGGTGGTCGCGCTGCACGAGGAGGACCCGGCGCTGTCGGCCGACGGCGTCATGCACGAGGGCGCGGTCTCGGCCCGGCTCGGGATGGCGGGGATCCCGTCGATCTCCGAGTCGACGATGGTGGCGCGCGACGGCGCGCTGGCCAGGTACGAGGACGCGCGCGTCCACTTCCAGCACCTCTCGTGCGTGGAATCGATCGAGGCGCTCGCCCAGGCGAAGGCCACCGGCGCGCGGGTCAGCGGCGAGGTCTGCCCGCACCACCTCACGCTGACCGACGACATCGTGCGCACGCTCGACAGCCGCTTCAAGATGAACCCGCCGCTGCGCTCCGAGACCGACCGCCGGGCGCTCGTGCAGGCGCTGGCCAGCGGCGTGATCGATTGCATCGCCACCGACCACGCGCCGCATGCCCGTCACGAGAAGGAAGTCCCGTTCGAGCAGGCACCGATGGGGACGACGGGGCTCGAGACCGCGTTCGCAGCCGTGTTCACCGAGCTGGTCATGCCCGGGGAGATCGAGCTCGACGACGGTGATCGAGCGGATGACCGCCGGCGCCGCCCTGTACGACCTGCCGACCCCGCGGATCGCCCCCGGTGAGCCCGCGAACCTGTGCCTGGTCGACCTCGAGGCGCGCTTCGAGGTCGGTGCCCACGGGTACGCCAGCCGGTCGGCGAACTGCTGCTTCCACGGCCGCACCCTGCACGGCCGCGTGGTCCTGACCGTGGCCGCGGGCGCGGTGGCGTTCCGCGCGCCGATGCTCACCGAGGCAGGCTCCGTCGCGTGAGCACAGCCGCGGCCACCGCATACGTCCTGCTCGAGGACGGGACGCGCTTCGACGGGCTCGCCTGCGGAAGCGACGGGCACGCTGTCGGCGAGATCGTGTTCACGACCTCGATGTCGGGTTACCAGGAGGCGATGACCGATCCCAGCTACGCCGGTCAGCTGATCACCTTCACCTATCCCCACATCGGCAACTATGGAGTCTCCGAGGAGGCGCTGGAGTCCGACCGCATCCACGCCCGGGCGGCGATCATGCGCGCGGCGGTCGACCACGAGGACGCGCCGGGCGCTGAGCGCGGCTGGCTCGCGTGGCTGATCGACTGCGGGATTCCAGCCATCACCGACCTCGACACGCGCGCGCTCGTCCGCCACCTCCGCGACGAGGGCTCGATGCGCGGCGGTGTGTTCCCGGCCAGCCTGCCGGAGGCGGCAGGCCCTGGAGCTGATCGAGGCCGAGCCCGCGATGACGGGCCGCGACCTGGCCCGGGAGGTGACGCCGGCGGATCGCGTGGTGCTCGGGCCGACCGCCGGGGCCGCCGGCTCGGACGGGCCGCGGATCGCGATGATCGACACGGGCGTGAAGCTGTCGATCATCCACAACCTGCGCGCCGCGGGGTGCGACGGTCGAGCTGTATCCGTGCACAACGAGCGCCGAGGAGCTCCTGGCCGGCAATCCCGACGCGTTCTTCCTCGCCAACGGTCCCGGCGATCCGGCCGCGCTCGAGTACGTGGTCGAGACCGTCCGGCAACTGGTCGGACGGCGTCCCGTCTACGGCATCTGCCTCGGCCACCAGCTGCTGTGCCGCGCCGTCGGACTCGAGACCTACAAGCTTCCCTTCGGCCATCACGGTGCCAACCACCCGGTCAAGGACCTGACCACCGGCCGGATCGAGATCACCAGCCAGAACCATGGCTTCGCGGTGCTCGGCCCGAGCGGCCAGCGCACGATCGAGCGCGACGAGCCGGTCCGCTGGGAGACCGACTTCGGGGCCGCCGAGCTGACCCACATCAACCTCTACGACCGCACGGTCGAGGGGCTGCGGCTGCTCGACGTCCCCGGCGCCACCGTCCAGTACCACCCCGAGGCGGGGCCCGGACCCCACGACTCGCTGTACCTGTTCGATCGCTTCGTGACGAGATCAAGGCAACGGCCGCCTGACATGCCCAGGCGCGACGACATCCACAAGATCCTGCTGATCGGCTCGGGCCCGATCGTGATCGGCCAGGCGGCCGAGTTCGACTACTCGGGCACGCAGGCGTGCAAGGTGCTGATGGAAGAGGGCTACGAGGTCGTGCTGGTCAACTCCAACCCGGCCACGATCATGACCGACCCCGAGGTGGCCACCGCGACCTACATCGAGCCACTGCTGCCCGGCCCGGTGACCCAGGTGATCGAGCGCGAGCGGCCTGACGCCCTGCTGCCGACGCTCGGGGGACAGACGGCGCTGAACCTGGCCAAGGCGTTGCACGAGGACGGCACGCTCGAGCGCTACGGCGTGGAGTTGATCGGCGCCGACTACGAGGCGATCGACCGGGCCGAGGACCGCGAGCGCTTCCGCGAGACGATGACCGAGGCCGGACTCCGGGTGCCGCGCTCGGCGATCGCCCACGGCGTCGATGACGCGCGGGCCGCGGTCGAGGAGCTCGGACTGCCGATCATCGTCCGTCCGGCGTTCACGCTCGGCGGACGCGGCGGCGGCGTCGTGCGCCACGAGGGAGAGCTCGAGACGATCGTCGGCCGTGGCATCGCTGCCTCGCCGATCGGCCAGGTGCTGCTCGAGGAGTCGGTGCTCGGCTGGGGTGAGTTCGAGCTCGAGGTGATGCGCGACACGGCCGACAACGTCGTGATCGTCTGCTCGATCGAGAACCTCGACCCGATGGGCGTGCACACGGGCGACAGCGTCTGCGTGGCGCCGCAGCAGACGCTGACCGACAAGCAGTACCAGGCGCTGCGCGACCAGGCGATCACGGTGATCCGGGCCGTCGGGGTCGAGACCGGCGGCTCCAACGTGCAGTTCGCCGTCAACCCGCTCACCGACGAGATCATGGTCATCGAGATGAACCCGCGGGTGTCGCCGGTCGAGCGCGCTGGCCAGCAAGGCGACCGGGTTCCCGATCGCCAAGATCGCCGCCCGGCTCGCGGTCGGCTACACCCTGCAGGAGATCCCCAACGACATCACGCGGGCGACGCCGGCCAGCTTCGAGCCCACGATCGACTACTGCGTGGTCAAGTGGCCGCGGTTCGCGTTCGAGAAGTTCCCCGGCGCCGAGGAGGGGCTGACCACTCACATGAAGTCGGTCGGCGAGGTGATGGCGATCGGCCGGACGTTCCAGCAGGCGTTCGCCAAGGCGCTGCGCTCACGCGAGCTCGACCACATGCCCGCGCTCGCCCGACGATCGACGAGGAGCTGTTCGCCGTGCTCGAGGCGCCGGGAGCCGAGCGCTTCGACCACCTGCTCGAGGCGCTGCGCCGCGGCGTCGACCTCGACGAGCTCCACCGGCGCACGCGGATCGATCCCTGGTTCCTGCGCGAGCTCTCGGCACTGGCCACCGATCCCGACGCCGCCGTTCGCCGGCGAGCGGACCTACAAGGCGGTCGACACCTGCGCCGCGGAGTTCGCCGCCAGCACGCCGTACTACTACTCGGGCTGGGAGCGCGCGCCCGCCGGCGGTCCGGCCCACGAGATCGACCGCGGGACGCGCCCGAGCGTGGTCATCCTGGGCTCGGGACCGAACCGGATCGGGCAGGGGATCGAGTTCGACTACTGCTGCGTGCACGCCGCCCAGACCGTGCGCGAGTCCGGCCGTGACGCGGTCATGATCAACTGCAACCCGGAGACGGTCTCGACCGATTACGACACCTCCGACCGGCTGTATTTCGAGCCGCTCACGCTCGAGGACGTGCTCGCCGTGTGCGAGGTCGAGCGCCCGGAAGGGGTCGTGGTCCAGTTCGGCGGCCAGACGCCGCTCAAGCTCGCGGCGGGCCTGCACGAGGCCGGGCGTGCCGATCCTGGGCACGAGCATCGACGCGATCGATCTCGCCGAGGACCGCTCGCGCTTCGGGCCGCTGCTCGACCGGCTCGGCTACAAGGCGCCCCCGTATGCCACCGCCAACTCGGCGCAGGAGGCCCTCGACCGCGCGCCGGAGGTCGGCTTCCCGCTGCTGGTCCGACCGAGCTACGTGCTCGGCGGACGGGCGATGGAGATCGTCTACGACGTCGGCGGGGCTCGAGCGACTACCTGGAGCGGGTCGGCGCGCAGGCCGCACCGCGCGATCTACCTCGACCGCTTCCTCGAGGACTCGATCGAGGTCGACGTCGACGCGCTGTGCGACGGCACCGACGTGTGGATCGCCGGGATCATGCAGCACGTCGAGGAGGCCGGCATCCACTCGGGCGACTCCGCCTGCGTGCTCCCGCCGCACGCGCTGGGCGACGAGATGCTGGGGCAGATCCGCGACCAGACGGCCGGGATCGCCAAGGCGCTCGGCGTCGTCGGCCTGCTCAACGTCCAGTTCGCGATCCACGGCGACGACGGCCTGTACGTGATCGAGGCCAACCCGCGCGCCTCGCGCACGGTCCCGTTCGTGTCCAAGGCGATCGGGCTGCCGCTGGCCAAGCTGGCCTGCCGGATCATGCTCGGCGAGCGGATCGCCGATCTCGACCTGCCCGAGACACCACCAACGGCCACGTGTGCGTCAAGGAAGTGGTGCTGCCGTTCGACCGCTTCGCCGGCGCCGACTCGCTGCTCGGGCCCGGAGATGCGCTCGACGGGCGAGGTGATGGGCATCGCCCGCGACTTCCCGACCGCGTTCGCCAAGGCGCAGGCGGCGGCCGGCGCGAAGCTGCCGACGAGCGGCACCGTGTTCATCACCGTGGCCGACGGCGACAAGCCCGCCGCCACCGGGATCGCCACGACGCTGCACGACCTCGGCTTCACGATCATCGCCACCCGTGGCACCGCGCAGGCGATCCGGCGGATGGGCATCCGCGTGCGAGACGATCAACAAGATCGGCGAGGGCTCGCCGCACGTCGTCGACTGGATCGAGCGCGGCGAGGTCGATCTGGTGATCAACACGCCGGTCGGCACCGGCGCCCGCACCGACGGATACGAGATCCGCTCGGCCGCGATCGCCCGCGGGATCCCGTGCATCACGACGATGGCCGGCGGGATGGCCGCGGCCCGGGCGATCGCGGCGGCGCGCCGCGGCGAGCCCGACGTGATCTCGCTGCAGGAGATCCACGCCGGCGCCCGAGCGGACGGTCACGTGAGCGGGCGCACGCCTGGCGCCGTTCGGCCGGCGCGCTGCCCGGTGCATCGCGCGCGACCGAGCACGGCGCCTACGTCGTCCTCCGCTGCGCGGACCCGACGGCCCCGTGCCGCAGCGCGGGCCAGTTCTACATGCTGGCGCACGGCCGAGCGGTGGGGTGGGGGAGACGGCGAGCGTCCGTTCCTGCCCCGCGCGTTCAGCGTGCTGCGCAGCGCGCGGGCGCCGGGCGACCGAGGCCGAGCTCGCAGTTCATGCTCGAGGATGTCGGGCCCGGGGACCCAGCGGCTGTGCGAGCTCGAGCGCGGGCGAGGAGCTGCTGCTCGTCGGGCCGCTCGGGCATCGGCTTCACGCGCCCGAGCGACGGGCGGCGGGCGCTGCTCGTCGGCGGCGGCGTCGGGATCGCGCCGCTCGCCATCTGGCAGGACGAGCTCGGGCGAGCGGACGCCGGTGCTGCTCGGCTTCCGCGACGCCGAGCACGCCGCAGGGCGCCGCGCTGCTGAGCGGCGCCGCGGTCGCCACCGACGACGGCTCGCGTCGGCCACCACGGGCTCGTGACCGAGCTGCTCGAGCGCCGAGCTCGACGCCGACGCGCGAGCGCCGAGGTCTACGCGTGCGGGCCGCCGGCGATGCTCGAGGCGGTACGGCGCGCTGTGCGCCGAGCGCGCGGTCGCCGGCGCAGCTGGCGCTCGAGTCGGGGATGGCCTGCGGGTTCGGCGCCTGCTTCGGCTGCGTCGTGCCGACGCGCGCGGGCTACCTCCGGCTGTGCGTCGACGGGCCGGTGCTCGACGCCGCGCGGCTCGACACCGCGCTCGTGCGCCGGGGCGGGACATTGACGCGTCGACGTTCTGCGGGATCGAGCTCGCCCACCCGATCATCAACGCCTCGGGGACCTTCGACGCGATCGCCGCCCGGCGGGCGTTCGGCGACGCGCTGCTGGAGCGGTTCCCGTTCGCCGCCTTCGTCTCCAAGACGGTGACGCTGGCCCCGCGGAGGGCAACCCGCCGCCGCGGCTGTGGGAGCTCGCCGCCGGGCTGATCAACTCGATCGGGCTGCCCAACAAGGGGCTCGACGGCTACCTCGCGCACGACCTGCCCGAGCTCGCCGAGCTGCCGGTGCCGCTGATCGTCAACGTGATGGGCTTCACCCGCGAGGAGGTCGGCCGAGCTCGTCGGCGCGTTCGCCGAGCGCGAGCGAGGTGGCCGCGCTCGAGCTCAACGTCTCCTGCCCGAACGTCGAGACCGGGCTGATGATGGGCGCCGACCCGGCGCGAGGTCTCGCGCGCTGCTCGAGCTCGTCCGGCCGCTGACCGACAAGCCGCTGATCGTCAAGCTGACGCCGAACGCCACCGACGTCGCGGCCGTCGCGCGCGCCGCGGAGGACGCCGGCGCCGAGCGCGGTGTCGCTGATCAACACGATCCGCGGGATGGCGCTCGACCCGGGCACCGGCGCAGCCGTGGCTGGGCGGTGATCACCGGCGGCGTTTCGGGGCCGGCGGTCCGCGCCGTCGCGCTGGCGCAGGTCCACGCGGTGGCCGCGCGCGGTCAAGATCCCGATCGTGGGGATGGGCGGCGTGCAGAGCGGCCGCGATGCGCTCGATCTGCTGCGCGCGGGCGCAACGCTGGTCGCCGTCGGGACCGAGAGCTTCCGTGACCCGGCCGCCGGGGCGCGGATCGCCGCAGAACTCGGCCGGACTCGCTCGCAAACAGCGAGCATCGTGCTGCGGTACCGCCATCAGCAAGTCGCGACCGGAGCATGAGTCGCTAACAGCGTCGTAAAACCCCCTGCAAACTCCGGCTATTGCCGCAACCATGCTCGACAATGCTCAAGCTCAGGTTGAGGTCGAGTCGAATTGGGCCGATTTGGCCTTGATCGCCGCGCCCAAGATGTATAGTCGCCGCCCATGCCGCCGGTCAGTGAATCGCCCACCAAGCCCGTCGCCGCGCCCGAACGCTCGCTCGTGCAGCGGATGGAGGCGCTTGCAGCGCGCCAACGACATTCGCAGCCGCCGCGCGCAGCTCAAGCGCGATCTCAAGGCCGGCCGCCAGCCGATCCACGAGCTGCTGCTCGATCCGCCCGAATATCTCGAGACCGCGAAGGTCTTCGACCTGCTGCTGGCGGTGCCCAAGTACGGCCGCGTCAAGGTCAACAAGATTCTCACGCAGTGCCGGATCTCGCCGAGCAAGACGATCGGCGGGCTCTCCGAGCGCCAGCGCGCCGAGCTCGTCGACGCTGCATGCGCCGCCGCTGAGCGCCGGCGCTCGCCGCCATCCCAGAGCGCGTGGCCAAGGTCTTCGTGATCACCGGCCCCTCCGGGGTCGGCAAGGGCACGCTGATCCGCGGCCTGCTCGAGCGCATGCCCGAGCTCGAGCTGTCGGTCTCGGCCACGACCCGCGCGCCGCGCCCCGGCGAGCAGCGACGGCGTCGACTACCACTTCCTCACCGCCGCGAGCAGTTCGACGCGCCGCGTCGCGCGCCGGCGACTTCGTCGAGCACGCCGACTACTCCGGCAACCGCTACGGGACGCTGCGCTCCGAGCTCGAGCGACGGCTCGCAGCCGGGCGTGCCGGTGGTGCTCGAGATCGAGGTCCAGGGCGCCCGCCAGGTCCGCGAGGCGATGCCCGAGGCGGTGCAGGTGTTCATCGCGCCGCCGTCGCGCGAGGCGCTCCGCGCGCGGCTGATCGGCCGCGGCACCGACGCGCCCGACCAGGTCGACGCGCGCATGCGGACGGCCGAGCGGCGAGCTCGCGGCCCAGCCCGAGTTCGGCCACGTGGTCGTCAACGACCGGCTCGAGGACGCCACCGACGAGCTGGCCGCGGATCGTGGCCGACGCGCCTGGCGGATGAGGCCAGGCTGATCACGCGCCGCTACCCTTATGTCCCCCGACCGCAAAGGACCGACACCTTGATCTCACCCCGCATCGACAAGCTGCTGGAACACGTCGACTCCGACTACGCGAGTGTGATCGTGGCCGCCAAGCGCGCGCGCCAGATCAACTCGTACTACCACAACCTCGGCGAGGGCACGTTCGACGAGTTCCCGCCGCCGATGGTCGACACACGCTCCAAGAACTACCTGACGATCGCGCTCGAGGAAGTCGCTCAGGGCAAGCTCAAGTACCACTACCGGTAGGGCTCGCGAAGCGGGAGCGCGCGCCATGGCCCGGTTGCTCCTCGGCGTGAGCGGCGGGATCGCGGCCTACAAGGCGATCGAGACGGCGCGGCTGGCGATCAAGCGCCGGCCACGCGGTCCGCGTGATCCAGACGCCGACCAGCCAGCGCTTCGTCGGCACGCGCCTCGTTCGAGGGGATCACCGGCGCGCCCGTGCTGAGCAGCGAGTTCGAGCCCGACCCGGCGCGCGGGCCTATCCGGGCGAGCCGCTCGCCCGAGCGCGCGCCGATCAGCCACCTGGCGCTGGTCGAGCGCGCCGAGCTGTACCTGATCGCGCCGGCCAGCGCCAACACGATCGCCAAGCTCGCCCACGGGCACGCCGACAACCTGCTGACCAGCGCGGCGCTGGCCGCCGCCTGCCCGGTGGTCGTCGCGCCGGCGATGAACAACCGCATGTACCTGCAACCCGGCGACGCAGGCCAACCTCGCGCTGCTCGCAGCAGCGGGGCGTCACGATCATCGCGCCGGGCGAGGGCGAGCTGGCCTCGCACGGCGAGCACGGAGTCGGCCGCCTGGCCGAGCCCGAGCAGAGCTGCTCGCCGCCTGCGAGCGCGCTGCTGGCGCCGGCGCGCGGACGTCACGCTGGCCGGGCGTGCGCGTGCTCGTCACCGCCGGCGGCACGCGTGAGCCGATCGACAGCGTGCGCTACATCGGCAACCGCTCCTCGGGCCGGATGGGCTTGCGCTCGCCGCCGAGGCGCGCGCGCCGCGGGCGCCGAGGTGACGCGTGGTCGCCGCCAACGTCTCGCTCGGCGCCACCGGCCGGCGTGCAGCATCGTCGCGGTGCAGACCGCGGCCGAGCTGCAGCACGGCGTGCGAGCAGCGACTTCGAGCCGCCGACGTGCTGCTGATGGCGGCCGCCGTCGCCGACTTCCGGCCCGCGCACCCGGCGCGCGAGCAAGCTCAAGAAGGACGGCGGCCCGCCGCCCGCGATCGAGCTCGAGCCGACCGAGGACGTGCTCAGCGGGCTGGCCGAGCGCCGCGCATCCCGGCCAGGTGCTGGTCGGATTCGCCGCCGAGCACGGCGACGGGCGCGCTCGACTACGGGCGCGGGAAGCTCGAGCGCAAGCGCCTCGACGCGATCGTGGTCAACGACATCTCGCGACCGGGGATCGGCTTCGACGTCCGCCGAGAACGAGGTCGTGATCCTGTCCGCCGAGGCGGCGAGCGGCACGTGACCAGGACGAGCAAGGAACGCGTCGCGGAGGCGGTGCTCGACGAGGTCGAGCGCTGCGCCGAGAGAGGGAGGGAAGCGATGGAGCCGCCGGAGCCAGCACCGCCGGTCGCGCCGCACGAGTTTGAGGCCGCCGCCGCGATTGCGCGGCGGATAGCCGCGAACGTCGCCCGGGCGGTCCAGGTCCGGCCGGAGACGCTCGATCACGTGCTCGTCGCGCTGCTCGCCGAGGGCCACGTGCTCGTCGAGGACTACCCGGGCGTCGGCAAGACCGCGCTCGCGCGGGCGCTCGCGCGCTCGATCGACTGCCAGTTCGCGCGCATCCAGTGCACCTCGGACCTGCTGCCCGCCGACGTGGTCGGGCACCAACGTCTACGACCAGCGCGAGCAGCGCTTCGAGTTCCGCCCCGGCCCGGTGTTCGCCAACGTGGTGCTGGTCGACGAGATCAACCGCGCGTCGCCCAAGACGCAGTCGGGGCTGCTCGAGTGCATGCAGGAGCGGCGGGTGACGGTCGACGTCCAGACGCACGAGCTGGCGCGCCCGTTCCTGGTGCTGGCGACGCAGAACCCGGTCGAGTACGAGGGCACCTACCCGCTGCCCGAGGCCCAGGTCGATCGCTTCATGGTCCGGATCTCGCTCGGCTACCCGGACCCCGAGGCCGAGGCCGGCATGCTGGCCGATCACGAGGCGGGTGACCGCGTGCTCGGGCTCGGCCCGGTCGTCACCGCCGGCGAGGTGCTCGCCGCCCAGGACGCTGCCGCCCGGGTCCGGGCCTCCGAGCCGCTGCGCGACTACGTGGTCAAGCTGCTGTGGCGGACGCGCGAGGATCCCCGCGTCGACCTCGGCGCGAGCCCGCGCGCCGGACTGATGCTCCTCCGGGCCGCCAAGGCCCACGCGATGATGCGGGGCCGCGACCACACGCTGCCGGACGACGTGCAGGCGCTGGCCGAGCCCGTGCTCGCGCACCGGCTGGTGCTGGCGCCCGAGTCGGCCCGGGCCGCGGCCGCGGACGTGATCGCCGACGCGATCTCGGCGGTACGGGCGTTGTAGTGCGACGCGCGGTCGGCATCGGCGTGGCCGGGGTGGCGCTGACGCTGATCGCCTTCCTGTTCGACACCTCGCCGCTGTTCGTGCTCGGCGCCGGCCTGACCCTGCTGGGAATCGCCACGCCCGTGTGGATCCTGCTGACCGCGCGCGGCACACGCATCGAGCGCCGGCTCGACGACCGCCGCGTGGTCGAGGACGAGCCGATCGAGGCGTCGATCGAGGTGCGTACGGGCCGGCTGCGCCTGCCGGTGGCCGAAGTGCTCGAGCCGCTCGCAGCGGCCCCGATCCCGTTGTCGCGGCGAGCCCGCTCGACCACGATCCGGGTCGTCGTCCGCTTTGAGCGCCGCGGCCGGCGGCGCCTCGATCCACCCTCGCTGATCGTCCACGACCCGCTCGACATCGCCCGCGTCGTCCGCGCCGGCGCCGAGCTCCCCCGGGAGCTGATCGTGCTGCCGCGCACCGCGCCGGTCAACTGGGTCGACGGCGCCCGCGGCGACCGGCGCAGCCCGGCGGCCGCGTTCTCGCGACCCGAGGCTCTGGCCGCGGTCGACCTCGACGGGCTGCGCCCGTACCGGCCCGGGACGCCCGCCTCGCGCATCCACTGGCAGGCGCTGGCCCGTGGTGCCGGCCTGCTCGAGCGGCGCCTGCGCGTGGAGGGGGACATCAGCCCGCTCGTCATGCTCGATGCCGGCGGTGAGGCCCGCAGCGACGACGTCGACGCCGCGGTCCGCGCTGCGGCCTCATTGGCGCTCGAGCTGGCCCGCGAGGGCGGCTGCGCGCTGCTCCTGCCGGGCGAGCGGCGCCCGACCCCGATCGAGGCCGACCTCGCCGCCTGGCCGGCCGCGCACGTCCGCCTGGCGCTCGTCGCCGGCGGCACCGGGTCACCGGCGCCGCTGCTGGGAGGGCAGGCGCGGCTCGGTCCCGTGTTCTACGTGGCGGCGCTGTCGCTCGAGCGCCTGCCCCCTGCGGTGCTGTCAATCGCCCGTGGTGCCCGCGTCCTGGTCGTCCCGGCCCCGCCCCCGGCCGCGAAGCAGGTGGCGGCGCGCGTGCCGGGTTCGAGCCGCCCGCTGCGACCGAGCTTCGAGGTGGCCGGGTGCCGCGGGTACGTGCTGCGCTCGCGGCCGGGGGTACGGGCGGCATGAGCGCGTTCGAGGAGAGCGTCAGCGTCCTCGACGCCGGTCGCGCGGGGCGCGAGAGCACCCGCGCGGACCGCCGGGCAGAGCCCGCGCGAGGGCTGATCACGCTGGTGGCGTTCGCCGTGCTCGGCCTCTACGGCGTCTCCCGCTGGTCGATCCTGCTCGATCCGCGGCCGACCTCGCGGATGCTCGGCCTGCTCGCCCTGGCCACCGCGACCGCCGGCGGGCTCGAGGTGGCGGTCACGCCGAGGCCGCGTTGCCCGGGGCCTGGCGGTGATCCTCGCCGTGCTCGCCGGCCTGGCGGCGCTGGCGCTGGCCGGCATTCCCGCCACGCTGATCGTGCACGCGCACCCGCGCGCGATCTGGACCGGGGTCTCCGATGGGCTCGGCGCGCTGCCGCGCGTCCTCGTGCCCTACAACGGCGCCGACCCGTGGGTGCCGGTGGTGGTGACGCTGGGCGCGGCGGTGCTGCTGATGGACGGCGCATTGGTGCTCGCCTTCGCGCCCCGATCGCTGGGCGACGCCCGCCGCGCCGCGGCGGCGATGCCGCTCATCGCGCTCGCGGTCGTACCCACAACGCTGATCCGACCCCAGGCGCCGTATCTGCAGGGCCTGCTGCTGCTCGTCCTGGTGGCGGCGCTGGTGTGGGGCGAGCGGCTCCGCCGGCGCGACGCGCGGGCGGTGGTGATCGCCCTCGCGCTGGCCGGAGCCGGTGCGATGGTGATCGGGCCGGCGCTCGATCGCCACCAGCCGCTGCTCAACTACGAGGGTCTGGCCGGTGCGTTCGCGCCCACCAACATCGACACGTTCGACTGGTCCCAGCGCTACGGCCCGCTCGACTGGCCGCGCACCGGGCGCGAGGTGATGACGGTGAAGGCCGCACATCCGGATTACTGGAAGGCACAGAACCTCGATACGTTCGACGGCGTCGACTGGGTCCAGGGGTCGAGCGAGACGACCGCCGCGATCCCGCCGCCTGATCCCGCCGCGCTGGCCCGGTGGACTCAGCGCATGCAGGTGACGATTCGCGGGATGAGGACGACGGATGTGATCTCGGCCGGGTTCACGCTGCAACCCCCCGATCAGGTCCCGCAGGGCGTCATTCCCGGCGACAGCCCGGGCACATGGCTGGCCGGCACCGACCTGCAGCCCGGCGACTCCTACTTCAGCACCGTCTACTCGCCGCAGCCGACCACGGGCGAGCTGGCGGCGACGGCGGGCCAGCCCTACCCGCAGCTCTACCTGGGCTCCTATCGCGCGATCACGCTGCCCACGACGGCGCCGGGACAGCCGGCCGCGGGCGAGATACTGTTCCCGCCGTTCGGCACCCACGAGTCCGTGCTCCGGATCGCCGGGGCCACGAGCACTGACGGGGCCGTGGCGATGCGTGCCTCTCCCTACGCGGGCGCGTACGCGCTCGCGCAGCGCCTGGCCAAGGGCGCGCCGACGCCGATCGCCTACATCAAGCGCGTCGAGCGCTACCTCGCGACGCGGATTCACCTACAACGAGAACGCCCCCCGGCACAAATATCCGCTCGAGAGCTTCCTGTTCCAGGACAAGCTCGGCTACTGCCAGCAGTTCTCGGGTGCGATGGCCCTGCTGCTCCGGATGGGCGGTATCCCGGCGCGGGTCTCGGCCGGGTTCACAAGCGGTACCTACGACCAGTCGCTGCACCAATGGGTGGTCTCCGACCTCGATGCCCACGCCTGGGTCGAGGCCTGGTTCCCGAGCTACGGCTGGGTGCGCTTCGATCCGACACCCGGTGTTGCTCCCGCGCTCGGCGGGCACGGAGCGCTCACGGTGCCCAAGCTGCCCGCCGCCGGGAGCGGCGCCCAGGGGCAGCTGCACCGGGCGATCCACGACATCCCCGCCGCCTCGGGGGCGCACGGCGCCGGCGGCGGCTCCGGACTGTGGCTCGTTCTCGGGGCCGGCGCGCTGGTGCTGGCCGGGCTGGGCGCGCTGCCGGCGCTGCGGCGCGCCCGGCGCCGCGGCGCCCGGGCGGCCGGAGATCCGGTCGTGTACGAGCTCGAGCGCGCGCTGGTCCGCAGCGGGCGCCCACTGCGGCCCGGGACGACGCTGAGCGAGCTCGAGCACCGCTTCCGCTCCTCGCCTGACGCGGCGGGCTACATCCGGGCCCTACGGCTCTCCCGCTACGGTGCCGCCGGCGACGGTCCGACCCGGGCTCAGCGGCGCGCGCTGCGGGTGCGGCTGTCCGAGGGCCTCGGCGCCACCGGGCGCCTGCGCGCGCTCTGGGCGCTGCCGCCGTGGCCGGTGCGGGGCTCCCTGACCGGTTTGCGGTCCGTCCTAAAATCGAGTCATGGACGACGTGTATGAGCTCTACCGGCGGGGGACTGAGCTGCTCGAGGCGGGCCACCACCACCAGGCGGTGATTCCCCTCTCCCGGGCGCGCGACCTCGCTCCCGACAAGACATCGATCCGGGAGGCGCTCGGTCGTGCCCTGTTCCACACTCGGCGCTACGAGCAGGCGGCGGGCGAGTTCGAGGCCGTGATCGAGCGGGCCCCGACGAACGACTTCGCCCAGTTCTGCCTCGGCCGCTCGCTGCAACTGCTCGGCCGTCACGCCGAGGCGCGCAAGCCGCTGGTCCTGGCCGCCTGTCTGCAGCCCTCCCGGCGCGACTACCGCCTCTACCGCGACCGCGCGCGAGCGGCGGCCGCGCGGTCCTGAACGGGCGCCCGCGGTCCCGAGCCGGCGGCCGCGCACGACCGCTTGCGTACCGCGCCGCCCCATGCAGGGCTGTGAACGCAGTGCTACCCTGACCGCACAGCTTTCGCGCCGGGGCGATTCCCGGTGGACGTACCGAAAGTGGGCGCTCGCCCGCTTTTTTTATTGACTTTTATGACCACGGAGGAGACAGTGAGCGCGCTTCAGTCGGAGATCGAAGCTCGGCTGCAGGAAGCCGAGCCCAAGGTCGAGGTGCTGCTCGTCGAGGTCGTCTCAGGCCACACCCTGCGCCTGTACGTCGACCATCCGGACGGCGTCACGCTCGCACTGTGCGAGCGCGTCACCGGCCACCTCACCGAGTACCGGGACCGGTACTCGCTCGAGGTCTCCTCGCCGGGTCAGGACCGTCCGCTCACCAAGCCCCAGCACTACACGCGCTTCCTCGGGAGACACGCGCGGGTGCGGCTGCGGGACGCCCGTGATGGACACAAGAGCCTGACCGGAGAGCTCGTCGGCGCCTCCGAACGGGACGTGACGATCGCCGCAGAGAACGGCCTCGTGACGATTCCGTATGCCGAGATCGTCCGCTCCAACCTCGTCCCGGGAGAGTAAGCCCAATGTCCAAGGAGATCGTGGAAGCAGTACGGGGCCTCGCGGCTGAGAAGAACATCTCCAGCGAGAAGCTGATGGAGGCGCTCGAGGATGCGCTGCTGTCGGCGTACAAGAAGACGCCCGGATCAGCCCCGTACGCGAAGGTCGAGATGGACCGCGACAGCGGTGACTTCATCGTCTGGGAGCTGAAGATCCCGCCGGAGCTCGAGGAGCAGCTGCTCGTCGAGTCGACGGTCGATCAGCAGCCGACGGTCGACCCGGAGACGGGCGAGATGCGCGAGCCGCCGGAGCCCGAGATCGATCTCGAGAAGCTCAAGGAGTACGAGGACCAGATCGAGACCGAGGACGTCACCCCGCACGACTTCGGGCGCATCGCCGCCCAGACCGCCAAGCAGGTCATCCTGCAGCGGATCCGCGAGGCCGAGCGCGACATGATGTTCGAGGAGTACCGCGACCGCGTCGGCGAGCTGATCACGGGCATCGTGCAGCAGTCGGACTCGCGCTACACGCTCGTCCAGCTCCGCGAGCGCGTCGAGGCGCTGCTGCCGAAGTCCGAGCAGGTCGACGGCGAGCGCTACGACCACTCGCAGCGGATCAAGGCTGTGATCAAGGACGTGTCCAACTCGACGAAGGGCCCGAGCATCATCGTCTCACGGCGTGATCCCGAGCTGATCAAGTCGCTGTTCGAGCTCGAGGTGCCCGAGATCGCCGACGGCCTGGTGGAGATCACCGGCGTCGCCCGCGAGCCCGGATACCGGTCGAAGATCGCCGTCGTGTCCCACGTCGACGGCGTCGACCCGGTCGGCGCCTGCGTGGGCCCGCGCGGGTCCCGGGTGCGGATGGTCGTGTCCGAGTTGCGCGGCGAGAAGATCGACATCATCCCCTACAACGACGAGCCGGCCCGGTTCGTCGCCAAGGCGCTGTCGCCGGCGCGCGTGCGCGAGGTGCTCGTCGACGACGCCAACAAGCAGGCCACGGTCATCGTCCCCGACGACCAGCTGTCGCTGGCGATCGGCCGGGAGGGCCAGAACGCCCGGCTGGCCGCGCGCCTGACCGGCTGGCGGATCGACATCCGCTCGGAGACCGAGTTCGCGGCCGAGGAGGCCGAGCACGGCTACGAGCAGGAGGAGGCGCAGGGACGCTGCGCCGCGATCCTGTCCAACGGCCGGCGCTGCCCGAACGCAGCCCTTCCCGGCTCGCGCTACTGCGGCATCGACGCACACCAGGCGCTCGCCGGGCAGGACACCGACCAGGTCGAGGCGTCAGCCGAGGACAGCGCGAGGACAGCGGCGAGGACGGCGCGGAGGGCGCGCCGGCGTCCGAGCCGGCCGAGGGCGCAACATCGTAGGCCCCACCGGAGCGGCCGGCCGTCGTGGCTGGCACGTGCCCTTACACTGGAACAGCAGATGAAGAAGCGTGTACACGAGATAGCGAAAGAACGCGGACTGCCGGCCAAGGACGTGCTCGCACGGCTGAAGGCCGGCGGACTCGACGTCAAGGCGGCCTCGTCGGCCGTCGACGAGGCGGCCGCGCTGGCCGTGCTCGGCAACGGCGGCGCAGCGCCGGCAAGCCCCAAGGCGGCGAAGGCTCCGGCCGCCGCGAAGGGCGGGGCGAGCGCGAAGGCCCCGGCGGCGGGCAAGTCCCCGGCGGCGGCCAAATCTCCGGCGGCGGCCAAGGCCCCGGCGGCCCCGAAGTCCACCGCGGCTCCGAAGGCACCGACCGCCGAGCAGGCGGCACCGGCGCCGCCGGCTGAGCAGGCACCACCAGCTCCGGCGGCCGAGCAGGCGCCGGCGGCACCGGCTCCGACGCCGGCCGCCCCCGCCGCGGAAAAGGCCCCCGCCGCCGACGGCGCCCCGGCCGCTGCGCCCCAGGCCGCCGCCGACGACGAGGCTCCGGCCGCCGGCGTCGACGGCGCCCAGAACGGCGAGCAGGGCCACAAGCGCCCGACGCGCGACTCGCTCCAGGGCGAGCGCGCCCCCGGCACCGCCGGCGGCCGCCGGCGCGTCGTGATCGATTCGCAGGCCTCCCGGCGCGCCCCCGGTGGCGGCCCCGGCGGCCAGTCCAACCAGCCGCCCCGGCGCCAGCGCCGCGGACGGCGCCGACGCGGCGTCTACGACGAAGAGGCGGAGTCGCGTCCGTCGGCCTCGCGCACCGCGCTGGCCGAGCCCAACACGGTCCGGATCAACTCCGGCTCGACCGTCAAGGACGTCGCCGAGTATCTCGACGTGCCGCTGGCCGAGATCATGAAGAAGCTGATGCAGCTCGGGGAGATGAAGACGGTCACGCAGACGTTGACCGACGAGTCGATCCTGGTGCTGGCGTCCGAGCTCGGCCGCGAGGTGGAGATCGTCCACTCCGAGGACGAGGAGATCTCCGAGCCGGTGTTCAACGACGCCGACGAGGACCTGATCGAGCGCCCGCCGGTGGTCACGATCATGGGCCACGTCGACCACGGCAAGACGTCGCTGCTCGACGCGATCCGAGAGACCGAGGTTGCCGCGGGCGAAGCCGGCGGCATCACTCAGCACATCGGCGCCTACCAGGTGCACCACGGCGACAAGATCGTCACGTTCCTCGACACGCCGGGCCACGAGGCGTTCACCGCCATGCGGGCCCGCGGGGCCAAGGCCACCGACATCGCCGTGATCGTGGTCGCCGCCGACGACGGCGTCAAGCCGCAGACACAGGAGGCCGTGGACCATGCCAAGGAGGCCGGCGTCCCGATCCTCGTAGCCGTCAACAAGATCGACAAGGAGGGCGCGCAGCCCGACCGCGTGCGCACCGAGATGACGCAGCTCGGCCTGCAGCCGGTGGAGTGGGGCGGAGAGACGGAGTTCGTCGACGTGTCGGCCAAGACCAAGCAGGGCCTCGACGACCTGGTCGAGACGATCCTCGTGATGGCCGAGGTCGAGGAGCTGAAGTCCAACCCCAACGCACCGGCCTCCGGCACCGTGGTCGAATCCAAGCTCGATCCCGGCCGTGGCCCGGTGGTCACGATCCTGATCGGCCGCGGAACGCTCGAGATCGGGGACGCGCTCGTGGCCGGAGCCCACTGGGGCCGTGTGCGGGCGATGAATGACTTCCTCGGCACCCGCGTCGGGCAGGCGTTCCCGGGCGAGCCGGTCGAGGTGCTCGGCTTCGACGGCGTACCCGAGGCCGGCGAGCACGTTCGCGTCGTCGATCACGAGCGCCGAGCGCGCCAGCTCGCGGGCGAGCGCGCGACCCGTCTGAAGACCGAGTCGCTGGCTCGGCGCAGCGGGAAGAAGATCTCGCTCGAGGACATCTTCAAGCGCGGCCTGCAAGAGCTCAACCTGGTCATCAAGTCCGATGTCGCCGGTTCGCTGGAGGCGATCGAGGACGAGATCGCCAAGCTGCCGCAGGACGAGGTGTCGGTCAACGTGATCCGCCGTGCCGTCGGCGCCGTGACCGAGTCCGACGTGATGCTCGCCGCCGCCTCTGACGCGGTGATCCTCGCCTTCAACGTTCGGCCGGTGGGCGATGCCCGCGCCGTCGCCGAGCGCGAGGGGGTCGAGATACGGCACTACGCGGTCATCTACCGGGCGATCGAAGAGCTGCGCAACGCGATGCAGGGCATGCTCGCTCCCGAAGAGGTGGAGGAGTCACTCGGCTCGGCCGAGGTGCGCCAGATCTTCCGCGCCTCGCGCGTGGGCACGATCGCCGGCTGCCACGTCACCGAGGGAAAGATCACCCGCGGCGCCAAGGTCCGTCTGGTCCGCGACGGCACCGTCGTCTACACGGGCGAGATCGCCAGCCTGCGCCGCTTCAACGACGACGTGCGTGAGGTCGCCTCCGGATTCGATTGCGGGATCGTGCTCAGGGACTTCGCCGACGTCAAAGAGGGCGACGTGTTCGAGACCTACGCGACGCGCCAGGTCGAGCGCGAGCTCGCCTAGCCGGTCGCCGCGCGATGGCCGGGAGCGGCTTCGTCGCCGTGCTGGTGATCGACCTCCACTTCCCCGACGCGGAGAGCCTGAAGGGCAAGCGCAAGGAGCTGCAGTCGGTCAAGGCTCAGCTCCACGGGCGGCTCGGAGCGGCGGTGTCCGAGACCGGTCATCAGGATCTGTGGCAGCGCTCCACGCTCACCGCCGCGCTGACCAGCGGCTCACTGGCCACGCTGTCGGCGGCGGCCGACGGTGTCGAGCGCTGGCTGGACGCCCGCTTCCCACAGGGCGTGAGCGTCGAGCGCCTCGTGGCGTCGGTGGAGGACTTGCGCGGATGAACAAAACCGGACCGTCAAGCCGGCGCGGGGACGGATAGGATGGGCCGACCCCGGATGAGGCGCGTCGATGAGGCCGTACGCGCTGTTCTCAGCGAGGCGATCGCCACCCAAATCAAGGACCCGCGTGTGGGATTCGTCACCGTCACCGATGTGAAGACCAGTCCCGACCTTCGGCACGCCCGCGTCTACGTCAGCGTGCTCGGCGGCGACGAGATCCGTGCCGAGAGCCTCGACGGCCTGCGCTCGGCTCAGGGCTTCCTGCAACGACGGGTGGCCTCGGAGCTCGTGCTCAAGCACACCCCGTCGCTGACCTTCGCCTACGACGGCTCCGTCGATCACGGGATGCGCATCACCGAGCTGCTCCAGGACGAGGCGGCGCCACTCCCGGACGAGGCGACCCCGGACCCATGAGCGAGAACGGCAGGCACTCCGAGCGCGCGGAGGTGCTGGCGGAGCTGCGCGGGGCGGACCGGTTCATCGTCGTCACGCACGAGAACCCCGACGGCGACGCGCTCGGCTCGCTGATCGCGACGCAGGAGATCCTCACCACGATCGGCAAGGACAGCGTCATGTTCATGGACGCGAACGAGTTCCCGCTGCCCTATGAGTACCGCTTCTTCCCCCTCGCCGGCCTCGTCTCCACGCCGCCCGACGACCTCGACGAGCGGACGATCGTGTTTCTCGACTGCGGCAACCTCGAGCGCAATCCGGCCGAGGCGCTGAAGCGTCCCGAGGGCCGGATCCTCAACATCGACCACCACCACGACAACACGCGCTTCGGGACCGTCAACCTCGTCGACCCGCAGGCATCGTGCACGGCCGAGATCGTCTGGGACCTGATGCACGGCCTCGGTGTGGAGCCGACGATCACGATCGCCGAGGCGCTCTACGTCGGACTGATCACCGACACCGGCCGCTTCATGTACGAGAACACCGGCACACGCGCGCACGAGATGGCCGCGGAGCTGATCACCGTCGGCGTCGACGTCCACGAGATCTATCGGCGCGTCTACGAGGGCATCCCCTACGGCAAGCTGGCCCTGCTCGCGCGCGGCCTGGCCAAGGTCGAGCGCTACGACGAGGGGCGGCTCACGCTCACCTCGCTCACCGCCCAGGACTTCACCGAGTCCGGCGCCGAGGAGAGCTACTCCGAGGGCGTGATCGACCATCTCCGCGCCGTCCAGGGCACGGCCGTCGCCGCGCTCGTGCGCGACCGCGTGAGCGCCGCCGACGACGCACCGCCGACCAAGGTCTCGCTGCGCTCGGGCGACGAGCGCATCGACGTCTCAAAAATCGCCCGCGCCCAGGGCGGGGGCGGCCACCGGCAGGCGGCCGGCTTCAGCACCGCGCTGTCGCGCGACGAACTGGTCGCGTTCCTCCGCGAGCAGATCGCCGCTCAGTTGTAAGGGCGGCGCGCCCGGTGAGGCCCCGTGTCTGAGCCCCAGTCCGGCGTGATCCTGTTCGACAAGCCCGTCGGCGTGACCTCGCACGACGTGGTCCTCGGCGTCCGGCGGGCGCTCGGCCGCGGAGTCAAGGTCGGCCACGCCGGGACGCTCGATCCGTTCGCGACCGGGCTGCTGCTCGTCCTGGTCGGACGAGCGACACGGGTGCAGCGGTTTCTGATGGCCTTGCCGAAGCGCTACGAGGTGGAGGCACGCTTCGGCGCCGTCTCGAGTACCGGCGACCCCGAGGGCGAGATCACCGAGACGGGCGTGGTGCCCGAGGGGGACCTGCCACTGCCGAGCGGGCGGATGCTGCAGCGCCCGCCCGCCTACTCGGCGGTCAAGGTGGGGGGCCGACGGGCGTACGCGCTGGCCCGGGCGGGGATCGCGGTCGAGTTGCGCGAACGCGAGGTCGAGGTGCACCGATTCAGCGAGAGCTGGCGTTCGGGGCCGCGGCGGGGCTTCGTGATCGAGTGCTCGTCGGGAACCTATGTGCGCACGCTGATCGCCGAGCTCGGCGATGCCTACTGCGAGCAGCTCCGGCGGACCGCGATCGGACACTTCATCGTCGCCGAGGCGGACACCGAGCGGATCATCCCGCTCGAACAGGCGCTCGGCTTCATGCCCGAGGTCCGGCTCGGTGAGCAGGACGCCAAGCGGGCCGGGCACGGCGTCGTCGTGCCCGGCGAGGGGAGGGGGGTCGTGCGGTTGACCGATGAGCGCGGCCTGATCGCCCTGGCCGAGCCGGCCGCCTCCGGCGAGGGCCTGAAGCCGATCATCGGCCTGCGGGGATGACATCCCCTCTTCGTCCGGATTCCGGACCGGTAGTCTCACGCGTCATCGTGTCGGCGGGGCTGCGGCGGACAAAGGACGGGAGTGGATGAGAAACGAGAAGCTGATCGTGCTGCTGATCGCCGCGGTGTGTAGCACCACGCTGTCGGCCTGTGGCGGCTCGTCGAGCACGACGCTGTCCCGCAGCCAGTTGGTCAGCAAGGCCAACGCGATCTGCACCACTGCCCAGACCTCGGCCAAGGCGGTGCCCCAGCCGGCGAGCATCCAGGCCGCCGGTCAGGCCGCTGCGTATTTCGACAAGATCGGTCCGATCGCCGAGATCGAGACGAGCGACCTGCAGGCGCTCAAGCCCGACAGCGCGGCTGCACCCGACTGGAACGCCTTCATCTCGGCCCAGCAGGCGGCGAATACGCTGCTGCAGACGATTCGCAAGAAGGCGGACGCCAAGGACCCCAGCGGCCTCCAGGACCTGGGCAAGATCCAGAGCGCGGGCCAGCAGGTGGCGAGCACGGCGACCAAGCTCGGGGCGACGGTCTGCGCCCAGTGAGGGCGGCGCGGACGATCACTAGGCTTCCGCGCCGATGCGGGTGACGATGCTTCCAGACACGGTCCCGCGACCGAGGCGGGTGGCGGTCGGCGAGTTCGACGGTGTGCACGTGGGGCACCGTGAGGTGATCAGCGGCAACGACACGGTGCTCACGTTCGAGCCCCATCCGCTGCAGGTCGTCCGTCCCGAGGCGGCCCCGAAGCTGCTGACCAGCCTCGAGGCCAAGGCCGAGCTGATCGAGACGCTCGGCGTCGAGGAGCTGGTCGTGGTCCCGTTCGACGAGGGGTTCGCCCACCAGACGCCGCAGGAGTTCATCGACCGGATCCTGGTCGAGCGGCTGTCGGCGACGCATGTCTCGGTGGGCGAGAACTTCCGCTTCGGGCACCGCGCGGCCGGGGACCCGGCGATGCTCACGGCCGACCCGAGGTTCGAGACGCGGGTGGTCCCCCTGGTGGACGTCGACGGCGAGATCGTGTCCTCCAGCCACATTCGCGGACTCGTGCTGGCCGGCGAAGTGGACGTGGCCGGCCGCCTGCTCGGGGCGCCGTTCCGGCTCCGGGGCGAGGTCGTGACCGGCGACCGCCGGGGTCGTGAGCTCGGCTTCCCGACCGCCAACCTGGTTCCCGACGAGGCGCTCGTGTGTCCCGGGCACGGCATCTACGCCGCCCGCGCCGACGGCGCCTGCGCGGCGGTCAGCGTCGGCGTTCGCCCGACGTTCGGAACCGGGCGCGCGGTGCTGGTCGAGGCGTACCTGCTCGACCGCGACGAGGATCTCTACGGCCGCATGCTGACGATCGAGTTCATCCAGCGTCTGCGGGGCGAGCGGCGGTTCGACTCCGTCGACGCGCTGGTCGAGCAGATGCACCTCGATGTCGAGCACGCGCGCGAGCTGTGCCGCTGAGCCCCGTGCCCAGCGAGGGGGACAGACCGCAGGATGTGCCGTGGCACGCCCTCTGCTAGCCTCGTCGGCCGCATGACCCTCACTCAGGAACGCAAGCAGGAGCTCGTCACCAAGTTCGGTGACGGACCCGCCGATACCGGCAAGGCCGAGGTGCAGATCGCTCTGCTCACGGAGCGGATCAACGAGCTCACCGAGCATCTGCGCACCCACAAGAAGGACCATCACTCCCGCCGCGGGCTGCTGATGCTGGTGGGACGTCGCCGCCGGTTCCTCAGCTACCTGCAGCGCACCGATCTCGAGCGCTACCGGTCGCTGGTGCGCGAGCTCGGGCTCCGCAAGTGACGGACGGCCCGCAGGCTGGGGTCATCGCACCGGGGACGGCGGTGCCCGAGTTCAGGTTGCGGCGCGAGGACGGAAGCGAGTTCACACGCAAGGATCTCGAGGGCCACACGACGGTCTTCGTCTTCTATCCGTTCGCCTTCAGTCCCGTGTGCACCGACCAGTTCAACCTCTACGACGAGCTGCTGGACGAGTTCACGGCACGCGGCGCAACCCTGTACGGGGTCTCCTGCGACGCCAGCGAGTCCCAGAGGGCGTTCCGCGAGAAGCTCGGCGTCCGGATCGGGCAGCTGTCGGATTTCGAGCCCAAGGGCGAGACGTCGCGGGCGTTCGGCGTCTATCACCCGGCCGGGTTCCCCCAGCGAGCGCTTGTCATCGTCGGCCCCGACGGCGTCGTCACGTGGAGCTACGAGGCTCCCTCGCCCGGGGATCTGCCGGGGGCCAATCTGATCTTCGACGGTCTCGGCTGAGCCGATGACGTCGGCAGCCCTCGGCCGGCCGCGCTGAGGCACATCCGTGGGAGAGCTCGGCTCGGCTCAGGTGCCGGGGCCGTCAGCTCGAGGACCACGTGCGCGGCCGGGGCGCACGGGCCCCTGCTGATCGAGTACGCCGACTTCGAGTGTCCGTTCTGCGCGGCTCTGCACTCGCGCCTGGCCGACCGCAGCCTGCGCCGGGTGTTCCGACACTTCCCCGTGCGCTCGAGCCACCCGCGTGCATGGGCGGCCGCCTGCGCCGCCGAGGCGGCCGCGCTCCAGGGTCGCTTCTGGGAGATGCACGACGCCCTGTTCGCCGACCAGGCACGACTCGAGGATCCGCACCTGTGGGACGCGCGCCGAGCGGCTCGGCCTCGACCTGGAACGGTTCGAGGCCGACCGCCGCAGCGACGCCGTCACCGATCGCGTGCGGCATGACTTCCAGTCCGGCGTCCGCGCGGGCGTCGTCACGACGCCGACGCGTGTTCGCCGGCGCGGTGATGCACGCGGGCAGTGATCGACGCGGCGACGCTCGCGCGATCAGCGCGGGTTCGGCGTCAGGGAAGGCCGAACCTGCCCGGCAGCGAGCGGCCGCGCCGCCGGCGGCCGAGAAACCCGGCAGGTGCAGCGCGAAGATCGAGCCCTTGGCCGTGCTCGCGACCGTGCAACGTCCGCCGTGCCCCTTCGCGATCGCATCGACGATCGCCAGACCGAGGCCGACGCCGCCCGCCGAGCGGGTCCGCGCCGCATCGACCCGCGCAAAGCGGTCGAAGATCCGCTCGAGCGCCTCGGCGGGCACGCCGCAGCCTTCGTCCTCGACCTCGATCACGACGCTGCCCGGCCCCGTCGAAGCGCGCGCGCAGCTCGATCGCGTCGCGGTCTGCGCGTGTACTTGACGGCGTTCTCGAGCAGCGCGTCGAGCGCCGCGCGCAGGCGCTCGGGGTCCGCCGCAGCGCGCCGGCGACCAGCGGCCCGAGCCGCCACGCGCGCGGAGCGACCTCGGACCAGCGCATGAACACGTCCTCGAGGAACGGCTCGAGCTCGATCTCGGCGGTGCTGCAGGAAGTCCGGCTGGTCGGCGGTGGCCAGCACGAGCAGGCGCTCGATGATCGCGTCGATCCGCGCCAGCTCCTCGAGCGCGACGTCGAGCTCCGGCGCGTCGTCGGTCCCGCGGCGCAGGCAGCTCGAGGTGGCCGCGCGCGATCGTCAGCGGCGTGCGCAGCTCGTGCGAGGCGTCGTGGATGAATCGCTCCTGGCGCTCGAGCATCGAGCGGCGCTCCTCGGCGCGCCCCTCGGCGATCCCCAGCGCCTCGACGCGCCGGCGCGCGTGCCACACCATCGCCAGGAACATCGCCGCCATCAGCGGCACCTCGAACAGCTCGCCCCAGAGCTGGATCCCGTCGAACGCGTCGAGCGCGATCGACACGGCCGTCGACCGCCATCACGCGCGCGAGCACGATCAGCGTCGCCCGCATCGGCCAGACGCGGAAGCCGTAGAGCAGCGTCAGGCTGATCCAGACGAAGTGAAACGGGATCGTCTCCCAGCTCGGCCAGGCGATCATCGCCGCGTAGTTCGCGGCGGCGAACGCGACCCACAGAAGCTCGACGCGGTAGCGCCGGACGAAGCGCGCGCACGCTCAGGCGGCGGCGCGATAGCCCGCATTGCGTACGGTCTCGATCGGCGCGTCGGGCCCAAGCCGCCGGCGCAGGCGCCGCACGCAGACGTCGACGACGTTCGAGCGCGGGTCGAAGTCGTAGCCCCACACCTCCGAGAGCAGCCGCTCGCGGCTGACCACCTCGCCGACGTGCAGCATCAGGAAGTGCAGCAGCCGGAACTCGCGGTCGGACAGGTCGGCGACGGTGTCGCCGACCCGCGCCTGCCGGCTGGCGAGGTCGAGCACCAGCCCGCCGACGCGGATCACGGTGCCGTCGTCCGGCGCCGCGGGCGCGGCGCAGCTGCACGCGCGCCCGGGCGAGCAGCTCGTCGAGCGAGAACGGCTTGGCGACGTAGTCGACGGCGCCGAGCTCGAAGCCGCGCAGCTTCGTCGCAGGTCGCTGCGCGCGGACAGGATCAGGACCGGCAGGTCGGGGCGCTGGCGGTGCAGCTCGCGCAGCGACGTCGAGCCCGTCGCGGCCGGGCAGCAGCAGGTCGAGGATCACGAGCTCGTAGGCTGCCGGTCGAGCGCCCGCTCGAGCCCGTGCTCGCCGTCCTCGACGACGTCGACGCTGAAGCCCTCGGCCTCGAACGCGCGGGCGAGGAAGGCGCGGATCCGCGCCTCGTCCTCGACGATCAGTATCCGCAATCTCAGCTCGCCATCGCTCCCCACGGTGAGCGGGACCATAACCGCTCGCAGATGACGTGTAAATGACGGCCGATGACAATGCCGTCATCTGCCTTGCGCTCGGCCGCGGCGGCGGTATGACACCGCGCCGAGAGCGAGCGGAGCACGAGCGATCGCACGCAAGGCTCTGGGAGTGATCGGACTCGGCGCCGCCATCGTCTGCGTGCTGATCGGCCTCTACATCGGGCTGTACCTGACCAGCTCGCCGGGCTCGGCGCGCCGCCGCGGCGCAGACCCCGGCCGGCGCGCAGCTGTACCTCGGCGACGGTCGCGGCCGCCGAGCGCACCGATCCGCACCCGACCTGGGTCTCCTACTACGCGGTCGATGCCAACTCGACGCAACTGGCAGCCACGCGACGACCTACGTGCTGCCCGCCAACACGCTCGTGCACGTCACGATCTACCAGTTCGACGGCGCAGTCGGGCCTGCGCAACCCGTTCATCTCGCAGGCGCACCGGGACGGTCGGCGGCGAGTTCCATGCTCAACGGCAAGCCGACCGCAGGCGATCGACCCCGACTGCCGCCTCGCACGTGTTCGCGATCCCGCAGATCGGCGTCTCGGTGCCGCTCGAGGGCGATCGCCGACGACGCCAAGAACCCGTGCGACAACGCGCCGTGCCCGCTGAGCAACGACCACCACACGATCACGTTCACGTTCCGCACCCCGGGCAAGGGCCTGTACCGCTGGCAGTGCTTCGTGCCGTGCGCGGCCGGCTTCATCCAGGGCTTCGGCGGCCCGATGCAGACGGTCGGCTACATGGACGGCTTCATCAAGGTCGTCTGAGGCGGCGACGCGATGAACGAGGCCAACCACTTCCGCCGCGTCGTGCTGCTCTGGCTGGTCGCCAGCGTGATCGCGACCCCGCTCGTCGTGTTCGTCCTCGCGCCCGGCCTGCCGCCCGGCAACGGCTCCGTCCAGGCCTCGGGCCAGGTCGTCGACAACACCGTGCTGCTCGGGCTCTCGACGCCGGTCGCGCTGGCGGTGCTCGTCTACTTCGCCTACGCGCTGATCGTCGTTCCGCGAGCGCGAGCCCGAGCGCCGTGCTCGACGGCCCGCCGGTGCGCGGCCACGCGAGGGTGCAGTCCTGGTGGCTCGTGGTGACGACCGTGCTCGTGCTGTTCCTCGCCGCCTACGGCTCGATCCGGCTGCTCGAGGACGGCTCCGGCGGCGGCCAGGGGCCCGAACCCGATCGCCAAGCCCGCCGGCGCCGACCAGCCGCGCTGCAGGTCCAGGTGATCGCCCAGCAGTGGCAGTTCACCTACCGCTACCCGTCCTACGGCGGCGTCGAGACGCCGCGACCTCGAGCTGCCCGCCAACCGCTGGTCGAGCTGCACGTGACCTCGCTTGACGTGATCCACTCGTTCTGGGCCTACCAGCTCGGGTCAAGGCCGACGCCAACCCGGGCGTCGACAACGTCGCCTACGTGACGACCAAGAGGCCGCTGACCTTCGACATCCACTGCGCCGAGCTGTGCGGCGTCTGGCACGGCTACATGTTCGACACCGGCCGGGTCGTTCCGCAGGCCGAGTTCGCGGCCTGGATCGCCCAGCAGCGGCTGCAGTTTCGCGCCGGCGAACAAGTCGCTGCCGCCGTACTCCAAGACCTACTTCCCGGACCCCCAGAGGAGAGGCTGGATGAGCGCGATCGCGATGCGCCGGCGCCAGCGCCCGCGCTGGCGGCGGCTGATCGGCTTCAACCTGCTCACCGGCGATCGTGCTCGGCGATCGTCGGCTGCCTGATCGGCGACTGGATCGGCGGCCGGATCCACGCGCCGAGCCTCGACTACTACTCGACGACACCGGCGAGAACGACATCTCGGTGCTGCTCGGCTACCTGTTCGGGGTGATCGGGCTTCCTGTCGGGCTCGGTTCGCCAACTACCCGGTCCGGCGGCTGCTCGGCCACCCGCCGTCGCTGGCCGAGCACGAGGACGAGGGCGAGGGCGTCGGCCGCTACTTCCGGCTGTGCACCGACCACAAGGTCGTCGGCGATCCAGTACATCGTCGGGATCGGCGTGTTCTTCTTCGTCGGCGGGCTCAACGCGATGCTGATCCGCACCGAGCTGCTGCAGCCGAACACGCACGTGTTCGGCGCCAACCAGTACCTGACGCTGGTCGGCATGCACGGGGCGATGATGATGGGGATGATGACCTCGGGCATCCTCGGCCCGTTCGCCAACTGGCTCGTGCCGCTGATGATCGGCATCGCGGCGGATGGCCTTCCCGCGGATCGAGTCGTTCACCTTCTGGCTGCTGATGGCCGCCGGCGTGGTCCTCTCACGACGATCTTCTTCGGCGGCTTCCAGACCGGCTGGACCGGCTACCAGCCGCTCGGCGACCAGGGCACCGCCGGCTACGACGCCTACATCGGCTTCTTCGCGCTGGTCGGCGTCTCGATGTGCCTGCTCGGCTTCAACCTGCTGGCCACGATCATCACGATGCGCGCGCCGGGCATGACCTGGTCGCGGCTGCCGATCTTCGTCTGGAGCGTGCTCGCCACCGCGGTGCTGATGCTGCTGGCCGCGCCGATGCTGATCGCGACGCTGCTGATGGGCGGCGCTCGACCGCACCGTCGCAGACCGCCTTCTTCGTCGCCGGCGACGGCGGCAGCGCCTACCTGTTCCAGAACCTGTTCTGGGTCTTCGGCCATCCCGAGGTCTACATCGTCGCGCTGCCCGGCTTCGGGATCGTGCTCGAGCTGCTGCCGGTGTTCGCGCGCAAGCCGCTGTGGGGCTACCGGCTCGCCGTCGCCGGGCATGCTCGGGGTGGCGCTGCTGAGCTTCTTCGTCTGGCAGCACCACCTGTTCGTGAGCGGCATCAACGCCGACCTGCGGCCGTTCTACATGCTCTCGACCGAGCTGATCTCGCTGCCGACCGGGTTCATCTTCCTGTGCGCGATGGGCACGATCTGGCGCGGGCGAATACGGTTCACGGTGCCGATGCTGTTCTGCCTCGGGCTGGGTGTTCAACTTCCTGATCGGCGGCATCTCCGGCGTGTTCCTGTCCGACGTGCCCAGCGACGTGACCACGCACGGCAGCTTCTTCTCGATGGCCCACTTCCACTACACGATCATGGGCGGCCTGGTGTTCACGCTGTTCGCGGCGATCTACTACTGGGGCCCGAAGATGACCGGCTGCGAGTTCAACGAGCGGCTGGCGAAGATCCATTTCTGGTCGCTGTTCATCGCCTTCAACTCGACCTTCGCGCCGCTGTTCGCGCTCGGCTTGCTGGGCCAGCCGCGACGCGTGGTCACCTACCCGTCGAACCTCCAGGCGCTCAACGACTGGGTCTCGGTCTCGGCGTTCGTGATCGGGATCTCGATGCTCGTGTTCCTGGTCAACGTGGTCTGGTCGCTGTTGATCAAGCGCGAGCCCGCCGAGGCCAACCCGTGGCACTCGAAGTCGCTCGAGTGGCAGCTGCCGACGCCGGTGCCGGTGCACGACTTCGACACGCTTCCCGGTGTTCGACGAGGACCCGTACCCGTACGGCGTCGAGCCCGGCCGCGCCCGGCCTCGCCCCGGCCGGCAGGAGCGGCTAGACGATGGAAGCCTCCGCCCCACCCATCCCCGATCGAGCCCGAGCCGCCGCGAGTGGCAGCCGCGAGCGCTGTGGGTCGGCGCGCGCCTGCTGTGCGGCGCCGCTGCGTTCTTCTTCATCGCGTTCGTGTTCGCCTACTTCTACCTGCGCTCGCTGGACACCAACGACGACTGGAAGATCGGCCACGTCAACGCCGCCGGTCGGCTTCGGCCTGGCGATCGTGGTCGCTGCTCGTGCTCAGCGCGCGTGGCTGCTGCGGCTCGCGGCCAGCCGCCCGGAGCGCACGGTCGTCGGCCGGGCGCGCCGCCGTGGTGCTGGCGCTGCTCTCGGTCGTGCTGCAGGTCGATCGAGTGGACGACGCTCGGCTTCGGGCCGGCCAGCGGCGGCTACGCCAGCGTCTACGTCGGCTGGACGGCGTTCTACGCCGTGTTCACGCTGCCGCTGCATCTACTGGATCGAGACCCAGGTCGCCACCGCCTGGCGGCGCGGCACGAGGGCGTGCGCGGAACCGAGCCGGCCTCGAGGCCGACGTCCACACCGACCCGAGCTGCTGCAGGCCGGGCTCGAGGCCTGCTCGTTCTTCTGGACGTTCTACGTCGCGATCGGCGTCGCTGCCGTTCGTCATCCTCTACCTGGTCTGTGGATCGCCGTGACCGCTGGCCGGCGGCTGGTCGATCGAACCGCCGCTGGCCTATGTGGCGCTCGCCGCGCTGCTCTACTGGCTGGGCGGCCGCGGGCTACAGCCGCGCCCGCACGCAGCCGCTGGCGCGACCGCCTGCGTTCATCGCCGGGCTGGCTGACGATCGTGCGTCGCGCTGGACTCCCCGATCGACACCTACGCCGACCAGCTGTTCTGGGTCCACATGCTCCAGCACGTGCTGCTGCTCACCGTGGCGCCGCCGCTGATCCTGCTCGGCCGGCCCTGGCCGCGGATGTGGCTCGCGCTGCCGCTCAGCACCCGCACGACGATCGGGCGCGCGCTGGCCCGCGCTCGCTGGACGGCGCCGCTGCGCGCGCTGGCGCGCCCGTGGCCGGCGTGGCTGCTGTTCAACGCGACGTTCGTGCTGTGGCACATCCCGGGCGCCTACGACGCGACGCTGACCTCGAGCGCGTGCACGACCTCGAGCACGCGATGTTCTTCTTCACCGGCCTGCTGTTCTGGGCCCGCGTGATCGACCCCGGGCCGCTGCGCCCGCGGCTGATCTGGCCGGCGCGGATCGCCTACGTGGTCGGCGCGATGGTCGTCGGCTGGGTGCTGGCGATCACGCTCGTGCTCGTGCCCCACCCGCTCTACCCGCACTACGCCGCGCTCGCCCACCGGCCCGGCGGGATCTCGGCGCTGACCGACCAGCAGCTCGCCGGCGGGCGTGATGTGGGTGCCGGGCTCGCTGGCCTACACGATCGCGATGCTGATCGGGCTTCTACCGCTGGCTCGAGCCGGACACGCGCGCCCAGCCCGCGTCGCCAGCGCTCACCACCTGAGGAGGACCGACGGCCGACGATGCCACTGCTTCCGCCGACAACTTCCTCGCCGGCTCGCTCCTCACGCTGCTGCTGCCGATCGGGCTGCTGATCGCGATCGCGATCTGGTACGTGCTCGCGGTCACGAGCGGGTCCCGCGACGGTGCACGACCAAGCCGCTGCCACCGCAGCCGCGACTCGGCCGCGGACCGCCCGACCGCGGCGGCCGATGCGCCGCCCGAGCCGTCCTCGCCACCGGGGCGTAATGGAGGCCGGCGCCGCCCCGGATCGTCGCCCGCGCGGCCGCCGCCGGCGGTGCCGCGGATGAGTCAGCCGTGGCGCTCCTCGCGCGCGCAGCTGGCCGGCGTCGCCATCGGTGTCGGCGCCGCGGCGTGGCATGCTGCGTCGCTGCTCACCCGGCGCCCGCCGCGGCACGCCGGCGCAGCGGCGCTCAGGCCGAGCTGGGCGGCGCAGGCCACCTGGGCGGCCGGGCGCGCGGCCGGCGCCGGCCGATCACACGCTGCACGACCAGACCGGGCGGCTGTTCTCGCTGGCCTCGCTGCGCGGTCACACCGTCGCGCATGGCGTTCTTCGACTCCCTACTGCACGCAGGAGTGCCCGCTCGACGGGCGCGCCCTGGCGCGCCGCCGAGCGCCGCTGCCCGCGGCGCAGCGCCCGGTCCTGGTCGTGGTCAGCGTCAACCCGCTCGACACGCCGGCCAGCACGCGCGCGGCCGTCCGCGCTGGGGCCTGGCGCGGCTCGGCGCCTGGCACTGGCTGCGGGGCACCCACGCCGCAGCTGGCCCGGTCTGGAGCGCGTACCACATCTTCGTGCGACGCCGATGGACGGCGACATCAGCCACACCGAGGCGCTCTACCTGATCGACCGCCGCGGCTACGAGCGCTCGGGCTATCTGTATCCGTTCCCGCCCGCGGTTCGTACGCCGCCGACCTGCGGGTGCTCGAACGAGCGACGGGCCGGCATGAGCTGCCCGAATCGACGAGGCGATGACGGTGGCCGAACTGCGGAGGCGCTGCCGGCCGCCGCGGGCGCCCGGCCAGTCCGCGCTCACGGCGCGCGAGCTGGCGCGACTACGTGACCCTGACCAAGCCGCGGATCATGTCGCTGCTGGTGCTGACCTCGGTCTGCGCGATGGTCGCCGCGGCCGCGCGGGGCGCCGGCGCCGCTGCCCCTGGCGGCGCTCGTGCGTCGGCGGCGCGCTCGCCTGCGGCGGCGCAAGCGCCCTCAACCACGTGCTCGACCGCGACATCGACCGGCTGATGGGTCCGCGCACCGCCTCGCGGCCGGTTGCCGCGGGGCGGATCTCGCCGGCCCGCGCGGTCGCGTTCGGGCTCGCGCTGTCGGTGCTCGCGTTCCCGGTCCTGGCCGCGTTCGCCAATCTGCTCGCGGCGGCCTGGCGCTCAGCCGGTGGCGCCTTCTACGTGCGTCGTCTACACCCTGTGGCTGAAGCGCACGACGTCGCAGAACATCGTCATCGGCGGCGCCGCCGGCGCGTTCCCCCCGCTGGCCGGCTGGGCGGCCGCGCACGGCGGCCTCGGGCTCGGGGCCGTGTTCCTGTTCCTGATCGTCCTGCTGTGGACGCCGCCGCACTTCTGGGCGCTGGCGCTGCTGCTGGCGCCGCACTACGCCGCGGCCGGTGTGCCGATGATGCCCGTGGTGCGCGGCGCGACGGCGACGGCGCAGCAGGTGCTCATCTACTCGCTGGCGCTCGTCGCGGTCACGCTGGTGCCGGGCCTCGCTCGGCACCTTCGGCGTCGTCTACCTGCGCTGCGGCGGTCGGGCTCGGGGCGGTGCTGTGCGCGCTCGCATGGCGGCTGTGGCGCGAGCGCGTCACCGGCGCGGGCCGGCGTCCTGTTTCACTACTCGCTGCTGTATCTGGCGCTGCTGTTCGTGGCCGTTGCGCTCGACGCCGTGATCCGCTGACGTCGAGGGACCGGGGCGGCCCTCCGCGTCCCCCCGCACCCGCTAGCATCAGGTCTGTTCGGAACCGAAAAGATGAGAATCTAGGAGCACTCCGCCGACCGAAGGGTGGAGCTGGAAGGGAATTGAATATATGTCTGACGCCGTTACGCGCGTGTCCGTCGAGATCGCGGGCAAAGAGATCTCGTTCGAGACCGGCAAGCTGGCCAAGCAGGCCTCCGGCGCCGTTGTCGTCCGTACGGGCGACACGATGGTCCTGTCCACCGCCACGCGGGGCAACCTCCGCGACGTGGACTTTCTTCCTCTGACGGTCGATGTCGAGGAACGCATGTACGCAGCCGGGAAGATCCCCGGCTCGTTCTTCAAGCGCGAGGGACGCGCGGGCGAGAAGGCGACGCTGACCGCGCGCCTGATCGACCGTCCGATCCGTCCGTTGTTTCCGAAGGGCTGGCGGTAGGAGACCCAGCTCGTCGCGCTGCCGATGTCGGTCGATCACGTCAACCCGTACGACATGCTGGCCATGAACGGCGCTTCGGCGGCGTTGATGGTCTCCGACGTCCCGTTCCCGACGCCCGTCGGCGCCGTGCGGATCGGGAAGATCGACGGCAACTTCGTGGTCAACCCGGAGGAGGAGGACCTGCTCGAGAACACCGAGCTTGACCTCATCGTCGCGGGCACCGACGAGGCGATCCTGATGGTCGAGGCAGGCGCCAACGAGATCCCCGAAGCGGAGATCCTCGACGCACTCGACATCGCCCATGACGCGATCAAGAAGCTCGTCGCCGCCCAGCGCGAGCTGGCCGAGAAGGCCGGCAAGCCGAAGGTCGACGTCGTGGTTCCGCAGGTCGAGCCCGAGCTCTACGAGCAGATCAAGGCCTCGCACGGCGGTGCGCTGGATGCGGCGACGCAGGTCGAGGACAAGCTCGAGCGCCAGGAGGCGACCAAGACGGTCGAGGAGGAGGTCCTGGCGAAGTACTCCGGTGATCCGGAGTCCGAGACCCATGCCGAGTACCGCGGCAACGCGCAGCGGGCATTCGACAAGCTCGAGAAGACGATCATCCGCGAGCGGATCGCCGTCCACAAGAAGCGCCCGGACGGCCGCGGCTCGGAGGAGATCCGGCCGATCTCGATCGAGGTCTCGGTCGCTCCGCGCACGCACGGCTCGGCCCTGTTCACGCGGGGACAGACGCAGGCCTTCAGCGTTGCGGCGCTGGGCACGACGCGTGAGGAGATGCGCCTTGACACGCTCGGTCTCGAGACGACCAAGCGCTACTTCCACCACTACAACTTCCCGCCCTTCTCGGTCGGGGAGGCCGGGTTCATGCGCGGCCCCAAGCGCCGCGACATCGGTCACGGCGCGCTCGCCGAGCGGGCGCTGGTGCCGATGATCCCCTCGCAGGAGGAGTTCCCGTACACGATCCGCGTGGTCTCGGACATCCTCGAGTCCAATGGCTCGAGCTCGATGGCCAGCGTCTGCGGCAGCTCGCTGTCGCTGATGGATGCCGGCGTACCGATCAAGCACCCCGTCGCCGGCATCGCCATGGGCCTGATCAAGGAGGGTGACGAGTACATCATCCTCACCGACATCGCCGGCGTCGAGGACCACCTCGGCGACATGGACTTCAAGGTCGCCGGCACGGAGAACGGGATCACCGCCCTCCAGATGGACATCAAGATCACGGGCGTGACGTTCGAGATCATGCGCGACGCGCTGGCGCAGGCCAAGGTCGCTCGCCACTTCATCCTCGGGGAGATGACGAAGGTCATCGACGCGCCGCGGGCCGAGCTCTCCAAGCACGCGCCGCGGATCTCGACGATCAAGATCGACCCCGAGAAGATCGGCCTGCTGATCGGCAAGGGCGGCGAGACGATTCGCTCGCTCCAGGAGGAGTACGAGTCGCAGATCGACGTCAACGACGAGGGTCAGGTGCTCGTCTACGCCGCCAATGGCGAGCGTGGCGATGCGCTGGTGGAGCGGATCCGCTCCATGACCAAGGAGGTCGAGGTCGGCGATGCGTTCGCGGGCAAGGTCGTCAAGACGACGACGTTCGGCGCCTTCGTCGAGCTCGCCAAGGGCACTGACGGTCTGCTGCACATCTCCAACGTCGCTCCCGGGCGCCGTATCGACACCGTCGAAGAGGTGCTCAACAAGGGCGATGACATCAACGTGCTGGTCGTCGAGGTGGACCGCGAGCGTGGCCGCATCGGCCTGCGTCTCGCCGAGGACCCGGACGTAGCCGGCAAGAGCAAGGAAGAGCTCGCCAGTGTCGGCAGCGGTGACTCCGGACCGCCGCGGCGCGACCGTGGCGGTGACCGCGGGGGCCGTGGCGGTGGCGACCGGGGCGGCCGCGGTGGCCGTGACGGGCGTGACCGTGGCCGCGACGGCGATCGGGGCCGCGTGCGCGACCGCGACCCCGACCGCTCGTAGCCGAGGCTCACGAGACCACGTGGTCCAGGAGCACCGGCTCACGACGCTCCCATCAGGCGTGCGGATCGTGACGGAGGCAATGCCCTCCGTCCGATCCGTCTCGCTCGGCTTCTGGATCGGCACCGGGTCGCGCGGCGAGTCCGACGACGAAGCCGGTCTCTCGCATCTGATCGAGCACCTGCTGTTCAAGGGCTCATCGAAGTACGCGTCGCTGGAGATCGATCAGATCTTCGACGCCATGGGCGCCGAGCTGAACGCGGGCACGGGTAAGGAGACGACGTCGGTGTACGCGCGGGTGATCGACGATCACGTCGACACCGCCTTCGACGTGATCGCCGACATGGTCTTCCGGCCCGCGCTCGAGGACGTCGAGTCCGAGCGGGCGGTGATCCTCGAGGAGATCGCGATGTACGAGGACGACCCACAGGAGAAGGTCTTCGACGTGCTCGGGGAGGCGGTGTTCGGCGAGCATCCGCTGGGCCGCGCGATCATCGGCCGCGCCGACGTCGTCGCCGGCGTGCCGGTGCCGGAGATCGCGCTCTTCCACAGCGCGCGCTACAGGCCGAGCAACGTCGTCATCGCCGCCGCCGGGGCCGTCGATCACGACGCCATCGTCGCGCTCGCAGCCGAGCGGATCCCGGCCGCCGGCTCCAGCCTTCCCGGCGGCCTCGCGGTGACGCCCGCGCCCGCCGTCGTGGGCGCGCGACGCCGGTTCGAGCGCAAGGAGACCGAGCAGTTCCACGTCTGTCTCGGCGGCCCAGGGCTGTCCCGTCACGACGACCGCCGGTTCGCCCTGCGCGTGCTCGACAACATCTTCGGCGGGACGTCGTCCTCGCGGTTGTTCCAGGAGGTGCGCGAGCAACGCGGGCTGGCCTACGCGGTCTACTCGTTCACCAGCGCGTTCCAGGACTCGGGTCAGATCGGGCTCTATGTCGGCACGCGGTCCGACAACCTGGCCGAGGCGCTGTCGGTGGTGGAGACCGAGCTCGAGCGCATGCGCCGCGAGCCCGCGACCGCCGAGGAGCTGCGGCGGGCCAAGGAGAACCTCAAGGGCCGCATCGTGCTCGCGCTCGAGTCCACCGGCGCGCGCATGAACCGGCTCGGCTCCGAGGTGCTCGCCGGGGCGCCGCTCCTGTCGCTGGACGAGGTCGTGCGGCGGATCGACGCCGTGACGATCGACGACCTGGCCGCGCTGGCCGACTCGCTGTGGACCGCCGAGCACCTGTCGGCGGCCGGCATCGGCCCCGACGAAGCGCGCTTCGAGCAGTCGCTCGGAGCCATCGCCGCGGCCCCGGCGGCCGGCGTGGAGGCCGCCGGGTGATCCGGGTCGCGGTCGCCGGCGCAGCGGGGCGGATGGGAGCCACCGTATGCGAGGCGGTCTCCGCGGCCGATGACCTCGAGCTCACGGGTCGCGCCGATCCGGCGCTCGGCATCGCCCTTGCCGACGTGCTCGCCGACGCGGACGTGCTGGTGGACTTCACGGTGCCCGCCACCGCGGTCCAGAACACGCGCGAGGCCGTCTCCGCCGGCGTGCACGTGGTGATCGGGACCACCGGGTTCGATCTCGGCGACCTGCGCGCGGCGGCACGCGCCGACACGGGCGCGAACGTCTTCATCGCCCCCAACTTCGCCATCGGCGCGGTGCTGATGATGCAGTTCGCCGCCGAGGCGGCGCGGCACATGGCCAAGGCCGAGATCATCGAGCTCCACCGCGACGGCAAGCTCGACGCGCCGAGCGGCACGGCCGCCCGGACCGCGGCGCTGATGGAGGCGGCCGCGCCCGATTCGGGGCCGGTGCCGATCCACTCGGTTCGCCTGCCCGGGCTCGTCGCCCATCAGGAGGTCATCCTCGGCGACGTGGGGCAGACGCTGACGATCCGCCACGACTCGATCGACCGGCACTCGTTCATGCCGGGCGTGCTGCTGGCCGTGCGACGCGTCGGCACCCTGACCGAATCGCCCGTCGTCGGCCTCGAGCACCTGCTTTAGCGCTTTAGCCATTCTTAGCGACTTCGGGCGTGGCCACGCCCCTTCCGGCGCTATCCTTGTGGCGAACAGCACAAGCAGTGGGAGGCTCGACATGCCATGGAAGCGGAACGTCCTTGTGGTCGCCAATGTGACCGCGACCTCCGATGAGCTGCTCAATGCGCTGCTGGCGCGTACGGGGGACGAGGCGACCAGGTTCACGCTGATCGTTCCGGCGACACCGGTCGGCGGTGGCCGCAGCGCGGCGCAGGACAAGCTCGAGGAGGCGGTCGCGCGTCTGCGCGGCGCCGGCCTCGAGGCCGAGGGCGCCGTGGGCGACAGCGATCCGATCGTGGCCGTGACCGAGGCCTGGGATCCCAAGCGCTACGACGAGATCCTGATCTCGACGCTGCCCACCGCACTGTCCAAGTGGCTGCAGACAGATCTTCCCCACCGAGTCGAGAAGATCACCGGCGCGCCGGTGAGCCACATCGTCTCCTCGCCGCCCCGCCGGCGATTGGAGACGGTCCCGGCGCGACGGCACGAGAAGCGCGGCGTGATGACGCCGCTGACCGTGCTGAGCTGGGGTGGCGGGAGCGGCGGGGCCGGAAGCAGCTAGAACCGGGGGCCACGGGCCGGAACGGCGGTGACGACGGGGCGGGTCGGGGTCTAGACTCGAACCGTGGCTCCGAGCAACCCCTTCGACCCGTCGGCGATCCTGCGCGGCCTCGGAGCCCTGCGCAGCGCGATCGTCGCGCCGGGCAACGTCGGGGACTCGCTGCCCCGCGCGGTGGACCGGGCCGCCGAGATCACCGATGCGATCAACCGACTCACCGATGAGGTCGCCAAGCTCAACGCCCAGGTCGAGCGGGCGCTGCCCGTGATCGAGTCGATGGACCAGCAGTTCAAGCGCTCCGGGCCCGTTCTGGACACCATCTCGCAGGCCGAGAAGGGCCTGGCCCAGGTGCTCCGGCGCACGATGCGCCCGCGCGGGCCGGGGGAGACGGGCGCGGCCGGAGAGCCGCCCGAGCCCACCCCCGGGCCGATCGTTCCCGAGCCCGACCCCGGTCCCGGCGATCCGGACGAGCCCCCCTATCGGGACGCCGAATAGCCCGTCGCGACGGGCGCGCGGACAGGCAGCGCCCGGCCCTCCGGCCGGATTGCGATAATCACGCCATGCCGGGCGACCTGGGAGCGATCCTGACCGCGATGGTCACGCCGTTCGACGCGGACCTGCGCGTCGACGAGGACGCGGCCGTGGCGCTGATGCACCACCTTGTGGACAGCGGCTCCGACGGGCTGGTGATGTGCGGGACCACCGGCGAGGCGGCGACCCTGACCGATGAGGAGCACCTCCGGGTGATCCAGCTCGCGGTCGAGGAGATGAGCGGACGCTGCACGATCGTCGCCGGCGTCGGATCCAACGACACGAACCATGCGATCGAGCTCACCGAGCGGGCGACCGCGCTCGGCGCGGACGCGATGCTGTCGGTGACGCCCTACTACGTGCGCCCCAACCGGCGCGGCATCGTGCGCCACTTCGAGGAGGTCGCGCAGGCCACCGACCGGCCGATCATCCTCTACAACATCCCCAGCCGCACGGGTACCGACATGCCCAACGATCTGCTCGCCGAGCTGGCCCAGATCGAGCACGTGAGCGCGGTCAAGCAGGCCAACAACGCCAACCTGGCCCTGGTCGACGGACTCGAGCTGTACGCCGGCAACGACGACATCCTCTGCCGCACGCTCGAGCTCGGCGGCGCCGGGGGGATCCTCGTGGCCAGCCACATCGTCGGCCCTGAGCTGCGGCGGATGGTCGACGAGCCCGAGCACCGGCGCGCGATCGAGGCCGGGCTCAAGCACGTCTTCGAGGCTCTGGCCGTGACCAGCAACCCGATCCCGGTCAAGGCCGCGCTGAATCTGCTCGGACACCGCGTGGGCGGACTGCGCCTACCGCTGGTGGAGGCCGACGAGCACGAGCTCGCGACGGTCCGCGAGATGCTCGAGCGCCACGGCCTCCTGCAGACTGTTCGACGTGAGCGACCGCCTCCGCGTCCTGCCGCTCGGCGGTCTCGGCGAGATCGGCAAGAACATGACGGTCGTCGAGTACGGCGGGCGCATCGTCGTCGTCGACACCGGCCTGCGCTTCCCCACCACCGACATGCTCGGCATCGACCTCGTGCTGCCCGACTTCACCTACCTGCGCGAGCGCGCCGAGGACATCGAGGCGATCGTGATCACGCACGGCCACGAGGATCATCTCGGAGCGCTGCCATGGGTTCTGCGGGAGCTCGGCGACCAGCACTCACCGCCCGTCTACGGCGGTCGCCTGACGACCGCCATGGCCCGCTCCAAGCTCGACGAGCACAAGCTCCGCGACGCCCGGCTCGAGGACATCGAGCCCGGCGACGAGGTCACGCTCGGCCCATTCACGATGGAGCTGGTGCACATGACGCACTCGATCCCCGACGCCTCCGCCGTAGCGCTGAGCACCGACCTCGGGACGGTCCTGCTGACCGGCGACTACAAGTTCGATCAGACGCCCGTCGACGGCATCCCGGCCGACGTGTCGCGCTTGGCCGAGCTCGGGCGCGATGGACTGCTGCTGCTGTGCGGAGACTCCACCAATGCCGATCGGCCCGGGTTCTCGCCCAGCGAGCGCGAAGTCGGCCCGCACCTCGAAGAGGTCTTCGCCCGAGCCGAGGGCCGGATCATCGTCACCAGCTTCGCGTCCAACATCCACCGCGTGCAGCAGGTCGTAGACGCCGCGGCGGCACTCGGGCGCAAGGTGTCGCTGGTCGGCCGCTCGATGCGCAAGAACGTGAACATCGGCCGCTCGCTGGGTCACATCGAGGTCCCCGACGGGATGCTGATCCAGCCGCAGGAGGTCGAGGACTGGCCCGATCACAAGGTGGTGGTGATCTCAACCGGATCCCAGGGGGAGCCGCTGTCGGCGCTCCGCCGGATGGCCCACAGCGACCACAGGATGATCAAGCTCCACCGGGGTGACACGGTCGTCTTCTCGGCCACGCCGATCCCCGGCAACGAGCGAGCGGTCAACGAGACGGTCGATCGGCTCTACCACATCGGCTGCGACGTGATCACGCCGCGTGAGGCCCCGATCCACGCCTCCGGCCACGGCTACGCCGAGGAGCTGAAGCTGATGCTCAACCTCGTCAAGCCACGCTACGTGCTGCCGATCCACGGCGACCACAAGCGGCTGCACCTGCACGCGCAGCTGGCCGAGGCGGTGGGAATCGATCCCGACGACATCTTCAAGGGCGAGAACGGGCTGCCGCTCGAGATCGACGCGCGCGGCGCCCGCTGGGGCGAGCGCGAGCAGTCGGGCATGATCTTCGTCGACGGCGTCGACATCGGCGATCCGGCCGATGTCGCGCTGCGCGACCGGCGGATGCTCTCGGCCGACGGGATCTTCATCGTGGTGGCGACGGTGTCCGAGCAGGACGGCGAGTCCGTCGTCCCGCCCGAGGTGATCTTCCGGGGGGTTCCGTTCATCGAACAGGCCGACGGCCTGGTCGAGGAGATCCGGGCCGAGGTCGAGCGTTCGCTCGAGCGCTCGGCCAAGGACGGACTGCGCGAGATCGACCTGCTGCAGCAGGAGCTGCACGACGACCTCGCGGCGTTCGTGTACGACCGTCTGCGTCGCCGTCCGATGGTGCTGCCGGTCGTCGTCGAGGTGTAGGAGCCGGCTACGCGCTCGTCGAGCGCCCGTTCCTCGCCCGTCGCGTCAGGTGGCGCTCGGTCGGGGCCGCCACGGGGCCGGATTCACCGGTCGCGGCCGAGGAGGACGTCTCTGCTCCGGTAGCGAGACTGGCCTGATCCCCGCTGCTCGCCGCGGCGGCGAGCGGAATCCGGATCACGAACCGCGTCCCCCGGCGCTCCGCGGGCGCGCCGGGATGCTCGAGGGCGATCGTCCCGTCGTGTGAGGCGACCACGGCGCTGACGATCGCCAGCCCGAGGCCCGACCCGCGAGCGCCGTCACGGCCACCGCGCACGAAGCGCTCGAACACGCGGCGCTCGAGCTCCGGCGGGATCCCGGGCCCATCGTCCTCGACGACGAGCACCGCCTCTCCGTCCGCGGTCGAGACGGTGGCGCGGATCTGGGTCTCGAGCGGGGTGTGGCGGATTGCGTTCTCGAGCAGGTTCAGCACGAGACGGTGAAGCTCGTCCTTGGACCCCTGCACCACGGCCGGCTCCACAGTGACCGACAGTTGGCGGTCGTCGGCCACCGGCTCGAGCTCGGCCACGGCCTCCAGCAGCGCGTCGGCGAGGTCGACCGGTCGGTGCGGCTGAATCCGCTTCGCGTCGGCACGCGCGAGCAGCAGCAGGTCGCCGACGAGCCGACGCATCCTCTGCGTCGAGCGCAGCGCCGCCTGGGCCGTCTCGGCCTGCTCGCCCTCGAGCTCCTCGCCGAGCAGCTCGAGATTGGCGAGCACGCTGGTGAGCGGCGTCCGCAGCTCGTGTGAGGCGTCGGCGACGAATTCACGCTGGCGGTCGAGCATCGCCTCGGTGTCGCTGCGTGCGGCCCCGAGCGCGTGCAGCATGCCCTCGAGGGTCCGCGCCAGCTCGGCGACCTCGTCGTCGGCTTCCGGGTGCGGCAGCCGAAGGCTCGGATCGCGCGTTCGCTCGATCTCCCGGGCCGCGTCGGTGAGCTCGGCGACGGGCCGCATCGCCCGCTGGGCCAGCGCGAGCCCGGCCAGCAGCGCCAGGATCGTGCCGCCGAACACGCCGAGGATCAGGAACACCCGGACCTTGGCCAGCGTGTGGTCGATGTCCGACAGCGGGCGGGCGTAGAACAGATACCCCTCGCCGCCCGACCAGGTGATGAAGCGGAACTCGATCCGGTATCCGAACTGCTCGGCCGGGGAGTGCGTCGGCAGCGTGAAGGCCGGATCGGTGACGGGGACCTGCTGGCCGTCCACGAGGCGCCGTCTGCGAGCACAGCCGCAGCCCCGTGTCGTTGAACACGCGGATCTGGGCGTGCTCGGCGCTCGCGTAGTCGCTGAGCTGGATGTTCGTGTTGCAGTCCAGCGTGCCGGCATTCTCGACCGGGTGGAACTGCTGCTGCAGCTGCTCGATCGCCGATCGGATCTCGTCGTTGAACTGGCCGCGCACCTGCCGGGTGGTCAGCACACCGACGATCGCCGCGAACCCGCACAGGATCACGCACGTCAGCACCGCCGAGCCGCCGGCCAACCGCCACCGGATCGGCAGCGACCTATACGCGGAGAACGTAGCCCGCGCCGCGGATCGTGTGTAGGAGCCGAGGCTCGCCACCGGCTTCCAGCTTTCTCCGGAGGTTGGAGACGAACACCTCGATCGTGTTCGTCATCGAGAACGGGTCATAGCCCCACACCTCATCCAGCAGCCGCTGGCGCGAGATCACGATGCGCTCGTTGCGCATCAGGTACTCGAGCAGCTCGAACTCGCGCTGGGTCAGATCGACCGGCCGGCCCTTCCGGGACACCTCGTGCGTATCGGGATTGAGCTGCAGATCGCCGACCTCGAGCGTGGCCTGGCCCCGTGGGGGCCGGCGCCGCAGCAGCGCCCGCAGCCGAGCCAGCAGCTCCTGGCGCTCGAACGGCTTGACGAGATAGTCGTCGGCACCGGCATCGAGGCCTTCGACCCGAGATTCGACCGCATCCCGCGCGGTCAGGACGAGGATAGGCACATCGTCGGTCTCACGCAGCGTCTTGGCCACGTCGATCCCGTCGAGCTTGGGCAGTCCGAGGTCGAGGATCACGAGGTCGGGCAGGAAGGCATGGGCGAGGTCCAGCGCGCTGACGCCGTCGCCCGCGAGCTTGACCTCGTAGCCCTCCATCCGCAGCGACCGCTGCAGGACGTGGGCGATCGCGTCGTCGTCTTCCACCACCAACACGCGCGGTGGGCGTTCGAATTCGGCCATCCTGACTCAGGATGGTAGGGGTGCGGAGGTTGGCGGCGAGGAGAATTTAGTGCCGCTTGATACGGGCTTTCGAGGCTGAGCCCCGCCCGGCGCGCGCCTCCCGCCGCCCCTCACCCCCGGAGCGCGGCGGGGAGGAACCGGCCCAGCGGCAGCGAAGCAGGATCTCCCGGACATGGCCACTCGCCAGAAGCGCAAGCCCAAAGCGCCACCACCGCGCGCACGCCGCTCGCTGCTCGCGAGTCGTCCGAGCCTGCCCCGGATCGAGCTCCAGGCCCACCAGCTCGACATCATCGGCCTGGCGCTGATCGCAGTGGGCCTGTTCCTGGCCGGCGTCGCCTACCTGCACTGGACCGGCGGCACGGTGGGGGAGGGGCTCGTGCGGGGGCTGCGGTTCGTGCTCGGGCTGCTCGGCTACGCGATTCCCGCCGCGCTCGTGGCAGCCGGCGGCCTGATCCTGATCCGTGAGCTGCGCCCACCCGCCCGGCCGATGCGCACCGGCATCGTCTGCCTCCTCGCCGCGCTCACGCTGATGCTGGCCGCCGGCACCGTTGGACTCGGTCCCGGGTTGGCGCCGAAGCAGGGCTTCTGGCACCCGGCCACATTCGAGGCCCGCGGCGGGATCATCGGCGAGAGCGAGCTGTGGGCCGCCTCGACACTGTTCTCGACCATCGGCGCGCACATCCTGGGCGTGTTCATGCTCATCGCCGGCGTGATCCTCGTCACCGGGGCCGGCGTGGCCGGAGCCATCCGCGCCACCGGCGCGGGAGTGGCCGGCACCAGCCGCGTGCTCAAGCGCTCGACCGAGGAGATCGCGGCCACCGTCAAGCGCCCGGCGCGGCTGACCCCTGACCCGGCCGCAGGTCCCGTCGGCGATCCCGAGCCGATCCTGCCGCCGGAGCCGGACACGGCCGAGCTGATCGTCCGCGCCACGCACGTCGAGGCGCCCCCGATCGACGATGACCGGAGCGAGCCCGAGGACCTGCTCGGGGAGGAGCTCGAGCTCGACCCCGAGCCCGATCCGGAGGACGAGGACGATCGCGTCGAGGCCGCGGCCGGGGCCGGGCCCCTCACGCGTCGCGAGGTCGGACCCGAGGACCTGACCCCGCAGGGCCGCTACCGGGCCTCGATCACCGACGATCCCGACTTCGTGTGGCGGCTCCCGGGCGGCCGCTTCCTGACCCGTTCCACCGGCGAGGCGGCGAAGCCCGACACCGCCGGCCAGGAGCAGGTCGCGCGGACCCTGCTCGAGACGCTGGGCCACTTCGGGATCGAGGCCAAGGTGATCGGTCGCGTGACCGGCCCCCACATCACACGCTATGAGCTGCGACTGGCGCCGGGCACGAAGGTGGCCAAGGTGGCTCAGCTCAAGGACGACCTCGCCTACGCGCTCGCCGCGACCGACATCCGCATCCTGGCGCCGATCCCGGGCAAGCAGGCGGTCGGGGTCGAGGTGCCCAACGCGCGCCGGCGGATCGTGCATCTCGGCGACGTGTTCCAGGACCCGCCGCCGGACTGGTCGCCGCTCACCGTCTGGCTCGGCAAGGACATCGGCGGCCGCGCGATCGGCGCCGACCTGGCCAAGATGCCGCACCTGCTCGTGGCCGGCACCACCGGCGCCGGCAAGTCGGCGTGCGTCAACGCGATGCTGTCGAGCATCCTGCTGCGCGCCACCCCGCATGAGGTGCGGCTCGTGCTCGTCGACCCCAAGCAGGTCGAGCTCAACCACTACGACTCGATCCCGCACCTGCTGACGCCGGTGATCACCAGCCCGCGGATGGCCGCCAACGCGCTGCAGAACCTGGTCAAGGAGATGGAGCAGCGCTACGGGACGATGTCGCTGGCGCGCACTCGCTCGCTGCCCGAGCTCAACCGCGCTCGGGCCGAGCGCGGCGACCCGCCACTGCCCTACATCCTGTGCGTGATCGACGAGCTCGCCGACCTGATGATGGTCGCTCCGGCCGACGTTGAGGACTCGATCATCCGCCTGGCCCAGAAGGCCCGCGCGGTGGGCATCCATCTGGTGCTCGCGACCCAGTCGCCCCGCGTCGACGTGATCACCGGCATGATCAAGGCCAACGTCCCCTCGCGGATCGCCTTCGCCGTCTCGAGCCAGACCGACTCGCGGGTCATCCTCGACCACAACGGCGCTGAATCGCTCCTCGGCCAGGGCGACATGCTGTTCTCACCCGTCGGCTCGTCGAAGCTGCAGCGAATCCAGGGCGCCTACATCGACGAGGCCCAGATCCTCGAGCTGACCGAGTCCTGGCGGCGCCAGGGCGCGCCTGAGTTCCACGAGGAGCTGCTCGAGGAGGTCGCCTCCGAGGATGCCGGCGCCGACGACGACGACGCCCTGCACCCCGACGAGGACCCACTGCTCGAGGAGGCCATCTCGCTCGTGGCCCAGATGGGCACCGCCTCCACGTCGATGCTGCAGCGCCGTCTGCGCCTGGGCTACACCCGGGCCGGCCGGCTGATCGACATGCTCGAGCGCCGCGGCATCATCTCCGGCTACGAAGGCTCCAAGCCACGCCAGGTCCTGATCACCGAGGCCGACGTGCCGCGGATCCTGACGCATCTGGCCGAGGGGGCCGGCGCAGGCTCGGCCGCGGGTGGCGGCTCGGAGCCACCGGCTCCCTGAATAGACTCGCCGCCGTGCCACACGTCCAGGCCAACGGACAGCGCCTGTACTACGAGGTCCACGGCGAGGGGGAGTCGCTGCTGTGCATCATGGGGCTCGGCGGCGATGTCTCGGGCTGGCGCTCCCAGGTGCCCGTGTTCTCACGCTGGTACCGGACGATCGTGTTCGACAATCGCGATGTGGGCCGCTCCTCCTATGCCGAGGCGCCCTACGCGATCGAGGACATGGCCGCCGACGCGCTCGGGCTGGCCGATGGGCTGGGCCTCGGTCGCTTTCACCTGCTCGGGATCTCGATGGGCGGGGCGATCGCCCAGCAGGTCGCCCTCGCGCAGCCCGAGCGGGTCACCACGCTGACCCTGTGCGTCAGCTATGCATCGGCCGGGCGGATGGGGCGCGATCGGGCCCGCCTGCAGGCCGAGGCCGCCGCCGAGAAGTCGGACGATGCCCTGCTCGAGGAGCTGATGCTGCTCACGCTCTCCGAGGCGATCTACGAGACCGCCGACGATCTGCCCGCCGTGCGCGAGCTCGTGCTGTCCTATCCGTACCAGCAGCGCCGCGAGGGATTCATCCGCCAGATCCGGGCCGGGGCGACCCACGAGGCGCGCGATCGCCTGGACGGCCTGACGATGCCCGTCCACGTGATCGGCGCCGAGCAGGACCTGCTCGTGCCGGTGTGGAAATCGCGTCAGCTCGCGGAGCTGATTCCCGGCGCTCGGCTGTCGGTGATCGAGGGCGCGGCTCATGCGGTCAACGTCGAGCACGCTCGTGCGTTCAACGCGCTGGTGCTCGAATTCCTGCGCGACAGCCGCGGCGCGCGGCCCGCGTTCTGACAGCGACCGTTCACGGGCCCGTCCGCGCCGACTGCGGATCGGCTGGTGGGTAGCCTTCGGCGCGTGGCGGACATCGGCTCCACGTTGCGCGAAGCGCGGATGCGCAATCACATCGACATCATCGAGGTCGAGGCGCGGACGAAGATCCGCGCCAAGTACCTGCGCGCGATCGAGAACGAGGAATGGGATCTGCTGCCCGGGCCGGTGTACATCAAGAGCTTCCTGCGCACCTACGGCGATTACCTGGGCCTCGACAGCCGGGCGCTGATCGACGACTTCAAGCGCCGCTACGAGCGTCCCTCCGACAACGAGATGCGGCCGATCGCCGCGCTCGGCCGCGAGCGCGAGCGGGCCGCCAAGGGGCCGCTGCTCCCCCCGTGGGCGCTGATCGGCGTGGTGCTGCTGATCCTGGTCGCGGCCCTGTACATCGTCGGCCGCAGCAACAGCCCCAGCACGCCGGCGCCGCCCACCGGCGCGCGGGCGGCGCGTCCGCACAAGCCGGCGGCGCCGGCCCACACGCATCACGCCGCACCCCCGCCGACGACCGTCAAGCTCCAGCTGAGACCGACCGGCCAGGTCTACATCTGCCTCGTCGACGGCGGCGGCAAGAAGCTGATCCCGGGCACGATCTACACCGCGGGACAGTCGATCCCGACCCACACCGCCCCCAAGCTGCTGATCACACTCGGCAACGCCTCCGTGCGCATGCGGGCCAACAACCGCCTGGTCCCCGTTCCGGCCTCGGCCACCGCGATCCGCTACCTGGTCGGTCCCACGAGCCAGCGGCGGATCCCCCTCTCGGCCCGGCCGACCTGCCCATGAGCGCCCGCGCCGGCATCCTGATCACCGGGACCGAGGTGCTGACCGGGATCATCTCGGACCGCAACGGGCCCTGGCTGTCGGAGCGGCTGCGGGAGATCGGGGTCGACGCCGCGCAGATCCAGATCGTCGGCGACCGGCCCGACGACCTGCTTGCGGCGCTCGAGTTCATGGCCCGCGAAGGGCTGGCGCTGATCGTCACCAGCGGCGGCCTCGGGCCGACCGCGGACGACCTCACGGCGGAGATCGTGGGGCGCTTCTGCGGCCGCCCGATGGTGCTCGACGCCGAGCTCGAGGAGCGGATCGCCGACATCCTGCGCCCGATGATGAAGCGTTGGCCGGGATTGGATCTCGATGCGATCCGGGCCTCCAACCGCAAGCAGGCGGTGATTCCCGAGGGAGCCACGATCCTCGAGCCGGTCGGCACCGCTCCCGGGCTGGTCGTGCCTCCGGCCGATGGGACCGGTCCGACGGTGGTCGTGCTGCCGGGCCCCCCGAGGGAGCTGCGACCGATGTGGGAGACGGCCCGGAGCACCGACGCGTTCCGCGCCGCCACGGCCGGCGCGACCACGTACCGCCGCGGGATCGTCCGCCTGTTCGGCATCCCGGAATCGGAGATCGCCAACACGCTGCGCGCCGCCGAAGCCGCCGGGCTGGAGCTCGACACGCTCGAGATCACGACCTGCCTGCGCCGCGGCGAGATCGAGATCGCCACCCGCTACGAGCCACCGGCTCAGGGCGACTACGACGCCCTGATCGCGTTCGTCGCCGAGCGCCATGCCGACACCCTGTACTCCGAGGATGGATCGACCATCGACGACCAGGTCGCGGCGCTGCTGCAGGATCGCTCGATCGCCGTGGCCGAGTCGTGCACGGGGGGGCTCATGGCCGCGCGTCTGACCGACCGCGCGGGTTCCTCGGCGTACGTCGTCGGCGGCGTGGTCGCCTACTCCAACGAGGCCAAGATCGCGCTCGTGGGCGTCGACCCCGAGCTGATCGCCCGCTTCGGCGCCGTCTCCACCGAGGTCGCGGAGGCGCTCGCGCTCGGCGCGATCGAGCGTTTCGGCGCCGGGGTCGGGGTGGGAATCACCGGGATCGCCGGCCCCGACGGCGGAACCGAGGAGAAGCCGGTCGGCCTCGTCTGCTTCTCCGTGGCCACCGACGCCGGCGACCGGATCACCCGCAGCATCCGGCTTCCGGGCGGCCGTGCCGATGTCCGGGATCGCTCCACGACGGTCTCCCTCCATCTTCTGCGCCGACTGCTGCGCGGCGAGTCCGACCAACCGCGTCCGTGAGCGGCGAGCGGGCGCGGCTGTTCATCGCGCTCGAGCTGCCCGGCGCCGCGCGTGAGGCGCTCCTCGACTGGCGCCGCCGGGCGCTCGCCGCCACCCCGGGCCTGAGGCTCGTGGCGGCGGACTCGCTGCACGTCACGCTGTGCTTTCTCGGCTCGCAGGAGGCGCCGGCGCTCGAGCCGATCGCCGCGGCCGTGCGAACGGGGCCTCGCCGCGGCGGCCCGGCAGGCTCCGCCGCTGGCCACCGGAACGCCGGTCTGGCTCCCGAAGCGGCGCCCGGCCGTCCTCGCCGTCGGGATCGAGGATCCCACCGGCGGGCTCACGCAGGCCCGGCAGTCACTCGCCGCCGAGCTTGCCGGCGGCGGCTGGTTCGAATCCGAGGCGCGGCCGTTCTTGCCCCACGTGACGGTCGCGCGGGTCGGTCGGGGCACCCGCGTGCGCGCGAGCGAGCTGCCGGCTCCCACCCCGCTCGCGTTCACCGGCCGGGAGGTGGTTCTGTACCGCTCCACGTTGCTGCCCACGGGCGCCCGCTACGAGCCCCTGCGGACGTGGACGCTCGTGCGCCAGGCGGTCTGAGAACCGGACAGGCGAGGCGCCGACGTCCGGCGGTTGCGGAAAAGTTTCACAGACCCGGGTCTGTCCGGACACGGATGGGTCTTGTTTCGTTGCAGCGGCCGGTTCTAGCGTGCCGGTTCCGTCCGCCGCCCGTCCTACCGTGGCGTGTTCACAGCGCATGAGACAAGGAGCCGAACCGGAATGACCGATCACGACAAGGCCGACGCGAAGTCAGATGCCAAGCGTCAGGCCGCCCTCCAGGGTGCCCTCACGCAGATCGAGCGGCAGTTCGGCAAGGGCACGGTCATGCGGATGGGCGATCCGGGCGCACGTGTGGCCGTCGACGCGATCCCCACCGGCGCGCTGTCGCTGGATCTCGCCCTCGGGATCGGTGGCGTCCCGCGAGGACGGATCATCGAGATCTTCGGCCCGGAGTCGTCGGGCAAGACGACGCTCGTCTACCACATCCTCGCCGAGGCCCAGAAGCTCGGCGGCGTGTGCGCGTTCGTCGATGCCGAGCATGCCATGGACCCGCTGTATGCCCAGGTGATCGGAGTCGACATCGACGAGCTGCTCGTCTCCCAGCCCGACTTCGGAGAGCAGGCGCTGGAGATCGTCGACATGCTGATCCGCTCGGGTGCCGTCGACGTCGTGGCGATCGACTCGGTCGCCGCGCTGACGCCGCGCGCCGAGCTCGAGGGTCAGATGGGCGACCAGTCCGTCGGCCTGCAGGCCCGGATGATGTCCCAGGCGATGCGCAAGCTCGCCGGTGGGCTCAACCGCACCCAGACGCTGTGCGTGTTCACAAACCAGATCCGCGAGAAGGTCGGCGTCATGTTCGGCTCGCCCGAGACCCAGCCGGGAGGCCGGGCGCTGAAGTTCTACTCCTCGCAGCGCCTGGACATTCGCCGGATCGAGACGCTCAAGGACGGGACCGAGGCGGTCGGCAACCGTGTGCGCGTCAAGGTGGTCAAGAACAAGGTCGCGGCCCCGTTCAAGCAGGCCGAATTCGACATCGAGTACGGCCGCGGCATCTCGACCTCGGGTTGCCTGATCGACTACGGCATCGAGCACAACATCGTCACCAAGTCGGGTTCGTTCTTCTCCTACGGCGATGAGCGGCTCGGGCAGGGGCGCGGCAACGCGAAGGCGTTCCTGGATGAGCACCCCGAGACCGCGAAGGAGATCGAGGACAAGATCTACGCCGCGCTCGACATCAACCGCGACCTCGTCAAGACGATCGAACCACGCGACGATGCAGCGGCGCTGGCGGCGGTGGAGGCGGTCGGCGACAAGGCGGCATAGCCGTGGGGCAGAGCTCGCCGGCCGAGCCCGCGCAGGATGCCACCACGCGCGTCGAGCACGCGCTGGCGCTCTCGTACCGGTACATCGACCGGCGCGAGCACAGCGTCGAGGAGGTTCGCCGCCATCTGGATGCCAGGGGGGTGCCGCCGCCGACGATCGAGGAGGTCCTGCGGCTGCTCGGCGAGCAGGCTCAGCTCGACGATGTCCGCTTCGCCCGCCTGTTCGCCGAGGACAAGCGCGAACTGGAAGGCTGGGGCGCGGAGCGGATCCGCCGCGGCCTGATCGGACGGGGAATCGCACGCGAGATCGCCGAGGCGGCGCTCGCCGGCGCCGACGCCGACAGTGAGCTGGATCGCGCGGTGGCCCTGCTGCACCGCCGCTGTCGGACTCCGCCCGGGGATCGGCGCGAGCGCGAGCGGGCGCTCGGGATGCTGCTGCGCAAGGGCTACGAGAGCGAGCTGGCGCTCGATGCCCTGGCCGCGTTCGCGCGCGAAGGGTGAGCACCGGCACCGGGGTGGCGGGCGACATCGGTGAAGCATGTTTGCGTGGCGTGGTCCCCGGTACTACGATGCAGCCAGCGAACGAATGGCCCGTCAGGCCAGAAAACACCAGCAAATATCTTGATTCTTGGATCCCGGTAATTCAACGTTGACGGCAGCCACCAACGGGCCACGCGGCCCTCGACTTCGAAGAAAGATTTCATAGCCGCCGACTGAAGGGCGACCTTCCGGTCGCCTGTTTCGGGCATCCGTTCCTGAACCTGGCACGGGCCGCTCGTCGCTCCCGACAACTGAAACGTGAAGGGTCGGGGCTCGCGCCCCGGCTGTCAGGAGAGGAACGACCATGGAGATCATCGGTGCCGCAGCGCTGATAGCGGTCGGAATCGTGCTCGCTGCGCTCGTGTATGGACGCACGCACGCGTCGGCGCGGCCGGCCGCTGTCGCGGCGGCCCCCGCGGTCCCGCCGACGGCGGAGCTCGAGGCCGAGCTGCGTGAGCGCCGCACGGAGCTCGCGCGGCGCGAGGACGTCCTCGACAAGCGCGAGGTCGAGCTCGAGCGCGAACGCGAGGCGCTCTCGGCCCGGCGCGCCGACCACGAACGGGACCTGGAGCGCATCTCCGGTCTCTCGGCGTCCCAGGCCAAGCAGATGCTGCTCAAGGAGATCGAGGACCAGAGCCGCCACGACGCCGCGCGCCGGATCCGCCAGATCGAGGAGGAGACCAAGCGCGAGGCGGAACGGCGCGTGCGCAACATCCTCTCGGTGTGCATGCAGCGCCTGGCCGCCGGGCACGCCGCCGAGACGACGGTGTCCGTGGTCCAGCTCTCCGCCGATGACATGAAGGGCCGGATCATCGGCCGCGAGGGACGCAACATCCGCGCGCTGGAGAACCTCACCGGCGTCGACTTCATCATCGATGACACGCCCGGCGCGGTCGTGCTCTCGGGCTTCGACGGGGTGCGGCGCGAGATCGCCCGCCTGACGCTGGAGAAGCTGCTCCAGGACGGGCGCATCCACCCGGCGCGGATCGAGGAGATGTATTACCAGGCGCGCTCCGAGCTCGAGAGCCACATCGTCGAGCTCGGCGAGGCGGGCGCGTTCGAAGCCGGCGTCCAGGGCCTGCACCCGGAGCTGGTCAAGCTGCTCGGACGCCTGCGGTTCAGAACCAGCTACGGCCAGAACGTGCTCGCCCACTCGATCGAGGTCTCGCACCTCGCCGCGATGATGGCCGAGGAGCTCGGGGCCAGCCCCAAGACGGCCCGGCGCGCAGCGCTGCTGCACGACATCGGCAAGGCCGTGACGCACGAGATCGAGGGGCCGCACGCGCTCGTGGGCGGCGACCTGGCCCGCAAGTACGGCGAATCCGAGGCCGTCGCCCACGCGATGGAGGCTCACCACAACGAGGTCGAGCCGCAGACGATCGAAGCTGTGATCGTGCAGGCCGCCGACGCGCTGTCCGGAGCGAGGCCTGGAGCGCGCGGCGAGTCGCTCGAGCAGTACGTCAAGCGGCTGCGGGACCTGGAGCAGATCGCCACCCGCCACAAGGGCGTCGACAAGGTGTACGCGATGCAGGCCGGCCGCGAGATCCGCGTCATGGTCGCGCCGGGCGACATCGACGACGACGCCGCGACGATCCTCTCCCACGACATCGCCCGCGAGATCGAGAAGGAGCTCGAGTACCCGGGCCAGATCAAGGTGACGGTGATCCGGGAGTCCCGCGCAGTCGAGTACGCGCGCTGAGCCGGACCCGGCCTCGTCGGCACCCCTGGCGCGATGCGGCGCGGCCGGTCGTGGGCACTGCTCCTGCGACGCGCGGCAGCACCACCCCCTCGGTGTGGGTCCGTCCGGGCCGTCCCGCCATCCTCGGCGGGGCGGCCCGGAGCGCATGACCTACGGTCCGGTGTTGGTGAACAGGTCGGTGCTGCCGCCGGTCGAGATTGGCTTCGCCATCACGAACGCGGAGCTGAAGCTCGAGCCGGTCGGGGCCAGTCCGTCGTAGTCGCCGATGAAGCCCGCCCCGCTCGTCGTGGCCGGGGCGGTCAGGATGTTGAATGAGCCGGATGTGCTGAGGCGCGTCTCAGCGCTCCAGCTTGTGGAACTGGTGCAGCTGGTGCTGCAGGTCACGAGGAACTGGTCGGTGAGGTCCGGGGCCAGGGTTGTGGCGTTCTCCAGGTCGTAGTACTGGACGGCGAGGGTGCCGTTGGCACGGGCTGTGATCTGGGGAATGAACGCCGGTGAATCGCCTGGCGACTGATCGACCCGTATCGGGCTGGTCCAGGTGGCGCCGCCATCGGTCGACATCGAGAACGCAATCTTTGCTGCGCCGTTCGGGTTGAAGCGAGCATCCTGCCAGACGGCGTAGAGATTGCCCTCCGGGCCCGCGGCGAATTCCGGGAGCTCGTCACTTGTCCGGAGGGGCTGGCCGTTGATAGACACCGAGCCGACCTGCTGCTGGGCGACGATCGTCGGGCCGGACCAGGTAGTGCCGCCGTCGCTCGAGCGGATGATCGCCACACTGTCCGAGGATCTCGGGTTGTGGCCCTTGCCGCCCTTGCTCAGGAGCAGGTCAAACCCGTCGATCAGCTGTCCTGCGGCGGGACCCGCCTTGGGTACGACGATCTGGTTGCCGATCGTCTGGTTCTTCTGCCCTGGATCGAAGATCGGGCGACCGGTGCTCCAGCTGACGCCGCCGTCACTGGTGCTCGAGAACATCGCCGGTCCCCGGAATGCCGGGCTCACATTGAATGCGCTCGGGTTGGCGTTGGTGCTCGGGGACACCAGGCGATCCCAGACGGCGTAAGCGTTGGCGGGCTTGACCGGATCGGCCGTCACCGATTCCTTGTCGTTGAGAACCGTCAACGAAGTGTCCAGCCGGGCCGTCACAGGCGCCTGCCACGTCACCCCACCGTCCGTTGAGCGGCTGATGATGATCGAGCTGGCGCCGCCGAAACCAGGACCGTTCGCGTTGAACGAGTCGCTGATCGAATATGCGATCTTCCCGTCGGCCGAGAAGCTCACCCACGGATCGGTTGCGCGGCTGAAGAATCCGGCCGAACCCTGGCTTGCGCCCTCGCAGATGGTGAACGCGGGTTGGGTCCCGGCCAGACTCCACGTCGCCCCGCCATCCGTCGACACCGCATTCGTCAGGCCATTGGCACCGCCGTCGTTCCAACGGTCCTGCTGCACCGACGTGATCAGGTGATTCGGGTTCAGCGGGTCAACCGCAATGTACGGCTCGACCTCCGCGTCAGGGAAATTCTGACTGCCAAGCGCCGTCTGCTGCGCCACCTGCTGCTGGCACGCGCTCGAGCCCGCAGCGAGTGGGTTGTCTGGAACCCGTACCGGTGACGCGGCACTCGCGTTCGCCATAGACGCGCCACCAAATGCGCACGCGACGACGGTCCCCAAGAGGCCTCTTTGCAGGCTGAAATGGCTCACCTGCTGCTCCCTCCATCGACTGTGAATCGATCCCGGGCAAGCATACGCCGCCGTGCGCCTTTCGGACACCGCGGCGGTCCGATCGCCGCGGACGCGCCACGGTACCCTTGCCACGATGAGGCGCTACCACGTCACCGCGTGGTAGCGCGAATGCGCATCCCGAGGCCAGCTCGTGTCGTCGTCCAAGCGTTCAAGCAGGACACCGATGACGTCCGCGCGCATGGGCGGTTCACTTAAGGCCCGCGGCATTGTCGCTCCCAGAACCCGAAGCCGAGGGCCGTTGGGCTAACCGGCCCTAGTCACCTGATCTGGGATGATGTTCGGGCACGTTTGCTTTGGTCGACCTGGGCGCGGACACCTTCGGGATTTGTCGGCTCGCGGTCTGCCGGTGCGGACACTGAGCTGGGTCACGACGAGGTGATTGCTACCACCAACAAGCAAGATCGCTCGAAGGAATCCGGGGCGATCGGCGCGCCGTGGCTGACCCGTGCTGAGAGCACGGCGCGCGGTAGGCGAGCCCGGTCGGAGGTGCCGCGCGCGAGCCACGCTGGTTGGGCGTTGTGGGGTGAGCGTCCGGATCCGATCGGCCTGTTGCAGGAGCAGATACCGAGTCGGGAGGCGGAGCTGGTGCCGATCCGTCACGGGCGGATGCTGCGCTCGCCGTTCGCGTTCTTTCGTGGTGCGGCGTACGTCATGGCCTCGGACCTGTCGCGAACCCCGCGGTCGGGGATCCGGGCGCAGTTGTGCGGCGATGCGCACTTGTCGAACTTCGGGGGGTTCGCCTCTCCGGAGCGCGAGTTTCTGTTCGATCTCAACGATTTCGACGAGACCCTCCCTGGCCCGTGGGAATGGGACCTCAAGCGGCTCGCCGCGAGTTTCACGATCGCAGCTCGCCATCGCGGCCTTTCGCGCAAGCGCGGCCGCGAGCTGGCACGCGTTTCCGCGCAGGCCTACCGGGAGGCGATGCTGGGGCTGGCGTGCATGAGCGAGCGGGAGGTCTGGTACTCGAAGGTCGACGCGAGCGAGCTTGAGCGTGCCATCAGCTCGCAGGGGACGAGCCAGCAGGTCAAGCGATTCCACAAGCTCGTGGAGAAGGCGCGTCGCAAGGACAGCTCGCGCGCGTTCGAGAAGCTCGCCGCGAGCGTCGACGGGGCGCCGCGGATCATCGCCGACTATCCGCTGATCGTGCCGATCGAGGACCTGCTCCCCGACAACGAGGTACAGCAGGTGGAGTCTTGGGTGCGCGGCATGAGCAAGATCTATCGCTCAACCCTTCAGAATCATCACCGGCAGCTGTTCGATCGCTACGCCTACGCGCACCTGGCCCGCAAGGTGGTCGGCGTCGGCAGCGTCGGCACGCGCGCCTGGGTCGTGCTGTTCGTCGGGCGGGACAACGGCGAGCCTCTGTTTCTACAGGTCAAGGAGGCTCAGCCGTCCGTGCTCGAGCCCTTTGCGGGCAGGAGCGAGTACGGCAACATGGGCCGGCGAGTCGTCGAAGGGCAGCGACTGATGCAGGCCGCGAGCGACATCTTCCTCGGCTGGATGCGCGTGACCGGGATCGACGGGGAGGAGCGCGACTACTACATCAGGCAACTCTGGGACTGGAAAGGCTCCGCGGACCCCGAGCAAATCCTGCCCTCCAGTTTCGACATCTATGCCCGGCTCTGCGGGCAGGTGCTCGCACGCGCCCATGCGCGCTCCGGTGACAGGATCGCGATCGCCTCCTACCTCGGCCGCGGCGACACCTTCGACACAGCGATCGCCGGCTTCTCCGCCAAGTACGCCGACCAGAACGAGCGCGACTACGAAGCCTTCGTCAGCGCCGTCAAATCCGGGCGGATCACCGCGATGAGGGACCTGTAGCGGCCGCCACAGGTGGCGGGATTCACCGAGCCGGGATCCTGCGGCTCGCGCCGCGGCGCCGCCGCGATCGCGCGGCTGACCCACGGACGCGCCACGGTACCCTTGCCACGATGAGGCGCTACCACGTCACGACGTTCGGCTGCCAGATGAACGCGCACGATTCCGAGCGGATGAAGGGCATGCTCGAGTCACTGGGCTACGCCGAGGCCGACACGCGCGACGAGGCCGACGTGATCCTGTTCAACACCTGCTCGATCAGGGAGGCCGCTGACAACAAGCTGCTCGCCCACCTGGGCCACGCCAAGCGGCTCAAGACCGACTATCCGGAGCGGATCGTCGGCGTCGGTGGATGCTGGGCGCAGTCGGTCAAGGAGGAGGTGTTCGCCCGTTTCCCGTTCGTCGACGTCGCGTTCGGGCCCGGTCAGGTCCACAAGCTGGCCGAGTTCCTGACCAGCGACTCGCTGACCGCCCAGGGCTTCTTCGAATTCGAGGGCTTCACCGGTCACCTGCCGGCCAAGCGCGCGCGCGACTTTCAGGCCTGGCTGCAGATCTCGGTCGGCTGCAATTGCGTGTGCTCGTATTGCATCGTCCCCTCGACCCGCGGGCGGGAGGTCAGTCGCCACCCCGCCGAGCTGATCGCCGAGGTCGGGCGCCTCGCCGCCGACGGTGTTCGCGAGGTGACGCTGCTGGGCCAGAACGTCAACTCCTACGGGCGCGACCTGCGGGGAGACGAGCGCACCTCCTTCGCCGAGCTGCTCACGCGGCTCGACGAGATCGACGGCATTGACCGGATCCGGTATACGAGCCCGCACCCCAAGGACATGCGCGAGGACGTGATCCGCGCCCACGGCGAGCTCCGCTCGCTGTGCGAGCACATCCATCTGCCGCTGCAGTCCGGCTCGAGCCCGGTCCTGAAGCGGATGCGTCGCACCTACACTCGTGAGCGCTACCTCGATCGGGTGGCGCTGATCCGCGAGCATGTGCCCGACTGCGCGCTCACCACCGACATCATCGTCGGCTTCCCGGGGGAGTCGGAGGCGGACTTCGAGCAGACGCTGTCGCTCGCCGAGGAGGTCGGCTACGACGGCGCCTTCACGTTCATCTACTCGCCCCGGCGGGGCACCGAGGCGGCCACGCTGGCCGACCAGATTCCCCATGCGGTCAAGGTCGAGCGGCTCGAGCGCCTGGTCGAAGTGATCCAGCGCCGAGCCCGCGAGCGCGCGCAGCGGTTCGTCGGTCGCTCTCTCGAGGTGCTCGTCGAGGGGCCGTCGCGGACCGATCCGACCCGACTGCGCGGCCGTTCACGCCACAACAAGGTGGTGAACTTCGCGGGCCTCGGTATGGCCGGCGACGTCGTATCGGTGCAGATCACGAGCGCCACGAGCCAGACGCTCGCGGGAACCGAATCGTTGCTCGCGCCCGCCCCGCGCTGACATCCGTCGAGCGGGCACTGGCGCGCATGCGCGCCGGCGCCGGGGCGCCGATATCTGGTTCGTGGGAGACACTTACGGCAGCCACGACGGCGGCGCCGCGGTTCTCCGGGCGTCCATCGGTCCCGCGTTCGCCCTGATCGGCACGCGAGGAGGGCTCGAGCGCGCCACCTCGGGCTTCCGCGAGCGGTTCGGAGACTGGATCGCGGCCTGGGATGATCACCGGGAGGAGCTCTACGGCCTGATCCGCGACGAGTGCGAGCACGCGACGGTGACGGTGTGGGGTCCCGAGGGCTCGGTCGCCGCCCACGCCGAGTGTCTGCCCGGGCCGTCCGGCGAGCGCTATCTCCTGCTCAGCGTCCGGCCGGGAGCAGCGCACGAGCCTCGCGCCGGCCCCGGGTCGCTCATCGGCCCATGGCTCGACGAGATTCCGGCGATCGTCTGGCTCAAGGATCTCGACGGGCGCTACATCCACGTCAACCGGGCCTACAGCCGAGCCCTGGGAATCGAGCCGGAGGAGATCGCCGGTCGCACCGACGCCGAGGTCACGACCGGCCAGGCCGTCGACGGCCCGCGCCTGCACAACAGCGTCGCCGGCGCCCCGGAGCCTCTCGAGTTCGAGTACACGGTGTCGGCCTTCGAGAGCCGCCCGGCGCTGGCCGCGCTTCGGTTCGCCGTGCGTGACGCCGGTGGAGTCCCCGTGGCCGTATGCGGTGTGGCGGCCCCCGTCGGCAACGCCGCCGTCGCCCGCGCCGAGTGCACGCGCCTGATGCAGATCGAGCGCTGGAGCCGGCTCGGCGACGAGTCGATCCGCGCCGATGTGCTCGCCGAGTGGGGTCTGAGCGCCGGCGGCGAGCGGGCCGCGGGATCCGGGGAGGCGCCGGCAGCCGCCCTGCCGGTCGCCGCCGACCCCGAGCTCGCGGGCGAGCTCGAGCGCGTGAGGGCCGAGCTCGCACAGGTCTCCGCCGAGCTCGAGCAAGCGGTCGCCGAGCTCGACGCCGCGCGGGCCACGGCGGCCGACACCGATGGGCTCGTGGCGGAGGAGCGCCGCCGGATCGAGTCGCTGCACCAGGCCTCCGAGCTCGCGTCGCGCCGCGCGCACGAACTGCTGGTCGAGCTGGCCGATGAGCGCCAACGGCGCGAGGAGGCAGAGCGGGAGCTCGAGCGGTCCCGGATGCGCCTCGGCGAGAGCGAGGCGGCATTGGCCGAGGACCGCGCGCAGGCCAGAGGCGTCGATGACAGGCTGGCCGGCGAGCTGGCGGGAGAGCGTGAGCGTCGCGAGCACTCGGAGCGGGAGCTGAGGGGAGAGCGCGAGCGCCGCGAGCGCTCCGAGCGGGAGCTGGGGGAGGAGCGGGCGGGCCATGAGCAGTCCGAGCGCGAAGCGGCGGAGGAGCGTCAGCGGCTGGGCGCGGAGCTCGAGGCGGCGCGCACCGTGACAGCCGAGCTCAACGGCCTCCTCGCCGAGGAGCGCCACCGAATGGGTGCCGAGCTCGACGCCGCCCGGGCCGCGGCGGCCGATACCGAGCGCCGCGCCCAGGAGCTCCTGACCGAGCTCGATGCCCTCCGGGAGCGGCGGGACCAGCACGCGCGGGAGCTGGAGCAAGCCCGGGCCCGCATCGGAGAGCTCGAGTCCGTTCAGGCGGAGGACCGCGCGAGGGCCGGCGGCGTCGAGGAGGGATTGGCGAGCGAGCTCGCCGCCGAGCGCGACCGACGCGACGAGCTGGAGCGAGCGCAGGAGGCCGAGCGCCGGCGGCTGGTCGACCAGCTCGACGCAGCGCGGGCAGCTGAGACGATGGTCAACGATCTGCTGGTCGAGGAGCGCGGCCGGCTCGCCGCCTTGCTCCAGGTCTCTGACGAGGCCGAGCGCCGTGCGGGCGAGCTGGTCACGGAACTCGACGGCGAGCGCGGGCGACGCGAGGAGCTGGAGCGAGTCGTCGGCGAGGAGCGCGGGCGACGCGAGGAGCCTGGAGCGAGAGCTGGGGGACGAGCGGCGGCGGCTCGAGGCCGAACAGGAGCGCCACGAGCAGGATCTCGACGACGCCCGGAGACGCGTTGGCGAGCTCGAGTCGGCGCTGGCCGCGGACCGTGCCGACGCCGGAGGCTTCGAAGCGGAACTCGCACGAGCTGAGGCTGAACGCGTGGCCGCCGAGCAGGCTCTGGCCGCCGAGCGCCCGCGGATCGCGGAGCTCGAGACCGCCCTGTCGGCCGGGCACGAGCGGATCGCCGAGATGGAGCGGACGCTCGTGAGTGAGCGCGAGCGATCCGGCGCCGCCGACGCGGCCCGGGCGCAGAGCGCACAGGAGGCCGTGGCGGCCCATCGCGTACGCGCGGAGCGCGCCGAGGCTGCCCTCTTGACCCAGCGGGGCGCCGCCGAGCAGGAGCTCGGTGCGCTCCGCGAGGAGATACAGCGAGAGCGCCGCGAGGCTGACGCGCTCCGCGCCCGGCTCGCCGACGAGACGGCGCGCCACGAGACGGCTCGTCACGAGGCGGTGGCAGCCCAGGCAGCCCAGGGCGCCGTGCCGGCGCTCGCGCCCACGCCCATCACGCCCGTCGCGCCCGCACCCGTCGCACCCGCTGAGCCGCTGCCGGCGCGCGAGGCGGACGAGGCGGACGAGGCGGTGTCCGAGCTCAGCTGGCGCCCGGCCGCGCAGCACCACCTCACCGCGACGCTGACCGACGCCCCCGAGTGGAGGACCGGGCTCCGGAGCGCGGTCAGGATCATCGGCGCCGAGGGGGGATGGGATGCGGTCACCGCGTGGTCGCCGGAGACGCGCACGGCGGTGCTGCGCTGCACCGCGATGTGGACCGGGGCGGCGAGCGACCTCGGCCCGTTCGAGACGCTGACGTGGCAGAAGCCGCAGCCGCTGGCCGGGGAGCTCGGGCGCGCGCTGACCGGTCACCACCCGAGGTGGCTGACCCGGCTCGAGGCGTCCGACGACGCCCGCTGCGCGAGCGCGGCCCACGAGGGGATCCGCTCGGCACTGCTCGTGCCCATCCACCACGCCGGAAACCCGATCGGGGTGCTGGAGCTGCTGACCCGGGCGACCCGACTCCCCGATCCGGAGATCGCCACCTCGCTCGAGGCGGTCGCCGTCCAGCTGGGTCGAGTTTGCGCACCTGATGCGGCTCGGACCCGAGCCGCACCGGCGCACCCGGCTGTAGATCTCCGGCCTCACCCGGGCGCCATGGCCACCCCGGGCTAAGGTGATCAGGTGGCGCTCATGCCGGCACGCATCGTCACCGTTCGGCTCGTCCTCGAGCCCGTTTCACGCGAACGCGCGCAGACCGTCGTATCCGGCGACGTCTCCTCCGTCCCGGCCGGTCGGGAGTGGCCACACGCGGACACGCTCGACGGGCTGCGGATGGCGCTCGCTCGCGGCCACGCGCCCGGCTGGTTCGTCACCCTCGACGGCGTCGTGATCGGCGATTGCGGCACGCATGGCGACCCCGACGAATCAGGAGGTGTCGAGGTCGGATTCGGGTTGGCGGCGCCCTATCGCGGTCGTGACTACGGAACCGAGCTCGTCATGGCGCTCTCCGCGTGGCTGCTCGACCAGGCCGGCGTGAAGCGCATCACCGCGCGGGTGGAGCACGACAACACGCCGTCGCAGCGCGTGCTGGAGCGGGCCGGTTTCGTGTTGGAGCCTGCCGACGAGCTCCGTCCGTCCCCTGTGCGAACATACGTTCGTGCGGTGGAACAACCTCACCACAGAGGCGGATGAGAGGGCGAGGCTGCCGGGCCACAAGGAGTCCGCCGTCGTACGGCGCTTCCGCGCGCCGGACGCGGTCGAGACGCGGTTCTACGAGATCCGCGCCAAATCAATCCTGAATCGGGTGCCGGAGGCGTCACAGATGCCGTTCCGATGGACGATCAACCCGTTCCGCGGCTGCACGCACGCGTGCGCATATTGCTTCGCCCGCCCGACCCATCGGTATCTCGACTTCGATGCCGGCCGGGACTTCGAGCGCGAGATCGTGGTCAAGGTCAACGCACCCGAGCTGCTCCGAGCCGAGCTCGCGCGGCCGTCGTGGAAGGGCGAGCATGTGGCGCTCGGCACGAATACCGATCCCTACCAGTGGGTCGAGGGCCGCTACCGGCTGATGCCGGGGATCTGGGAGGCCCTCCGTGACGCGGCGAACCCGTGCTCGGTGCTGACCAAGTCGCCCCTGCTGCTGCGCGATCTGCCGCTGATGCGCGAGATCGCGGCGCGGACGAGCTTCAGCGCTGCGCTCTCCGTGCCCACGCTCGACGAGCGCGCATGGCGGGCGACCGAGCCGCATACGCCTCATCCGCGGGCGCGACTCGAGGCGGTCGCCGAGCTCACCCGGGCCGGGATCGAGACGGGGGTGCTGATCGCGCCGCTGATGCCGGGCATCAACGACGCGCCCGAGCAGGTGGAGGCGATTCTGCAGCTCGCAGCGGAGGCGGGGGCCGCGTACGTGACCGGCATCGCGCTGCACCTGCGCGGCGACGTCCACGAGCTATTCTTCGACTGGTTGCGCGCGCACCGGCCCGAGCTCGTCGAGCGCTACGCGCGGCTGTATCGCAAACGGGCCTATGCCCCGGCCGAGGAGCGGCGGCGGCTGGCCCGGCTCGTCAAGGGACCCGAGCTCTCGCCGGCGGAGAGGATGCGCCGACCACCGCCGAATCTGCGCTTCGAGCGGGGGGTCAGACAACCACCCGCGCCCGACCTAACCGGAGCCCAACGGCAAGAGCGGCTATTTTGAGATGGAAGCGTGCTCGCCGGCGTGGAGTGCGCGTGTGTGAGCTCACTCGCGACACGGTCGTGAAACCGGTGAGCCGTGACGGTGGTGGCTCCCATACCACCAGGTTGCATTACCCCGATTGCACGGGCTGCCAAGTGGGCATCACGTGCGGACGATTGACAACGACCCAGATCCATGTTCAGACGCAAACAGACATCATCCGACGGACACGACCACGCCCGCCGGGACCTGCATCTCGAGCGCATGTTCGAGACGCGCAGCCACGCCTGGGAGAAGGTCGGCTTGGCCAAGCAGGTGAGCCAGGAGACGGTCCGCCGCGCGCGGACCGAGGCCGTGGTGCTGCTCGGCGCGCTCGTCGCCGTGCTGGTCGTCTACTCCAACCGGAAGACGCTGTTCGGCGCCGGCCTGAACACGCCGGTCCACATCGCCACCGCGCTGGCGCTCGTGGTCATCGGCTGGGCGCTGGCCCGGGACATCGGCCGGGCGGCGGCACCGACGTTCTTCCGGCGGATGGATCCCGCCACCGCCGGCACCGTCGGCTTCCTGATCCGGCTCGTGACGCTCCTGATCACCGCATTGGCGGCGCTGCGGATCGTCGGCATCCAACCGCAGACGCTCGCCGTCGGCGGCGCGTTCACCGCGGTCGTCCTGGGACTTGCCGCGCAGCAGACGCTGGGCAACCTGATCGCCGGGATGGTGCTGCTGAGCGCGCGCCCGTTCCGCGTCGGGGAGCGCGTGCGGCTCCAGGCGGGCCCGCTCGGAGGGACCACTGAGGGCGTCGTCAGCTCACTCGGCCTGCTCTACACGACGCTGGCGCGGGGGGCGGATCGGATCATGATCCCCAACAGTGTGGTGCTCTCATCCGCCGTGGTTCCGCTGCGCGAGCCGGAGCCGGTGGACGTCAAGATCCGCCTCAGCGCCGGCATCAGAGCCTCCCAGGTTCAGCAGATGCTCGACGAGGGCATCGCAACGCCCACGCGGACCAAGCCGCGTGTGCTGCTGCAGGAGATCGACGGCGACGAGGTGGTCGTGCGCGTCCAGGCGACGCCGGAGAGCGCCGACGACGGTGCCCAGCTGGCTGACGAGATCATCGCCACGATGGCCTCGGTCACCGGCGAGCACGCGATCGTGCACGGCTGACGCACGCCGTTCCGGGCGACCGGCTGCTGCCGGCCGACCGCCTCAGCGCTTGTCGCGCTGCGTCTCGCTGATCGACACCGAGACACGATCGCTGCCGATCAGGCGGCTGACCGAGGCCGAGGTCTGTGGGGCCAAGCCGGCGAACATGCTCCCGAAGCGCAGGCCGGCCGGGGCGACGTCGATCTCGGCCCGGTTGCGCTCGATCGCCCGCAGCACCGCTGACGCGACCTGCTGCGGGGTGCGGGTGCCGATCCCGGGCGGCAGGCTCGCGCCGGTGTCGGCGAACATGCCCGCGTCGCGGATGAAGCCGGGGGACACGATCGAGACGCCGACGCCGCTGGCGCGCAGATCCTCGCGCAGGCACAGGGCGAACCCGCGGATCCCGAATTTGGTCGCCGAGTAGAGCGACGAGCCGGGTGCCGCGGCCTTGCCGGCCATCGAGGACATGAACACGAGGTGGCCCCGCCCGCGCGTGACCATTGCCGGCGCGAGCGCGCGGGCGAGCATGATCGGCGCGTGCAGGTTGACCTGCAGTGCCCGGTCGATCTGCTCCGGCGTGTACTCGAGCAGCGCCCCGCTGGCCGGCAGGGCGGCGTTGGCCACGAGCACATCGATCGGCGCCCGCCTCCGCGGCGAGGCGCTCGACGTCGTCCGGATTCCCGAGATCACAGGCGAGGGCTCGGCCTCCGACCTCGGCGGCGAGCGGCTCGAGCACATCGGCCCGGCGGCCGGTCAGGACAAGATCGGCCCCCTGGTCCGAGAAGGCACGCGCAATCGCATGGCCGATCCCGCCCGTGGCGCCGGTCAGGAGCACGTTCCCGCTGACGAGATTCACGCGGCGGGAGTGTAATGCGGGCCGCCGGGCCGTGCCGGTGCCCGGGACGCCGCCTCAGTCGGGGAACACCGCGACGGTCGCGGTGAAGCCGTGCAGGAAGCTCCGCCCGCCGACCGGGCCGATCTCGCCGGCGGCGAAGAAGCCGGCCGTCGGGCGCCCCGCGCAGCTGACCGTGGATCAGCCCGGCGTCGTGGTCGGCGACGCCGAACATGCCCCGGCCGCGGCCGTTGCAGGAGAAGACGAGGGCGCCGGCGGCGGGACGACCCGCCAGCGCATCGACCCGTACACCGAGCTCGCGCCGCAGATCCTCGTCGGCCGAGCGGGCATCGCGGGCGTGCAGTCGCACGACCTGACCGGGACGGACGCTCGTGCCGACGGCGATCCGTCCGGTGTCGCGATCGGCGCCGAGCAGGCCACGGACGAGGAAGTCGCCCTGCTCGTAGTCGGGCTTGCCGCCCTCGATCACGATGCCCACGAGCAGGCCCCCGGCGATCAGCGAGCGCTCGTGCGGGGTGAGCTCGCCGATGATGGTCTCGACCGTCTCCAGGGCCGGTCGCCCGGCGAGCTGGTGGATCACGTTGCCCGTCAGCCTCGGTGATCGTCACCTCGCGCCCCAGCGGGGTGGCGCCCTGCGAGACGCACGGGAGCATCTCGATGCCGTCGAGCCGGACACCGACCGCGCCCTCGTCGCGCATCTCGTCGGCGAAGAACAGGGCCGCCGAGCCGCTAGACGTGCGCGCGCTGGCGAGCCCGCCGAGCACCGGCACGGCGGCGGCGACCTCGGCGAGCCCGCGCAGCACGGCGTCGGTCGGGAACGAGTACGGGTCGGGCAGCAGGATCGCCCCGCGCGCACCGTCGAACGGCGGCAGGCCGTGCAGCTCTGCCTCGTCACCGTCGTCGTGGACGGTGGCGTGAAACGGCGTCACCTCGGCGCCGCCGTCGAAGCTCGCCGCCCACACGGCAACGGCGGCGCCGGACTCGAGCTCGCGTCCGCCGCCGAGCACACCGCCGGCGCCACAGCCGATGAGTGCGCCGGGCGAGAGCGTCCCGTGGACCGCGGCGAGGACCTCATCGGGCTCGGCCAGATGAGTGCCGCTGACGAACAGCAGGGCGAGATCGGCGGGCCGGCCGGCGAGTCTGATCGCCGCCATCGCCGCCGCCTCGCCGGCGGCGGCGCCGGGATCCGCGTGGGTCGAGATCCCGGCCCCGACCGTGACGCTCATCGCCGCACCGCCGGCTCCCGGCCGCAGACCGTGCTCACACAGATCGCCGAGTTCGCCGCCTGTGCCATCGCTCCACGATACTGAGGGCGATGAGCCCGGCCGAGGTGATCGCACTGTTCGGGCCGACCGGTGTGGGTAAGACCGAGGTGGCGATCGCCCTCGCCGACCGCCTGCGCGCTCGCGGCGAGCGGCCCGTCGCGGTGTCCGCCGATGCGCTGCAGGTCTACGCCGGTCTCGAGCTGCTGACCGGGGTGGCCGGTCCGGCCGAGCGCGCGTCGCTCGAGCACCGCCTGATCTCGTTCCTCCCGGCCGACGCGACCTTCAGCGTCGGGCAGTACGCGGAGCTCGCGCACTCCGAGATCGACGGCCTGCTCGCGGCCGGCGAGCGGCCGATCGTGGTCGGTGGCACGGGCCTGTATCTGCGCGCCGCCGTCAGCGAGCTGAGCCTGCGCCCACCGCCCCCCGAGGGGATCCGGGAGCGCTGGGAGGCCGAGCTCAGCCGTCGCGGCCCGGCAGCGCTGCACGCCGTTCTCGCCGAGCGCGCGCCGTGGGCGGCGACCGAGATCGAGCCCGGCGATCGGCAGCGGATCGTCCGCTCGCTGGAGCTGCTCGACGCCGGCGAGCTCGAGCGTCCCGGCGGGGACTCCGAGCTGTGGTCGGACTCGGTCCGCCACCCGACGCTGCTGATCGGCCTGACGATGGAGCGAGAGCAGCTCTACGCCCGCATCAACGAACGCGTCGAGGCGATGGTCGCCGCCGGCGCTGAAGCGGAGGTGCGCCGGGCCAACGCCGCCGGCGCCTCGGTCACCGCACGCAAGGCGCTCGGCTTCGAGGAACTGCTGAGCGGCGATGTCGAGGGGATGAAGCGGCGCACGCGCAACTACGCCCGTCGGCAGCTCACCTGGATGCGCAAGCTCGCCGGGACCGACCTGATCGACGTCACCGGACGCTCGGCGGCCGCGGTGGCCGACGAGGCGCTGGTGCTGTGGCTGCAGGGGGCGGGCGTCACCGGACGCGCGGGTTGACCCCGCGGGTCCTCACCGCCCGACTCCCCATACACTGCCGCCGCGTGGACTTCGAGAAGTGGCACGCGCTCGGCAACGACTACATGATCGTCGAGGAGCGGACGCTCCCGTTCGAGCTGACGCCAGCCCGGATCCGCGCCATCTGTGCGGGTCACACGGGCGTGTTCTCGGACGGGATCCTGTTGCTGTCGCCGCCCGGTGAGCCGGGCTATGTGGCCCGCCTGCGGATCTTCAATCCCGACGGCTCAGAGGCGGAGCTGTCGGGCAACGGCGCCCGCGAGGCGATCCTCTATCTGCGCCACCGGGGATGGACTGACGCGGATACGTTCTCGATCCTCACTGCCGCCGGCGAGATCCGCCCGACGATCACCTCGCCGACGACGGTCACGGTCGACATGGGTCGCGCACGCCTGCGCTCCGCCGAGTACCCGAGCGGCGCCGAGGACGGAGCCGGCGAGCTGGTCGCGGACGGCCGGGCGTGGCGCTTTCAGCACGTCCAGATCGGCAACCCGCAGTGCGCGATCGCGGTCGCGGACACGGCCGCGCTGACCGCACTCGACCTGCCGGCGATCGGCCCCGCGATCGAGCACCATGAGCTGTTTCCCAACCGGACCAACGTGTCGTGGTTCGCCGTGCTCGCGCCGAACCGGATCCGGGCCCGGATCTTCGAGCGCGGGGCGGGTGAGACGCTGAGCAGCGGGACCGGCGCCACCGGCGCCGCGGTGGCCCACGTGCTGCGCGGCGGCGACTCGCCGGTGACCGTCGAACTCGACGGCGGTGAGCTCGAGGTCGAAGTGGGGGAGGACCTGCACGTCAATCTGAGCGGCTGGGCGGTTCCCGTGTTCCGGGGCGCGCTGGCCGCGGAGTTCATCGAGGAGCTGCATGAGACCGAGTAGCCGCCTGGCCCAGATACCGCCGTACCTGTTCGCGGAGCTCGAGCGCAAGATCACCGCCAAGCGCGCCGCCGGCGTCGATGTGATCAGCCTCGGCATCGGCGACCCCGACACGCCGACCTACCCGCCGATCGTCGCCGCGGCCCAGCGGGCGGTGGCGGACCCGAGCACCCACACCTACCCCTCCAACCGCGGCCGCCCGGAGTTCCGCGAGGCGGTCGCCGCCTTCTACGAGCGCCGCTTCGGCGTCACGCTCGACCCCGAGACCGAGGTGATGCCGGCGATCGGGGCCAAGGAGTGCATCTTCAACCTCAACCTCGCCTTTCTCGACCCCGGCGACGTGGCGCTGGCCGCCGACCCCGGCTACCCCGTATACACGGGCGGACCGCTGCTGGCGGGGGCCGAGCCGGTCCTCATGGGGCTCGTTCCCGAGCGCGGGTTCGCACCCGACCTCGAGGCGATCGACGCCGACGCGCTCGAGCGCGCTCGGCTGATGTTCCTCAACTACCCCAACAACCCGACCGGGGCGATCGTGCCCGACGGCCTGTTCGAAGCCGTCGTGGACCTCGCCGGCCGCCACGACGTGCTCGCGGTCCACGACAACGCCTACAGCGAGACCACCTACGACGGCTACGTGGCGCCCTCGTTCCTGGCCACGCCCGGCGCCAAGGACGTCGGGGTCGAGGTGTTCTCGCTGTCCAAGGGCTACAACATGACCGGATGGCGGTGCGCGGCCATCGTCGGCAACGCCGAAGCGATCTCGCACTACTGGCGACTGAAGTCGAACATCGACTCGGGGCTGTTCGACGCGATCCAGCTCGCGGGTGCGGCCGCGCTCGCCCCCGACCTCGACGCCGACGTCAGGGCGATGAACGCGGTCTATCAGCGCCGTCGCGACCTGGTCTGCGAGGCGCTCTCCGAGGCCGGCGTCCACGTCACGCCGCCCAAGGGGACGATCTACATCTGGGCACCCGTGCCGGAGGGATTCGCGTCGGCCGCGGAGTACTGCGAGCACGTGCTCGAGCAGGCGGCGGTCGTGATCTCGCCCGGGGGCGCATACGGGCCCCACGGCGAGGGCTTCTTCCGGATCTCGCTGACGACGCCCGATGAGCGCCTGCTCGAGGCCGTCGAGCGATTGCGGCAGCTGTAACCGGCTTGCCCCGACACCGGAGCGGTTAATGTGCGCGCTGGCGCACACGCGATACGAGGCTCCAGGAGGTGCTCGTCAGATGACCAGCAGACTGCGCCGGCGGAGGCCGGCGCTACTCGCTGTACCAGTGCTGTTCGCGGGGCTCGCCGTGTCGGCCTGCGGTACCACCACGATCGACCCCAAGTCAGGCGAGGACCTGATCCGCAACGACGTGAACAGGACAGGCGCAGCCACGATCAAGTCGGTCAGCTGCCCGTCGGGGAAGAAGCCCACCGACGGGGTCACCTTCGACTGCAAGGTGACGCTGGTCGACAAGGGCACGGGGACCACGCACTCGGGCACGATCACCGTCCACGTCACCGGCGGCGGCAAGAAGGTCGAGTTCGGCACCGCCGATATCCACATCTCATAGGGGCCGATCCCAGGCTGAGCGTCCCGGCCGCGGCTACCATGAACCGAGTGCAGCGAACCCGCCACGGGCGTAAAGAGCAATCCGCCAACGGGGATCACGGCCAGCCGACGGCCGGTCGTGCGCGTCAGCGTGCCTATCTGATCGCCGCGCTCCCGCCGGACGGCGATGAGGAGCAGCTGGCCGAGCTCAGAGAGCTGTTGCGAACCGCCGGCGTGGCCGGCGTCGGCGAGATGGTCCAGCGGCGCGAGCATCCCCACCCCAACACGTATCTGGGCCCGGGCAAGCTCGAGGAGCTGAAGGCCGATCTGTCCCGCGCCGACGCCAACCTCGTCGCCTGCGATGACGAGCTCTCCCCGCGCCAGGAGCGCAACCTCGAGGCGGCGCTCGGTCTGCCCGTCATCGACCGGACCGCGATCATCCTCGACATCTTCGCCGACCACGCCCACAGCGCAGAGGGCAAGCTGCAGGTTGAACTGGCCCAGCTCGAGTACAACCTGGCCCGCATGCGCGGTCTGTGGACCCACCTCGAGCGGCTCGGCGCCGGCCGGATCGACGGCGGCATCGGCACCCGTGGTCCCGGCGAGACGCAGATCGAGACCGACCGCCGGCTCGCCCGCGACCGGATCGCCGCGCTCAAGCGCAAGCTCGCCCACGTGCGCTCGAGCCGATCGGTGATGCGCGCCGAGCGCGAGCGCGCCGATCTGCCGTCGGTCGCGCTGGCCGGCTACACGAATGCCGGCAAGTCGACGTTGCTCAACGCTCTCACGGGCTCCGACGCCGGCGTCCGCGACCGGCTCTTCCACACGCTCGACCCGACCACCCGGACGCTCCGCACGGGTGGGCGCGACTACCTGCTCACCGACACGGTCGGCTTCATTCGAAAGCTCCCCCACCAGCTCGTCGACGCATTCGGGGCCACGCTCGAGGAGACCCGCCGGGCGGATCTGATCCTGCACGTCGTCGACGCCTCGGCGCCCGAGGAGGAGCTGCTGGCCATGACCGCAGCAGTCGAGGATGTGCTGACCGAGATCGGAGCCGAGGAGCAGTCGCGGGTGCTCGTGCTCGGCAAGGCCGACCTGATCGACGAGGACCGCCGCCGCGAGCTGGCCCGGCGCCATCCCGACGCGCTGCTGGTCTCGGCGGTCACCGGCGAGGGTCTGGATGGGCTCCGGGAACGCATCGAGGTCGAGTTCGCGCGGACGCTGCAGGAGGTCGAGCTGCTGCTCCCGTACGACGAGGGCGCCAGGCTGGCCGAGCTGCACGCGCTGGCCGGCGATCTCGTGCGCGAGGACACGGTCGAGGGCGTCCGCGTCGTCGCCCGCGTGCCCCCGAGCGTGGCCGCGCGGTACGCGCGCTTCGCGCTCAGCACCCGCTCGGCGTGAGCGTGCGCGTTCGCCGGCTGGATGACCGGGCGCTGCTGCCCACGCGCGCGCATTCCGGTGACGCGGGGCTCGACCTGTACGCGCTCGACGGGGCCGTGCTCGAGCCCGGCGAGCGCGCCTCGGTCGCCACCGGGATCGCGGTCGAGATCCCCGACGGTCAGGCCGGACTGGTGCTGCCGCGCTCGGGCCTGGCCGCGCGGCACGGCATCGCCCTGGTCAACGCCCCGGGGCTGATCGATGCCGGTTACCGCGGCGAGATCCGGGTGCTCCTGCTCAACACCGACCGCAGCGAGGCCTGGCGGCTGGAGGCCGGCGACCGGATCGCACAGCTCGTGCTCGTGCGGGTCGAGACGCCGGAGGTGACCGAGGTGGAGGCGCTGGCGTCCTCGGAGCGAGGCCACGGGGGCTTCGGCTCGAGTGGAGCCTAGTGGTGTCTCACAAATATCTGGCGGTTTGACGGCGTCTGGACGCGCCATGGACGCACCCCCCGCGCGGCAGGTACGACCCGGTACATGCTTGCGCGGGGTGTGGGCCCAGCCACGCCCAGCCACTCGTCACACCACTCACTCATTTCTGAGACACACCACGATGCGGAGCGGCTCGCCCGGCGCGCTCAGCTCGTCGCCGGCGCCGGCGTGAGCAGGCCGTGGTCCTCGAGGAACCGCGTGGCCACCGCGGTCGGATCCTCGTGGGCGACGTCAACGTCGGCGTTCAGCTGGCGGATCACGTCCGGGGTGAGCAATGCCGAGACGGCGTTGATCGTCCGTGCGAACACCGGCCCCTCGGCGGCGAGCACCTTGAGCGGAACGACCGGGACGACATTGCCCCAGCCGAACACGTGCTTGGGGTCGCTGAGCAGGCGGTAGCCGTCGTCGCGGAGCTGGCCGTCGGTCGTGTTGACATCGGCGGCCTGCACACTCCCGGTGTCAAGCGCCGGGTACTGGGCGCCCACGTCGAGGGCCTTGAACGTGGCCGGAACGACGCCGTAGGCCTGCTGGAGGATCGGCAGACCGACCGGGCTCTGCTGGAACTGCACCGGGGCGCCGAGCGTCAGCGTCGCCTGCACGTTGGCCAGGTCGGCGACCGATTGCAGTTTGTTCCGGGTCGCGTAGGCCACGGTGACGGCGATCGCGTTGACATCGGAGAAGGGCGTCGGCCGCAGCAGCGTCAACGCGTGCGCGAGCGCGAACCGCTGCCCCGCCCGGTAGGCGGCCGCTGCGGTCTGGTACGTGTGCGTGTCGCCGGCGACGGCCGAGTTCCACGTGCTCAGATACTCGGGATACATCGAGAGGCGACCGCTCTGGAGCGCCTGGAAGGTGACGGAGGTGGGGCCGATGTTCTGGTTCAGGACCACGTCGTAGCCCTGGGCGGTCAGCGCCTGCTTGTAGAGCGCGCCGAGAATGAACTGCTCGGTGTAGTTCTTGTCCCCGATCGTGACCGGCGGCTTGTTCGATCCGGGCAGAGTCGTGGTCGCCACCGGCGTCGTCGGAGTGCTCACGCTGACCGACGATGACGTCGTCTGCGAGCCGGAGCCGCATCCGGCCAGCAGGGCAATTGAGACGGTGGTCGCGGCGGCCGCGAACAGGCGTGCACAGCGAGGACGATTCACAGCAGGGGCTCCCAGCAGGGGGGCGGGCCATCCTAGTGGTACCCGCCGGACGGGGACCACCAGCTAGAGCGTATCCCGAACCCCCCGCCTCCCCGCGGGCACCGTCTCACCTGGAGCGGACGGCGACCGCGGGGAGGATCGGGACTTCGCCCTCGGATCACGTTCGCGTAGATCGGGTAGCGCAGTAGGGCCGGGTCGTGACCGAGACGGTCACCGAGTGGCCGGGCCGCAGGGCGACGCGGCGAGGCGGCGCCGACCTACACGCCGGCGGCCCGGCGCGCCTCGACGTGCGCGGCGCCCTCGAGCTCGTCGTCGAGCGCCGCGAGCGCGCCCGCGCCCTCGCCGAGCGCCGCAGCGATCAGCCAGTCGGCGAACCACGCATTCTTCGGCAGCAGCGGGCCGTGCAGATAGGTCCCGATCACGTTGCCGCGCCGGACGCCCTCGTGCCCGTCCTCGCCGTTGTTGCCGTGTCCAGCGCAGGACACGCCCGAGCGGCCGGGCCTCCGGCCCCAGGTGCGTACGGCCGCCGTGGTTCTCGAACCCGGCCAGAACCCGTGGCCGGCCGGGATCGAGCTCGACCTCGATCGCGACGTTGCCGATCAGCCGCGGTCCCTCGGCGCGCACGGTGTGCAGGTCGACCAGGCCGACACCGGGGAGCTGCTCCTCGCCGAGCTGGTAGGAGTGCCCGAGCAGCTGGTAGCCGCCGCACACGGCAAGCACGACGGCGCCGCGATCGGCCGCGGCGCGGAGCGCGTCGCGCTTGACCTCGGCCAGGTCGAGCGCGCACAGGCGCTGGTCGCGGTCCTGGCCGCCGCCGATGTAGAACAGGTCGGCGCCGTCGGGGTCGAGCGCGTCGCCCAGGTCCGAGCGCAGGAGCGTGAAGTCGATCCCGCGCCACTCGCAGCGCCGCTGCAGCAGGAGCAGGTTGCCGCGGTCGGCGTAGATGTTCATCAGCTCCGGGTACAGGGCACACACGCGCAGCTCAGGCACCGAGGATCACCACCGTGCTGCCGACGTACTCCGCGGTGAACGGGATCTGGACCCGTCCCAGCACGGCCAGGCCGACGGCGTCCGCCTCGGCCTCGAGCTCGTCCGCCGCCGAGCCGATCGAGCCGGATCGTGTTGTCCTGCACCGAGCGGGTGCCGTCGGTGGTGATCACCTCGCGCCGGCGCTCGAGGATGAAGCCGTCGCCATCCAGGCGGACCGCCGTCGGCAGGCTGGCATAGACGACACCGTCGAGCTCGCGGATGTCGGGCAGGGGAGTGGGGCCGCCGGGCACCGTCTCGTACGGCTCGAGCTCGTCGGCCAGGGCGATCGCCAGCGCGCCGCCGGGTTCGAGGTGACCCGCGCGCGCAGGTCAGGAACGCGGCCCGCCCCGCCGGCCCGTCGAGCAGCTGGATCGTCTGCATCGGGACGATGCAGAGCGGAAAGCGCCGCCCGAGTGCGAACTCCCGCGCGTCCGCCTCGACCGTGTCGAGCGGCAGGCCCTCGCCGCGACGTCGCAGCTCGGCCAGCAGCTCAGGATCGCGATCGAGCGCCGTGACCCTGGCGCCGCGCCGCGCGAGGTCGAGGGCGATGCGCCCGGTGCCGGCGCCGACGTCGAGCACCGGCTCACCGTGCGCGTCGACGAGCGCGCGCCACAGCCCCAGGTCCTCGGCATATGCCCCGCATTCCAGGTCGTGCCAGATGTAACTCCCCACCGTGCTCATCGCTCCGCCCCCCTCGCCTCCCAGAATCGCTCGACGTGCCCGCGCCGGGCCAGCTCCTCGCGGAGCTCAAGCAGCGCCGTGTACGTGGGCAGCGCGAACAGGCGATCCTCGGTCGTCGCGCCGAGCGCGTCGTCGAGCGCCTCGCCGAGGTTGTGGTTGACGCGCAGCCGCTCTGCCGGCACGCCCGCGTACTTCATCCGCAGTGCCAGCTCGGCGGCCCGCGTGCCGGCGCAGGTGAGGCGACGCACGTGGGGGGCGAGCAGCTCGAAGTCCGCATCCCAGACCCAGGAGATGTCGCGGCCGTCGGCCGTGCGGTCGTTGAGCACTCCGAGCAGGTCCAGCTCGGCCTGCTCGAGCACGAGCGTGCGCAGGATCTCGTTGGCGCCGGCCGGGTTCTTGATCAGCAGGATCGAGAGCTCGCGGTCACCGACCCGAATCGTCTCCGCGCGGCCGAACGCGGCGGTGACCGCCTCGAGCCCGGCGACGACGTCCTCGAGCGACACGCCGAGCTCGAGGCACAGGGCGGCGGCCCCGAGCGCGTTGTAGACGTTGTAGAGCCCGGGCAGGGGCAGGCTCACGGTCGCGGTGCCGGCCGGGGTGCGGAGCCGGAATCGCGAGGCGCGGGTCCCCTGCAGCAGGATCTGCTCGGCCGCCACCGTCGGCGCCGGGCGCTCCTGGCCGCAGTTCGGGCAGCGGTACCTGCCGAGGTGCCCGAGGTAGATCGCGTCGTAGACGTATGCGTGCCCGCAGCGGCGACAGTGCTTGGAGTCCGAGGCGTGCTGCATCTCCGCCATCGCCATCGAGGAGTCCTCGACGCCGAAGTACGTCACCGAGTCGCCGCCGCGGCCGAGATCGGCGATCAGCGGGTCGTCGGCGTTGAGCACGAGGCGCGTGGCGGCGGGGAGCGAGGCCGCGACCGCGGCCCAGCGGTCGGCGATCGTCTCGAGCTCGCCGTAGCGGTCGAGCTGGTCACGGAACAGGTTCGAGAGCAGCACGGCGCGCGGCGCCAGCTCGGCGGTGAGGCGATCGAGCCAGAACTCGTCCACCTCGAACAGACCCAGCTCGCCGTCGATCCCCCCGCCCGGTCCGGCCGCGTCGAGCAAGGTCGAGGCGATGCCGCCGGCCATGTTCGCACCGGCGCGGTTGTGGACGATCGAGACGCCCGCGCGCTCGAGCACCGCTGCCGTCATCGCCGCCGTCGTGGTCTTGCCGTTGGTGGCCGAGATCACGACCGAGCCGCGGGTCAGCCGGGCGGCCAGCTCGGCGATCGCGTGCGGCTCGAGCCGCATCAGCACCTTGCCCGGGAGGCTGGTGCCGCCGCCGCGGCCCGCCCGCCGGGCCAGCGTTCCGACCGCCCGCGCGGCGGCGATCTTCGGCGCCAGCATGGTCACGCCGGGCACCATCACCCGGACCGCCCGGGGCAGGGTGCGCACGCTGACCGGCAGCTCGGCGATCGGATCGCCGTCGGCGTAGAGCGTGAACGGACGATCGGCGCTGATCGTGACCTGGCTGCGCGCATGACGTGCACATCGGGCAGCTTGACGTGCTCGCCCTTGAACACGGTCGGAAGCAGACGCAGGAACCGCAGCCGCGGGACGTTGCCGGTGATGACGACGTCGAGCAGGCCATCCTCGAGCGAGGCATCGGGAGCGAGGTACATGCCGCCGCCGTAGGCCTTGGAGTTGGCCGCCGCGACCGTGTAACCGGTGATGGTCAGCGGCTCGCCATCGTCGAGCGTGACCGTGAACGTGGCCGGGCGCCAGCCAGCAGCGCCCGGAGCGCCCCGTAGGTGTAGACCAGGTTGCCGCGGACGAGCCGCGTCTCATTGGCGATCCTGTTTGCGTCGGAGTCAAAGCCGCAGCTGGCGATGCCGATGAACACGTGGCCGTCGGCCTCGCCGAGGTCGAGCTCGCGTGGCACGCCGCGGGCGAGCACGCGCGCACGCCGGCCCGCGGCTCGAGCGGGATGCCGAGCACGCGGGCGAAGTCGTTGCCGCGGCCACCGGGCAGGACGCCGAGCACGCCGCCGGTGCCGCGCAGGGCTCCGGCCACCGCCCCGACCAGTCCGTCGCCACCGAACGCGACGGCGAGCTCGCCCGCCCCGGCTGCGGAGACGGCCAGCTCCCGCGCGTGCTCGAGGCTGCGCGTGCGCTCGATGCGGTGCTCGAGGCCCAGTCGCGCGAGCTCGGACTCGACTCCGGGGAGCTCGCGGCCGGCACGTCCGCCGCCGGCGGACGGATTGACGATCAGCGAGCAGCCTTCATCGCAGCGACCAGCGCGTGGAGAGTCTCGGCGATCGCCACCGGCGCGGGATCGGACGCCGCCTCGGCCTCCGCCCGGGTGGTGACGCCGCTGAGCACGATCGCCGCATCGAGCCCGGCGGCGGCCGCGCCGGCGAGGTCGGCGTCGAGCCGGTCGCCGACCACGAGCGTGCGCGCCGGGGCCGAGCCGGTCGAGGGCGGTGAGGAAGATCTGCGCGTCGGGCTTGCCGACGATCCGCGCGCGGTGGGCGGTCGCGTACTCGAGCGCGGCCACGACCGCGCCGGTGCCCGGCCACATGCCGTCCTCCATCGGGAACGTGCGGTCGCGCCCGGCGCCGAGCATCTCGGCGCCGGCGAGCACGGCCTGGGTGGCCGGGCGCAGCTCGGAGAAGCGCAGGTCGCCGTGGCCGGCGACGACGACGACGTCCGCCTCGGCCTGCTCGGTCGGTGGCGTTGACGATCCGCGCTCCGGCATCGGCCACGTGGCGGAAGATCGCCTCGGAGCCGATCACATACACGCGGGCCGGCTCTCGCGCACAGCGAGCACGTGCTGGATCGCCCCGCCGACCGTGACCACCTCCTCGATCGAGGCCTGCACCCCGAGCGACCACAGCTTGCGCACGAAATCCTCGGGCGAGCGCTGCGGGTCATTGGTGAGGAACGCGATCGTCTTGCCGGCGCGGCGCAGCTGCGGCCAGCGCCTCGGGCGCGCCGGGCGTGCAGGTGCGCGCCGACCCAGACGCAGCCGTCGAGGTCGAGCAGCACGTGGTCGTAGCGGATGAGCAGGGGGGAGAGGGCATCGCCGTCGGATTATCGCGGCGTCGTGTGCCATCCTTTCGCGCCGTGCGCCGGTTGCTCCTCATCCTCACCGCCGTGACGCTGCTCGCAGGGTGCGGCGGCTGAGCTCGTCGAGCTCCTCATCGTCGAGCTCGTCGTCCAGCTCCGCGGCCTCCTCGGGCACCGCGGCGCAGTCCACGCCGGCCTCCTGCCACGCGGTTGCGGTCCCCACCCCCAAGGGCCCTCAGCACCTGAGCGTGCCGACGGTCAAGCTCGATCCGGCCAAGACCTACACGGTCACCGTGATGACCAACTGCGGCACGTTCGCGTTCACGCTGGACGTCAAGGGCTCGCCCAAGACCTCGGCCTCGATGTACTCGCTGGTCACGCGCGGCTTCTACGACGGGCTGACCTTCCACCGCGTAGCGGCCGGGTTCGTGATCCAGGGCGGCGATCCCAACGGCGACGGCTCCGGCGGCCCCGGATACTCGGTCGTCGAGCCCCCGCCGCACGGCACCCAGTACGTGAAGGGCGATGTGGCCATGGCCAAGACCCAGACCGACCCCACCGGCGCATCCGGCAGCCAGTTCTTCGTCGTCACCGCCGCCAACGCCACGCAGTCAGCGGGCCTGACGCCCGACTACGCGCTGGCCGGCAAGGTCGTGACGGGCCAGAACGTCGTCGACGCCATCGGCGCGCTGCCCACCAACCCGCCCCAGGACGGGATGCCGTCGCCGGCGGTGGTCATGTCCAAGGTGACGGTGGCGACGAGCTGAGGCGCCGGCGCCCACAGCTGACGAGTCCGCGGCGGCGACCGAGGTGCTGGAGCCGGCTCAGGCGGAGTAGCGGGCGGGCGGTTGGCTTAGGCTTTGATGCCGCGCAGGACGTGAATTCAACGGCCTGGCTGGGGAAGAGGGTGGCTGCGGTGCCGGGGCGGGCTGATCCTGGGCCCGTTTCGATCTGGCCGGGCCAACCTCCATTCCGTGGCATCTCGACCGTTGACGCGACCACCGAGGAACGTTATGGCTGCCTGACGGCCATAACGTTCCGTCGTCCCGCCCCAAACGATCGAACCGCTACAAAATGGCGGTTCCCGGGGCCCGCAGCTGCCTCAGTTTCATGCCACCCCCTTCCCCAGCCCGGCCGTTCAACGCCCGCACCACCACCCAGGACCAGGGACCGCCACCAGCGACCACCACCCGGAACCACCGCCACCAACACGAACCACCGCCAGCGACCACGGACCACCCACCCCCCGCAGTTGAGTCCCTAACCTGCATCTGATATATCACGGTCGATGGCCGCCCAGGCAGAGTCCCCGAAGCAGCTGCCGGGCGCGCAGAGCGTGGTCATCATCGGCGCCGGCATCGTCGGCAACAGCGTCGCGTACCACCTGGCGCGGCTGGGCCAGAAGGACATCACGCTGCTCGACAAGGGCCCGCTGCCGAATCCGGGCGGGTCGACGGGCCATGCCTCGAACTTCATCTTCCCCGTCGATCACTCCAAGGAGATGACCGCGCTCACGCTCGACAGCGTGCGCCAGTACGCCGAGATGGGTGTGCTCGTCGAGAGCGGGGGGATCGAGATCGCGCGGACCGAGGAGCGGATGCAGGAGCTGGCCCGGCGCGTGGCCTCGGCCCGGTCCTGGGGGATCGAGCCGGTCTCGCTGCTGACCCCGGAGGGGGTCAAGCGGCTGGTGCCGTTCATCAACGAGGAGCTGATCCTCGGCGGCTTCCACTCGCCGAGCGCGGGCGTGGTCGACTCGCTGCGGGCCGGGACGATCATGCGCGAGCGGGCGCAGGAGCTCGTCGGCATGACCGTGTCGGCGAACACCGAGGTGCTCGGCATCGACGTCGAGCACCGACGGGTCACGCGCGTGCGCACGATCGCGCGGTGACATCGAGACCGACGCGGTCGTCGTCTGCTGCGGCGTCTGGAGCCCGCTGATCGCCGCCATGGCCGGCGCCTCGATCCCGCTCGCCCCGGCGGTGCACCAGATGATCGACATCGGGCCTGCGCCCCGGTTCGCCGAGACCACGGGCATGATCGAGTACCCGATCGTGCGCGACATGGACGTCAACATGTACGAGCGCCAGGAGGGCACGGGGCTCGAGATCGGGTCCTACGCACACCGCCCGATCCTCGTGCACCCGGCCGAGATCCCCTCGATCGAGGAGTCGGCGCTGACTCCGACCGAGCTGCCGTTCACCCAGGACGACTTCGATCCGCAGATGGAGATCGCCCTCGAGCTGATGCCGGAGATCGTCGGCGACGAGAGCGTGGGGGTGAAGTACGCGATCAACGGGCTGCTGTCGATCACCGGCGACGGCCTGCCGCTGCTCGGCGAGACGCCGGAGGTCGCCGGGCTGTGGTCCGCGGCCGCCGTGTGGATCAAGGAGGGACCGGGTGTCGGGCGCGCCGTGGCCGAGCAGATGGTCCACGGCGAGTCGGAGATCGACGTCTACGCCTCCAACGTCGCCCGCCTGCACGAGCACCACAAGACCGCGGCCCACGTCCGCGCCCGGGCCGCGGAGAGCTTCAACAAGATGTACGGGATCATCCATCCCGGCGAGCAGTGGGAGTCCGACCGCGACGTTCGCCTGGCCCCGTTCCACGCCCGCGAGCGCGCGCTCGGGGCGGTGTTCATCGAGACCGCCGGCTGGGAGCGGCCGCAACTGGTACGAGTCCAACGCGCCGCTGCTCGAGGAGTACGGCGACCGCATCACCCGCCGCGAGGCGGAGTGGGACGCGCGCTGGTGGTCGCCGATCATCAACGCCGAGCACCTGGCCATGCGCGACCGCGCGGGCATGGTCGACCTGACCGCGTTCTGCGTGTTCGACATCGCCGGCGAGGGCGCGCTCGACGCCGTCCAGCGCGCCGCCGTGCGCCAGATGGACGTCCCCATCGGGCGGGTCGTGTACACGCCGATCCTCACCCCCGGCGGGGGCTTCAAGGCCGACCTGACGATCATGCGACTCGCCGAGGACGTGTTCCGGGTCGTCACCGGCGGCGCCTATGGGATGTCCGACAAGAAGTGGTTCGCCGACCATCTCCCCGCCGACGGCTCCGCGCAGCTGCACGACGAGACCAACCAGTGGACGCACGCTCGGGCTGTGGGGCCCGCGCGCCCGGGACATCCTCGCCAGCGCGACCAGCGACGACATCTCGCACGAGGGCTTCCCGTTCGCGTCGCTGCCGCACGATCGAGGTGGGGTCGCTGCGCGTGCTCGCGTCGCGGATCTCCTACGTCGGCGATCTCGGCTGGGAGCTCTACGTCCCGATCGAGCAGGGGGCGCAGCTGTGGGAGATCGTCGCCGAGGCGGGACAGCCGCACGGCGTCGTGCCCGTCGGCATCGGCGTCTACGGCACCACCGGCCGGCTGGAGAAGTGCTACCGCGCCTACGGCGCCGAGCTCGAGGCCGAGTTCAACGTGGTCGAGGCGGGCATGGCGGGCCCGAAGGTCAAGGCCGAGGAGTTCATCGGCAAGGAGGCGTACCTGCGCCACCGCGAGGAGGAGCCGGCCGCGGTGATGTGCACGCTGACCGTCGATGACCACACCTCGTCCTCGGGCGTCAAGCGCTACATGCTCGGCAACGAGCCGATCCTGACCCGCGACGGCGAGGCGATCACGGACGCCAACGGCCGGCGCTCCTACGTGACCAGCGCGGGCGCCGGACCGTCGATCGGCAAGCACATCCTGATGAGCTACCTGCCGCCCGAGCACGCCGCGGTGGGCGAGGAGCTGCTCGTCGAGTATCATGGGCGAGCGCTACCCGGTCACGGTGCAGATCGCCGGCGCGACGCCGGTCTTCGACCCCGAGAACCTGCGCGTGCGCTCGTGAACGACAGGTCATGAACGTCCTCGTGTGCGTCAAGCGGGTGCCGCTCACCGGCGGCAAGATCGTCCTGACCGACGACGAGCGGGCGATCTCCACCCGGCACCTTGGCTTCACGATCAGCCCGCACGAGGAGTGCGGGGCCGAGGAGGCGGTGCGGCTGATCGAGCAGCACGGCGGCGCCTCGACGGTGCTCACCCTGGGTCCGCCCGAGGCCGAGGAGCAGCTGCGCGACGCGATGGCGCTCGGCATCGACCGGGCGGTCCATCTCGTCACCGACGGATCCGAGTGGGATCCGCAGGCCACCGCCGCGGCGATCGTCGACGCGATCGGAGCCGACGAGCGAGCGCTACGACCTGATCCTGTTCGGCAACGAGTCCGCCGACGGCGGCAACTACCAGGTCGCGATCCGGGTCGCGCACGCGCTCGGGCTGCCGTGCGTCACCGGGATCAAGGCGATCGCAGCTGCGCGACGGGAGCGTCCGCTGCGAGCAGGAGGTACCCGGCGGCCGCGACGTCTACGAACTGCCGCTGCCGGCGGTGGTCAGCGTCAAGGAGGGGATCAACCTGCCGCGCTACCCCTCGGTACCCGGACGGATGCGGGCCAAGACGCAAGCCCGTGCTCGCGCAGCGACGCCGGCGCGCCCCGACCCGCGGCTCGAGCATCGTCCGCCTGCGCCGTCCCCGGCGGCGCCGGCAAGCAGACCGAGGTGCTCGGCACCGGCCCCGAGGCGGCGCCCGCGGTCGTCGGTGTCCTGCGCGAACTGGGGCTGGTGCGATGAGCGCGCCGGCGCTCGTGTTCGTCGAGCAGAGCCCGACGGTGAGATCGACGAGCTCTCCCAGCAGGCGCTGTCGTTCGCGCGCGGAGCTCGGCGCGCCGCTCGAGGCGGTGCTGATCGGGGCAACCGACGCGGCGCCGAGCGCCGCCGTGCTGCAGAGACTCGGCACCCACGGCGTCGCCATCGTCCACCTCGCCGCCCATCCCGCGTTCGGGGCCTACGCCCCCGCCGCCTGGGCGAGCGCGATCGCGCAGGCGGCGCAGAGCGTGTCGGCCGGCGCGGTGATCGCCGCCGGCAGCGAGCGCGGCAACGAGCTGCTCGCGCACGTGGCCGCGCGGACCGACCAGCCGATGGCGGCCAACTGTGTCGCGCTCACCCCCGGCGACCCCGGCTGAGGTGACCCGCGTGCGGTGGGGCGGCAGCCTGCTCGAGCATGCCCGCCTGCACGGCTCGCCGCTGTTGGCCACGGTGGCGCCCCACGCGGTCGCCGTGACGGTCGCCTCGGCACCCGCGGACACCGCGGTGGCGCCGTTCGCGCCCGAGATCGCCGACGCCGACCTCGTCGTCCGCGTGGTCGAGCGCGTGCCCACGGCGAGCGGCGGCGTGTCGCTGGCCGATGCCGATGTGGTCGTCTCCGGTGGCCGCGGCGTCGGCTCCGCCGAGGGGTTCTCGGTGATCGAGGAGCTGGCCGCGCTGCTCGGCGGCGCCGTCGGATGCTCGCGGGCGGTGACGAGCGCCGGGTGGCGCCCGCACACCGACCAGGTCGGGCAGACGGGCACGAAGATCGCCCCGGAGATCTACATCGCCTGCGGGATCAGCGGCGCGACGCAGCACATGGCCGGCTGCAAGGGGGCCAAGAAGCTGCTGGCCATCAACCCCGACGGCGAAGCCTCGATCTTCGCCAGCGCCGACTACGCGGTCATCGGCGACCTGCACGAGGTGGTGCCGGCGATCTCGGCCGAGCTGAGGAAGGCGGGGGCGACATAGGCTCGCCGGTCGCCGCCGTCGCGCTCGCCGCGGCGATCATCGTCAGTGCGACGCTGTGTGCGCGGCGGGTCGCCTTCCTCGTCGGGCGTGTGCGCTCGGGACAGCCGGCGCAGCGCTCCGAGCACCGCTCCCGCCGTGTGCGCAACGAGGTGACGATCGTGCTCGGGCAGCGCAAGCTGCTTGCCGCGGCTCGGCCCCGGCCTCGCCCACGCGTTCATCTTCTGGGGCTTCATGGTGCTGTTGCCGACGATCCTGATCGCGATGATCGGCGTCGTCGACAAGCACTCGACGCTGCCGTGGCTCGGGCATCAGGGCTGGTTCGCGTTCCTCGCCGACGTCTTCGCGACGCTCGTGCTGGTCGGCGTGATCGTGGCGGCTCTGGATCCGCAAGGTGCAGCGCCCCGAGCGCTTCGCGGGCAGCCACAGCGGCGAGGCCGACCTGATCCTCGCGATGATCGCGACGATCGCGCTGACGCTGCTGCTGTGGCACGCCACCCGGATCGCCCTCGGTCTCAACGAGTGCGCCCGGCGGCGACGCCCGTCTCCAATCTGCTCTCGCATCTGTTCGGCGACGACGCGCTGACGAAGGTGCTCGAGCGGGTGTTCGTGTGGGTGCACGTGCTGACGATCCTCGCCTTCCTCGCCTACCTGCCGCGCTCCAAGCACCTGCACATCGCGAGCGCCGCGTTCAACGTGTGGTTCGGACGCACGGGCCCCGGCGGCCGGCTCGAGCCGCTGCGCTTCGACGATCCCGACGTCCCCGAGGAGGAGATCCGGTTCGGCGCCGGCACCCCGCCCGACCTGACCTGGAAGCAGGTGCTCGACACGTTCTCGTGCACCGAGTGCGGCCGCTGCCAGGACGCCTGCCCGGCGTTTGCGACCGGCAAGGTCCTCTCGCCGAAGCTCGTCATCATGGGACTGCGCGACCAGGTGTTCGCGCAGGGCGACGGGCCGCTCGTCCCCGACGCGGTGCCCGAGGAGTCGGTCTGGGACTGCGTCACCTGCGGCGCGTGCGTGCAGGCCTGCCCGGTCTCGATCGAGCACGTCGACCACATCGTCGATCTGCGCCGGCACCTGGTGATGGTCGACTCGAGCTTCCCGGCCGAGGCCGAGCCGATGCTCCGCGACATCGAGCGGGCCTCGAACCCGTGGGGCAAGGCGCAGTCCGAGCGCGCGGACTGGGCGGCCGAGCTCGGCGTGCGCGTGCTCGAGCCGGGCGAGCAGCCGCCCGAGGTCCTCTACTGGGTCGGCTGCGCCTCCTCGTTCGACGAGCGCGCCCGCAGCACGGCGCAGTCGACGGCCAAGCTGCTGCAGGCCGCCGGAGTCGACTTCGCGATCCTCGGCGCCCGTGAGAGCTGCACCGGCGACCCGGCCCGCCGGATGGGCAACGAGTACGTCTTCCAGGCCTTCGCCGAGCAGAACGTCGAGACGCTCAACGACGCCGGCGTGACGAAGATCGTCGCCAACTGCCCGCACTGCTTCAACACGCTGGCCAACGAATACCCGGACTTCGGCGGCCGCTACGAGGTCGTGCACCACTCCGAGCTGCTGGCCGAGCTCGTGCGCGACGGGCGCCTGAGAACGGGACCGGCCGGCGAGCAGTCGATCACCTACCACGACTCCTGCTATCTGGCCCGCCACAACGACGTGCGGGCGTCGCCGCGGGAGCTGGTCGCCGCCGTGGGCGAGCCGGTGGAGATGGAGCGCAGCGGGCGCAGACACGTTCTGCTGCGGCGCCGGCGGGGCGCACATGTGGATGGAGGAGCGCGGCAGCGCGATCAACGAGAACCGCGTGCGCGAGGCCGCCGCCACCGGCGCCGGCACGCTCGCCGTGGCGTGCCCGTTCTGCACCGTGATGCTCGACGACGGCGTGCAGAGCACCGGCGACGGGTTGCGCGTGGCCGACGTCGCGACGCTACTCGCAGAGCAGATCGAGGGCCACCCTCGATAGGGTGGTGAAGTCGTTGTGAAAGCCTGAGAGGAGAGGGATGTCCGTTCACCGCACGACCCGGGGGTCGCGGGTGGCTCTGCTGCTCGCCGCCCTGATCGCCATTGGCCTGACCATTGGCTCATTGGTCACCTCGGCGCATGCGCTCAGCGCGAGTGCGCCCGCGGCGGACTGTCAGCCGTACTCGAGCACGCCCTGCCTGCTCCCGTTCCCCAACAACCTGTTCACGCGAGCCGACCACTCCACGCCGACCGGCCTGCGCGTGCACCTGCCCGCGAGCGCGATGCCGGTCAACTCACAGGGCCAGCGCGTCGCCACCGCCGCGTATGACCGGGCCGACGGCTTCAGCCCCGGCAGCGACGTGATCCTGCACGTGCCCGGACTCGACAACGCGCAGGCGATGAGCCGGACCGGCGCGGTCCCGCTGTCCGACATGGCCCGGGCCTTCGCCCCCAACCAGCCGATCGTGATCATCGACGCGAGCACCGGCAAGCGCCAGCTGATCTGGGCCGAGCTCGACTCGGGTGCCAAGACACCGCAGACCACCGACCTGCTGATCCACCCGGGCAAGAACTTCCTCGAGGGGCACACCTACGTGGTCGCGCTCCGGCGCCTGCGGGACGCCTCCGGTCACACGATCACCGCCCCCCGCTGGTTCGCGCTGCTGCGCGACGGTCGCACGCTGCCGGCGGCGGAGCGCTCCCAGCGCGGCCGCTACGCGCGGATCTTCAAGGAGCTCAGCAGGGCCGGGATCGCCCGCACCAACCTGTACGAGGCGTGGGACTTCACGATCGCCTCGCGCCAGAGCCTGAGCGCGCGGATGCTGGCGATCCGCAACAACGCCTTCGCCCAGCTCGGCGACCGCAACCTCGCCGACAACAAGGTGGCCGGCCACGCGCCCGCGTTCACGGTCACCAGCACCGACCAGCTCTCGCCGACGATCAAGCGCGTGCAGGGCAGCTACACCGTGCCCTGCTACCTCGTGGTCTGCGGGCCCGCCGCCTCGACCGGCTTCTCGTTCGCATCGAGCAAGCTCGACGCGCTGCCGGTGCAGACGCACGGCAACCTCGCCACGGCGCTGTTCGACTGCATCATCCCCGCGGGCGCCGCCGCCCACCCCGGGCGCCCCTCGCTGTACGGCCACGGCCTGCTCGGCGATCGCGGCGAGGTCGAGGACTCCTGGGTCCGGGCACTGGCCACCGAGCACAACATGGTGTTCTGCGCCACCGACTGGTGGGGGCTGGCCAGCCCCGATCAGGGCAACGATGCCGCGGCGCTGCTGAACCTGAACAAGTTCCCGAACGTGATCGACCGGCTGCAGCAGGGCGTGCTCAACACGCTGTTCCTGGGCCGGCTGATGATCGCCCCGGGCGGCCTCGCCTCGAGCCCGGCCTTCCAGGCCGGCGGGCACTCCGTCATCGACACGTCGCACCTGTACTACGACGGCAACAGCCAGGGCGGGATCGAGGGCGGGATGACCACCGCCGTGTCGCCGGACTTCCGGCGGGCGGTGCTCGGCGTGCCGGGGATCGACTACGGCAACGTGCTCGTCCAGCGGAGCGTCGACTTCGCGCCGTTCGGCGGCATCCTGTTCGCCAGCTACACCGATCCGTCGATGGATCCCGTGCTGCTCGACGTGATGCAGCAGCTGTGGGATCGCGGCGACCCCGACGGCTACGCGCAGCACATGACCTCGAGTCCGCTGCCCGACACCCCGTCGCACACGGTCCTGCTCCAGGTCGCCTACGGCGATCATCAGGTGAGCCAGTACTCGGCCGCGGTCGAGGCCCGCACGATCGGCGCCTCGTTCCACGCGCCGGCGCTCGATCTCACGACCAACCGCTCCCGGGATCGGAACCTGTTCTACGGGATCCCGGCGATCAGCCGCTACCCGTTCCGCGGCTCGGCGATCGTGATCTGGGACAGCGGCCCGGGCCGCGTGCAGCCGCCGCCGTTCGGGAACATCCCTCCGGTGGAGACCGCGAGCAACCAGGATCCGCATCAGGACCCGCGGGACACCCCGGCGGCGCGCCTGCAGGGGTCGGACTTCCTGGCCCCGAGCGGAGCCGTGTTCGACGTCTGCGCCGGCAAGCCATGCCGGACCGCGGCGTTCGTCCCCTGAGCGCCCGGCCGTCAGGACATCAGGAGAGCAGGGCCTCGAGCTGCGACTCGAGGCCCGCGTCTCCGACCGCGCGCACCTCGAGCGGCAGGCCGATCCGGTCCGCCGCGCGCTCCGCGGCCGCGCGGGTCGCGGGCGTCGGCCGCTGCGCGAGCCAGACCACCCGCCGGTAGTTGCCGAAGTAGTCATCCCGCAGCTCGGGGTAGCGGTCGAGGCCGAGCTCGCGGACGACCGTGTGCTCGAACGTGCGCGCGAGGAAGTCGGTCAGGAAGTACGTGCCGGGCTCCTCGGCGAGCGCCGCGCGACCTCATCGCGCGCGAACATGTCGTAGCAGTGCTCGGCGGCGATCCGGCTCACGCCGGTCCCGGCGAGCGCAGCATCGAGCGCGCCGTAGGTGCCGCAGTCGCCGTAGGCGACGGCCACGCTCTCGTAGTCCCCCTGCAGCCGCTCGAGCTCGGCGCTCACCGCCGGCGCGATCCGCTCGGGCCGGTTGTGCAGCAGCGCCGGGATCGGGTGACGTCGACCGCCCAGCCGCGCCGGCGGGCGATCGGCCGCACGTCGGCCGCGAGCGCGCCGCAGGCGACAACGGCCACTCTCGGCTTGCGGCACTCACCGCGGCCGCGCTCATCCCGGGAACGCGAGCTGGTCGATGAACAGGTCGTTGAAGTCGGCGCGGCCGGACAGCTCGACGTACTCGACCTCGCGCAGGATCGAGTGCGCCTCGGCCCGCTCGCGCAGCGACAGCGCGGCGATCTTCGCGCCCTCGCCGGCGACGTTGCCGGCCGAGACGATCCGCGGCAGCGCGAGGTCGGGCACGAGGCCGATCCGCACCGCGCTGAGCGGCGTCAGGTAGGCGCCGAAGCTGCCGGCGAGCAGCACCTGGGTGATCTCCTCGGGCTCGACGCCGAGCTCGCGCAGCAGGATCTGCCAGCCGGTCGCGATCGACGCCTTGGCGAACTGCAGCTCGCGCACGTCGCGCTGGGAGAGGAAGACGGCGTCCTCCGGATCCTCGCCGCGCCAGTGCAGGACGAACACGCGCTCCTCGCCGATCTTCGTCAGCCGCGGCGCGAGGCCGGGGTGGGGCTCGGCGGCGTCTTCGTCGGGGATGAAGCGCCCGGAGTGGTCGAGCAGGCCGCTGTGGACGAGCTCGGCGACGGCGTCGACGAGCCCCGAGCCGCACATGCCGACCGGCTCGACGTCGCCGATCACCTCGAGCGCCAGCTCGTCGCCGTCGATCCTCACGCCCTCGATCGCGCCCTCGGCGGCGCGCATCCCGCACTTGATCTGCGCCGCCTCGAACGCCGGCCCCGCCGGCGCCGCGGTGGCCAGCACGCGCTCGGCCGAGCCGAGCGCGATCTCGCTGTTGGTGCCGACGTCGATGAACAGCCGCAGCCGGCGGTCGCGGGTCAGGCCGGTCGCGAGCATCCCGGCGACGATGTCGCCGCCGACGTAGGCGCCGAGCGACGGGAACACGAACGCCGGCGCGCGGGGATGCACCTCGACCCCGAAGTCGGCGGCGCTGACCGGCGGGAAGGTGTGCGTGGAGACGACGAACGGCGCCATCGACAGCGGCTCGGGGTCGATCCCGAGCGCGAGCTGCATCATCGTCACGTTGCCGCAGACGGTGATCTCGTAGACCTCGCGCGGCTCGACGCCGCCCTCGGCGCAGACCTCGGCGGTGAGCTCGGCGAGCGTCTCGTGGGCGCGCTCGCGCAGCGCCGACAGCGCGCCGGTCGTCCATCATCGTCGCCGAGATCCGCGTGATCACGTCGGCGCCGTAGGGCTGCTGGCGGTTGAGCATCGAGCGCACGGCGGCGGGCTGGCCGCTGTCGAGGTCGAGCAGCGTCGCGACGACCGTGGTCGTCCCGAGGTCGAACGCGATCGCGAACCGCCGCGCGGTCGTGTCGCCCGGGCTCGACGTCGATCAGCTCCTCGTCGCAGACGACCGCGGTGACGTCGAAGTTCGCCGCCCGCAGCGTCGCGCCGAGCGTGCGCAGCAGCTCGAGCGACGCCTGTCGGCTCGAGGTCGTCGATCCCGTCGAGCACGCGCTGCAGGTCCGAGCGCTGATCCTCCATCGTCGGCTCCTCGAGCACGAGGTGGCGCTTCTGCACCGACGGGCGCAGGATCACGTGGCGCCCGACGCCGACCAGCGCCGCCTTCGGCCGCGTCTGCAGCGGCGGCACCTCGACGACGAGGTCGCCGCGGGCGCCGCGCGCGGCAGGCCAGCCGCCAGCCCGTCGCGCGAGCTCGTCGGGGGTGAACGCGCGCGGGTCGACCGGACCCGACCGGGACCTCGCCGGAGACGATCCGCACCTTGCACTTCTTGCAGGTGCCGTGGCCGCCGCAGGTCGAGTCGATCGCGATCCCGTTCCAGCTCGCGGCGTCGAACACCGGCGTGCCGCTCGGGACGCGGACCTCGGCGCCGTCGGGGAGGAAGCGCAGCCGGACGCGCCCGGCGCCGTCGGCGGGCTGCGGATCCTGCTCCCGCGAGGAGGCGCGCGGCGCGCTGGGCGAGGGCGGGCTCACGAGGCCGCCGCCGCCTCCTGCTCGGCCGCCTGGCGCGCGCGGTGCGCGGCGATCCAGCTCGCGCCCCACGCGTCGTGGCCGAGCAGCAGGTCCGCGGCGCGCACGCTCTCGACGCAGACCTCGGCGGTCGACATGATCGCGCTCGTCAGGCCGGCCGCCATCGCCATCGGCAGGAAGGCGGCGTTGAGGACGTGGCGCTGGGGCAGGCCGAAGGACACGTTCGAGGCGCCGAGGCACATGTTGACGCCGAGCTCGTCGCGGATCAGGCTGATCGTCGCCAGCGTCGTCGTCACCGCCTCGGTGTCGGCGCCGACGGTCATCGCCAGCGGGTCGATGATCACGTCCTCCGCGGCGATCCCGTGGTCGCCGGCGACGCGTGACGATCTTGCGCGCGCGACTCGAGGCGCTTCTCGGGCGTCTCGGGAATCCCGGTCTCGTCGTTGGCGAGCCCGATCACGGCGGCGCCGTGGCGCGCGACCAGCGGCAGGATCTCCTCGAGCCGCTCGTCCTCGGCGGTCACCGAGTTGACCAGCGCGCGGCCCTCGTACACCGACAGCCCGGCCTCGAGCGCCTCGATCACCGAGGAGTCGATGCAGATCGGCACGTCGACCGCGTCCTGGACGGTGCGCAGCATCGCTCTTCAGCAGCTCCGGCTCGTCGACGAGCGGGATCCCGGCGTTGACGTCGAGCATGTCGGCGCCGGCCTTCGCCTGGGCGATCGCGTCGGCGGTCACGGTCGAGAGATCGCCGTCGCGCAGCTGCTCGGCGAACGTCTTGCGGCCGGTCGGGTTGATCCGCTCGCCGATGATGCAGAACGGCTGCTCGGCGCCGATCGTGACGGTCTTAGACCGCGACCGAAGCACTGTGTCCATTGGTTTCCCTTTCGAGTCGGGGCGGAATGCCCAGGCGTGTGCACAGCTTGGCGATGCCCGCGTCCTTGCGGAACGAGATGAAGTGGAGCCCGGCGACGCCGGGCTGCGCGAGCGCGTGGCGCGGCGAGCTCGTAGGCGATCTCGAAGCACTCGGCCTCGGCGTCCGTGGCCTGCTCGACGCGGGCGACCGTCTCGGGCGGGACGTCGATCCCGGGCACCTTGGTGGCGACGAACCGCATGCCGCCGACCGTGCGCAGGATGCAGATCGACGGGATCAGCGCGATCCGCTCGCTCAGCCCGGTGTCGTGGGCCGCGCGCATGAACCGCTCGAGCAGCTCGGGCCGGTAGCAGATCTGCAGCTGCAGGAAGCGGGCGCCGGCCAGCGCCTTCTTGGCGGCGCGGCGGACCCGGTACTCGAACGGCGGCGCGCCGGGGTTCTCGACCGCGCCGAGCAGGAAGTGCGGGGCCGGATCGATCGCGCCGCCCCGACAGGTAGTGCCCGCTCTCGAGAACGCGCGGCGAGCGCGATCAGCTGCGGGCCGTCGAGGTCGAACACGCGCCGCGCCTCGGGCTCGTCGCCGGCGGTCACGTCGTCGCCGGTCAGGCAGCAGATGTTCTCGATCCCGTGCATCGCGGCGCCCATCAGGTCGGCCTCAGCGCGAGCCGGTTGCGGTCGCGGCAGGCGAGCTGCATGATCGGCTCGGCGCCGGCCTGCAGCAGCCCGATCGAGACCGCCAGCGGCGAGGCGTGGGCGTGGGCCGACGGGTTGTCGGTCGCGTTGAAGGCGTCGACGAACGGCCGCATCGGCTCGAGCTGGCGCAGGATCTCGGCGTGGCCGCCGCCGTCGATCACCGGCATCTCGGCGGTGACCACGAACTCGCCGGCGTCGAGCTTGCGCTCAAGCGTTCGACATCGCCCGCCGCCCAGCCGGCCGGCACCTGGCGGTCGCGGCCGGTGACCAGGTTGATCCAGGCCGAGGTGCCCTTCGAGCGCGTTGTCGACCGGCGGGCGCAGGTCGTCGATGTGGCCGCGCCACAGCGGCAGCCGCTCGGAGCGCTCGTACGCCTTCAGCCACACGCAGCGCATCTCGGGCTTGACCTCGCAGTGCCCGTCGGCGCGCACGCCGCCGCAGGGCCCGTTGCGCAGCGTCTTCGGGCAGGTCATCGGGCACGTCAGCCCGGTGGAGTGCAGCACGCACTGGCCGCACATCTGGCAGCCCCAGACCGGGCCCTTGACCACGTGCTCGGCGCGCGCGAGCAGCCGAGCGCCGAGCGCTCACGCCGGCACCTTCTCCCGGCGCAGCTCGATCAGCTCCTTGGCCTTCTTGACCGCCGAGGAGGCGTCGGCCGAGTAGCCGTCGGCGCCGACCGCGTCGGCGTACTCCTGGGTCACCGGCGCGCCGCCGACCATCACGATCACCTTGTCGCGGATGCCGGCCTTCTCGAGCGCGTTGATGTTCGCCTTGAACATCGGCATCGTCGTCGTCAGGAACGCCGAGAAGCCGACGATGTCGGGGTTGTGCTCCTCGATCTGCTCGACGAACTTCTCCGGCGGCACGTTGACGCCGAGGTCGATCACCGTGAAGCCGGCGCCCTCGAGCATGATGTTGCAGAGGTTCTTGCCGATGTCGTGGACGTCGCCCTTGACGGTGCCCATCAGGAACGTCCCGACCTGCTGCGTGTCGGTCTCGGCGAGCAGCGGGCGCAGGATGTCGAGCGCGCCCTGCATCGCGCGCGCCGCGATCAGCATCTCGGGCACGAAGTAGTCGCCGCGCTCGAACCGCGCGCCGACCTCCTCGAGCGACGGGATCAGCGCGTCGTAGAGCATCCGCTCGGGCTCGAGGTCCGTCGGCGAGGCCCTCGTTGACGCCGTCGCTTGACGGCCGGGGCGTTGCCGACGAGCGTCTCGTCGTAGAGCAGTTGCAGGATCTCCTCGTGGGTCATGCGGCGTGCTCTCCTTCCTCGCGATGGCCGAGGCGGCGGCTGAGCGTCGCGCGCCTCGCTCGATCAGGATCGGTCGCAGCTCGGCGATCCGCGCCGGCGTCATGCCGCAGCGTCGGGCCGGTGATGCTGAGCGCCGCGATCACGTCGCCGCGGGCGCCGCGGACCGGCGCGGCCATCGCGGCGAGCCCGGCCTCGAGCTCGTCGACCGCGGTCGCGTAGCCGCGCGCGGCGGACGCAGCTCGAGCTCGGCTCGCAGCCGCGCCGGGTCGGTGATCGTGGCCGGGGCGTGCGCCGGCAGCGGCGCCGGCGGGCAGCGGCGCGCGCGCCGAACGCCAGGAACACCTTGCCGACCGCCGTGCAGTGATAGTCGACGCGTGCGGCCGAGCCACTGGCCGGTGCCGAGGAAGTGGACGGCTGTCGACCTGGGCGACGTGCTCGACGCCGTCGCGCGCCGGGACGGCGAGGTTGATCGTCTCGCCGCTGGCCTCGCGCGAGCGCGTCGAGCGACGGGCCGGGCGAGCTCGACGATGTTGCGCTCGAGCATGCTGCGCTCGGCGACGCGCAGGATCGCCGGGCCGGGGCGCAGGCGGCCGCGCTGGCCGTCCTGCTCGATCAGGCCGCGGCGCTCGAGCGCGCTGACCAGCCGCGACGCGGTGCTCTTGGGGATCCCGGTCGCCGACGCGAGCTCGGTCAGCGCGACCGGCTGCTCGCTCTCGAGCACGCGCGACGAGCAGCTCGGCGCCGCGGTCGACGGCGGCGGTGCCGTGGCGCGGGAGGACTTGGAACTCTTGTTCCACGGGGGTTATATTACGGCCGCCGGCGCGTTCGGTCAAGGCGCCCATCGCAACCGAGGAGGCCAGCTTGTTCGTCAACGCCATGCCGCGCTACGAGATCCTCAGCGAGGAGGCGATGGACGTGCTCGACCGCGGCTGGCGGCGGATCGTCTCCGAGCTCGGGATCGAGTTCCTGCTCCCCGAGGCGGTCGAGCTGCTGCGCGCCGCCGGCCAGATCGTCGAGGACGAGAACCGGGTCCGGTTCGACCCCGAGTTCATCCTCGAGCAGGTGGCGAAGGCGCCGCGGGAGTTCGAGCTGCAGGCGCGCAACCCGGCGAACACGGCCCACATCGGCGGCGACCACATGGTGTTCGCGCCGGTCTACGGCTGCCCGTTCATCCGCGAGGGCGACGTCCGCCGCGACGCGAAGATGGCCGACTTCGAGAACCTCGTCCGGCTCGTCGCAGGCGTTCCCCGAGCTCGACTCGCCGGGCGGCACGATCTGCGAGCCCGAGGACCGGCCGCTCGACTCGCGCCACCTCGACATGGTGTTCGCGCTGCAGACGCTGTCCGACAAGCCGTACATGGGCTCGGTCACCTCCGGGCCCGAACGCCGCCGACACGATCCGCGATGGGGGAGATCCTGTTCGGCGGGCGCGAGGCGATCGAGCGCGCGCCGGTCTCGATCTCGCTGATCAACGTCAACTCGCCGCTGCGCTACGACGACCGCATGCTGGCGGCGATGTTCGAGTACGTCAAGCGCCGGCCAGGCCGGTCGTGATCACGCCGTTCCTGCTGATGGGCGCGATGTCGCCGGTGTCGCTGCCGGCGACGCTCGTCCAGCAGATGGCCGAGGCGCTGGCCGGGATCGCGCTCGCGCAGCTGATCCGCCCGGGCGCGCCGGTCGTGTTCGGCTCGTTCCTGTCGAACACCGACATGCAGTCGGGCTCGCCGTCGTTCGGCACGCCCGAGTCGGGGATCGGCGTGCTCTGCACCGGGCCAGATCGCGCGCCGCTTCGGGCTGCCGTGGCGCGGCGGCGGCGCGCTGAACGCCTCGCAGACCGTCGACGCGCAGGCGGCGTACGAGTCGCTGATGACGTTGCTGCCGACGTTCCTCGCCGGCGCCAACTTCGTCATGCACTCGGCCGGCTGGCTCGAGGGCGGCCTCGTCTCCTGCTACGAGAAGTTCATCGTCGACATCGAGCTGCTGCGCGAGCTGCGCCACGAGTTCACGCCGCTCGAGATCGACGAGGCGTCGCTCGCGTTCGACGCCCACGTCGAGGTCGGCGCCGGCGGCCACTTCCTCGGCGCCGCGCACACGCTCGAGCGCTTCCGCGAGTGCTTCTACCGGCCGCTGCTGTCCTCGACCGAGAACTTCGACCGCTGGACCAAGCGCGGCGGCCGCGACACGACCGCGCGCGCGGGCGAGATCTGGCGCGCGACGCTCGAGGAGCTACGAGCAGCCGCCGCTCGACGACGGCGATCCGCGCCGAGCTCGAGGAGTTCGTGGTGCGCCGGCGGGCCGAGCTCGGCGACTAGACGGGCGGTCCGGGTGGGGGTGGCGGCTGTGGGCTTTGGTGAGGGGTGGCGGTGTGTGACGTCTTAACGGCTTGCTGGGGAAGAGGGTGGGCTGGGCGGGAGGGGCGGCACGGCCGTAATCCGGTGCATCGACGAGGTCCCGACCCGGCCCCGGCGACCCGCCGCCCACGATCGAAGCCCCCAGCACCTCACCCTCATTGCCGCCGTTTACCCGCCGACCCGCCGCCGGCGCTCACCGACAGCCGACAGCCACAGCCCGCCACCGCCTGCCACCCCCGCCTACCCGTTGACCGAGAAGCTCGAATCCGGGTTGATCTCCCGCAGACGCGAGTAGAACCCGGCGTTCGAGCTCGAGCCCCGTGTAGCGCGCCTTCACCTTGACCGGATCGTGATCGTGGTCGTGGCCGTGCTCGACCCGGTCGATCAGCTCCGCCATCACGTGGCCCGACGACCGGCGCGTTCTTGAACTGGTTCCCGCTTGTGCCGATCGCCATGTAGAAGCCGGGCAGATCGGAGCGGTCGTAGATCGGGATCCAGTCGTCGGAGACGTCGTAGAGGTCGACGACTCCCTTGCGCTCGTCGGGATCCGCAGCGTCGGGATCCGGCGGGCGAGCCGGAACACCTGCGCCTCCCACTGCGCCTCGGTCACGTTCCGGTCGTAAGTCGTCGGGATCGCTCGACCCACACGCGCGGGTCGCAGTCCGGATCCTCGGAGCCGATCAGGATGTGGTTTCCGGACTCGGGCCGGAAGTAGATGCCCGTGTCGCCGTCGGAGGTGTGGAAGCCGTCGGCCTCGAAGTCGAAGTCCGGCGGTGCCGGGACGTGGTGTACCTCGTGGCGCAGGGCGCGAGTCTTGACCTTCATCGTGTCCTCGACGCCGGCCATCCGGTTGATCACGAACGAGTGCGGCCCGGCGACGTTGACCACGATCGGGCGCGTCGATCTCCTCGCCGTCGTCGAGCGTCACGCCTCGGACGCGCTCGCCGTCACGGCGGATCTCGGCCACCGTCGGCCCGGAACAGGAACTCGCCGCCCATGCGCCTCGGCCGCGCGCTGCAGGTTGTGCGTGGCCAGCTGCGGATCGTTCACGTAGCCCGAGCCGGGCGTGAAGATGGCGCCGTCGAGCTCGGCGTCCGGCTGATCCCAGAAGTGCGGGTCGCTCGGGACGCTTCGGCGGCCAGAACGCGCTCGGTGTCGTAGATCGGCATCCGCCGCCGCAGCTCCGCGTTGTCCCACTCCTCGTACTCGATCCCCGAGGTCGCGGTAGTGGCCGAGCACCTTCTCGTGGTGACCGGTGCCGCTCTTGAGCAGGATCGTGCCCGACTGCATGTACCTGGCCGCACCGGCGTCGTCGGTCGACACCGAGGTAGTCGCTCCCAGTCCTGCCAGTACGAGAAGCCCTCGTAGGCCATCGCGACGCCCTCCCGCGAGGAGTAGTGGGCGCGGACGATCGCGCACGAGTTGCTCGTCGGCCCGTACCCGGACGCCGGCAGCTTGTCGATGTTCAGCGTCTCGTAGCCGCGCTTGGCGAGCTCGAACGCGATTGCCGCGCCGATCACGCCCGCACCGATGATGACGGCGTCGGCCTGCCGGCTCATGGACATCCCTCGCTCATTGCACCCTCTCTCGGCCCACTGTCCCGCACCTCTGCGGGAGGGCAAATATATCAGTCATCTATCAGTTGTCTCGCTGATCGAGAGCCGCATCTGCGCCGCGGCGGCGCCGTCGCCGGCGGGCGCCGGCGCTGTCTCCTGGTCGAGCCGGCTGACGTCGTAGCCGGCCTGCGTCGAGCGCGGCGACGATCGCCTCGCCGTGCTCGGCGCCGCGGGTCTCCAGCGCGATCTCGACGCCGGTCTCGCGGACGTGCAGCGGGACGGCCTCGCGCACGTGGTCGGCGTGGACGACGTTGCCGCCGGCCTCGGCGATCAGCGTCAGCAGCGCCGCCAGTCCGCCGGGGCGGTCGGAGATCCGGGTGAACAGCCGCAGCCGCCGGCCGGCCGTGGTCTCGTGGCGCTGGGCGATCGCGGCCAGCAGCCCGGCTCGACGTTGCCGCCCGAGAGCACGATCACCGTCGAGCCGCGTCGCGCCGGCGGCGATCTGGCCGGCGAGCGAGCGCGGCGACGCCGACGGCGCCGCCGCCCTCGACGACGAGCTTCGCGCGCTCGAGCAGCCACACCATCGCCTCGGCGATGTCGTCCTCGCGGACGACGACGATCTCGTCGACCCAGCGCTCGACCAGCGGCAGCGTGATCTCGCCCGGGCCGCTTGATCGCGATCCCGTCGGCGATCGTCGGCGGCCTCGGCACGGCGATCGGGGCGTGCGCGCGTCGAGCGAGCGCCGGGAACGGCGCGCAGCGCCTCGACCTGGACGCCGATCACCCGCACCTCGGGGCGGGCGGTCTTGACCACGCCGGCGACGCCGGAGATCAGCCCGCCGCCGCCGACCGGCACGACGACCTGCGGCCAGATCCGGCGACGTCCTCGAGCAGCTCGAGCCCGAGCGTCGCCTGGCCGAGGATCACGTCGGGGTCATCGAACGGGTGGACGAACGTGGCGCCGGTCTCGGCGGCGCGCTCGCGCGCCGCCGCGACGCAGTCGTCGACCGAGTCGCCGCCGAGGTGGACGATGCCGCCGAACGCCTCGACGGCGGCGACCTTGGCGACCGGCGCCTCGCGCGGCATGAACACCTCGCACGGGATCCGCTGCGCGCGCGCGGCGTAGGCGAGCGACTGGCCGTGGTTGCCGGCGCTGCCGGCCACCACGCCCGGGGGTCGTCGAGGCCGCGAGATCTTGTGGACCGCGCCGCGGAGCTTGAACGAGCCGTGCGCTGCAGGTTCTCGGCCTTCAGCAGCACCTGCCCGCCGCAGTGCTCGGACAGGCTGCGGGAGCTGAGCACGGGCGTGTGGCGGGCCAGCTCCGCGCACCATCTCACGGGCGCTGCGCCTCGCCGGCGCGAGTCGCGCGACGACGAGTCCGCTGCGCTGGGGTCGACGGTGGATCGCATGCGGCACCTCGACACCACTCCCGCCGGCGGTCGCCGAGACGACGGTTGAGGGCTGGCGGAAGCGATGTCCCTTGTCTAGACTCGCTAATCGATGACTCATATATCAGGCGGCGACGCGGCCCGTCAACCGAGGGCCCAGGTGTGACCACCCAGCCCGCGCCTCCGGCCGGGACAGCGACTCCAGCGCCGCCGGCGTCCAAGCGCGCGCCCACCGCTGCCGACGCACGATCGTCCGGGACCCGTGAGCTGCTCGCCGACCGCGCCTACGTCGGAGCTGCGCGACCGGATCGTCACGCTGCGGATCGCGCCCGGGGCACCGATCGACGAGGACCTGCTCGGGCGAGAGCTCGAGATGGGGCGCACCCCGGTGCGCGAGGCGATCAAGCGGCTCGCGCTCGAGAACCTCGTCACCGTGTTCCCGCGCCGCGGCACGTTCGCGTCCGAGATCAACATCACCGACCTCGCCCACATCTCCGACGTGCGCATGCAGCTCGAGGGCCACGCCGCCTACCGCGCGGCTGAGCGGATCACCGACGCGCAGCGGGCCGAGCTCGACGAGCTGCTGGACGAGCTGGCGCGACAGCCAGGGCAGCGACGACGTGCGAGGCGCTGATGGCGCTCGACGCGCGCGTGCACCGCTTCATCTACCGCTGCGCCGGCAACCCGTACCTGGAGGAGACGCTCGGCGCGCTACTTCAACCTGTCGCTGCGGATCTGGCACCTCGTGCTCGACCGCCTGCCGCATCTGTTCGCGCGCGTGCACGAGCACGACGACGCTGCTGCGACGCGATCGCCGCCGGCGATGCCGGCCGCGCCCGCGAGGTCCTCGGCCGAGCACATCGCGACCTTCGAGCGCGAGATCCGCGCAGTGCTCTAGCGGCGGTTCTGACGGTCAGCGGCGCGTCGTCGGCCAGCCGGGTCGAGACGCGCGCGCCTGCTCGAGCGCAGACGCGCCCGAGCAGCTGCAGCCGCGCCGGCGCCAGCCGCAGCGACGCTCCGGCCACGGTCAGCGCGGCGATCACCGCGCCGCCGCGGTCGCGGACCGGGGCCCCGACGGCCGACAGGCCCGGCTCGAGCTCGTCGACGATCGTCGCGTAGCCCGGCTCGCGGACCGTCTCGAGCTCGCGCTCGAGCCGCTCGCGGTCGATGATCGTCGCCGGGGTCAGCGCGTCGAGCTCGCCCGCGGGCAGCTCCGCCGGCGCCGAAGGCCAGGAACACCTTGCCGGCCGCGGTGCAGTGCAGCCCCAGCTCGCGCCCGACCCAGTTCGTCGCGCCGAGCAGATGCTCGCCGTCGACCTGGGCGATCGCCTCGGTGCCGGCCGGGCGCGGCAGGATCAGGTTCGCCGTCTCGCCGCTCTCGTCGGCCAGCCGGCGCATGCTCGGCTGGGCCAGCTCGACGAGGTCCTCGCGGCCGACGCCCGAGCGCGCGAAGCGCAGCGCCGCCGGGCCCGGACGCAGGCCCGTCGCGCCGGCGTCCCAGGCGACGAGCTCGTGGCGCTCGAGCGCGGCGAGCAGCGGCGCCGACTCCGTCGGCCGTCCGCCGCAGCTCGTCGGCCAGCTCGGTGAGCGTGCGCGGCGAGCGCTCGAGCACGGCCGAGCAGCCGCGCGGCGGATCGGCGACCGGGTCGGTGCGACCTCGTCGCCCGGCGTCATCGAGCGCCGGCGGTGGGGCGTGAGCACGACCGTCTGCAGCTCGGTGAACGAGTGCATCACGTGCGCGCCGCCGACGCGGCCGATCCCGCTGTCGGTGCCGGCGCGGCCGCCGAACGGGAGATGCGCCTCCCAGTAGTTGCTCGACTCGTTGATGTTGACCCAGCCGGTCCGCACGCGGTCGGCGAACTCGAGCCCGCGGCTCAGATCCGCGGTGAAGATCGCGGCCAGCAGCCCGTAGGGCGAGGCGTTGGTCAGCGTGATCGCCTGCTCGAGCGAGTCGATCGCGACCACCGGGGCGATCGGGCCGAACGTCTCCTCGACCGCGACGCGAGCGTCGGCGGGCACGCCGGCGAGCACCGTCGGCTCCCAGTACAGGTCGGTCGGGAAGCCGCCGGCGCGCGCGCCGCCGCCGACGACGCTCGCGCCGCGCTCGAGCGCGTCGGCGACGTGCTCGTCCATCTTGGCGGCGACGGGCTCGTTGTTGAGCGGACCCATCGTCGTCGCCTCGATCGAACGGATCGCCGAGCAGGATCCGCTCGGTCGACGCGGCGCGCGAGCTTCTCGACGATACTCGTCCTCGACGGCCGCGATGGACGAGGATCCGCTCGCCGGCGGTGCAGCTCTGACCGGCGCACAGGAAGCAGGCGGTCAGCGTCGCCTCGACCGCGGCCTCGACGTCGGCGTCGTCCATCACGACGAGCGGGCCGTTGCCGCCCATCTCGAGCAGCGCCGCCTTGCCCGCCGCGGCTCCGCCGACCAGGCGCCCGGTCGCGGTCGAGCCGATGAACGCGACGCCGTCGGTGCCCGGGTTGCGAGCGATCTCGTCGCCGACGACGGGCCCGGGCCCGGTGACGAGGTTGAACACGCCCGGCGGCAGGTCGGCGTCGGCGATGCACTCGCGCCAGCGCCACCGCGCACACGGCGGTCGACGGCGCCGGCGTCCACACGACGGCGTTGCCGCAGGCGAGCGCCGGCGCGATCAGCTCGGCCGGCATCGTGTAGGGCCAGTTCCAGGGGCTGATCACGCCGACGACGCCGCGCGGGCGGCGCACGAGCATCACCCGCTTGCCGGGCGAGAAGGAGTTCGGCAGCTCGCCGCCGAGCCGCTTGGCGTCCTCGGCGGCCATCCGCCAGTACTCGACCAGCTCGTCGACCTCGTCGTAGGCCTCGGCGTGCAGCGGCTTGCCCTGGTCGAGCGTCAGCGTCCGGGCGAGCTCGTCGCGGCGCGACTCGATGATGTCGCCGACGGCGTGCATCTTCGCCGCGCGCTCGAACGCCGTCAGCCGCGCCCATGCGTCGGCCGCCGCCCGCGCGGCGTCGATCGCGCGCTGCGCGTCGCTCGCGGTCGCCCTGGGGAATCGCTGGCGATCAGCTCGCCGGTCGCGGGGCTGCGTCGCCTCGAACGTCTCGCCGGTCGCGCTGGGACCGCCAATCGCCGCCCACGAACATCTGCTGCGCAGCGCCTACAGCCATGGGCAGGCACGGGATCTTGATCGCGTTGACACAGTTAGACAACTGATATATAACAGCCGATCAGGCCCGGGTCAATGGGGCCGCGGAGCCGGCGAGAGCCGTTGACGCGACACTGGAGGACCACGGAGGAGAACTGGATCCCGCGTGACGCACCGGGTCGGTACCAGGCCGACGCACGGGTCATCGCCAGGCTACGAGACCCGGCACAGAGACTCTGAACTGTTCCTAGAACTCGCGCTGCTCGATGGCGTGAATGGGGAGGTTGGTTGATGGCGACCGTAGAAGCTTCCGGGCAGCCCACGAACGAAACCGCTGTGGACAGCAATGAGCTGGCCAGCTTTGGCTACAAGCAGGAGCTGGACCGCTCGCTGGGGAGCTTCTCCTCCTTCGCTGCCGGATTCAGCTACATCTCGATCCTGACCGGCGTGATCCAGCTGTTCGCGTTCGGATATCTGTACGCCGGCCCCGCCGTGTGGTGGACATGGCTGATCGTCTTTGCCGGCCAGATGCTGGTGGCGCTGTGCTTTGCCGAGATGGCCGGTCAATACCCGCTCGCGGGCTCGGTCTATCAGTGGTCGAAAAAGGTCGCCGGACCCTTCAGCTCGTGGATGACCGGCTGGATCTACGTGGTCGGCTCGATCGTCACGGTCGCCGCCGTCGCCGTCGCCTGGCAGGTCGTGCTGCCACAGGTCTCGACCAAGTTCCAGATCGTCGGCAACGTGGCGGACGCGGGCACGTACGCGACCAAGGGCGGCGCCCAGAACGCGCTGCTGCTCGGCGCGATCCTGATCGTCTTCGGCACCGTGATCAACATGCTCGGCGTCAAGATCATGTCCCGAATCAACAACTTCGGCGTGCTCGCCGAGCTGATCGGCGCCTCGCTGCTCGTCATCCTGCTGCTGCTTCCACATCCAGCGCGGCCCCGGAGTCGTCACCGAGACGCTCGGCCTCGGCGCCGGACACAAGTGGGGCTACTTCGGCGCCTTCATCATCGGCGGGATCATGAGCGCGTACGTGATGTACGGGTTCGACACCGCCGGAACGCTGGCGGAGGAGACGAACGAGCCGCGAAAGAAAGCGCCACCGGCGATCCTGCGCGCACTGGGCGCCGCCGCCCTGATCGGCGGCCTGGTCATCCTGCTGGCGCTGATGGACGTCAAGAACATCCACGACCCGAACATCCCGCTGCTCGGGCTGCCGTACATCCTCAAGCAGGCCCTCGGCAACGACGGTCGGCAAGATCTTCCTGGTCGACTCGGCGATCGCGATCACCGTCTGCACTTTGGCGGTGATGACCGCGTGTATCCGGCTGCTGTTCTCGATGGCCCGTGACAGCCGGCTGCCGTTCGGGGCCCACATCGCTCGGGTGTCCGGCCATCGCAAGGTGCCGATCGTCCCGGCGCTCGTCGTCGGCTTCCTGTCGCTGTGTCTGATCGCGATCAACATCGGCAACCAGAGCGCATTCATCGCGCTGACCTCCGTGGCGATCGTGATGTTCTACCTCGCCTATCTCGGTGTCACCGGCGGGATGCTGGTGCGCCGTCTGCGCGGGACCTGGCCCAAGCCCGACCACGGGCCCTACTTCTCGCTCGGGAAGTGGGGGCTGCCGGTGAACATCATCGCCGTGATCTACGGCGCCGTCGTCGCCCTCAACATTGCCTGGCCACGCTCGGGGGTGTATGACGCGCTCGCCGGCACCAAGGATGCGAACGGCCACGTGATCCCCAGCCACTGGTACTGGCAGTACATCGCCTTCCTGTTCATCGGGCTCGTGGTGATCGTCGGCGCGATCTACTACTTTGCGGTCTACAACCGCAAACCGATCGAGGTGCTCAAGGAGCACGCTGCGGAGGTACCGACCCTCGAGGGCGCAGCGCTCGGCGAGATGGCGCCGTGATCGATGCGGGCGAGTTCGACTATGTGATCGCGGGCGGCGGCACCGCCGGGTGCGTGCTCGCCGCCCGCCTGTCCGAGGATCCCTCGGTCAGCGTGTGTCTGCTTGAGGCCGGGCCGTCGGACGTCGACGACCCGGCCATCCTGCGGCTCGAGGCCTGGATGTACCTGCTCGACTCGGGCTACGACTGGGACTACCTGGTCGAGCCGCAGGAGAAGGGCAACAGCTTCCTGCGCCACGCCCGCGCGAAGGTGCTCGGGGGCTGCTCGTCGCACAACTCCTGCATCGCCTTCTGGACCCCCAAGGAGGATCTCGACGAGTGGGCGGCGAACGGCTGCCAGGGCTGGAGCGCGGCCGAATGCTGGCCCCTGATCAAGCGACTGGAGACCAACGACGGTCCGGGCGACCACCACGGCCGGGAGGGGCCGGTGAACATCCGCACCGTGCCGCCGAACGACCCGTGCGGAGTGGCGGTGCTCGAGGCGGCCGCCCAGGCCGGGCTCCCGACCTCGCGCTTCAACGAGGGTGTGACCGTCACCGACGGCGCCGGCTGGTTCCAGATCAATTCGGCCGCCGACAACACGCGCATGTCGTCCTCGCACGCGTATCTGCATCCGATCATCGGCTCACGCCCGAATCTCGAGATCCGCACCGGCTGCTGGGTCAAGCGGGTGGCGATCGAGGGTGGCCGGGCGACGGCCGTCGAGTACCTCACTCCCGACCTGCTCACGCAGGCATCGGTCAGGGCCCGGCGTGAGGTGATCCTCAGCGCCGGCGCGATCGACACCCCCAAGCTGCTGATGCTCTCGGGCGTGGGCCCGGGCGATCACCTGCAGGAGTTCGGGATCGAGACGCTCGTCGACTCCCCCGGAGTGGGGGCGAACCTCGACGACCACGTCGAGGGCATCGTGCAGTGGGAGGCGACGCAGCCGATGATCCGCACCTCGACCCAGTTCTGGGAGATCGGCCTGTTCGCGCGCACCGAGGAGGGGCTCGACCGGCCCGACCTGATGATGCACTACGGATCGGTGCCGTTCGACATGAACACCGCGCGGTGGGGCTACCCGACCACCGAGAACGGGTTCTGCCTGACCCCCAACGTGTGCCGTGGCCGTTCGCGCGGCACGGTGCGGTTGCGCTCACCCGACTATCGCGACCGGGCCCGTGTCGACCCGCGGTATTTCACCGACCCCGAGGGTCACGACGAGCGGGTCATGGCCCATGGCTTCCGCTTGGCGCGCACGATCGTCTCGCAGCCGGCGATGGCGGCCTGGGCGGGCAAGGAGCTCGCGCCCGGGCCCGACGCCCAGACCGACGATGAGCTGATCGACTACATGCACAAGACCCACAACACGGTCTACCACCCGGCGTGCACCGCGCACATGGGCCCGGACTCCGATCCGCTCGCGGTCGTGGATCCGCGGCTGCGTGTCCGCGGCGTCGAGGGACTGCGCATCGCCGACGGCTCGATTCTCCCGTTCCTGCCCGCGATCAACCCGTGCATCACGACGATGATGGTGGGCGAGAAATGCGCGGAGATGATCAAGCGGGACGCCCGGGCGCCCGTGACGGAGACGACGACGCCGGCGCCGGGGTGAGGACCGGGCCGAGCGCGGCGGTCGCGCCGCCCGAGGTGACGCGCTTCCTGCGCGAGCACCCGCCGTTCGAGGCCATGGACCCCACCGCCGTGGAACAGGTCGCGGCGTCCGCCGAGGTCGAGTTCCACCGCGCCGGGTCAACGATCTTCTCCCAGGGGTCCGAACCGGTGGCCCACCTCCGGGTCGTGCGCAGCGGCGCCGTCGAGATCGTCCACGACGGCCGCGCGCTCGACCTGCTCGGCGAGGGCGAGCTGTTCGGCCACGCGTCGATGCTCTCCGGCCTGCCGACGGGCTTCGAGGCACGCGCGGTCGAGGACACGCTCTGCTACCGGATCCCCGCCGAGGTGGCCAAGGGGCTGCTCTCGCGCCCCGACGGCCTGCGGTTCGTGGCCCGGTCGCTGCTCGAGGCGCCGATGATCGGTGTCGGCCCGGCGCCGGTCACGCGCGATCCCGCCCACCAGCCGGTCGGCACGCTCCTGCGGGGCGAGGCGGTGATCTGCCGGCCCGACACGTCGCTCCGCGAGGCGGCGCAGATGATGACCGCGGCGGGCACGACGTCTGTCGTGATCGACCGCGGCGACGGCTCGCTGGGCATCCTCACCGATCGTGATCTGCGCACGCGCGTGGTGGCCAACGGCATCTCGAGCGACACGCCGGTGTCGGCGGCGATGTCGGCGCCCGCCTACACGTGCACCGCCGAGCAGCTCGGCGGCGAGGTGCTGCTCGACATGCTCGACCGGGGCTTTCGCCACTTCCCGGTCATCTCGGCGACGGGGCGGGTGCTGGGCGTGGTCTCCGACCTCGACCTCGTGGCGGTGGAGACCCGGTCCTCGTTCTACCTGCGTCAGGCGATCGCCGCCGCCACGAGCCCGCAGGAGCTGGCGATCGTCGCGCGCGACCTGAACCCGTCGGTGATCGCTCTGTACGACGCGCGCGTCGCGCCCACCAACATCAGCGCCGTCTACGCGGTCGTGCTCGACGCGCTGACGCGACGGCTGGTCGAGCTGGCGGTGGAGGAGGCGGGGGCGCCGGCGGCGCCGTTCTCGTGGCTCGCGCTCGGCAGCCAGGCGCGCCGGGAGGCGACGCCGGCATCGGACATCGACAGTGCCATCGCGTGGGTCGGCGACGTCGACGAGCACGAGATACGGCCCTATCTCCACGGTGTCGCGACAACGGTGGTGGCCGGGCTCGAGGCCTGCGGGTTCAATCCCGATCCGCACGGAGCCACCGCATCGGATCTGCTGTTCGTGCGCTCGGTCGAGTCCTGGCGCCGCGTGGCCCGCAGCATGATCGCCGATCCCACCCAGGAGAAGGCGCTGATCCTCGTCTCGGTGCTGGTCGACAGCCGGCCGGTCTGGGGCCTGCACCTCGGAAGCCCGATCTCGGAGGCGTTCCGCGTCGCCCCGGGGAACCCCGACCTGCTGCGAATGCTGGCCCGCTTCGCGCTCTCCTACCGGCCGCCGACGGGGTTCATGCGTGGGCTCGTCGTCGAGCACACCGGCGAGCACCGCGGCCGGCTCGACCTCAAGAAGGCCGGGATCGTGCCCGTGGTCGGCCTGGCCCGATGGGCGGGCATGGCGGCCGGGGTGACGAGCGGCTCGACCGGCGCGCGGCTGCGCGCCGCCGCCGACGCCGGCACCTTGCCGGCCGCGCACGCGCACACGCTGATCGACGCCTTCGAGCTGATCCACGGGTTGCGCATCGAGCACCAGGTCCAACTGCTGCGGGCCGGCCACCCGCCCGACGACTACGTCGATCCGGCGGCCCTCAGCTCCCTGACCCGGAGCCATCTCCGGGAGGCCTTCCGGGCCGTGGCGTCGATCCAGAAGCGCATCGCCGCCGACGTCCACATCGGAGTCAAGTGAGGCTCCGGTTGCCGTCGATCGGCGGCGAGCCGCGCTGCGCGCCCGCGGCCGCGTACGCGCGGGCTGAGCTGTCGGGCCGGCGGATGCCATGGCGCGACGCGAGCTGGTGCGTGGTCGACCTCGAGCTGAGCGGGCTGGACCCCGACCGGCACGAGATCGTCTCCTTCGGCGCGCTCCCGGTCGAGTCGGGCCGAGTGCAGCTGCATCACGCCGTCACGGGGCTGGCCCGGCCCGAGGGTGTCCTCAGCGAGTCCTCGATCCGCGTGCACGGCATGCGCCCCGCCGACCTGGCCGACGCGCCACCGCTCGACGCGGCGATCGTGCCGTTGCTGGAGGCGATGACGGGACGGATCCTGGTCGCCCACGCCGCCGGCGTGGAGCGAGCCTTCCTGGGGCCGGCGCTCCGCCGGCAGGGAGTGAAGCTGCGCCGACCGATCGTCGACACGATCACGCTCGGTCAGGTGTGGCTGCACGAGCGCGATGGCAGCTCGCCGCCGTGGGTCTCGCTGACCGCGCTGGCCGGGCTGCTGGGGCTGCCCGCCGAGCGGCCTCACGACGCGCTCGGCGACGCGCTCACGACCGCGCAGATCTTCATCGCGCTGGCCACCCACCTCGATGACGGGCACCCGCAGACGGTCGGGAGCCTCGTCCGCGCCGGCCGCCGGCTGGCGTCGATGGTCGCGTATGCCACCGGGCCCGGTAGCGTGTCGGCATGACCGGCGACTGGCGCGACTACCGTCCGGCGATCTGGCTGGCCATGCTCGGGATCGCGGTGATCCTCGTGATCCCGTCTCCGGCGGGCTATATCGGGGCGGTCGCGCTCGGCGGATCGATCGGCCTGGCCGCTCGGATCACCCAGCGCCGCCGCGCGGTGGCCCGGAACCCGCCGCCGTCCAGGACCAGGTCCAAGACGCGCCGGCGCAAGTGAGCCGTCCGGGGACCGCGAACCCGGTTCGCTAGGTTCTGCAAATGGAATATCGCACGCTTGGAACCACCGGAGTGAAGGTCAGCCCGCTGTGCCTCGGGGCGATGATGTTCGGTGCCTGGGGTAACACCGATCACGAGGAATCGGCTCGGATCATCCACCGCGCGCTCGACGCGGGGATCAACTTCATCGACACCGCCGACGTGTACTCGCGCGGCGAGTCCGAGGAGATCGTCGGCAAGGCGCTGGCCGGCGGTCGCCGTGACGACGTCGTGCTGGCCACGAAGGTGCACGGCAAGATGGGGGATGACCCCAACCAGTTCGGCAACTCTCGGCGCTGGATCATCACCGAGGTCGAGAACAGCCTCCGGCGCCTCGGCACCGATTGGATCGACCTCTACCAGATCCACCGTCCGGAGATCGACACCGACATCGACGAGACGCTCGGTGCGCTCACCGACCTCGTGCGCGCGGGCAAGGTCCGCTACATCGGATCCTCGACCTTCCCCCCGAGCCAGATCGTCGAGGCGCAGTGGACGGCCGAGCGCCGCAGCCGCGAGCGCTTCGTGACCGAGCAGCCGCCGTACTCGATGCTGATCCGCGGCGTCGAGAACGACGTGCTCCCGACCTGTCGGCGCTATGGCATGGGCGTGATCCCGTGGAGCCCGCTCGCCGGCGGGTGGCTGTCGGGGCGCTACCGCAAGGACACCGACCTTCCCGAGTCGCGGCGCGCCCAGATGCTTCCGAGCCGCTATGACATGTCGCTGCCGGGCAATCAACGCAAGCTCGACGCGGCCGATGCGCTGGCGCGGCTGGCCGACGAGTCCGGGATGTCGCTGATCGAATTGGCGCTCGCGTTCGTGATCCGCCACCCCGCGGTGACCGCGGCGATCATCGGGCCGCGAACGATGGAGCACCTGGAGTCCCAGCTGCCGGCGGCCGAGATCACGCTGAGCGACGAGGTCCTCGATCGCATCGACGCGATCGTGCCCCCGGGCGAGAATGTGAACCCGTCGGATACGGGCTGGGAGAACCCATATCTGAAACCCGAGGCCCGGCGCCGCTGAGCCGACATTTCTCACCCCGCGGACTCGGCAGGGACGCCCCGCTTCGATAGGGTCTGCCTCCACGGACGCCGGGGGAGGAGACGATATGTACAAAGCGATCGTTGTGGGAACTGACGGATCCGAAACCGCCAAGCGGGCGGTCGAGGAGGCGGCGACCCTGGCCAAGGCGCTCGGCTCGGATCTGCACATCGTGGCCGCCTACGAGCCGGTGCGCGGGGCCCGGATCTCAGGCGCGCCCGACGCCGCGGCCAAGATCTGGGCGCCGCTGCCCGACGCGCAGGTCGACGCGACCGTGGAACAGGCGGCCGTGGCCGTCCGCGTCGGTGGGGTGGAGGCCAAGACGCACACGCTGCGCGGGGACCCGGCCGATGCCCTGGTCGAGGTCGCGGCCAAGGTGGGGGCGGAGCTGATCGTGGTCGGCAACCAGGGCATGCACAGCGCCCGCCGGTTCGTGATGGGCAGCGTGCCCAACAAGGTGTCGCACAAGGCGCGCTCGAGCGTGCTGATCGTCTCGACCGACCGGGCCTGAACCGTCACGGCCGTCGGCCGCCCGGTCTAGAACAGCGCCGCCTGCGGGTCCGGCTCCGGCGGTGCGAGGCATTCGGGTCCGTCGTAGCGGGCGTCGTTGACCGCCCGGCCGACCGGTTGCAGCGCGGTCCGCTCGGGGGTCAGGCTCGTGAGCAGCTCGGGAAGCCGGGCCACGGGCGTCGCGGCGTCGAGCCACGGCCCCTCGGCGGCCGGATCCAGGATCACCGGCATCCGGTCGTGGAGCGGCGACACGGCCGCGTTGGCCGCGGTGGTGAGGATCGTGCACGTGCGCAGCGTCGCTCCGTCCTCGCCGTGCCAGATCGACCACAGGCCGGCGAAGGCGAACAGCCCGTCATCGGAGCGCGTGATGTGAAACGGCTGCTTGGGCCCGTGCGGCATCCGCTGCCACTCGTAGAAGCCGTCGGCGATGATCAGGCAGCGAAACCGCTCGTACGGGCCGCGAAAGGCGGGGCGCTCGGCCACCGTCTCCACGCGCGCGTTGATCATCTTCAACCCCGTATCGGGGCTCTTGGCCCATGAGGGAACGAGCCCCCAGCGCAGCTGCTCACCTCGGGGCGCGGCCTTCGCGATCGGTCGTGACGGCGAGGATCTCGTCCCCGGGAGCGATGTTGTAGCGCCGGCGGACCTCGACCGACTCGCCGATCGGAAACCGCGCCCGGACGTCGGCCGGGTTCGGCGTGGCGAGCGTGTAGCGGCCGCACACGGGCTGAGGGTGCCCTCAGCGCGAGCGCGCGGCGATCTGCTCGGCGCGCTCGGCCTGCGCGCGCTTCTGCCGCCGCCGGCCGACGAAGACGAGCGTCCCGACCGCGATCGCCACGACCACGAACGTCCAGAAGATCGACAGGTCGGTGGAGACGCCGCCGAACGGGAGCGCGATCAGCTCCACGATCCCATAGCCGATGGCCAGGACCAGGGCGATCACCACGACGATGATCACGATGCCGCGAATGCGGGCCAGCAGGCCGGAGCTGGCCGGCGGCGCGACGAGGCCCATCAGCTTCAGCCCGCGCAGCTGGCGCTTGGACGGGGGCTCGACCCCGAGGCGCTCGGCCGCCTGCTTGAGGTCATCCGGCCGGCGCTCGGCCAGCGCCAGCGACGCGTCGGCCATGCGGCGCAGCTGCAACCGCTCCTGCGGGCGCGCCGCGGCCAGCGCGCGCTGGAAGTGGGCCCGGGCCGCCTTGGCGTCATATCGCTCCGCCGCGCGCGCGCCGAGGATCGCCTGAGCCGCGGCCTTGAACTTGGTCTCGGCCTCGAGCTCCTCGTCGGAGCGGCTCTCCATCTGCTGCATCGCGGCGAGCTGACTGCGTTGCTCGACCCGCATCGTGCGCTGCTGCTTGGCCATGACGAGATGAGTTTACGCGACGCTGCACGATCCGAGCTCGGCGTGCCTCCGCGCGCCGAGGGCCGGGTCTACTTCTCGACGAAGATCTTCTGACCCGTCAGGTACTGGCCCGAGTCCTTCGCGCTGGCCGGCGGGCGGCGGTAGACGTCGACGTGGCGTCCGTTGATGGCGCCTCCGGTGTCCTGGGCGGTGAACCAGCCGCCGTGTCCGTCGTGCCTGTAGGCCGGGATGTAGACGCGGGTGCCGAGCGGGATCACGTGCGGATCGACGGCGATCGACTGGTAGAAGCGCAGCGGCAGCGATGGGCCGGCGGCGAAGGTGACGCCGGGGATCGGCACGTAGTGACGGCCCGTGCCCGCCGACCACCCACCGGCGGAGAGCGGGAAGGTGACCGCGCCGCGGGAATTCTTCCAGTAGCCGCCGGCCCGCCAGTACGGAGCCCCGGCGGCAAACCCGTCGGAGGCGTCGGTCGGGGAGCCGGTGGCGGTCACCCAGCCCTCGTTGCCGAGCGCGTCGATGTGGTACATGCGGCCGTCGAGGCCGAACCCCTCGCCTTCCATCGAGACGCCGCCGGCCGAGTAGAGCCAGTCGATCCGGTGCCTGCCCGACAGCCCCGGGGCACTCACGAGCCGGCCGACGAACCACGACTCGGGCGCGGGCCAGTACTCGGTGATGGCGACGCCGTGCAGCCACACGCCGCGCGGCGCCTTGGCCTTCGCCTTGGCCCTCGCCTTGGCCTTCGCCTTGGCCTTCGGCTTGGGCTTCGGGACGGGCCGCGGGTCGAGGCCGCCGATCGGTGCGCCGCCGGTGCCGAGGGTGCTCACCGACCCAGACGACGCCGAGCTCGAGCCGCCGAGACCGACGCCGCCCGACGCGAGCGCGTCGACGGGGGCGATGAGCAGGGCGGCCGTGGCCACGAGCAGCGCCGCCGGCGCCGTGCGGGCGCGCAGACACACCGGTCCTGAGGTCATCTAAGAGCGTTCATCAGCGATCCCGTACGATTGCCGCCCTGCGCGCGGGCGCTCAACAAGCAGCCATTGGAGGCTACGACATGAAGCTACCGGGGCCCCTGCGAGGGCGCGTTCTTGCAGTATCGACGGTTGGCCTTGCCCTGACCGGCTTCACGGGCGTCGCGTTCGCGACGACCCTCGGCGCCCCGTCACCGCCGCGCGTCAAGTCGCTCGGCTCGCCGCCGAGCGCGGCGCTGACCCAGCCCCGGCACACCGACCTGCCGACCAATCAGCCGCTGATCGTGGTCGCCTTCGCCAACGGCAAGGCCAAGATCCTCGGCGGCAGCGCGGTGCCCGCGAGCCAGGTCTCGTTCAGCGGCCGTGCCGCCGGCGTGGCGATCTCCTCGGCGCAGTGCCTGATCAACTTCACCACCGTCAAGACGCGCAACTCCGACCACAAATCGGTGACCGCGCGCTGGTTCGGCGGCATCGGCTGCTCGCAGCGGATGGAATTGATCGGTCAGGCGTTCCTGGCCGAGAGCGCCAAGAAGTTCGACGGTTACGGCAACCACTACAGCGGCGTGCTCACGAGCGTCTCGAGCGGGCAGCGGGCGACGGTCATCAACACGCCGGATCCGTCGCTGTACATCTGGCACGCGACGAACGTGTATTTCCCGACCAAGACCGCACGCGGCGTGATCTCGGTCCTGCCGAAGCCGGGACAGAAGATCAACGCGGCATCGAAGTGCAGCGTCGTCAACAGCGGCACCTACGGCGCCGGCGTCCATTGCGACCTCTACACCAACCGTTTCTGAGTGATTGGTGTACATAAGCCCCATTATCGAGCGTTGATCACGCGCGCATGAGGGCGGGCATCCCGACGGCGGGTGCCCGCCCCGCGCGCGGCCCTCGCGCTGGAAAGCGCAACTTCGCGCCGGTTGCTGTATTAGTGCAGGCAGCTACCTGAGGAGGCTGGGATGAAGAGAAGGTCTGCGGTCCTCGCGACCGCCGTGATGATGACTGCAGTCGGCGCGACGGTTGCGCTGGGCGCATCGAACCCACTCGTCGCCACGGGGTCCGCATCGGGTGTGAAGACGACCTCGGCGACCCTGAACGCCACGGTCAATCCGGGTGGCCGTCACACGACCTACAACTTCAACTACGGGCTGACCGCCGCCTACGGCGCCACCACCGCGGCCAAGTCGGCGGGCTCGGGAACCAAGGCCGTGCCGGTCAAGGCGACGGTTGCCGCGCTGACCCCCGGAACGGTCTACCACTACCAGGTGGTCGCCTCCAACAGCATCGGCGGCTCATTCGGACACGATCGGACGTTCAAGACCGCCGGCCACCCGCCCCCGGGTGCGACGACCGGCGGCGTCCTCAAGGTCGGGCACGGATTCGCGATCCTCACCGGCACCGTCGTCCCCAATGGACAGTCGACGAACTGGGTGTTCCAGTACGGCCCGCGCGCCGGCGACTACACGGCCACGAGCAACGGCGGGACGGTGGCGTCGACGAGCCTGGCCTCCACGGTCAGCGTCTCGATCTCGCCCCTGCCGACCGGCACCACGTTCCACTACCGCCTCCTCGCGCTGCACGGAAACGCCTTCCAGGTCGGTCAGGACGAGAGCTTCACGACGCTTCCGTTCCCCCGCCCGCTGCCGCGCGTGAGCGCCAGGACGACACCGCACCAGGCGCGCTCCAAGCCGTACGTGTTCACCACCAGCGGGTCGATCAGGCTGCCGGCCGCGATCCCGGCCGCGGCGGGCTGCAACGGCACCGTCGCGGCGCGTTACTTCGTCGGGAGCCGTTCGGTCGGCCTGGGCCTCGCGCCCGTCCAGCCCAACTGCACGTACACCGGCGCGGTCACGTTCCACAACCTGATCAGGCACCGGAGCACCAGGCTGCGCGTCGAGGTCCGGTTCCGCGGCAACGCGTACCTGGCCTCGACCAGCGCCCGGGTGCAGCGCGTCCGGCTCGGGTAGCGCCCGGCGCCGGTCCCTGGGACCTGCGCTCGGATCGTCGGCGTCGCGGTAGGGTCGTGGCTCGCGCCGTGCGAGCCACGACCCAGGCGGCCCGGCGAGACCGCGGTCCTTCGCGGTCGCGCCGAGCCGACCCGGCTCGCTACACCCGTCGATGCCTAGGGCGTCGCGGACCGGCGACTCACTGGAACTGCACCAGGGTCATCACGCCCGAGGCCGGCTGCCCCGCTCCACCGCTCACCGTCACGTTCACCCGCAGATGATGGGCATGGTTCAACATCGCCTGTCCCGTCGCGTTGAGCGAGACGTGCACCACTCCGCCGTCGTTGGCGCCGACGAAGAACACCGCACGCTGGCCGAGCATGACGCCGCCGCGGGCGAGGACCAGGCTGCCCTTGCACTGCGTCTGCCCGATGCAGCCCACGAGCACGCCGCCGACTCCGGACGGCGACACGAAGCCCGTGTGACCGAACAGACGCAGCTCCGAGGCGCCCGGCGGCGGCGTCGCGGTCTTGAAGCTCTGGTCGGCGCCGAGCACCGTTCCGGCAGAGCTCACCGCGTCGAGCCGATAGTGGTAGGTCTGGTTCGAGGCCAGGCCGCTGAGCACCGTGCTCACCGACTTCGCGCCCGTGCCCGATCCGGCGCTGACGGGGGGCGTCTGGTACCCGTAGGCCGACGTGGGCCCGAACTCGAAGTAGTACTTCGTGGCCAGCCCCGAGGGATTCACCGAGCCTGACACCGTCGCTCCGCCCGTGGTCACGGCGCCGGCGGTCCCGGTCGTGACGACCGGCTTCGTCGTCGAGGGCGGCGCGGTCCCGGCCGTCGTGAAGGTCTGGTCGGCGCCGGTGGCCGTCCCGCCGGTGCTGATCGCGATCACCCGGTAGTGATAGGCGGTGCCCGAGATCAGGCCGCCGATCGTGGCCGAGATCGGGAGCGCGGTGGAGCCGGCGCCCACGGAGGTCAGTGTCGTCTCATGCCCGTAGAGGTTCGTGGTCCCGTACTGGAACGCGTACTGGGTGGACTGCCCCTGCGGATTGACCGTGCCCTGCACGGTCGCACCGTTGGTGGTGATCGCCGTGGATTGGCCGGTGGTGACCGATGGTGAGGAGATCGTGGCCGCCGAGGCGACAACCGCGATCGGCGCTGCGATCAACGCCGTCAACCCGACCAGCAGAATGGCTCGCTTCATCCCTACCTCCTTCTCGCTGTCAAAAGGGGATCTGTGGCGGGCAAACCCGGCTCGGCGGGCTGAGTTCCGGTGGCCGGTTGGGGTGTGTCCGAATTCCGACACCGCCTTTTCCTGGGGCGTGTGGGTTGGGTTTGAGGGCGGCCGGAGCACCGGCGCTGGACACCGCGAGACGTGGTCCCGGGTGCATGCGCCACGCTCGCGGTTCATTTTCGCCACGCACGCGGTGCGGTCTTGCCACGCGCCGGCACGGTCTCGCCACGCGCTCGCGAAGCGTTGAAGCTGAGTTCCGGCCCCCGGAACTGAGTTGCAGCGCTTCGGCCTGGGGACGGCACCGCGCCCCGCCTCGCCACCGCGGGCGAGCGGCAGTGGATTGGCGATGCGAGCTCCCAGGGGGACGGCGAGCGGTTGGCGGCGCGGGCTCCTGGACACCTTGAGCGAGCCCGGCGGGGGGCGCGCATCCGGCTCCACGTCTCGCGGTGTCCGGGAGCCGGCTCCCCCGACCGCTACGACCTCCCGGCCGGACGGTCCCGGAGCCGATACACCAGGCGCAGGCCCGACCAGGTGGCGTCGATCGCGCACACCTTGTTGTCGACCAGGCCGGCGGCGAGGCCGAGCTCGCGCACGAGGCCCTCGCCCACGTCCGTGGGTACGCCGGAGGCGCGCTTGGGCCAGGCGATCCACAGTCCGCCGGCGTGATCGAGCGCCCGCACCGCCGCCGGCAGCCGGCGCTCGAGCTCGCGGCGCGCGGTGAAGAACGCGACGATCACGTCCAGGGGGCCCCGTGCGCTGTGACGGATCGTCACCCCCAGCGGCAGCTCACCGAGGGTGTCGCCGAATCCGTCCGGCGCGCCGATCAGGCCGATCCGCGCGCCCGGCTTGATCCCGAGCTTGCGCGGGAGCGGAGTGCCCGAGTACCCCGTCGAGGAGTCACGCCCGGACGCAGCCATCGCGCCGGAGCATAGGCGCTCGTCCCGCCCACGCTCGCCGCCCACGCTCGCCTGCGACGGGGTTCGCAGTCTGACGTCCGTTGTTTCCCGAGCAACAATCGGCCTACCCAAACGTTAACCACGTGAGGGGAACGGGCCCTTGGCTGGAAGGGTGACCGGCTCCCAGGCACACCAACCGTAGGAGGGCACCATGCTCAAGGTATCTCGCAGGCTGCTGACGCTGCTTGCCACGGCACTGGTCGTCGGAGGGCTCGCCTCCGCCGCTCAGGCCGATGTGCTGCATGTGAACGGGGAGCGCACCGCGATCACCCCGTCCGAGGCAGCAGTCCAGTTCCTCACCGCCTACCACATCACGGTCACACCGACCGGTCCCGCGAGCACGTCGAACGGATCGCTGATCTTCCCGATCACGCGTGGCGAGGTGACCACGGCGCCGAAGGCCGGCAAGGTGTTCCACACCGGCGGCGTCAGGTTCACGCTCGGAGAGCGCTCGTTCTGGTTCCGTGACTTCGTGCTCGTGCGCCGGCACGACCGCGCCTACTTCCTGGCCCGGCTCAACGACCGCAAGGGCTGGGTCCTCTACGCCTGGGTGCACGAGTTCGCCGTCACCGGAACGGGGAACGAGGCGACGGTCACCGGCCGGCTGTCCCTGAGTGGTGAGGCGGCGCAGGCGTTCAACCGCCTGGTCGGCTCGAGCGTCGTCGCTCCCGGTGCCGACGCCGGCACGTTCAAGAGCACGCTCCGGTTCGGCTGAGTCCGTCAGCCGGTGCGCCGAGCTCCGCTCCCCGAGGGAGCGGGGCTCGGCCCCGCCGACCCCGCCTACACCCCCGCCTCGGCGGCCACCTCGGCGATCACCTTCGAGAGCTGGCTGCCCTGCCAGGCGACCGGTGAGCGACCCGGTTCGTCGGTGATCAGACGAGCGCCGGGCAGCGCGGCGGCGTACGCCTCGCCCACGGCAAATGGGTGCCCCGGATCGGCCTCATCGGAGCTGGCCACGACAGCCACCGGCACCGCGAGGCCGCCCAGTTGCTCGAGCCGGTCGAACGGGCGCGACCTCGGCACCGCCTGGAGCGCATCCGCGAGCGCCTGGGGGTGCTCGTGCTGTCCCAGCCGTTGCCGGATCACCTTGATGACCGTCTCACGCCAGGCCTCGGGAACGTCCGGCGTCCCATAGGCCTTCACGAACCCCTCCACCCCGCCGCGGCGCAGTCCCTGCGCGAGCGCGTCCCAGCGCTCGAGTCGGGCGGCGTCGACGTCGTCGCCCGGCTCGTAGGCCGGCGTGATCACGACCATCCCCGCGACGCGATCCGGGTCGGCGAGCGCGAACGACAGCAGGGTGTGGGCGCCCATCGAGGCGCCGGCCAGAACCACACGGTCGACGTCGAGCGCGTCGAGCACCGCGCCGAGGTCGAGCGCCAGCTCGGGATAGCCATAGGCGCTGGGGTCAGGTGCCGGTGCCGAGCGACCGTGGCCCCGCGCGTCATAGGCGATCACGCGATGCCCGGAGCGCTCGAGCGCGGTCGAGCCCATGACCACGTAGCGTCGCGTCGCCGTCAGCCCGTGCAACAGGACCACCGGTACCCCGGAGCCCGATTCGACCGCCGCGAGGCGCACGCCGTCTCGTTCGATCACCTGCTCGCCCATACCACCGCCTTGACCGCTGACTCGGCGTCGTACTATGAAGGCTATGGACGTCACCGACAGCGATTTTCAGACCGCGGTCATCGACCGCTCCCATCAGGTTCCCGTCGTGGTCGACTTCTGGGCCGAGTGGTGCGGCCCCTGCCGCCAGCTCGGGCCGGTGATCGAGAAGGCCGTGGCCGCCCGGGCCGGCGCGATCGAGTTGGCCAAGATCGATGTGGACGCCAATCCCGGCGTGTCCCGCGCCTTCGGGATCCAGAGCATCCCGGCCGTGAAGGCGTTCAAGGACGGCGAGGTGGCATCGGAGTTCGTCGGCGCGCAGCCGCCGGCGCTGGTCGAGCGCTTCCTCGACTCCCTGTTGCCCTCCGAGGCCGACGGGCTGATCGAGACCGGCGACGAGGCCTCGCTGCGCCGCGCGCTCGAGCTCGAGCCGACCCGCGCCGACGCGATCGTGCCGCTGGCGCGGATGCTGCACGCGCGTGGCGAGCTGGACGAGGCGCTCGAGCTGCTGGCCCGCGTGCCCGGCAGCTTTGCCGGCGATGGGCTCGCTGCGCGGATCGGGATTGAGCAATCCGGCACGCCGGATCTCAGCCCGGCGTGGACGGCGCTGGACGCCGGCGACCGCGAACAGGCGCTCGACCTGCTGCTCGACGCGCTGCCTCAGGCCGACGGCGCGCGTGACGACATCCGGCGCGTCGTCGTCGGCGTGCTCGACGAGCTCGGCGTCGACAGCCCGCTGGCGCGCGAATCACGCCGGCGGCTGGCCTCCGCGCTGTACTAAGCCTCAGAGCGCCAGCGTGAGCTGATCCTCGGCGGTCTCGGAGACGGTCTCGAGGCCGGCCACGCGCACGCCGAGAAGCCGCACGGGCCGGGGCGCGGCGAAGCGACGCAGAAGCTCGAGCGCCACTGGGCCGACGTGCTCGACAGAGCTGACCGGCTCGGACAGCGTGCGGCTGCGAGTGTGGGTCGAGAAGTCGTCGAGTCGCACCTTGATGCCGATCGTCCGCCCCCGGCGCCGCTGCGCCACGAGCGCGTCGCAGAGCCGCCCGACGAGCCGCTCGAGCACGTCCTCGAGCTGTCCGGGGTCGGTGATGTCGCGATCAAAGGTGACCTCCCGCGACTCTGAGATCACCTTGCGCTCCTCGGTCACCGGCGCATCGTCCTCGAAGCGGGCGCGGCGGACGAGCTCGACGCCGAAGCGGGGACCGAAGCGCGCGGCCAGCTCTTTCGGCGCAGTGGCGGCGAGCTTGCCCAGCGTGTCGATTCCGAGCGTGCGCAGCCGATCGGCCGTCTTGGGGCCGATTCCCGGCACCAGTCCCGGCGGTGCGGCCGCAAAGCGCTCGCGCGCCTGCTCGCGGGTCAGCACGACGAAGCCGTTCGGCTTCTCGGCATCGGAGGCGACCTTGGCCACGAGCTTGCTCGGGCCGATCCCGACCGAGCAGCCGAGCCCGGTGCTCGAGCGGATCTCGTGGGCCACGAAGCCGCATCGTGGCGTGCGGGGCGGCCAGGCCGGTCAGCTCCAGGTACGCCTCGTCCAGTCCGACCACCTCGACGGCCTCGACATGCGAGCGCACGATCGCCATGACCGCCGCCGAGGTCTCGCGATAGTGCGGGAAGTCGGGCTCGATCACCACTGCGTCGGGACACAGCCGTCGCGCTCGCGCGGCCGGCATCGCCGAACCGACGCCGAATCGCCGCGCCTCGTAGGAGGCGGTCGTGACCACGGCGCGCGGGCCGCTGCCGGCGACGATCACGGGCCGCCCTCGGAGCTCCGGCCGCCGGCGCAGCTCGACCGAGACGTAGAACGCGTCCATGTCCAGATGTGCCACGCAGCGCCCGCTCATCGCGGCTCTGAGGCTACGCGAGCGGCCAGACGCGGCCGGGGGCACCGGCGCCGGTGCCTCAGCGCCCGCGCGGGATCGCGCTGAAGTGCGGCGGCAGCTCGCCCGAGCCCGGCGCGCGCAGGCCATCGAGGATCAGCTCCAGCAGCCGGCGCCAGTTCGCGTACTCGCCTTTGGTGTTGTTCAGCGACCCGAGCGAGCACATGATCGCCGGCACGTCCTCGAGCTGGAAGTCGCGGCGCAGCGCCCCGGCATCCTGGGCACGGGCGATCAGCGTCTCGAGCGTGTCGAAGAACCCGGTCGCCGCCTGGGCCTGCTCCGCGGCGCGCTGCATCGTCTCGGGCCGGTCGGAGGCGATCTGGGCCAGGGCGCGATTTTCCGCCATCAGCGCGGCGCCGCCGCGCATATAGTCGGCGAACGCCCGCCATGGATCCTCGAGCGACCGCTCCACGGCCTCCTCGGCGGCCAGGGCCTGGCTGGCGAAGTAGTCCTCGGCGAGGGCGTCGAGCAGCGCCTCCTTGGTCGGGAAATGGCGGTACACGGTCCCCACCCCCACCTCCGCACGGGCGGCGATCTCGTCGATCTGCGCCTGCATCCCGTCGCGCGCAAAGCACCCACGCGCGGCGTCGAGCACGCGCTGACGGTTGCGCCGGGCGTCGGCGCGGAGCGGCCGGGGCTGGATGTCGGGCGTGGTCACGATCGGAGTGGTCAGAGAGCGAAAATTCTCGTTGACAAACGGAGCCGTGGTTCCGTAAAGTTCTGAACCGGAACTCCGGTTCCTCCTAACTCTAGCCGCCGACCAGCCAAGGAGCAAGCCGTATGTCCACCGTCAGCTCTGACCGACGCCGATGGATTGCCCTCGCGCTGCTGGCGATGGCGCAGTTCGTCGTCGTCCTCGACGCCTCCATCGTCAATGTCGCGCTTCCCTCGATCGGCCGTGGGCTGCACTTCAGCCAGGATTCGCTGTCCTGGGTGGTCAATGCCTACGTGCTCACCTTCGGCGGCTTCCTGCTGCTGGGCGGGCGGATGGCCGACCTGATCGGACGGCGCAAGATGTTCATCGCCGGCCTGATCGTGTTCGCCCTCGCCTCACTCGCCGGCGGCCTCGCGCAGAGCGAGGGCTGGTTGATCGCCGCTCGTGCGGTGCAGGGCCTCGGCGCCGCCATCCTCTCCCCCGCCGCGCTCTCGATCGTCACCACCACCTTTGCCGAGGGCGCCGATCGCAACAGGGCGCTCGGGGTGTGGGGCGCCGTCGCCGGCTCCGGCGGCGCCGCCGGCGTGCTGCTCGGCGGGATCCTCACCAGCGGCCTGGGCTGGCAGTGGGTGCTGTTCGTCAACACCCCGATCGGCCTGCTGGCGGCACTGCTGGCGCCGCGGCTGATCGATGAGAGCCGGGCCGAGGTCGAGTCGCGCAGCTTCGACGTCGCGGGGGCGGTGACGGTGACCGCCGGCCTCTCCATCCTCGTCTACGCGCTGGTCGATGCGCAGCACGCCGGCTGGGGGTCCTTCCAGACCATCGGACTGCTTGCCGTCGCGGTGTTGCTGCTCGGGGCGTTCGCGCTGATCGAGTCCCGGGCCTCGGCGCCGCTGGTGCCGTTCCGGATCTTCCGCCAGCAGACGGTGCTCGGCGCCAACGTCACCGGTCTGTTGATCGGCGCGTCACTGTTCTCGATGTTCTTCTTCATCTCGCTCTACATGCAGCAGGTGCTGGGCTACGGCGCGCTCAAGGCGGGGATCTCGTATCTCCCGCTGGCCGGCTCGATCGTCATCTCCGCCGGCGTGGCGTCGCAGCTGGTGACGAAGATCGGCTTCAAGCCGGTGCTGCTGACCGGGCTGGCATTGATCGCGATCGGGCTGGTGTGGTTCGGCCAGATCAGTGCCGACGGATCGTTCGCGTCCGACATCCTCGGGCCCTCGCTTGGTCGCGGCAGTCGGCCTCGGGTTTGCGTTCGTGCCGGTCACGATCGCCGCGGTGGCAGGTGTCAAGGACCGCGACCAGGGGCTCGCCAGCGGTCTCATCAACACCTCCCAGCAGGTCGGAGGGGCACTGGGCCTGGCCGTCCTGGCGACGATCGCCAACTCGCGGACGGCGAGCCTGCTGAGCGGTTCGCACGGCGCCCCCGGAGCCGTCAAGGGAGCGCTCACCTCGGGCTTCCAGTCGGCCTTCTTGACCGCTGCCGGGTTCGCGATTCTCGGGCTGCTGCTCGGGTTCCTGCTGATCCGTCGCGAGGACTCCCGTCGTCACGTCGAGGCGGCCGTCGCCGAGAGCGCGGCCTGACGCGAGCGTCGGCACTGCCCGGCCGGAGCGCCCATCGGGACGCTCCGGTCGGACATTGCGCCGGGCTAAGGACCTATCCCACTTGGTCGCACGCCTGGATGTCCCGGTACCGGCGCTGGATCGCCACCCGCGGATTGCCGGTAGTCCACTACCTGCTGCACCTGCGTGCGGCGCCCCGCTTGGTCCCGGAACACCCCAGTCGCACGCCCAATTCGGGATAGGCCCTAACGCGAGGACCAGACGGTGTCGACGCCGTTGAAGCCGAGGGCGCCGGCGGTGTTCTGGTTGAGGTCCCACTCGCGACCGCCCACGTAGGGGCCGCGGTCATCCACGACGGCCGTCACGGTGCGACCGCCGTAGCGGAACGTCACGTGGGTGCCGCAGGGCAGCGACACGTTGGCCACACCCATGCCGGCATGGAAGCCGCAGGCGGTGCTGCCGCCGTCGGCGTACCACGATGCGACGCTGTCGCGGTATGCGGTCAGGCGACGACCGCGGCCTCGAGCCGCGACATTGAACGCGTCGCCGCCGAAGCGCACACGGACCGCCGAAGCGCCGGTGCCCGACGGCGCGTAGCGCACGACGAAATGGCCGTTGGCCTGCGTCCGCGCGGCCGCGACCGCGCGCCAGCCGTGACCGGTACCGAGCTCGAGCCGGACGACGCGCCCGGCACGGCGGGGAAGCAAGGTCCCGTGAACGGCCACGTGCTGGCCGGCCAGGGTGTCGAGCGGGCCGCTCCCGGAGACGAGCTTGGCGGCGACCACGACGCCCTTGGGCGTGCTGGCCGGGATCGCTGCGCCGCCACCGGGGATCACCTCGGCCGACACGGCAGTCCGGGTGCTCGACCCGGCGGGGGCCGCGATCACCCGGACCGAGCCCGACTGGCGCATCGGCGCGACGAGACGGAACCGGCCGTCGGAGCGGATCGGGCCGGAGCCGATGACCCTCCACGCGCCGCGCTTGGGCGCGTACTCGAGCAACAGCCGGCGCCCCGCGTTGGCCGCGGCGGCGTTCCCGGTGACCGCCAGCTTCTGGCCGTAGGCCATCCAATGGCGGTCCAGTGAGACCGGCAATGCGGTCTGGGCCTGTGCGCTCTGGGCATCGGCGAGTCCGGCGGAGAGCGCGACCGCCGCAGCTGGAATTGCGAGCATCAGCGCGACACCGGCCACATGGGCCGCGCGTACGCGCAGGCTGATCATGGTCCTCATCTCGAGGGCCTCCTTCTGAACTTCGACCGGGCGCCTACGGGGTTAGCTGACGGGCTCGCGGCCAGCCGGGAGCAGGCATCTCGCGTGCTCTCGAGTGGTCGCTACGGCTGCCGCCGGTTGGTGCGCCGGGCAGCCGATTCGCCCCGGCCGGGCGGACGAATGCACGTCCCGGCAATGGGTCCCCCGTTCACCCCCGCACCGGGCAGGGACAATTCGGCAGGTCGAATACGACGCCAGTGAGTGATAGCCGCCAAATGCCGAAATTCAGTGTGCGCTCGATCACACAAGCCTCCGCCTGCAAGAATCCCCCTGTGGCGAATCCGGACCGGCTCACGGGCCTCGACAGCTCGTTTCTGCACCTCGAGCGAGACTCCGCGCACATGCACGTGGCAGGCTGCGCGATCTTCGCGGCCCCGCCCGGCATACAGCGAGCTGGTCGACGCGATCGTCTCCCGACTGCACCTCGTCCCCCGCTACCGACAGCGGCTGGCGTTCGTCCCCCTCGACCAGGGCCGGCCCGTGTGGGTGGACGACCCCCATTTCAAGCCCACTTACCACGTCCGTCACACGGCGCTGCCCCGCCCCGGCGGCGAGGACGAGCTCAAGCGACTGGCCGGGCGCGTGTTCTCGCAGGCGCTCGATCGCTCCAAGCCGCTGTGGGAGCTGTGGCTCGTCGAGGGCGTCGAGCGACGGTCGCTTCGCGCTGCTCTCGAAGACCCATCACGCGCTCGTCGACGGGATCTCCGGCGTCGACATCGCGACCGTCCTGTTCGACTCCTCGCCCGACCCGGCCCCGGTCGCGCCGCCCGAGCACGAGTGGATCGCGCGGCCGCTGCCGAGCGACGCCCAGCTGCTGGCCGACGCGCTGCTCGAGCGGGCGACGGTGCCTGGCGAGATCGCGCGCGGGGTGCGTGCTGTCCTCCGCGGCCCGCGCCAGGTCGCCGACCGCGTCGGCGAGGCTCTGGTCGGCGTCGGCGCGATGGCCTGGGCGGGACTGAACGCCGCCCCGCCGAGCCCGTTCAACGTCCAGATCGGCCCCCACCGCCGGTTCACCTGGGTCAACGGCGACCTGGCCGCAGTTCAAGGCGATCAAGAACTCGCTTGGCGGCACCGTCAACGACGTCGTGCTGGCGGTCGTGGCCGGCGCGCTCGGCCGCTACATGCGCCTGCATGGCGACGAGCACCGAGGACGTCGTGCTCAAGGCGATGGTCCCCGTCTCGATCCGCGCCGACGTCGAGCGGGGCGCGCTCGGCAACAGGGTCGCGGCGATGTGGGCGCCGCTGCCGGTCGGAGTCGACCGACCCGATCCAGCGCCTGCTCAAGATCCGCCGCGAGATGGACGGGATCAAGGAATCCGGGCAGGCCGTGGGCGCCCAGGTGCTGACTCAGCTGTCCGGCTTCGCCCCGCCGACGATCATGGCCCAGGCGGCTCGGCTGCAGGCCCGCCAGCGGTTGTTCAACGTCGTCGTCACGAACGTCCCGGGGCCGCAGTTCCCGCTCTACGTGCTCGGTCGCGAGCTCGAGCGCGATCTACCCGATGGTGCCGCTGGCCAAGAACACGGCTCTCGGGATCGCGATCATGAGCTACAACGGCCAGCTCAACTTCGGCCTCACCGCCGACTTCGACGCGATGCCGATCTCGAGACGCTCGCCGAGGAGCTCGCGCTCCTCGATCGAGGAGCTGGCGGCGATCGCCAGTGCGCCGACTGACGACCGCACCGGCCGCGCGGAGCCTGACGCCGGTTTCCACGCCGACGGCCGGCGCCGACCGCAGCGAGCCGGGATCACAGCGTGAAGCTCGCGGGCACGGCGCTCGAGCGGGTGCTGATCGTGGTCGTCGCCGCTCGTGGTCACGATCGCGGCGATCGCCGCTCCTGTCGGGCTTCTTCGCCGGCAAGCGACCAGGCCGGCGTCACCGGCGCCGGCGGCGGCCCGGGCGAGAGCTTCGCCGATCTCGGGCGACGCGCATCTCGCCCGCCGGCCAGCTGCATCCGCTCTACAACTCCGACCCGCCGACCAGCGGCGCCCACGTGCCGCTGCCGGTGCTCCGCGACGGGACGCGAGCTCACCGACGATCAGCTCCTGCAGGCGCTCGAGCTCGGCAACGTCGTGTTCGTCTACGGCACCGCATCGCGCGCCGCCGGGGCTCGCGGCGCTGGCCCAGTCGATCGCGGGGCCGTTCACGCCCGGCGCTGGCCGCCGCCGGCCAGGCCGTGGTCCTGGCCCGCCGCCCGGGGACCACGGGAGTGATCGGGCTGGCCTGGACGCACTGAGTGCGGGTCAGCGCTCCCAACGACCAGCTGCTCGGCGCGTTCGCCCAGTTCTGGCTCGGGCAGCGGCGCCCCGGGACGCTGACCGCCCTCTGCCGGTCCGGTCCCGGCCGGGCCGCCCGGAATAAGCTCCGAGCAGATGACCGGACCGCTCACCCTCGCGCTCTGGCCCAGATGAATCCCACCGTCGGCGACATCGCCGGCAACGAGCGCAAGATCACTCGACCAGCTCCGCGCGGCCGTCGCCGGCGGGGCACAGATGGTGCTGTTCCCCGAGCTGGCGGTCACCGGCTACCCGCCTGAGGATCTGCTGCTGAAGGAGCACTTCCTCGCCGACGCGCAGGGCGGCGCTCGAGCGGATCGCCGCGCACACCCACGGCACGGTCGGCGCTGGTCGGGCTTCCCTGAGCGCGCCGAGGACGTCTACAACGCCTGCGCGGTGCTGGCCGACGGCGAGGTCCAGGCGATCTACCGCAAGGTCTTCCTGCCCAACTACGGCGTGTTCGACGAGCAGCGCTACTTCCAGTCCGGGATCCAGCGGGGCGCTGATCGAGGTCGGCGACGTCACGGTCGGGCTGACCATCTGCGAGGACATCTGGGAGCCCGGGCCGCCGGCCTCTGACGAGGCGCTCGTCGGGCGCGACGCCTGATCGTCAACATCTCCGCCTCTCCCTACCACGCCGGCAAGGGACCCGAGCGCGAGCGGATGCTGATCCAGCGCGCGCGCGACAACCTGGCCGCGGTGGCGTTCTGCGCGCTCGTCGGCGGCCAGGACGAGCTCGTGTTCGACGGCCATTCGCTGGTGATCGACCACGAGGGCACGTGATCGCGCGGGCGGCGCAGTTCGAGCGAGGAGCTGCTCGCTGGCCACGATCGACCCCGACGGCGCCCGGGGCTCGCGCCTGCGCGATCCGCGCCACCGCCCCGCCGTGCGCCGCGCGCGTCCGGACGTGCCGGTGATCGCGCGGCTCGAGCTGCCGCCCGCGGGCCCGGACGCGGCACCGCCCGTCGGCGGCCCGGTCGCCGAGCTGCTCGACGCCGACGGCCGAGGTCTACGCCGCGCTCGTGCTCGGGCTGCAGCGACTACGTCGAGAAGAACGGCTTCCGCCACGTCGTGCTCGGCCTCTCGGGCGGCATCGACTCGGCGCTGGTCGCCGTGATCGCGGTCGATGCGCTCGGCGCCGAGTGCGTCTCGGCCGTCGTGATGCCGTCGCCCTACTCCTCCGCGGACACCCAGGGCGACGCCCGTCGGCTGGCCGCGCAACCTCGGGATCGAAGACGCTCGAGCTGCCGATCGAGCGGGCGATGGGGGCCTACGACGAGATGCTCGAGCGACGTGTTCGACGAGCGCGCCCGCCGGATCTGACCGAGGAGAACCTCCAGGCGCGGATCCGCGGCAACCTGCTGATGGCGCTGTCGAACAAGTTCGGCTGGCTCGTGCTCACGACCGGCAACAAGTCCGAGATGGCGGTCGGCTACTCGACCCTGTACGGCGACAGCGCGGGCGGGTTCGCGGTGATCAAGGACTGCCCCAAGACGCTCGTCTACGAGCTCGCGCGGCATCGCAACGCAGCGGCGACCGGCGCGAGCCGATCCCGCCTCGATCATCGAGCGGGCGCCGAGCGCCGAGCTGCGCCACGACCAGCGCGACGACGACTCGCTGCCTCCCTACGAGGTGCTCGATCCGATCCTCGAGGGCTACATCGAGGACGACCTCGGACGCGAGCAGCTGATTCTGCGCGGATTCGCGGCCGAGCGACGTCGACCGCGTGATCGCGCTCGTCGACCGCGCCGAGTACAAGCGCCGCCAGGCGCCGCCCGGGATCAAGATCACCACCAAGGCCTTCGGCCGCGACCGGCGGGTGCCGATCACGAACCGCTACGGCGGCTGAGCCGGGCCAGCGGTGCCCTATGAGCCGGGCAGGTCGCGGACGGCCGACCGTCATCCGCGTGAGCGACGCACAGCCGGCCCTGGTCGTCGGGATCTCCACGTCCCACACCCAGGTCGTGCGGCCGCGGTGCTTGGCGCCGTGGCGAGCGCGTGGACCGTGCCCGCGGTGATCGGCCGCATGAAGCTCGTCTGGTTGGCCAGCCCCATCGCGATCTTGCCCTCGGCGACCACGCCGAACGCGGTCCCGAGCGACGCCAGGCTCTCGGCGATCGACGCGTAGACGCCGCCGTGAACGAGGCCGGCCGGCTGCTTGAGCTCGTCGCGGACCTCGACCCGCGCCGCGGACCTCGGTCTCGGACATCTCGGGATCTCGAGGCCGTACAGGCCGTCGAAGCCGTGCTCGGTGCGGTACGGAAGCTGCGGGAGTAGCCGCTCCATCGGCGGGGCACCATAGCGGCCGTGGCAGCGCCGCATTCCGCCGCCGGCTTCTCTACGCTTCGCGCACCCGATGGCCTCCCTCGACAGCCTCCCGCCCGACCAGCGGGCGGTTCTGCAGCTCGTGCTGCAGCGCGGGCGCAGCTACGACGACATCGCCACGCTGCTCTCGATCGACCGGGCCGCGGTGCGGCAGCGGGCGCTGGCCGCGTTCGACGCTCTCGGGCCGCAGACGCGCGTCGGCGCCCGAGCGCCGCGCGCTGATCACCGACTACCTGCTCGGCCAGCTGCCCGGCCGTGGTCAGCGACGACACCCGCGACCAGCCTCGCCGGCTCGGCCAGCGAGCGGGCCTGGGCCCGCGTGCTCGCTTCCGAGCTCGCTCCGCTCGCCGCGCACGGCCTGCCCGAGATCCCGGCCGAGGACTCCGGCGGAGGCCCGAGACGGCGGCCACGCCGGCCGCCGAGGCGGCTGCGGCCGTCGAGGCGTCCGGCACGCCGGCCCTCGGGGCCGGCCAGGACGCGGCGCCCGTGGCCGCGCCGCGGGCGCGGGCCAGGAGCGCGACGAGGGACCCGCGACCCGGACTCCCCAGGATCACGCTCCGCGCACGCCCACGCCGGCCGGCGCCACGGGCCGCGGCGACGGCAAGCCGAGCTCGCGCATCGGCGGCGCTGATCCTGCTCGGCGTCGGCGCCCTGATCGTCGTCGTCGTCGTGGTCATCGTGATCGCCTCCCGGGCGGCGACTCGAGCAAGACCAGCTCCACGCGCGGCCGCGAGCCACGCCGGCACCACCGCTTCGACCGGCACCACCGACGGGCACGCCGCACCACGGCGGCCAAGCCGGTCGCCCAGATCAACCTCACCTCGCCCACCGGCGCCAGCAGCCCGCCGGCATCGCCGAGGTCGTCAAGCAGGGCAGCGCCAGACGGGATCGTCATCGTCGCCCAGGGCGTGCCCGCCGAACACCAAGCACGACGCCTACGCGGTCTGGCTCTACAACTCGGCCGGGCAGGCCAAGATCCTCGGCTTCGTCAACCCCGGCGTCGGGAAGAACGGGCGCCTGTAGACCGCCGGCCCGCTGCCGACCAACGCGGCGCAGCTACAAGCAGTTGCTGGTGACGCTCGAGACGCAGGCGAAGCCGAAGACGCCCGGGCAAGATCGTGCTCCAGGGCAATCTGACGCTCGGCTGAGCGCCGGCGCTCGCGCGGCCTAGCCAGCAGACTGCGCTCGAGCCCGTCGAGCGCCTCGTCGAGCTTCTTGCCCGTCGCGCGCCTGAGCATCATCCGCCCCGATCCGCGAATAGCCGCGGAGCTTCTGCCGCTGCTCGAGCGTGACCTTGGTCCCGTCGCCGGCCGGCTCGAGCTCGATCTCGGTGATCGCCTCGTTGAGCACACGCTCGAAGGGGGTGCCGATGATCTCCTGCTCCCAGCGCCGGCGTGCCGGGCCGGCGCGCCCGGGCTGCTCTGACTCGAGCAGCCGGAAGTCGACCCGCACGGGGCGGCCCTTCTTGGTCGTGAAGACCTCGGTCCAGGCGTCGTCCGCCGACGCCCTCCATCCGCGTCACCCCGGGCCACCAGCGCGGCAGGTGGTGCGGATCCCCGACGACCTCCCACACGCGCTCCGGTGCGGCGGCGATCGTGCGGGTGCGGCGCGCGGTCGGCCACGACGGGCCGTTCACTCGGCGTCGTAGTCGATCAGCGCGTGCACGTCGTGCGGGCGCGAGCCGCTCGCGACCGCCGAGGAAGCTCAGCTCGACCAGGAACACGCACGCCGACGCACCTCGGCCGCCGAGCGCGCTCGACGAGCTCGCACAGCGCGCCGCGCGGTGCCGCCGGTGGCCAGCAGGTCGTCGTGCACGAGCACCCGCGCGCCGCCGGCGAGCGCGTCGGCGTGGACCTCGAGCGCGTCGATGCCGTACTCGAGCACGTACTCGGCGCTGACCGTCTCGTGCGGGAGCTTGCCCGGCTTGCGCGCCGGCACGAAGCCCGCTCCGAGCTCGCGGGCGATCGCCGCCGCCGAGGATGAACCCGCGCGCCTCGGCGGCCACCACGAGGTCGACCTCGAGGCCGTCGCGCGTAGCTCGGCCAGCCGGTCGACCGCGGCGTCCAGGGCGCGGCGTCGAGCAGCAGCGGCGTGATGTCCTTGAACACGATCCCGGGCTTCGGGAAGTCGGGGATGTCGCGGACGTATGCGCGCGAGGTCGGCCGGACTGCCACGTGGGTCGGGTGAGGCTAGTTAGGTGGCGATCTTGCGCAGATCGCGGATCAGCAGCAGGTGCTTGAGGTGGGTGGTCACCGAGGCCAGGTTCTCGAGCGCCTCGATCGCCTCCTTGCGCCGCTCCGGGTTGCGCGAGCGCAGCGCCGGCGCGAGGATGCTCTGCAGCAGCTGCGCCTCGCGGTCGGCCGAGGTGCGGAACACGCGCAGGTTGCGCCCGCCGACGCCGTAGCGGGCGAGCTCGGAGACGGCGCGGACGATCTCGCGCTCGGTCTCGTCGTAGTAGCGGACGCCGCCGCGGACGTCTCGCCCTTGATCACGCCGAACTCCACCAGCTCGCGCACGAGCTTGGGGTCGGCGCCGGTCTCCTCGACCACGTCCTCGAGCGAGTACAGCGCGCCCGGGTCGCGTGCGCGTGACCATCGCGCGGCGCAGCGCGCGGGTGTCGCCCGGCGGGGCGCACCTCGCGCTCGGAGCGGCCGCCGGCGAGCTCCTGGCGGATCACCCGCAGCGGCAGGAACTCGTCGCGCTGCAGGCGCAGGATCGTCCGCAGACGCTGGATGTCGTTCTGCGTGTAGAGCCGGTAGCCGCCCTGGGTGCGGCGCGGCGCGAGCAGCTTCTGGTCCTCCAGGTAGCGGATCTTGGAGATCGAGATGTCGGGGAACTCCTGGACGAGCGCCTTGCACACCGCGCCGATCGTGACCGCCTTCTGGCGCGGCGCGCTCGGCCTCGGCGGCGGCCGGCTCGGGCAGCTCGACCTCGGGCTCGGTGGCGTCGGTCGTGGACATCAGCGGCTCAGGAACGCGAGCTTGTATTTGCCGATCTGCAGCTCGTCGCCGTCGGCTGCAGCCGGTGGGACTCGATCCGGCGGCGGTTGACGTAGGTGCCGTTGAGCGAGCCGCAGTCGTCGAGGTAGTAGTCGCTGCCGCGCCGGACGAGGATCGCGTGGTCCCGCGAGACGGTCACGTCGTCGAGGAAGATGTCGCTGTCGGGACGCCGGCCGACGGTCAGCCGATCCCGCTCGAGCGCGAAGCTCTCGCCGGCGCGTCCGCCGCCGGCGCGAATCACCAGCGCGGCGCCGCGCGCTGACCACGTCGTCGAGCGCCACAGGCTCGAGCTCACCGGTCTCGCCGACCTTGTAGGTGGCCGTTGTCGCCCCGGGCGGTGGGCTCGGACTGCACCAGGAACGCGCCGCACCGCTGGCAGTAGTTGGCGCCGTCGGCGTTGGCGAAGCCGCACTCGGGGCAGTGCTGGGCCACAGTGCGTCGCGACGACTACTCAGGGTCGCTGGCCGGGACGCGGCCGGCGAGGATGTCGGTCAGCTGCTGGACGTCGGCACCGGAGATCACGTTCTCACCGCCCTCGTGCTTCTTGCGCAGGCGGTTGACAAGCTCCGCGCGGAGGATGTCGATCTTGCCGTGCAGGATGCGCCGCTTGTAGGAGATCTCCATCTCCTCCTCGGTGAGCTGCTTGATGAGGTCCTTGAGCTCCTGGTCGGTCAGGCTGACCAAGATCGGGAAACGTGTCCATGCAGTCAGGTCCTCCACCAGTCGGGCGCGAAGCTCCGAGTATAACCCGCCGCTCTCAGAGGGTCAATCTGAGCTTGAGGGTAGTCGTTTTCTCAGCTCAGCGGTGGGCGGATCGTTGCGCACGGGTCTGGGCGATCCCGCTGCGCACGTAGAGCACGGTGGCCGTGAGCGACAGCGTCATTCCCACGTACAGCATCACCAGCGCGAGCGTGTGCAGGCCGCACATGGCGAAGAACGGCGCCCCCATGGTCGGGGCCACGCCGAGCCGGCCCGGCCAGTTGATCTTCAGCTCCACCCCCCGCCTCAGCCCGTAGCGGCTGAGCCCGAGCATGAACAGCTCGCGCGCGATCACGATCACGATCGCCCAGCGCGGCAGCAGCGAGAAGTGGAAGGCGACGACCATCCCGGAGACGACGAGGAGGCGGTCGACGATCGGGTCGAGCAGCGCGCCGAGTCGGCTGTACTGGCCCGTGAGGCGGGCCGTGAACCCGTCCAGGTAGTCGGCCCAGCCGATCACGGCGAACAGGACCGTCGCCGCCGGATCCATGCCGTCGGGACTCGAGAGCGCGAGCACGAGGAACACCGGGATACCGGCCAGGCGCAGGAAGCCGATCGCGTTGGGGAGCGTCCACGGGTTCAGCGGCTGGTCCGAGAGCGTCGCCGGAGGCGGCGGTCCGGAGCGGTCGACGCCGAACAGCCTGCGCGTGGTGATACGACGCTCAGGCTTGCTCATCGGGCGCCGTGCCTCAGGGCAAGTCGCGCCACAGTGCGGCGATCGCCTCGGCGGCGCCGTCGACCGGCACGGTCCGAGACTCCCGGCCGCGGCGCACCTGGACCTCGATCTCGCCCGCGGCGAGTGTGCGCTTGCCGACGGTGAGCCGCAGGGGGCAGCCGATCAGCTCGGCGTCGGCGAACTTCTCCCCCGGCCCGGCGTCGCGGTCGTCGTAGAGCGTCCTCAGCCCGACGGCGCGCAGCTGCTCGTAGAGGCCGTCGGCGAAGGTCCGCTCCTCGCTGCCCTCGCGCCCGAGCACGACCACCTCGACGTCGAACGGGGCCAGCGCCCGGGGCCACGAGATGCCCTGCTCGTCGGCGAACTGCTCGACGGCGGCCGCCGCGATCCGCGCCGGCCCGATGCCGTAGCAGCCCATCCACACGAGCTGGGTGTTGCCCTGCTCGTCGAGGTAGGTGGCGCCGAGCGGCTCGGAGTAGCGGGTGCCGAGCTTGAAGATGTTGCCGACCTCGATCGCGGGCTCGATCCGGATCGTGCTGCCGTTGATCGTGTCGCCCTCGAGGACGGTGCGGACGTCGACGGCCTCGAACGCGAAGTCGCGGCCGGGCTCGACACCGCGCAGGTGCGCGTCGGGCCGGTTGGCTCCGGTCACGTAGCCGACGGGGAGGACGCCGCGGTCGAGCAGGATCGGCGCGTCCGTCCCGACCGGGCCGATGAAGCCCGGCGGCCCGAGCCGCTCGGCGACCTCCTCTGGCCGGGCCGGCCGGAAGTCGCGCTTGAGCGCCGCGCGCAGCTTGAGCTCGTTGACGCGGTGGTCGCCGCGCACCATCACGACCGTGAAGGTGCCGTCGTCGACGATGATCGGAAACGCCTTCAGCAGCGCTCCAGCCGGGACGCCGAGCTCGCCGGCGACGCTGTCCACGGTGGTCATGCCCGGGGTCGAGACCTCCTCGGGCGCGGGCAGCGCCGGCGGCAGCTCCACGGGCTGGGGATCCGCGGAGGCGACCTCGAGGTTCGCCGCGTACCCGGGCGCGAGCGCCACCTCGTTCTCCCCGGCCGCGCACGGGGCCATGTACTCGTGGGCACCGAGACCGCCCATCATCCCCACGTCACCCTCGACGCGATACCACTCGAGGCCGGAGCGGTCGAAGATCCGGTCGTACGCGGACACGTGCTTGTCATAGGCGGCGTTCAGGCCCTCGGCATCCCGATCGAACGTGTAGGAGTCCTTCATGATGAACTCGCGGGTCCGCAGCACACCGGCGCGCGGGCGCGGCTCGTCGCGCTCCTTGGTCTGGAAGTGGTAGAGGATCAGGGGCAGATCGCGGTAGGAGCGCACCGACTGGGCGACGTGGCCGGTGACGATCTCCTCGTGCGAGAGCGCCAGGACCATGTCCGCGGCACGGCGGTCGGTGAGCTTGAACAGCTCGTCGATCTCGTAGCGGCCGCTGCGCCGCCAGGGCTCGGCCGGGTTGAGGACCGGCATCAGCATCTCGTGGGCGCCGATCGCGTCGAGCTCGTCGCGGACGATCGCGACGATGTGCTGGTGCACCTTCCAGCCCAGGGGCAGCCACGACCACAGTCCCGACCCGACCTGGCGGATCAGCCCCGCCCGGACCATCAGCTTGTGCGAGGTCGCCTCGGCGTCCGAGCCGGCGGGTCACGCTGCGTCGGCAGGAAGTATCCGGAGAGTCGGGTCACGCGGCTGTGAAGCCTATCCACGCCACCCCTCGCACCGGCTGCACGTCTCGCCGCGCCCCGGCGGAGGGCGGCGCCGCGAGCAGCCTGAGCGCTTCTGATAGAACGCCACCACCACCGACCGAAGGAGCCCCGCATGGCGTACTCCGTTCCGCCCCTCCCCTACGACTACGACGCGCTCGAGCCGCACATCGACGAGGCCACGATGCGCGTGCACCATGACAAGCATCACCAGGCCTACGTGGACAAGGCGAACGCCGCGCTCGAGGGCACGCAATGGGCCGACGCGTCGATCGAGGACGTGCTGAAGGACCTCTCGGCGCTGCCCGCCGACAAGCAGGGCCCGGTCCGCAACAACGGCGGCGGCCACTACAACCACACGCTGTTCTGGGAGTCGATGGCCCCCGGCGCCGGCGGTGAGCCAGACGGAGCACTGCGCACGGCGATCGACGCCGCGTTCGGATCCTTCGCCGACTTCAAGGGCAAGCTGAAGGACGCGGGCGTCAACCGGTTCGGCTCGGGCTGGTCCTGGCTGATCCATGACGGCTCCGGTCTGGCCGTCGTCTCCAGCGCCAACCAGGACAGCCCGATCAGCGACGGGCAGACCCCGCTCCTCGGTGTCGATGTCTGGGAGCACGCCTACTACCTCAAGTACCAGAACCGGCGCCCCGACTACATCGATGCGTGGTGGAACGTCGTCGATTGGGCCAAGGTCGCGGAGCGGTTCGAGGCGGTCAGCTAGCCGGCACACCCTCCGGCTGGGTCCGCTACTTTCGCGTCAGCCGGGCGTTGAAGACAGGGGCCGGCAGGGAACCTGCCCCTGTCTGACAACGCTGCCACCGAAAGGGCAGACTCAGCATGCCGTCCATTTCAGTACGCGTTCGCGCATACTCGCTCGCGCTCGTCCTGCTCTGTGCGGGCGGCGCGAGCGCCGCACCAGCCCTCGCGAGCTCCGGGCAGTTCACCACCTTCGAGGCCCCGTCCGAGCTGCTGAGCAGCGGCGACGTGGTCCGTGTGCAGACGCTCAACGAGCTACAGGGGCTCGGAGTCGACTCGATCCGCATGACGATGTACTGGCAGAACGTGGCGCCGAGCCCGGACGCGCGCCAGGCTCCGCGGTTCGACGCCACCGACCCATCCGCCTACGCCTGGGGCGCCTACGGCCAGCTCGCCGATGAGGTGCACGCCCGCGGCATGCGGCTGCTGCTCACCGTCAGCGGGCCCGTGCCCCGCTGGGCCACGGCAGGGAGCCAAGGATCACCTGACCAACCCCAGCCCGGGCGACTACAAGGCGTTCATGACCGCTGTGGGGCGCAGATTCGGCAGCGAGACGTACGCCTTCTCGGTCTGGAATGAGCCGAACCTTTCGAAATTCCTGGCTCCGCAGTTCGACCGCGCGGGACGCGCCGTCTCCCCGGGTCTCTACCGGCGGCTGTTCTTCGCCGGCTACGACGGGCTCCACGCGGCCGGGGTGCGTGCGCGCGTGCTCGCCGGTGAGACCGCGCCGGTCGGCAACGTGATCACCGTGGCCCCGCTGCGCTTCCTGCGCGGCGTGCTGTGCCTGAACGCGAGCTACCGACCTGCGGCGCGCTGCGCGCGGCTGCCCGCATCCGGCTGGGCCACCCACCCCTACATGCGCCCCGTGTTTCCCACCGCTGCGCCCCCCGGGCCCGATGACGTGACGATCGGAGGCCTCGGGCGTCTCGTCCGGGCGCTCGACCGCGCCGCGGCGGCCGGCATGGTGTCCGGCGGATTGCCGATCTACGCCACCGAGTTCGGCGTTCAGAGTCTCCCGAACGTCGTCGCCGGGCTCCCGCTGGCTACGCAGGCCGACTACCGCTCGGTGTCGGAGTACCTCGCCTATGGCAACCCACGGGTGGCCTCGTTCTCGCAGTACCTGCTCACCGATCCGGGCCCGCTCCCCGGTCCGGCGATCGGCCGCTACGTCTTCCAGATGGGCCTGTACCTGTTCAAGGGGCACCGCGCCAAGCCCGCCTACGACGCGTTCCGGCTCCCGCTGGTCGTTCGCCGCCGCGGTGGCTCGGTGAGCCTGTGGGGGCTCGTCAGGGCCGCCCGAGCGCTCCACAGCGAGGGCACGGTCGGCGTCTCGTACCTGGACGCCCATTCCGCGCGCTGGCGCGTGCTGGCCCGGCCGAAGTTCGGCTCATCGGGCTACTGGACCGCGCACGGGGCCTGGCGGGCCGGGCGCCGCTGGCGGGTGCAGTGGATCGCGCCCGGCGGTCGGACGTATATGGGGCCGGCGACGGCCGCGTACGCATTCTGAGACGGCCGCGGGCCGGCCGCCCGTCAGCGCTCCTCACCCGGGCTTGCGGGCGATCAGCATCAGCGTGTGCCCGAGCCGCGCGGCGCGGGGGCGCGATCCGAGGCCGTCCAGCGGCTCGAGCGCGCGCTGGGCCGGGGCGGGCATCCGTCGCCAGGCGTACGTCAGCGCGTGCAGCTCCGGGCGCAGCCCGGCGGCCCGCGACTCGCCGACCAGCCGGCGCGGCGAGAGCGGGATGTCATCCGGAGTGCCGTGGATCGCCGTCGCCGCACCGGTCCGGTTGGCCAGGGCGAGGCCGAGCCCGACCGGATGCCACAGCCCCGGCTCCACCGCCACCAGCGTGCCCCCGGGCCGGAGGGCGGCGGCGGCCTCGCGGAAGCACGGCCCGAGCGGCCCCTGGTAGGCGATGTGGTGCAGGACGAGGCGGTAGAGGACGACGTCGAAGGAGGACGGCGCCAAGCCGAGGGCTCCGGCGACGCCCACCCGGGCGTCGTCGGCGCGGCCCGAGCTCAGCACTCCGGCGACCCGGTCGGGGTCGGAATCGATCCCCAGCAGGCGCCAGGCGGGTGCGGGAAACAGGTGTCGCCCGGGATTCCATCCGCAGCCGACCGAGACCACGTCACCCCCGGCGCGGCGGAGCCGGCGCGCGAGCACCTGCTGCTCGCGCGCCTTCACCCTCTCGTCGTGGCGCTCACGCGTCGACCGCGGCGTGATGCGATCGAGCAGATTGCCCGACTCGTAGGGCTCGCTGCGACCGCTGCCGACCGCGGCGCTCAGCCGGTGCGCTCCTCGAGGACCGTCGGACTACCCAAAGTACTTCTTCCAGTGCACGAAGAGGGAGTAGTACGCCGTGCGCGGAACCATGCCCGGCCCCAGCAGTGAGGAGTCGAAGCGGTTGCCGGTGGCGTAGAACAGGTCGTAGATGTAGACCCGCGCGACCCGCTTGTTGGACAGCGCCAGCTGCATCAGCCAATTCGTCGCCTTGGCCTGGCGGGCGAGGTCGTACTTGAGCCGGACCTTGCCCGAGGAGAGGATGAACTGCGCGATCCCACCCGTCTCGGTCAGCCACAGCTGCCCCGGCAGCACCCTCAGCGCCGCCTTGGTGCCGCTCGAGTGGAAGTAGTTGACATCCACGTAGTTGTGCAGACCCCAGAGGAGAGGCGTACGCACGTGAGCCTTGGCGAAGTCCTTCAGCAGCCTCTTGGCGTAGTTGACCATGTCGATCGCCGCGGGCACGCCGGGGCCCTTGGTCAGGTCCTCGAGGTCGGCGCCGAGCACGGTGCAGGAGGGGCAGTAGCGCTTGACGATCGCGTAGTAGGTGACGACGGCCTCGGGATGCATCGCGGTCGGCTGGGTCAGCGAGTTGACCTCGTTCCACGGCTGGAAGATGTGCACGAACGGATAGCGCTTGTGGAACGCCCTGAACGCCTTTGTGTACTGGCTCGAGCTCACCACCTTGCACGGACGCCCGGGGCAGCGCGAGTCGCCGGTGGGGTTGAACGCGACCACGATCTCCTCGTGGGCGCTGCGGGCGGCCTTCATCCAGGCGTCGGGCGCGGTGGCCGCGGACAGGGCGCTGTTGTAGGGCGTGATCAGCCGGGTGCGCTTGACGCCGAGGCTGCGGAAGGAGGCGTTCCCGAACGTCAGCGGGGACTCGTCGCCCACGCCGGCCACGAGCTTGGCCGATGCCCCCGTGGTGCCGATCGCGCCGGCGGCGAGGACGCTGAGCAGCGCGGCGCAGATTCTCGTGCGGGCGGTCAAAGTGGCTTCCTTTCGTCGTTTGTCCGGCCGAACGGACGCTCGAGCGACTCCCCCTACCTCGACGCGGAGCCGACTCTAGCGAACCTCGGTCGGGCCTCCGCCGATTGCCGGAGGCCGCTCGCGGAGCCGCTGGAGCTCAGGTGCGGGTGAAGCGACGCCCGGCCGTCGGGGAGACGGACTCGTCCAGCCGCGTGGGCTCGGGGGCCAGCGCGGAGAGGAGCTCGCCGTCGGCCGCCTCGTCATCGGCCGCAGCGGCTTCCATTGCCGCCAGGCGCTCGGGCGTCAGCTCGCCGGCGTGCTCGGACTCGATCTCCTCCAGCCACCGCGCGCCCTCGTCGGCCTCGGCGGCGTTGACATCGACGCGCCTCGAGGCGACGTACTTGTCGATCTCCGCGAACAGCGTGGCGACCAGCTGCTCGGTGGGCACCTTGCGCAGCGGCTTGCCGCGGCTGAACACGAGACCCTCGTTCTTGGCCCCCGTGATGCCGAAATCGGCATGTGACGCCTCGCCGATCCCGTTGACCGCACATCCGAGCACGGCGACCTCGATCGGGTCCGCATAGGCCTCGAGGCGCTGTTCGATCTCCGTCACCACGGTGTCCATGTCGAACTGGAGCCGCCCGCACGTCGGGCACGCGATCAGGACGGGGCCACGCTCGCGCAGCTGCAGCGCCTTGAGGATCTCCCACGCCACCTTGACCTCTTCCTCGGCGTGGAACGTCGAGAGCGAGATCCGGATCGTGTCCCCGATGCCGTCGGCCAGCAGCGTGCCCAGGCCGACCGCGGACTTGAGCGAGCCCGACCATTTCGTCCCCGCCTCGGTGATCCCGAGATGGAGCGGATACGGGATCCGCTCCGCGAGCAGCCGGTTGGACGCGATCGTATTCGGCACGTTGGTCGACTTGATCGAGACCTTGAAGTTCTCGAACCGCAGCCGCTCCATCAGCTCGACGAACTCGGCGGCCGCCGCGACCAGCGCCTCGACCGGGTTCTCGCGCTCGAGCGCATGCAGATGCTTGGGCAACGAGCCCGAGTTGACGCCGATTCGCATCGGGGTTCCGAGCTCGGTGGCGCGGGCGGCGACCTCGGCGACCTTGTCCGGACCGCCGATGTTGCCGGGGTTCAGGCGCACGCAATGGGCGCCGGCGTCGAGCGCCTTGAGCGCCAGCGTGTGATTGAAGTGGATGTCGGCGATCACGGGGATCGGCGACTCGCGCACGATCGTCTTCAGCGCCTCGGCGTCCTGGTCGCGCGGGACCGCGACGCGGACGATGTCGGCCCCCGCTTCGGCGACTCGGCTAATCTGCGCCATCGTCGCAGGGAGATCGGCGGTCTCGGTCTTGGTCATGGTTTGCACCGCGACCGGGGCACCCCCGCCGATCGGCACGTTCCCCACCCAGATCTGGCGTGCAGAAGCCATGTCGCCAGTGTAGAGGGACGACCTGCGCCGCAACTCAGACCCGAGCCAAGCGTTAGGTCAATCATGCCCCGAGCCCACAGACTCCTCTCCCCCCTGTCCCTCCTGCTGGTCCTGAGCGCGGCGGCGCTCGCCCTGCACGCGCCGCCCGCCCTGGCCTCTTCGACCCAGGAGCCGGTCTTTCAGGACGACACCGCCCTGATCCAGAACCCGGCCGGCACACTCGACACCCTGCGCTCGCTCGGCGTCGCCCGGGTGCGTGTGTTCGTGGTCTGGAACTCGATCGCCCCGAGCCCCAACTCGAGCCGGAAGCCGCACGGCTTCTCGCCGTCGGACCCGAATTCGTATCCGGCCCAGAACTGGGGGCGCTACGACGCGATCGTGCAGGACGCGGCCGCCCGTGGCATCGCCGTCGATCTCACGCTCACCGGCCCGGCGCCGCAGTGGGCGGTGGGCTCCGGCGGTCCTCGCGGCGCGCATCAGTGGAAGCCCTCGGGGTCTGAGTTCCGCTCCTTCGTGACCGCGGTCGGACGGCGCTATCCGAGCGTCCACTACTGGGCGATCTGGAACGAGCCCAACTACGGCCCCGATCTGGCGCCGCAGGAGATCCACCGCACCGGCGTCGAGGTGGCTCCGGCGCTGTATCGCAGCCTGGTCGACGGCGCCTGGAGCGGACTCCAGGCCAGCGGACACGGCCGTGACACGGTTCTGATCGGCGAGCTCGCGCCGCGCGGCATCACGACCGGCGGACAGCCCGGCAGCTTCGGCGGCATGGTCCCGCTGCGGTTCGTCGACGCGCTCTACTGCGTCGACTCCTCCTACCGCCCGCTGCGCGGCTCCGCGGCGGCGGCACGCGGCTGCCCGACCAACGCGGCCGGCTCGCGCGGGTTCCGCAAGGCCCATCCGGCCCTGTTCGGTGCCACCGGATTCGCCGATCACCCGTACCCGCAGGGCCTGGCCCCGAACCGCCAGACGTGGCCCAACGGGGGCACCAACCAGTACTTCGACCTGCCGCAGGTGCCGTTCCTGGAGCGCGTGCTCGACCGCCTGCAGCGCACCTACGGGTCCCACACGCGATTCCCGATCTACTCGACCGAGTACGGCTACCGGACCGGCCAGCCCGGGCAGCCGAGCGCCACCGCGGCCGCGCTGTACCTGAACTGGGCCGAGTACATCAGCTACCGCGATCCGCGGATCCGGTCCTACATGCAGTACCTGCTCCTCGATCCGCCGGGCGGCAACTTCCCGAGCGGCCTCGAGACCTCCCGGGGGCGGCGCAAGGCGACGTTCGACGCGTTCCGGATGCCGCTCTACCTCCCGTCCACCTCGACCCGCAAGGGCCGCGCGCTGGAGGTGTGGGGCGACGTCCGTCCGGCGGCCTTCGCCGAGCTGGACACCGGCAAGGCGCAGCAGGTCCAGATTCAGTACCAGCGTGGCTCGCGGGGCGCGTTCACGACCGCCAAGACGGTCACGATCACCAATTCGCGCGGTTACTTCGACGTCCGCATCGCGTTTCCGGCCAGCGGGAGCGTGCGGCTCAGCTGGGCGTATCCGAGCGGCGCAGTGATCCACAGCCGGACCCAGACCGTAACCGTCCGCTAGGGCTGGGGGCAATGGCCCGAGGTCGCGGCGAGGCAGCCAGAGCCGAGCCGCGACCTCGGAGCCCGTCCCACGAGGGGCTCGCCGTGCGAACGCTCGGTCAGAGCTCTGACCAACGGTCATCGAGACCGCAACTCACCGCGGTCGCGGGGAGTTGAGAGCCTCGATGACCGGCCCCCGATCCAGGTGCCTGGCTGCGCTGCTCGGCGCCGCCTGGGCTCTCCTCGCCCTGTGCGCGCCGGCCCTGGCCTCATCGGGCCAGGAGGCCACCTTCCAGGACGACACGGCGCTGAAGGCCCAGCCGGCGCAGACGCTCGACACGCTCGCCTCGCTCGGCGTCGACCGTGTCCGCGTGTTCATCGCGTGGAGCTCGATCGCCCCCGCGGCCGGCGCCCGCCACCGGCCGTCGCACTTCGACGCCGCCGACCCCGCCGCCTACCCGCGCGCGGGTTGGGCGCCCTACGACGCGATCCTCGAGGAGGCACGAGCCCGGGGGATCGGCGTCGACTTCGACCTCGCCGGCAGCGTCCCGCTGTGGGCCACGCAGCGGGCCCCGAACGCCCAGGTGGCCCGCCAGTGGGAGCCCGCGGCGTCCGAGTTCCGCGCCTTCGCGACCGCCGTGGGTCGCCGCTACAGCGGCTCCTACCGACCCTCCGGCAGCTCGGGCGCGCTGCCGCGCGTCACCTACTGGTCGATCTGGAACGAGCCCAACGTCGGCACCTCTCTGTCGCCGCAGACGACGAACGGCGGCCGGCTCGAGGTCTCACCCCGCTACTACCGCGCCCTTGTCGGCGCCGGCTGGTCCGCCCTCGGCGCGACCGGCCATGCCCACGACACGGTCCTGATCGGCGAGCTTGCGCCCCGCGGGCACGACAACCCCGGCACCCTGCTCGGCACGGCGCCGCTGCGCTTCCTACGGGCGCTGTACTGCGTCGACGCCGCCTATCACCCGCTGCGCGGATCCGCCGCGGCGACGCGCGGCTGTCCCACCAGCGCCGCCGGCTCGCGCGCCTTTCGCCGCGCGAACCCGGCCCTGTTCGCGGCCACGGGGTTCGCCCACCATCCCTACTCGCTCACGACGCCCCCCGGCGCCCGCTCGCCGAACCCCGACTGGGCCACGCTCGCTGACCTCCCGCGGCTCGAGCGGGCCCTGGACCGGCTGCAGTCGGTGTACGGCTCCCACACGCGCTTTCCGATCTTCCTCACCGAGTACGGCTACGAGACCAACCCGCCACGAACCCAGATCAACACCACCCCGGCCCAGCAGGCCGCGTATCTGAACCAAGCCGAGTACATGGCCTGGCACGACCCCCGCGTGCACACGCTGGCGCAGTATCTGCTCGTCGACGCGCCGCCCGCCGGTGGCGCCGCGGACAGCGCGTTCGCGAGCGGGCTGGTGTTCACCAACCTGCGGGCCAAGCCCTCGTTCGCCGCCTACCGGCTGCCGATCTACCTGCCCGTCAGGGCGACCCGGAAGGGGCACAGCCTCGAGGTGTGGGGCTGTGTCCGGCCCGCCCGCAACGGGGCGGTGGTGTACGTCGGGCTCCAGTTCGCGCCGCGTGGAAAGCCGTTTGCCACACTGCGCACGCTGCGCATCGCCAACGGCCACGGCTACTTCGACGTCGGCCAGAGCTTTGCCTCGAGCGGCTCCGTGCGCTTCGCCTGGACCGACCCCGACGGTCAGACCTTCTACAGCCCCACGGTGTCGATCCGCCTGCGCTGAGCTATCTTGCCCGCGATGCCCGTGAGCGCGCGATTGCTGGGCCGTCTGGAGCAGATCTGCGGCGACGCGCACGTTCTCACCCACCGCCACGCCCTGGCGACGTACCGCTCCGACGGGCTGTCCCAGTACCAGGTGGCCCCGGCCGCGGCGGTGCTGCCGGGGACCGCAGAGCAGGTCCGCGACGTCGTCCGGGCCTGCCACGAGGCCGGGGTCCCGTGGGTGGCCCGGGGCGCCGGGACCGGCCTCTCCGGGGGAGCGCTGCCCGTCTCCGACGGGGTGCTGATCGTGCTCGCGCGGATGCGCCGGATCCTGTCGGTCGCGCTCGAGGACCTGCGCGTCGTGGTCGAGCCCGGGGTCACGAACCTCGCCGTCTCGCGCGCCGTCGGCCCGACCCACTTCTATCCACCCGACCCTTCGAGCCAGATCGTGTGCTCGATCGGGGGCAACGTGGCCGAGAACTCGGGCGGCGCGCATTGCTTCAAGTACGGCTTCACCACCAACTACGTGACCGGCCTCGAGGTGGTGCTGAGCGACGGCGAGGTGGTGCAGCTCGAGCGCGACGCGCCCGGCTACGACCTCCTGGGGGCATTCGTGGGCTCGGAGGGAACGCTCGGGGTGGCCACACGGATCACACTCCGGGTCACGCCCGTGCCCGAGCACGTCCGCACCCTGGTGGCGTTCTTCGAGGACACCGCGCAGGCGGGCGAGGCCGTGACCGCGATCGTCAGCGCGGGCATCGTCCCCGGGGCGATCGAGATGATGGACCGGCTCTCGATCGAGGCCGCGGAGGCGGCGACGAACGCGGGGTACCGGCTCGACGCCGGGGCAGCGCTGATCGTGGAGCTGGACGGGCCGCGGATCGAGTGCCAGGCTCGGTTCGAGCAGGTGCGCACGCTGTGCGCCGAGAGCGGCGGCCGGGACATCCGCATTGCCGCCAGCGCGCCCGAGCGGGAGCTGATCTGGAAGGCCCGCCGGGCCGCCTTCGCCGCGATGGGCCGGATCGCCCCCGCCTACTACGTGCAGGACGGGGTGATTCCCCGCACGCGCCTGGCCGAGGTGCTGCGGCGGATCGACGAGCTGGCCGCGGAGTACGGGTTGCAGGTCGCGAACGTCTTCCACGCCGGGGATGGGAACCTGCACCCGCTGGTCTGCTTCGATGCCGCCCGCCCCGGCGAGCCCGAGCGCGCGGAGGAGCTCGCCGGCGCGATCGTGCGGGCCTGCGTCGACGCCGGCGGCTCGATCACGGGGGAGCACGGCGTCGGCGTCGACAAGAAGGCGCACATGCCGGCAATGTTCTCGGAGTCCGATCTGGACACGTTCCAGCGGCTGCGCTGCGCCTTCGATCCGCTCGGGCTGGCCAACCCGGGCAAGGTGATGCCGACCCCGCGACTGTGCGGCGAGGTCCCCGGTCCCTACCGGGAGCATCCGCTGGAGCGGGCCGGCGTGGCGGAGCGGTTCTGAGCGCGGCGATGCCCGGCCGGGAGCTGACGCCCGAGTCCTTCGAGCAGGCGGCCGCCGCGCTGGCGCAGGCGGCGGCGGCTGGACGCTCGGTGCACCCACGCGGCGGCGGCACCAAGGATGACTGGGGCGCTCCGACCAGAGCGCCGGATCTCGTGCTCCGCACCGCCGGCCTGAACCGCGTGCTCGAGCACAACGTCGGGGACCTGACGGCGGTGCTCGAGGCGGGGGTCCGCCTCGCGGACGCCCAGGACCAGTTCGCGCGCAGCGGTCAGATGCTCGCGCTCGACCCGCCGCTCGGCCGCGACGGGCCGGGCGACGCGACGATCGGCGGGGTGCTGGCCACCGGCGACTCGGGTCCGTTGCGCCACCGCTACGGCGCCCCGCGCGACCTCGTCGTCGGCATCACCGTCGCCCTCACCGACGGGACGATCGCCCGCGCCGGCGGCAAGGTGATCAAGAACGTCGCCGGCTACGACCTGGCCAAGCTGTTCACCGGCTCGTTCGGGACCCTCGGCGTGATCCTGTCGGCGAGCGTCCGGCTGCATCCGCGGCCCGACGCCGCCGCCACCGCCAGCGGCACGACCATCGAGCCCGAGACCCTGACGCGAGCGGCGATCGCGCTCGCGTCCGCGCCGCTCGAGCTCGACTGCCTCGATGTTGCCTGGAGCGAGGGCCGCGGCACCCTGCTGGCGCGCTCCAGCGGCGCCGAGCCGGCCGAGCGCTCGGAGCGGGCGGCGGCGCTGATGCGCGCCGCCGGTCTGGACCCGGTCGAGGTCGCCGGCGAGGATCGCCGGCTGTGGGAGCGCCAGCGGGCCGGACAGCGCTCAGCGGACGCCGCCCTGGTCCGCGTCGCCGCGCGGCCGAGCGAGCTGGCGCAGGTGATCGCGGCCTGTGAGGCGGGCGCGGGGCGACTCGTCGGGCGGGCGGCGCTGGGATCGAGCTATGTCGAGCTCGACCCCGGAGCCGTGGCGCGGCTGCGCTCGGCGCTTCCCGCCGGCGCCTTCGCGGTGGTGCTCGACGCGCCCGAGGCCGCGCGCGCGGAGCTCGACCCGTGGGGCTCCGGCGGGGGCACGGCGCTCGAGCTGATGCGACGCGTGAAGCTGCGCTTCGACCCCGCCGGCGCGTGCAACCCGGGTGTCTTCGTGGGCGGGATCTGACGGTGCCGGCGTTCGATTCACACCGTCCACCGGAGCCGGACGTGATCGCCGACTGCGTCCACTGCGGCTTCTGCCTGGACGCCTGCCCCACCTACGTGCTGTGGGCCGAGGAGGCCGACTCGCCCCGCGGCCGGATCGTGCTCATGAGCGAGGGCCTCTCGGCCGCCGAGGAGCGCATCTCGGAGGAGATGGTCACCCACTTCGACCGCTGCCTGGGTTGCATGGCGTGCGTGACGGCGTGTCCCTCGGGCGTCCGCTACGACCGGTTGATCGAGCGTGTGCGCCCACAGGTCGAGCGCCGGCACCGGCGCCCGCGCGCGGAGCGGGCACTGCGGCGACTGCTGTTCGAGACCCTCCCCCATCCCGGCCGGATGCGCGCCATGGTGCCGCTGATCGCCGCCGGGCGACGGTTGCCGCTCGACCGGCTCCCGGGCCCCGCGGCGGCGCTGGCGAACCTCGCGCCCCGGACGTCGGCGCGCGCTGCCCTGACCGCGCGGCTGCCCCAGCGCATCCCCGCCGCCGGCGAGCCCCGGGGCCGGGTCGGACTGCTGCTCGGGTGCGTGCAGCGCGTCTTCTATCCCCACGTCCACGTGGCCACGGCGCGCACCCTCGCCGCCGAGGGCTTCGAGGTCCTCATCCCCCGCGACCCCCGCTGCTGCGGCGCGCTCCAGTTCCACTCCGGTGAGGAGGGGCCGGCGCTCGCCCGGGCGCAGGAGACGATGGCCGCGTTCGCCGGCGTCGATCACGTGGTGGTCAACGCGGCCGGGTGCGGCTCGGCGATGAAGGAGTACGGCGAGCTGATCGGCACGCCCGCGGCCCGGGCCTTCTCGGGCCGGGTGCGCGATGTGACCGAGCTGCTCGCGTCGGTGCAGCGCCGGACCCCGCGCGCGCCGGTGCCGCTCCGCGTCGCCTACCACGACGCGTGCCACCTCGCGCACGCGCAGCAGGTTCGCGACCAGCCCCGCGCGCTGCTGCAGGAGATCCCGGGCCTCGAGCTGCTCGAGGTCGGCACCGAGCGCGACATCTGCTGCGGCTCGGCCGGGATCTACAACCTCGTCCAGCCCGAGGCGGCGGCGGCGCTCGGCGCCCGCAAGGCGCAGCACCTGATCGACACCGGTGCGCAGATGATCGCGGCCGGCAACCCCGGTTGCGCGGCGCAGCTCGACCTGCACCTGCGCCGGCTCGGCCACCCACTGCCGATCAAGCACCCGATCGAGCTCGTGTGGCGCTCGATCGCGTCGGCGTGAGCAGGATGAGCCCGGACGGCTGTCGAAATCGCCCGTCTTGCGGCGTCGTAGATGATGAAGGCGCACAAGCGCCCGGACCACACACGGACCAGGAGGCACCATGCCGCAGTACATGCTGTTGATCTACGGACCGACTGACGGAGGACCCTCGCCGGAGGAGATGGCCGCCGACATGCCCCGCTGGTACGAGTACACCCAGGGCCTCAAGGACGCCGGCGTCCACGTGGCCGGCGATGCGCTGCACGGCGTCGATGCCGCCACCACCGTCCGGGTCCGCGACGGCCAGTCGCAGATCACCGACGGGCCGTTCGCCGAGACCAAGGAGTTCCTCGGCGGCTACTACATCATCGACGTCCCGGACCTCGACACGGCGCTGGCGCACGCCGAGCGCGTGCCGGGGGCGTACTACGGGTCGATCGAGGTCCGTCCGGTGCTCGACCTGGCCGCGATGCCGTCGCCCGAGCAGGCGGCGCAAGCGCAGGCGTGAACGCGCGCGGCGAGTGGCGGCCGGGTCCCCGGGATCCGGCCGCCACCGTCGAGCGTGCCTTCCGCGAGGAGCGGCCCGCCGTCCTCGCGACCCTGATCCGCCTCCTCGGGGACTTTCAGCTCGCCGAGGACGCCGTGCAGGACGCCTTCGCCGCCGCGGTCGCCACGTGGCCCCGCGACGGCGTTCCGGCCAACCCGGGTGCCTGGATCACGGTCGCGGCGCGCCGGCGGGCGATCGATCGGTTGCGTCGTGACCGGGCGCTGGCGGACCGGACGGGCCGCCTGGCCGAACTCGTGCGCATCGACTCCCAGGAGCATCACGTGGCCCCCGACGACAGCGCGGTCGAGGACGACCGTCTCCGCCTGATCTTCACCTGCTGCCATCCGGCCCTCGCCGCGCCGGCGCGGGTGGCCCTCACCCTGCGCGCCCTCGGCGGCCTCTCCACGGCTGAGATCGCGCGCGCCTTCCTGGTCAGCGAGACGACGATGGCTCAGCGCCTGGTGCGCGCCAAGCGCAAGATCGCCGACGCGCGGATCCCCTATCGCGTGCCGTCCGATGAGCTGCTGCAGGATCGCCTCAGCGGTGTGCTCGCGGTGCTGTACCTGATCTTCAACGAGGGCTACGACGCCGCCGAGGGCGACCGGCTCGTGCGCGGTGAGCTGTGCAGCGAGGCGATCCGGCTCGGGCGTCTGCTGGCCACGCTGATGCCCGACGACGCCGAGGTGTGGGGGCTGCTGGCGCTGATGTTGCTGCACGATTCCCGCCGCGCCGCCCGGATCGACGAGCGCGGCCGCTACGTCGCGCTCGACCGCCAGGACCGCGGTCTGTGGGACCGCGGCCGCAGCCGCGAAGGGCTACGCGCGCTCGAGACGGCGCTGCGCCTGCGCCGTCCCGGCCCGTATCAGCTGCAGGCGGCGATCGCGGCGCTGCACGTGGAGTCGCCGACGCCCGAACAGACCGATTGGGCGCAGATCGCCGAGCTCTACGGTGCGCTGGCCCGGCTCACGCCGTCTCCGGTGATCGAAGTCAATCGGGCGGTGGCCATGGCGTTCGCCTCGAGCCCGGGCGCCGGGCTCGAGGTGCTCGATCCGCTGCTGCACGACGCCACCCTGGACGGCTATCAGCCGCTGCACGCCGCGCATGCCGAGCTGCTGCGCCGCGCAGGTGATCGGGCCGGCGCCGCGGCCGCCTACGGGCGGGCGATCGCGCTGAGCGGCAACACCGTCGAGCGCTCCGAGCTCGAGCGGCGCCGGGAGGCCCTGCGAGCCTGACCGGCGCCGGGAGGCCCCGCCGGGCCCGATCGCTACCGTGCCGGGGTATGGCGCCGGCGATCGCATTTCGCTCCGCATCGGTCCAGTCCGGTCCGGGGGGCATGCTCGCGCAGGCGATGCGCGACGAGATCGCGGCGATCTACGAGGGCCTCGATCTCGACGGCCCCCAGATGCCCAAGGCCGGCGCGGCCGAGCTGGGACCGCCCGGCGGCGACTTCATCGTCGGCTACATCGCCGGCGAGCCCGTCTGCTGCGGCGGGCTCAAGCGCCTACCCGACGGGAGCTGCGAGATCAAGAAGATGTTCGTCGCCCCGTCCGCGCGGGGCCAGGGCGTGGCCCGCGCCCTCCTGCACGAGCTCGAGGACCGTGCCCGCGGGCTCGGCTACACACTCGCCCGGCTCGACACCGGACCCAAGCAGCCGGTCGCGCGGAGCCTGTACGAGTCCGAGGGCTACATCGAGGTGGCGAACTTCAACGGCAACCCGGTGGCGACGTTCTTCGGGGAGAAGGCGCTGGGGTAGCCGGCGCTGTCGGGCTCGGGCCTCGGCCGGTGGGCGGCCCTCGGCCGAGCGCGCCCTCGGGCGGTGGGCGGCCCTCGGCCGAGCGCGCCCCTCGGCCGGTGGGCGGCCCTCGGCCGAGCGGCCGATCACAACCATTTCGTGGCATCTCGGCGGGTTCTGGCGGATGCGGGGAACGTTATGGCTGTCTGGCAGCCTTTTTGTGCCTGACTCGCGGTCGGTACGGCCGAGATACGACGAAATGGCGGTGCTCTCCCGCCTCCGGGCCTGAGCGAGCGCCTCGCCGGCCCATCTCCGGTCACCCCGAATACATCGCCTCGATCTCGGCCTCGTACTTGCTCGTGATCGGCTTGCGCTTGAGCTTCATCGTCGGCGTCAGCTCGTCACCCCCGGGGGCCCAGTCACCCGGCACGATGGTGAACTTCTTGATCTGCTCGACCCGCGCCAGGCGCTGATTGGCGGCGTCGACGCCGGCCTGCACCGCCTCGATCACCTCGGTGGCGGCGGCCAGCGCCTCGAGGCTCGTGTCGGCCAAGCCGTGCTGGGTCGCCCATTGCGGCGCGTAGTCGGCATCGAGCACGATCAGCGCCGTGTTGTACGGGCGCCGGTCGCCGATGCAGCACGCCTGCCCGATCAGTGGGCTCCCGGACTTGATCGCGGCCTCGATGTTGGCCGGCGACATGTTCTTGCCGGCGGCGTTGATGATCAGCTCCTTCTTGCGATCGACGATCGAGAGGAAGCCGTCCTCGTCGATCTCGCCGATGTCGCCGGTGTGGAGCCAGCCTTCGGAGTCGAGCGCCTCGGCTGTCTTGGCCGGGTCGTTGCGGTAGCCGAGCATCACGAACTCGCCGCGGCAGAGAACCTCGCCGTCCTCGGCCAGCTTGACCTCGACGCCGGGGGCGGCCGGACCCACGGTGCCGATCTTGACCGCGCCCGGCCGGTTGACCGTGCCCAGGCCGCACGTCTCCGACATGCCCCACAGCTCGGCCAGCTCGATCCCCACCGCGTGGAAGAACTCGAGCACGTCAGGAGGCGTGGGCGCGGCGCCGACATTGACGGTCACGGCCTGATCGAGTCCGAGCATCACGCGCAGCTTGGAGAACATCGCCTCGTCGGCGGCGGCCACGCGGGCCTCGAGCTCCTCGGGCACGGGCTCACCGCGCTGGCGCAGCCGCACCCGCTCGATCGACGCCGCGATCGCGTCCTGGACCGGCTTGCGCTGCTCCTCGGGCTGCCCCGCCTGCATCGCCTCGAGCCCGGCCTTGAGCTTCTCCCAGATCCGGGGCACGGCGAAGAACCAGTTGGGACGGACCTGCGGCAGGTGCGAGAGCACGTCGCGCGGGTTGGGGACGGTGGTGATCGAGCCCCCGTAGATGACGGGGATGTAGTGGTGCGCGTTGCGCTCGGCGATGTGGGCCGAGGGCAGCCAGGAGACGACCCGCGAGCCGGCCTGGAGCTCGATGATCTCCTCGATCGCCCGAGCGGTGAACATGATGTTGTGGTGCGTGAGCTGAACGCCCTTGGGGTGCCCGGTCGTCCCGGAGGTGTAGATCAGCGTCAGCACGTCGTCGGGAGCGACCATCGCCGCCGCGGCCCTGGCGTCGAAGTCGGGGTTCGAGCCCTCGACGTCGGCCAGCGCGACGGTGCCCTCGGGCGCCTCGCCGTCGACGACGATGACGTGCTCGACCTGCGGCATGTCCGCGATCGCCTCGCGCACGGCGCCGAGCAGCGCCTGCTCGACGATGACGACGCGGGATTGCGCGTCGGCGAGCAGGTAGGCGATCTCGTCGGCCGGATAGGTGACGTAGATCGAGAACGGGGTCGCGCCGACGGTGACCGCGGCGAGATCGACGATGTGGAACTCGGGGCGGTTGGAGAGCATGATCGCCACCGTGTCGCCCCGGCCGACGCCGAGCTTGGCCAGGCCGCCGGCAACGGCGTCGACCCGTTCGAGCAGCTCCGCCCAGGTCAGCGAGACGCTGTCGTCGGGTGTGCGCACCGCCACGATGTCCGGGTTGTTGGTGGCGGTGCGCCAGAGCGCCTCCGTCAGCGTCGGCGCATCGACGGCGCGACCGGCTGCGGCCGTGATCGTGCTGCTCTCCATCCTCTCCTCCGTCTCTCTGCCGTGAACTGGTGGCGCGAAAGCTATCGCAGCGCGGCCCTCGGGACGGCGGCAGTCACCTTCCCGGTGTACTAGTGCGGGACGGTGAAGCCCTTCCCGCTCAGCGTCGAGATGTCGTTCGTCAGCCCGACGACGAACAGCATCGCGATCAATACGAAGCCGACCGCACTCGCGCGCTCCATCACCGAGAACGGGATCTGCTTGCCGCCGACCTTCTCGGCCAGCGCCCAGAAGATGTGGCCGCCGTCGAGCGGCAGGAACGGGAACAGGTTGATGATGGCCAGCGACAGCGAGATGATCGCCAGCACGTACAGCGCCTCCGTGGTGTCGAAGGCGAATGTCTGCTGGGTGACCTCGAAGGTCCCGACCACCCCGTGCAGCTGCTTGCGGACCTGGGGCTCGAAGATCGTGGCGATCGTGGTCACCGTCTTGTGGGTCACGTACCACATCTGCGAGACGCTCTTGCCGGCCGCCGTCACCAACCCCACCGGCTGGACGAGCACGTCGAAGCCGAAGCCGAGCCGGGTGCGGCCGAGCTGCGGGTCATAGCGGGGCGCGATCGAGTAGGCGATCAGCCGGCCGTTGCGCTTGACGACGATCTGCACCGGCGTGCTCGCCTGACAGCCGTTGCTCGGCGTGCCCAGGCAGCGGTGGCTCGAGATTGCCTTCGTGATCTGCGCCACGGTGAGCCCCGAGCGGCCGTCGACGGAGACGATCTTGTCACCGGCCTTGAGGTAGGCCGACGCCGGCGCCACCAGCGACCCGCCGGCGACCTTGCCGGTCGGCACGTCCTGGCCGTTCTTGGTCACCGCCACGCCGTTTGACCACACGATCGCGGTGAGCAGCAGGAACGCGATCAGCAGGTTGACGCCGGGACCGGCGCTGATCACCACGACGCGCTTCCACACCGGCTGGCGGTAGTAGGCCCGGGGAGCCACGTCCTCCGGGATCTCCTCGTTCGGGTTCATTCCGGTGATCTTCACGTAGCCACCGAGCGGGATCGGGCCGATCCCGTATTCGGTCTCGCCCCGGCGGACCTTCCACAGCATCGGCCCGAAGAACAGCGAGAAGCGCTCGACGCGCATCCCCACAGCCTTGGCGGCGGCGAAGTGGCCCGCCTCGTGCAGGATGATCAGCGAGGCGAACCCGAGAAAGGCGAGTACGTAGGACATCAGCGTCCTAGTGTGGCATGGCGCGCAGCTCGGTCCGCCGCCCGGCTCAAGGGCTCCTAAAGGTGCCTCCGCGACGGCCGACCACCCAAGTGCGCCGTCTTGCGGGCGGCGGCCGTCAGGCCGCCGCCCGGTCAGCCACCAGCTCGGCGGCGATCGCTCTCGCCTCGGAGTCGGCCGCGGCCAGCGAGTCGAACGAGTGCAGCCGCGAGGCCGGGAGCCGCGCCAGCGTCTCCTCGATCACGGCGGCGATGTCCAGGAACCGCAGGCGGCCGGCCAGGAACGCGTGCACGGCGATCTCGTTGGCCGCGTTCAGCGTGCATGGGGCGGTGCCCGCGGCGCGGGCGGCCTCGCGCGCCAGCCGCAGGCAGGCGAATGTGTCCTCGTCGACCGGCTCGAAGGTGAGCGACCCCAGCGCCGCGAGATCCAGCGGCGCGACTGGGACGTCGACGCGATCGGGGTAGTTGAGCGCATAGGAGATCGGTACCCGCATGTCCGGGTAGCCGAGGTGGGCCAGCGTGGCGCCGTCGCAGAGCCCGATCAGGCTGTGCACGATCGACTGCGGGTGCACGACGACCTCGATCTGCTCATACGGCGTCCCGAACAGGTGATGGGCCTCGATCAGCTCGAGGCCCTTGTTCATCAGGGTGGCCGAATCGATCGTGATCTTGCCGCCCATGGCCCAGGTGGGATGGGCCAGCGCCTGATCGACGGTCACGTCCCGCAGCTCGGACGCGGTACGGCCGCGGAACGGGCCGCCGGAGGCGGTCAGCACGAGACGGTCGACGGTCCCGGGCCGCTCGGAGCTCAGCAGCTGGTGCAGCGCGGAGTGCTCGGAGTCGACCGGGATGATCGCCGCGCCCGTGGCCTCGGCCAGCTCGGTGACGAGCTCCCCGCCCACCACCAGCGACTCCTTGTTGGCCAGCGCGAGGTCGATGCCCTCGCCCAGCGTCGCGACCGTGGGCACGAGACCGGCCGACCCGACGATGGCGTTCAGCACCAGGTCGCAGTCGCCCTCGGTGATCAGCCGCACGAGCCCGTCGAGGCCGGCCAGGACCTCGCCGTCGGTCCACGCCTCCGCCGCGCGCGCGGCGGCATCGGGGTCGACGAGAGCGATCCGTCGGACTCCATGCTCGCGCGCCTGCGCGACCAGGGGCTCCCACGAGCGCCCGGCTGCGAGCGCGACGACGCTCAGCTCCTCCGAGCGCGAGACGACGTCGAGCGCCTGGACCCCGATCGAGCCCGTCGAACCGAGGATCACCAGGCGGCGCGGCACGGCCGGGATTGTAGGTGGGACGGCCCGGCCGCCGAGCGGGCGCGCGCTCGCTTCCTAGGCGTGCATCACCGCAACCCAGATGTAGTAGCCGACGACGATCGTGAAGATGACGGCGTCGAGGCGGTCGAGCGCGCCACCGTGGGCGCCGAACAGGGTGCCCGCGTCCTTGGTGCCCGCGTCGCGCTTGACCAGCGACTCGAACAGGTCCCCGAGCGGCCCGAGCAGGGCGACGCCGAGCCCGAGCAGCAGCGCGTGGCCCTGGGTCAGCCAGGTCTGGTAGATGCCGGCCAGGAACACGGCCAGACCGCGATGAGCATGCCGCAGAACAAGCCCTCCACCGTCTTGTTGGGCGAGATCGCGGGCGCGAGCGGCCGGCGGCCGAACACCCGTCCGCCGAGGTACGCCGCCGTGTCGCCGAGGAACGTGCCCACGAGGACGTCGATCAGCATGCGCGCCGCCGTGCGGAAGCTCGCGCAGCAGCTCGGCGTGGGCGAACGCGAGCCCGATCCAGTAGATCCCGAGCATGCGTGCCGGCGATCGCCACGGTCGTGCCGCCCGTCTGCGGTCGCGGCCAGGCACATCAGGAACACCACCGGCACCGCCGCGACGGTGACCAGGAGGACCGAGGACACGCCTCCGCCAGCGGGCGGCCAGCACCATCCCGGCCAGAGCCAGGAAGCCGGCCAGCGGGATCGGCCTCCAGCGCGCGAGCATCGGGTAGAGCTCCTGCAGGCAGACGCAGCCGAGCGCGATCATGAACAGCGCAAACGCGAGGCCGCCGAGGTCGACGAACACGATCGCGACCACCGCGGCGGGGATCGCGACCAGCACACGCCGGGTCAGATCAGAGCGCTGTCGCCGCTCGCGCTTGGGCGGGGCTCGCGCCGGCGCGGGGCGGCGCCGCGCTCGGACCGGCCGCGCTCGGGCGCGCTGCCCGCCTCCACGTCATAGAACGTGCGGCTCTGCGCGGCGCGCCGTCGCGCCCCCCGCGAGAGGCGCGGGTGCCGCGGGCCCACCGCGAGCGGGGCGCCGCTCCGTGGCGGCCGGCATCACGACCACCCCCACATCAGCGGCCACCGAAGCGGCGCCGGCGGGCCGCGAACTCCTCGAGGCTCTGCTCGAACGCCTCGCGCGAGAAGTCGGGCCACAGCTCGTCGCGGAACACGAGCTCGGAGTAGGCGGCCTGCCACAGGAGGTAGTTCGAGATGCGCTGCTCGCCGCTGGTGCGGATGATCAGATCGGGGTCGTGCATGTCGGGTGCGTACAGATGGGCGCGGAACTCCTCTTCGGTCGTCCCGGTAAAGGTTCGCGCCGCATCGACGATCTCCGCCCGGCCGCCGTAGTTGAAGGCGACGAACAGCGTGATCCGGGTGTTGTCCCGCGTCGTCTCGCTCCGCCCACTCCATGCGCGTGACGAGCTCGCGCGGCACCGGATCGGTGCGCCGGCCGATGAAGCGCATGCGCACCCCCTCGGCATCAGCTCCGGCGTCTCCGCCTCGATCCGGCGGGCGAACATGTCCATCAGTCCGGCCACCTCATCCGGCGAGCGGCTCCAGTTCTCGGTCGAGAACGAGTACACCGTCAGCTCCTCGATCCCGAGCGTCGACCGCATCGCGCAGCCGCGCCTTGACGATGTCCGCGCCGGCCTCGTGGCCGGCCAGCGGCGGCAGACCCGGCGCTGCGCCCAGCGCCCGTTGCCGTCGGTGATGATCGCTACGTAGCGGGCCTCCGACCTGGCCTCCGAGCTGGCCATGGGTCAGACCTCGAGGATCTCGGCTTCCTTGTGCTTCAGCAGCTCGTCGAGTTCGGCGATCCGGGTGTCGGTGAGCTTCTGCAGCTCGACTTCGGCGCGTTTCTCCTCGTCCTCGCCGGTCTCACCGGCCTCCTTGAGCTCGCGCAGGTCGTGCATCACGTCGCGGCGGATGTTGCGGACCGCGACGCGGCCCTCCTCGGCGATGTGCCGGACGACCTTGACCAGCTGGCGGCGGCGCTCCTCGGTCAGCTCGGGGACGCCCAGGCGGATCAGGTTGCCGTCGTTGGACGGCGTCAGCCCGACGTCGGACTCCATGATCGCGCGCTCGATCGCCTTGATCGAGGTCTTGTCGTACGGCTGAACGGAGATCAGTCGCGGCTCGGGGGCGGAGATCGTCGCCAGCTGCTTGAGCGGCGTCGTGGCGCCGTAGTAGTCGACCATGATCCGGTCGAGCAGGGCCGGGCTCGCGCGGCCGGTTCGGACCGATCCGAACTCGTGGCGGATCGCCTCAACCGACTTGGCCATCCGATCCTGGGCGTCTTCGAGCAGCTCGTCGATCATGTTCGTACCAGCGTCCCTACGCGTTCACCGGACACTATCTTGTCGATGTTCCGATCGTCGGCCATGTTGAAGACGACGATCGGCAGGTTGTTGTCCATGCACAGGGCGAACGCGGTCGAGTCCATCACCTGCAGGCCACGCGTGAGTGCGTCCTTGTGCGTGATCTCGGGGATGAACTTGGCGTCGGGATCGATGGCCGGATCGGCCGTGTAGACCCCCTCGACTCCGTTCTTGGCCATCAGGATCATCTCGGCGTGCAACTCCGCGGCCCGCAGCGCCGCGGCGGTGTCGGTGGTGAAGAACGGGTTCCCGGTGCCGGCGGCGAAGATCACGATCCGCCCCTTCTCGAGGTGGCGCATCGCGCGGCGCCGGATGTACGGCTCGGCGACCTCGGAGATCGTGATCGCCGACTGCACCCGGGTCGGCACGCCCTCCTTCTCGAGCGCATCCTGGAGCGCCAGCGCGTTGAGCACGGTGGCCAGCATCCCCATGTAGTCGCCCGTGGCCCGGTCCATCCCGCGTGCCGCCGCGGCCAGCCCGCGGTAGATGTTGCCGCCGCCGACGACGATCGCGACCTCGACCCCGCGACCGTGCACCGCCGCCACCTCTCGGGCGATGCTGCGCACGCGGTCGGGGTCGGTGCCGTAGTCGCGCATCGCCCATCAGCGCCTCGCCAGAGAGCTTCAGCAGGACACGCGAGTAGACCGGCGCCGGGAGCGTGTTCTCCGCGGCCACTGCTAGCCGCCGACCGCGAAGCGGGCGAATCGGCGGATGACGACGTTCTCGCGGTCTCCGCCGCGAGCTCAGCGCGCAGGTCCTCGATCGTCTTGCCGCCGTGCTTCTCCTCGTTCACGTGCTTCTGGCGCAGCAGCACGACCTCGTCGAGCCACTTGTCGAGCTTGCCCGTGACGATCCGCTCGCGCACGTTCTCGGGCCTGTCGGCCGCCTGCTCGGTGGCGATTCGCTCCTCACGCTCGCGATCCTCGGCCGGCAGGTCCTCCTCGGTCACCGCGAGCGGAGCCGCCGCCGCGATGTGCAGCGCCAGGTCCTTGGCGAACGCGGTGAACTTCTCGTTGCGCGCCACGAAGTCGGTCTGGCAGTTGACCTCCACCAGCACGCCGATCTTGTTCCCGGAGTGGATGTAGCTCTGCACCGCGCCCTCGCGAGCCTCCTCGCCCGCGCGCTTGGCCGCCTGCGCCTCACCGCGCGTGCGCAGCAGCTCGACGGCGGACTCGATGTCGCCGCCTGATTCGGTCAGCGCGTCGCGGCAGGCCAGCATGCCGGCGCCCGTGCGATCCCGCAGGGCCTTGACGTCCTTGGCGGTGACCGCCGTCATCGTGACTCCTCCGTCGTGCTCTCCGCACGGGCTCTGCGGGTGTCTGTGGCTCTGCCGGCGTCTCGGTCGCGGGGGCGGGTGCTGCGGCCTCAGGCTCCGAAGCCGGTGCCGCCGGCGCCGGGGCTGCGGCCTCGGGCTCGCGCTCGGGCTCGGGGGCCGGCGGTGCGGGTGCGGGCGCGGGCGGCCTCCGCCGCCGCTGCCGGCGCGGGTGTGGGTGCGGGTGCCGGGGTCTCCGCCGCCGGGGCGGGTGCGGGCGCGGGGGTCTCCGCCGCGGCCGCGGGTGCCGGCTGCGGGCGCCGCGGCGGTCTCCGGCCGCCGGCGTGGGTGCGGGCGCGGGGGCCTCCGCCGCCGGCGCGGGTGCGGGTGCGGGGCGGCCTCGGCGCCGGCGCGGGTGCGGGTGCGGGGGCCTCCGCCGGCGCGGGTGCGGGGGTCTCCGCGCGCCGGCTGCCGGTGCCGGTGCTGTGGGCTCCGGTGCCGCGGGCTCCGGTGCCGGGGGCGCCGGTGCCGGCGCCGCGGCGGCCGCCTGAGCCGCGGCTGCCTCCGCTGCTGCCGGCCGCCTCGGCTGCCTCCGCCGCTACCGCGGCCTCGGCTGCTGCTGCGGCCTCTGCCGCTGCCGCCTGCCTCCGCCGCCGCGGCGGCCTCCGCCTCGCGCCGGGCCAGCTCCTCGGCCTCCCGACGAGCGCGTTCCTCCGCCTCGCGGCGCTCACGCTCGAGCCGGGCGCGCTCCTCCTCGGCGCGGAACATGCTGTGGCCCTCGGAGACGACGTCGCCGATCGCCTGCGTGATCGCCGCGCACGAGCGGATTGCGTCGTCGTTGCCGGGAATCACGAAGTCGATCCCGTCCGGGTCGCAGTTCGTATCGACCAGCCCGATGATCGGGATGCGCAGGCGCTGGGCCTCGCGGACCGCGATCGCCTCGGTCTTCAGATCGATCACGAACACCGCGTCGGGCACCCGCTGCATGTTCTTGACGCCGCCGAGATTGGCCCGCAGCTTCGCCAGGTCGGCCTGGGCGGCCATGCGCTCCCGGGTCGGCAGCAGCTGCAGCTGGCCCTCGGTCTCGTAGCGCTCGAGGTCGTGGAGACGCTTGATGCGCTGATTGATGGTCTGGAAGTTGGTCAGCAGGCCGCCGAGCCAGCGATGGTTGACGTAGGGCATGTCCGCTGCCTCGGCCGTGTCCTTGACCGCGTCACGGGCCTGCTTCTTGGTGCCCGACGAACAGCACCGTGCCGCCGCGATGGGCTACGTCGCCGGCGAAGCGCCGGGCGTTGTCGAGCAGCGCCTGCGTCTGCAGGAGGTCGATGATGTAGATGCCGTCCCGCTCACCGATGGATGAAACGGCGCATCTTGGGGTTCCAGCGGCGTGTCTGGTGGCCGAAATGAACACCGGCCTCCAGCAGCTCTTTGATTCCGACTTGAGCCACGGATCCTGCTCCCTTGAGATTGTCTGTTGCCTGGCTCCCACCGGCTGTAATCGCGAACCTCGGTGTTCCGAGGCAGGGCCGCGACCCGTGACCGACGGGGTTTGGGGAAAAAGATTGTCCTCAGAGTGTACGCAAGTCCGTCCAACGCGGTACGTTTTGAGGTGTAACGGGTCATCACCCTTCCCCTACCTTCGGTGCTGACCCGGTATGCGAGCCGATCCTCCCTTCCCCTACCTCCGGTGGCTCGGTTCGCAAACGGTTAGCGGCGGGGCGGCTTTGGACGGGTCGCCCCGTCGCGTCAGTTCGCCCGTAGGCTCCGGCTGACCGGCCCCCGCAGGCCTCTTCGCCGGCTAGGCGGAGCCGTCGCGGGCCCGCTCGAGCGCGCATTCCAGGTCCGCCGGGAGCGGAGAGGCGACGTCGATCGGCACGCCGGTCATCGGGTGCGCGAACGCGAGCCGCGTGGCGTGCAGGAACTGGCGCTCGAGGCCGTAGGCGCCGCCGGTCCCGTACTGCGCGTCGCCGCACACCGGGTGCCCGATCGCCGCCATGTGCACGCGGATCTGGTGGGTGCGGCCCGTCTCGAGCGCCACACGCAGCAGCGTTGAGCGCGGGAGCGCCTGCTCGATCTCGAAATGCGTCCGCGCCGCCGCGACCCTGATCGGTGTCGATCGACATCAGCAACCGCTCGCGCCGGTCGCGGCCGATCGGCGCGTCGATGGTTCCCGAGCGCGCACTCGGGCGACCCTCCACCAGCGCCAGGTACTCGCGATGCAGGTCCCGGGCGGCCAGCAGCGCCTTCAGGGCACGGTGGACATCCTCGCTCTTGGCGACGACCAGCAGGCCCGAGGTGTGACGGTCGAGTCGGTGCACGATGCCCGCCCGCCACGGATCCTCGCCGCCGGCGCCGACCCCGGCCAGTGCCTGGGCCAAGGTGCCGGAGCGGTGGCCACGGGCCGGGTGAACGACCACGCCGGCGGGCTTGTCGACGACGAGCAGATACTCGTCCTCGTAGGCGACCGCGAACGGCGCCCGGACCGCCGGCGCCTCGGCCACCGGATCGAGATCGTCGATCACGATCCCCTCGCCCGGCTTGATCGCGTAGCGCTTGGAGCGCGCGACCCCATCGACACGGACGCGCTCGGAATCGATCAGCCGCTGCGCCCGGGCCCGAGACCCGAGGGGCTCGGCCAGGAACTGGTCCAGGCGCGTCCCGGCGGCGTCGGCCGGGACGGCTCAGCGTCAGCGTCACCGCCGGCGCCCGCCGCCCTCGAGCACGAACAGCAGCGCCAGGACGCCGAAGGTGATCGCCATGTCGGCCACGTTGAACGCCGGCCACAGCGGCAGCTTGATGAAGTCCGTGACCGAGCCCTGATGCGATGCGGTCGTATCAGGTTCCCCAGTGCCCCGCCGATCAGCAGGCCGGTCGGCAGCCACAGCCACGGACGCTCCGGGTGCGTGGTGAAATAGACGATCAGCACCGCGAGCGCCGCGAGCGTGAACACCAGCACGAGCGCGCCGCCACCGGAGAAGAAGCCGAACGCCACGCCGGTGTTGCGCACGTGGACCAGGTGAACGCCGGGGATGAAGCGCCGCACCTGACCCTCGCCGATCCCGGCCGCGAGCGTGTGCTTGGTCACCTGATCGGCGACCAGGACGAGGGCCATCACGATCACGGCCCGGCCCCAGGCGCGCGAGCGCACGCCGGGCGTGGTCACCGACTCCGGCTCGGGCGCATCGGGACCCACGGCCTGCATCCGGCTGGTCGCCATCGCGGGCCGGAGGGTCAGCTGCCCGCGATCGCGTTGACCACGATCGTGCGCACGAAGTACAGGAGGATGATCGCGATCATCGGGGAGAGGTCGAACATCCCGATCGGCGGAATGAACCGCCGGAACAGATCCGCAGATAGGGCTCGGAGACGTCACGCAGGAACTTCAGCACCGCGTCGACCCAGCGCGAGTATGGAGGCCGCACGCCGAGGGCGAACATCAGGTTGAGCAGGATGTAGACGAAGATGATCAGGATGTAGACCGTGAACAGCGCATCGACGTAGTTGGCGATGTCCACGCGGGTGAGGGCGAGTGCGAGCATCAGCTGCGGGCTCCGTGTACCACGGCGTCGATCGCGTCCTGGAACGCGGCGCGCACCCCGCCCGCTCGAGCGCGCGCAGCCCCCGCGCCGTCGAGCCTCCCGGAGAGGTCACCTCGCGGCGGACGGCCAGCGTGTCGTAGTCGCGAGCCGCGAGCAGCGCCGCCGTGCCGGCCATCGTCTCGACCGCGAGCTCGGACGCGAGCGGGCGCCCAGTCCGAGCCGGACCGCCGCATCGACCTGGGCCTCGACGAGCAGCGCCTGGTAGGCGGGACCGACGCCCATGACGGCCGTCGCCGGATCGATCAGCCGCTCATCGATCCGCACCACCCTGCCGAGCCGCTCGAACCGGGCCAGCACCTCGGCCTCGAGCTGCGGGTCGATGCCCGCCGCGGGGGAGTAGCAGACGATCCCGTGGCGCACCTCGACCGGGGTGTTGGGCATGAGGCGGAAGACGGGCGTGCCCGGATACGCCGACTGCAGTGCGGCGACCGGAGTCGCCCCGAGCACCGATGCCACCGCCTTGGCCTGACCGGCGATCTCGGCGGCCACCGCTTCGAGCTGCGCCGGCTTGTGGCACAGCACGACCAGGTCGGCGCGCTCGGCGACGGCGCGGTTCGTCTCGAGCGCCTCGCCCCCCAGTTCGGCGGCCAGAGCGCGGGCGCGTCCGGACCCTGAGTCCGAGCACAGAACCGTCCTCGCCCCAGCCGCGCGCGATCGCGCGTGCCATGTTGCCGGCTCCGATCAGACCCACTCGCATACGTTGAAGGCTACTCAGGTGGCTCGCCAAACCGCTCGCGACCCGTCGCAGCCGGCTCAGCTCTGGTTGAAGAAGCCCTTCTCGATCAGCCGTGCGCGCTCCTCCGCCGAGACCTCGACGTTGCGCGGAGTGAGCAGGAAGACCTTGTCGGCGATCCGCTGCATGCCGCCGTCGAGCGCGTAGGTGAGCCCGCTCGAGAAGTCGATCAGCCGCTTGGACAGGTCGGTGTCGGTGCACTGCAGGTTCAGGATCACCGGAATTGCGTCCTTGAACTTGTCGGCCACGTCCTGGGCGTCGTTGAAGCTCTTGGGGATCGACGAGGTGCACGCGGACATCTCCTCCTTCGCCACGTCCGTTGCCGCGCACCGCCCACGGGGCGCAGCGCGGTCGTCCGCCGCTCGGTCCCCGGGTCGTCGGCGAAGATGTCGTCGATCTCGTCCCGCTGGCGGCGCGTGCTGAGCCGGCGCACGTTGGGACGCTCGCGGTAGCGCGTCCTCGACCTCGACCTCTGGCTCGTGGTAGGGCTCGATCTCCTCCTCATACGGCTCGTCCTCGGCGAGCCCGAAGTAGACGAGCGTTCGATGCCAGGTGTCGCGGAAAGCCATATGGGTGAGAGGGTTCGCGGAAGCCGCTGCGTTTCCCTGCCAGTGATTATGACGCGCTGCGGCAGGCTACAGGAGTCAGATCGTGCCGAGTCGCACGATCGTCGCACCCTCCTCCACCGCGATCACGTAGTCCTGGCTCGTTCCCATCGAAAGCTGGGCGCAGGCCGTGGCGCTCGGCGAGCTCGCGCAGGGCCGCGAAATGACGGCCGGCTGTCCTCCGGCGGAGGCCGTCAGCGGCGGCATCGTCATGAGGCCGACGACGCGGACCGGGCAGCGCTCGAGGAAGGCGGGCGAGCGCGGCCGGCTCGATCCCCGCTCTTGCCCGGCTCACGGCCACGTTGACCTCGATCAGGACCTCCGTGTCCTCGGTGCCGTGGCGCTCGAGCTGCGCGAGCACGGAGTCGCTCGCGACCGAGTGGATGTAGCGCACGAGCGGCAGCACCTGCTTGACCTTGCGGCTCTGCAGGTGCCCGATGAAATCCCAGGTGAAGCGGCCGGGATGAGCGGCGGACTTGAGCTCGAGCTCCTGGGCCCGGTTCTCGCCGAGCCAACGCGATCCCGGCGTCGGCGAGCACGCCGAGCTCCTCCGACCGGCACATACTTGACCGCCGCCAGAATCTCGATGTCCGCGGGTGCGCGGCCGGCAACCCGGCCGCGGCGGCGATCTGCGCCCGGGCGTGCCCGAGGTTGACACGGACCGTCTCCGGATCGAGGCCGCGGATCAGCTCAACCATGCGATCCCCGCTTGACGGCCGGTGACTCCGTGGTCGCGACGGTGGGAGTAGAAGAGCGACGCATCGCTGCACATCGTGCACAGGCCGCAATCGTGGATCTCCTCGCACGCCGGCCTGCTCCAGCTCGCGCCGGGCGATCGCGGGTAGGTCGAGACGGTCGCCGCGCCGCACCTCGTCGCCGTGGTCCGAGAACGCCGCGCGCACCTCGTCGCCCACCTCGTAGCAGCACGGCCCGGCGCCGGGACCGATCGCCGCCGCCAGTGGGCCGGTGGCCCCGAGCTCGCGCACCGCCCGCACCCCCTCGGCGAGGACGCCGCCGGCGAGCCCGCGCCATCCTGCGTGCAGCATCGCGACTGCGCCATCGCCGATCACGGCAACGGGCAGGCAGTCGGCCGTCAGCACCATCGGCGCCACGCCGGCGAGGGCAGTCGCCTGGCCGTCGGCCTCGGCCGGGACCGGTCGCGGGGCGTCTGCGGGCGCCGGATCCGCGCGGGGAGGGACCGTGACCCGGTCGACGATGGTCCCGTGCACCTGGCGCCCGAAGGCGAACGCCAGGCCCAGCTGTCCCGCCAGGTGCGCGCGGTTGCGGGCCACGTCATCCGGGCGATCATCGGTGAGGAATCCCAGGTTGAGGCTCGCGTAGGACCCGGTCGAAAGGCCGCCGCGGCGGGTGGTGAACAGCGCGTGTCCGCCGGGAAGGTCGATCTGCAGATGGTCGCCGGCGGCGCGGAACGGGGTGGGCAGGATCACTGGGTCAGCAGCTCGAGGTCCGCGAGGGGCGTGCGCTGGGCGTACTCGAAATGGGCCCGGCCCGGCGCCTCGAGGGTGGTGCGATGAACCCAGCCGCGGACGGCGCGCGAGCGCTCGTAGAGGTGCAGGCGCATCGAGCAGGCTTCGCTGTTGTAACAGTAGGCGAGCTCGCCGTCGGGGTCGTGGTAGGTCACTCCCACCAGCGCCCCCCGGTCCGCCTCCACGTCGCCGACGAGCCGACGAGCTCCGTCGACCACCTCGAAGCGCCAGCCGTCAGCTGAGAAGCGGCTCGCATTGGACAGCGCGCGCAGTGGCGAGGTGGACGTGAAGTCCCGGCCGTCGATGCGGCCGACGAACGGGGTGCTCGGCCCGACATCGCGGCCGAACCGCGGCACGATGACCGAGACGCCGTCGACGAACGTGTCGGGGACCGGCTCGCCGCTGGGCGTGGCGAAGTCGTTGCAATGCACCCAGGCCCACGATCGGGCGTGCTTGGTGCCCCACAGATGGGCTTGTCCGCCGCGGGCGCCGCTGACGTCGAGCCGCCGTCCGGCGTAGGTGATCGTCCCCTCGATCGCCACGTCGGCGTGGGGCAGCACGAGGATCGTGCTCGCGATCCGGCGCAGCAGCGGATGGACGTGCTCGTAGGCTCGTCCCGGGGTCCAGCGGAGGTCCCACTCAACGTCCGGCAGCGCACCCGCCATCGACCCGTCGCTAAGCGTCGCGTCGCCGATTCGGAGCGCGAACGGCTCGGCCTCGGAGCTGAGTGACGCGATCGCGAACGAAGCTTTGCGGCCGAATCGGCCGCCGTTCGACGCGTGCGGATCCATGGCCAGAAACCACAACGCGGCGGTGCTGGGCGCGCCGGTCGCGGCCAGCGGCGCGACCATCGTGTAGCGAATCCAGAAGCCCACTCCGGTATCCGGATCGGTGAGCGTGAGGTAGTAGACCTCGTAGTGACCCGGATCGCCGTTCCAGCGCAGGACGTTCGGGGTGCTGAGCATCGGCCGCAGGCTATCGGGCGCTCCGAAGCGCTTCAGTGAGCTCGGCCTCGCGTCCGCTCACCTGACCGTCGAGCTTGGCCGCCAGCGCGGCGGCGAGCCCGCGCCCGACCGCGGGGCCCTGTGCGACTCCGGCCGCCAGCAGGTCGCCGCCGTCGATCTCCAGCCGCACGTGGCGCAGCCGGTCGAGCCACTGACGGGCCTGATCATCCGGGCCGAGCGCCCCGGCGATCGCGGCCAGCTCGGGGCCGCCCCCGGACAGTGCCGCGGCGATCTCCGAGCCGCGGCGGGCGCGCGTGAGGGCATCGGCCGCGGCCTGCGCCCCCGTGGCCGCGCCGAGAATCGTCTCGCGCTCCGCCGCCTCGAAGGCGAAGGCGTCGAGCCGCGCCCGGAGCTGCGCCGCCTCGATCCCGCGCGCCGCCAGCGCGAGGATCAGCAGATCACGCCGGCCGTCGACGGGCAGCAGTGCCAGGGCCGAGGCCGCGAGCGCGGGGTCATCGAGGCCGAACCCGGGCTCTAGCGCACGGTCGAGCCCCAGGTCGCGCAGCGCACTCATCGCAGCGACCGGGTCGGGCTCGCCGGCCAGCAGCCGCAGCTCGGTCCCGATCCGCGGCCCGCTGACGGTCGCCGGCGCCCCGGCGTCGATCGCCGCCAGCGCGAGCGCGAGCGTGCCGGCCTCGATGGCAAATCCGAGCCGGCTCTGGTAGCGGGCCAGCCGCAGCAGCCGCGTCGGATCGTCGATGAAGCTGCGCTCGTGGAGGACCCGCATCCGCCCGGCGGCGATGTCCTCGAGCGCGCCCGGCGCCGCTGCCAGCTGTCCCGCGCGTCCGCCGGCGAGCGAGACGGCGGCCGCGTTGATCGTGAAGTCACGCCGGCCCAGATCCTCGCTCAGCGGCGCCGGCTCCACCTCGGGCAGCGCCCCGGGCGCCGGATAGCGCTCGCGTCTGGCCCGGGCGAGGTCGTACGTGAACCCGTCCAGGATCACGGTGCAGGTCCCGAACCGGTCGTGGACCCGCACCGGTCCGCCGATCCGTGCCGCCACCGTCGCCGCGTCGCCCTCGACGACGAGATCGAGGTCCACGGGCTCGCCGCCGAGGAGCAGGTCACGGACGCCGCCGCCGACGAGATGCACGCCCGCCGATCCGGCCAGCGCGGGAAGCACCCGCGCAACGGCGGGAAGCCGCTCGACGCGGCGCTGCAGCTCGGGGATCGAGGGAAGGTCCACACGCCCATCTTCGCGTGCCCGGGGGACATCCGGGGCGTGCAGCGCGAACGCCCGTCGGGATGCATCGCGGACATCCGCAGGATGGCTAGCATCACGCGGATGCCGAGTACGGGTCCGCGGCGAAGGCTCATGCGGTGGCTTGTGGCGGGAGTCGTGGTGGTGCTGATCGCCGGCGCCGCGATTGCCTTCGCGTTCCTGCACAAGCCGGGCAACGTCTCCCATCCGAATCTGGAGTTCACGAGCCCAACCGCCACTGCACCGCCGAAGCCGCCGCCCAAGGCGGTGGTCGCGCGAGCGTTCCTGTGGCCGCGCTACGGCTACGACGCCGGCCGCACCCGATTCTTCCCCAACAGCGCCAACCTCGATCCGCCGCTGCGGCGAGGGTGGTCATACCGCGGCGGTCCACTACTCGAGTTCCCGCCCGTGATCCACGGCAACTCCCTGTTCATGCTGAACGACTCCGGCATCGCGATCGCGCTCGACAAGCGCACCGGCAAGGTGCTTTGGCAGCGACAGGTGGGCACCCTGGCGGCCGCCTCGCCCGCCGTCGGCAGCGGGCTCGTGTTCCTGGCCCTGCTGTCCACCAACCCTCACGCCGGCCAGAACCCCGGCAACGGTCGCTTCGTGGCCCTCTCGCAACGGACGGGCGCCACGGTGTGGTCGCGGTCGATCGGGCCCGGCACCGAGTCCTCGCCGCTCGTGTGGAACCAGACGGTGTACTTCGGCGACCAGTCCGGCACCGTGCACGCACTCCGTGTGGGTGACGGCCACCAGCTCTGGAGCTACCACGCCAGCGGGGCGGTCAAGGGCGGACCGTCGCTGTCGGACGGGATTCTCTACTTCGGCGACTACGCCGGCCGCGCCTACGCGGTGCGGGCCGACACCGGTCGCGAGGTCTGGGCCGTGGGTACCAACGGCGCGCGGTTCGGCTTCGGGTCAGGTGAGTTCTATTCCACGCCGGCGATCGCCTTCGGCCGCGTGTACATGGGCAACACCGACGGGCGCGTGTACTCGTTCGCCGCCCACTCCGGCAAGCTCGCCTGGGCGACGGGGACGGGCGCCTACGTGTACGCGTCACCGGCGGTGGAGAACACCCCGGGGCTGGGTCCAACCGTCTACATCGGCTCCTACGACGGCAACTTCTACGCCTTTGACGCCCGCACGGGCGCGGTCCGTTGGAGCCACCCGGCCGGCGGCAAGATCTCCGGCTCGCCGACGATCGTCGGCAACGTCGTCTACTACGCGGACCTGGGAACGAAGACGACGGCCGGACTCGACGTCCGCACCGGACATCAGGTGTTCGCGTTCTCCCAGGGCTCGTTCAACCCCGTCATCGCCGACACCACGGCCATCTACCTGACCGGCTACGGGGACGTGTTCCAGCTGCTGCCGCAGAAAGCTGCCGGGAGCCATACACTGCACTCATCAGTGACGACAAAGCGCAAATAGCGACGTCGCACTAACCCATCACAAACATGCGTTCGGGCCCGCTTTGGTAAGATTACGGGTCTATGCGCTGTCGCAGTGGAAGTCATTGTCAGGCACCGGCCGAAAAGGGCCGACGTTTCTGTGCGGATCACGCCGCTGAGCTCGATCGCATGCGCGAAGAGCTGAAGGACGCGGCTGCAGCCCGCATCGGTCGTGGCCGACCCAAGCGGTCGTCCACGTGCTGCCGTCCAGGCTGTTATGAGCCCCGTGTCCCGCCCGCCGCGTATTGCGATACGTGCTCGGCCGCGGGGTATGTGGAAGAGGCCGCGTAGCGGTCTCTGCAGCCCTGGCGTTCAGATAAGAACCGCACCTGCCCCTAAAGGTCCGCTTAAGCGGTCCGCTGGTGCCTGGGCCGGACCTACCCGTTCGGCGCCGGCGGCGGCGGCAGCCGCGGATCGACCCCGGACGTCAGCGCGAACACGCGGCAGCCCCGGGCCGCCGGCAGCGGCGACAGATAGACCGAGGTCTCGTCGCCGACAGGCCGTGGACCGGGACGACGGGTCGGGGTGCAGGGCCGAGGGCTTCCAGGACAAGTCGTTGCCCCCCGGTGGTGCGGGACGATCGGGTGCGTGGCGCCGGTGGCCCGGCGGGTCCGAGGGAAAGGCGGCTGGGGATGAGGGCGGTTGTCCGTGCCGCGTTGCCGGTGCGGGCGGTCGCTGGAGCGGGCGGCGATCCACCCGGGCGATGCGCACGCTGCTTGGCGCGGGGTGCATAAGGTGACAAACCGCACGGCCGTGAGGCCTCCTTGTGCGCCTAAGCACCGGAGCGGCGCTTAGGCGCGCAAAGTCCGCCGCTCGCAGGTGGTTTGTCGACAAATGCACCCCCGATCGCCACACGCGCCACGCCGCGCCGGCGACCCCCCGACCGCCACACGCGCCACGCCGCACCACGCTGCCCCGGCGACCCCCGGCGACCCCGGCGCCCCCTACCGCCTGACCGCCACGCCCGCGCCGGCCAGATGGTCCTTGACCTCGTCCATCGTGTGATGCCCGTAGTGGAAGATCGAGGCGCACAGCACGGCGTCGGCGCCGGCGCCGATGGCCTCGACGAGGTCGTCGAGCTCGCCGGCGCCGCCGGAGGCGATCACCGGGACGCCGACGGCGTCGGCCACGGCGGCGGTCAGCGGGAGGTCATAGCCGGCGTTGGTGCCGTCCCGGTCCATGCTCGTGAGCAGGATCTCCCCCGCCCCGCGCTCGACGCCCTCGTGGGCCCACGCCACGGCGTCGCGGCCGGTCGGCGTGCGGCCGCCGGCGAGGTAGGCCTCCCAGGAGCCGCGACCGTCGGACTTGGCGTCGATCGCCAGCACCACGCACTGCGCCCCGAAGGTGGCCGACAGCTCGTCGAGCAGCCCGGGACGGGCGAGCGCGGCCGAGTTGACCGAGATCTTGTCCGCGCCGGCGTCGAGCACCGCCTGCGCATCGGCGACCGAGCGGATGCCGCCGCCGATCGTGAACGGGATGAACACGTCGTCGGCCGTGCGCCGGGCGAGCTCGACCACCGTGTCGCGCTTGTCCGAGGTCGCGGTGATGTCGAGGAACACGAGCTCGTCGGCGCCGGCGGCGTCGTAGCGGCAGGCCAGCTCGACCGGGTCGCCGGCGTCGCGCAGGTCGACGAAGCCGACGCCCTTGACGACGCGGCCGCCGTCGACGTCCAGGCACGGGATCACGCGCTTGTAGTGCACGCCCAGCTCACCCCGTACGGGTATCGGAGCGCCCGTCGAGCACGGCCTGCGCGTCGCGGACGGTGAACCGCCGCTCGTACAGCGCCTTGCCGACGATCACGCCGGCGAGGTTGACCTGGCGCAGGGCGCACCAGGGCCTCGAGATCGGAGAGCGACGAGACCCCGCCCGAGTAGACGAAGCGGCCCCGGACGGCCTCGGCGACGCGGGCGACCTCCGCGAGGTCGGGGCCGCTCAGCATCCCGTCGCGCTCGATGCTCGAGTAGACGAAGCTTCGGACGCCCCGGCGCCCGAGCCGCTCGATCACCGACACGGCCGGGATCTCGGTCTGCTCGGTCCAGCCCGACGCGGCCAGCTTGCCGTCGCGGGCGTCGACCGACACGACGACCCGCTCGCCGTGCTGCGCGAGCACCTCATCGAGGAAGTCGACGTCGCTGTAGGCCGCGGTGCCGAGCACGACCCGGGCCGCGCCGGCGCCGATCGCCTCGGCGACCGCGCCCGCACGTCCGCAGACCGCCGCCGACCTGCACGGGCACCTCGACGGCATCGGCGATCCGTCGCACGTGCTCGAGGTTGGCCGGGACACCGCTGCGGGCGCCGTCGAGATCGACGACGTGCAGCACGCGGGCGCCGCCCTGCACCCAGCGCAGGGCCGCGTCGAGCGGATCCGCGTCGTACTCGGTCTTGGCGTCGAAGTCACCCCGGGCCAGGCGCACCGCCTTGCCATCGAGGATGTCGATCGCCGGGAGCAGGATCATGCCCGCACCGCGGTCGCCGACGCCGGCGCGCCATCGCCGCGTCTCGCGCACAGGCGGGCGAAGTTGGCGAGCATCCGCAGGCCGTGCGCCGAGGACTTCTCGGGGTGGAACTGGACGCCGAAGACGCTGCCCCGCTGCCACGATGGTGGCGAAGCGCTCGCCGTACTCGGTGGTGCCGACGACGTCGGCGGCGTCGGCGGGTCGCGCCGCCAGCGAATGCACGTGGTAGAAGGGGCATCCGCCGGCGGGCAGTCCGTCGGTCAGTGGCGAGGAGCGCTCGAAGACGACCTCGTTCCAGCCGATGTGCGGGATCCGCAGCCCACCGGCGTCGAGCGAGGTGACCTCGCCGGGGATCAGCCCGAGGCCGTCGGTCGGCTCGAGCTCCTCGGAGCGCTCGAACAGCAGCTGCATACCGAGGCAGATCCCGAGGATCGGAGCGTTCTCGCCGGCCCGGTCGCGGATCAGCCCGTCGAGGCCGAGCTCGCGCAGATTGCGCATCGCCAGCGGGAACGCGCCGACGCCGGGCACGACCAGCCCGTCGGCCGCATGCAGCTCGTCGTGGTCGCGCGTGATCGTCGCCTGCGCGCCGACGTGCTCGAGCGCCTTCTGGACCGAGCGCCGGTTGCCCATCCCGTAGTCGACCACCGCGATGCGCGGGCCGCCGGACTCGGCGCTCATACCAGCGTTCCCTTGGTGCTCGGGACGCCGTGCTCGGTCGGGTCGAGCGCGACCGCGACCCGCAGCGCCCGGGCGAACGCCTTGAACGACGGCCTCGATCACGTGGTGGGCGTTGGTCCCCGTCTCGACCGTGAGGTGCAGCGTCAGCTTGGCGTTCATGGCCAGCGAGCGAAAGAACTCCTCGGCCAGCTCGTGGTCGAAGTTGCCGATCGCGCCGGGCGGCAGCGGCGCCTCGAAGGCGCAGTAGCCGCGGCCCGGAGATGTCGATCGCGCACGCCGCGCGCGATTCGTCCATCGGCACCGTCGCCTGCCCGTAGCGGGTGATCCCGGCGCGGTCGCCGAGCGCCTGGTCGAGCGCCTGGCCGATGCAGATGCCGACGTCCTCGACCGTGTGGTGGGCGCCGGTCTGGAGGTCGCCGCTCGCCCGCACGTCGAGATCGAGGCGTCCGTGACGGGCGAGCAGGTCGAGCATGTGGTCGAGGAAGCCGACGCCGGTGTCGCGCTCGCCGGCGCCGGTCCCGTCGAGCGCGAGACTGACGAACACATCGGTCTCGCGCGGTTCTGCGGTCGATCTCGGCGCTGCGGATCATCGCGGCCCATTGTCGCGAATGCGGGCCTCCATCGACCGGGCGTGCAGCTCGAACCCCTCGGCCCGGGCGACCGGCGCCGCCGCGCGGGCGAGCGCTCCGGCGCCGTCGCCGATCCGGACCTCGGTGAAGCGGCGGCGGAAGTTGGCCGGCGAGAGCGCCGAGGCGAAGCGCGCGGCGCCGTTGGTCGGGAGGACGTGGTTGGAGCCGGCGATGTAGTCGCCGAACGCGGTGGCGCCGCCGGCTCCGACGAACACGCAGCCGGCGCGTGGCCACGCGCGGCGCCAGCGCCTCCGCCTGGGCACCGACGAGCTGGAGGTGCTCGGGCGCGAACGCCTCCGCCAGCGCGAGCGCCTGGCCGAGGTCCGCGACGTGCGACGAGCGCCGCGACCGCGCCGGTGTCGGTGCCCGCTCCGACCCGCTGGCTCAGCGCTCGAGCAGCGCGCGGAGGTCGAGACGCCGATCACCAGCGTGCCCGGCCCGTGCTCGGCCTGGGCCAGCAGGTCGAGCGCGAGCGGCTCGGGGTCGGCGTCGGCGTCGGCGATCACGACCAGGTCGCTCGGCCCGGCGAAGCCGTCGATCCCGACCTGCCCGAAGACCTGGCGCTTGGCCTCCTGCACGTACAGGTTCCCGGGGCCGACGATCACGTCGACCGGGCCGGACCGACTCGGTCCCGTAGGCGAGCGCCGCGATCGCCTGCGCGCCGCCCATCCGGTAGACGACGGAGGCGCCGGCCAGCACGGCAGGCGCCGAGCACGACCGGATGCACGTCGCCGTCGGGCCCGGCGGGGCGCACACGACGACCTCGGCTGACGCCGGCGACCCGCGCCGTCACGACGCCCATCACGACCGTGCTCGGGTACGGCGCGCGGCCGCCGGGCACGTACACGGCGGCGCGGTCGACCGGCGCCTCGCGCAGGATCACCTCGTGCCCGTCGAAGCTGACCGGCGTCGGGCGTGCGCAGCGCCGCCTCGGCCACCCGGCCGACGTTCTCGATCGCGACGCTCGAGCCCGCGGCGCACAGCCGGCGTCGAGCTCGCCGGACGGCCCGGTCGAGCTCGGCCTCGGTGACCATGCAGCGGACGCGGCGGCGCCCCGGCGGTGTCGAACCGGCGCGTGTAGTCGCAGCACCGCCTCGTCGCCGCCCGCGCGGACCCGGCGATGATCTCCGCGACGGCGTCGTGGACCGAGGCCGGCGCCGGGGACGCAGCGCGCGCAGCTCGCGCCGCGAGCACGCTCGGGTCGCCGCTCGGCACTCGAGCGCTCACAGCTGCATCGAGGCGCTCCAGGACCGCGTCGATCGCCCTCGCCTTCAGCTTGTGGGCGACCGGGTTGGCGATCAGCCGCGCCGTGCACTCGGCGATCTCCTCGCGGATCGACGAGCCCGTTCTCGCGCAGCGTCGTGCCGGTCGCGGTGAGGTCGACGATCGCCCTCGACGAGCCCGGTCAGCGGCGCCAGCTCGACCGAGCCCTTGACCTCGACGATCTCCGCCTGGCGGCCGGTCTCGAGGAAGTGGCGCGCGGCGATCCGCGGGTACTTGGTCGCGATCCGCACGACGCCGAGCCGCCGCAGCGCCTCGGCGGCGCGGTCCTCGCCGGCGACGGTCGCCAGCACCATCCGGCAGTGCCCGTAGCCGAGGTCGACGAGCTCGTAGACCTCGCGCTCGGACTGCTCCATCAGCACGTCCTTGCCGGTGATCCCGAGGTCGGCCGCGCCGGCCTCGACGTAGGTCGGCACGTCCGAGGGCCGCATCGTCACGATCCCGGACTCCTCGAACAGCAGCTTGCGGTCGTTCTCGCGCACCTCGGCGGTGTCGATCCCGAGCCGGTCGAGCAGATCGAGCGTGTCGCCGAACAGCGCGCCGCGCGGTACCGCGATCCGCAGCTCGGCAGGCCTCCGCCAGGGTGCTCGGCACGCGACCGCGCTCCTCGCCCGGCAGCGCGATGTGCAGCCGCTCGACGTTGAGCGCGAACCCGACCGCCGGCAGCGGCCGGCCGAAGCCGCCCGAGCAGCTCGTCGTAGCGCCCGCCGCTGCCGATCGGCACGCCGTAGCGCGGGGTCGTAGACCTGGAACACGGCGCCGGTGTAGTAGCCGAGGCTGCGCACCAGGCCGAGGTCGAAGATGATCCGCTGCGGCCACGCGCGGGCGCGAGCAGGCGCATGCAGCTCGCGCATCCCGCTGACCGCGGCCTCGTGGAGCGCCCCGAGCGCCCTCGAGCACCTCGGGGCCGCCGCGCGTCCGCGGCACCCGAGCAGCAGCTCGGCTCGCCGGCGGCATCGAGGCCGAGCGCGTGCACCTCGCGCTCGACGCCGACGAAGTCGCCGCGCGACGAGCTCGGCCAGGATCCGCTCGCGGCGCTCGGGCGTCGACGCCGACCGCCTCGAGCAGCGACGGGTACAGCGACGCGTCGCCGAGCCCGACGCGGTAGTTCTCGCAGCCCGGCGGCGTCGAGCGCGGCGCACAGCACCGTCGAGCGCCTCGGCGGTGCCCTCCGGGCCGGGGCGCCGATCAGCTCGACCCCGGCCTGCAGGAACTCGCGCGACTGGCCGCGCTGCGGGCGCACGCCGCGGTAGGCGTGGGCGAAGTAGCAGAAGCGCAGCGGCGGCTCGGCGCTGCGCGTAGCGGGTGGCGACCAGCCGCGCGATCGGCACCGTCATGTCGGAGCGCAGCACGAGCACGTTGCCCTGCTCGTCGAACATCCGGTAGGCCGGCCGGGCGCCGCGACGTCGCCGCCCGCGCGAAGGTCTGCTCGTACTCGAGCGCCGGCGTGTAGACCTCGCCGTAGCCGGCGCGCTCGAACACGCGCGCGGATGCGGTCGGTCATCGCGCGCAGCTCCCGCATCTCGTCGGGCAGGACGTCGCGCGTTCCGCTGGGGATGCGGTCGACCATCGGCGCCGATCAGCGGATCGGGCGCGCGAGCAGCCGGCGAGCGGCTGCGGTCACGCGGGCGCGGGCACGTCGTCCACCCGCGTGATCCGCGCGCCGAGCTCGCGCAGCCGCTCGTCGATCCGCTCGTAGCCGCGGTCGATCTGGCGGATGTTGCCGATCTCGGTCACGCCGTCGGCGCACAGCGCGGCGATCAGCATCGCCATCCCGGCGCGGATGTCCGGCGACTCGACGCGCTGCGCCGCGCAGCCGCCGCGGCCCGACGACGATCGCGCGGTGCGGGTCGCAGATCGTGATCGCGGCGCCCATCAGCTGCAGCTTGTCGGTGAAGAACAGGCGGTTCTCGAACATCTTCTCGTGGATGATCACCGAGCCCTCGGCCTGGGTCGCGAGCGCCAGCGCGATGCTCGTCAGGTCGGCCGGGAACGCCGGCCACGGGCCGTCCTCGACCTTCGGCATGTAGTCGCCGGCGTCGTTGCGGATCACGAGCTGCTGGTTGCCCGGGACGATCACGTCGTCGCCGTGCAGCTCGCTGCGCAGCCCGAGCCGCTCGAACACGAGCCGGATCATGCGCAGGTCCTCGGGCACGGTGTCCTTGACGACCAGCTCGCCGCCGGTGACGCCCGGCGAGCGCCATGAACGAGCCGATCTCGATGTGGTCGGGGGCGATCGTGTGCGTGCAGCCGCGCAGGGTCGCGGTGCCGTGGACGGTCATCACGTTCGAGCCGATCCCGTCGATCGCGGCGCCCATCGCGACGAGCATCCGCGCCAGGTCCTGGACGTGCGGCTCGGAGGCGGCGTTGCGGATCACGGTCGGGCCGCGCGTCAGCGCCGCGGCCATCAGCGCGTTCTCGGTCGCCATCACCGACGGCTCGTCCATCAGGAAGTCGCACGGCCTGCAGGCCCAGCGAGGCGCCGCGAGCACGATGTCGCGGTCCGTGCTCGACCGTCGCGCCGAGCGCGCGGAACGCGTCGAGGTGCGGATCGAGCCGGCGGCGGCCGATCACGTCGCCGCCGGGCGGCGGCATGTGGGCGCGGCCGAAGCGGGCCAGCAGCGGGCCGGCGAGCAGGAACGAGGCGCGGATCCGCTCGGCCAGCTCGCGGTCGACGTCGGTGCTCGTTCACGTCGAGGCGTCGACGGCACCTCGCCGGGGCCGAGCCAGGTCGACCTGGGCGCCGAGCGACTGCGAGCAGCGCGATCATCGCCTCGACGTCGCTGATCCGCGGCACGTTGCGCAGGATCACCTCGTCGTCGGTGAGCAGGCAGGCGGCCAGGATCGGCAGCGCGCCGTTCTTGTTGCCGGCGGGGACGATCGTGCCGGACAGCGGCACGCCGCCTTCGATTACGAACTTCTCCATCGGGTCGCGCGAGGTGAGGTGCGGCCAGCGTAGCTGGTGGCTCAGCGGCGCCGGACGCTCGCCGGCGAGTCCCGAGCGCTGAGCTAGGGTAACAGCCATGCAGCGAGATTTCGCGCGAAGACGCCTGGAACCTCCTTTGCGAGTGGACGAAAGCGACTCGCTGCGCCGCCACATGCTCGCCGTCGAGGCGGCGATGCGCGCCTATGCGCCGCGCTTCGGCGGCGACGTCGAGCTGTGGGGGCTCACCGGCCTGCTGCACGACCTCGACTACGAGCGCTACCCGAACCTCGAGGACGGCCATCCCCGCTACGCGATGCGCGAGCTCGAGGCCCGCGGCTATCCGCCGGAGCTGGTCCGCGCCGTCGGCTCGCACGCCGACTTCCTGGGCGTCCCGCGCGAGACGCCGATGGAGAAGACGCTGTACGCGGTCGACGAGCTGTCCGGCTTCATCCTCGCCGTGCGCCTACGTGCGCCCGGAGGGGCTCGTCGGGATGACGCCGAAGTCGGTCAAGAAGAAGCTCAAGCAGCCGAGCTTCGCCGCCGCCGTCGACCGCGACGAGCTGCGCGCACGGCGCCGAGGAGCTCGGCGTCGACTTCGACGAGCACCTCGAGATCGTGATCGCGGCGCTGACCGAGCGCGCGCGACGGAGCTGCTGCCGGCGAGCGCCTGCGCGGTCCGCGATATCGTGAGCGCCGATGCCGGAGCGCGATCACAGATCGTCGTCCTGGACGGCGACGAGACCGGCCAGGAGCTGCTCGAGCAGTCGATGCGCGTGCTCGATCCCGGAGCTGCTCGGGATCGAGCTCGAGCTCGAGCACTTCGATCTCTCGCTCGAGAACCGCCGCGAGACCTCGAACCGGGTCGTGATCGACGCCGCGGCGGCGATGCGCGAGGCCGGGCTCGGGCTCAAGGCGGCCACGATCACCCCGGAGGGCGCCGGCGACGTCGGCTCGCCCAACCGGATCCTGCGCGAGGAGGTCGACGGCAAGGTGATCGTCAGCACCGGTCGCCGGCTCCCGGGCGTGGCGCCGATCGCCGGCGTGCACTACCCGATCTCGGTCGTCCGGATGGCGGTCGAGGACGCCTACGGCGCCAAGCAGTGGCGCGAGGGCGAGCCCGGGCTCGGCCGCCGAGGTCGCCTACCGCAACCGAGCGCATCACGCGCTCCACCTGCCGCGCCGTCGCCGAGTTCGCGTTCCGGACGGCAACGCGAGATGGGCGCCCGCGTCTACGGCGGCCCGAAGTGGACCGTCTCGCCCGTCTATGAGGGCATGCTCAAGGAGGAGCTCGACGCCGCCGCGGCGCGCCATCCGGACGTCGCCTACCAGCCGGTGCTGATCGACGCCACCTACGCCGGGCTGCTGTCCGGAGCCACCGACGCGCCGCTGGTGATCCCGGCGCTGAACCGCGACGGCGACTGCCTGTCGGACCTGGTGCTGCCGATGTTCGGCTCGATCGCCGGCGCCGAGTCGGTGCTGCTCGCGTTCGACGAGCACTACGACACCACCGTCGCGATGGCCGAGGCGCCGCACGGGACGGCGCCCGCCCTGCTGGGCAAGGACCTGGCCAATCCGCTGGCGATGATCCTCGCCTGCGGCGCCGTCCTGCGCCACGCCGCCGACCGGCACGGCGCCGACGCCGAGCGCGCCTCGCGGGCGATCTACGAAGCCGCTCTGGAGACGATCGCCTCGGGCGTCAAGACGCCCGATCTGGGCGGCCACGCCGGCACGACCGAGTTCACGACCGCCGTGGTCGACCGGATCCGGACCAAGATCGAGGTCTGGTCCTCGCTCGGGTCGGCGGCTTGATCTCCGGGCCGCGGTTCCGTCCGGCGGCCTCCCTAGTCTTACGAACATATGTTCCAGTCTTCTCTGAATCGAATGCGCGCGCTGCTCGGCCGGGCGGGAGAGCAGAGCAGGGAGCTTGAGGCGCCGCCCGCGCCGCACCCGCACCGAGTGCCGCTGCGCATCGAGCGCACCCGTCGCGGGGGCAGCGTGCCCGCCCGTCCCGCCCACTGCATCTCGCCCGTCCGCGCCTCGCGTGAGCCCCAGTCGCGCGACGCCGCCTCGCGTTAGCCGACCGTCGCGCGCCCCGCGCGGATCAACCCGGCGGCGTGCTGACCGGGCCACTCGGACTTCGCGCCGTGCGCGCCTGGACTCGATCTCCGTGTTCGCGATGCGGGTCGTGCTGCTCCGTTCGCCGGCGCTCGCCGCCGCGGCTGCGGGATCTGTGCTCCTGCTCGGCGCGTGCGGCACCCACAGCACGCGAGCGACCACGCCGGCGACCGAAGCGGCCATGCCGGCGACCCCGCCGACCACGCCGGCCGCGCCGGCGGCGCAAGCGGTCGTCTGCCCCGCCCGGGCCCGGGCGGCCGTCGCGCGCTCCTTCGGGGTGTCGCCGTCCGCGGTGTCCTGGCGCGCGTTCACGGGCTCGCAGTCGATGCCTGAATGCGACCTCGCGCCGCACCGGCGCTCGGGCCGTCCGGTCACGGTGGCGACCACGATCGACACGGCGCCGCAGGCCGATGCCCGACTCGAGCGGACCGCCGTCGAGGCGGCGCAGAGCTTCAACCCGAGTCGCGTCGTCGCACCGCCGCAGGACATCCCCGGGCTCGGCCTCGACGCCGACTGGTTCCCGCCCGCGACGCAGCTGATGACCACTGACGGGACCCGTCTGATCACTGTGAAGGTGAGCTGGGACGGTGTCCCGCAGGCGCGCATGATCGCCCTGGCCGACGCAACGGCGCGGGCGTACCTGGCCCCCGCGCCGCTGGGACGCGGCGCGCCCGCCACGCCCTGATCCAGGACACGCTCCTAAAGGCCGGCCAGCTCCCGCGTGCGCTCGCTCGCCGAGGCCGCGCTCGCGCCTCGCTCGGCGACAAGACGCTCGTGTTCCCGGATCGCCTCGGGCACATGCCGTCCCGCGGCGCGCTCCGCGAAGCGCGAGGCGAGCAGCTGGCGCAGGGCGATCGTCTTCACGAACCAGCGCGGGTACGACACCCGCCGGCGGCGCTCGGCGATCGCCGCGACGACCTCGTCGATCGCGGGCGGGAGCGGGTAGGTGCGCGCCAGCACGTTCGGCATCTCCCCCTTGACCTTCTGCATCAGCGGCATCTCGCGCTCGCCGTCGTTGACCATGTCGGTGTCGAGGAACAGGAAGTAGGCCACCCCGACCTGAACGCCGAGTGCGTTCTCCTCGATCCGGAGGCAGTCGCTGAGTGCCTCCACCCCGGCCTTGGCGGCGCAGTATGCGGTCATGCCGGGGCCGCGCAGCACGGCCGCGGTCGACGCGATGTTGAGCAGGTAGCCGCCGCTGCGCTCGAGGTGCGGGAGCGCAGCCCGGTCGGTGTACATGACCCCGAGCAGGTTGATCTCGATCACGCGCTCCCACGAGCGCAGGTCCTGGCTGCGGAGCGGCCCCCCGGTAGCGATGCCCGCGTTGGCGACCACGACGTCGAGGCCTCCGAGCGCCTCTGCCGCGTCGTCGATCGCGCGGGTGACCTGTTCGTGGTCGGAGACGTCGCATTCCGCGATGAACGTGCCCTCGCCGCAGCGGCGGGCGACCTCGGTCAGGATGTCGGGCTCGAGCCCGACGAGAGCGAGCCGGGCGCCGTGACCGGCCAGCTTCTCGGCCAGCGCCGCGCCGATGCCGCGGGCTGCGCCGGTGATCAGGACCCGGCTGCCGCGCAGGCCCGAGAGATCTGTGGTTGCCATGCCCGGAACCATATGCGCCCCGCAGTGCTCGCACAACCATCGACCGAGCGTGCGATCGCGTGGCCCGGATACGGCTCGCCGGGGACCAGCGGGCGGCCGGCGCACCCTGCATGATCCCCGGCAAAGGCCACTTTTCTTGACCGAGCCTCAGGTTGTGACAAGATTGCGCGCGGAGTCAGGTGACGCAGATCCTCCTCGGGGGATCGAGGCCACGTCCATCGAGGGCGAGCCGGCCTGGAGGAGAAGACAGGTGCAGACACTCGTGGGGCGCTGATCGCGTCCGACCGCTGGCAGGATGCCCGAGCGACACAGCCATAAGCGACGTTCAGCGAAGGCACCGGCCGACCGCCTGTGGGATGCCGAGCAGACCCTCACGCTGACCCTCGACGTCCTCGGGGATGTCGGCGTGCTGTGCACCGACAATGAGCTCAGGCTCACGCGGGTGACCGGGTCCGCGATCGCCGACCTCGGGTGGGACGCCCACCTGATGCTGGGACGGGTGCTCGTCGAGGCGTTACCGATCGAGCAGCGTGGCCGGCTCGAGGCGGCGTTCATGGCCGCGCTGGATGGAGAGGAGGAGGCGCTCTCGCTCGCGGCCTCCGACCGGCGCACGATGTTCGACTTCACGATTCGCCCGATGCGGGCCGGCCGCGGCGACGACGCGATCGTCGGCGTCACGGCGATCGTGCGTCAGGTCGCCCATGGCGACTCCGCCGCGGGCCGCGACGAACGGCTCGGCCTGCTGGTCGAGGCGGTGTCCGATTACGCCATCTTCATGCTCGACCGTGAGGGCCGTGTCGCGAGCTGGAACCCGGGCGCCGAGCGCTTCAAGGGCTACCGGCAGAAGGAGATCGTCGGCGAGCACTTCTCGCGCTTCTACACGCCCGAGGATGTCGCGCTCGGTAAGCCCGACGCACAGCTCGAGGCGGCCATGCGAGCGGGGCGGATCGAGGCCGAAGGCTGGCGTGTGCGCAAGGACGGCAGTCGTTTCTGGGCCAACGTCGTGATCACCGCCGTGCGTGCTGCGGACGGCCGGCTGCTCGGATTCGGCAAGGTCACGCGCGAGCTGACCGAGCGCCATGAGGCCGAACAGGCGCTGCGCGAGAGTGAGAGCCGCTTCCGCGGCCTGCTCGAAGCCGCTCCCGACGCGATCATCATCGTCAGGGAGGGCGGCATCATCACGCTCGTCAACGGGCAGACGGAGACGTTGCTCGGGTATCCCCGGGAGCGGCTGGTCGGGCTGCCGGTCGAGCAGCTGCTGCCTGAGCGCTTCCGCGACGGGCACCGCGCGCTGCGGGCAGCGTTCTTCGCCGACCCCGAGAGCCGGCCCATGGGCGAGGAGCGCGAGGTATGGGCACTGCGCCACGACGGCGAGGAGCTGCCGGTGGAGATCAGGCTGAGCCCGCTGCGCGGCGAGGACGGCACGTTGGTCTCGGTCGCCATCCGCGACATCAGCGCACGCAAGGCAACTGAGAGCGCTCTGCGGGAGAACCGCGAGCTGCTCTCGGGCGTCCTCGGCGCCGCGGGCGACCACGCGATCATCGGCTGCGAGCTGGACGGCACCGTGATCGTGTTCAACGGCGGTGCAGAGCAGATGCTCGGCTACCGGGCCGAGGAGGTCGTCGGCATCGCCAACGCGGAGCTGTTCCACGACCCCGTCGAGATCGCCGACCGCGCCGCCGAGCTCGGCGTCGCACACGGCGTCGAGGCGTTGGTACCCACGGCGGCGGACGGGCGCTCCGAGACGCGGGAGTGGACCTACGTGCGCAACGACGGCACCCGCCTGCCGGTCTCGCTGACGGTGACGCCACGACGCGATGGGACCGGCCAGATCGTGGGCTTCTTGGGCCTGGCCACTGACATCACGCAGCGCATGGCGGCCGAGGAGCGGCTGCGCGTGGCCGAGGACCGGTTCCGGACCGCGTTCGTCAACGCGCCCGTGGGTCTCGCCCTCGTCAGCGCGGAGCCCCCGGCGCTCGGGCGTTTCCTGCAGGTCAACCGGGCGATGCGCGAGTTGGTGGGGATGTCCGAGGAGGCGATGCTCTCCTCCGACATCCAGTCACTGACGATGGCCGACGATCTCGCTCGCAGCCTGGGGGCCGCCGGCGAACTGCTCGCCGGCCGGCTCGACCATCACCGGTCCGAGCAACGCTACCTGCACGCGATGGGGCATCCGATCGACGTATCGCTGAGCCTCAGCCTCGTGCGCGCCGCCGATGGCGCCCCGATGTACTTCATCGCTCAGGTGGAGGACGTCGGGCCGCGTAAGCGCTACGAGCGCGAGCTGCAGCACATGGCCGGCCACGACCCGCTGAGCGGGCTGTACAACCGGGCGCATTTCCAGGAGCTGCTGCAGCGCCATCTGCTCGCCGCTCGCCGCTACGGCGCCGTGGGGGCGCTGCTCACGGTCGATCTCGACCATTTCAAGCAGATCAACGATCGGGCCGGCCACGGTGTCGGCGACCAGACCATCGCGACAGTCGGCCGGGTGATCGGCTCGCGCGTGCGCGAGTCGGACGTCATCGCCCGGCTCGAGGGCGACGAGTTCGTCGTGCTGATGTGCGAGGGAGGCGCGGAGGAGGCCGAGGCGCTCGCCTCCGACCTCTCGGACCGGATCCGCGCCGGGGTCCGCATCGCGATCGACGCCGGCGATCTCGCGGTGACGGCGAGCATCGGCGTGCGGCTGATCGACGACGCCGAGGCGACGCTCGAGCAGCTGATGGCCGACGCCGAGGAGGCGATGTTCGCCGCCAAGCGCGCCGGGCGCAACCGGATCGCCCTTCACGTCACGACGCCCGCCGGCCAGCGCCTGCCGCCGGCGCGGATGACCTTGCACAACCAGATCGAGCGGGCGCTCGAGACCGACAGCTTCGAGCTCTATGCGCAGCCGGTCATGCGGCTCAGCGACCAGGCCGTGGTCAAGTACGAGCTGCTGCTGCGGATGCGCACTGACGACGGCACCCTGCTCGCGCCGGGAACCTTTCTCCATGTCGCCGAGCGCTTCGGCCAGATCGCTCGCATCGACCGCTGGGTCGTCGACCGCGCCGTCAATCTCGCGATCGACTCGCGCCTGGATACCGGCGTCGACCTCGAGATCAACCTGTCGGCGCGCTCGATCGGCGATCCCGAGCTGTTGGCGTTCATCGAGGACAGGGTCACGAGCACCGGCGCCGACCCCACCCGGCTCGTGTTCGAGATCACCGAGACCGCGGCGGTCGAGAACATCCAGAGCGCGCGCGAGTTCGCCGAGGAGCTCCGCGGGCTCGGGTGCAAGTTCGCCCTTGACGACTTCGGCGCCGGCTTCGGCTCCTTCTATTACCTCAAACACATCCCGTTCGACTTCCTCAAGATCGACGGGGAGTTCATCCGCACGGTGACCGTGGGATGCACCGACCAGCTCATCGTCCAGGCCTGCGTGCAGCTGGCCAAGGGGCTGGGAAAGGACACGATCGCCGAGTTCGTCGAGACGGCCGAGACCCTGCGCTTGCTGCGAGCGCTAGGAGTCGATTTCGCCCAGGGCTTCCACATCGCCCGGCCCCGCCCGGTCGATGAGACCTTTGCGGCGCACCGCCCGGCGATCGCCCGTTTCCCTTCCGTCCCCGATGACCGCAGCTGATCCGCACGTCGGCCTCGTGCTGGCCGGTGGCGGCGCCCGCGGCGCCTACGAGGCGGGCGCCCTGTCGGTTCTCCTGCCGGCGCTCGAGCGCAGCGGCGAGCGTCCCGGAGTCCTGCTCGGCACGAGCGTCGGCGCGGTCAACACGGCCTGGCTGGCGGCGACGGCGCACCTCGACGCCGCGGCGGCCACGGCGTCGATGCTCGAGCGCTGGCGCTCGATCGGCTGGAGCGACGTGCTCGGCCCGCTCGTCTCTCCGTTCGAGCTCTCACGCGCGCTCGTGTATCTCGGTGAGCTGATCGGGATCCCCGGCGCCGAGCTGACGAGCCTGCTCGACACCTCACCGCAGACCGACACGCTCAAGGCGCAGATCGACTTCACCCAATTGGCCCGCAACATCGAGACGGGCGCGCTGCACACCGCAGCGGTGGTGGCCACGTCGTACGCCACCGGCGACAGCGTCGTCTTCCACGACACCCACGGGGGACAGGTGACGATCGAGGCCGATCTGCGCCGTGGCACCCGCTTCGCCTCCACCCCACTGGCCGCCGAGCACATCCAGGCTTCGGCCGCGATCGAGGCCTTGTTCCCGGCGGTCGAGGTGCGCACGCCCGCGGACCGCGCCGGCTGGTACGGCGACGGCGGCGCCCAGCTCAACACGCCGATCAAGCCCGCGCTCACGCTCGGCGCGGAACGGGTGGTGGTCATCGGCCTGAACTCGCTGCAGCCTCCGCCGGACCCCGTCCTCGCCCGCCCGGGGGTGTTCGACGGCCTGGCCTTGATCCTGCAGGCGATGCTGGCCAACCAGCTGGCCCACGACATTCAGACACTGGCCACGATCAACTGCTGCCTCGGGTGCGCGCCCACGCCGCCGGAGCCGGTCGTGCCCACGCCCACGCCGGCCGGTGCGTATCGGCCCGTGCCATACATCTTCGTGGCCCCCGCCGATCGCTACGCGGTCGGGCGAGTGGCCATGGAGGTGTGGGCGCGCAACGCGCACAAGCTGAAGTGGCGCTTGCAGGAGCGCGATGTCGCGCTGCTCGGGAAGTTGATCGAGGCCGGCCGTGACCCGGTCCGCGGCGAGCTCCTCTCCTATCTCTTCTTCTCGCCCGAGTTCCACGGCGCCCTGATCGAGCTCGGGCGCGTCGACGCCCAGACCTGGCTCGACGGGACTCACGATCAGGGGCTGTGGCAGTACACGCCCGTTCCGTCGGGGACGTGAGCATCTGCCGCCGGGATTCTGCGGCGTCGCCGGGCGCTTAACGCAGCCGGGCGCGTAACGCAACACGCCGCCCGAGCCGTGAGGCACCAGGCGGCGTGTGTGGCGAAATAACCGGCGGCGACCTACTCTCCCAGGCCCTTGCGGGCCAAGTACCATCGGCGCTGAGGGGCTTAACGGCTCTGTTCGGAATGGGAAGAGGTGTTTCCCCCTCGCCATAGCCACCGGAAACCGGTGAGGGACCGCCCCCGCGGACCCTGAAAACTACACAGTGCCAATGGACGGATATCAAAATATCCGTCAAGCCCTCGACCCATTAGTACCGGTCTCCTAAGGGCGTTACCGCCTTTACAGATCCGGCCTATCAACCTGGTGGTCTACCAGGGGTCTTACTCCCTCTAGGGGATGGGAGAGCTCATCTCGAGGCCGGCTTCCCGCTTAGATGCTTTCAGCGGTTATCCGATCCGCACGTAGCTAACCTGCTATGCCCTTGGCAGGACAACAGATACACCAGAGGTGCGTTCATCCCGGTCCTCTCGTACTAGGGACGAATCCTCTCAACTCTCCAACGCCCACGGCAGATAGGGACCGAACTGTCTCACGACGTTCTGAACCCAGCTCGCGTACCGCTTTAATGGGCGAACAGCCCAACCCTTGGGACCTACTTCAGCCCCAGGATGCGACGAGCCGACATCGAGGTGCCAAACCGGGCCGTCGATGTGGACTCTTGGGCCCGATAAGCCTGTTATCCCCGGAGTACCTTTTGTCCGTTGAGCGACGGCGCTTCCACTTGCTACCGCCGGATCACTAAGGCCTGCTTTCGCACCTGCTCGACCTGTCGGTCTCGCAGTCAAGCTCCCTTGCTGCCTTTACACTCTACGCACGATTTCCGACCGTGCTGAGGGAACCTTTGCGCGCCTCCGTTACATTTTGGGAGGCGACCGCCCCAGTCAAACTACCCGCCTGTCACTGTCCAGCGCCCGGATTCACGGCGCACTGTTAGAGATCCAATACACCAAGGGTGGTATCTCAAGGGTGACTCCACGCCAGCCGCAGCCGGCGCTTCCAAGCCTCCCACCTATCCTGAGCGAGGTGCATCGAACCCCAATACCAGGTTGTAGTAAAGGTTCACGGGGTCTTTCCGTCTAGCCGCGGGTACTCGGCATCTTCACCGAGACTGCAATTTCACCGAGCCCCTCGTTGAGACAGCGTTCAAGTCGTTACGCCATTCGTGCAGGTCGGAACTTACCCGACAAGGAATTTCGCTACCTTAGGACCGTTATAGTTACGGCCGCCGTTTACCGGGGCTTAGTTTCGGTGCTTTGGGCCGAAGCCCTAACACCTCCACGTAACCTTCCGGCACCGGGCAGGCGTCAGCCCCTATACGTCGTCTTACGACTTAGCAGAGACCTGTGTTTTTGGTAAACAGTCGCTTGAACCTATTCACTGCGGCCCTCTCGGGCTCCACTCGCGAAGAGTTTCACCCTACTGGGGCGCCCCTTATCCCGAAGTTACGGGGCGATTTTGCCGAGTTCCTTAACGAGGGTTATCTCGATCACCTTAGTGTGCTCCACTTGCCCACCTGTGTCGGTTTTGGTACGGGCACGCGCTTCCTCCCTAGAGGCTTTTCTTGGAGGCATGGCATCCGGGACTCGCCGGCTTAGAGCCAGCTGGCATCGCGCCTCGGGTTATGCGGCCCCGGATTTACCTAGGGCCACCCCTACACGCTTACCCCAGGGCAACCATCGCCTGGGTTCCCATAGCCTTCCTCGTCCCCCCATCGGTCAAACGGAAGCGACGTGGTACGGGAATATCAACCCGTTGGCCATCGACTACGCCTTTCGGCCTCGCCTTAGGTCCCGACTAACCCTGAGCAGACGAACTTTACTCAGGAATCCTTGGGCAATCGGCGGAGGGGATTCTCACCCCTCTTTCGTTACTTATGCCGGCATTCTCACTTCCGGCGCCTCCACGGCTGGCTTACGCCGCCGCTTCGCTGGCGCCGGAACGCTCTCCTACCGCGCGATCGGTCCGAAGACCTCACGCACCCGCAGCTTCGGTGACTAGCTTGAGCCCCGTTACATTGTCCGCGCTCGAACACTTGACCAGTGAGCTGTTACGCACTCTTTCAAGGGTGGCTGCCTCTAAGCCAACCTCCTGGTTGTCTATGCACTCGAACATCGTTTACCACTTAGCTAGTACTTAGGGACCTTAGCTGGCGGTCTGGGCTGTTTCCCTCTTGACGCTGAAGTTTATCCCCCAGCAACTGACTCCCGGAGTAGCCGTGACGGTCTTCGGAGTTTGCCTGAAGTCGGTAACCTGGTAGGGCCCCTAGTCCAAACAGTGCTCTACGGCCGCCACGGAATTTATCCGAGGCTATACCTAAATATATTTCGGAGAGAACCAGATATCACTGAGCTTGATTAGCCTTTCACTCCGACCCACAGGTCATCCGCCCAGTTTTCAACCTAGGTCGGTTCGGTCCTCCACGAGGTCTTACCCCCGCTTCAACCTGCCCATGGGTAGCTCGCTCAGCTTCGGGTCTACCGCCTACGACTGTGTCGCCCTATTCGGACTCGCTTTCGCTACGGCTCCGCTCATCGCTTAACCTTGCCGCAGACGAGTAACTCGCCGGCTCGTTATGCAAAAAGCACGCGGTCACAGCACGAAGCTGCTCCCACCGCTTGTAGGCACGCGGTTTCAGGTACTATTTCACTCCCCTTCCGGGGTACTTTTCACCTTTCCCTCACGGTACTAGTCCGCTATCGGTCACCAAGGAGTACTTAGCCTTGGAGGGTGGTCCCCCCAGGTTCAGTCCGCGTTTCACGGGTGCGGACTTACTCAGGAACGCCTGCGGAAGGTCATGCAATTTCGTCTACGGGACGATTGCCCTCTATGGTGCGCGGTTCCACGCGCTTCGACTATCACATGTCTTTGTAACTTCCGCCGGATCGGTCACGACCCGGACCAGGCGCCCTACAACCCCCGGCACGCAACGCGTGACCGCTTACACGTGCCGGGTTTGGGCTAATCCCTTTTCGCTCGCCACTACTCAGGGAGTCTCGTTTGATTTACTTTCCTCGGGGTACTGAGATGTTTCACTTCCCCCGCTTGTCTTCTCCGCGCCTATGTGTTCAGCGCGGGATAACGCCGCATTACCGACGTTGGGTTTCCCCATTCGGGCATCCGCGGGTCACTGGCTATTCAGCGCCTCACCGCGGCTTATCGCAGCCGTTCACGCCCTTCATCGACTCTTGGTGCCAAGGCATCCACCGTGTGCCCTTACTATCTTGACGGTGATCTATTTGGGTAAGAGAACGAAGCTGTTGCCAGCCTCGGCTCTCGCCCGGTGATACCCGTTACATTGGCTACTGTGCAGTTTTCAAGGTCCGCGAAGAGGCGAAACGCGCCTTCGGAGGCCTGGGACCGAGGTCCGTCAGGCCGCCGGCAGCGCGCCGGTCTCTCAAAACTCAACAGCATGCGAGCCGCAAACGCCTGGGCATGAGCCCGAGCGTGCGACCAGTCAGGTCCGGTCGACATGTCTAGTGGCCGGCCGCGCTTGAGGAGAGCGTCGCGGAGCTCGAGAGCTCAAACGACGATCCTACGGCGGTCCGGTGCCCTTGGTTGAGGGCTCCCTAGAAAGGAGGTGATCCAGCCGCAGCTTCCGCTACGGCTACCTTGTTACGACTTCACCCCAGTCACGAGCCCCACCTTCGACGGCTCCCTCCCTTGCGGGTTAGGCCACCGGCTTCGGGTGTTGCTCACTCCCGTGGTGTGACGGGCGGTGTGTACAAGGCCCGGGAACGTATTCACCGCGGCAATGCTGATCCGCGATTACTAGCAACTCCGCCTTCATGCAGGCGAGTTTCAGCCTGCAATCCGAACCGAGACGCGCTTTAAGGGATTCGCTCCACCTCGCGGTATCGCAGCCCTCTGTACGCGCCAATGTAGCACGTGTGTAGCCCTGGACATAAGGGGCATGATGACTTGACGTCATCCCCACCTTCCTCCGGTTTGTCACCGGCAGTCTCGCATGAGTCCCCAACTAAATGCTGGCAACATGCGACGGGGGTTGCGCTCGTTGCGGGACTTAACCCAACATCTCACGACACGAGCTGACGACAGCCATGCACCACCTGTGACTCTGCCCCGAAGGGAAACCGTGTTTCCACGGCGGTCAGAGTCATGTCAAGCCCAGGTAAGGTTCTTCGCGTTGCGTCGAATTAAACCACATGCTCCGCTGCTTGTGCGGGCCCCCGTCAATTCCTTTGAGTTTTAGCCTTGCGGCCGTACTCCCCAGGCGGGGCACTTAATGCGTTAGCGTCGGCACGGAGGGAGTCGACACCCCCCACACCTAGTGCCCATCGTTTACGGCGTGGACTACCAGGGTATCTAATCCTGTTTGCTCCCCACGCTTTCGCGTCTCAGCGTCAGTACCGTCCCAGCGAGCTGCCTTCGCCATTGGTGTTCCTCCTGATATCTGCGCATTTCACCGCTACACCAGGAATTCCACTCGCCTCTTCCGGACTCTAGCTCGACAGTTTCCACCGGCATTCCAGGGTTGAGCCCTGGACTTTCACAGCGGACTTACCGAGCCGCCTACACGCTCTTTACGCCCAATGATTCCGGACAACGCTTGCCCCCTACGTATTACCGCGGCTGCTGGCACGTAGTTAGCCGGGGCTTCTTCTGAAGGTACCGTCACTCCAGCCGGCTATTCACCGACGAAGCTTCGTCCCAACTGAAAGGGGTTTACAACCCGAAGGCCTTCTTCCCCCACGCGGCGTTGCTGCGTCACGCTTTCGCGCATTGCGCAAGATTCCCCACTGCTGCCTCCCGTAGGAGTCTGGGCCGTGTCTCAGTCCCAGTGTGGCTGATCGTCCTCTCAGACCAGCTACCCATCGTTGCCTTGGTGAGCCGTTACCTCACCAACAAGCTAATGGGCCGCGGGCCCATCCCGATGCGGAGGCCGAAGCTTCCTTTCCCCAGCGGCCTTATGGCCGGAGGGCACATTTGGTATTAGCCCGAGTTTCCTCGGGTTGTCCCAATCATCGGGGCAGGTTACCCACGTGTTACTCACCCGTTCGCGGCTTTGCCCCAGGCCGAAGCCTGGTTCGTCGCTCCACTTGCATGTGTTAGGCACGCCGCCAGCGTTCGTCCTGAGCCAGGATCAAACTCTCCGTGAAGAACTACTCAACGAGCTGTCAAGAATACCCGCTTCACAAAGAGTCGTCAGGGTCCGCGCTCCGCCTAGCGTGGTGAGCAGACCTGGGTCTGTCCCTGGTGGGATCAGGCCCTACGCCCACACGAGGGAGCCCGATGTACACAGTGGGCTCCCGGGACGCAGACGGGGTTCAATCTTGGCACCGCCGTCCGATCGTCCCCGAAGGAATCGGCGATCGACGGCGTCGAACCTGGACACACTCCTCGACCAAGGGTCGGTCGAAGGTGCGCATGCTGTTGAGTTTTCAAAGACCGTCGCACCTCTTGGAGAAGGGTGATCCTT
>CAVOWC010000005.1:0-450643 GCA_963700025.1 uncultured Solirubrobacteraceae bacterium | reverse complement strand
CCAGCAGCGTCGCCACCGGCAGCCCGACGACGTTGAGGTAGTCGCCGTCGATCGCGCGCGACCAGCGCGGCGCCCGCGCCCTGGATCGCGTAGCCGCCGGCCCGCTCGCGCCACTCGCCCGGTCGCGACGATACCAGTCGATCGGCGGCGCTCCGAGGGCTCGCGGAACTCGACGCTCGTGCGGCGCGGTCGCGGTCCGCGTCGGGCTCGCCGCGATCAGGCACGACGCCGCTGACCACGGCGTGGCGGCGGCCGGCGAGCGCCCGCGAGCGTCGCGCGGCGTCGCCGGCGTCGCGCGGGCTTGCCGTAGATCGCGCGCGCCGAGGGCGACGACCGTGTCGACGCCGAGCACGAGCGCGCCGGCGGTGCGCTGCGCGGCGACGGCGCGCGCCTTGCGGTACGCGTTCTCGAGGCGCGACCTCGTGCGGCGGCCCCGGCTCGAGCTCCTCGACGTCGGGGACGCGGACCTCGAACGTCGACCCCGAGCTGCTCGAGGATCGCCCGCCGCTGAGGCGAGCGCGAGGCGAGGATCAGCGGCGGCCGCGGCACGGGCAGGCCCGCGCCCTCAGCCAGCTCGGGGAAGAACATCGCCGACCTCGCGCGCCGCCGACTCCGGCGCGTCGGAGCCGTGGACCATGTTCTGCGCCGACCGCGACCGCGAAGTCGCCGCGGATCGAGCCGGGCGCGGCCTGAGCGGGTTGGTCGCGCCGATCACCTGGCGCGCGGCGGCGACCGCCGACTCGCCCTCGAGCACCATCGCGACCAGCGGGCCGGAGGTGATGAAGTCGACGAGCTCGCCGAAGAACGGCTTGCTCGTCGTGCTCGGCGTAGTGGCGCTCGGCCAGCTCGCGGGTCATCGTCATCAGCGCAGCGCGACGAGCCGAGGCCCTTGCGCTCGAAGCGGGCGAGGATCTCGCCGGTCAGGTTGCGGGCGTAGGCGTCGGGCTTGACGAGGATGAGCGTGCGCTCCATGGGGCGGTCTCCTTCGGTCAGGTGGTCGGACGGGCGGCGTGGCGGGCTGCTCAGGTGGCTGACGGCTGCTCGGCCGCCGGCGTGCGCGGCGGTGCTCGCGCGCGCCTCCGGCGCCGGCGCCGCGGCGGCCGGCGCGGCGAGCGCCGATCTCGGCCTCGCAGTACGGGCACACCTTCCAGTGCGTCTCGAGCGGCTTGCCGCAGCTCGCGCAGGGATCCGCGCTTGCGCATGGCAGCTCGGGCAGCGCAGGAAGTCCTTCTCGACCTCGTGGTCGCAGTGCGGGCACGGTGGTAGCCGAGCTGCGCGAGGCGCGCCTCCGCGGCCTGCATCTCGAGCTCGCGCTCGCGCACGTCCTCGAGGTACTCGGGCGGGCGCACGATCATGTAGACGATCGTGCCGACGAACGGGAACAGCGAGGCGCGGTCGCGCAGCCGACGAGCACGCGGTCGGCGATCCGCCGCCGGGCGTCGGCGCAGGTCCAGTAGATCAGCGCCAGCCAGATCGACCACCAGGAACAGGACCACCAGGTTGACGGCGAGGTTCACGCCGCTGTTGGGATCCCGAAGATGGCGTAGGCGAGCATTGAGGGGCGAGTGTAGTGGGCGGGGCGGTCGGATGCTGCATGAACGCGCGTGTCGAGGCCTACGTCGAGCGGCATCTGCTACAGGAAAAGCCGGCCGAACAGGTAGCCGATCCCGAAGAAGACCAGGATCACGACGCGCCACGATCAGCGCGACGAGCCCGATCATCCTCAGGAAGCTGGGCTGGTCGCGTCGTCGTCGTTCACAGCGATCGAGCCCGCCGCGCCCGAGCGCTCGGCCTCGCGCGCAGCAGGTCGGCGATCAGGTAGATCGAGCCGGTGGCGAGCACGACGCCGTCGGGCCCGGCGAGCTCGCGCGCGCGCGCCAGCGCGCGCTGCGGATCGCGCACGATCTCGGCGCGGCGGTCCGGCCGAGCTGGCCGGCCAGCGAGGCGAGCGTCGGCGGCGGCAGCGCGCGCGGGTTGTGGCTGCGGGTGCAGCACGAGCGCGTCGCAGCGCGGCGCAGCAGCGCGCGCGAGCATCGCCGGCGGCGTCCTTGTCGTCGAGGATCGAGACGACCGCGACCAGCGCGGCCGTGCCCGGCGACGAACTCGGGCAGCGACTCGGCCAGCGCCTCGATCCCGTCCGGGTTGTGGGCGCCGTCGAGCAGCGTCAGCGGGTCGCTCGCCGATCGACCTGCAAGCGCCCCGGCACGCGCACGTCGGCGCGCGGCCGCGGCGACCGCCGCCGCGGTCGAGCTCGCCCGAGGAACGCCTCGGCGGCGGCGCGCGCGAGCGCGAAGTTGCGGCGCTGGTAGGCGCCGCGCGCGCCCGACCGGCACGCCGCGGATCCGCGCTCGGCCTGCACGATCCGCGCGCCGCGCTCGCGCGCGACCGCGCTCGGCCACCGCGAGCGCGTCGGGGTGCAGCCCGGCGCCGAGCACCAGCGTCGCGCCGGGCCGCACGACGTCGAGCTTCTCGCGCGCGATGTCGGCGATCGTCGGGCCCAGCCAGCGCGTGTGCTCGAGGCCGACGTTGGTCAGCACCGCGACCCGCGAGGCGATCACGTTGGTCGCGTCGTAGCGGCCGCCGAGCCCGGCCTCGATCACCGCCACGTCGACCTCGGCGCGCGCCAGCTCGGAGTAGCGCCGCGGCGGTCAGCAGCTCGAACTGCGTCACCGCGTCGTCGCCGGCGAGCGAGCGGTCGACCAGCTCGGCGGCCGGGCAGCGCGCGCTCGACGGCGGCGGCGAACGCTGCCGGCGCGATGTCGCGCTCGCCGATCCGGATCCGCTCGCGGTAGCGAGACCAGGTGCGGCGAGAGGTAGGAGCCGGTGCGCAGCCCGTGGCGCGTCGAGCATCGCCGCGATCATCCGCGTCGTCGAGGACTTGCCGTTGGTGCCGACGACGTGGATCGACGCGAAGCGGCGCTCGGGATGCCCGAGCACGGTCATCAGCCGGCGCATGCGGTCGAGGCCGAAGCGCATGCCGAAGCGCTCGAGCGACAGCAGGTAGCGCTCGGCCTCGCTCCGGCGTCCAGCGTCGCGCCGGCTCCGCCGGCGTCACAGCGCCTCCAGCTCGGCGCTCGAGCTCGCGCGAGCTTCTCGCGCTCGGCCGTCGACGACCTCCGCCGGCGCCTTGGCGACGAAGCCCTCGTTGGCGAGCTTGCGCTCGGCGCGCTCGATCTCGGCGTCGAGCTTCGCGCGCGCTCGCGCGCGCCGGCGCTCGCCGCGTCGAGGTCGAGGTCGACGCCCGGCGAGGATCTCGACGTGCCGCCCGGGACCGCGACGTCGCCGCGGACCGCCGTCGCCGGCCGGCGCCGTCGCGCGAGCTCGAGGCGCGCCAGCCGCGCCAGCAGCGCCGCGCGTCTCGCTCGTAGCCGTCGGCGCTCGAGCCGCGCGGCGAGCGTCGCGCCCGGCTCGACGCCGGCCAGCGTCGCGCCAGCGCGCGCACCGCCTGGACGGCCTCGATCACGCGCTCGACCGCGCGCCTCGGCGGCGCTCGTCGATGCGCGGCCCGGGCGCCGGCCGCGCACGCGCGCGGCGAGCAGGCCCCTCGGCGCCCGGGACGTGCGCGCAGATCTCCTCGGTCACGAACGGCATGATCGGGTGCGCGAGCGCGAGCGTCTCGGTGCAGCACGTGCAGCAGCGTCGCGCGCAGCGTCGGGCTCGCCGTCGCGCAGGCGCGGCTTGACCAGCTCCAGGTACCAGTCGCACAGCTCGCCGTAGACGAAGTCGTAGAGCGCCAGCGCGGCGTGCGAGAACTCGTAGCGCTCGATCCGCGCGCCGACCTCGCGCTCGACGCGCGCTCGAGCCGCGACAGGATCCAGCGGTCCTCGACCGTGCCGGCGGCGCGCGCGGCGCGGCGCCTCGGGCTCGACCCGCGAGCAGGATCAAGCGCGCGGCGTTCCAGAGCTTGTTGGCGAGCTGCTGCGCCCTGGGCGACCTTCTCCTCGCTGAAGCGGACGTCCTGGCCCGAGGACATCGCCAGCAGGCCGAAGCGCACCGCGTCGGCGCCGTGGCGGGAAGTCGCCGCCTCGGCGAACACGGGGGGCGCGGCCCGCCGTCGATCACGTCGAGCGGGTCGATGCCGGTGCCGAGCGACTTGGACATCCGCCGCCCGTCGGGCGCCTGGATCACCGAGTGCACGTAGACGTCGGCGAACGGGACCTCGCCGGTGAACTCGAGCCCCATCATGATCATCCGCGCGACCCACAGGAAGATGATGTCGCGCGCCGGTGACGAGCGACGTCGGTCGGGTAGAAGGCGCGCAGCTCGGCGTGTCTGCTCGGGCCAGCCGAGCGTCGCGAACGGCCACAGCGCGCTCGAGAACCAGGTGTCGAGCACGTCGGGGTCCTGCTCCCAGCCGTCGCCGCCGCAGCGCGCGGCTCGGCGCCGACGTAGGTCTCCTCGCAGCGTCGCAGTACCAGACCGGCAGCCGGTGGCCCCACCACAGCTGGCGCGAGATGCACCACGGCCGGATGTTCTCCATCCAGTCGAGGTAGACCCGCGCCCAGCGGTCGGGGTGGAAGCGCACGCGCCCGTCGCGCACCGCCGTCGATCGCCGGCCGCGGCGAGCTCGTCCATGCGCATGAACCACTGCAGCGAGATCAGCGGCTCGATCCGCTCGCCCGAGCGGTGCGAGAACGGGCACCGTGTGCGTGTACGGCTCGCGGCCGCGCGAGCAGCGCCGCTCGCGCTCGAGCTCGGCGACGACCGCGCGCCTGCGCCTCGCGCGACGGTCAGGCCGGCGAAGCGCTCGCCGGCGTCGCTCGGTCATGCGGCCGTCCTCGCCGATCACCGACAGCTCGGTCGAGGCCGTGGCGGCGGCCGATCTCGAAGTCGTTGGGGTCGTGGCCGGGGGTGATCTTGAGCGCGCCGGTGCCGAACTCGGGCTTGACGTAGTCGTCGGCGATGATCGGCAGCCGCCGGCCGACGAGCGGCAGGATCGCCGTCTCGCCGACCAGGCGCCGGTAGCGCTCGTCGTCGGGGTGCACCGCGATCGCGGTGTCGGCGAGCATCGTCTCCGGGCGCACCGTCGCGACGATGATCTCGCCCGAGCCCGTCGGCGAGCGGGTAGGCGATCGTAGTAGAGCGTGTCGGTCGACCTCGCGCTCCTCGACCTCGAGGTCGGAGATCGCCGAGCCGCGTGCCCGGATCCCAGTTGACCATGTAGTGGTCGCGGTAGATGTAGCCCTTGCTCGTAGAGCGTCGACGAACACGCTCGAGCACCGCCTCGGCGTAGCCGTCGTCGAGCGTGAAGCGCTCGTCGTCGTAGTCGCAGGAGGCGCCGAGCCGCTTGTACTGCTCGATGATCGTCGCCGCCGTAGCGCTCGCGCCAGCTGCCAGACGCGCTCGACGAACGCCTCGCGGCCGAGCTCCTCGCGGCTCGTGCCCTGGCGCGCGAGCGCGCGCTCGACCTGGCGTCTGCGTGGCGATGCCGGCGTGGTCGGTGCCGAGGATCCACTTCGTGCGCTGGCCGCGCATGCGGTGGTGGCGGATCAGCGCGTCCTGGATCGAGCCGTTGAGCGCGTGGCCCATGTGCAGCGCGCCGGTGATGTTCGGCGGCGGGATCGCGATCGAGTAGTTCTCGGCCGGCGTCGCCCTCGGGCTCGGGGTGGAACAGGCCCGACTCGAGCCACTCGCGCATGATCCGCGGCTCGACCGCGGCGGGTCGTAGCGGGTGCTGCGATTCGAGCTCGGACATGGTGCGCAGTCTGACGTCCGAGGGTGCAGTGCCGCCGGACGTGCACGCACGGCGCGCAGGCGAGCGCATGCGGCCGCGGCGATCGGCGCGCGCGCCGATCGGCCCTCAGGTCGCGGCTTCGGCGCCTCGTCGGGCGCGGCCTCGGTGACGAGCGTCGGCGTGAGGCCCTTCTCGATCGTCTCGCGCGTGACGACGCACTTCTTGACGTCGCGGCGCGAGGGCAGCTCGAACTGCACCTCGAGCAGCACCTCCTCGATGATCGAGCGCAGGCCGCGGGCGCCGGTCTCGCGCTCGAGCGCCTTCTCGGCGACCGGCGACAGCGCCTCGTCGGAGAACACCAGCTCGATCCCGTCGAACTGAGAAGAAGCGCTGGAACTGCTTGACGAGCGCGTTGCGCGGCTCGGTCAGGATCGCGACCAGCTCGTCGCGCGTGAGCTGGTGGACCGCCGACATCACCGGCAGGCGGCCGATGAACTCGGGGATCAGGCCGTACTGGATCAGGTCCTCGGGCAGGCAGTGCTCGAAGATCTCGCCGGTGTCGCGCTGCTCCTTGGACTGGATCGCGGCGCCGAAGCCGACGCCCTTGTGGCCGATCCGCCGCTCGATCACGCGGTCGAGGTTGGCGAACGCGCCGCCGCAGATGAACAGGATGTTGGTCGTGTCGATCGTCAGGAACTCCTGGTGGGGGTGCTTGCGCCCGCCCTGCGGCGGCACCGAGGCGGTGGTCCCCTCGAGGATCTTCAGCAGCGCCTGCTGGACGCCCTCGCCGGAGACGTCGCGCGTGATCGACGGGTTGTCGGCCTTGCGCGCGATCTTGTCGACCTCGTCGATGTAGATGATCCCGGTCTCGGCCTTCTTGACGTCGTAGTCGGCGGCCTGGATCAGCTTCAGCAGGATGTTCTCGACGTCCTCGCCGACGTAGCCGGCCTCGGTCAGCGCGGTCGCGTCGGCGATCGCGAACGGGACGTTGAGGATCCGCGCGAGCGTCTGCGCGAGCAGCGTCTTGCCGCAGCCGGTCGGCCCGAGCAGCAGGATGTTCGACTTCTGCAGCTCGATGTCGGCGTCGTCGGACTGCATCATCTGGACGCGCTTGTAGTGGTTGTAGACCGCCACCGAGAGCGTGCGCTTGGCCTGCTCCTGGCCGACCACGTACTCGTTCGAGGACGTCGTAGATCTCCCGCGGCTTGGGGAGGTTCTCGATGTCGAAGCTCGGCGGAGCGGTGAGCTCCTCGTCGATGATCTCGTTGCAGAGATCGATGCACTCGTCGCAGATGTAGACGCCGGGGCCGGCGATCAGCTTCTTGACCTGCCGCTGCGACTTGCCGCAGAAGCTGCAGAGCAGCTGCTCGTTGGAGTCGGTCGGACGTGCCATCGATCCCTCGGAGTCGGTGGATGCGACTCGAGGCTAAGATAGTGCCTCAGTGCTGCGAGATCACGCGGTCGATGATGCCGTACTCCTTCGCCTCCTCGGAGCTCATGAAGTAGTCGCGCTCGGTGTCCTTCTTGACCTCCTCGACCGGCTTGCCGGTGTGCTTGGCGATGATCTCGTCGAGGCGGCGGCGGACGTCGATGATCTCGCGCGCGTGGATCTCGATGTCGGTCGCCTGGCCCTGGAAGCTCGAGGAGACCTGGTGGATCAGGATCTTCGCGTTGGGCAGCGCCATGCGCTTGCCGTGCGGCGCCGCCGGCCAGCAGCAGCGCGCCCATCGACATCGCGATGCCGACGCAGATCGTCTGCACGTCGGGCTTGATGAACTGCATCGTGTCGTAGATCGCGAGGCCCGCGTACACCGAGCCGCCGGGCGAGTTGATGTAGAGCGAGATGTCCTTGTCGGGATCCTCGGACTCCAGGTGCAGCAGCTGGGCGACGATCAGGTTGGCGATCTGGTCGTCGATCGGCGTGCCCAGGAAGATGATCCGCTCGTTGAGCAGGCGGCTGTAGATGTCGAACGCGCGCTCCCCGCGGGAGGTCTGCTCGACGACCATCGGGACCAGTGGGCTCATGGTCCTCGCTTCTTTTCGCTTGCCCGGCTGGATTCCTGCCCGAGCAATGTAGCAACCGCAGCGCCGCCGTCCGACGGCGCGAGTCTACCAACCGGCGAGCGGCCTCCAGCGGGTCGACGGCCAGCTCTGCCGGGCGCCGGATCGTCGCTCCGGACGCCGGCTGGCCGGCGCCGGACTCTCCTGCCCGGGCGTCCAGAGCTTCTCGCGCGCCTGCGCCTGCTCGACGCGTGATCGGCTTGGCCTCGCTCGACGAGCAGCTCGACGCGCCTGGCGGCTGGCGACGTCCTCGCGCAGCTCCTCGAGCCGGCCCGCGCTTGCGCAGCTGCTCGAGCAGCTTCTGCGGGGTCGGTGCTCGTCGCGCTCGGCGGCCGGCTCGCAGCGCCTCGAGCAGCTCCTCGTCGCTCGGCTCGATCTGCTCGGCCTCGACGATCGCGGCGATCACCGCCTCGCGCGCAGCGCGCGCGCGGCCTCGGGCTCGGCCTCGTGGGCCAGCTCCTCCTCGCTCCTTGCCGGTGATCTGCAGGTAGGTCTCCTTGCAGATGCCCTGGCGGGCGAGCGCGTGCAGCGTCTGCTCCCAGCAGCTCGTGCGCGCGCGCCTGGACGAGCTGGTCGGGCACGTCGATCGTCGGCCTCGCCGCGGCGGCGTCGAGCACCGCCTCGCGGAACTCGCGCTCGATCGCGCGCTCGTCGGCCTCGAGCAGCCGCGCGGCGATGTCCTCGCGCAGCTCCGCGAGCGTGTCGAAGCCGGCCGGCGTCGGCGGCGAAGTCGTCGTCGAGCTCGGGCAGCAGCTTGGCCTTGACCTCGCTGACCGTCACCTCGAAGCGTCGCGTCCCGGCCGGCCGAGCTCGCTCGGCGCCGTAGTCGTCGGGGAAGGTGACCTCGACCGTGCGCTCCTCGCCGGCGCGCGGCGCCGACGAGCTGCTCCTCGAAGCCGGGGATCAGCCGGCCGGAGCCGAGCTCGACCAGCTGGTCGCGGCCCTCGCCGCCCTCGAACGGCTCGCCGTCGATCGTGCCGACGTAGTCGATGACGACGTAGTCGCCGCTCTCGGCCGGCGCGCTCGACGGTCTCGAGCGTGCGCGAGCCGCTCGCGCAGCCGCTCGATCTCCGCGTCGATCGCGCTCGTCGTCGACCGCGCGGCTCGCGCCGGCCGACCTCGATGCCCTTGTACTCGCCGAGCGTCGCGATCGGGCCGCACGCCGATCTCGATCGAGAACGCGAGCGGCTCGCCCTCGGCCGGCAGGTCGCCGACGTCGAGGTCGGGCTCGCCGACCGGCGCGATCCCGGCGACGCGTCGATCGCGTCGACGTACCAGCCGCCCGAGCGAGCTCGCGCAGCGCCTCGTCGAGCACCGCCTCGCGGCCGAGCCGGCGGATCACGACCGGCGGCGGCACCTTGCCCTTGCGGAAGCCCGGGATGCGCATCTGGCGGCCGAGCTCGCGCGCCGCCTGCTGGACGCGGCGCTCGACCTCCTCGGCGGGAACCTCGGCCTCGACGCGCACGCGCGACTCGGGCAGCTCGGTGACGTTGGTCTTGACGGCCATCGGCTCGTGCAGACGATAGCTTGGGGTCGTGCCCGCGCGGATCTCCAGCCTGCCGTCGCGGATCGCCGGTCGTCTCGTGACCGGCCCCGTCGGCCATTTCGCCGCCGGCGTGATCGACTGGCTGGTGCTGCTCGTTCGCTACGGGGCGGCCCGTCTCACCGGTCGTGACCCGTGGTGAGCGGAGCGCCCCGGCCGTCGCCGCCGAGGACCGCCACGGACGTCGGGGGGCGCGGGCTACGCGCTACCCGGCGAGGGTCACCGACATCGCCCCGGGCACGCCCTCCAGCGTGCCGCCGCTGCGGATCAGGTTGCGCACCTCCCGCAGCGCCACAGGCAGCGTGGTCGTGTCATAGATGCGCGACGCCTTGACGTCGGCGATCATGCCCAGGCAGCGCTCCACGGCGGCGCCGCTGCGATGCGTCCAGGCGTCGATCGCGGCCTCGCTGTCGGCGTCGGCCGCGGCGGCCTCCAACACCTCCTGGGTCAGCGAGCGATGCAGGCTGTAGAGGTCGTCGCGCAGCGCGGCGCGGGCCAGCGCCTGCCACCGGTTGGCGCGGGGCAGCTCGAGGATCCGGTCCCGGAGCCAGTTGAGCTCCAGGCCGCGACCCCAGGCCGAAGTGCGTCGCGATGACGCTTCCAGCGGGCGTGCCGCTCGCGGCGGCGACCTCGACGATGTCGAGAACCGCGAGCATCGAGGGCATGCCCGCGACGCGGGCCGCGAGCGCCGGCGGCACGCCGGCGCCCTTCGAGCTCGGCGGACCGGCGCGTCGAACGCGTCCGCGGTCGGCGCCGTCGAGCACGCCGGGGAGCGCTTGCGCCGAGCATCGCCGCGCCGCGGGCGAAGTAGGCGGTGGTGGCGGCGATGTCGATCGGCCGCGGGTTGGCGCGGACGAGCCATCGCGTGGCGCGCTCGACCAGCTTGCCGCCCCTCGATCAGCATCGTCAGCTGGTGCCTCGGCGTGCACGTGGTTGTCGAGCGCCTCCACCTCGTGCCAGAAGACGCGCATCTCGAAGCATCTCGCGCGCGACGGCGTACGCGCGCGCCAGCAACGACGCCGGCGCGCCGGTCTCCTCGCGCGAGGCGGAACGCGAACGTCGTCCCCGCCCGGTCGACGAGCTGGTTGGCGACCAGCGTGGCGATGATCTCGCGGCGCAGTCGGTGGCTGCGCATCTCGCTTGGCGTAGCGCTCGGGCAGCGGCGAGGGGAAGTAGCGCTCGAGGTCGTGGCCGAGGTAGGGATCCTCGGGCAGGTCGGACTCGAGCAGGTCGGCGTAGAGGTGGATCTTGCAGTAGGCCATGACCACCGCGAGCTCGGGCGCGGTCAGGCCCTGGTGCGCGAGCTTGCGCTCGCCGACGACCTCGTCGTTCGGCAGGTACTCGATCTTGCGGTTCAGGCCGGCGGTCTGCTCGAGCTGGCGGATCAGGCGCGCGTGAACGTCGAGCATCGGCGGGGCCTGGGCCAGGCCAGGCTCATCGCCTGCGTCTGGGTGTAGCTGCCGGCCAGCACCCGCTCGGCGACCGCCGTCGGTCATCACGACGAGCAGCTCGTTGCGCTGCTTCTCGGTCATGTCGCCCGCGGCGACGATGCGCGTCGAGCAGGATCTTGATGTTGACCTCGTGGTCTGAGCAGTTGACGCCGGCGACGTTGTCGATCGCGTCGGTGTTGATCGCCCCCGGCTCGGGCCCCGCGAGCGCATACTCGATCCGCCCGCGCTGGGTGAAGCCGAGGTTGCCTCCCTCGCCGACGACGCGGCACCGGAGCTCGGCCGCCGTCCACCCGGACCGCGTCGTTGGTCTTGTCGCCGGCGTCGGCGTGCGTCTCGGTCGAGGCTTTGACATAGGTGCCGATCCCGCCGTTCCACAGCAGGTCGACGGGCGCGCGCAGCAGCTCGCGGATCAGCTCGGCCGGAGCGAGCTCGGTCGGCCTCGATCCCGAGCGCCTCGCGCACCTGGGGCGAGATCGGGATCGACTTGGCGGTGCGCGGGAAGACGCCGCCGCCGGGCGAGATCAGCGTCGGGTCGTAGTCGCTCCAGGACGAGCGCGGCAGCTCGAACAGGCGCTTGCGCTCGGCGAAGCTGGCCGCGGGGTCCGGGTCGGGGTCAAGGAACACGTGCATGTGGTTGAACGCCGCCAGCAGCTTGATGTGCGCGGAGAGCAGCATCCCGTTGCCGAACACGTCGCCGGACATGTCTCCGATGCCCGACGACCGTGAAGTCGGTCGACTGGGTGTCGGTGCCGAGCTCGCGGAAGTGGCGCTTGACCGATTCCCAGGCGCCGCGGGCGGTGATCCCCATCTGCTTGTGGTCATAGCCCTGCGAGCCTCCGGAGGCGAACGCGTCGCCGAGCCAGAACCCGTACTGCGCCGAGACCCCGTTGGCGATGTCGGAGAAGCTGGCCGTTCCCTTGTCGGCGGCGACGACCAGGTACGGGTCATCCTCGTCGTAGCGGACGACCTGCGGCGGCGGCACCACGTCGGCGCCGCACGATGTTGTCGGTGAGATCGAGCAAGCCCGCACAGGAAGGTCTCGTAGCAGGCGATCCCCTCCGCCAGCAGCGCCTCGCGGCCGCCGTCGACGGGTGGGCGCTTGACCACGAACCCGCCCTTGGAGCCGACCGGGACGATCAGCGCGTTCTTGACCATCTGCGCCTTCATCAGGCCCAGGATCTCGGTGCGGAAGTCCTCACGCCGGTCCGACCACCGCAGGCCGCCGCGGGCGACCCGGCCGCCGCGCAGGTGGACGCCCTCGATCCGCGGCGAGTAGACGAAGATCTCGAAGCGCGGACGCGGTAGGGGCAGGATCGGGATCAGCGCGGGGTCGAGCTTGAACGACAGGAATGCGCGCAGCGCCCCGGCGTGCTCGCCCTGCGTGTCGGTGCGGAAGAAGTTGGTGCGGACGATCGCCCGCATGACCGCGACGAAGCTGCGCAGGATCCGGTCCTCGTCGAGGCTCTGGACGGCGTCGATCGCCGCGTCGAGCTCGGCGGTCAGCTCCTCGGCCTCCTCGGGGTCGGTGCGGTCGGGATGAAAGCGGGCTTCGAACAGCCGGACCAACAGCGTCGCGATCTCCGGGTGGCCGACCAGCGTGCGCTCCATGTAGCGGTCTGAGAACGCGATCCCGGCCTGCCGCAGGTACTTGCCCACCGCCCGCAGGATCGTGATCTCGCGGCCGGTCAGCCCCGCTCCCATGACCAGGCCGTTGAGGCCGTCGTTCTCGTACTCGCCGCGCCAGACGCCCAGGAACGCCTCCTGGAAGGCGTCGCGGACCCGCTCGACATCGTCGGCCACGCAGCGGAGCCCGAAGTCGTAGATCCAGGCCGGCGCGCCGCCGGCGGGGCTGATCTCGTACGGATGCTCGTCGACCACCTTCGCCCCCATGTGCTCGAAGGTGGGCATCACGTCCGACAGCGACACCTCATCGGCGCTGAACAGCTTGCAGCGGACGAGCCCCTCCTCGGCCTCGAGCGGCCGGTACAGACTCATGATCGGACCGCCCGCGGTCCGCAGCTCGTCGATCCGGCGTATGTCGGTGACCGCCGAGCGGGCGACCCAGTCGGCGCGATAGCCGAGCGGGAAGGCGGTGCGGTAGCGCTTGTAGAGCTCCGATCCGTGCTCCTCTCCGTGCTCGTCGACGAGCGCGTCACGGAGGTCGTCGGTCCACGCGCGCGTCGCCCGCACGAGCCGGGCCTCGATCTCCGCCGTGTCGTAACCCGAGGGTGGCTCGTCGCCGCAGTGCACGACGTAGTGGACACGGACGAGCAGCGACTCCGACAGGTGCAGCTCCCAGTCGACCCGGGTACCGCCGAACTCCTCGGCCAGAATCGATCCCACCCGCTCCCGGTTCTCGGTGTTGAAGCGGTCGCGGGGGATGAACACGAGGCAGGAGATGAATCGGTCGAGCGGGTCGCGGCGCACGAACAGCCGCACGCGCTGGCGCTCGCTGAGGCCGAGGATGCCCATCGCGACGTCGAACAGCTCGTCGGCATCGATCTGGAACAGGGAATCGCGCGGATAGGTCTCGAGGATCTCCATCAGCGCCTTGGCGTCGTGGCTGTCGGCCGGGAACCCGGTCCGCGCCAGCACCGTCTCGACCCGGTCACGCAGCAGCGGGATGTCACGCGGGCTCGCCTTGTACGCCGTCCCCGTGTACAGGCCGAGAAAGCGCCGCTCGCCGGTGATCGCACCATCGGGCCCGAAGGTCTTGACGCCGATGTAGTCGAGGTAGGCGGGCCGATGCACGGTCGCGCGCGAGTTGGCCTTGGTCAGCACGAGCGCGTGCGGCGCGCGAGCCAGCGCCCGGGCCTTGGGCGCGCAGCCGAGTGAGCGGAGTCGCCGGCGGCCCGCGCAGGATCCCCATGCCCGTGTCGGCGATCGCCCGCAGCGCGTCGTCGCCGTCCTCGGTGATGAGCTCGTACTCCCGGTAGCCCAGGAAGGTGAAGTGGTCATCGGCGGCCCAGTTCAGGAATGCCTGCACCTCATCGACCTCAGCGGGATCGAGCGATTGCGCCTGGCGGCCGAGCTCGGCGGCCACCGACTGCATCTGCTCCCGCATCGCCCCCCAGTCCTCGACCGCGGCGCGCACCTCGCCGAGCACACGCACGATGTTGCCGTGCAGCTCGGCGAGCGCCTCGGCGTCGCCGGCACGGTCGACCTCGAGCCCGAGGACCGACTCGCGGATCGCGTCACCGGAGGCGGCACCGGGCTCGAGCACCTCGAGCAGCCGACCGTCGCCGTCGCGCCGGACGCGTATCACCGGGTGGATGACGAGATGGATCCCGTAACCCAGGCGACTCAGCTCCATCGTGACCGAGTCGACCAGGAACGGCATGTCGTCGATGACGACCTCGATCACGGTGTGAGCCGACTGCCATCCGTGCTGCTCGAAATCCGGGTTGTAGACGCGGACCTTGGCCACACCAGCCTCGCGCTGGGCGGCCAGGTTCCAGTGGGCCACGGCGGCGCCGTAGAGGTCGAGCGCGCTGCGGTCGGCGAGATCCTCGGGCGGGACCCAGTGGTAGTACTGGCGTACGAACGCCTCGCAGGGAGGCGCCTGCTCCTCGGGGAGACGCTCGCGGACACGAGCGCAGACCGAGTCGATGAGCTCAGCCTCCAGCTCCGCCTTCACCGCCATGTGGACACCGCCTTCCTTCGTTCTCCCTCTCGTCGCCGTCCTGCCACGACTGGTCCGCGATGCGGTCTGCCTGGTCGGACACGCGAGCGGAGCCTACTCCGCGGTGCTACCCCATGGCACTAGTCCAAAAGCCCGTGCTCACGGGCGTAGGCGACCAGGTCGGCACGGGTCGTGCGCCGGGTCTTCTGCTGGATGTGGGCGCGGTGGGATTCGACCGTGCGCACGCTGAGGTAGAGACTCGAGGCGATCTCGCCGTTGGTGTGGCCGAGCGCGATCAGCTTCAGCACCTCGACCTCGCGCGCCGACAGGTCGTCGGGCGGACCGGCCGGCGCCGGCGGCTCCGCCGCCAGCCGCGCGCCGAGCTCCGGGTTCAGATAGGTCCGTCCCTCGGCCGCCAGGCGCACGGCCTGCACCAGCTCCGTGTCGGCGGCCTCCTTGAGCACGTAGCCCACGGCGCCGGAGCGGAGCGCCTCGCGGGCGAAGGCGGGATCGCTCTGCATCGTCAGCACGACGATCGATGTCCCCGGCGAGGACTCGAGGATCCGCGGGATCGCCGGCAGGCTCGGCTCCCCGGGCATGTTCAGGTCGAGCACGAGCACGTTGGGCCGGTAGGCCAGCACCTTGCGCAGCGTGGTCGGCACGTCGCCGGCCTCGTCGAGCACCTCGAAGCCGTCTTCGGCCTCGAGCAGCATCCGCAATCCGGCACGGACAACCTGGTGATCATCGGCGATCACAATCGTGATCGTCGCCGGGTCAGACAGGACCTGGTCCTCCTCCATGTCCTGCACGATAGAGCCGTCGTCGGCGTCTCGCGTGCCCTCACCGCTCATCATCTGTCCTTTCGGGTCGCGAGCGCATCCGCACCGGCCGCGTGCCGGGCCATGTACGGGGTCAGGAACCGTCCCGCCACCTTGGCGGCGACCGGGCGCTCAGGGCCGGTCGGGACCGCGCCGGCCACCGCGTCATCGCGCAGCCGTCGGCCGCGGTCGCCGGTCAACAGGATGCCGTCGAGGTTCGGCCGGAACGGCCGCGGCTCGATCTCGGCGCCGGCGAGCGCCGCGATCGACTCCGCCGCTGCATCGGCCATCTGCGCCGCGAGCCCACCGTGCTTCATGGGATACGACACGGCGTCACCGGCGGCCCACACCCGTTCGGTGTCGCGAACCCGCTGGTGGCGATCGACGGGGATGAAGCCGTTCTCGTCGCGCGGCAGGCCCGGGATCAGAACACCCATCGGCCGCGGCAGCGCCACGACGTGGTCAGCCTTCAGCGGCTCGCCGTCGACCTCGAGCACCAGGGCGGATCCGCGCTGGACGAGGGCAGCACCGGTGCGCAGGTGCACGTGAGCGGACTGCAGCTCGTGGCGCAGCGCCTCGGAGACGTGCTCGCCGAAGTCGATCAGCGGCTCGTCCTCGGGCGTGATCACGCTCACGTCGACTGCACTGCGATCCATGCTCGCCACCTGGCGCGCGGTCATCATGGCCAGCTCATAGGCCGGCAGCGACCAGGCGACGCCGGGAGGGATCACGAACGCGACGCTGGACGAGTACCCCTCCTCGAGGTCGCGGAGCACGCCACCGAGCAGCTCGGGGTCCGCATCGGGCGTCCACGTCAGCGCGCGCGGCACCACCGGCTCGAGCCGGGCGCCGAGGGCCAGCAGCAGCGCGTCGTACTCGACGCCGGCGCCGCTCTCGAGCACGAGCGACTGCCAACGAGGAGCGACGCCGGAGACCGAGTCGCGGATCAGGGTCGCGCCGGTGTCGCGGGCGAGGTCCTCGAGCGGGATGCGACGGGCATGGCCGAGCGCGAACGGCTCGGTCACCGTCATCGGCCGCTCGACCAACTCGGTTCCCGGACTGATGAGCGTCAGCTCCACCAGCTCGCCGGCCAGAGCGTGCAGTGCCAGCAGGGCTTCGGCGCCGGCGATGCCGCCGCCGGCGACGAGCACGCGCAGCCGCGCTCCCTGCTCCGTGGGATCGGGGTCGGGGGTCGGTGGCTGGGAGCTCATCACGTGCCGATCATCATCTCGACGGGGACGCCGCCGTGCGGCGCGGGGCCCGGTGGCGCCTCGGCCGCGAGGTACGGCGCCAGGTACCGCCCTGCGATCTTAGAGGGTGGCCACCACAGCGGCCGGAGACTGACGCCCCCGGTCTCGCCCTCGCCGTCCGCCAGCCCGGATTCCAGGTAGCGCGGCCGGTCGCCGGTCAGCAGCATCCCCCGGATCACGGGGCGGAACGGCTCGGGATGGATCGGAACGCCGACCCGCGCTGCGATCGCCTCGGCGACCGCGTCGGCCTGCAGCGCGGCGAGGCCACCGTGCTTGACCGGGAAGCTGATCGCATCGCCGGCGGCGTAGACGTCCGTCAGGCCGCGCACGAGGCCGTGCCGGTCGACGGGCACGAAACCGTCGCGGTCGCGCGGCAGACCGCCGAGGTCGGGCCCGAGCAGCTTCGGCAGTGCGATCACAGCGTCGGCCGCGATCCGCGAGGCGCCCGGGTGCGAGTGGAGCTCGCCCCACGCGACCTGCTCGGCGACCAGGCCGGGCAGGAAGTGCACCCCGTGCGCTTCGAGCTCCTCGAGCACGGCGCCGCTCGCGCGGCCGCCGAACACCGCCAGCGGAGCGGGCTCGGCCGTCACCACAGTGACGGAAGCGGCGGAGCCGGCGGCGCGCAGCCGCTCGGCGCTCAGCAGCGCGAGCTCGTACAGGGCCAGCGGCCAGCCGACGAGCGCCGGCACCACGAACACCAGCTTGCCGATGTGCCCCGCCTCAGCCTCGGCGAGGATGGCGCGGAAGCGCTCGACGCTGCCCGGCAGGCCGAACGTCGTCGCGCCCGTGATCGCCTCGACCGGACGTCCGCCCGGGGCGACGATCAGGGCGTCGTATTCGCACGTCGAACCGGCGGTCAAGCGCAGCGTCCGAGAACCGGCCCTGATCTCGGCAACCGTGTCCTCGGTGTAGAGCGCGTCGGCGTCCGCGGCGACGCTCGCCAGCGACAACACCGAGCGCGGCGGGGCGCCGAACGCCGCCGCCACCGCCAGCGGCCTGAAGTAGAAGTGAGGCTCGGGGGAGATCAGCTCGAGCTCGATCCGCTGACCGGCGAGCGCCCGTAGCGCCAGCATCGCCTCCAGTCCGGCGACACCCCCGCCCACGATCAGGACCCGCGGCCGCTCTCCCCTGTGCGCAACCAAGCGCATCGACATGGAGCGAGCTTAGGCAGCGACCGAGCCCGGGTCCATCCGAGACGTCTACCTCCCGGTGTCCGCTCTTACTACTGATCGCGGTTCAGCGAGACGCGCCGATGGCGGGTCTCCTGGGGCCGCTTAGGATCGTCCCAGTTTGAGTACTCCCGACTCACACGAACCGAATCAGCGCCATCCCGACGCGGAGCTGCGGGTGCTCGTCGCCGGCGGCGGCGTGGCCGCGCTCGAGGCGATGCTCGCGCTCCGCGCGCTGGCCGCCGAGCGCGTCGAGCTGCGCCTGCTGGCCGGCTCGCCCGACTTCGTGTACCGGCCGCTGCAGGTCCTCGAGCCGTTCGAAGCGGACGCCGTGGTGCGCATCCCCTGGTCCGAGATCGCGACCACGCTGGAGCTCACACACATCCACGAGGAGCTGGTGGACGTCGATCCGGACGCCCACACGGTGCGCACGACCGGTGGTCACATCTCCGAGTACGACGTGCTGCTGCTCGCGGTCGGCGCGGTCCGCCGGCCGGTCATCCCCGGCGCTCTGACGATCGGGGAACCGGGGACGAGCAGCGCCCTGCGCGCGCTGCTGGCCGACCCGGACGCGGCCGGCCGGCGGCGGATCGGCTTCGTCAGCCCACCCGGCGTGTCATGGACGCTGGCCATCTACGAGCTCGCGCTGCTCACCGCGCGCTGGGCCGAGGCGGCCGGCATCGACGCCGAGCTCGTGGTCTTCACGGCCGAGGCCCAGCCCCTCGAGGTGATGGGTGCCGACGCCAGCGAGCTCGCTCGCCGGTCGCTCGCCGATCACGGGATCCGGCTGCGCACGGGGACGCTCGCGACGGTGCTCGCCGACGGCCGCATGTGGATCGACGGCGAGGGCTCGGTTCCGGTCGACGGCGTGGTCGCGCTGCCGCGCCTGGAGGGACCGCAGATCGGCGGCGTGACCGACGGCGACGGCGGGTTCATCGTCGTCGACGAGCACGGGCGCGTCCACGGCGAGCCCGACGTGTACGCGGCGGGCGACGCAACCGACTTCCCCGTCAAGCAGGGCGGGCTGGCCACCCAGCAGGCGGACACCGTCGCCGCGCACATCGCCGCCCGCGCAGGTGCCTCCGTCGATCCGATGCCGTTCGCGCCCGTCATCCGCGCGACGCTGCTCACCGCTGATGGGTCGCGGTTCATGCGCCGTGACCTCACCCAGCGCGCACCGCGGACCGATGTCGACGACCGCCCGCTGTGGTGGCCGCCGGCCAAGATCGCGGGGCAGCATCTCGCCCCGTATCTGGCGACGCTGATCTCCTGAACGCGGCGGCTCGAGGCCCCGAGGACCCGGTGGCTCAGCGGTCCCGGACGTCGGCGCCCGGCACGCTCGCGCGCCCGCGCTCGCCCTCCCTCTCGTTGTCGAGCTGGGTCAGATACGGCGCGATGAACCGGCCGGCGAGCTTGTGGGGCGGCGACCACAGCGCATAGGTCGCGGCCGTTGACGCCGGCTCGAGCTCGTCGTCGATCGCGTGGTGCAGGTAGCGCTCGTCGCGGCCCGCGAACAGCCGCGCCCGCAGCACGGGACTGAACGGCAGCGGCTCGAGAGCAGCGCCGGCGTCGGCGGCGATCCGGGCGGAGATCACGTCCGCCATCTGGGTCGCGAGGCCGCCCTGCTTGATCGGGAAGTCGGTCACGTCCCCGGCCGCGAACACATCCTCGGCGCCGCGCACGCGCCCGAACTCGTCGACGGGCAGGAACCCGTCCTCGTCGCACGGTAGCCCGGGGATGCGCGGGCCCTCCATGCGCGGCACCGCGAAGGCGACGTCGATCTCCAGCTCCTCGCCGCCCATCAGCAGCAGACGGCGCTCCTGCAGTCGCACCGGGTGCGCGCTGACGAAGCGCACGCCGTGCTCCTCGAGCAGCGAGGCGACCTCATCGCTGGCGGCCTGTCCGAACACGCCGAGCGGATCGTGCTCCGGGCTGACCAGCGTCAACGGCACCGAGCCGATGTCGCGCTCGGCCAGCCACGCCGCGGTGTGCAGCGCCAGCTCGTAGAGCGGCAGCGGCCACGTCATCCCCGCGGGGACGACGAACGCAACCCGGACGTGGCGCCCCGAGCCCGAATCGGCCAGGAGCGCCTTGAGCCGGCCGGCGTCGCGGGCGCCGCGGAACGGGTGCGCCCCGGCCACGGTGTCGACCCGCAGCGCACCGACCGCGATCACGAGAGAGTCGTAGGCGCGCTCGTCCCCGGAGCGCGTCCGCAGCAGATGCCGGTCGGGATCGACGGCGGCGATCGCATCGCCCACCAGCCCGGCGCCGGCGTCGGCGCTGATGCGAGAGAGCGGATAGCGCCGCTCGCGGCCTTCGCGAAACGGCGCCATCACCTCGTACGGAACGAGCGTCAGCTCCGCATTCGGGGCCAGCAGGTCGACCTCCAGGCGATCACCGGCAAGCGCCTGGAGGGCGAGGATCGTCTCGACGGCGGCAGGGCCACCGCCGGCGACGATCACATGTCTGCGTGGCTGCTCCATCGGCGCCTCGGTCAGGCGCTCGCCCTCGGGGGCTCGGGGGAGCTTCCGTACCAATCGCGCCAGATCAGCTTGTAGAGCGGGATCTTGCGCGGGATGTCACGGATGCCGGGGATCACAGGGATCAGGATGAAGGCCAGACTGAGCACGCCCATCACCGCCATCACGGCGATGTCCGCGTTGTCCGCCCATGAGGTCGTGAACGGCTTGATCTGATACCAGAACGTATACAGCCACAGCCACGTCTGGCCGGGGAAGCTCCCCGTCTCGTTCATCATGCCCCACTGCTCGCCGAGCAGATGCTGGGCCTGGGCGCGGTCCGCGAGGACTCCACCGTCGGCCATGAACAGCAGCGGCTTGGTGTAATCGGTCTGGTAGAACTGCTTGTTGTTGACCAGCGCCCCGTCGAGTCCGCCGCCCTGGGCGTAGCGGAGCAGAGCGTTCATCATCACCGGCACGGGCCCGTAGTTGCCGGGCTTGATGCCCAGCGATGAGCCGCCGGCGGTCGGGGTGGCATTGGCCAGCGCCTTGGTGTACGCGTCGGTCCACGCCATCTGGAGCTTGGCCGGCGCTGCCTCGTACGCGCTCACCGCCGCCTGCGTCAGCGGCTCGCCGTTGATCCCGCGCAGCGGCGTGATCACGTAGTCCTGGGCCGTGTCGATCGGGTGGTCGACGCCGAACCACTTCTGCGGGCGAATGAACGAGATGTGCTGGCCGTCCGAGTTGTGGTTGTACGGAGGTCCGTACGTGGCAGTGCCACTGGACCCGTCGAGCTCACTCACGGCGGTGGTGACGAAGTCGACCGGCGTCGCACGCGACCACTGCTGCACCGTGCTCGGCTTGTCGTCGGGCGAGGAGAACAGGATCGTCAACAGCAGCACGATCCCGATCACGACGCCGACCGCGATCGTCGCCTCCTTGATCAGGTCGTAGGGCCGATACGGACCCTTCCAGTCCCGGGCGTAGTCATTCTCGCGCTTGCGGGCGAGCTTGCGGCTCTCGCGGCTCATGACTGGGCTCCCTCGGTCGACGAGGTCTTGATCTCGGCCGGCGGGATCTCGGTGACCTCCCTGACCGTGGTCTGGCCGTCCGTGGCCGGAGCGGTGGACGTGTCGGCCGGCAGTTCGAACGGTGGCACCACGCCGTGCTTGCGCACGAGCAGCACGTGCACCCCGACCAGTGCGACCACGGCCATCGGCAGCAGGTAGATGTGCCAGCTGTACATCTGACCGAAGTTGGTCAGGTTGAAGAACGAGCCGAGGCCGACCGCGTTCATCGCGTCCTTGGCCTGGGTGGAGATCCATTGCGCGTCGAAGTTCTGCTGCGAGACGTAGCCGGTGAGGGCACACGGGACGGCGACCAGGAACGTGACCGCACCCGTGACCCAGGTCCGCGTGCGGCCTCCGCGCCACGCCGCCATCCAGAACTTGCCCCACAGATGGACGACCACCACGAAGAAGAACAGCTCGACCGACCACATGTGGATGCTGTTGAAGAAGTGGCCGATCCCGGTGAAGTGCCACCACCCCGGGCCCTTCAGGGCGAGGATCGTGCCGGAGCCGATGATCACGACGAGCGCGGCGATCGAGAGCACGCCGAACACGTAGATCCACGACGACACGTAGGCCGGCACGCCGTCCGGCAGGAGCTTGTCCGGCGGCAGCGCGCCGACGGCCTTCTCGCGAACCTTGACCGTCCAGTTCGAGTCCTTGACCGCGCTCATGAGGACTCAGTCCCGCGGTGACGGGGGAACGGGATCGCGATCGCCAGCGCGAACACGACCAGCATCAGGATGATCACGACCAGGTTCGAGACCGACATCGTGAAGAAATGCCAGTGCACCGTGTGCGCTGGATGATTCAGGTTGAAGATCGCTGCCATGTGCCGGAGCCTCCGCCATCAGGGGTCTTGCTCGATCACGAGAAGGTAGGCCCGCGGGCCACATGCGCCATCCGTAGTCCGCCCCGTGGTGCGGCCGGAAAGTGCCGCAGGTAAGAGACTTCTCAGGCGGTGTGCCGGACCGCTCAGGCGGTCTGGCGGACCGGCAGCGACACCGGCAGCGACACCTTGACGGTCGTGCCGTGGTCGGAGCTCGAGATGTCGAGCTTGCCGTTGGCCAGGGCCACACGCTCGCGCATGCCGGTCAGCCCGAACCCCTCCGACGGGACCTCCTCGTCGAAGCCGTGGCCGTCGTCGGCCACGGTGAGGGTGATCTGGCCCCCGTGCTGTACGACGCCGACGTCGACGCGCTCAGCGCGAGCGTGACGGGCGGCGTTGGTGAGCGATTCCTGGACGATTCGGTAGACGGCCGTTTCGAGCTCGGGATCGAGCCGGATGGTGGTTCGACCGCGCTCGCGGTCGAGATCGAAGTGGGTCTCGATCTGGAGCCCGTGCACGAGCCGCATCCGCTCGACCAGCGCCTCGAGCGCCGAGCCGAGGCCGAGCTCGTCCAGCGAGGCCGGCCGCAGCTCGGTGATCAGCGCCCGCAGGCCCACGATCTCGTCGCCGATCTGTTTGACGGCGCTGTCGATGGCCTGGCGGAAGACATCGGGGTCCTCGGTGCGTCGGGCCGACGAGAGCAGCACCCGCAGCCCCCCGAGCGCCTGCAGCGTGTCGTCGTGGAGCTCACGGGCCCACCGTCGCCGCTCGTCCTCGGCCGCCTGCAAGCTCCGGCGCAGGCGCTCGCGCTCGACCGACTGGGCGGTGGCCACGGCGGTCGCCGCGCTGGCGGCGGCGCCTTCGAGCAGGGCCACGTCCTGAGCGGTGAATTCGGGACCGTCGAAGCGGTCGAAGGCCTCGAGCACGCCGAGGCTGCCGCCGCGGAAGCGCAGCGGCACGAACAGCCCGGCGACGGCCCTGACGCCCAGATCGGAGAGGGCGAAGCGCAGCGAGTTGCCGAGATCGGTGATCCGCTCGGGCCGCCCGTTGGCGACCACACGCCCGGCGACCGAGTCACCCACGGCCACGCGCGAGCCGAGCGCCTCAGGCGGCAGCTCACCGGCCGTCGCCGCGATGACGAAATGATCGCCTTCGACCAGCAGGATGGCCAGGCCACGCGCCTCCACGAGCGCCCGCGAGCGCTTGGCGATCAGCTCCAGCACCCGGTCGAGCTCCGTCTCCCCACCGACCGCGCGGGCGATGTCGGTGGTCGCCTGTAGCGCTTCGACCGAGCGCGCGAGCTCCTCGCGGCGCTGCTCGCCACGACGGTGCAGCCGGGCGTTCTCGATCGCGATCGCCGCCCACGCCGCGAGCACGACGGCCGACTCCTCGTCGGCCTCATCGAACTCGCCGCCGTCCTTCTCGGTCAGGTACAGGATTCCCCACACCTCGTTGCGAACCAGGATCGGCACCCCCAGGAAGGTGGCCATCGGCGGATGGCCCTGCGGGAAACCGTAGGAGCGGGGGTGCCCGCCGACCTCCGCGAGCCGCAACGGGGCCGGGTTGGAGATCAGCAGTCCGAGCACGCCCCGGCCGCGCGGCAGATCGCCGATCGCCGCCCGTTTCTGGTCGTCGATCCCGATCGTGATGAAGTCGGCCAGCCGCTGCCGCGACTCGTCGAGCACGCCCAGCGCCGCGTAGCGGGCGCCGGTGACATGGCGCGCGGCCTGCAGGAGACGATCGAACACCGCCTCGAGCTCGCGCTCCGCGACCACGGCGCGCGCAGCTTCGATGAGCGACCGTAGGCGGTTTTCGTCAAGTTTTGGTGCAGTCATGCTGCTGTGGTCCAGCCACTTCCCCTCCAGCGATCATATCGGCATCTGGGCGGATTTCCGGGAGTGGATGAGAAGGTGCTTAGAAGTTGCCGAACATTCATCTCCCGCACAGGCTCGGACCGATACAACGGACACGCCCCCTCGTCACCGCGTTCCCAAGCGCTCGCATCACGCCATGAGGTCATCGACACCCGACACACTCGCCCACCCCTCGGTCCTGCTCGTCGAGGACGAGGAGTCGATCGCGACGCCGTTCGCCCGCGCGCTCGTGCGCGGGGGTTTCCGACCCACGGTCGCCTACACGGGTGCCGAGGCGGTGAGCATGGCCCATGACCTCGACCCGGATATCGTGCTCCTCGACCTCTCGCTGCCCGACATCGACGGCCGCGACGTGTGTCGGCGGCTGCGCCGGGACTCCGACGTGCCGATCATCATGGTCACGGCCAGCGGCACCGTGACCGATCGGGTGGTCGGACTCGAGCTCGGGGCCGACGACTACATCGTCAAGCCGTTTGCGATCGGAGAGGTGATCTCCCGGATCCGAGCCGTGCTGCGACGAGCCCGGCCGGCGGCCGGCGGGTCACGCGAGCTCGTCGTCCGGGACCTGCGACTCGATTTCGCCGCTCGCCGGGCCTGGATCGGCGACCGCGAGCTGGAGCTGACCCGCAAGGAGTTCGACCTCCTCGCCCGGCTGGCCCACGACGCGGGCTGCGTGGTCACCCGCGAGGAGCTGATGGCCGACGTTTGGGACATGAACTGGTTCGGCTCGACCAAGACGCTCGACGTGCACATCGCGTGGCTGCGGCGCAAGCTCGGCGACGACTCGGCGGCGCCGGCCTACATCCAGACGGTGCGGGGCGTCGGCTTCCGGTTCGCGGCACCCGAGGAGCCGCTGTAAGCCTCAGGACGCGCCTGCTCGCCGCGCTGGCCTACGTCCTGCTGCTGGCGATCATCGCCCTCGGCGTGCCGCTCGCCGTGAGCCTGAGCGCGCGCGTGCGGGCTGAGGTGCGCTCGCAGGCGCGTGGTCAGGCCGATCTCGTGGCTGCCACCGCCGAGGATCTGCTCGCTCCGGCCTTACGCCGTCAGCTGCAGACGGTCGTAACCACCGCGGCACGGTCGGTGCGCGGCCGCATCCTCGTCGTCGACGGCGCCGGGCGGGTGCTCGTGGACAGCGCCGGTCCCGCCCAGGTGGGCGCGAGCTACGAGGCCCGGCCGGAGATCGAGAGCGCACTGGCCGGCCACCCTGTCCAGGTGCAGCGGGCCAGCCGCACGCTCGGCCGGGACATCCTGGCCACGGCGGTGCCGATCGTCCACAGCGGGCGGCCGGCGGGCGCCGTGCGGATCACCCAGAGCGTCTCCGCGGTGAATGATGCCGTGCGGCGAGCGCTGCTGGGGCTGGCCGGCGTGGGCGCCGTCGTGCTCGCGCTCGGACTGGCGGCCGGCGCGCTGATCGCGGCCCAGGTCGCCCGGCCGATGCGCCGTCTGGAGCGCGTGGCGCGCCGTGTCGCCGACGGTGATCTCGATGCGCGGGCCGAGGTCGAGGGGAGCAGCGAACAGCGCTCACTGGCCGCCTCGTTCAATGACATGACGGCCCGGATCACGCGGCTCATCCACGCCCAGAGCGACTTCGTCGCCGATGCGTCGCATCAGCTCCGGACGCCGCTGACCGGGCTCCGGCTCCGGCTCGAGGAGGCGAAAGCCTCGGTCGACCCGCCATCGACGGGCGACGCCGCCCCAGGGCCCGACCCCGCGGCCGCGGCGACGGAGATCGATGCCGGGATCCGTGAGGTCGACCGGCTCGCCCATACCGTCGAGGAGCTCCTGCTGCTGAGCCGCGCGGGCGAGCGCCAGCTGGCCGGCGAGGCCGTGGACCTCGACCGGGTCGCCGATTCGGCCGTGGACCGGTGGCAGGCCACGGCCGAGAGCAGGAGGATCGCCCTCACCCACGCGGCCAACGGCGCCGCGGCGACCGCCTGGTGCGCACGCCCCGATCTCGAGCGGGCACTGGACACGCTGATCGAGAACGGACTGCAGTACGCCCCGGCCGAGACGGAGGTGACGATCGTCACCGGGCCGGGAGTGATCGAGGTTCGTGACCGCGGTCCGGGTGTCGCGCCCGATGAGCGCGAGCTCGTGTTCGAGCGGTTCCACCGAGGGCGCGCCGGCCGCGGCGGACCCTCCGGGAGTGGGCTCGGGCTCGCGATCGCCCGCGAACTGGCCCGGGAATGGAACGGCGAGGTGACGCTCGAGGAGCGCGAGGGCGGCGGGACCGTCGCCAGGATGTCGTTACCCCGGGAACCCGACCGGACGAGCCCGGAGCAATGAGGCGCTTTGCCGGCACTTAACGGAGCAGAGGCTACCGTCGCTCCATGACGCGCCGGCGGATCCTCTGGGCATGCCTGGCCGTGCTCGGCGTGCTCATCACCGCCGCGATCACCTGGGGCACGAGCCGGCTGGCCGGGCAGCGGATCGGACTCGCCTCGGAGCCGCTCTCCGTGGTGAGCAGCCTGGCGCCGCCCCTGCCCGCTCCCGGACCGAATCGCACGCCCGTCGTGCGGCACGCCCCGGGTCGCTCTGCGCACCGCAGGACTCCCTCGCCCCAGGCCGGGCCGAGCGCCGCCGCGGCCGGCGCCGCGGCTCCGTCCTTTCAGCCGCCCGTGACGGGCGCGGGGGGCGGCTCGAGCCCGGCCGCCTCCAGCACGGGCGCGGGCGCGGGCGGCGGCGGCGCACCACACCTCGCCACCGTCCCCTCCATCGTCGTCACCGTGACCCCGGCCGCGCCGAGCACCGCGGGTGCCGGCTCCCGGCCATCGCGCGGCTCCTCTGGCTCGGGCTCCGGCGAGGACAACGGCGGCGGCTCGAGCGGATCGAGCCCGGCCGGCGGCTCGAGCCAGCACGACGACTGATCCCGCCCCGCGCCAGGAGCGGCGCTGAAGGCGCTGACATCGATGCTCGTGGCCTGAGATCCACTGAGCTTTGCCAAAGCTTTGCCGACGATTGGCAATGGCCTGGGGGCGACCCCGGCACAGTCCACGCGGACCCCGACCTGGAGGCTGCCACATGCGCAGGAGCCATACCCGGACCGCCGCCGCGATCACCGCCATAGCCGCCGGCGGGCTCGCGGCATTCACGTTACGCCCGGCCGACAAGCCGACGGCGGCGACGCTGGCCGCCAACACGCCGCCGGTGGAGGTGCGCACGCAGGTGATCACCCGCACGGTGCACGTCATCCGCCACCAGAGCGGGGCTCACCATCCGGGTCGCCGCGGCGCGGTCGCGACCGGCACGCCGGGCTCGGGCAAGGGAGGATCGGCGGGCGGACCAGCGGGCGGCGCGGTGCGGACGGGCGCGAGCGGATCACACAGCGCCGGCGCGGTCTACGCGAACAGCGCCGGCACGGGCTATTCGGGCTCGGCCGCTCTCACCAGCCGCTCGAGCGGCTCGCACGTCTCCTCCGGCAGCAGCGCCCCCGCCGCATCGTCCGCACCGGCGAGCCACAGCTCCGCTCCGGTTACCACGCGCACGAGCGGGAGCCACGCATCCTCGGGGTCCACCAGCGGCTCCACCTCCGGCACGAGCGGCTCCAGCTCCGGCACGAGCAAGCCCGTCACGACCAAGAGCAGTGGTGCCGGCGGCAAGAGCGGCGGCGGTGATGATGGCGCTCACGACAACTGAGTCCGCGGCGGCCGCCGCGCCGCACGCCAGACCGAAGCCCCCGGCCACCCGCCGCCGCGCGTCCGGGCCGGACCGGCTCACGGTCGTGCTGCTCGCCATGGCCGCCTTCCTGGTCGTGCTGTCGCTGCTGGCCGGCGAGCTGCGGCCCGTGACCCGGCACGTGGCCGCGCGACGGATCGTCCTCCGGCGCGTGATCGAGACCAAGGTGATCGAGACCGTGATCCCCACTCCGGGCGCGAACGCGAGCGGCAGCTCGATGACCTCCTCATCGGTCTCGAGCTCCGGCGCGGGCGCCCCCGCGTACGCGACCGGTGCGCCGGTGACGAGAACCTCATGAGCCGCGAGTGCGACGTCACGTTCCGCTCGATGGGCAGCGACGTCCGGCTCCTGATCGGGGCGCCGTTGGTGCCCGGCACGGCGGCACCCGAGGACGCCGCGCAGCGGGAGCGACGATTCGTGCTCAGCTTCGCGGCGCGGCTGTCGCGCTTCGACCCGGCCAGCGAGCTGTCACTGCTCAACCACGATCCGCGCCCGGTGGTCCCGGCGTCGGCGCTGCTGTGCGCGGCCGTCAACGCCGGTGTGTGGGCGGCTCAGCGTACCGGCGGTCTGGTCGATCCGACGCTCGTCGATGCGATCGAGCGCACGGGATACACGAGCTCGCGCGACGAGAGCGAATCGGCCTCGCTGCGGGAGGCGCTCGCGCAGGCCCCCGCCCGTGCGCCCGCCGCTCCGGCGCCTGGGGCGCTGTGGGCGGGGGTGCACGTGGACCCCGTCCAGGGGACGGTCTCGCGCCCGCCCGGGGTCAAGTTCGATACCGGTGGCACCGGCAAGGGGCTGTGCGCCGACGCGGTCGCGCACCGGCTCAGCGGCTACACCCGCTACGTCGTCGACTGCGGCGGCGACATCGCCGTGGGCGGCGTCGGCGCCCAGCTCGAGCCCTACGAGATCGAGGTCGAGCATCCGCTCACACAGCGCCCGATCGGGGCGATCCGGCTGGCCCGCGGCGGCATCGCGACCTCGGGTATGAATGTGCGCATCTGGCGCACGGAGCGGGGTGACTTCGCCCATCATCTGCTCGACCCGTCGACCGGCAGTCCCGTCTGGAGCGGACTGGTCGGGGCCACCGCAGTCGGGGGCAGCGCGCTCGAGGCCGAGACGCTGTCGAAGGCCGCCCTGCTCCTCGGACCGGCCGGTGCGCGGGAGGTGCTGGCGGAGCAGGGCGGCCTGATCGTCCATGACGACGGGCGCGCCGAGGCCGTCGGCCCGCTGGGGCTGCGCCGCTATGACACCTCCGCGGTGATCGCGCACGCATGACCCCGCGGGTCGATCCACAGCCATATCTGTGGTGGCTCATCAGCCGCGCGTCGGGGATCGTCGCGCTCGCGCTGATCTCCTGCTCCGTCCTGCTCGGATTGCTGATGGCGACCAAGCTGCTGCGGCGAAGAGGGCTGAATCGCACGTTCGTGCGTCTGCACGAGCAACTCGCGCTGGCGGGCCTGGTGGGCATCGCGGTACACGGCGGGTCGCTGCTCGGAGATCAGTGGCTCAAGCCGGGCATCAAGGGGATCCTCGTGCCGTTCGCGATCGCCTACCGGCCGCAGTACACGGGTCTCGGGATCATCGCCGGGTACCTGGCGCTGCTGCTTGGACCCAGCTACTACCTGCGCCGGCGCATCGGGACGCGCCGCTGGCGCAGCCTGCACCGCGCGACCGTGCTCGTGTGGGCGCTGGGCGTCGTCCACGCGCTGGGTGCGGGCTCGGACGGCAGCACCGTATGGCTGCGGGCGCTGGTCATCGTCACCGGCATCCCGATCGTCTACTTGTTCGCGCTCCGGGCGCTCCAGCGCGCGCACCGCGCCGCCGGCCGGCCGGCCCCCACCCCGGCCACCCGCCGGGCCGCCGTCGATCACGGCGGACGCAGCCGCGCGCCCCGCGCGGCAAGGGGGAAACCTACGGATAACGAACGGCGGAATCGCCCGGTTGACGTGCCCGTGACCGATCCATAGCTTGGAGCCATCGTCCATCGATCAGGCGGGAACATGGCACCCAGCAGCTCTCCATCGACGTCATCCAGCGGCAACGCGCACGGGACGGCGCCGTCACGCATCGCGGTCGGAGTCGACGGCTACACCGCGGGCCAGGATGCGGCGGTGCTCGGGCGAGCGCTCGCCGCCGGCGGCGCGGACCTGCTGCTCATCTCCGTGCACCCCGACCCGCTCGTGGTGATGCCCGGTGGGATGTCCTGGAAGGGCCTGCACAAGGAGGCCCGCGACAAGCTGGCCCAGGTGCGCGACACGCTCGCGCCGAAGGCCGGGCTCCTGGTCGCCACCGACAGCTCCGTCGCCCGCGGCCTCGAGCGAGCGATGCGCAGCGAGCACCGCGACCTGCTGGTCATCGGCTCCAGCCGGAAGGCCCCGGCCGGGCAGATCCGGATCGGCAAGCGCACGCGCCAGCTGCTCGGCCACGCGGCCTGCCCGCTGGCGATCGCGCCGCTCGGTTTGCACCAGCGCACTGACTATGCGGTCAAGCGGATCGGCGTCGGCTACGACGGGGGGCCGGAATCGTCCGCCGCGCTCGAGCTGGCCGCCGCGACCGCGCACGCACTCGGCGCGGAGCTGATCGTCCGAGCGGTCGTCGACGACCGCATCCCCGTACCGGGTTGGGCCCGGATCTCGGAGCCGCCGATCGCCGGATGGCCCGAGGCCGTCGCCGACGAGGTCAAGGCGATGCGCGAGCGTCTCAACGCGGCGATCGCCGAGTGCACCGTGCCCGCTGACGGCGAGGTCCTCACCGGCCGGCCCGCGGACGCCCTGCGCACGCTGTGCGACGCGGTCGACCTGCTGGTGATCGGGTCCCGGCACTGGGGACCCGTCTCGCGCCTGATCGTCGGCAGCACCGGGGAGGCGATGATGCACGGCTCACCCTGTCCGCTCCTGCTCGTGCCGCGCCCCGCCGGCTCCTCCGAGCAGGGCTGAGGTCACGCCCCGGCGCCGGGCGCCCCGAGCGCCGGCGGTGCCGCGCTCAGCCGGACGGCCGGCCGTCGACGGCCAGCCGGCGGTTCTTGTACGCCTCCTCGCCGGTCACGTCACGCCCGAACCAGTCCGGGGCCGAGAAGGCGTCGGCCTGCGCCTCGGAGCCGAACTCGACCTCGGCCGTCAGCAGCCCCTCGAGCGGACCGTGATAGACGTCGAGCTCGATCGTCAGCCCGCCGCCGGCCGGGATCTCATACCTGGTCTTGTCGACCCGGCGACCCGCGGTGAGATCCCACAGGCGGGCGAAGCGCTCGCCGCTGATCTCCATCTCCTCCTCGGACCGTGAGCGGCCGCTGCCACCCTTCACCGTGAGCACGGTCCGCTCGTCACGGCGGCGGACTCGAACCTCGACCCCGGCCGGATCGACGGCCACGTAGCCCTGCTGCACGTGGGAGTGGGCATGGCGCTCGAGGTCAGGCGGGGGATCCGCGACCAGGAACTTGCGCTCGATCTCCGTGCCGCCGCTCACTCGGCGCACGATACCCGCGCACGGCGGGGATGCCGGCCGCCGCATAGGCGTCGAGCTCGTCCAGCGTCTCGTTCGCGAGCAGCGCGCTGGCCAGCGCATCGAGCTGCTCCCGGTGCTCGGTCAGCGTCGCGACCGCGTGCTGGTAGCAGTCGTCGATGATGCTCCGGACCTCTTCGTCGATCAGCTCGAGCGTGCGCTGCGACGCGGCCCCTGGGGAACCGGGGAGCACGAACGCCTCCTGGTCGGGCCGGGGGAGCGCCGACACGTGGCCGATCGTGTCCGACATTCCCCAACGGCCGACCATCTGGCGTGCCAGTGCGGTGGCCTGCTCGAGGTCGGACTCGGCGCCCGTCGTCGTCTCGCCGTACATGATCTGCTCGGCGGCCGAGCCGCCGAGCGCGCCGATGATCCGGCCCCGGAGGTAGCTCTCGCCGTACCCGTAGCGATCGGACTCGGGGCTCTGGAAGGTCACGCCGAGCGCCTGCCCGCGCGGGATGATCGAGATCTTGCGGACCGGATCGGCCCCGGGCTGCAGCATCCCCAGCAGGGCGTGGCCGGACTCGTGGTAGGCCGTGCGCCGGCGCTCCTCCTCGGAGAGCACGATGCGCCGGGCCGCACCGAGCACGATCCGTTCCAGCGCATCGGCGAAGTCGCGGCTCTGAACGGCGTCGTGGCCGCGCCGCGCGGCGCTCAATGCCGCTTCGTTGACGAGGTTCCTGAGGTCGGCGCCGACCATTCCAGGCGTTCCGGCCGCGATCACGTCGAGATCCACCTCGGGGTCGAGGGGGACGCTGCGAGTGTGGACGCGCAGGATCAGCATCCGGCCCTCGCGGTCGGGCGGGTTGACCGTGATCCGGCGGTCGAAGCGGCCTGCCCGCAGCAGGGCCGCGTCGAGGATCTCAGGCCGGTTGGTCGCCGCCAGCACGATCACGCCCTCCGAGCCGGTGAAGCCGTCCATCTCGGTCAGGATCTGGTTCAGCGTCTGCTCGCGCTCGTCGTTGGCCCCGCTCAGCGAACCGCCGCCGCGGGCGCGCCCGATCGCATCGAGCTCGTCGATGAACACGATCGCCGGCGCGTCGTGCTTGGCCTGCTCGAACAGGTCGCGCACGCGGCTGGCCCCGACGCCGACGATCATCTCGACGAATTCCGAGGCCGAGAGCGAGAAGAACGGAACGTCTGCCTCGCCCGCCACCGCCCGGGCGAGGAGCGTCTTGCCGGTGCCGGGCTGCCCCGTGAGCAGGACCCCCTTGGGGATCATGCCGCCGAGGCGCCGGTAGCGATCGGGGTTCTTGAGGAAGTCCACCACCTCGGCCAGCTCCTCGGTCGCCTCGTCGATGCCGGCCACGTCGGCGAACGTCGTGCGCTGCTCGTTGGCCTCGTAGCGGCGGGCCTTCGAACGGCCCATCCCGCCGAGCATCCCTCCCGCGGAGGAGGCAGCGCCGGCGGCCCGGCGCATGAACCACACGAACAGCGCGATCAGCAGGATCGTGGGCACGAACCCGACCAGCAGCGTCAGCCAGACCGGCTGCGCCGAGGTCGCCGGCTTGGCGGACACGACCGTGCCCTCGTTCTCCAGCAGGGCCAGCAGGTGATCGTCGGCGAAGGCCGGCCGCTCGGTCTTGAACTCGGTGCTGGAGCTGTCCTTCTTGCCCGGCGGGTACACGACGGCGTGGCGGAAGGTGCCCTGGATCGAAGCCCCGGTGGCGTCGACCTCGGCGACGTTGCCCGCCTGCGCCTGCCGGCTGAAGAAGCTGTAGGGAACGGTCAGCCGGAGCGCCGATGAGGGCCCGATCGCCAGCACGATCACCCAGTTCAGGGTCAGCAGCGCGACCAGCAGCAGCCAGATGCTGGGACGCCGGTGGGGCAGTGTCGGCGGCGTCGGATCAGCCTCGGCCGGCGGCCGCGCCCCTTCGACCTTCCAGGGCCGGTGCGAGCCCCCCGGGCCCGGCATGTCCCGGTGGGGTTTGTGGGAGGTGTCGCTGACGGGCTCGGACATCGCCACGCACAGCATCGCCCGGACGACTGATCGAGGCATCCGAACGCCACCCGGCACGAGGTCAGTAATTGCTACGGCGGCGACGTCGGATCACCCGGCGCAGCGCGGGGTCACGAGCACGGGGCACGGGCAACGGCCGAGCACCGCGTGCGAGACGCTCCCGAGCAGCACCCGTCGCAGCGGTCCGTAGCGGCGCGATCCGATGATCAGCAGGTCGAGCTCCTTCGCTTCGCTCAGCAGCACCTCTGCCGGTGCTCCCGAGATCAGCTTCGGCGTGATCGGCACCACATCGCCGAGGCGCGAGACCGACGCGTGGAGTCGGGCCAGGAGGTCAGGCGACAGGTCCTCGCCGGCGGTGATCACCGCCAGCGCAGCGCCCGCGTCGCGCGCGTACGCGTGCGCCAGCGTCAGGGCCAGGTCCCCGTCGGGCCCGGGCACGTACGCGACCCCGAGCCGCGCGAGTCGGGCCGGCACGCGGTCGCGGTAGTCCAGCGGGGCCACGGCGACCGCGCACGGGGCGGCCACCAGCAGCGACTCGGCGGTACTGCCCGGAAGCGTGCGGCCGAGTCGGCCGCGCCCGGTCGAGCCCGCGACGAGCAGGTCGACGGCGTCGGTCTCGGCGAGCTCGTACAGCACCTGCGCCGGCGATGAGCCCACGGCGACACGCGTCTGGATCCGCTCGCCGAGCCGATCGGCCAGCGCCCGCATCAGCTCCTGGGCCTGGGCGGGCTGGATGTCGGGTCCGCCTTCGCCGATTCCCGCCGCGAGTGGCTCGGGCCAGGCGACGCACACGGCCGTCACCGAGCCGGCGCGACCGGCCAGGCGCAGCGCCAGCGCGAGCGCGTCCTCCGATCGCCCCGAGGCGTCGTAGCCGACGAAAATGCGATCGAACACGCCGACATCGTGGCAGCAGTTGCAAAGCTCGTCCCAGCCTGCGAGCGTTCCGGATCAACTACGGACCTGATCGCGCACGCGGCACGGATGTCCACCGCGCTCGACCGCACCACTATTGTGGATGCCGAGATGTCGCCGACAATTCTCATCGGTTTTGATGATCGCCCCCAGGACGCCGACGCGCTGGCACTCGGGGTCGAGCTCGCGAGGATGACCGGATCGGGGCTGGCGGTCGCCCACGTCGTCCACGAGGGGCCCGCGGTCAACCTTCACCACCGAGCCGAGATGACCGGCGCGAGCGACGACGACTCGCTGCGGCGAGCCCGGTCGCTGCTGGCCCCCGAACTCGAGGCCAGTACCACCTTCCACCGTCGCTCCGGCGGCTCCGTCGCGGATGAGCTCGAGGGCCTGGCCCGCGAGCTCGATGCGTTCATGATCGTCGTGGGCCCGGTGCACCGCGGGCCGATCGGCCGCTCGCTGCTCGGCACCACGCCCGGGCACCTGATCCACACCGCAACGCGGCCCGTGGCCGTCGCGCCGCTGCACTTCGCCGGGCACCGGGACGAGAGCCCATGGCCGATCGTGGTCGGCTTTGACGGCTCCCGCGAAGCGACCGCCGCACTGCCGGTCGCCCGCGCGTTCGCCGAGTTGTCAGGACGATCGTTGCGCATCGTCACCGTCGCCGAGGTGACGGTGCCGGCCGAGGTTCCCGAGCTTCCCGGCGCCGGGTCCCACCGTCACGTCGTGGCCGAGCACGCCGCAGCCGTATTGGCTCAGGGTGTGGCCGCCGCCGGCGAGGGGGCCACGGGCGCGCTGCTCGAGGGCGACCCGGCCCAGGAGCTCTCGGCCGAGTCGGTCGAGGCTCAGATGCTCGTGGTCGGCTCGCGGCGCGGGCGCATGCGTCGCGGCGCCCTCGGTGGCGTCCCCACCTCCCTGATCACGTCCTCGGCCTGCCCGCTCGTCGTGCTGCCTCGCGGCGTCGAGCCGGACGCGCTCGTGTTCGCGCGCTCGGCGTCGCAGACGCGCACCGCCGGCTGACCCTGGGCTACGTCGCAGCCCGAGCGCCGCCGTGCGATGGTTGGCGCCCATGCCACCCTGCGCGACACCGGAGCAGGTCGAGAGGCTGCTGGTGAAATCCGCCGGGTCCGGGATGCCCGGATCGGTCGCCGTGCGTGAGACCCACATCTCGTGGGTGTTCCTGGTCGGTGAGCGCGCCTACAAGCTGAAGAAGCCCCTCGTGCTCCCGTTCCTCGACTACGGCACGCCGGCCCGCCGGCGCGAGCTCTGCGCCGAGGAGGTCCGGCTCAACCGGCGGCTCGCCCCCGCGCTCTATCTCGGGGTCAGGGGTCTCGTCGCGAGCGCGAGCGGACTTGCGCTGACCGGCGCGGACGACCCCGAGGCAATCGACTTCATGGTCGAGATGCGCCGCTACGACGAGCGGCGAACGCTGCGGGCGACGCTCGAACGGGGCGAGACGAGCCGCGGCGAGCTCGAGCGCATCGGCGCGCTGCTGGCCGGCTTCCACGCCGCCTGCGCGCCGGTGGGCCCGAGCGTGGACGGCGCGCAGGCGGCGCGCGCGGAGTTCGACGAGAACCTCGCCGAGTTGCTGGCGCTGACCGAGTTGCCATCCGAGCGAGAGCGCGTGCTCACCCTGTCGCGGTTCGCCCACGCGTTCATCGCCGCTCACCGGGTCACGTTCGAGCAGCGGCGCGAGCGCGGCTTCGTGCGCGACTGCCACGGCGACCTCCGCGCCGAGCATGTCGTCCTCGGGGAGCCGGCCGCGGTCGTCGACTGCGTCGAGTTCGATCCCGGCCTGCGTGCCCTCGACGTCGCCGATGACCTCGCCTTCCTGCTGATGGACCTCGAGGCACTCGGCGCACCGCAGTGCGCGGTCGACGTGCTCGGCGGCTACCGCGCGGCGGGAGGCGATCCCGGCTCCGAGGCGCTCGTGAGCTTCTACGCCGTGCACCGGGCGCTCGTCCGCGCGAAGGTGCTGCTCGTCCGCGCCGATCAGCTGCCCGACGCCGTCGCCACCCGCAGCCACGAGCTCGCTCTGGCCCGTGAGCACATCGCGCTGGCCGAGCGGCTCTCGTGGCGGGCCCGCCTCCCGCTCGTCCTGATCGTGTGCGGCGTACCCGCGAGCGGCAAGTCGCACCTGGCCCGGGCACTCGCCCGGACCACCGCGCTGCCGCAGCTGAGCACCGACGTCACGCGCAAGGGGCTCGCCGGCATCGAGGAGCTCGAGCCCGCGGCCGCCGAGCATTACCGCGCCGAGTTCAACCGCGCGACGTACGCGGAGCTGGGCGCCCGGGCCGCCCGCGCCGTCGCCGCCCACGGCGGCGCGATCCTCGACGGCACGTTCCGTCACGCCGGCGATCGGCAGGCGTTCAGCTCCGCCTTCGGCGGCGCCGCGCCGGTGGTGTTCATCGAATGCCGAGCGCCGTCAGAGGTGCTGCTGGAACGCGCGCTCGACCGCGACCGCAGCGGCCGCGGCGCCTCCGACGCGACCGTCGACGTCGTGTTGAGCGAGCAATCCTCCTGGGAGCCGCTCGATGACGCGGCGCCCCGCTCGCACGTGATCGTCCGCAGCGACCGCCCGGTGCAGGAGATCGTGGGGGACGTGGTGGCGGAGGTGGACGCGCGACTGGGTGAGCTGCCCTAGGCCGTCGGTGGTTCACCCCAAGCGCCCCGGTTCCGCTGTATCTACGGATCGCTATGGGCTGCATCGGCGGATGGACGGCGCCCGGACCCGACCTAACGTGGGGCTCTGAGGCGGCGGCGGCACGCTGGGTATCCACGAGGGAGATCCAATGCACACCCACCAGACACTCGCCCACGACCAATGGACCGAATACCTCGACGGCGTCAGCCACGATCTGGTCGACGGCGAGGTGTCGATCGAGACGGTCGATCCGCCCTTCTCATCGCAGATCGAGGCTGCGAGGCTGGCCCTGCAGTTCGTCGCCTATGACGGCCGCGACGACGTGTTCCAGGTTGCGGCGGTGGCCGAAAACCCGCCGAGCGTGGTCCGTCATCTCGTCGAGCATCCGGAGCGGATCCTGATCGAGGTCGGGCCCGGCGCGGCCCCGATGATGATCTCGGTCGACGGCCAGGACGGCGTCCGCACCCTGATCACGATCGAGCGCGACCGCCTCTAGGACGCGGCCGTGTAGCGTGAGGGCCATGGCCCTCACGTCCCGGCAACCGACACTCCTGGCCGCAGCGCTTCTATGTGGCGCGCTCGCCGCGTGCGGCAGCAGCTCGAGCTCGACCTCGACCTCGACCTCGACCTTGACCTCGACCTCGACCGTCGAGCACCTCCACCAGCACCCCGGCGCAAACCCCTGCGACCGCGTCCTCCTCGGTCACCACCGGACCGGTCCACGGGACCCTCCACGGCACCGGACACACCCCGATCGCCGGCCGGCCGTGGCCGTACTCCGTGCACGTGACCGACGCCGGCGGCAAGCCCCTGTCCGGGACCGTCGCGATCGAGTTCGTCTTCAACGGCTCCGTGGTCGGCCACGACACGCCGCCAACCCATGCGGTGACCAACGGCCGCTGGGCGGACAAGCTCACGTTCCCGGCCACGGCGATCGGCTATCCGCTCTCCTTCCAGGCGGTGGTGCACACGAGCGCGGGGTCGATCACGCTCGGCTGGCCCGTACGAGTCAAGCCGTGAGCGTGGCCCGGGGAGAACGGGCGCAGGCGCCCGAGGGTGAGCCGGCAGCGGGCGGGGCGGAGGTCCTCGTCGACGACGTGGTCAAGTCATTCGGCCCGATCAAGGCGCTACGCGGAGTCTCGGTGCGGATCGCGCGCTCGGAGTTCGTGACCATCACCGGGCCCTCCGGGTCGGGCAAGAGCACGCTGCTGAACCTGATCGGCAGCCTCGACCGGCCCGACTCGGGCTCGGTCGAGATCGGCGGCGTTCCGGTCCCAGAGCCGCGCCGTGCCGTCGAGTTCCGCCGTCACGTGGTCGGATTCGTGTTTCAGGACAACCTGCTGCTGCCGTACCTGAGCGCGCAGGCCAACGTCGAGGCGGCCCTGCTCGCGACGGGCTTCTCGCGGCGCGAGCGCCGGCGGCGCAGCGCCGAGCTGCTTGACGAGGTCGGCCTCGCGGATCGTGCCCGGCACCTTCCCTCCGAGCTCTCGGGCGGTCAGCGCCAGGGCGTCGCGCTGGCCCGCGCGCTGGCCAACGACCCCAGCGTCCTGTTGGCCGACGAGCCGACCGGAGCCCTCGACTCGGCCAGCGGCCGCCGCGCCCTGGACCTGCTGGCCAAGACCCGCGAGGACCGCGGGATGACGGTGGTCGTCGTGAGCCACGACATCGCGGTGGCCCAGCGCGCCGACCGTGTGGTGCACCTCGTCGACGGTCGTCTCGCCGAGACGGATCCGGCCTGAACGAGCCGAAGGCGTCAGGTGAGGGCCAACGCGACCGAGGAGCGCATCCGGGTGACGCGCCAGATCGGGTACAGGGCGCCGATCACGCCGATCGTGACGCCGACGAGCGCGGCACGCCCGAGCCCCCACAACGTGAGCTGCGGGGAGATGAAGCTCCCCAGTCCCAGCGCCCCGGGCAGGAGCTTGCTCGCGGCCAGGCCGAGCACGAGCCCGGCGCAGGTGCCGATCACGCTGACGGCGATCGCCTCCCCCAGCACCAGCCCCGCAAGCTGACGGCCGCTCCACCCGATCGTGGCCATCAGCGCCAGCTCCCGCCGGCGTTCGAGCACCGCCGCCAGCATCGTGTTGGCCACGGCCAGCGCGCCGATGATCAGCGCCAGTACGACGATCAGCAGCACGGCCTTGCTGATCAGCTCGCTGTTGGCGCCGGCGCGGATCGCCTCGCTCGGATCCGAGATCGCCGTCAGGCCAGGAAAGGTCGCGGCCAGCTCGCGCTCGGCCTGAGCCGGCGTCGTCCCGGGGGCCAGCCGGACCGCGATCGTCGTCACCTCGTCGGCCGTCCGTGCGGCCAGCACCTGCGCATCGCGCAGCGCCCCGATCACGCCGGTGTCCTCGAAGTTGATGCCGGCGTGGAAGATCCCGGCGATCTGGAAGTCCCGCGAGCCCAGGTGCAGCCGGCCGCCCGCGCTCAGCGCGAGCTGCTGGGCCAGGAGATCGCCGACGACCACCTGCCCCGGGCCTGCCGCGTGCCCCGAGATGAACACGAGCCGGCGCGCGATGAAGCCGCTCGGATCGATGCCGAACATGACCGAGGACGACGCCCGCGGCACAGCGCCGACGACGAGCTGGATCGGCGTGGCGTCCACGATCTCCGGCTGTGCGCGCAGACGCCTGACCAGTGAGAGCGGCAGCACCGACGAGGTCGGGTCCCCGGCGTCGCGCTGGAACAGGCCGAGGTCGGCGCGGCCGAGATGGACGAGTTGCCCCGCCGTCTGGTTGAGCCCGGCCGACAGGGCCAGTAGCGCGACGATGGCCGCCACCCCCACGGCGATCCCGGCGGCCGTCAGTGCCGTCCGGGCGGTGCGGCGGCGCAGGTTGGCGGTGATCAGGCCGATCATGCCTCGGCGATGCTAGTGATCCCCGCCCGGTGACCCCCGGCGCCGGGTCGCTTTCAGTTGATATGTCGGTCGGTCGATCAGTAGGCCGTACGGTGGTGCGCTCTCAGACGCGCGCGTAGCGTGGCTCCCCATGAGCGCCGATCGCGTGCGAACGCCCGTGCGCCGCTGGCCCGAGCGTCGCGCGATGGTCCTCGGCGGCGCGGCGGCATTCGCCGTCGTCGTCTTCATCCTCGGGCAGGTGGCCGAATCGCCCGACGAGGGCATCGGGTTCCTGTATGCACTACCGGTGATGCTGGTGGCGCTGGAATTCGGGCTTGGCTGGGGCCTCGCCGCAGCGGGGGCCGGGTTCACCCTGATCGTGCTGTGGGGACTGAGCACAGACCAGCACCTGACCGCGAGTGCATTCGCGCTGCGCGCCGTCGCCCTGCTCGTGATCGGCGGCGTCGCGGGGCGCTTCTCGGACCGGATGCGAGCAGCGCGCCGGCGCCAGGACCAGCTGCTGCACTCCGGCCTCGCGCTCGCCCACCTGACCGACCGGGAGGCACTGCCGGAGACGATCGCCAGGCAGGCGCTGCAGACGTTGCACGCGGCAGGAGCGCGGTTTCAGATCGATGGCTCTGATCCGGTCGAGATCGGGCGGCTCGGACCGGGGTCGATCACCGCCGAGCTGCCACTGCCGGGCGGCGAGAGCGCCGTGCTCGAGGTGGCGCCGGAACCGGGCCGGGGCTTCTCGGCCGATGACCGCATCGCGCTCGAGATGCTCGCGCTGCAGGCGGCCGTCGCGGCCGAGAACCAGCGGCTGATGGCCAGCGAGCGCGAGCGGGCGATGCTGCGCGATGAGCTGATCCGTTCACGTGAGCGCCTGGCCAAGCAGGGGCGCCAGCTCGAGCACCTGCTGGCCGGCCAGGAGGACGAGCGCCGCGCGCTCGCCCAGGACCTGCACGAGGACGCGGCCCAGGCGCTGGCCTCGATCCAGCTCGGGCTGCGTGTGGTCGAGACCGACCTCGACTCCGAGGCTCAGCGTCATCACGTCGAGGCCCTCCGCTCGCACCTCGCCGAGACGCTCGTGGCGCTGCGCGAGCTCGCCGTCGACCTGCGGCCGCCTGTCCTCGACGAGCTCGGGCTCGTGCCCGCGCTGCAAGGGCTCGCCGCCCGCGTCCCCGTGGCCGATCAGCCGGTGACGATCGAGGTCAAGGGCGACAGCGACGGCGAACGCCTCGAAGCCGATCTCGAGACCACCGTGTACCGGGTCGTCGCGGAGACGATCGGCGCCATCGAAGGTCCGGCGGCGGTGCGTGTCGCGATCGACCGCAAGAAGGGCGAGGTGCGGATCTCCGTGGCCCAGCCCCACGGCGAGGGGCATCCGATCTCGGTCGACGTGCTCGGCCGGATCCGGGCCCGCGTCGATCTCTCCGGGGGCCTGCTCACCGTCTCCAGCGAGGAGCGCCACATGCTCGTGGCGCATATCCCGATGGCTCAGCTCACGCCGAGCAGCTGACGCGCCTCTTCGACCTCGATGTCGCCGGCCGCGACCTTGAACGCGACCGTGTCCACATAGGCACCGGAGCCGGCGTGCGTGTGCATCGCCGCCATCTCGGCGGTGATGCCCGCGTCAGCCATGTCCTCGGCGGCGCCCGGATCGAAGCAGCGGGCGGCCAGCCACTCGGCCACCTCCGCGGCACTCAGCCCGGTTTCCTCCCAGGCCTCGACGGAGCTCTGCGGGTCGCCTCCGTGAGCGAAATCTCCGTGGCGTTCGACTACGTCCCTGATGGTCATGATGAGACTCTCGCGCGGCGACGGCGGACCGTCATCAGCGGAGTTCCGCGACCCCGCTCAGTAGACAGCCGCGGCTTTGTACTGAGCATGACTCGCGACAGCACCGGATGGCCCCGTGAGATTGGACACATAGCCTGATCCCGATAGACAGAGACAGACGCGCGATCGCATCGTCATGCCGGTGATCGTCGCCGCTAGCCCGGAGGTGCCCCATGCTCACCCTTGCACGCTTGTCAGTCAAGCGGCCGAAGCTGGCACTGGCGGGCTGGCTCCTCGCAGCCGCCGTACTGACCCTGATCGGCTTCGGTGTCAACAACGCCTTGTCTCCCTCGGTCACCGTTGTACCGGGCACCCAATCTTCACGCGCGCAGCAGATCGCCAACGCTCAATTCGGCCCCACGCAGCTGATGCCGATCCTGCTCGAGGGATCCAAGGCCCAGCTCAACGCTCAGGGACCGAAGCTCGTCGTCGCGCTGGCCAAGCGCCCCCACACGCGCGTCCTGTCGGCCTGGGACGCCGGCACCGCGAGCGCGGGCATGCGACCCAACGCTACCCACGCGATGATCGTCGTCTCCGTCGACCGGCCTGAGAAGGACGTCGTCCAGTACGACCTGCCCCAGATCCAGACGCTCGTCAACCGGCAACTCACCGGCGGGACGAAGGCCTTCATCACCGGCCAGGCGTCGCTGGATCGGGCCGACCGGGCGGCATCGACCGACAACCTCCGTCGCACCGAGCTGATCGCGGTCGGAATCGTCTTCCTGCTGCTGCTGATCGGCCTGCGGGCTCCCGTCGCCGCGGTGATCGTGACCGCAGTCGGCGCCGTCAGCATGCTGGCCGGATTCGGCGAGGTCGCGCTGCTCGGCAAGGTGATGCAGCTCGACGCTGTCGGGGTGGCGCTCGGAACCATGACCGGGCTCGCGCTCGGGGTCGGGTTCTCGCTGCTGATCCTGGACCGCTTCCACCGCGAGGAGCTGCCCGAGGGCGCCCATCCGCGAGATGCGGTCACCGCGGCGACGCGTGACCTCGAGACGACCGGCCGAGCCGTGCTGGTGGCCGGCACCGCGATCATCGTGGCGCTCGCACTGGTGGCGGTCGTCGGTCCGACGCAGCTGCTGATCTCCGTCGGGACCGGCATGCTCACCTGCGCCATGTTTGCGACCGGCGGCGCGGTCGTCGTGATGCCGGCCGCGCTCGTGCTGCTCGGCCGCCGGATCGACTGGCTGAGCTTCCCGGCGCCCGCGTTCCTGGCGCGCGCCTGGTCACGGCTTGTCGACGGCGGCAACTGGGTGACCCGCCACGCGGTCTACACCGGCTTTGCCGCCACCGTCCTGCTGGCCGCGATCGCCATCCCAGCGCTCGCGCTGAAGACCGGGCCACAGGACATCAGCCAGCTGCCCGCCAACTCACAGGCGCGGATCGCGTTCACCGAGATCTCGCGCGTGATGGGCCCGGGATGGGCAACTCCGTACAACATGGTCGTGGCGTCGAACAACCGCCCGATCACCACTCCGGTCCTGCTCGCTCAGCTGAACGCGCTTCAAGTCCAGATCGCCAAGAACACCGCCGTGGACACGGTGACCGGTCCGGGCCAGATCAACGCGACCTCGACACAGCTGAAGTCCTTCGGACCCGGCATCAAGAACTCGGTCAAGATCTCTGACCAGAGCAAGAAGGACCTGCTCACGCTGATCAAGGCGCTCGGGCAGGCCGGCTCAGGCTCATCGCAGCTGCAGTCCGGGCTCGCCTCGGCCTCCTCGGGGGCGGGTCAGCTCGCCACCGGCGGCGGCTCGGCCGAATCCGGGGCCGGCCAGCTCCACGCTGGTCTCGCCTCGGCCATGGCCGGATCGGCGACGCTGAAGAACGGGCTCAACACGGCGCTGTCCGCGGCGGTCCAGCTGCGCAACGGTGCCGGAACGGCTCTGTCGGGCGCCAACCAGCTCGCGTCCGGGCTCGGCAAGGGTGCCCCGCAGGTGACGGCCGGTCTGCCGGCAGTCGGCTCGCTGGTCGACCAGAGCAACACCGCAGTGAGCAGCATCAAGTCCGCCCAAGGACAGCAGCAGCAGGCACAGGGTTCGGTCGGACAGGCGATCTCAGCCCTCCAGGGCATGGGCGCCGCCGGGAAGGCCGACCCCAACTACGCCGCCGCGCTGAGCGCGCTGCAGAACGCGAGCGGCTCGGTCAGCGGAATCAACAGCCCGCTGAGCACTGCTGCTTCCAGCGCCAACGCGGCCGCCTACATCGCGTCCGCAGTCAAGTCCCAGATCAACACGCTGGCGCCGCAGCTCACGGCGGCGGCCTCGGGCGCGGCAGCGCTCGCGTCCGGCCTCTCGCAGCTGCAGAACGGCAACGCGCAGCTCGCATCCGGCATCAGCCAGCTCGCCGGTGGCGGCGGCCAGCTGAACAGCGGCCTCGGCCAGCTGACCAACGGCGCCGGGCAGCTCCAGGCTGGGCTGTCCCTGCTCAGCGGCGGCGCGGGAACGCTCGCCAACGGGCTCGCCGGTGGTGTTGCCCCGGCCGGCCAGCTGACCACAGGACTGGGTCAGATGCAGGCCGCGGTGGTCAAGTCGCGCGGACAGATCCCATCGACGACTCAGCTCAAGCAGCTCGAGGCGCAGGCGCCGGGCATCTTCAGCTCCGGCTACTTCGTGCTCGCCGCCGTCGAGGGCTCGACGGCCTCGAACCGCAACGCCGCCACGTTCATGCTCAACGTGCTGCGGGGCGGTACCGCCGCCCAGATCGTCGTGATCCCCCGCTACAAGATGAGTGACCCGCGGTCGGTCGCGCTCGGCGCGTATCTGACCAAGGTGGGCACGACGTTTGCCAAGCGCAACAACGTGCAGATCGCCATCGGCGGCCCGGCCGGCAGCCTCGGCGACCTGACCAGCGTCACGAAGTCCAGGATCTGGCTTGACGTGGCCGTCCTGTCGGCCGCCATCATGCTGGTCCTGGCGCTCGCGATGCGAGCCGTGCTGCTGCCCCTGGTGGCGACCGCGTTCAGCCTGCTCACCACGGCGGCCACATTCGGCATCCTGACGCTCCTGTTCAGTGGGAACAACCCGCCGCTGGGCGGCCCGGGCCACCTCGACCCGGCCTCGATCATCGGCATCTTCACGATTGCCTTCAGCATGACCGTGGCGTTCTCCACCCTGGTGCTGATGCGGACCCGGGAGGCGTTCGTGGCCAACGGCAACACCAAGGAGGCGGTGATGACGGCTCTGCGCGAGACCGCTGCCGCCACCACCGGAGCCGGCCTCGTGATGGTCGCCGCGCTGATCCCGTTCGTGACCACCGACTTCCTCCAGGTGAGGGCGTTCGGCATCGGCGTTGCGATCGCGATCCTGCTCGACGTCCTGATCGTGCGTCCGATGTTGATGCCCGCAGCGGTCGCGGTGCTGGGGAAGGTCGGCTGGTGGCCGACGAAGGCCCCGGCCGCGCCGGGCGTCGCGCCGCCCGTCGCCCCGTCCGCGCACAGCGCGCGGCGACCACACCGCCCGCGCCTGCACCGCGCCGGCGCGGCGCGCTGAGCGGAGGCGAGAGCGATGATCCCGACGACAGTCCCACCCGCCACGGTCCCCGACGTGGAGCCGCACAACCTCGGCCAGATGGTGCTCGACTCAGCCGAGCACCACACCGGGACCGCGCTGATCTACCGCGAGCACGGGGCTCCGGCATCGATCTCCTACCCGGAGCTCGGCCGCAGGACCGATGCGATCGCACGGGGGCTGATCGAGCTCGGAATCGAGCCGGGAGACCGGGTGGCGATTCTCGCGCTGACCTCGGCCGACTGGACGCTGGCCGACTACGGGGCGCTGTGCGCGGGCACCGTCGTCACACCCATCTACCACACCAACTCGCCCGAGGAGTGCGCCTACGTGCTGGCGCACTCCGGGGCGCGGCTGGTGTTCTGTGATGACGACGAACAGGCCGCCAAGATCCGCCAGATCCGCGACCGTTGCCCTGAGCTCGAGTACGTGGTGCTGCTGCACGGCGACGCCGAGGACGCGATCACGCTCCGCGAGCTGTGCGAGCGCGGGGCGGGATTGCCGCCCGAGACCGTCGCCCTGCGGTTGGCCGGCGTCGCGCCCGACGCTCTGGCCAGCCTCGTCTACACGTCGGGCACCACGGGGCCACCGAAGGGCTGCATGCTGACGCACGCGAACCTACTGGCGACGACCCGGATGTACGTCGAGCGCCTGCAGTTGGGTGAGAGCCACACGCTCTACCAGTTCCTGCCGCTCGCCCACGTGCTCGCGCGCGTGGCTCAGGCGGTGGCCCTCAGCGCCGGCGCGCGGATCGCCTACTGGAGCGGCGACTCGACCAAGATCGTCGATGAGCTCTCGGAGCTTGCACCCACCCACTTCCCCGCCGTACCGCGGATCTACGAGAAGGTGCACGGTGCGGTGATGGGCAAGGTGCAGGATGGCCCCGCTCCCAACCGCCTCCTCTTCACCTGGGCGCTCCGTCAGGGAGCCCGCGGACGCGCGGCCGCGCGCGCGGGCAACTCGCTCGGCCCCCTGGCAACGCTTCAATACCGCCTCGCCGACAAGCTCGTGCTGAGCAAGGTCCGTGACCTGTTCGGCGCCGAGCTCCAGATCGCGCTCGTCGGGGCGGCGCCGATCAGCCGCGACCTGCTCGAGTTCTTCGACGCCTGCGGCGTGCTCGTGCTCGAGGGCTACGGGCTCACGGAGACGTGTGCCGCCTCGACGCTGAACACGGCCGACGCCGTTCGGTTCGGCTCGGTCGGCCGGCCGCTGCCCGGGACCGAGGTCTCGGTCGCCGACGACGGTGAGCTGCTGATCCGCGGGCCGCATGTGTTCACCGGCTACTACAGGGACCCGGTGGCCACGGCCGAGACGCTGACCGACGACGGCTGGCTGTGCACCGGCGACCTCGGGCAGGTCAGCCGCGACGGCTTCGTCTCGGTGACAGGCCGGAAGAAGGATCTGATCATCACCTCCAGCGGCAAGAACATCACGCCCGTGAACATCGAGAACGCGCTCCGCGAGAGCCGCTTCATCACCGAGGCGATCGTGTTCGGCGACAACCGGCCCTACCTCGTGGCCGCATTGACGCTCGATCGCGACGAGACCGGCCGGATCGCGAACGGACCGGGCGCGGACAGCGACGTGGCCACGCTGGCCGCGGACCCACACGTGCGCGCGGCCGTGCAGACGGCCGTCGACGAGGTCAACGCCAAGCTGGCCCGGATCGAGCAGGTCAAGCGCTTCGCAATTCTCGATCACGACCTCACCCAGGCCGGAGGTGAGATGACCCCGACCCTCAAGGTCAAGCGCGCGGCCGTGTACGCGAAGTATGCCGAGGAGTTCGAGGCGCTCTACGTGAAGGAGGAGTCATGACCACGGCACGACTGAGCACCGCGGACGCCGCGTGGCTGCACATGGATCGTCCGACGAACCTGATGGTCATCAACTCGGTGATGCTGTTCGACGAGCCGGTCGACTGGGAGCGCTACAAGGAGGTCGTCCAGAGCCGGCTCGTGGACCCCTACCCGCGGTTCCGCCAGCGGGTCGTGGAGAGCCGCTTCCCGCTGCTGGCCCCGAGCTGGCACGACGACCCCGACTTCGCCCTCGAACATCATGTCCACCACCTCGGGCTGCCCGCGCCCGGCGATCGCGCCGCGCTGCAGGAGCTGGTCGGTGACCTGATGACGATGCCGCTGGATCGCAACCGGCCGCTGTGGAACATCTACCTCGTCGACGGCTACGGCCAGGGCTCGGCCGTCATCACCCGCATGCACCACTGCATCGCGGACGGCATCGCGCTGGCCCAGGTGATGCTGTCGCTGACCGACCCCGAACCGGGCGCGGCGCCGGCGTCGGTGGCGCGTCCACCCGAGCGCGCGCCTGCCCGCGGGCCCCTGGCCTCGATCATGGCGACGCCGGTCGCAGCACTCGACGGTGCTCGGCGGGCGGGCGCGGCCGTCGTCCGCCAGGGTGCCCACATCGCCACCTCGCCCTCGCACGCGGTCAAGCTGGCCGGGGCGGTCAGCCGCGACGCGAAGACCGCCGCGCGGCTGCTGCTCACGCCGGCCGACGCCGCCACGGCGATCAAGGGCGATCCCGGCGTCAGCCGCAGGGTGGCCTGGACCTCCGCGATGTCACTGGAGGCGATCAAGGAGACCGCCCACAAGCACGACGCGACGGTCAACGACGTCCTGCTCGCCGCGGTCAGCGGCGCGCTGCGACGCTATCTGCAGCACCAGGGCGGCCAGGCGGCGGAGATCCAGGCGATGATCCCGTTCAACCTGCGCCCGCTCGACGAGCCGGTTCCGCGCGAGCTCGGCAACAAGTTCGGTCTCGTCTTCCTGCCGCTGCCCGTCGGCACGAGCGGGAGCTATCGCCGGCTGGTCGAGGTGCACGAGCGGATGGCCGAGATCAAGGAGGGCCGTGACGGCCCCGTCTCCTATGGCATCCTCAGCGCGCTCGGACTCACGCCGGAGCCGGTCGAGCGCCGGATCGTCGATGTGTTCTCGGGCAAGGGCACGGCCGTGATGACGAATGTGCCCGGCCCGCGCGAACCCGTGTACCTGGCCGGAACGGCGGTGCGCTCGGTGCTCGTCTGGGCGCCGACCTCGGGCCACATCGGGATGAGCGTCAGCATCTTCAGCTACCGCGGAGAGGTCACGGTCGGATTGATGGTCGACGCGGCGCTGGTCCCTCATCCGGAGGAGATCACCACCGCGCTCGAGCGCGAGCTCGAGACGCTCGCCCATCTCACCCGCGGCGGCGCGATCACACGCCGGCCGCGCCGCCGGCAGCCGGTGTCGAGCGCATAGTCACCGTCACACCAACAGGCTCTCCAGCAGGTATAGGAAGGCCAGCAGCGACTTGGGGCCGAGGAACCGCTCGCGGATGCGCTCCTGGGCGGCGGCCCCCATCGTGGCGGCCGTGTCGGCGTCGAGCAGCAGCGAGGTGACGGCGGCCCCGTAATCGGCCTCGTCGGAGGGGTCGTCGAGCAGGATGCCGCTGACTCCATCCTCGATCTGATCCTGGATCCCGCCGATCCTCGAGGCCACGACCGGGCGGGCCTTCCACATCGCCTCGGCGACGGTGAGGCCGAACCCCTCGGCCAGGCTCTTCTGGATCACCACGGTGGCCCCGCGCTGCAGCGCGTTGACCATGGCGGCGTTCTCCTCACCGTCGGTGAGCGGCAGCATGGCCAGATGGATCCGCGAGCGCGCGTCGGGCGTGAGCTCGTCGAGGTGCGAGAGCACCTCGCTCAGCACCGCCGTGGCCTCGGGATCGTCGGCCACGTCGTCGGCCGCCGGGCCCGCGTAGACGAGATGTGCGTCGGTGTAGGGAGCGATGTGGTCGGAGAACCCGCGGATCACACCCATCGGGTCCTTGAGCGAGTCCCACCGCGATACCTGCAGGACATAGTGATCGTGGCGCTCAAGCGGGCGCTCCTCGATGACCTTGGCCTTGCGCTGGACCTGACCGACGGTGCCGTCCATACGCGTGAACGCCGGCGGGGCGCCGTCGGCGGGCCCGGCTCGCAGTCCGGCCGCGACGAGGATCGCATGCACGGTGGGCTCCTCGAGCAGCTCGTTCTTGGACGCGAACGCGTCGATCGTCGGCGTGATGATCGAGTGGCGGACGTCGTCGAGGACGTCCCAGGCGAACGACTGGCGCGAGAACACGGTCGCGTCGGCTTGTCGTACGTAGGGCGCCAAGAAGGCCCAGGTGTCCTTGGCCAGCGGGTTCGGCGCGTCGACCCCCACGTGGCAGCGCCACACGACGGGGACCCCGAGGCCCCGGATCGCCGGGATCAGGCCGGCGGTCTGGGGATCGTGGAGGATGACGATGTCCCCGGGCCCGATCAGGCGCGTGAACGCCTCCGCGCTCGGGGCGAGCGTCGCCTCGTAGACGGCGCGCTCGGCGGCCCCGAGCGGGCCGCCGTCGCCGGGGTAGCCGTGCAGCCGGTTGTGAATCCGCTTGGTGATGGCGAAGAACTGCTCGTTGCCCTCGATCACCGCCCAGCGTGTGTCGACTCCGATGCCGCGGGCGTAGGCGAGCAGCGTCGCCAGCATCTCCGCCACGCCACCACCGCGGGCGGTCGAGTTGACATTCCAGATCGCCCGGCCGGCGAACAGCGAACGGCCGAGGAGGATGCCGGCCTCGAGCTCGGCGAGCAACTCGGGGTCGAGCACGGTGGCGAACCGATCGAGTGGCATCTCGCCGATCTCGACCATGGTCACTGCGGATCGCTCTGTCATCGCCATATAGTCACCGATGCTGGTCGGTCGCCGCAGCGGCGCTGTCCGAGCGTCGGCGGAGACGAGGTGGAGACTGCCGTCGGAGAGCTCATCGCCCCGGACCAACGGCCCTTGGCCGTGGCCGGACGGCAATGCCCGTCGCCGGTTGCCGACAACTCACGCGAGCCCTCTCCATGGTGTGCGATTGTCCGCCTTGCCGGCCGCCGCGTCCCCCGTGGAGTCCCGTAGTCGGTACGTGGAAGCCCGCAGAGTTCTCACGGACGACTCCGCACCGGGTGTCGGAGCGGCGATCGCCGCGCCTTCCGCGGTCGCGCTCAGCGACCGACCGACGGCGACGGCGGCCCGGGGGCGGTGAGCACCACGCGCGCTCGCGCGTCGACGGCGATCGCACCGTGCTGGGACACGACGACCGGGTTGAGCTCGAACTCCGCGATCTGGGGATGATCCTCGACCAGCGCGCTGACCCGCAGCAGCAGCTGCTCGAGCGCCGCCACGTCCGCCGGGGGCGAGCCGCGGTAGCCCTCGAGCAGCGGGAAGCTCCGCAGCGAGCGGATCGTCTCGGCGGCGTCCACGTCGGTCAGTGGCGTCAACCGGACCGCTACGTCCTGCGTCAGCTCGGCCGCGGTGCCTCCCGGGGCGCAGGCCAGCACGGGGCCGAACTGCGAGTCCGTGACGACCCCGACCAGGAGCTCGATCCCCTCGACCATGCGCTGAACCAGGAAGGTGCAGTCGCCGAAGCCGGCCTCGCGGACATCCGCCCGCATCCGGGTCGCCGCGCGCCGCACGTTGGACTCGCCGCGCAGGCCCACGCGGACGCCGCCGGCGTTGGACTTGTGCACCAGCGTCGGCGCGACCGCCTTGAGCGCGACCATGCCGGCGAACTCGTGCGCCGCGAGGCCGGCCTGGCGCGGGTTCTCGCACACGCGCCATTCGGCCAGGCTGATTCCGTAGCAGTCGCACAGCGTGGCGAGCTCATCCGGCGCGAGCCAGCTCTCCCCGCGGGTGAGCGCTTCCGAGACCACCGCGGCCGCCTCCTCAGAGCGGACGTCGGGGAGGCTCGGGACCTCGCCGTGCGGCGCTCGTCGCCAGGTCGCGTACTCCGCGGCCCGGGCGAGTGCTCGCGCCGCGTCCTCCGGCCAGGAGTAGCTGGGGATCCGGCGCCGCCCAGCGGCCAGCGACGCGGGCACGCCGCCGGCCTGCATGAACGCGGCCAGCACGGGGACGCCGCTGTCGCCGTCGTCCACGGCGGCTGCGAGCTCGCGGCCGACGTCCTCGGCCTTGGTCACGAGCGGCGGCACGAAGAGCGCGATCACCGCATTGACGCCCGGGTCGTCCATCAGGATCCGCAACGCCCGGCCGTAGTCCTCGCCCGACGCCGAGGCGATCATGTCGACGGGGTTGGACAGTGCGGCCCCGGCGGGCAGGAACAGCGCGAGGCGGTCGCGGGTCTCCTTGCGCAGCGGGTTCACGCTCAGGCCGGAGCCCTCGAGCATGTCGGCGCACATGATTCCCGGACCCCCGGCGTTGGTGAGCACGGCCACCGACGGGCCTTCGGGGAGCGGCTGCTCGGCGACCAGCGCGGCCACGTCGAGCAACTCTCCGAGGGTGTCGGCTCGTACGACGCCGGCCTGGCGGAAGAGCGCGTCGACGGTCACGTCGGATGCGGCCAGCAGAGCGCCGGTGTGCGAGCCGGCGGCGCGCCCGCCCGCCTTCGAGCGGCCCGCCTTGACGGCCAGGATCGGCTTGCGCGCGCCGACCCGGCGGGCGACGCGGGTGAACTTGCGCGGGTTGCCGAAGGACTCGAGGTACAGCGCGATCGCCCGCGTGTCCTCGTCGTGCTCCCAGAACTGGACGAAGTCGTTGCCGGACAGGTCGGCCTTGTCCCCCACCGAGGCCAGCGACGAGACGCCGAGGCCGAGCTGGCGTGCGCGCTCGATCAGCGCGATCGCGACGCCTCCGCTCTGCGTCATGACGCCGACGTGGCCGGCCGGGGGCATCGTCGGCGCGAATGTCGCGTTCAGCCCGATGTGCGGCGACGCGTTGAGCACGCCGAGGCAGTTCGGCCCCACCACCCTGATCCCGGCCGCGCGGCAGACGGCCATCAGCTCGCGCTGGCGCCGGATGCCGTCCTCGCCCGCCTCGCTGAACCCGGCCGACACGACCACGAGCGCGCGGACGCCCTTGAGCGCGCAGTCGCGCGCCACCGAGGGGACGGCGGGCGCCGGCACGGCGATCACCGCGAGGTCGACCGGACCGTCGACGTCGAGCAGGGTGGAGTGGACATCGACGCCGTCCGCCGCGCCCGCGGCCGAGTTGACGAAGTGCAGCGAGCCGCGGAAGCCGCCGTCCCGGAGGTTGGCGGCGAGCGCCGCCCCGATCGTCCCCTCGCGTCGCGAGGCGCCGATCAACGCGACCGACTCGGGCTTCAGAACCGCCGAGACGGCCGCGGCCGAGGCGACGCGGTCGCGCTGGGCGAAGGCCTCGAGCGCCTCCTCGCTCAGCTCGGCCGGGAACTGGACCAGCAGCTCGCCGGGCTCGCTGCGGAGCTTGGTCGGGAAGCCGCTGTCGGTGAAGACCTTGATCATCTTGTGGTTGGCGGGCAGGACCGAGGCGGTGAACGTGGTGACGCCCTGCTCGACGGCGGCCTCGGCGAGATGGGCCAGCAGCGTGGTCGCGAGCCCCTGGCCCTGGAGCTCGTCCGCGACGGCAAAAGCGATCTCGGCCGTATCCGGGCCCTCGCGGACCCAGCAGGCGTGACCGACCACACGCTCCTCGGGGCCGGCCAGCGCGATCACGCCGTAGGCGTCCACGTAGTCGACCTGGGCGGCGAGCTCAGCCGCGGCGTGCAGATCGACCCCGAGAGTGAAGAAGCGGAAGGCGCGCGAGTCGGGCGAGAGCCGCTCCAGGAAGGCCTGGATCGCATCGGTGTCCCCCGGCAGCACCGGGCGCACGTGGATCGTTGAGCCGTCCCGCAGCACGACGTCGACGGCACGCTCGGCGGGGTAGCCCACGGAAGTCATGTACGCGATTGTGACGTCTAGAGGGCGAATCGCAATCGCGGAGAATCCGGGCAATGACTGCGGGGAAGCCGTAATTCGGTGTGAGGATCGTGTGACCGTAGAAATTGCGCACCGGAATCGGGTCCAGGGCGGATGCCGGCGCTGCGACATATGCCTAGCTTTGATCGCGCCCGATCAGGACCCAGCGGCGGCGCCCGATCAGAAGGCAGCGCCATGTCCACCGAAGTCCCCACGTCAATCGTCCCCGTGCGCTCGCTGGACTCGCTGCGCCGCGGCGATGCGGGCTACGCCGGCGGCAAGGGGGCGAATCTCGGGGAGCTGATCAACGCCGGCGTGCCCGTTCCGCCCGGCTTCGTGATCGGCGCGCCCGCATACGCGGAGCTCTGCGAGGAGACCGGCGTGCGCGGCCACCTCGACGAGCTGCTCGGCACGATCGACGTCGACGACACGGCCGCGCTCGAGGCGGCCGCCGTGCGCGCGCAGGAGATCGTCGCCGGAGCACACGTCCCGGAATGGCTGCGCGACGCCGTCCGGCAGGCACTGGCCGAGCTCGGCGTCGGCGACGAGGACGCGGTGGCGGTCCGCTCCTCGGCCACGACGGAGGACAGCGCCTCGGCCTCCTTCGCCGGCATGAACGAGACCTTTCTCAACGTCCGCGGCGCCGACGCCGTGCTGGACGCGGTCCGCTCCTGCTGGGCCTCGATGTTCAGCGCCCGAACCGTCTTCTACCGCGCCAAACGCGGCTTCGGACAGGCCGACCAGGACATCGCGGTGGTCATCCAGCGCCAGATCGCCTCCACCCGGGCCGGCGTGATGTTCACGATCGACCCCGCCAGCGCCGACGAGAACCACCTCGTCATCGAGGGCGCGTTCGGCCTCGGCGAGTCCGTCGTGTCGGGGAGCGTCTCGCCCGATCGCTACGTCGTCGACAAGCCGACCCTGTCGATCCTCGTGCGCGAGGTGCACGTCAAGGAGCTGGCGATCGAGCCGCTCGCCGACGGCGGCACGATGCGCCGCAGCCTCGATGACCGCGAGGCGCTGGCGACCGTGCTCGATGACGAGGAGGTCCTGCTCCTGGCCCGGACCGGGCTGACGATCGAGCGCCACTACCGCAGCCCGCAGGACACCGAATGGTGCTTCGACGCCGACGGCGGCCTGTGGATGGTCCAGTCGCGCCCGATCACGGCCATCGGCGGCACCCCTCCGGATGCCGGCAGCGAGGGTGGCCGGATCCTGCTGCGCGGGCTCGGAGCGGCACCCGGGGCGGCCGGCGGGCGGGCGCGCATGGTCGCGTCGATTCACGACGCCGACGACCTCGGAGTCGGCGACGTCCTCGTCGCGCACATGACCGCCCCCAACTGGGTGCCGCTGATGCGCCGCGCCGCGGCGATCGTGACCGACGCCGGCGGCATGACCTGCCACGCGGCCATCGTCTCACGGGAGATGGGGATCCCGTGCGTGGTCGGCACGGGCACGGCCACCGTCACCCTGCGCGACGGCGAGCTCGTCACCGTCGACGCGACCCACGGCACTGTGCGTGAAGGGATGGGCGCCGCGGCCGCCCTGGTCGCCCCGGTTGCCCCCGTCGCCCCGGTCGCCCCCGTCGCCCCGGTCGCGCCGGTCACCGCCACGCGCCTGCTCGTCAACCTGTCCGAGCCCTCCGAGGTGGCGGGCGCGGCCGCGCTGCCCGTCGACGGCGTGGGGCTGCTGCGGGCCGAGCCGATGGTGCTCGAGGCGCTCGCCGGCGTCCATCCCCGGCGGCTGATCGAGCAGGGTCGCAGCGCCGAATTCGTGGAGCGGATGGCGGACGCTCTGACCACGTTCGCCGACGGCTTCGCTCCCCGTCCCGTGAGGTACCGCACGATCGACCTCCGCACCGGCGAGCTCCGGCGCTTGGAGGGCGGCGAGCGCTTCGAGCCCGAAGAGGCGAACCCGATGATCGGATACCACGGCGCGGTGCGCTGCGTGCGCGACCCGGAGGTGTTCGGACTCGAGCTTGCGGCTGTCAAGCGCGTCTGGGACTCGGGTCATCGCAACCTGCACGTGATGCTCCCGTTCGTCCGCACCGCGGCCGAGCTCCGCACCTGCCGGGCCCTGGTCGCCGGCGCCGGGCTGATCGACCGCCCGGGCTTCGAGCTGTGGATCACGGCGGAGGTGCCGTCGGTGCTGTTCGGCCTCGGCGCCTACGCGCAGATCGGGATCGCCGGCATCTCGATCGCCCCGGGCGATCTCGCCGGACTGCTGGTGGGAGCCGATCCCGACTGCGAGCTGCTGGCCGACACCGTCGACGAGCGCGACCCCGCGGTCACGGCCTACTTGTCGCAGCTGATCGCGCAGGCGCGGGCGCTCGGGCTGCAGACCGTGAGCTGCGGGCGGGCGCCGTCGGCATACCCCGAGTACGCCGACCTGCTGGTCCAGGCCGGGATCGACGCGGTCTCGGTCGATCCCGACGTCGTCGACCCGAGCCGCCGGATGCTCGCCGCCGCCGAGCAGCGACTCTTGCTCGAGTCGGCCCGGGCCGCCCGGCCGATTCAGTAGTTCACACCGCCGGCGGTCCTCATTTCCACGATGACACCGTGCCCGTGCGGTGGTGGACTCATCGGTGGCAGTACCGACGACAGAGGAGCGCAGCCATGGCCACAACCACGCCGCCCACCACCTTTCCAGCTCCAGGGCAGCCCGGCAGTCCGGTCGAGCTAAAGGAGCAATACGACAACTTCATCGGTGGCGAGTGGGTGCCGCCGAGCACGCACGAGTACCGCGAGAACCTGACCCCGGCCACCGGGGAGGCGTTCTGCGAAGTCGCGCACTCCTCCCCCGCCGACATCGAGTTGGCCCTGGACGCCGCTCATGCCGCCGAGGACGCCTGGGGGAGCCGGTCGCCGGCCGAGCGCGCCGCCGTGCTCGACGCCGTCGCCGACGCGATGGAAGAGAACCTCGAGATGCTCGCCGTGGCCGAGAGCTATGAGAACGGCAAGCCGGTCCGGGAGACGATCAACGCCGACGTCCCGCTGGCGATCGATCATTTCCGCTACTTCGCCGGCGCCGTGCGCTCCGAGGAGGGCCGGATCTCCGAGATCGACGAGCAGACCTACGCCTACCACTTCCACGAGCCGCTCGGCGTGGTCGGCCAGATCATCCCGTTCAACTTCCCGCTGCTGATGGCGGCATGGAAGATCGCCCCCGCGCTGGCCGCGGGCAACTGCACCGTGCTCAAGCCCGCCAGCCCGACCCCGTGGTCGATCCTGAAGCTGGCCGAGGTCGTGGGCGACGTCCTCCCGGCCGGTGTGCTCAACATCGTCAACGGGCCCGGAGCCGAGATCGGCCGCGCGCTGGCCTCGAACAAGCGGATCGCCAAGATCGCCTTCACCGGCGAGACGGTGACCGGGCGGCTGATCATGTCCTACGCGGCCCAGAACCTGATCCCGTCGACGACGGAGCTCGGCGGCAAGTCGCCGAACATCTTCTTCGACGATGTGATGGCCGCCGACGACGCGTTCCTCGACAAGGCGATCGAGGGTCTCGTGCTCTACGCCTTCAACAAGGGTGAGGTGTGCACGTGTCCGTCCCGGGCGCTGATCCACGAGTCGATCTATGACGAGTTCATGGCCCGCTGCCTGGAGCGCATCGCGGCGATCAAGCAGGGCCACCCGCTCGACATCTCGACGATGATCGGCGCGCAGGTCTCCGCCGCCCAGCTCGAGAAGATCGAGGGCTACGTGAAGATCGGGCGCGAAGAGGGCGCCGAGGTCCTGATCGGCGGCGAGCGTCCCTCGCTCGGAGCCGAGCTCGACGGCGGCTACTACTACGAGCCCACCGTGCTCAAGGGCCACAACAAGATGCGGGTCTTCCAGGAGGAGATCTTCGGGCCCGTGCTGGCGGTGACGACGTTCCGCGACGAGGCCGAGGCACTCGAGATCGCCAATGACACGCTGTACGGCCTCGGCGCCGGCGTGTGGACGCGTGACGGCAGCCGCGCCTTCCGGATGGGACGCGCGATCAAGGCCGGCCGTGTGTGGACCAACTGCTACCACCAGTACCCCGCGCACGCGGCCTTCGGCGGCTACAAGAGCTCGGGCGTCGGCCGTGAGAACCACCGCATGATGCTCGACCACTACTCGCAGACGAAGTGCCTGCTGGTCAGCTACGACCCCAATCCGATGGGCTTCTTCTAGGCCCATGGCCCGCGCGGTCACAGCGACCCCGGCGGCCCTCGAGGTGATCACTCGCCTCGAGGCCGCCCACGGGCCGCTCGTCTTTCACCAGTCGGGGGGATGCTGCGACGGCACCTCCCCGATGTGCCTGCGCGAAGGCGAGCTCCCACCCGGGCCCGGGGACGTCCATCTCGGCGACGTCGGCGACGTGCCGTTCTACATCGACGCCGACCAGTACGAGCGCTGGGGCCGGCCCGAATTCGTGATCGACGTGGTTCCGGGCGCCGCGGACAGTTTCTCGCTCGAGGGCACTGTCCAGGTTCACTTCGTCACCCACACGCCGTAGTGGGCCTCCCCGGGAACGTCGTGGGCAGAAGGGCGAGGTCCGGGGCGGCTGGGCAAGGACGCAGGGGGCGTGGCGCAGCAGGGCTGCGCGGGGCTCCGAGGACATAGCACGACGGTCATCCGGGACCGCCCTTTCCGGTGCCACGTTTCCGGGAGACCCATTAGGCTGGCCGGTGTGGGCCCGCGCCAGACCGGCTTCGTCATCGAGCGCGACGACCTCGACGGGCTGTTCGCCGCGCTGAGCGCCCGCGGCTACACGGTGGTCGGGCCGACGGTGCGCGACCGGGCGATCGTCTACGACGAGATCGGCTCGCAGCGCCGACCTGCCGGTCGGCTGGACCGACGAGCAGGACGGCGGCCACTACCGCCTGCGCCGCCGCGACGACGAGGCGCTGTTCGGCTACAACGTCGGCCCGCACTCGTGGAAGCGCTACCAGCTGCCCCGCCGACGTGCGCCTGTGGCGCGCCCGCATCGACGAGCACGGCGGGCTGACCGAGCTCGACGAGCCGCCGCGCGAGCCGCCGCGCTACGCGTTCCTCGGCGCGCGCTCCTGCGAGCTGCACGCGATGGGCATCCTCGACCGCGTGCTGCTCGGCGGCGCCACACCCGACCCGGCCGACCGGGCGCGGCGCGAGGACGTGTTCGTCGTCGCGGTCCAGTGCGCGCCAGGCGGGCGGCACCTGCTTCTGCGCGTCGATGGGCACCGGCCCGACCGCCGAGGCGGGCTACGACCTCGCGCTGACCGAGGTGCTCGAGGCCGGCCGCCACTACTTCGTGCTCGACGTCGGCAGCGAGCGCGGCGCGGAGCGTGCTGGCCGAGCTCCCGCACGCGGCGGCGGCCGGCGCGAGGCGCAGCAGGCGGCCGAGCGCCGCGCACGCGCGGGCCGCGGCGCAGATGGGCCGCGAGCTCGACGTCACCGACATCCGCGAGCTGCTGTACCGCAACTACGAGCACCCGCGCTGGGACGAGGTCGCCGAGCGCTGCCTGGCCTGCGGCAACTGCACGATGGTCTGCCCGACCTGCTTCTGCACGACCGTCGAGGACGTCACCGACCTCGCCGGCGAGCACGTCGAGCGCCACCAGCGCTGGGACTCGTGCTTCACGATCGACTACTCGCACATCCACGGCGGCGCGGTGCGCTCCTCCGACGCGCTCGCGCTACCGCCAGTGGATGACGCACAAGCTCGCGACCTGGATCGACCAGTTCGGCAGCTCGGGCTGCGTCGGCTGCGGGCGCTGCATCACCTGGTGCCCGGTCGGGATCGACATCACCGAGGAGGCCCGCGCGATCCGCGAGAGCGACGGGAGGCTCGCGATGCGAGGCGCTTGAGGAGCTGATCGCCGACGCGCCCGTGTTCGCCGGGCTCGCGCCCGCGCACCTCGAGCTGATCGCCGGCTGCGGCGTCAACCAGCACTTCGACGCGGGCGACGTGCCTGTTCCGCGAGGGCGACGCCGCCGAGCGCTTCTTCCTGATCCGCGAGGGCACCGTCGCGCTCGAGGTCGACGCGCCGGGCGCGGGCACGCTCGTGATCGAGACGCTGCAGCGCCGGCGACGTCGTCGGGCTGGTCGTGGCTGTTCGAGCCCTACCGCTGGCAGTTCGACGCGCGCGCGATCGAGCCGACCCGGCTGGTCGCCTTCGACGGCGCCTGCCTGCGCGGCAAGTGCGAGGACGACCACGAGCTCGGCTACCAGCTGATGCGCCGCTTCGCCGCGTCGCTGATCGACCGCCTGCAGGCCACGCGGCTGCAGCTCCTCGACGTCTACGGCCATGCTCGGCGTCGGCTGAGACCGCACTCGCCGGCGGCCCGATGGTGCCCGTGCCCGTTCGCCGTGCGCGCCAAGCGCCAGGAGACCGCCGACACGTGGACGCTCGAGCTCGAGCCGCCCGGCGCCGGCGGACTCGCGTTCGCGCCGGGCCAGTTCACGATGCTCTCCGCCTTCGGAGCCGGCGAGGTGCCGATCTCGATCAGCGGCGATCCGGGCGGAGCCGGAGCCCTGGTCCACACCGTGCGCGCGGTCGGGCTCGCGACCGAGGCGATCTGCGCGCCCGGGCCGGGCGAGGTGCTCGGCGTGCGCGGGCCGTTCGGCACGCCCTGGCCGGTGGCGGAGGTCGACCGGCGCGACGTGGTCGTCGTCGCCGGCGGGATCGGGCTGGCGCCGCTGCGCCCGGCGATCCTCGCGCTGCTCGCGCGACGCGAGCGCTACGGGCGCCTGGTGCTGCTCTACGGCGGTCGCTCGCCCGACCAGCTGCTGTACACCGACGAGCTCGAGCAGTGGGCGCGACGCGGGCCTCGAGGTCACGGTCAGCGTCGATCAGCGCCGGGCCCGAGTGGCTCGGCCACGTCGGCGTCGTCCCGCGGCTGATCGCGCCGCGCCGAGCTTCGACGCGCGCCCGCAGCCGTCGCGCTCGTCTGCGGGCCCGAGGTGATGATGCGCTTCACCGTCGCGGCGCTCGACGGCCGGCGTCTGACGGGCGACCGCGTCTACGCGTCGATGGAGCGCAACATGCAGTGCGGGATCGGCCACTGCGGCCACTGCCAGCTCGGGCCGACGCTCGTGTGCCGCGACGGGCCCGTCTACCGCTGGAGCGAGCTCGAGCGCCTGGCTCGGCGATCCGGGAGCTGTGATGACGATGCGCGCAAGCCGACCCTGGCGGTGTGGAAGTTCTCCTCCTGCGACGGCTGCCAGCTCAGCCTGCTCGACTGCGAGGACGAGCTGCTCGCGCTGGCCGATCGGCTCGCAGATCGCCTACTTCCTGGAGGCGCAGCAGCGCGACCGTCGAGGGCCCCTACGACGTCTCGCATCGTCGAGGGCTCGATCACCACCGCGCACGACGCCGAGCGCATCCAGGAGGTGCGCCGCAGCTCGCGCGCGCTGATCACGATCGGCGCCTGCGCGACCGCCGGCGGCATCCAGGCGCTGCGCAACTTCGCCGACGTCGAGGACTTCACCAGCGTCGTCTACGCCTCGCCCGACTTCATCTCGACGCTCGCGCACCTCGACGCCGATCAGCGCCCACGTGCCGGTCGACTTCGAGCTGAACGGCTGCCCGATCAACAAGCGCCAGCTGCTCGAGGTGATCGGCGCGCACCTCGCCGCGGCGCCGGCCGCGCGTGCGCGCGCACAGCGTGTGCGTGGAGTGCAAGCGCCGCGGGACCGTGTGCGTGATGGTCGCGCACGGAACGCCCTGCCTGGGCCCGGTCACGCACGCCGGCTGCGGCGCGCATCTGCCCGGCCTACGACCGCGGCTGCTACGGCTGCTACGGGCCGATGGAGAGCGCCCAACACGCCGTCGCTGAGCGCGCCGCATGGGCGAGCTGGGCACCGAGGAGGTCGACCTCGTGCGCGTCTACCGCACGTTCAACGCCGCGGCCGAGCGTTCGCGCGGCGACGCGGAGAGGCGCGCGGCGAGGCGCGCCGTGACGGCGGCCCGGCACGTGCGGCGGCGAGCGCGCGATGAGCGAGGCGGCGGGGTCGAGGCAGCGGCGGCGACGGCGCGGCCGCTAGCGAGTGCTGCGCACCGACTACCTCGCCCGCGTCGAGGGCGAGGGGGCGATGTACGTCAAGCTCGACGGGCGACGAGGTCGCCGACGTCAAGCTGCGCATCTACGAGCCGCCGCGCTTCTTCGAGGCGCTGCTGCGCGGCCGCGCGTTCACCGAGGCCGCCGGACATCACCGCGCGGATCTGCGGCATCTGCCCGGTCGCCTACCAGATGAGCGCCGTGCGGGCGATGGAGGACGCCTGCGGCGTGTCGATCGACGAGGGGCCGCTGCGCGACCTGCGCCGGCTGCTCTATTGCGGCGAGTGGATCGAGAGCCACAGCCTGCACGTCTACATGCTGCACGCGCCCGACTTCCTCGGCTACGCGGGCGCGGTCGAGATGGCGCGCGACCACCGCGAGATCGTCGAGCAGGGGCTGCAGATGAAGAAGGCCGGCAACGCGCTCATGGCGCGTCGTCGGCGGCCGCGAGGTCCACCCGATCAACGTGCGCGTCGGCGGCTTCTACCGCGCGCCCACCCGCGCGCGAGCTGCGCGCGCTGCGTCGACCCGCTCGAGCGCGCGCGCGAGACGCGCTCGCGACCGTGCGCTGGGCCGCCGAGCTGCCGTTCCCCGACGTCGAGCGCGAGCCCGAGCTGCTCGCGCTCAGCGACCCCGCCGGCTACCCGATCGACCGCGGCCGGATCGTCTCCGACCGCGGCCTCGACATCGCCCCGGCGAGTTCGACGAGCACATCGTCGAGGAGCACGTCGAGCACTCCAACGCGCTGCACGCCCGCATCCGCGAGCGCGGCACCTACCTGACCGGCCCGCTCGCGCGCTACGCGCTCGCCTCGACAGCGCTGCGGCCCGCCGGCGCGCGAGGCCGCGCCGCGAGGCGGGCCTCGGGCGGTCGTGCCGCAACCCGTTCCAGAGCATCGTCGTGCGCGCGGTCGAGCTCGTGCAGGCGTGCGACGAGGCGCTGGCGATCATCGACCGCTACGAGCAGCCCGACGCGCCCGCGGTCGAGGTCGCAGCCGCGCCGCGGCGATCGGCCACGGCGCGACCGAGGCGCCCCGCGGGCTGCTCTACCACCGCTACGAGATCGACGAGGACGGCACGATCCTCGACGCCACGATCGTGCCGCCGACCTCGCAGAACCAGCTCGCGATCGAGGAGGACCTGCGCGCCGTCGTCGAGGCTCAGCCTCGACCTGCCCGACGAGCAGCTCGCGCTGCGCTGCGAGCAGGCGATCCGCAACCACGACCCCTGCATCTCCTGCGCCACCCACTTCCTGACGCTGACCGTCGACCGTGGCGTGACCCCGGGGCGACGGTGCTCGTCATCGGGGTCGGCAACGCGCTGCGCGGCGACGACGCGGCCGGGCTGGAGGTGGCACGCCGCGCTGCGCGCGGCTGCGCCGCATGCTCGGCGCAATCGAGTGCCGCGCGCACGAGGGCGAGCCGCTCGGCGCTGATCGACGCGTGGGAGGGCGCCGGCGCGGTGGTCCTCGCCGACGCGATCCGCTCCGGCGCGGCCCCGGGCACGGTGCACCGCTTCGACGCCTCCGCGGCCGGCCGCTCCCCGCCGCCTGGAGCGCTCCACCTCCACCCACGCGATCGGCGTCGCCGAGGCGATCGAGCTGGCGCGGGCGCTCGGGCGGCTGCCCCCGTTCGTGGTCGCGGTCGGCATCGAAGGGGTCGCGTTCGAGCTCGGCGCCGGCCTCTCGCCGGCGGTCGCGGGGGCGCTCGATGAGGCGGTGGCGGTGGTGCTCGCGGAGGCGCGGGCGCTGGAGGGCGCGGCGGCGGTCGCGCAGGCTGCACAGGGCGCGGGCCGCGGCTGAGGGGGTGCGCCGGCGGGCGGGGGGGGCGGGGCGGGGCGGGGCGGCGGGGCGGGGCGGCGGGGCGGGGCGGCGGGGGCGGGGCGGGCGGGGGCGGGGCGGGGGGCGAGACGGGCCGGGCCGGCGGGCCCCGGCCCGAAGCGTTGCAACTCAGTTCCGGGGGCCGGAACTCAGATTCAACGCTTCGGCGAGCGCCGACGAGAGTGTGCCGGCGCGTGCCAAGTGTGCGACGTGCGTGTGGCGTGATCGCCGGCCGAGCCGCGGCGGCGGGGCGGCCGGCGGCCGGCCTCGGGCCGGCGGGCGGGGGCGGCGGGGCGGCCGGCCTCGGGCCGGCGGGCGGGCCAGCGGCGGGCCGGGGGCGGCGCCGCGGCGCCCCAGAAGGACAACGACGCACCACATTCTGGACGTGCAAGAGTCGACAAAGTCCCTGCTCCCAGGGCACTTTGGCCGTCTAAGCGCGGCGGCGCTTAGACGGCCAAGGAAGGCGCGGAGCCCCGCGATTTGTCGACTTAAGCACCGTGGAACCGGCGCTCGCCCGCCCGCTGGCGCTCCCCAGCCGTGCCAGCCCCACACCCGGCGCCCGCCCGCCTGGCCGCCCGCGCTCCCCAGCCGTGCCCGCCACACACCCGGCGCCCGCCCGCCCGCCGGCGCTCCCCAGCCGTGCCCGCCCCACACCCGGCGCCCGCCCGCCCGCGCCCCCCAGCCCTGCCGGCCACACCCCCTTCCCAGCGCCGTTCCCCCGCTCCGAAGCGCCCGCGCCCCCGACAGCCGCCCACCCGCCGATCCGCCCCCAGGCCACACACAGGCCACAGGCCCACCCGGGCCACACACCCCCCACCGGCCCACCCCCAGCCCCTACGCCCCCAGCAGATCCCGCCGCCGGAACACCTCGACCGCCGCCACCGCGGCGAGCACGCCGATCCCGAGCATCACCGCCGCCGCGCCGCCCCGGAACGCCTGCACCGGCACCAGGCCCACGTGTGCGAACGGGGTCAGGTCGACGAGCCATTTGGGCGCTCCGAGCAGGGCGCCGAACAGCTGCCACAGGAACGCGACCGTGACGAGGCCGTAGGCGATCCCGGCGCTGGCGCGCGGGATGATGGCGTAGGCCAGCGCCGCCAGGCCGAGGAACAGGAGCGCGACCGGGAGGCAGTTGGCCCCCGCCTCGAGCATCTTCGGCAGCGACAGGCTGACCCCGGCCGAGACCGCGCCCGCCCAGGCCAGCAGGCCGGTGGTGAGCGACAGGACGGTCGCGGCGACGGCCGCCAGCAGCAGGCGTCCGCCGAGCCAGCCGCGGCGGCCGACCGGCAGTGCGAACAGGGTCTCGAGCTGCTCGTCGGCCTCCTCGTGGCGGGCGGCGCCGATCTGGGCGCAGCAGAACAGGCTGACGGCGAGGACGAAGAAGATGAACACGAACGCGAGGTAGCCGACGGGGGTCAGGATCGAGCCCGAGCCGAGCTTCTCGATCTCCTTCTCGAGGCTCTTTGAGATGCCGACGGAATTGACGCTCTTGGCGATCACGCCGATGATGAAGGCGAACGCGCCGAGGCTGAGCAGCCACACGATCAGGCTGCCGCGCTCGCTGCGCAGGGCCTGCGCGGTCGGAGATGAGAGCAGGCGATAGCTGGGATCGGCCGTGTCGCGGGCGGGCAGCACCCCGGTGCCGATGTCGCGGCCGGCGGCGATCCGCTCCGCGGCCACCAACAGCAGCACGGTCGCGGCGGCGGGGAGCAGCAGCACGACGGGGCGGGCCCCGGTGAACGGCCGCAGCTGCTCCGCCCAGCCCAGGGGCGTCAGCCACCGCAGCCAGCCGACGCCGCTCGAGGTATCGGCGATGACCCGGAGCAGGAAGGCGAGCGCGGCCACGGCGCCGCCGAGCTCCAGCGCGACCCGGCGGGTGGGCGCGAGCTGGGCGGCGACGGCGCCCACGCCGACGAACACCGGCACGACGGACGCGGTCGCCAGCGCGAGGTAGGCCGAGCCGCCGGCCGGGAGGCCGGAGAGCACGGAGCCGGCGAAGTCGGCCAGCCACAGGATCACGATGCCCGCGGCGATCGCCACCAGCGCCGCCACGAAGGCGCTGCGCCGGCCGATCACGGCCGAGAGGACGAGCTCCATCCGGCCCGTGTCCTCCTCGGTCCTCGTCGCGCGCACGGCGGCCAGGAGGCCCCACACGGCGGCGAAGATGGCCAATGTGCCGCCGACGCGCCAGGCGCTGTAGCCGCCGACGGTGAGCAGGTCGAACGGCTGGCCGTAGAACAGGCGAATCGCCTTGTTGCCGGCGAAGCTGTGCGCGAAGGCGAGTCCGGCTGGCCAGCGTCGGATACGCGTGGCGGTAGCTGACGGGCTGGATGTAGGCGATCGCCGCGAACAGGTACGCGAACGAGATCGTGCGGATCCGGGCGTCGCGGAACGCGCGGCGGGCCAGCGCCCGCGCCGGCCCGAGCCCGACGCCGGCGCTCGAGCCGGAGGCTCGCGGCGCCGAGGCGACGCTGCTAGCCGTCGACATTGCCGTCGGTGCCGTCGTAGTGATGCAGGAAGATCTCCTCGAGCGAGGGCTCGCGACTGGTCAGCGTGGCGACCGGGTGCTCGGCCAGCGCCGCGATCAGCGGGCCGACGCTGCCGGTGACCTCGAAGCGGAGCGCGTTCGCGCCGGCGCGCGTGACCGCCACGCCCGGCAACTGCGGCAGCTCCGGCGCCGGCCCCGCGAACGTGACCTCCACCGTCTGGGCGCTGAGGTGGCGGAGCTGCTCGAGCGTTCCCTGGTCGACGAGCTTCCCGTGTCGCAGGATCCCGACCCGATCGCACACGGCCTCGACCTCGCTGAGGATGTGCGAGGACAGGAACACCGCCTGCCCGCGCGCCTTTGCCTCCTCGATGCAGGCCCGGAAGGCCATCTCCATCAGCGGATCGAGCCCGCTCGTCGGCTCGTCGAGCAGCAGCAGGTCCGCGCGGGTGGCCAGCGCCGCGATCAGCTGGACCTTCTGCCGGTTGCCCTTGGACAGCGCTCGGATCTTCTTGTCGGTGTCGAGCTGGAAGCGCTCGACGAGCTGGTCGCGATAGGCCACGTCGGTGCCGGCCACCTCGCGGCCACGGCGGAGTGGTGGCCAGGAACGCGAACGTCTCCGCGCTCGTCATCGCCGGCCACAGGAACGGCTCCCCCGACACATAGGCCACCCGACGGTGCGCCTGGACCGGATCGCGCCAGGCATCGACCGAGAACAGCTCCGCCCGCCCCGCCGTGGGACGGTGCAGGCCGAGCAGGAGCCGGATTGTGGTCGTCTTGCCGGCGCCGTTGGGTCCCAGGTAGCCGTACACCTCACCGGCCTCGACCTCGAGGTCGAGGCCGTCGAGCGCGACGGTGTCGCCGTAGCGCTTCGTCAGACCCTCGGTCGTGATCGCACGTGCCCCGATGCCGCTCACATTAGCCCAGAGGAGGGCATCTCGAGGCGTCAAGTATCGCCTGGTACATAGACGCAGAAACCACGGTGAGCGGTGCGTAGTCGGCCACGGTCCGCGGTCGGAAAATGGCCGATGCCCCCTGGGACGGGTTATTCGAAGATCTCTCTCATGACCACTCTTGACCTTGCCCGCACCCAATTCGGCATCACGACCCTGTTCCATTTCATCTTCGTGCCGATGTCGATCGGCCTGGCGTTGTTCGTCGCCCTGTGTCAGACGCTGCATTACCGCACCGGGAACGAGGTCTACCTGCGCATGACCCGGTTCTGGGGCAAGTTCCTGCTCATCTCGATGGCCATCGGCGTCGTCACCGGCATCGTGCAGGAGTTCCAGTTCGGGATGAACTGGTCGCTGTACTCGCAGCTACGTCGGCGACATCTTCGGCGCCCCGCTGGCGATGGAGGGCGCTGATCGCGTTCTTCCTCGAGTCGACCTTCATCGGCCTGTGGATCTTCGGCTGGGGCCGCCTGTCGCCGAAGCTCCATCTCGCCACGATCTGGGCCGTCGCCGTCGGCACGATGATCTCGGCCTACTTCATCCTCGCCGCCAACTCGTGGATGCAGCACCCGGTCGGCTACGCGGTCAACCAGGTGACCCATCGCGCGGAGCTCAAGAACATCTTCGCGGTGCTCACCAACTCGACCGTGCTGCTCGCCTTCCCGCACACGATCTTCGGCGCCCTCGCCACCGGCGCGATGCTGGTGATCGGCATCTGCGGCTTCCAGTTGCTGCGCAAGCGCGGCGGCGACGTCGTCGCGCGCTCGCTGCGACTCGTCCTGCCGATCGGCACCGTCGCCGGTGATCCTGACCATGGTCTTCGGCGACGGCCAGGGCATCCTGATGGAGACCCAGCAGCCGATGAAGATGGCCTCCGCCGAGGCGCTCTACAACACCACGAACGGCGCCAGCTTCTCCATCTTCGCCATCGGCCGCTTCACCCGCTTCCCGGGTCACCTGAGCGCCGACATCCGGATCCCGCACGCGCTCTCGATCCTCGCCACCGCGTCCTGGAACGGCAAGGTCGACGGCATCAACGGCAGATCCAGGCCGCCGAGGTCAAGAAGTACGGCCCCGGCGACTACATCGCCGATCCTCGGCGTGACCTACTGGACCTTCCGCGCTGATGATCGGCGCCGGCACGCTGATGCTCCTGCTGCGCCTGGCGGGCTTGTGCTGCAACGCCGCAAGCGCATGGATCGAGCGCGCTGGTTCCAGCGCCTGGCCATCGTCGGCATCTTCCTGCCGATCCTGGCCAACTGGACCGGCTGGATCTTCACCGAGATGGGTCGCCAGCCGTGGGTGGTCTACGGCCTGCTGAAGACCTCACAGCGACGCAACTCCCCCAACGTGGCCATCGGCCTCGATCATCGTCACACTGGCCGGCTACATCGTCATCTACGGGGTGCTGATCGTGATCGGCGGCGGCTGTTCGTTCCGCGAGGTCAAGCACGGGCCCGAGCCGCCGCCGCCACCGCCGCCGGCCGAAGGGGCGCTCGAGGAGCTGCCCCTGGCCCCGAATCCCGACCTCGTCCTCTCCTACTAGCGAAACCGACATGCACACCATAGATCCTGATTTCCTCCAGACCCTGTGGTTCGTCCTGATCGGCGTCCTGTGGGTTGGCTACTTCATCCTCGAGGGGTTCGACTTCGGCGTCGGCATGCTGCGTGCGCGGCCTCGGTCGCGACGAGGCCGAGAAGCGCGCGATGATCCACACGATCGGACCCGTGTGGGACGGCAACGAGGTGTGGCTGCTGACCGCCGGCGGCGCGACGTTCGCCGCCTTCCCGAGCTGGTACGCGACCACCTTCTCCGGCTTCTACCTCGCCCTGTTCCTGGTTCTCGCGGCACTGATCGTCCGCGGCGTGTCGTTCGAGTTCTGGGGCAAGGTCGCCTCCGAGCGCTGGCGCACGACCTGGGAATGGGCGCTGTGCATCTCCAGTGGCGCGGCGGCATTGCTGTTCGGCGTGGCCTGGGCCAACTTCGTGCACGGCGTGCCGATGGGGCCGGACCACGTGATCCACGCGTCGCTGTTCGATCTCCTGCATCCCTATGCCCTGCTCGGCGGACTGGTCACGCTGACCCTGTTCCTGACCCACGGCGCCATCTTCCTGCGCCTGCGCACGAAGGGCGAGCTCGCCGACCGCGCGACGCACCGTCGCGCACCGCGCCGCACCGGTCGCCGCCGTGCTGATGGTCGGCTTCCTGCTCTGGACCGCGATCGGACCAGTCCTGGCGGCGCCGTCGTCGTCGTGCTGCGCGATCCTGCGCCGCGCGTGGCCGTCGTCGCTGGTCGCCGCGGTCGCTGCAGCGCGACCGCGACGGCGGGCGTTCGGCGCAGACGACGGCGGCGATCGCGCTGCTGTTCGTGGGCCTGTTCGCCGACTCTGTTCCCGAACGCGCTGCCCTCGACGCACCAGCCATGCTGTTCGACCTGCACGCTGTCGGCGGCGTCCTCGACGTCACTACACGCTGACCGTCATGACGGTCGTGGCGGTAATCTTCGTGCCGATCGTGCTCGCCTACACGGCATGGACGTACTGGGTCTTCCGTCACCGCCTCGGCCGCGATGACTTCGAGGGCACGCTGACGCCGATCGTCGGTGATCGAGCACAAGCTCGGAACGCCGGCGCAGCGCGCCCGGGATCGAGCGCAAGCCACCGACGTCGTCTGACGTGCGCCGCGCCGCGTCGATCGCCGACTGCTGCGCGAGACGCCGGGCCGCACGAACGCACCTGATCGTCGCGCTCGGGCTGCTCGGCGTTCGCCAGGCCGGCCGATCCTGGTCGCCAGGCGGCGCTGCTGGCGACGGTGATCGCCGCGCCGCGCGCACGCGGCCGTCGCGCTCGCGAGCCTGACCGGGTGCAGCTGACCGCGCTCGCCGGCGTGATCGCGGCGCGCGCCGCTGCTGACGGCGGGTTCGAGGCTCTCGGGCACGACTCGGCGCGACGCGGGTGATGTCCGAGCTGCGTCGGCGCCTGGCCGCGCAGCTGCTGTCGCGCTCGCCGGCGAGCGGCGTGCCGGCGAGCGCACCGGGGAGCTCGCCGCCGCCGCCGTCCAGGGCGTCGACGCGCTCGAGGCCTACTTTGCCGGCTATCTGCCCCAGCTCGTGCTCGCCGTCGGTCGTCCCGGTCGCCGTGCTCGCCTGGCGTGCTCACTCTCGACCCGATCGCCGCCGTGATCCTGCGCCGTGACCGATTCCGCTGCTGATCGTGTTCATGATCCTGATCGGCAAGGGCGCGCAGGCCCACGCACGCGCGCGCTGGCAGGCGCTGTCGCTGCTGAGCGGGCACTTCCTCGACGTCGTGCGCGGGCTTCGTGACGCTGCGCGCGTACCGGCGCGAGCGCGCCCAGGCCGAGACGCTCGAGCACGTCGGCGAGCGCTACCGCGTCGAGACGATGGGCACGCTGCGGATCGCCTTCCTGTCGGCGCTGGTGCTCGAGCTGTGCGCGATGATCGGCACCGCGCTCGTCGCGGCGACGATCGGCGTGCAGCTCGAGGCGCGGCTCGCTCACGCTGCAGGCCGGGCTCACGGTGCTGCTGCTGGCCCCCGAGCTGTACGGGCCGCTGCGCGAGGTCGGCCAGCAGTTCCACGCCAGCGCCGACGGCCTGGCCGCCGCCGAGCGCATCTTCGCCGTCGCTCGACGAGCCGGCGACCGCTGGCGGCGCCCGCGCCCGCCGCGGCGCGTGCCCGATCCGGCGCTCGAGCCGCTCCGTGCTTCGAGCGGTCGGCTTCGCCTACCCCGAGCGCCCGGGCGCCGTGCTGCGACGACTTCGATCTCGAGCTCGCGCCCGGCGCGATCGACCGCGCTGATCGGTCCCAGCGGCGCCGGCAAGAGCACCATCGCCGCGCTGCGCTGCGGCTCGCCGATCCCGCCGCCGGGGCAGTCAGCTGCGGCGGCGTCGACCTGCGGGACGTCGACCTCGACGCCTGGCGGCGCGCAGATCGCGTGGGTGCCGCAGCGCACCGAAGCTGTTCACCGGCACGGTCGCCGAGAACATCGCGCCTCGCTGAGCCCGGCGCCGACGCACGCGCGCGTGCGCGAGGCGGCCGACGCGGCGGGCTGCGACCGAGCTCGTCGCCGAGCTGCCCGACGGTCTCGACACGCTGCGTCGGCGAAGGCGCACGCCGGCCTCTCCGCCGGGCAGCGCCAGCGGATCGCCCTGGCCCGGGCGTTCCTGTCGCGACGCCCCGCTGCTCGTGCTCGACGAGCCCACCGCCCACCTCGACGAGGCGAGCGCCGCCGCGGTCGGCGACGACGATCGAGCGACTGGCCGCGCGGGCGCACGACGCTGCTGATCGCCCATCACGAGTCGCTGGCCGCGCCGCGCCGACCCGATTCTCACGGTCGAGCGGCGGCCGCGTCGCCGCCGGCCGGCGCGCTGGTGGAGCTGGCCGCATGAGCGGCGCTGATCCGGCTCTCCTGCGCCCGAGACCGGCGAGCGCGCGGCGCTTGGCGCTGTCGGTGCTGCTGGCCGGCGGCCGCCACCGGCGCACGGTCGCGCTGATGGCCACGTCGGGATACCTGATCTCCCGCGCGGCCCAGCGGCCGTTGATGATCTCGCCTGATGGTCGCGATCACCGCCGTCCGCGCGTTCGCGATCTCGCGCGCGGTGCTGCGCTACGGCGAGCGGCTCGCGTCGCACGACGCTCGCGCTGCGCCTGCTGGCCAACCTGCGCCTGCACTTCTACGAGCGGCTCGCGCCGCTCGTCCCCGGACAGGTCGGCGGCCGCGCCGCGGCGATCTGCTGTCCCGCTTCGTCGGCGACGTCGACACGCTCCAGGACCTCTACCTGCGGCGCTGATCATCCGCCGCCCTGGTCGCCGTCGTCGTCGTCCTCGGCGCCAGCATCGCCGCGTGGCTGATGCTCCCGGCCGCCGGCGCCGTCGTGGTCTGCGCGCTCGCGCTGGGCGCGACCCTGTCGCCGGGGCTCAGCGGTCGCGTCGCCGCCTCGGCCGGCCGGCGCCAGGCGCCGGCGAGAGCCCGCCTCACCGACGAGCTCGTCGAGGCGATCGACGGCGCAGCCGAGCTCGCGGTGGCCGGACGCGCGCCCGAGCACGTGCAGCGGCTCACCGTCACCGACGCGCGCCTGGCCACGCTCGGCCGCGAGGATGCCCGCGCCGGCGCGCTGGCCACCGCGTCTGAGCTCGCTGCTGGCGGGCGCCGGACTGCTCGCGGTGCTGCTGGTCGGGATCCCCGCCGTCCACAGCGGCGCGCTGCCCGGCGTGCTGCTGGCGGCGCTCGCGTTCCTCGTTCTGGCCGCCGGCGAGGCGATCGCGCCGCTGCCCGCCGCAGCCCGGCGGCTGCGCGTCGTGCGTGGCCGCGGCGACGCGCCTGGAGGAGATCAACGAGCTCGAGCCGGCGATCGTCGACCCGCCCGCGCCGCGCCGGCTGCCCGGCTGACGGCGACGCTCGCGCGTCCACGGCGTGCGGATGCGCTACGGGCCCGGCGAGCCGCTCGTCCTCGACGGCGCCGACTTCGAGCTCGCGCCGCTCGAACACGTGGCGCTGGTCGGGCCGAGCGGCATCGGCAAGACGACGCTGGCGCAGCTGCTGGTGCGGTTCCTCGATCCCGATGAGGGCCGGATCACGCTCGACGGCATCGACATCAGCGCGAACTGGCCCAGGACGACCTTCGTCGCGAGGTGCTGCTGTGCGGCCAGGACGCCGCACCTGTTCAACACCACCGTGCGCGAGAACCTGCTGATCGCGCGGCGTGACGCGGCGACCGAGGAGCTGTGGGCGGTGCTCGGCGACGTCGAGCTCGATGGGTTCGTGGCCGGACTCCCGGAGGGGCTCGGCACGCTCGTCGGAGAGGAGGGCGCGCTGCTCTCCGGCGGTCAGCGCCAGCGCCTTGCGCTCGCCCGCGCGCTGCTGTCGGACTCCCGTTTCCTGATTCTCGACGAGCCGACCGTCCACCTCGATGCGCCGCTCGCCGCGCGCGTCATGGTCAACGTCCAGGCCCGGACGACGGGGCGCTCGCTGCTCGTCATCACCCACGCCAGCGAGCATCTGGACGGCTTTGACCGCGTCGTGCGCGTGCACTCGGGCACGCTCGAGGGCGAGCCCATGCCGGTCGGTGCCGGGCGGTAGCGATGGTCCTGATCTGTTACGACGGATCGCCCGACGCCAAGACGGCGATCACCACGGCCGGCGAGCTGCTCCAGGGCCATCCCGCGATCGTGCTGACCGTCTGGGAGCCGTTCATGGAGGTGATGACGCGGACCCCGTCCGGGTTCGGCATGGCCCCGGGGATGGTCAACGTCGACGAGATCGACACCGCCAACGAGCAGGGCGCACACGTTCGGGCACAGGAGGGGGTGAAGCTCGCCGCCGAGGCCGGGCTCGCCGCCCAGCCCCGCTGCCGGAGCCAGGTCACCAGTGTCGCCGACGCGATCCTGGACGAGGCCGAGGAGGTCGGTGCCGATGCGATCGTGATCGGGTCGCGCGGGCTCACCGGCATCAAGTCGGTCCTGCTCGGCAGCGTCTCGCACCATGTGATCCAGCACGCCGATCGCGCGGTCATCGTCGTTCCGTCGGCCGAGATCGCGGCCGCCCGAGCGCACCGGAAGCATTGATTCCGGCGTACCGAGGCTCTGACCCCGGCGCTCGGCACATGCGCCGTCACTCCGTAGGAAGCACCCACGTGCACACGTGATCGGCCGCTGCGCGGTCGCGCAGTAGACCGCTTCGACGATCGTAGGTCGGGGGGTCGTGCCCAGGCTCCCGATGTCGATAAATGTGTCCATGACCGCGTCGCAGCCCCACATGGCGAGCATCGACTCGGTGCGGTTGCACGATGGCCGCTCGCTGTGCGTGCGCAGCTGGGCCGGGCCCGGAGACCCGGTGGTGATGCTGCACGGGCTGCTCGATTCCTCCGAGGGCTGGACCGACGTGGCCGAGCGCCTGCCGTGCGCACGGATCGCGGTCGACCTGCCCGGCTTCGGCTACTCCGACGCCCCGCCGCGGGGCTCGATCGGGGGCTACGCGAGAGATGTGGCCGAGGCGCTGGAGCTGCTCGGCGTGCAGCGCTACACCCTGATCGGACACTCGCTCGGCGGCGCCGTCGCCGGCGCCCTGGCGGAGCTGAGCCCCGAGCGGGTCGGCGCGCTGCTGCTCGTCGCGCCGGCGGGCTTCGGTCGCATCCGGCTGGCCGAGGCCGTCTCGGTGCCCGGCGTGCGCACGCTGGTGCAGGCCGCGATGCCCTCCGCGCTGTCGAGCCGATTGGCCGTCAGCGCCGCCTACGTGGCGATGGTGACCAACGGCGCCAAGCCGGACCCGGCGGTCGTCGAGCGCGTCACCTGCCGCGGCCCGGCACTCGTCGCCGGAGCTCGGGAAGGCACGCGCGCGATCGTCGACGCCGGCCGCTCCAAGTACGCCTTTCACCGCCGTGGCCTGGCCTATGACGGCCCCGTCTTCGCCGTCTGGGGCGACCGCGACCGGCTCGTGCCGATGTCCCATCGCCACGGGGTGCGCGCGGCGCTGCCGCAGGCTCGGATCGAGGTGTGGCGCGGAATGGGCCACCACCCGGTGAAGGAGCGCCTGCACCGGCTGATCACGCTGATCGATCGTGCCGCGACGGCCGCGCACGAGTACTTCGAGCATCTGGGCGTTCCCGCCCCGCTCGCCGACGCGGCCTGACGCGGCCTATATCGGATATCTACGTACGCGGGACGGGACGCCGCCCGGATGCCGGCGGCGGCGCCCGGTTCTAGTGTCTGCGGTGACGGCGCTCCGGGCTTGCCGTGAGCCATACGAGGAGGCACTCATGCCAACCGCACTTCTCCCCCATCAGGACAGCTACCTGACTCCCAGCCTGGAGCACGCCACGGTTGTCGAAGCGATGCACCCCGGCATCCTCTCCTGCTCCGCCGACGCCTCTCTGGTCGAGGTGGCCCGGCTGATGGCCGGCCACCGCGTCCACTGCATCGCGGTCACCGGCCTCCCGCCCGACGGCGCCGGCCGAAGCGTCGTCTGGGGCATCGTCTCCGACCTCGATCTGGTCCGCGCGGGGGTCCGCACCGGCACCGAGCGGACTGCGGGAGCACTGGCGCTGGCGCCGGTCGTCTCGGTCCAGACAGACATGCCGCTGCTCGAGGCCGGCGAGCTGATGATCGCCCACGGGGTCAATCACGCCGTCGTGCTCAACCCCGTCAGCCAGCTTCCGATCGGCATCCTCTCGACGCTGGACGTCGTCGGCGTGATCGCGTGGGGCGGGGCATGACGCAGTCCGGTACGGCGGAGGCCGAAGACCAATCCGTGCTAATCCCGGATGCACGCGGGATCGTCCACACCTGATCATCTGGGCATGAGGATTCTCGCCCAAACGCGCGATGCCGTCGCTGCGGCGCTGCTCGGCGCTCATGGGAGTCCTCCTCGGGGTGGCGAGCGCGGTCGTGTTTGCCGTGGCCGCGATCGTCGGCCCCGTCATCGGCGCCATCAGCTTCGTGTGCGCAGCGCTGATCGACGTCGGGCGCCGCATCCGGCATCCCGATACGGCGTCATAGCCCGCCCGAGACGCGGGCAATCCCGCGTGGCGGCCCGCGGGTCTCGCCGCGCGGCGCGTACTCACACCCGGGCGCCGCGAGATCCGCCCGTCAATACGGGCGACTACTGATCGAGGCAACGGTGTTTGGCCGATGGCGAGGGCATACCACGGCACTAAGTTGCGCCTGACCCCACCGCAGGGGGTCGATGCCGCACCGAAGACGCAGCGCACCCATTCCACCGAGGTGAGGAGAGGACTTCATGTCCGCCAACGTCGTATCCGAGCGACCCCTGAGTTGGGGCCGACAAGCAGACGCCGGAACCCGCCGCGACGGCGATGTCGGGCCCTGTGATCGGCAACCCCGGTCCACTCGGTCTGAGCGCGTTCGCGCTGACAACGTTCTTCCTGAGCATGGTCAACGCCAACTTCGTCAGTCCAGGCGTCGAGCCGATCGTCTTCGGTGTCGCCCTGATGTTCGGCGGCATCGCCCAGGTCCTGGCCGGCATGTGGGCCTTCCGGACCGGAAACACGTTCGCCGGCACGGCCTTCACCGCCTACGGTGCCTTCTGGCTCTCGTTCTGGGCCCTGGTCCAGTTCTTCCTCAAGGACATCCCGGTGACGCAGGTCGGCAACGCGGTCGGCCTGTACCTGATCGGCTGGGGCATGTTCACCCTGGTCATGTTCGTCGCCTCGTTCCGCACCAGCCGCGCGATCAACGTCGTGTTCGGCTTCCTGCTGGTCACGTTCATCCTGCTGGGCATCGGCAACGCCGGAGGCCACATCACGATGATCCACTGGGGCGGTTACTTCGGGCTGATCACCGCCGCCGCCGCGGGTTACACGGCGCTCGCCGAGGTCACCAACGACACGTTCGGCCGCACCGTGATGCCGATCATGCCGCTGTAGGACCAGTTGACATGGCCCGGTGGAGGATGGGACCGTCCATCCTCCACCCCGGCCGTCGCCTCTGCCCCCGGCATCGGCAGACGCGACGGGCGGACGCACCGTCAGTTCACCGAGAGAGTTGAGGAGAGACAGATGAACCCCAGCACCGCCAGCACCGGAACGCTCGTCGGCGAGCAGCTCGAGCGGCGGCTCGAGGAGCTCCTGCACCAGGATCTGTTCAAACCGCCGGCGCAATTCGTCGCCGGCGCTCGCGTCAACGACGCCTCGCTGCACGCCCGGGCCGAGCTGGACCCCGATGAGTTCTGGGCCGATCAGGCGCGCGAGTTGCACTGGAACGAGCCGTTCACGACGATCCTCGACGACTCCAACCCGCCCTTCTACAAGTGGTTCACCGACGGCACTCTCAACGTCTCCTACAACTGCGTCGACCGTCACGTCGAAGCCGGCAACGGCCAGCGCGTCGCGTTTCACTGGGCCGGCGAGGAGGGTGAGGACAGGGCGATCACCTACGCCGACCTGCACCGCGACGTGCAGCGGCTCGCCAACGCGCTCAAGGACATGGGCGTACAGAAGGGCGACGTCGTCGGCATCTACCTGCCCATGATCCCCGAGGTCGTCGTGTCGATGCTCGCCTGCGCTCGCATCGGCGCCCCGCACAACGTCGTCTTCGGCGGCTTCGCCCCGGAGGCGGTCAGGGAGCGGATGGAGGTGTCGGACGCCAAGGCGCTGATCACCGTCGACGGCGCGCGCCGCAAGGGCAAGACCGCCCCGGTCAAGGAGCAGGTCGACGCCACCATGGGCAGCCTCGAGAAACTCGAGCACATCGTCGTGGTCCGGCACACCGGCATTGACGCGCCGATGCAATCCGGGCGCGACGTCTACATGGACGAGATCATGGCCGCGGCCGACCCGCACTGCGCGCCCGAGCCGATGGAGGCCGAGCACCCGCTGTTCATCCTCTACTCCTCGGGCTCCACGGCGAAGCCGAAGGGCATCGTGCACACGACCGGCGGCTACCTGACCGGCGTCAGCGCGACGCACCGCTACGTGTTCGACCTCGACCCCGAGCGCGACGTGTTCTTCTGCTCGGCCGACGTCGGGTGGGTCACCGGCCACTCCTACATCGTCTACGGGCCGCTGGCCAACGGCACGACCAGTGTGATGTACGAGGGCGCGCCGGACTACCCGCACAAGGGCATCTGGTGGGAGCTGTGCGAGCGCTACGGCGTGACGATCTTCTACACGGCGCCGACGGCGATCCGCGCGTGCATGAAGTGGGGCCCCGAGCACGCCAACGCCCGCGACCTCTCGTCGCTGCGGCTGCTGGGCACGGTGGGTGAACCGATCAACCCCAAGGCCTGGCTCTGGTACCACGTCGTGATCGGCCGCGAGCGCTGCCCGATCGTCGACACGTGGTGGCAGACCGAGACGGGCCAGATCATGATCTCCCCGCTCCCGGGGCTGACCGACACCAAGCCGGGCTCGGCCACCCAGCCGCTCCCCGGAGTGTTCGCCGACGTGCTCGACGAGGCCACCGGCGAGAGCGTTGCCCAGGGCCAGGGACTGCTCGTGCTCACGCGGCCGTGGCCGGGCATGCTGCGGACGCTGTACGGCGACGATGATCGCTATGTGGACACGTACTGGTCGCGGTTCGGGCCCGAGACCTACCTCGTCGGCGACGCGGCGATCCGTGACAAGGACGGGTACCTGTGGATCGTCGGGCGGATCGATGACGTGATCAACGTCTCCGGCCACCGGCTCTCGACGGCCGAGGTCGAGTCGGCGATCGTCGCCCACGAGAAGGTCGCCGAGGCGGCCGTGGTCGCCGAATCCGACGAGATGAGCGGTCAGGCCATCGTCGCCTTCGTGACCCTGAACGGCGACCTCCAGGGCACCCCGGAGATCGAGGCGCAGATCCGCGAGCACGTGGCAGAGCAGATCGGCAAGCTCGCGCGCCCGAAGCGAATCCTGTGGACCGATGATTTGCCAAAGACCCGTTCGGGCAAGATCATGAGGAGATTGCTGCGGGACATCGCGGAGGGCCGCGCGCTCGGTGACGTCACGACGCTCCGCGATCCCGCGGTCATGGCCGAGCTCGAGAAGAAGGTCTCGGCTGCCCAGGCCCAGGAGGACTGATATGGCGGAGCGCAGCAGCAGAACGCCGGAGGACACGGCCCGCGAGCTCTACGAGCAGGCCGAGTCACAGACGGCCAAGGCGCTCGAGCAACTGGTGTCGAAGCAGAGCTTCGGCATCGTGTTCGCGCGCGGAGCCGAGAACGTCGCCGCACTGGCGCGGGTCGGGACCGATCTCGCCGATCTGGTGCTGCGCAACCTGCGCGTGGCCGGCCGGGCCGATATCACTCGGCTCGCCCGCCAGCTCCATCGCACCGAGGACAAGCTCGAGCGCGTCCTGCAGGAGGTGGAGGAGCTCCGCGACGAGCTCGCGGCGCGCGAGCGGAAGGCGGCCCCAGCGAGCAGCAACGGTTCGTCCAAGGACGCCGCCGCGGGGACCCGCAAGACTCCCGGCGCCGGGGACGCGGACACAGCGGGCCGATGAGCGCACTCGATCGCGTCGTCCGCACCCCGATCGACGTGATCGATCGGGTCGTCCGCACGCCGCTGGACGCGCTGGAGTACGCGAACATCAAGCTGACCACCGCTGATGCGGTGATCGGCGCCACTCCGCGCGAGGTCGTGTGGACCCATCGCGGTGTCACGCTGTGGCGCTACAAGAGCGACGATCGCACCCACGCGGTGCCGCTGCTGCTCGTGTTCGCGCTGATCAACCGGCCCGACATCTTCGACCTGCGCCCCGGCGCCTCGCTGGTCGAGTACCTGCTCCGCGAGGGGTTCGACGTCTTCCTGCTCGACTGGGGCGTCCCCGACGAGGAGGACGCCGACACCGGTTTCGAGGAATACGTCTGCGACGAGCTGCATTGGGCCGTGCGCGAGACCCTCCGCGCGAGCGGAGCGGACGAGTTGACGCTGCTCGGCTGGTGCATGGGTGCCACGATGTGCGCGATGTACTGCGGCCTGGACCGCCGCGGCGAGCAGACGCCCGTCCGCAACCTGGTGCTGCTGACGATGCCGATCGACGGGCGCTGTTCGGTGTATGCGAAGTGGACCGGCAACGAGGCCTTCGACCCCGATTACACCGCAGAGCTGTGGCAATCGCTGCCGGGCTGGGCGGTTGACTTCGCCAACCGGCTGCTGAAGCCGGTGACCAACTTCTGGACCACCGACAGGAAGCTGTGGGAGGCGGTGCAGGAGGGACGCGTCAACCGGGAGGCGCAGCAGTCGATGGCCAAGTGGGTCGGCGACAACCCGCCGTTCCCGGGCAAGGCGTTCGCCCAATGGCTGCACTGGCTGTACCGTGACGACGCGCTGATCGGCGGGCGCATCAGTCTCCGCGGCCGCCGCGTCAAGCTGGGACTGATCGATCAGAACTTGTTGATCGTGACGGCGCAGGGGGATCACATCGCGCCCAGGGTGGGGACGATGCCGATCTTCGACCTCGTCGGGAGCGAGGACGTCACGCACTTCGACCGGCCCGGCGGCCACATCGGCCTGATCGCCGGATCGAGGGCGAAGAACGAGATCTGGCCCGACCTCGCCGCGTGGTTGGCGGAGCGGTCGGACCGTTAGGCGCCACCGAAAGCCACGAGGAGAGCTGACAGATGAACGTTCCGATCACCGAGACGCCCATACCCGGTACCGAGTCGTTCCCCGCCGATCATCGCCGCTCGCGCCTGCAGGGCCGGGTCGCGTTCGTCACCGGCGGTACGCGCGGCATCGGCGCGGCGATCTCGAAGAGCTTCGCCGAGCAGGGCGCGGTCGTCGCCGCCGGCTATGGGCGCGACGCCGAGCACGCCAATGCGCTCCTGGCCGACCTCAAGAAGCACGGCGTCAACGCCAGCATCCACCAGGGCAACATCGGCTCGGCCGAGGATTGCCGCCGCACGATCCAGGAGGTCATCGACGCACACGGCCGGCTCGACATCCTCGTCAACAACGCCGGCATCACGATCGACCGGACCGTGCTGAAGATGACCGACGAGGACTGGTACAAGGTGCTGGCGGTGAACCTCTCGGGCGCGTTCTTCATGAGCCAGGCGGTGCTGCCGCACATGCTCGAGCGTGGCTCCGGCCGGATCGTCAACATCTCCTCGCTGATCGGCGAGATCGGCAACATCGGCCAGGCCAACTACGCGGCCTCGAAGTCGGGGTTGTTCGGGCTCACCAAGACGCTCGCCCGCGAGGCGTGCTACCAGCTCGCCAAGGTCGACAAGCTGACCGAGGATTCGATCGGGATCACGGTCAACACGGTCGCCCCCGGGTTCGTGGCCACGGAGATGGTCGGCTCGATCCCCGAGAAGGTGATCGATCGGCTCAAGTCGCAGATCCCCGTCGGCCGGCTCGGCCGTCCCGACGAGGTCGCGCGCATGGTCCACTTTCTCGTCTCGGACTACTCGTCGTTCATCACCGGTCAGGTGTTCAACGTCAACGGCGGCCAGGAGATGTAGCAGCGGGTTATGCTGACCCAGCATGGCCAGTCGCTCAGCAGCCGCGCTCGGAGAGATCATCCGCCAGCAGCGGGAGCTCGCAGAGCTCTCGATGCGTCAGTTCGCGCAGCTGGCGGGGATCTCCAACCCGTATCTGTCGCAGATCGAGAGGGGGCTGCGCGCCCCCTCCGAGCAGGTGCTCGACGGGATCGCGAACGCGCTGAAGGTCTCGGCGGACACGCTCTACGAGCGCGCCGGCGTCTCGCCTCCCGGCGAGGAGGCCGAGAGCAGTGCCGTGATCGACGCGATCCGCGCCGACATCAAGCTCACGGCCCGCCAGCGGGCAGCGATGCTCGAGGTCTACGAGGCGTTCACCGACGACGGTGGCCCGCGCAAGCGCTCCGCGACGAGCAAGTCCCGCTGAGACGGGCTCCGCGGCAGCGCCGATGAGCGATCTGGGCGGCAAGGCCGCCCTCGTGACCGGGGCGGGCAGCGGCATCGGCCGCGCGGTCGCACACCGGCTCGAGCAGGGCGGGATGAGCGTGCTGTCCGTCGATCTGCACCCCGATTCCGACGGACCCGGCGTGCCCCACGAGGCGGATCTCACCTCCGCGGAGGCCAACGAAGCCGCCGTCGCCGCCGCGCTCGAGCGATTCGGGCGCCTCGACGTCATCGTGCCCAACGCCGGCATCCAGCACGTCGCCCCGGTGGAGTCATTCCCCCAGGAGCGGTGGGAGACGATCGTCGCCCTGTTGCTCACCAGCCCGTTCGTGCTGGCACGGGCGGCATGGCCGGCGCTGCGCGAAAGCGGCGCCGGGCGCTACATCGCGATCGCCTCGGTGCACGGCCTCGTCGCCTCGCCCTACAAGGCCGCCTACGTGTCGGCAAAGCACGGGGTGCTGGGGCTCGTCAAGACGCTGGCGCTCGAGGGCGCCGACGAGGGCATCACCGCCACCGCCGTGTGCCCGGGCTATGTCCGCACGCCGCTGGTCGAGAAGCAGATCGCGGCCCAAGCCGAGGCGCACGGACTCCCCGAAGAGCGCGTGCTCGAGGACGTGATCCTCGCTCCGCACGCCGTCAAGCAGCTGATCGAGCCCGAGCAGGTGGCTGAGGTTGTCGCGTTCCTGGCCGGGCCGAACGGGTCCGCCTTCACCGGCGCTCCGGTCACCATGGACCAGGGCTGGACCGCGCGCTGAGCGGGTCCGGTCAGGGCCGGGCCTGGTCTGCTTTCACCAGGGCCGGGCCCGACCGTCACACGCAGCCGCTACTTCTTGGTCGCGGCCTTCGAGCGCCCGTTGGCGGTCGCCTTGCGGGAGCTCGTCGAGTGCTCGAGCACCTCGCCCAGGATCTTGGGCCAGTGCTCGCGCAGCGCCTCGTGACCCATGAACAACCCGAGGTGGCCGCCGGTGCTGACGTGGCGGTCGATGAGCTCGTCCGGTGTGGAGGCGATCTGACTGAGCGCGAACACCTGGTCCGGCGGCGTGATGTGGTCCGTGGCGCCGGCCAGGAGGTTGAGCGGCATGTCGATCTTGGTCAGGTCGACGGCCTGGCCACCGATCTTGAGCGAGCCACTCATCAGCGCGTTGTCGCGGAACAGGTGGCGCACGATCCACAGGTAGAACGCACCCGGGACGTCCTGGGTGTGCTTGAACCAGTTCTCGAAGTGCACGTAGCGCGCAACGTGGTGTTCGTCGTTGACGTTGTGCAGCAGCTCGAACTGACGCGAGACCTCGTCGCCCGGCTGAATCAGCACAAACCCGGAGACCATGTGCTCACCCTTGAGCACGCCGCCGTCCGCGGCCACCAGGGACTCGTAGAACTTCATGCTGCCGCGCGGTGCCATGAATCGCAGCACCTCGTGGATGACCGGCTCGCCGGCATGGAAGTCGATCGGAGCGCCGGCGATCGTGAGCGTGTTGACACGTTCGGGGTGCAGCGCGGTGTAGATCGTGGCCAGCCAGCCACCCTGGCAGTCGCCGATCAGGTTGACACGACCACCGCAGTGGTCGATCGCGCGGTCGATGACCTCGAGGTAATCCTCGACCGTGGCGTCCGCGGTCTCCTCGGTCGCTCCGAGCCAGTCCAGCGTGAACGCCCGCTCGAGCCCGCACGAGGTGATCGTGCGCATCTGGCTCTGATCCTTGGCGTAGTCGACGATGCACGAGTCGTGCCCCGCCTGCGGCGGACACACGAGGGTGGGGACGAGACCGCGCGGCTTGCCCGTGGAGAAGTCGCGCAGACGCGCCACCGGGGCCTCGAACACGATCTCGTTGGGGTTCGCCCACGTGGGCGGCTCGCGCTTGGTCATGAGGGTCCACCAGCGCGGGATGTCCTGGGGCGTGATCTCGCCCTTCAGGGTGGCACCCATGTAGTCGCCCATGCCCCGCAGCGCGATCGACCATCCTTCTACCCAGCTGTCCAGCAATCCCGACGTGTACGCCGGTGATGCTGGAACGGTAGCCAGCGGTGAGGTGATCACGGTGTTCCTCCTCCTTGCAGAAGAGAGCACCGGCGATACCGGTGCTCCCCCTACGGTTTTCTTGAAGCGCCCTTGGATCGAGCAGGCTGCCGGCGAGCGCCGTTACTTGAGCAGACTGCGTGCGGTGTTGGTGTACGAAGCGGTGAGCTCGCGGGCCACGTCAGCCTGCGTCTCGATCAGGTTCTTGATCCACTCGACCTGGGTCGCGTCGGCGACCTTGAGCTCGAGGTCGATGGCGCGGTCGACGGCCTTCTCGTATGAGTCCACGTACATGTGGCCCGTCTTGCGCGCTGCATCAACGAACTGCTCGTTGAAGTCCTTGAACTGGCCGAAGGCGCTGTCGAACGTCGGGGCGCCGTTCTTTGATTGGGTTGCGGTCGGCATTGTGCTCCCTTGGGTATGGTCTGGTTCGGGTGCGTCTGCTAGCAGATTAGCAGAATCGTCGCAAACCTGCAAGCGTTTTGTGGCGCGGGTCGGCGGCGGAGCGCACCCATCGGACGACGCCCTCCTCAGCCGCGGGCGGCGGGCAGGATCCAGCCGATCATGGCCACGTAATGCAGCGTGGCCGCGGCGATCACGAGCGCGTGGAAGATCTCGTGGAAGCCGAACGTCCGGGGCCACGGATCCGGGCGCTGGCGGGCATAGACAATCGCCCCGAACGAGTACAGGATGCCGCCGGCGGCGAGCAGGATGAGGGGCGTCGGATCGAGCGAGCTGATCAGCTGTGGCATCGCGATCAGGGCCAGCCAGCCGAGGGCGACGTACAGGCCGGCAGCCAGCGGGCGCGGGGCGTGCGCCCATCCGAGCGAGAAGGCGACCCCGGCCAGGGCCCCGGCCCAGACGCCGGCCAGAAGCATCCAGCCGATCGGGCCGTGGACGAGCAGTATCGCGATCGGTGTGTAACTGGCGGCGATGAAGACGAAGATCGTGCTGTGGTCGATCTGGCGCAGCACCGGCTTGAACCGAGCCGGGCCCGGCCACCGGTGATACAGCGCGCTGCCGCCGAACAGCGCCACCAGTCCGACGCCGTAGATCGCGAGGGCGGCGGTCGCGGTCCCGGTCGGCGCGAGCACGACGATCACCGCGGCGGCGGCGAGGGCGAAGAAGAACGCGACCGCGTGCGAGACACCACGCAGCCGCGGCACGATTTCCTCTGCGACGGTCGCCATCCAAGTTTCAGGGTAGTGGAGCGTCAGACGCCCGCCGACACTTCTGTAGCAGGAAGACTCGGGCCATGCGCTCAAGCCCGCCGGTTCGGCCGCCGATATCGTCACCATGGATCACTCCACGGTGGCCGCGCCCGTGGGCTGTGCTCACGAGCATCTTGTCGAGTTGTACGAGACCGACGCTTTCCTCGTCGATAGCGTTACCCGATTCCTGCTGCCGGCGCTGCGCTCGGACCGATCCGCGATCGTCGTCGCCACGGCCGAGCACCGCGAGGAGTTCGCCCGGGCGCTGGCCGATGGCGGGGTCGATGTCGAGCACGCCATCCGCGAAGGCCGTTATCTGGCCTTGGACGCCGCCGAGACACTCGCCTCGTTCATGGTTCACGGCCGCCCTCACGAGCACCGCTTCCGCGAGCAGATCGGAGGCCTGATCGGCCGCATGGCGATCGACGGCCGCCGGGTCAACGTCTATGGGGAGATGGTCGCGCTGCTCTGGGCCGACGGCGACGTCGCCTCGGCGATCGCGCTCGAGGACCTGTGGAACCGACTGGCCACGGTGCGGAGCTTTGACCTGCTGTGCGCCTACCCGATGTCGACGTTCGACGACGAGGGCAGCGCCGAGGCGTTCAAGCGCATGTGCGAGCAGCACACGTCGGTGATCCCGGCCGAGGGATACTCGCTGCTCCCCGACGCCGAGGGCCAGCGCCGGCACGTGGCCGCCCTACAACGTCGGGCCTCGTCGCTGGGAGCCGAACTCGACCGCCTGCGCGCCGAGCAGCCGAGCCTCGTCGCCCTCGCCTATCAGGACTCGCTGACCGGGCTCGGCAACCGGCACTCGTTCATGATGCACATGGATCGAGAATGGGCCCTGACCCAGCGCGACGGGGTCGACTCCTACGTGCTGGTGACCGACCTCGACCGCTTCAAGGCGCTCAACGACACCTACGGTCACGCCGCCGGCGACGAGGCGCTGCAGCGCTTCGCCGAGGCGCTCCGGATCGCCGCCCGCAGTACCGATATCCTCGCCCGTCTCGGCGGCGACGAGTTCGGCGTGCTGCTGGTCCGCTGCGACGAGCGCGCCGCCCACAGCTTCACCGCGCGACTGCGCGAAGCGGCCGCGGGGCTGGTCTGGCCCGGATTTCGCCCGGTCAGCATCAGCGCCGGCCACGCCTCGCTGGTCGAGTCGATCTCCCCCGGCAAGGCACTCGACCGTGCCGACCTGGCGATGCTGGCCAAGAAGCGCACAGGGCGCGTGCTCGGCTACGACCAGCTGAGTCGCTGAGCCGCGGGTGACTCCGCCGCCGGCGGGGCCGGTTACCGGCCGATCGCGGCTGGGTTCGCGCGCCCGCTGCCACTAGTATCTGGAATGTCGATCAGGATTACGATCATTACAGGCCCCAACCAAGGGAGAACCGATCATGGCACTGACCATTGGCGACACCGCGCCGGACTTCACCGCCGAAACCACCGAGGGCACGATCAACTTCCACGAGTGGCTCGGCGATGACTGGGGCGTGATCTTCTCGCACCCGCGCGACTTCACCCCGGTGTGCACCACCGAGCTCGGCTACATGGCCAGCATCAAGCCGGAGTTCGACAACCGCGGCGTGAAGATCATCGCCGTGTCGGTCGATCCGTCCGACAACCACGAGCGCTGGGCCAAGGACATCGAGGAGACGCAGGGCACCGCCCCGAACTACCCGATCATCGCCGACACCGACTTCAACGTCGCCAAGTCGTACGGGATGCTCCCCGCCGACGTCGAGGGCGATCCCACCGAGCGCACTCCGGCCCAGAACCAGACGCTGCGCAACGTGTTCGTGATCGGCCCGGACAAGAAGATCAAGCTCGTGCTCATCTACCCGATGACCACCGGGCGCAACTTCGACGAGGTCCTGCGCGTGATCGACTCGCTGCAGCTCACCGCCAACCACGCCGTGGCCACGCCCGCCCAGTGGCAGAAGGGCGATGACGTGATCATCGCCGGCTCGGTCAGCGACGACCAGGCCAAGGAGAAGTACCCCGACGGCTGGGAGTCCCCCAAGCCGTACATCCGCATCGTTCCCTCGCCGTAGCGGCTGCCGGGAGCCCGGCGCCTGCGCCGCGCTCGTCGCGCTCGTCGGCCACCGGCGACGCCGGCGCGCGCGGGCCGGCCCGAGCGGCGGATCGAGGCGGCTACACGCCCGTCTCGGCCACCAGCCGGTCGCCGTCGACGGCTGCTTGCAGCATGGCGTAATCGGCCTCGTTCTGGTCTGCGTAGGCGACCGAGAAGGCGAGGATGGCGCGGTCGAAGGCGTCTGACTTGCCCAGATAGGCGGCAATCGCGATCCGGTCGCCCGACCGCGCGTGGCCCCGGGCCAGCGTCCAGCCGCACATCTGACCCCAGAGCTTCATGCCCGCCGGGGTCATGCCGGCGAGGTCGGCGGAGCCCTTCCAGTCCCGGAGCTGCCGGATGTAGTAGTCGCGCTCGTAGCCGGCGAAGTCGAATCGCTCCCAGCCCAGGAAGATGTCGCTGGCGGTCTGCATCAGATGCTGACCGCCGACGACTCGCTGGCCGTGGTTGGCGAAGGCGCTCCTGACCGTGAATCGCTCGAGCACCGAGGCATCCGCCTGCTTGACCTGCAGCAGCAGCGGAGAGCCCCGCTCGTCGAGCAGCAGCAGGATCCATGCCTGCGTTCCCACGCTGCCGACCCCGACGACCTTGCGGGCGAGGTGGACGACCCGATAGTGGTCGAGCAGCTGTCGCCGATCGGGCGCCAGCGTCCGGTGATAGGAACGGATGAAGGTGTCCATCGCCGCCACCAGGGCATCGCCGCCGACATCGCCGAGCAGGTCCTCGACGGGGACGATCAGCGGCGGGTCGCTGAGGATCCTCGGCTCGTCGCCCGGCATGTGACAGAGCTTCTCGAACGCCTGGTGGCTGTCGTGAGCTCTCGCCCTGGTGATCGCTCTCCAGACGTTGGGCGTCCGCTTGGCGTCGAGCAGCGAGCGGAAGCGCGGCAGCAACTCGCTCATGTCCAGGTGCGCGTACCAGACCTCGAGCATCGACTTCGCGGCCATTTCGCGCATCGTCTCGCGGTAGGTCCGCACGGCGCTCAGCACCGTCCGCCGGCGCGCCCTGTCATCGAACTCATTGTCGCGGCCGGCGATCTCGAGACTCGCGGCCAACCGCTTGACGTCCCACTCCCAGGGTCCTCGCGCCGTCTCGTCGAAGTCGTTGACGTCGAAGAACAGGTGACGCTCGGGCGAGCCGAACATGCCGAAGTTCGAGAGGTGGGCGTCCCCGCACAGCTGGGCGTTCAGTCCCGATTGCGGCGTGCCGGCGAGGTCCGAGGCCATCGGCAGCGCCGCGCCGCGGAAGTACGCGAACGGTGACACGACCATGCGTCCGTGGCGGATCGGGACCAGCTCCGCGACCCGATCCAGCGCCTGCTCCTCGAGCAGATCGATCGGGTCGGCCCGCCGCAGGGACGGACTCCATTCGGCGTGGCTCGCGCGCGGCACCTCGGCCCGCGCCACCTTGCCGAGGGCTGCGCGCTCATCGGTCGTGAGCCACTCGCCATTCGCCCCCGAACGCATGCGCGGCTTCCGTGCCCGCCTTGGCGCCGACCGCGACCGCGGCTCCGACGCTCCGACGCTCCGCGCGGGATCCCTTCCCGGGCTCCGGCTCCCCTCCATTCGACCCTCCGATCTCGTCTCGCTGTCCCCGGCCCCGACGCTCGCGCTGGGACCGTGCTCGGCTCGCCGCCGTCATGAGTGTCGCACGCCTGCGTGGGACCCGGCCCCCCACGCGTGCAGAGCGACCTACCGCTTGAGCTTCACCGTGACGTGCGCCGAGGAGCGATCGCCGATGGCGCTCACCGCGGCCAGCGTGACCCGCGCGCTGAGGGTCTTGCCGTGTCGCAGAGCGTTGAGGACGGCGCTCGCATCCTTCTTGGAGAGTGTGAGAGTCACCTTGAGCGCCTTACCGGCGCTGAGCCTCATCGTGCTCTTGATGAAGTGAACGGTCTTGTGGGCGGAGAGCACAACCGTTCCCGTGACCGTGCCGGTGCCGGTGCCGTTCGCAGTGACAACCAGACTGAGGGCTCCGCTGCGTGAGAGCTTGGCGCCCTTCGTCGGCGAGCCGAGCGTGACCTTCCTGTGAATCGGTGGGGGCGCGCCGGCATCGATCACTACCGAGACGTTTGGATTCAGAGTCTGGGTCATGGCGCTGATGACCGCGGTCGGGAACGAGATCTGCTTCAGGCCGCTCGTCGTGGCTGTCAGCGGAATCTCGAGGGCCCACGCATTGGGAGCCCGGGTGTCCCAGGTGCCGGGTGACGGGCCGTTGACATCACGTATCGATCCGGTGCCGCCAGACAGCGGCGCACCAAGCGTCTGCGGACAGTCGGCGGTGTCAGGCGTCTCGGTCTGGGCGCTGTTGTCGACGGTGAAGCATTTGATCGGGTTCTGGGCGCTGATCGCGGTCGAGACGCCCGCTGGAAGCGCGATCTCGGGCAGGGTCATCTCGGTGCACGAGGAGTCGACACCGTTGAGCACGACCTCCACGTAGAAGACGTCCCCGGTCTTGGGAGGATTGTTCGCGTCGTAGTCCGCGCCGCCGTACTCACCCACGCCGTTGCCGGGCGTTCCGTAGTAACAGTCGGAGATCGAGCTCTCGACCAACGGTCCGAAGTGCCAACCGGGAGCGGCAGAGGCCGACTGCGCCGAGCCGGCGAGCGTGACAACAGCGACCAGCGCGACCAGGCCCGCGATGGTGCGACCCCGCCGTCCTGCGCTGTGGAGTGTGGCGCCGCCACCCCGCGCCTCGTGTGTTCGGAGCAAGTGTCTCCCCCTCAATGTGTCGGTCCGGGACAATTTCGGCGGCGCAGTAAAGCAGACGCTTCCGCGGGTGAGGAGCGACGCCGGCGGTGCGGCGAGGCCTTGAGGTCGTTCAGGCCATCGCGCCAGGACGCGACCCGCGCGAGGCGCAGCACAGGGGTCGCGGCTCTTGCTGAGCCGATCCGGCCGCCCAGTCGCGATCCGGCTCGCCAGAGCGCGTCACGCCACTCGGATCGACCGCGACCTTCTTCTGTCCCAGCTCAGCGTTGCCGCCACGACGTTGTTGATGGCGACGGTGCCACTGAGTCCGTCCAGGACTTCGGCCTGCCCGTCGGTGCTCGCCCCCGTCGCGCGACGGGCCCGGCGGCGGGGTTTCCGCGGAGGTGGGCTGGCGGGGGCGGCGCCGGCGGGGGCGGCGCCGGCGGGGGCGGGCGCCGGAGCGCGCCGGCGCGGCGCGCCGACGCCGGCGGGGGCGGCGCGCGTGGCCTGGCGGGGTGCGCCGATTCCGACGGCCTCTGTCCTGCGATCGGGCCCACCGGCTGAGAAGCGTTGCAACTGAGTTCCGGGGGCCGGAACTGAGATGCAGCACTTCCGGGGCGCGGCCCGCCGGAGCGGGCCGCCGGCGCGCGCGGCACGGTCGCGCGGCCGGGCGCCGGGGCGGGCCGCCGGCGGGGCGGCGCCGGCGCCGGCGGCGCCGGCGCGCGTGGCCTGGCGGGGTGGGCCGATTCCGACGGCCCCTGTCTGCGATCGGCCCACCGGCTGAGAAGCGTTGCAACTGAGTTCCGGGGGCCGGAACTGAGATGCAGCACTTCCGGGGGCCGCGACGCGGCCCGCCGGAGCGCGGCCCGCCCGGGGCGCGGCCCGCCGGAGCGCGGCGCGCCCGGAGCGCGGCCCGCCCGGGGGCACGGCCCGCCGGGACGCGGCCCGCCGGAGCGCGGCGCGCCCGTGTGCACGACCCGCGCCGGCGGCGCCGGCGGGCCGCCGGCGCGGGGCGCGGCCGGTCGATCGGCGTGCTCGACGAGATCGGCGGCGGCGAGGACGCCCGGCAGGTTGGTCACGGTCGAGCGACCGTCGAGCTCCTCAACCACCGACAGGGCCAGCCACTCGATGTTGGGGATCGCGCAAGAGCGTCCGCTAAGGGTCCGTCGTCGTGCAGGTTCCGGGTCATGCGAGCGCGTTGTGGTGGGTAATCGTCGTGGTTGCGGGTCCTGCGACGATGCGGTCGGCCGGCGACGCCCCGGGACCGGTGGGGAACGCGCGCCCACTCCGGGGCGCGGCCGCAGCGCGGAACCCGAGTCCGTGACCAGTTCAGCCAGCATCCATGCCGCGGTCGACCCCCCTCTCCCAGGCCACCGCCAACCCGCTGGCGCACTCGCGGCGCCCGAACGGCAGGCGCCCGAACGCTGTCTCGGAATTGGCGAACACGAGGGCCGGGCCGCGCGCCGGCGAGACCCGCCACCGTTGTCAACGTGATGGCTGCCAACGCGCTTGAGTTCGTTCCGGAGCACACGCGGTCGAGGGCTATGTGAGCTGACTCGGTAGTCATCCCCGCTAATGAGTTCGGTGAAGCCCTGACGACGCCTCAGCGTTCGGGTTCTACAGTCGTGGGCTTCCCGAGGGCCTACCGCCGGAAGGGGTTGTGCGTCATGAAGCTTCGGATCCCGGCTGTCGTCACCGCTGCTGCGGCGGTTGCCGTGCTTGCCGTTCCGGCCGTGGCCGGCGCACGGACGTTTACGGTGACCCGCGTTGACGGCTGCGGCGGTGCCGGGACCCTGGAGGCGGCGATCAATGCGGCCAACGCCAACCCCGGGGCCGACACGGTCGACTTCGCGCCGTCGGTGCAGAGCATCGGCCTGGGCTCGTGCCCGATGCGCAGCGCGGAGGGAAACAGCTTCGCCATGTACGTGCGCGATGACCTCACGATCCAGGGGCCCGTGGCGATCCGCGGCCTGCTGTGGTGGCTTGACCCGAACGGGAACGTCGGCACCGCCGACATGCAGCCGAGCAGCGCCCGGCAGATCGCCACCAACACCGGCTTTCTGCAGGTCGGCGCCTACGGCGACAGCGCCAAGGCGGTGCACGTGACCGTCAACCGCGTCGACGTCCTCCCGGAGGGCACGCCCGCCCAGCCCGGCTACTGGAGCCTTCCCGCCTATGCGCTGGTCAACCCGAACTCGTCGTTGACCGTGAACCGCAGCCGGATCGAGGGCATCATCGACGCCGCGCAAATGCGTCGCTCGAGCGTTGCGCCGATCGAGGTGGGCACGAACGCGTCATTCACCCTGCGCGACTCCTACCTGTACAACAACGCCTGGTTCGGTCAGAACGCCCTCGTCGACGCGGTCATCACCGCGACCCACGGCAGCCACGTGGTCATCGACCGCTCGGTCCTCTACGACACGCGCCGTGACATGGCGGCGATCCTCAGCGTCGGTGGCGACGTGCAGGTCGTCTCCTCGGTGTTTGACAACGGCGGCGGGGTGTCGCTCGTCGGCGGCGCGAGCGCATCGATCGTCAACACGGCGATCGCGTCGCCACGCGTCGCCGCGGGGCGGATCGCCAGCGTCGCCCAGCAGGGCCTCTCGGTGTCGGACTCCACGGCCACGGTCGACGCCTCGACGATCTCGGTCGAGCCGCAGCTCAGCAGTGGGTGCTCCACCGCCGTCGGGTTGGCACCGGCGTCCGCGATCTACCAGCGCGGCGCGACGTCGGACCTCACGGTCACGGACAGCATCGTGGCCAGCGGCAACCCGTTCAATCTGCCGGATGCGAGGTTGCCGATCTGGCAGCGCCGCTCGGGCACCGCGACCGCGAGCAACACCTGGACGAACGCCGACCAGTACGGGACGTCCCGCGGGTCGGACTGCTCCTTGGTCGACCCGGGCGCGACGACCCAGGCGCCCCTTCCCGCCGGCGTCTCGACCGGCCCCCTCGGGCTGACCCCGAACGTGCTCCAGTACCCCTACCCCGACCAGGGGATCCCCGCTTTCGGGCCTGGCTCAAAGCTCATCGGATTGGCCAGCGGCCCGGTGATGAACCCGCTCGACGGGCGGCCGATCGAATACGACGCCTACTCGACCTACCTGCGTGTGCTGAACGCCTTCCAGATCGGCGGCACGGCCTGGCCGGGAGCCGACACCCATCTGCGCGTGTCCCCCGGCGGGCTGCGTGACCTCGGGGCGCTCGAGCAGCTGCAGTTCCAGTCGATCCTCACGGCGGTCGCTGTCAGCGGCAAGGCGCGCCTGCAGTGGACCGAGTCCGGGAAGGCGCCCGCCGCGATCACCGCGCACGAGGTGCAGTACCGGCCGAAGGGGACGAGCACGTGGCTCGCCGGGCCGGCGGCGGGCGGCGCCGACACCGGCGTGAACGTTCTCGGCCTCGCCAACGGGCGGACCTATGAGTTCCGCGTGCGGGCGGTGGCCGGCAGCAGCGGGCCGGGGCCGTGGAGCAACGTGGCCGAGGCGATCCCAACGGTGCCGACGGTGGCGAGCATCGCCTACCCCGACGGCACCGGTCGCGTTGGGATGCCGATCGCGCCGGTGCGCGCGCAGTCCAGCGGGCTCGTGGGCCCCGTGCGCTGGAACGCGGCCTCCCTGCCCCAAGGTCTCACGATCTCGCCCTCCACCGGGACCATCACCGGTACGGCGGTCGGGCCGGGAACATTGACGATCACGGTCACGTCGACCGACTCGCTCGGCGCGCAGGCGACGACGACGGCAGTGATCGTCATCGTGCCGGCGCACACCACAGTCCCGGCGCTGCTGAGCTACTCGGACATGGTCGGCACCGCGGGGGTGAAGATCGACACCGGGTACGCGTACGCGAGCGGTCTGCCCTCCGACGCCGCGTACAGCGCCACGAAGCTCCCGTCGGGCCTGCGGGTCGACCGGAAGACCGGAGCGATCACGGGCACCCCGGCGCGCGCCGGCACCTACTATCCGGTCGTCAAGGCGACCGGCGGCGGCAGGACGACGAGCGCCAACCGGTTCGTCATCAGCGTGCTCGAGCCGGCCGTCCCCGCGCATGTCAGCTACCCGCTCATCCGCGGCCGCGTCGGCCGGCCGATCGGCGACGTGTTCCCCCAGGTCGCGGGGATCATCCACACCACAACGTTCATGCCATCCACGATGCCCGCGGGGTTGGCGGTCATCCCCAGCGTCGGTGTGATCCGCGGCACCCCGCGCAAGGCGGGGACGATGACCGTCGTGATGACCGTCTACCACGGCTTCGATGCCCTCCAGACGGTGGTGACGATCAGCATCACCTCGGCCGCAAACGGCCGTCACCTCTCCTACCCCCTCGGCCGCGCGCTGCAGGGCCGGCCCATCGACCCGGTCCGACCACACACGACCGGCGTCACAGGCCAGCACCGCTACCGGGCCACCGGTCTGCCACTCGGGCTGCACATCGACACGAGAACCGGCGTCATCACCGGCCGCGCTCAACGGGCCGGCGGGAGCACAGTGACGGTCACCGTCACCGGCACGAACGGCAGCGCCAGCACCAAGGTCAGGATCCAGGTGACACGCGACCCGAATTACCATCCACCGACACCCCAGCCCCCGAAACCCCCGCCTCAACCACCCCCGCCAGGCCTCGGCGCCAAGGACATCCCCGTCCCTCCCGCGTGAGCGCAGCAGTGTCGTCCGGGCTGTCGACACGACGAGGGTGGTCGTCCTCCCCGAGAAGAGAGACTCCGGCACCGAGAGAAGCTCGGCTCGCCGCCAACGGCAAGACGACGCCAAGCCCAGCCTCGTCCGTGCGAGTATCGCAAGCCATAAAGCAGCGGCTCCAGTAGCGCGGAACGGTCCTCGTCCATCAACAAGCCCTGGATGACGCCGACAATCGGCCGCCATCATCCCGACAGGCCCGCACCCAGCGGCTCAGTGATTCAGGCTCAGTTTCTCTCGTGGGGGTGGTGACGATGGTGATGGTGCGGCCGCGGGGGTGGTTCCCCCACCGGAGTCGCCGGCGCGATCGTGACCGTACCGTTCCCAAAGCTGATCCCCACCGTGTTGACGGCCTTGACCGTGAACTCGTAGGTGCCGGCTAGGGTGGGAGTGCCGACCAGTGTCCCGGCGCTGCTGAGGGTCAAGCCGGGCGGAAGCTCCCCGGAGACCTGGGTGACGGTCGGGGGTGGCGCCCCCGTGATCACAAAGCGCGAGGAGTAAGCCTGACCGACGACCCCGTCCGTCGGCCCGCTCTGGATGACCGGCGGCACGCCCACGTTCAGCCGCCCGCTCGGGGCGGACGGCGGGCTGGTGCCATCGGCGCTGGTCGCCGTCACCGTGAATACGTAGGTGTCGCCGTTGGTCAGCCCCTTCACGGTGACCGGGGAGCTGGGGCCTTTGGCCGTCGCGGGCGGCGCCGTGGGATCGCTGAGGTCGGTTGCGGTCACCTCGTAGGAGGTGATCGGCGCGGTCCCGGGGTCGTCGTCGGTAAAACTGACGCCAACCTGGCCATCACCGTTGGCGAGACCGGTGATCGTCGGGGCGGCGGGAGCAACCACGATCGCGAGGTCCGTCTGGCCGGAGCTGGCCTCATGGGTGGTGTCGCCGGGGTAGCTGGCCGTGATCGCCTGCGACCCGGTACCGAGAGCGCCGGGGGTGTAGCTCACCGAACAGCGCGCAGACGCGCCAGACCCCGACAGGGCGCACGCGTTCGCGCTGAAGCTGCCCGAGCCGCTCGAGCTGAAGCTGACCAAACCGCTTGGCGTGCTCTGACCGCTGGTGTTGGTATCGGTGACGGTCGCCGTACACGTTGTCGACTGGCCGATGGCCACGCTGTCAGGCGAACAGCTCACAGCGGTCGAGGTCGAGTCCGGCGCCGCGTAGGTGATCGTCACCTGCGGCGGCACGCCCGGCGGTATTCGCGGTCACAGACCCGCCCGGGGGCACCTGCGAGGAGCCCCCGCCGCCACCACCACCTGCGGCGAAGGCGAAGGCACCGTCGTTGGAGTTGCCGGCGCCCTCGCCACCCTGGCCGCCCCCGTACAGGCCGCCGCCGCCGCCGCCACCGCCGGCGCCAACAGTGCTACCGCCCCCGCCGCCGCCGCGGCCACCGTTGCCACCCATTCCACCACCGATGTCACCGCCCCCGCCGCCGCTGCCGCCGTTGGCGTACCGACTGGTCGTGCCCGGCAAACCGCCCCCACCCGCGCCCAGGGAGCTCAGTGGAGTGCCGCCGAGACCCTGTTGCCCGGCTGCGCCCCCAGCACCGCCCGGAACGGTCGGGGGACCTCCGGGTGCGCCGGCGCCGCCGCCGCCACCGGCGATCAGAAGCCGTGGATCCGGGTCGGATCGGCTGAATACGGAGTGCTGCGCACATCCGACGCTCCGCCACCGCCGGCGCTTCCGGGGTGCGAGACGCGGTGTCACCCGGGCCGCCCCCGTTGAAGCCAGCCGCACCGTCGTCAAAGCCGTTGCCGCCGGCACCGCCCACCTCGACGTACAGCGTCTGACCGCCGGTCACGCTCAGCGTCCCGCTTGCGACCGCCCCCGCGCCACCCGGCACAGGGCTCGGAAAACGTGGTCCTCCGGCGCCGCCTGGCGCGCCGACCGCGACGATGTTCACGCTGCTGATGCCGACCGGCACCTTGAATGTCTGATCAGGGAAGCCGGTGGAGGAGAACGTGCAGGCAATGTCTTCCCCGGTCTGGGCGCAGTTGGACGGCAGCGCCGCGCGCGCCCGCCCCGCTCCCAGGACCCCCACAAGCAGCACGGCAGCGACCAACCCCACAACACGCCACGGCCAACCCAAACGACCAACGTCCCACGTGTCCGACGCACCGACCTCGAGCACACGCTCAGTGCCCATGAGCGCACCAGCCTTTCTTTGGTCAAACCCACTCAACCCGGTGCCGGCATCAGGGTACTCCCCACGAGACCGATCAGGCGAAGACGTGTGCGAAACCGACCGCTCCACCACCTCGCCGCCGACTGGAGCCGACAACTCCACGTCGAGCGCACGCGCGCTTCTGCACAACAGCGCACGCGGATCCGCCACAAATGACCATCCCGCCTCGGCTAACAGACCACGGGCGTCGTGCAGTCATGCGCCGAAACTGGCCCTCAAGTGCGACAACGAGTGGTACAACGGTCGCCACTGAGGCCATCCGAACGGCCCGCAGCAAGCTATAAAGGGCCCGAATTACCAGGGCTTTTCTCGGAGGGTGAGCGAGGGGACTCGAACCCCCGACCGCCTGGACCACAACCAGGAGCTCTACCAGCTGAGCTACGCCCACCGTGGACATGTCAATCTACCAGCGTGTCTGACATCCGTGCCCGGACCGTGGGCGACACGGCAGCGCCCCCGCCAGGACTCGAACCTGGGACCCTCCGCTTAGAAGGCGGATGCTCTGTCCAGCTGAGCTACGGGGGCGTGGGTAGAGCGTAATCATGCCGGGGACGCGAATCACGGCGGTGCTGGCACTCGCTCTGGCCCTCGCGGCCGGCTGGCGCGGCGGCGCCGTCGCGGTGGCCGCGGCGCCGGCCCCACACCGCGCGCCCGTGCACGGTGCCCGGCGACCGGCAAGCCACTGGACTCGCTCTGGCGCCCCGACACCGGCGCGGCCGTCGGGTACGCGCGGGCGCGCGGCGGAGACGTCTCGTTCGCGGTCCGCACCGCGCATCGGTTCTACGGCTTCCGCCCCGATCACGTCGTGCCCTCGGCGAGCGTGGTCAAGGCGATGCTGATGGTCGCCTACCTCGACCTGCCCTCGGTCCGCAATCGCGCGCTGAACGGGTTCGATTTCTCGCTGCTGATCCCGATGATCACGCAGTCGGACAACAACGCCGCGACGGCTGTGCGGGACATCGTCGGCAACGGCGCCCTGCGGGCGCTCGCAGCGCAAGCGTCCATGACGAACTTCGCCACCAATCCGATCTGGGGGCTGACGCAGATCACGGCCCGCGATCAGACGAAGCTGTTCCTCCACATCGACAACTTCGTCGCGCCCCTGCACCGCTGGTACGCGCTGCACCTGCTCGCCTCGATCGTGCCCTCCGAGCGGTGGGGCGTCGGCGAGGTGCAGCCGAAGGGGTGGAAGCTCTACTTCAAGGGGGGCTGGGGCCTGGGCACCGGCGCCGTCGACCACCAGGTCGCGGTGCTGATCCGCGGCTGCGCGCGCGTCTCGGTCGCCGTGATGACGCTCAACGACGGTAGCCACGCGTACGGCAAGGAGACGCTGCGCGGCATGTTCGCGCGGCTGCTCCGGGGTCTGCCGAGCGGCACCCGCAAGCACCGTCGCTGAGCCGCCGGCCGGAAGGCGCAAAAACCGCGCGGCGCGTCCGGAGATCGGGGCGGCCGGATTTGAACCGGCGACCTCTCGGTCCCAAACCGAGTGCTCTGCCAGGCTGAGCCACGCCCCGAGGAGTCAATCGAGTGTACCCGGCCGGTGCAAGACTCCATCGGGTGTCCGCCCCGCATCGCTCGCCCCGGCTGGGCTACGCGCTGGCCGCCACGGCGGCGACGCTGTGGGCGGTGAACGGCTCGCTCGCTCGCCTGCTGCTCGACGACGGCATGCCGCCGGCGCGGCTGGCCGAGCTGCGCTCGGTGTGCACGTTCGTGCTCCTGGCCGCCGGGATCGTGATTGCGCGGCCGGCATTGCTCCGCGTGCGCCGGCGCGACGTCCACCGGCTGGCCTTCTTCGGCATCGTCGGCCTGTCGGGTGTGAACGCGTTCTACTTCGCGGCGATCGCACGTCTGGACATCGGCGTCGCGCTGACGGTTCAGTACCTCGGCCCGCTGCTCCTGCTGCTGTGGCTGAAGCTCGTCCACCGGCGCGCCCTGCCGCGCGGCCTCTGGGGTGCCGCCGGACTGTCGGCGTTCGGCTGCTTCCTGGTCGTCGGCGCTTACCACCCGAGCTCGCTGGACGCGCTCGGGCTGGTGTGGGCGCTCGGAGCCGCGGTCACGTTCGCGTGCTATCTGATGTCGGGCGAGCAGGCCGGGCAGCGCTACCCGCCCTTGACCACGCTCGTGTGGGGGTTCGGGTTCTCGGCTCTGTTCTGGTGTGTGGTGCAGCCGCTGTGGAGCTTCCCGACCGAGATCCTCTCCTCCTCGCGCAACCTGGCCTACGCCGTCTACATCGTGATCGGCGGCACGCTGATCCCGTTCGCGTGCATCGTCACCGCGGTCCGCCACCTGCCCGCCTCGCGGGTCGCGGTGGTGGCCACGCTCGAGCCCGTGCTCGGCGCGCTGATCGCGTGGCCCGTGCTGGGCCAGGCGCTGTCGCCGATTCAGATCGCCGGCGGGCTGCTCGTCGTCGGGGCGGTGATCTGGGTCCAGACCGGGGGCCCGGAGCTCGAGGCCGAGCTGGCGCCGGGATACGACCGTGGGCCCGACGTGGTGGCCCCGATCGAAGCCGCTGCCGGTCCGGTCCGCGGGCGCTCCTAGGGTGCCGCGACACTGTAGCCTCCGGCGCCGCGATGGCGGAAATCCAGCCCCTGCGCGCGCTGCACTACGACCTGGCCGAGACGGGCGGCCTGCAACGTGTGGTCGCGCCGCCGTATGACGTGATCGATGCCGCGCAGCGGGCGGCACTGATCGCCGCGCTCCCCGCTACAACGTCGTGGCGATCGACCTGCCCCAGGGCGACGACCCCTACGACGCACGCCGCCGCGGTTGCTCGACGGCGTGGCGCGCCGAGGGGGTCGTGGTCCAGGACGATGCGCCGGCGCTGTGGGCGCTCGAGCAGGACTACACGGGCCCCGACGGCCAGGCCCGCACGCGGCGAGGCTTCCTCGCCCGAGTCCGCGTCGAGGACTACGGGGCCGGGACGGATCCGCCCGCACGAGCGCACGCATCCCGGGCCCGAAGGAGGACCGCCTCCGGCTGACGCGGGCGACGCGCGCGAACCTGTCGCCGATCTTCTCGCTCTTCTCCGACCCGGCGGGCGCCGCGTGGAGGGCGCTCGCCGGCGCCGATCGCCGGAGCGGAGCCGTGGGCCGAGACGACCGATCCCGACGGCACCGTGAACCGCCTCTGGCGGGTCGACGACGAGGCGGCGATCGACGACCGCGCAGGGCGCGCTCGCGCGGCGTCGAGCTGCTGATCGCCGACGGCCACCACCGCTACGAGACCGCGCGCGTGTACGCCGAGGAGATCGGCGGCGAGGGCCCCCACCGGTACGTGTTGATGTGCCTGGTGGCGCTGGAGGACCCCGGGCTGACCGTGTTCCCGACGCACCGGCTCGTGCGCGGCCTGCGGCCCGATCAGCACGAGGCGCTCGCCGAGGCGCTGCGGCGCGATTTCGACGATCGAGCCGCTCTCGGACACGCGCGCCCTGGCCACCGGCCTCGAGCGAGTCAGGTGCGGATCGGCTATATCGACGCGCACGCCCGCATGCCGTTCATGCTGACGCTCAAGGACCCGGCGATCGCCGACGCCGCGCTCGCCGACCACGCCGAGCCCTACCGTCGCCTCGACACCGCCGTGCTCGAAGCGCTGATCCTCAAGGGCGCGCTGGGGATGACCGACGAGGACATCGACCACCTCGACGGGCTCGGCTACGCGCGCGACTTCGACGCAGGCGCTGGAGCTGATCGAGAGCGCCGAGTACGACGCCGCCTTCTTCATGGCGCCGACGCCGGTGAAGCGGGTCCAGGACGTCGCCGCATCGGGCGAGAGCATGCCGCCGAAGTCGACGTATTTCTTCCCCAAGGTGCCGACCGGTCTGCTGTTCAACCCACTGGCGGACTAGCGCCAGCGCCGGCGCTACGATGGGTTGACCAGGACACGCGACGATGACAGGACGGGCATGAAGGCCACCGCACGACGCACGAGCCCGCACGGATTTGCGCACGACGATCGAGGTACGCGGGCATCAGCTCGTGGCCGACGAGCCGACGGAGCGCGGCGGCGAGGACGAGGGGCCGAGCCCGCAGGAGCTGCTGGCCGCCAGCCTCGCGTCGTGCACGGCGATGACGATGGAGATGTACGCCGAGCGCAAGGGCTGGGACATCGGCCCGGTCGAGGTCGAGGTCGAGTTCACGGCGGCTGAGCGCGGCTCGCCGACGAAGTTCGCGCTCGCCCTCGGCTCCCGCGAGGCTGCACCCCGGAGCAGATGGAGCGGCTGCGGGTCATCGCCGCCAAGTGCCCGATCCACCGCACGCTCGACGGCGAGGTCATGTTCGACGAGCGCGTCGAGCGGGCCACCCGCGCGGCGACCTGAGCCGCCCGCGCGACGCCAACGATGGCATCGCCCGCGCGATCGCTGCCGCGACGATCTGATGCGCGTGATGCTTTCGCCCGCGGAGGCGCTCGAGCTCGACGTGCGCGGCCGCACCGACGCCGGCGTGCTCGTGCCGCTGTACCTCGACGGGGGCGAGCTGCACTGCGTGTTCACCAAGCGTCGCGAGGACCTGCGCCGGCATCCGGGCGAGATCTCGTTCCCGGGCGGACGCTCGGACGAGGGGACGCGGACCTGTGCAGCACGGCGCTGCGCGAGGCCCATGAAGAGATCGGCCTGCCGCTCGACGCCGTCGAGGTGATCGGCGCGCTGCAACCGACCCCGACGATCGCTCACCGGCTATGCGGTGTATCCGTTCGTCGGGCTGATCGAGCCCGGACGGATTGGCAGGTGAGCGCAGCGCGAGGTTGCCGAGGTGCATCGAACTGCCGCTTCGAGCGCTGCTGGCCGGCTACGGCCGTCGCCGGCTCGTGCGACGCGGGCTGCCGATCCGCACCGACACCTACGTCGTCGGCGACCACCTGATCTGGGGCGCGACGGCAAGGATCCTGGCCGACCTGTTCGATCGGATCGAGCCGCTGCTGCCGACCGCTCAGGCGGCCTGGTGACTCAGGCCGCGAGGACGGTCTCGACGCAGTCCTGCGCGGCGGCGGCCCAAGCGGGGGGTCGCCGGGATCGGCGCGCAGCAGCGGTACGGGATCCGCGACAGATCGCAGGCCGCGGCCACGCGCTGCGCCGCCCGGGCGAGGACCTCGGCGTCGACGCTCCCCGCCGCCTCGTAGACCACGCCCCGCACGGTCGTGTCGATCGTACGGGTCAGCAGCATCTCGAGCCGGGTCCCGTGCAGAGCCGCGAGCGCGTCCGCCGCGCCGACGGCCGACCCGAGCAGCACGCAGACGACGCCCACGCCGTCAAGGGCGCCGAACAACGTGCCGACCCGGTCTGGGTCGCCGAGCACCGGCTCGGCGCCGGCCGCCTCGATCTCGGACAGGCGCCGCTGATCGCGGGTGGTGCCACGCACCGCGTGGCCGATGGAGATCAGCCCGGCCGCCAGCTCAAGGCCGCGGCATCCGCAGCCGATGATCAGGACGCGCGCCACCGCCCTCGACATCCTGGTGCCCGCGCTCAGGCGTCGGCGTCGCCGGGGCGGCCGAATTCGCGCTGGACCTCGTCCTTGGTCCGCTCGGGTAGTCCACGGGCGCGCCGGCGGGCGTTTGTCGCCTCCAGCAGCTCGTCGAGCTCGCGCTCGGCCATGTAGCTCCTCGCGACGACGGCGCTGCTCGTTCGTGACGGCGACGACGCGCATCTCGAGCTCTTCGACCGTGACCTCCGCCTCACCGCGGGCCCGGCGTCGGGCGTTGCGCGCCGCCAGCATCTGCTCGAGGTCCTCGGCCTCGAGCTCCTCACGCGGCTCGGTGACCTCGCGCGCCGATTCCATCCGATCTGGTCCAGTCCAGACCCGGTGAGAAGCTGCCCGAGCAGCACCAGCCACAGGAGGAGCGCGACGACCCGCCGAGAATCACCAGCGCGAACGGATCCACGGGTCAGTCTATCCCGACCGAGCGCAACTTTCCCCTCCGGTGGCGGTGTTTCGCAGGGCGTCCGACAGCCACCGTCGCAGAGGGAACGTCGCGCCGGGCGGTGGCGAAAACGAACTGGGAAGGAGGGCTCCATGCGCCCACGCTTTGTCGTGCCCGCATCGTTGATCGCTGCGCTCGGTCTGGCGGTCCTGCCGGCTGTCGGCAACGCCGCACCCAAGCACAACCACGGCCTGACGATCAATGCCACCCCGAACCCGATCGTCACCGGTGACCAGGTGCTGATCTACGGCCAGCTCAACATCGACCACCCGGGCAACCGGCTGATCGTGCTCTACCACCGCGTCAACCCCGCTGCGCACGTTCAGCGTGGTCCAAGCGACGCAGACCAACGCCGCCGGGTTCTACGAGTTCCTCCGCGCCGATGGCGTCGTGACGACGAACCGCAACTGGTTCGTCGGTCGGCCCCGGCCCGAGCCACAGCCGTACCGTGCACGAGCGCGTGGCGGCATCGGTGGGCCTGACCGCGAGCACGACCACGGGCGACACCAATCACCCGATCGTGTTCAGCGGCCACGTGAGCCCGAACCACGCCGGCCAGCGGGTCCACCTAGAGGTCCAGCAGGGGTTGGCGGGCGACGACTGGAAGATCCTCAAGAGCGGTCGTCTCGGCCCGGGATCGAACTACTCGATCTCGTACCGGTTTGCGCAACCGGGTGAGCGCGACCTCCGCGTCCTCCTCGCCGGCGACGCCCGCAACATCGCCTCGACGTCCGACGACGTGACGGTCTCGGTGCAGCAGACCCAGAACCCGGTCGTTCACGATCAACGCCACACCCCAGAACATCGACGAGGGCTCCACGGCGGCCATCTCCGGCGTGCTCGACAAGGCGGGCACGACGGCTCCCGACGGTGGCGTGAGCGTGACGCTGTGGGGTCATTCCTACGGCCAGCCTTACGCGGCGCTCCAGTCCATGACGACCGACGGCACGACCGGGGCCTACAGCTTCACGGTCATGCCGGTGCACAACATGGCCTACCAGGTCCGCACGACGCTGACTCCTCGGCGCCGCAGCGCCCAGGCCTTCGAGGGCGTCCGTGACGTCGTCTCGATCACGCCGAGCTCGTTGAGCTCGAGCGTCGGCCAGAAGGTCACGTTCACCGGGCAGGTCACGCCCGACAAGGCCGGGCACGTGATCTACCTCCAGCGCCTCGGCGCCGACAAGGACTGGCACACGGTGAAGATCTCGACCGTGACCCCCTCGTCGACCTATCAGTTCGGTTGGACGTTCGGCACGCCGGGCACCAAGGTCTTCCGGGTGTTCGTGCCCGGCGGCCCGTACAACAACGGCGGCCACTCCGCGCCGGCGAGCATCGCCGTCGCGCTGCCGGCCGTGCAGTCGCTGCCGCCCGCCTCCTGACGAGCGGGCTCAGCCTCTGAGCAGTCACTCCGGCCTCCGCCGCCTCGCGCGGCGGGGGCCGGTGCCGGTCAGGCCGCCACCGCGAACAGCCGCCAGCGGCCCGGGACGCCCTTGAGCTCGCGCTCGCCCCGGTCCTCGAAGCGCGATGCCGGAGCCCGCAACAAGGTCCTTGACGGTGCCCGAGACGAGCACCTCGCCGGGACCGGAGATCGCTCCGACCCGGGCGCCGATGTGCACGGCGATCCCACCCACGTCGGCGCCCATGACCTCGATCTCACCGGTATGCAATCCGCTGCGCACGTCGAGCCCGAACTCGGTCATCTCCTGCCGGATCGCGAGGGCGCAGCGGATCGCCCGGGCGGGCCCGTCGAAGGTGGCCAGGAAGCCGTCGCCCATCGTCTTGATCGCCCGGCCCCGGAAGCGATCGAGCTCGCCCGCCACGACTCCTTCGAGCGTCTCGAGCAGTTGCCGCCAGGTGCGATCTCCGAGCTCGGCCGCACGCCGGGTCGAATCGACGATGTCCGAGAACATCACAGTGGCCAGGATCCGCTCGGGGTCGGGCAGCGTGCGGGCTCCGGTCAGAAACTGCTCGACCTCGTCGAGCAGGCGCTCGGACTCGGGCCCGAACGAGAGCGCATCCGAGCCCGGGAGCTCGAGGTAGCGGGCGCCCGGGATGTGCTCGGCCAGGTAGAGGGAGTGGCGAATGTCGATGAACCTGTCCCCGGCCCGATGCAGGACCAGCGTCGGCGCCTGGATCGTCGGCAGCACCGCGCGCACGTCGATCTCGCCGTTCCAGCGCATCAGCCGCGCCGCCGTGCCCGGGCTCGCCGCCAGCCGTTCGAGCTTCGCGAACCAGCGACGCAGGCGCTCGTTCTCGGCCGACTGCGGGGCGATCCCGAGGATCCGCGACCCGTCGCCCCAGACGCCGTTGCGCACGTAGGCCTCGCGCTCCTCACTCCGCAACGGCCAGTCGTAGTCCGGCGCCCAGGACATTCGCGGCATCGCCTCGTAGAGGACCAGCGCGCGGGTCCGCTCGGGATGGGTCGCCGCGAACATGGCCGCCATCGCGCCGCCCTCGAGTTGGGCGTACACAGCGGCCCGCTCGGAGCCGGCTGCGTCCATCACGGCGACGACGTCGTCCATCTGCTCCTCGAGCGTCGGCGGAGCGAGGACCGGGTCCGACAATCCAGACCCGCGGCGGTCGAACATGATCAACCGAGAGAACGAAGCGATCCGGTTGAAATAGCCGCGCGACGACCGGCTCCTCCCAGTAGTGCTCGACCTGAGAGATCCAGCTCGGCACGAACAACAGGTCGATGGGTCCCTCACCCACGACCTGGTAGGCGATGTGGATCTCGCCGCTGCGTGCGTAGCAAGTGGCGGGGGCCATTGGAAGGCGTGAGCCTACCCAGGTCAGGTAGCGTGCCCGGCATGGACTTCGAACTCACAGATGAACAACGTCTCATTCGCGAGACCGCACGCGCCTTCTCCGACAACGAGATCGTGGAGCGTGCGCGCGAGAACGACCGCAACGAGCACTTCGACCTCGAGCTCGTGAGCAAGATCGCCGACCAGGGGTACCTGGGCGCGATCGTGCCACGCGAGTACGGCGGCGCCGGACTCGACTACCTCACCTACGGCATCGTGGTCGAGGAGGTCGGCCGCGGCTGCTCGGCGATGCGCACGGTGATCTCCGTGCAGACCTCGCTCGTGTGCTCCTCGACTGCTGCGCTGGGGGACCGAGGAGCAGAAGCAGCACTACCTCCCGAAGCTGTGCTCGGGCGAGTGGCTGGGCTGCTTCGGGCTGACCGAGCCCGACACGGGATCCGACGCCGCCAACCAGCGCACCCGCGCTCGCCGCACCGACACGGGCTGGGTCATCAACGGCGCCAAGATGTGGATCTCCCTCGGCAACCACGCCAAGCTCGCGCTGATCTTCGCCCAGACCGACCCCGAGAAGGGTCATCGGGGCCTGGCCTGCTTCCTGGTCGACACCGACCAGCCCGGCTTTCAGCCCCAGGCGATCCACCACAAGATGGGCCTGCGTGGATCGGACACGGCATCGATCTCGCTCGATGACGTGGAGGTCGGCGAGGACGCGATGCTCGGACAGGTGGGCGACGGCTTCAAGGTGGCGATGAGTGCGCTTGACTCCGGTCGCTACAGCGTCGCCGCGGGCTGCGTCGGAATCTGCCAGGGCTGCGTGGATGCGTCGGTGCGCTACTCCAAGGAGCGCGAGCAGTTCGGCCGTCCGATCGCCGCCTTCCAGCTCGTCCAGGCGATGATCGCCGACATGGTCGTCGACACCGACGCCTCGCGGATGCTCGTGTGGCGGGCCGGCTATCTCAAGGACGCCGGCAAGCCGAGCACGACGGAGACGTCGATCGCCAAGCTCTACGCGACCGAGGCGGCCGTGCGCTCGGCCAACACGGCGATCCAGGTGCACGGCGGCTCGGGCTACGTCGACGACCACCCCGTCGAGCGCTACTTCCGCGATGTGCGGGTGACGACTCTGTACGAGGGCACCTCGCAGATCCAGAAGCTGATCATCGGGCGCGCGGTGACCGGGATCAACGCGCTGGTGCCCGGATTGAGCCAGGCGGTGGCGACACCGCAGACGATCGGCGTCGTCGGCGCCGGCACGATGGGCGCGGGCATCGCGCAGCTGGCCTGCACCGGCGGCGCGCGGACGCTGCTGCACGACCCGGTGCCCGAGGCGCTCGAGCGCGGGCTCGAGCGCGATCCGGCGCCAGCTGCGACCGGGGCGTCGAGCGCGGGCGGCTGAGCGACGAGCAGGCCGCTGAGGCGGAGGCCCGGCTGGAGGCGGCACCGGCGGCTCGAAGACCTGGCCGGCGCCGAGCTCGTGATCGAGGCCGCGCCCGAGCAGCTCGAGCTCAAGCGTGAGCTGTTCGCGAGCCTGTCGCGGACCGTCGGCCCCGAGTGCGTGCTGGCCACGAACACGTCGTCGCTGCTCGTGACCGCGATCGCCGCCGGCGCCGAGGACCCGAGCCGCGTGGTGGGGATGCACTTCTTCAACCCGGCGCCGGTGATGGCGCTGCTCGAGGTGGTGGCCGGCGAGCAGTCCTCGGAGCGCGCGCTCGGGGTGGCCCGCGCCGCCGGCGAGGCTGATGGGCAAGCGCGTGATCGATGCCGTCGACGGCCCCGGCTTCCTGGTCAACCGCTGCAACCGCCCGTTCGGGCTCGAGGCGCTGAAGCTGCTGGCCGAGCAGGTCGCACCGTTGGCCGAGATCGACCGGATCTGCCGCCAGGGCGGAGGCTTCCGGATGGGCCCGTTCGAGCTGATGGACCTCGTCGGGGTCGACGTCGGCCTCGCGGTGGCCCGCTCGTTCTACGAGCAGAGCTTCGGCGAGCCGCGCTGGCAACCGTCGCCGATCGCGGTCAAGACCGTCGCCGCGGGCCGGCTGGGCCGCAAGTCCGGCCGCGGGTACTACGACATACCCCGATGACGGGCCGCATCGGCCGCCCGACCCCGATCCGCCCCGCCGTCGGCGGCGGCGACGGGCTGGTCGTGATCTCGGGAGACTCCGCGCTGGCGGCCGAGCTCGACGAGCTCGCCGACGCCGCCGGGCTGGCAGGTCGCCTCCCCGGTCGAAGCCGAGGGCGAGGTCCCGTTCCTGATCCTCGACCTCGCCGTGGGGCAGGAGCTCGAGCCGCCGCTGCAGGGCGGTCCGCAGGCGATCTGCTGTGCCGCCGGCTCGCTCGCGGCGCTCGACCCCGGCGGCGCCGGCGTCGGCTTCCACCTGCTGCCGCCGCTGGCCGAGTCGCGACCTCGTCGAGCTCACCCGTGGGCCCGGCACCGCGGCATCCGCCGCCGCCGCCGCCGAGCGGTTCTTCGGCACGCTCGGCATGCACGTCGTCTGGGTCGCCGACGCCCCCGGGCCTCGTGCTCGGCCGGATCGTCTGCCAGGTCATCAACGAGGCCGCGTTCGCGCTCGGCGAGGGCGTCGGCAGCGCGGCCGACATCGACACCGGCATGGTGCACGGGCTCAATTACCCGCGTGGCCCCCTGGCCTGGGCCGACGAGATCGGCCTCGACCACGTGCTCGCCCTGCTCGACGGCGCTCGTACGACGAGCGGCGCGAGGAGCGCTACCGCGCCGCGCCCGCACTGCGGGCGCTGTCGTGGTCCGGCCGGCTCGGGCCGGCAGACCGGCGAGGGCTTCTTCCAGCTACGAATAGCGCCCCGCGATGAGAGGCGCCCCACGATGAGAGCCGTCACCTTCCAGGCGCCCGGCGAGGTCCGGGTCGAGGATCGTCCCGAGCCGGAGCTGCCGGCGCGCGACGATGCGATCGTGCGGATCGAGGCGAGCGGCATCTGCGGCTCGGACCTGCACATCTACCACGGCCGCGTCAAGATCGAGCCCGGGTTCACGATCGGCCACGAGTTCGTCGGCACGGTGATCGCGGCCGGCGACGACGTCACCCGGGCCGCGGTCGGCGATCGCGTGCTCGGCTGCTACCACAGCGCCTGCGGCACCTGCTTCTTCTGCCTGCGCGGCCTCTACCACAAGTGCGATCACATGCGCACGTTCGGGCACGGCGGCTGTGCTCGGCTCGCTCCAGGGCACCCAGGCCGACCAGGCGCTGGTGCCGAACGCCAACCTCACGCTGCGCAAGGTGCCCGAGGGCGTGACCGACGACGTCGCGCTGTTCGCCGGTGACGTGATGGGCACCGGCTACCACGCCGTCGCAGGAGGCGACCGTCCGGCCCGGCGACAGCGTCGCCGTGCTCGGGCTCGGCCCGGTCGGGCTGTGCGCGGTCCAGGTCGCGGTGGCCGCTGGCGCCGGGCCGGTGCTGGCGATCGACACCGTCGAGCAGCGGCTCGAGGTCGCGCGCGGCGTTCGGCGCGATCCCGGTCCACCTGACCGAGCAGAGCCCGCGCGAGGTCGTCCGCAGGCGCGACCGGCGGCCGCGGCGTCGACGCCGCGATCGACGCGGTCGGGCACCCTGACGCGCTCGATCTGGCGATCCGGCTCGCCCGCAAGGCCGGCACGGTCGTCGCGATCGGCGTCTACGCCGAGCCCTGCCAGGTCCACATGGGGCTCGTGTGGATCAAGGCCCTCGACGCTGCAGGCCGGCCAGGCGAACGTGATCGGCCACGTCGACCGCGTGCTCGGGATGCTCGCAGCCGGGTCACGCTCGACCCGACCCCGCTCGTCACCCACCACATGCCGCTCGACGACGCCCCCGAGGCGTACGGGGTCTACGATCGGCGCGAGGCGCTGAAGATCGTCCTCACGCCGTAACGCGGCGCCGAGCCGCCAGGAGGACCCCTTGTCCGTCACCGCCCTCCCCGAGCAGCTGTCCGACCCCGCCCGCGAGTTCGCGGGTCGGGAGCACGCAGCTGCTGATCGACGGCGACGCCGGTCCCGGCCGCCGACGGCCGCACGTTCGAGACGCGTCGACCCCGCCACCGCGCGAGCCGATCACGACCGTCGCCCAGGCCGGCGCCGAGGACGTCGACCGCGCCGTGCAGCCGCGCGGCGGCGCGCTCGAGGACGGGCCCTGGGGCACGCCGACGCGCAGCCGATCGGGCGCGGCTGATCGCCCGCCTGGCCGACCTGATCGAGGCGCACGGCCGACGAGCTCGCCGAGCTCGAGTCGCTCGACAACGGCAAGCCGGTGAAGCTCGCCAAGCTCGTCGACGTCGCCTCCACCGTCGCGCATTTCCGCCATTTCGCCGGCTGGCCCGAGCGCATCTTCGGCGACGACGATCCCGGTCCGCGCAGCCCGACATGCTCTGCTACACGCGCAAGGAGCCGGTCGGCGTCTGCGGCCAGATCATCCCCTGGAACTTCCCGCTGCTGATGGCGGCCTGGAAGCTCGGCGCCGGCGCTCGCGGCCGGCTGCACGGTCGTGCTCAAGCCGGCCGAGCAGACGCCGCTCAGCGCGCTCCGCCTCGGCGAGCTGGCGCTCGAGGCGGGCATCCCGCCGGGGTCCTCAACGTCCTCACCGGCGACGGCGAGACGGGCGCGGCGCTCGTCGACCACCCGGGCGTCGACAAGATCGCGTTCACCGGCTCGACCGCGGTCGGGCGCGAGATCGGCGCCAAGGCCGGGCGGGCGCTCAAGCGCGTGACGCTCGAGCTCGGCGGCAAGTCGCCGAACATCATCCTGCCCGACGCCGATCTCGACGCCGCGGTCGAGGGCTCGTTCCAGGCGATCTACTTCAACACCGGCCAGGCCTGCAACGCCGGCAGCCGGCTGTTCGTGCACCGCGACCAGTTCGACGAGGTGGTCGCGCGCGCTCGCCGATCGCGCGGGCAAGACCCGCGTCGGACCGGGCCTCGACCCGGCAGTCAGCTCGGCCCGGTCGTCTCGCGCCGAGCAGCACGAGCGGGTGCTCTCCTACATCAAGCCGGGCCGCGCCGAGGGAGCCGAGCTCGTCGCCGGCGGGAGCGCGCGGCGAGGGCGGCTACTTCGTCGAGCCGACCCTGTTCACGGCCACCGACGACAGCTCAGATCGCTCGCGAAGAGATCTTCGGCCCGGTGCTCGTGGCGATGCCGTACGAGTCGCTCGAGGAGGTGGCGGCGCGGGCCAACGACAGCGAGTACGGCCTCGCCGCCGGCGTCTGGACCCGCGACGTGAGCAACGCCCACCGGCTCGCCGGCATGCTGAAGGCGGGCTCGGTGTACGTGAACTGCTGGGCGGCGAGCGATCCAGGCGCCCCGTTCGGGGGCTTCAAGGCCTCCGGCATCGGTCGCGAGCACGGCCGCGAGGGCCTCGAGGCCTACCTGGAGACGAAGACGGTGTGGACCAACCTGGCGTGTAGCACGGCCGTGACGCGGGCGGTTCTCGGGTTCGCGCGCGCTCGTGGGTCTGTGCGCGGTGGCTGCGGCTCCGGCCGCGGCGTCGAGCGCCCGGTCGCGGGTGGCCGCGTGCCCGCACGCGAACACCTCCAGCCGACCGAGCCTCGGCCCGCACCATGCGCACCGCGATCCTCTGCCTCGTCCACCAGGAGCGCACCCGCTTCAGGCTGCCGCGGCTGCGCGAGAACGTCCGGCTCGACCGATCCGCCCAGGGCCACAGCGACGACATGGTGCGGCGCGCGACTATTTCGCCTCACGTGTCCCCGGGCGGCTCGACGCCCGTTCGACCGGATCAGCGCCGCCGGCTACCGCTGGTCCTACGCCGGCGAGAACATCGCCACCGGCTTCCCCACGCCGGCATCGGTGATGACGGCCTGGATGTCGGATGTCGGCCACTGCCAGAACATCCTCGAGCCGGCCTATGCCCACCTCGGGATCGGCGTCAACCCCCGCGCGGTGGCGCGCTACGCCAGCGGCCCGGCGACCTGGACGCAGGACTTCGGCCTGCCCGCCGGCGCCCGGCCACCGTCGCACGACAGGCGTGCGGCGGCGGGGTGCCCTGGGGTTGTAGGGGTCGGCGGTGGTGTGCGGCGGGCGGTGGGCTGATGCTCGGGCCCTGTCCGCAAAGCGGCCCACCCACTGCGAAGCGTGCCACTGAGTTCCGGGGGCCGAAACTGAGTTTGCAGCGCCACCGCGGCGCAGCCGTCGCCCGGTGTCGAACCCCGCGGCCCCCGGCCCGGCGCCCAGCCCTACGCCGTCGCGGTCTCCGTGGCGGCCCGGTCAGCCGCCGGCGAAGGGCGGTCACGCAGGTACCACTCGGCGTCGAGCGCCGCCTGGCAGCCCGAGCCGGCGGCCGTGACGGCCTGGCGATAGGTGTGGTCGACGAGATCGCCGGCGGCGAACACGCCGGGCAGGTTGGTCAGGGTCGAGCGGCCCTGGGTGACGACGTAGCCGTTCTCGTCGGTGTCGACCTGGCCCTGGATGAGCTGGGACTGCGGCTCGTGCCCGATGGCCACGAAGGCGCCGGTGATCGGGATCTCGCGCTCGGAATCGTCGGTGGTGTTGCGCAGGCGTGCATGTCCCAGCGTGCCGTTCTCGGCCGGGTGGAGCTCCTCCACCACGTACGGGGTCAGCCACTCGATGTTGGGGATCGCGCGGGCCCGCTCGAGCATGATCTTGGAGGCGCGGAACTCGTCGCGGCGGTGCACGATCCCGACCTTGCCGGCGAACTTGGAGAGGAACATCGCCTCCTCCATCGCGGAGTCGCCGCCGCCGACGATCAGCGTCTCGGCATCCTTGAAGAAAGCCGCGTCGCAGGTGGCGCAGTAGCTGACGCCCCGGCCGGAGAGCTCCTGCTCGCCGGGGACGCCGAGCTTGCGGTGCTGGGCGCCCATCGACAGCACGACCGTCTCGGCGAGGTACAGGTCGTCCCCGACCCACAGCTTGTGCGGGGCGCCGTCGCGCGCGAGCTCGACCCGGGTGACGTCGTCGGTCTCGAGCCGGGCGCCGAAGCGCTCCGCCTGCTCGCGCATCCGCTGCATCAGCTCCGGGCCCATGATCCCCTCGGGGAAGCCGGGGTAGTTCTCGACGTCGGTCGTCTGTTGCAACAGCCCGCCCCAGGCGAACCCCTCGAACACGAGCGGCGAGAGGTTGGCGCGGGCGGTGTAGAGCGCGGCCGTGTAGCCGGCGGGTCCACTGCCGATGATGGCGACCTTCTCGATGGGGCGGTTCTCGGTCACTTCATTAAGTATAGCCATGGTGTCGAGGGCCGACACCACGATTACGGACCCTATAGCGCGGCACGACGGAAGCGGCTAACCACGATGACGGAAGTGGTGATAGTGCTGCCAGGAGACGAAATCGGGGATCACCAGCACGGCCAGCAGGACGCCGGCGACCAGGGCCAGCCCGAGCACCAGCATCCGTCCGTTGCGGCCCGCCGGCGCGGCGCCGCGGCCTGACAGGCCCAGCTCCGAGCGCGAGGCTCCCCACGCCGCCTCCACATGAGCGAGCACGTGGACGCCGGTGAGGACCACCCAGACGATGAAGCTCACCTTGTGGATCGGGAGCACCGCGTCACGCGAGGAGGGACCGGCGAGCAGCAGCCACACGCCGGAGGCGAGCATCACGATCGTCGTGATGACCACACCCGGCGCCAGCACGCGCAGGAAGATCGGCGGCGGGCCCTTCCGGCGATAGGCCGGACGGCCGGCGTAGTAGCCGACGAAGCGGTAGCCCGTGCTGGCGAGCTTGAGCGCGATCGGGCCGATCAGGAGCATCCCCAGGAACAGGTGGATCGTGATCAGCTGACGGATCTGGATGATCGTGACCCCCTCGACGGCGAGCAGGACGATCAGCAGCAGGCCGATGGTTCCGGTCAGGCGCTCGTTGCCCTCCGTTCCGCCGCGACCCAGCCCGCGCCAGAAGGGCGCGGCGGGATCCAGCGGCGCCCCGCGAGCGAGGCGGTCCAGCTCGTGGACGCCGGCCGCGGCCGGACGCCCCCGGCTCACGGGTAGACCTGCCTCCCCGAGCTCGCGTCGATCAGCCTGATCGCCACCGACGGGCACGCCTTGGCCGCTTCCATCAGCAGCTCGTCCGGCGCCGCGCCGATCACGCGAGCGACGTCATCGACCTCGAATGCCTCGGGAGCGATCGCCTCGCAGTCCCCGTGGGCCGCGCAGGCGGCCTCGTCGATCTCGATCTCGTAGGCCATCTCAGCTCCTGTTCATCGTCGTGTCATCTCCCGGGCGGACCGCCGACGGGAAGGTTGGGTGCTCGGGGCGCCGGCGACCCCGGCAGTGGACGCGGCCGCGTTGGCCACGGCGACCCCTGCCTTCGGCGCCGGGGGCTTCAGCCAGCGAGCGACGAGCAGCAGCGCCGCAGGCCCGACGACCGTGGAGGTCATGACCAGGAACCAGGTCTGCCCGGCGTCGGTCCCCATGCCCAGCGCGTGGACGACACCGGCGATCCACGCCACCGCCACGAGCCGGTGCAGCGAGCGCCAGCGGGCGGCCCCGATGCGGCGCCGGAAGTAGTACGTCGGGCCGAGCAGCACCATCGCCCAGCCGGCGATGATCCCTGCCGAGACCCAGCCGGTCTTGTAGGACCACGAGAACGGAATCAGCACGTTGGCGAGCGTGGGATGCATGAACCGATCGCCGATCAGCGAAATGCCGTGGACGCCGAGCGCGACGATGGTCACGAGTGACAGGGTCTCATGGACGATGCGCAGGTCGGGACCGCGATGCTTGAGCTCGCGGGTGGCCATCAGCAGCCCGAGCCCGACCGACAGGCTCGAGAGCACGAGGGCCAGGTTGCCGGCGGCGCGACTGGTGATCCAGAACAGGTGGGGGCCTGGGTCGGTCAGCGGGTTCATCGGTCCTCAGTACGACATCGGCGCCTAAGAACGATGTGTGGAGAAGATGAGAAAACTCCCATGTAGCAGGCGTTTACGTTCTTCTGAGGTTGGCCCGATAGACCCCGACGGGGCCACGGTGAGACGCAGGCGCCGGGGTCCCGATCCGGCAAATCCCCGACCAGCGACGCGGAGGCGGAATGACGACTGCTGAGCTTCAGGCCACGGCTGACGGTTCATACGGCAACTTCGGCACCGACCAGATCGATTTCGCCGCTCGCGCCCGTCTGCGCAAGCGCGGCCGCCGCACCCAGCGCCTGCGGCGCCGGGTCGTCATCCTTTCGGTGGCGTTGTTCATCGCCGCGTGGCTGGCCGTGTTCGTGCAGCTCGCCTCCGGCAACGATCCCGCTCTGCGCCGGGCCGCCGCCCGCGCAAACGCCCGCACCGCCGCCCAGCTTCGGATCAGCCTCTCGCAGGTGACCGCCTGGGGCAGCCGGCAGGCCGCGATCTCCGCTCACCGCGCCTACAGCGAGCAGATCCTGCGCGCGCGGATCGCGCAGGCGCGCGCCGACGATGCGCTGGTGCGCAAGCGCCTGCTTCAGGCCAACGCGCGACTGGCCGCCGCGGCCGCGGCGGCGACCAAGGCGGCCGCCGCTCAGGCCGCCGCGGCCAAGGGATCGACGAGCGCGTCGGCCGCCTCGGCCGGCCGCCTCGGCCGCGAGCGCGCGCCCGAGCGCTGTGTCGGTGCCATCGACGCCGAGCGCACCCGTGAGCGCCGCTCCCGTCGCCGCGGCCCCGGCCCCGGCTCCCGCGCCGGCGCCGGCGCCGGTCACCACGCGGACCTCCTGACCGCCCCCGCCGACGCGAGACCGCCCGCGCCGGCGCGAGACCACCTTCCCGACGCGGCGCGGCGCGCCCTCAGGACGCGCCGGAGGTACCGCGCATGGCGATCGCCGGCTCACTGCGCCAGCGATGGACCGTCTTGCGCAGCTGCAGGTAGGCGATGGCGCCGGGGATCGTCGGCAGCCAGAACGCGAACGCCCGGTAGCTGAGGACCGCGACAACCGAGACCTCGACGTCGACGCCGAACGCGGTGAAGGCCGCGATCATGCCGCCGTCGACGCCGCCGATTCCGCCCGGCAGCGGCAGCGTGTTGCCGATCATGCCCACGAAGTAGGCCATCACGATCACCGCCTTGGGCGGGGAGGCGCCGAAGGCGTGAAAGCACGCCCACAGCACAGCGATGTCGAAATACCACCAGGCGATCGCGCCGAGGAGGTGAGGATCGCGGGTCCGGACGAGCCCGATCGCGGTCCGGACACCGGTGGCCGCCGAGGCCGGGACCGTCGCCAGGCTGCGGGCGATCCGCCCGATCCGGCCGCTGTCGCTGGTCCAGCGCGCCACCAGCCGGTCGAAGTCTCCCGGCAGAAGCGAGACGGCCAGGAAGATCACGATCACCGAGAAGCCGAAGATCGCCGGGATGATCGTGATCGCGAACGGGGCCTTGCCGGGGAAGATGCCGGTGTACAGCGCGACGCCGTCGATCACCAGCGTCGCCATGTAGACGCCGTACAGGAGCGCGAGGAAGGCGATCATCCGGCAGGCGACCACCCTCGCCTCCATCCCGGAGCGCCGCACCGCCCACGCGGTCAGCGCGATGCCGCCGGCCCCAGCGGCCGCGAACAGGCGCGAGGCGGCGAGCCCGGCCATCGTGATCTGGTAGCTCTCGCGCCAGCCGATGCGCGACTCCCCGCGCACGAACACGGCCCGGAACACGGCGATGTAGCCCATGAACGAGCAGATCTCGAGGATCGCCGCGAGCCCGAACCACCAGCTGTTGCCCTGCTGGATCCGGTTCCAGGTGTCCTGGAGGCCCAGCACCTTCGGCAGCACGAAGTACATGAAGGCGACCGACGAGACGACGAACAGGCCGAAGGCGAGCACCCGGTTTCGCGTGAACCGGACCCGCGGCATCTCCTCCTCGGAGGAGGTCATCACGACAGGGTCGGTCGACTCCGGCGCCCGCGCTTGGGTGAGGGCGTCGTCGGCCACCGATTCTCCTATGCCGACCCCGCCTGTGCTTCGAGTCGCTGGACTGCCCGTGAGAACGCGGTCGCGAGGGGCGCGGCGCGCGGTGCCATACGGCGAACGGATTCGGTCAGGGCGAGTCCGGCCAGGAGATCGACGGCGTAGTGCTCTCCCAGATAGACCAGCGCGAGCCCGAGCGTGGCCGCGTACCCCCAGCCGAGGGCGCCCGGCACGGGACCGGCCTCGGTCAGCAGGTGAGCGGCCATGACAGACGTGGCGAAGTGAAGCGACGGCATTGCAGCAAGCGGATTTCCTCCCAGAACATCGTAAAGGGCGCCCCAGCGGTCCTCCCAGAACTGCTCCCCGTATTCGATCATCATCCTCCTGATCGGAAGACCACGACCGTCATCGAGCTGACCCCGGGACGCCGCGAACCACGGGGGCGCGGTCGGGATCACCCAGTAGAAGAGCGCGCCGATGTCGAACACCGCGTACATCCGCGCGGCGGCGCTGCCGAACTGCTCCCGGTGGCGCAACAGGATGTACGCGACGCTGCCGTGCGGGACGGCGAACCACACCCAGTGGCAGAAGACGAGCACCCGCTCGAAGCGATTGACCTGCCCGGGACGGGCGAAGCGGTGCTGCAGCCGGACCGTGGGCGCCGTCCCGAAGCCGAGCATACGGTCGATCACGATCGGGTAGCGGACCCTGACCCGACGCAGGAGACGATCCGGATCGTCGTTCGGCATCTCGTACGCCGCCACGTAGCCCCACATGTTCAGAGCGCACACGGCGGCGTCGCGCCGGCGCGAGCGCGGCGCCGCGACGCACAGCGCCACCGGCGCCAGCACGCCTGCCCCGACCACGGCAGCCGGCGGCAGCCGCAGCCGGCGGCGCACGACGGGCGCGAGCACCCCTGCCGCGACCAGCGCCCAGGCGGTCGCTCGAATACCCCTCGACATGCGCAAGTCGCGGCCAGTATACGTTTGCCCATCATGGACGAGTCGATCGGCCCGCACCCCTCCTGATGGCCGAGCGGCGAATCGAAGGACTGCAGCGGGTCCTCGGCGTCAACGCGCTGTTCTCGACCGCCTACGGGAACGTCGGCTCGTCCATCTACTACGCGCTCGGCCTGGTCGCGTCCTACGCGCTCGGCCTGACGCCGATCGTGTTCGTGCTGACAGGGTTCATCTTCTACCTGACAGCGGCGACGTACGCCGAGGCGACGGCGATGTACCCGGAGGCCGGCGGCTCCTCGAGCTTCGCGCGCCACGCGTTCAACGAGTTCTGGTCCTTCTTCGCCGCCTGGGGCCAGATGCTCAACTACGTGATCACGATCGCGATCTCCGCGTTCTTCGTCCCCCACTACATCGGCGGCCTGTTCTGGCCCTACCTGAAGACCTCGCCGGGGGACATCTTCGTCGGGATCGCCGTGGTCGCGTTCCTGTGCGCGCTCAACGTGGTCGGCGTCAAGGAGGCAGCCCGGGTCAACATCGTGCTGGCGGTCACGGACTTCGCCACCCAGCTGCTGCTGGTCGTCGTCGGCGGCGTCCTCGTCCTCTCGCCCGCGGTGCTCGTGCACAACGTGCACCTGGGCACGGTCCCGTCGTGGAAGAACTTCGTGATCGCGATTCCCGTCGGGATGATCGCCTACACGGGCATCGAGACGATCTCGAACATGGCCGAGGAGGCCCAGGACGAGTCGCGCACGATCCCAACCGCGATCAAGCGGGTCGTGATCGCGGTGTTCGCGATCTACGCCGCCCTGCCCGCGGTCGCCCTGTCGGCGCTCCCCGTCCGGTGCGTGGCCGGCCACTGCCAGACGCTGCTGGGCGTGAGCGAGGACAAGGGGGGCTTCGCCGGCGATCCGGTGCTCGGGATCGTCAAGCACCTGCACCTCGGGGCGCTCCAGCCGGCGGCCGTGATCTACGTCGGCCTGCTGGCGGCGACGATCCTGTTCATCGCCACCAACGCCGGGATCATCGGCGTCTCACGCCTCGTGTACTCGATGGGCCTGCACCGCCAGCTGCCCGACGGCCTACGCCGGCTGCACCCGCGCTTTCGCACGCCCTGGATCGGGATCCTCCTGTTCGGCGGCATCGCCTGCATGACGCTGATCCCCGGGCAGGCGACGTTCCTGGGCAACATGTACGCGTTCGGGGCGATGCTGTCGTTCACGATCGCCCACATCTCGGTGATCAGGCTGCGGATCATCGACCCCGACCGAGAGCGGCCCTACCGCGGTCCCGGCAACGTCACCATCGCCGGGCACGCGCTGCCGCTGTTCGCGATCGTCGGCGGCCTGGGCACGTTTCTCGCCTTCGTGACCGTGACGGCGCTTCACCTCGATGTCGCCGCCGCGGGCGTCGGCTGGCTGTCGACCGGAATCGCCGTGTACGTCTCCTACCGCCGCCGTCAGGGCCTCGACCTGACCCCACGGCAAGGTGGCGATCCCGCGCTCGGTCGTCGATCACGAGGCCGAGTACGAGTCGGTCCTGGTCGCCTTCGACGAGCGCGGCTACTCGCCCGAGGTGCTGGCCACCGCAGCGCGGCTGGCCGCGCGGCGCCGCCGCGGCATCCACGTGCTGGTGACGATCTCGGTCCCGGCCACGAGCCCGATCGACGCCGCCCTGCCCGAGCTGGAGGCCGCCGCCCAGTCGATCATCGAGGAGGCCAAGGTGCAGGCCGGCCGCCGGGTCTCCGGGCATTGGGAGAAGGTCCGCGCCGGCCAGGCGGCGCGGCGGATCGTCGAGGAGGCACGGGCCATGGATGCCCGTGCGATCGTGATGCCGCTGGCGCCGAAGAGCGGCCCCGCGCCGTTCGGCCGGACGCTCGAGACGGTGCTCCGGGAACGGCCCTGCCGCGTGATCCTCGAGCCGACGCCACTGAAGCCGGTGCAGCGGACGCGTACGGCGGCGTAGCCTCCCCGCCATGGGCAGTCCCCGTCCCCTCGCGTCCCGCCCGGCCGGTCCGGCCTGAGGCGGGCTCGGTCGACCCGCGGCGGCTGGCCAGGACCGCGATCGAGATCGTCGCCGCGGTCGCCGCCGCGACGCTGCTGGTCGCGGCGCTCCAGTCAGCCGCGCCGGCGACGACGCTCGGCGTGCTCTACCTGCTCGCCGTGCTCGCGATCGCGATCCGCCGCGGCGAGCTCGCGGCGCTCGTCACGGCCGTCCTGAGCGTCGCTCACGCTCAACTACTTCTTCATCACGCCGCGCCACCACTTCGCGATCGCCCATTCGCAGGACCTCGTCGAGCTGGCTCGTGCTGCTGATCGCGGCCGTCGTCGTCGGCCGGCTGGCGGCGACCGGCCGCCAGCGCGCGGCCGAGGCCGAGAGCAGGGCGCAGCTGGCCGCGGCCCGCGAGCGCGAGGCGAGCTGCTGGCCGATGCCGCCTCGGCGATCCTCGCCGGCCACAGCGTGCCCGTGCAGCTGCAGACGGTCGGCGCCCGGTCGCCGCGGGCGACCGGCGCCGGCGAGCGCGCGGATGGCGCTCGAGCCCGTGCCCTCGACCCGCGACCGGACGAGCTCGCGGTCCCGCTGCGCTGCGCGCTCGGCGTCCGGATGGCTCTACGTGTCCGACGATTGCCGCCTGGGCCGGCCCGAGCTCGAGCGGATCGCCGAGCCGCTCGGGCGCCTGATCGACGTCGCGATCGAGCGCGACCGGATCGCCGACCAGGCGGCCGAGGCAGAGGCCGCCCGCCGCGCCGAGGTGGCCAAGACGGCGATCCTGCACGCGATCTCCCACGACCTGCGCTCCCCGCTGACGGCGATGACCACGGCCGGCGCGGCGCTGAGGGCAGCCGGGTGTGACCGACGCCGAGCGCGACGAGCTGATCGACGTGATCGAGGCGCGAGGGTGCGCGGCTGGCCCGCCTCGTCGACGACCTCCTCGACCTGTCGAAGATCGAGGCCGATGCACTCGCAGCCACAGGCCGATTGGTGCGACCTGCACGATGCGGTGGCCTCGGCGGCGATGCAGCTGCAGGGCGAGCCACTGCTGGAGTTCGCGCTGCCGGGCGACCTGCCGCTCGTCCGCGCCGACGCCGCCCAGCTCGAGCGCGTGTTCTCCAACCTGATCGAGAACGCGATCAAGTTCTCGCCGCCCGCACACGCCGGTCCGGATCAGCGGCGGCGTCGGAGGCGGCCGCGTGACCGTCCGCGTCATCGACCGCGGGCGCGGGATCCCGCGCCAGCACCGCGCGCGCGTGTTTGAGCCGTTCTTCCGAGGCCGCGGGAGCGCCCGGCGTCGGGTCGGGCCTGGGCCTGGCGATCTGCCGGGGCTTCGTCGAGGCCAACGGCGGGCCAGATCGTGCTGCAGACCGGCGCCGCGCGCGGGACCTCCTTCGCGGTCAGCTTCCCCGTCGTCCCGCCAGCCCGACCACGGTCGCGTGAGCGCCACCGCCCAGCGGGTCCTCGTCGTCGACGACGAGCCGCACATCGTCCGCGGGCTGAAGATCATCCTGCGCGGCGCCGGCTACGCGGTCGAGGCCGCGGCGACCAAGGCCGAGGCGCTGGCCGCGCTGGCCGCGCGCCCTCCCGACGCGATGGTGCTCGACCTCGTCCTCCCCGATGGCCGCGGTGTCGAGGTGTGCGAGGAGGTCCGGCGCTGGAGCCGGCTGCCGATCCTCGTCCTGTCCGCGGTCGGCGACGAGCGCGAGAAGGTCCGCGCGCTCGACGCCGGCGCCGACGACTACGTCACCAAGCCGTTCGGCACCGACGAGCTGCTGGCGCGGCTGCGGGCGGTGCTGCGCCGCTCGGCGGAGGCCGGCGGCGGCGCCGCGAGTTCCGAGATCGGGGAGCTCGTGATCGACCTGCTCGACCGCGCGTGACCCGCGCCGGCGACGAGGTCCACCTGACGCCGATCGAGTTCGACCTCGTCCGGGTGCTCGCCCAGCACCGGGGACGGCTCGTGACCCACCGCCAGCTCCTGCAGGAGGTGTGGGGGCCGGAGTACGGCGATGAGACCCACTACCTGCGCGTCCACGTCGCGCACATCCGCGCCAAGCTCGAGCCCGATCCCTCGCGCCCGCGCTCGCTCGTGACCGAGCCCGGGGTCGGCTACCGGCTGCGCGAGCCCGCACGACCCGGTGTCTTACGCCCGTTCTCAACATAGCCGGGCGGCTCCTTAGCGGAACCTTGACGGGCTCCGTGCCCGACGGTTCAGGCCGCGCATGGCGCGCATCGAGACCCACGGACTGCGACGGAGTGTCGGCGTGGGTGGGCTGTTCGCCACCGCCTACGGCAACGTCGGCTCCTCGATCTACTACGCGTTGGGACTGGTCGCGGCCCACGCGCTCGGGCTCACGCCGATCGTGTTCATGCTCGCCGGCGGCCTGTTCGCGCTGACGGCCAAGACCTACGCCGAGGGGGCCTCGATGTTCCCCGAGGCCGGCGGGTCCTCCTCGTTCGCCCGTCACGCGTTCAACGAGCTCGTGTCGTTCTTCGCCGGCTGGGCGCTGAGCCTCGACTACATCCTCACGATCGCGATCTCGGCCTTCTTCGTGCCGCACTACCTGGGTGCGTTCTTCCCCGCCCTCACGCACGGGCCCGGCGACGTGATCGGCGGGCTCGTCGTGATCGTCCTGCTCGCGTGGCTGAACATCCGCGGGACTGGGAGAGTCGGCGAAGCTGAACCTCTTCCTCGCGGTGGCCGATCTGGTCACCCAGGTCCTGATGATCACCGTCGGGGCGTTCCTCGTCCTCGACCCGAGCCTGCTCGTCAACCAGGTGCACCTGGGCACCGTCCCGAGCTACTCCGAGGTGATCTTCGCGCTGTCTCTGGCGATGGTCGCCTACACCGGCATCGAGACGGTGTCGAACATGGCCGAGGAGGCGCGCGACCCCGGCCGGGACGTGCCCAAGGCGGTCAACCTGGTCCTGTTCGCGGTGCTCGGCGTGTACGCGGGCATCACGGTGGTCGCGCTCTCGGCGCTGCCCGTGATCACAGTGCCCGGCACCACACGTCACCCTCCTCGGGCAGCCACCGCCCCACGGCTTCGAGAACGACCCCGTGCTCGGGATCATCGACCACCTGGGCATCCACGGAGTCGTGCACCGCGCTGCGCTACTACGTCGGCGTGCTCGCGGCGACGATCCTGTTCATCGCCACCAACGCTGGCCTGATCGGGATCTCGCGTCTGTCGTGGTCGCTGGCCGAGCACCGCCAGCTGCCGGGGCTCTTCTCCAGCCTTCACCCCCGCCATCGCACGCCGTGGTTCACGATCATCGCCTTCTCGGTGTTCGCGGGCATCCTGCTGATCCCGGGCAAGACGGACTTCCTGGGCAACCTCTACTCGTTCGGCGCCATGCTGTCGTTCACCACCGCCCACGCCGCCGTGATCGCGCTTCGGATCAAGGAGCCCGACCGCGAGCGCCCATATCGCATGCCCTGGAACGTTCGCTTCCGCGGCGCCCAGATCCCGATGACGGCCGTGCTCGGCGGCATCGGCACGTTCCTGGCCTGGATCTCTGTGCTGATCCTGCACGCCGAGGCCCGCACCGTCGGCGTCGGCTGGATGATCATCGGCCTGGTCGGCTACGTCGTGTACCGCCGCCGGAGCGGACTGGACCTCCTCCAGCAGTACCGCATCGCGCGCCGAGAGCGGCCCGTGTCGTTCATCGAGCTCGCATATCGCTCCGCGATCGTGCCGATCTTCGGCACCGACGTCGACGCCTCGGTGCTGCGAACGGCGGCGAAGCTCGTCGGCGAGGACGCGACGGTGGAGGCGGTCTACGTACTCCGCGTCCCGAACCAGCTCTCGCTGGACTCCGGACTCGAAGAGGAGGAGCAGCTCGGCCTGAGCGTGCTCGAGAGCGCCAAGGTGCGGGGGCGCCATGCCGGGCTCCGGGTGCAGACGCGGCTGATCCGCACCCGCAATCCGGGCGCCGCGATCGTCGAGGAGGCCGAGCGCCGGCACGCCGAGATCATCTATCTGGGAACCGAGCACGCACCCGCCTCCGAGCGGGCCCTCGGACCCACCGCGAGCTACCTCCTGGCCCACCGGCCGTGCCGCGTCGTGATCGAGACACCGCCCACGAGCTGACCTCGGGATGCCAGGGCTGACCACGATCGCCCCCTCCGTGGATAGAATGCCGCGGCCTTGCGACCCGACGTCACCGACGCCCAACACCGCCGCCGACGCCGCCGGCGCGCCTTGGTGCTGGCGCTCGCGATCTCAGCCATCGCCTCGCTGGCGCTCGCTCCGGGCGCCTTTGCGAACTTCCTGACCCCGAAGTCAGGCGGATCGCCGAACGCGGACGCGATCCACTCGCTCTACAAGATCGTCCTCTACATCGCGATCGTCGTATTCCTCGGCGTCGAGCTGACGCTGCTCTACTCGGTCTACAAGTTCCGGGCCAAGAAGGGCGCCGTCGCGGCGCAGATCCACGGCAACACGAAGCTGGAGATCGGCTGGACGGTCGGAGCCGGGGTGATCCTGGTCGTACTGACCGTGGTCACGTTCATCAAGCTGCCCAGCATCATCAACCCGCCGAACTCCGGCGCCGACGGCCTCGTGCTCTCGGCCTCGACGACGGCGCCGACGCCGCCCAACGGCAAGAAGCTGACCATCTGCGTGACCGGCCGCCAGTACATCTGGCGCTACACGTACGGCGCGGCGTGCAAGAGCAACCCGTTCACGCCCAAGCTGCCCTACTCCTACCAGGAGATGGTGGCGCCGGCGCACACCACCGTGGTGCTCGTGATCCAGTCCACCGACGTGATCCATTCGTGGTGGATCCCGTCGATGGGCGGCAAGGTCGACGCGGTGCCCGGCTATACGACCTACACGTGGTTCAAGGCGCCCTACGCCGGCGCGCTCTATCACGGCCAGTGCGCCCAGCTCTGCGGGCGCAATCACGCGGCCATGACGGCGCTCGTCAGAGTCGTCAGCCCGGCTGACTACCAGGCGTGGATTCAGCAGCAGACCGCGGCGATCAGCGCCGCCAACCAGCAGGTGATCCAGCTCCGGCGAGTGCTCACGGCGACCGGAAACCTCTAGGAGAACAGACGCCATGTCCACCACCGACTACGCCGTTCGCCCGGTTCCCCAGATCATCGCCCACAAGGTCCAGAAGCCGCGTGAGACCAAGAAATGGGTGGACTGGGTCACCACCACCGACCACAAGAAGATCGGGATCATGTACATGGTCACGACCTTCGTGTTCTTCATCCTCGGCGGTGTCGAGGCGCTGCTGATGCGGCTGCAGCTGGGGGTCCCGAACAACACCCTGATCAGCGCGGAGCACTACAACCAGCTGCTCACGATCCACGGCACGACGATGATCTTCCTGTTCGTCGTGCCGATCATGGCCGGATTCGGCAACTACTTCGTGCCGCTGATGATCGGCGCCCGGGACATGGCCTTCCCGCGCCTGAACGCGCTCTCGTTCTGGCTGCTCCTGTTCGGCGGCATCGTGTTCTACTTCACGCTCTTCTTCCGGCCGCCCGAGGCGGGCTGGTGGAGCTACCCGCCGCTCTCGGAGACGCTCTACTCGCCCAGCGGCGGACAGGACGCCTGGATCTTCCTGATCCACATCACCGGCATCTCCTCGCTGGTCGGCGCCATCAACTTCTACGCCACGATCGTCAACATGCGGGCGCCGGGCATGAGCTGGGGCCGCCTGCCGCTGTTCGTGTGGACGATCCTGATCTACGCGGTGCTGCTGATCGTGGCCCTGCCCGTGGTCGCCGCGGCGGTGACGATGCTGCTCACCGACCGCCACTTCGGCACCCACTTCTTCGACCCGACCAACCACGGCTCGCCCGTGTTGTGGCAACACCTGTTCTGGTTCTTCGGGCACCCCGAGGTCTACATCATGATCCTGCCGGGGTTCGGGATGATCTCCGAGGTCATCCCGGTGTTCTCGCGCAAGCCGATCTTCGGCTACAAGGCGATCGCGGCGGCCACGGCGGTGATCGCCTTCCTCGCCGTGCTCGTGTGGGCCCACCACATGTTCGCCTCGCCGGTTCCGGTGGTCGTGCTCGGGTTCTTCATGCTGAGCTCGTTCCTGATCGGCGTGCCCACTGGGGTCAAGATATTCAACTGGGTGGCCACCTTATGGCGAGGTTCGCTCGTGATGACCGCCTCGCTCTACTTCGCCATCGGCTTCATCGCGATCTTCGTGGTCGGCGGCATCACCGGGATCTTCCTGGCCACCTTCCCGATCGACTGGCAGCTCAACGACACGTACTTCGTGGTCGCCCACTTCCACTACGTGCTGATGGGCGGCGCCGTGTTCTCGATCTTCGCCGGGCTGTACTACTGGTTCCCGAAGATGACCGGTCGCCTGCTCAACGAGCGCCTGGGCAAGATCTCCTTCTGGGTCATGTTCATCGGCTTCAATCTGACCTTCTTCGTGCAGCACGCCCTGGGTCTGTCCGGAATGCCGCGACGGGTCTACACCTACCAGCCCGGGCTGGGCTGGAGCACATACAATCTGATCTCGACGATCGGGTCGTTCGTCCTCGCCGCCGGCATCGGGCTCACGGTGATCAACATCGCCCGCAGCTTCAAGCACGGCAGGATCGCCGGCCCCGACCCGTGGAAGGCCAACACGCTCGAGTGGTTCACCTCCTCGCCGCCGCCGGTCAACAACTTCGACACGGTGCCGCGCGTCCGCTCTGTGGAACCGATGCGTGACATCCGCCGCCAGGTCGAGCGCTCGACCGGAGTGACGCAGAAGACCGGCGGTAGCGAGCGCTTCGCTCGCGCCTAGGCTCGCACGATGGCCGCCTCGAGCGTCACGACGGTTCGCCCGGCCACGGCGGTCTCGAACACCCGCCAGCTGGTCTCGGACTACTTCGAGCTGACCAAGCCGAAGGTCCAGACGCTCCTGCTGCTGACGACCATCACCTCGATGGAGATCGCCGGCAGCCCCTCGATCGGGCTGATCGCGCTGACCTGCCTGGGCGGCTACCTCTCGGCCGGCGGCGCCGGCGCGGTCAATCACTACTGGGACCGCGACATCGACGCGACCATGAAGCGGACCGCGTCGCGGCCGATCCCGGCCGGCCGGATCTCTCCCCGCTCGGCCCTCGTGTTCGGATTCGCGCTGGCCACGCTCTCGTTCGCGCTGCTGTCCCTGACGGTCAACGTGCTGGCCGCGTCGCTGGCGCTGGCCGGGTTCGTCGGCTACGTCGGCGTGTACACGATCTGGCTCAAGCGCCGCACGCCGCAGAACATCGTCATCGGCGGCGCTGCCGGGGCGATGCCGCCGCTGGTCGGCTGGGCGGCGACCCGCGGCTCACTGTCCTGGACCGCGGTGTACCTGTTCGCGATCGTGTTCTACTGGACCCCGCCCCACTTCTGGGCGCTCAGCCTGCTGATGAAGGACGACTACGCCAAGGCCGGAGTGCCGATGATGCCCGTTGTGCGGGGCGAGAAGGAGACCCGGCGCCAGATCCTGCTCTACTCGCTGCTGCTCTACGCGATGACGCAGCTGCCGTTCTGCGCGGGGGCCTTCGGCGGCATCTACCTCGTGAGCTCGATGGTGCTCGGGTTCGTGTTCGTCGGCACGGCCTGGGTCCTGTACCGCCGCGCCGACCGGCGGGCCGCACTGCGCCTCTACCTCTACTCCCTGCTCTACCTCGCGCTGCTGTTCGCCGCGATGGTGGCCGACGTGAAGCTCTGAGTCGTTTCCGGCGGGACCCGCTCGTGGCGAAACGGGATACGATTCCGCCTGGAGGATACCCACCATGGACCGCAAGCTCGCACGCAAGAACATCCGCTCCGGCCTGATCGCAGCCGCCGTCTGCGTGTTCATGCTCGGCATCACCTTCATCGCCGCGGCGATCTACGTCCACTCGTGAGCCGATGAGCGACGTCGAGCAAGAGGCTCCGCCCGCCGGCGAGGAGATCCACCTCCCCGGTCCCACGCTGATCCCGGTCATGAGCGCGGTCGGCATCACGCTGATCGTGATCGGCACGACGATCACGCTGGTCTTCTCGATCATCGGCGCGATCATCTTCATCGTGACCACGGTCATGTGGATCCGCGACACGCGGCGCGACGTCGCCGCGCTGCCCGAGGATCACGGGCACTAAGGACCTGAGCACACGGCCCGCCGCGCCCAGCCCGCCCCCGCGGCCTCGGGGGCGGTCCGAGCAGCCCTCCTCAGCCCCCGGCTCCAGCCGTGGCCCCGGACCCCGCCGGAACCTCGCACGTCGCGCCGTCGCCGATCCACACGCGGACGATGTCACGCATCGACAGGATGCCCACGAGCTCGCCGCCGTCGACGACGACCAGGTGGCGGAACTTGCCCCGCGTCATCGCCGCCGCCGCGTGCTCGAGCGACCACTCGGGCGACGCAAAAGTGAGATCGGTCGTCAGGTGTCCGGCGACCAGCTCCGTGTCGGGGTCCTCGTCGGCGGCCACCGAGAGCAGGATGTCGCGCTCGGTGATCACTCCGGGGCCGGGTGCGTCAGGGTCGAGAACGACCGCGGCGCCGACGTGCCGGCGGCACATCGCGGACGCGGCCTCGCGCAGCGTGTGCCCCGGACCCACGGTGAGTACGACGTCGGACATCCCTTCGCGTACCTGCATGGCGTCTCCAGGTTAGTTTGCAACGATTGCCTCAATCATAATGGCACTCGGGGCTGCTTCGCGGGCCTGATCCGGTTCGATTGTCGTTTGTCCCGCAGAAGGCATAGGATGCCGCCCCGGACGATGACGGAGGGACACGGAGAAGCCGGTGCGTAAGCACCCCGTACTGCAGATTCTTCTGATCGTGGCGATCGGGACGGCGATCGGCATCCCGATCGTCCTGGCGATTCCGTGGTTCCCCGCACAGGCGTCGACGCAGTCAGGCCGGATCGACACGTTCTACGACGTGCTCCTCGTCGTCTCGGTGCCCATCTTCGTCGGCGTGTTGACGATCGTCCTCTACTCGGTGTGGAAGTTCCGGATGAAGCCGGGCGAGGAGGGCAAGGACGGGCCGCCGATCCACGGCAATACGCGCCTCGAGGTCGTCTGGACGGCGGCGCCGGCGATTCTCATCGTCGCCCTCTGCACCTATGCCTACACCGTCCTGCACAAGGATGAGGAGGCGCAGCCGAACACCCGGACCGTGAACGTGATCGGCGAGCAGTTCGCCTGGTACTTCGCATATCCGACGGCCGGTGGGAAGTCCGTCGTCTCGCAGCAGCTCTACCTGCCCAAGGACCAGCCGGTGGACTTCGAGATCCACAGCCGCGACGTGATCCACGCCTTCTGGGTCCCGGCCTTCAGGCTCCAGCTCGCCGCCGTTCCCGGCGTCACGACCAGCTTGCGGGTGACGCCGTCGCGTCTGGGCACATATGCAGCGGTCTGCAACCAGCTGTGCGGAAGCGGCCACTCGCTGATGCGGGCGACCGTCCGGGTGATGCCGCCGGCCGCCTTCCAGGCCTGGCTGGCCAAGCAGCCGCTGCAGCCCAACCCGTCCTACAGCTTCACGTCAGGCGGCGGCAGCTCCGCGGCGCCGGCGCCGGCCCCGGCCCCGGCGCCGAGCGGCGGCGCCTCCGCCGGGGCGGCCACGGCGGCCGCCGGCAAGGCGATCTTCACCGGCTCGGGCGGCTGCGGGGCCTGCCACACGCTGGCTGCTGCGGGCACCACGGGCACGGTGGGCCCCAACCTCGGCACCCGGCTGGTGGCGGACGCGAAGAAGCGCGGGCTGGCGTTGCCGGCCTTCATCACCGAGTCGATCACCAAGCCCAACGCCTTCATCGCCGCCGGTTACCCGGCCGGCGTCATGCCCCAGAACTTCTCGCAGATCCTGACGGCCACGCAGATCCAAGCCCTGGTGGCGTACCTTGCGAGCGTGACCAAGTGACCAGTCCCAAGGAGATCAGCTGATGGCCCTACCGGCAAAGCTCCGCGCCCCCGGCTGGTACCGAGCCGCCCTCTTCGATGTGCTCGGGTTCGGGTTCGCGTTCGGCCTCGTGGTCCTGATCAGGACGCTCATGCACGAGCACCCGGTGGTCGACGGCAAGGCGATCACCACCGTGTCACTGATCGCCGTGCCCCTGTTCTTCCTGGTCGGCCTCGGGACGGCGGACTACTGGTTCTACTGGGCCGCGGGCCGCAAGACGCGGCCGGAGGATCACTCGTCCCACGGCGCGCGCTCGTGGCGCGACTACTTCCGGGTCAACACCGACCACAAGGTGATCGGGATCCAGTACGTGGTCACCTCCTTCTTCTTCCTGCTTGTCGGCGGCCTGCTGGCGATGCTGATGCGGGCCGAGCTCGCGCAGCCGGGCATGCAGTTCGTGACCCCGGAGCAGTACAACGGGCTGTTCTCGGTCCACGCGTCGCTGCTCATCTTCCTGTTCGTGATCCCGGTCTTCGCCGGCCTGGCGAACTTCGTGCTGCCGCTGATGATCGGCGCCCCGGACATGGCCTTCCCGCGCCTGAACGCCCTCTCGTTCTGGCTGCTGCCGCTGGCCGGGCTGATGATGCTGGCGAGCTTCCTGGCCCCGGGCGGCTCGTTCGCCTCGGGCTGGACGGCCTACGCGCCGCTGTCGACCTCGATGCCGCTGGGCCAGACCTTCTTCACACTCGCGGTCCAGTTCGCCGGCGCGTCATCGATTGCGACGGCGCTGAACTTCCTGGTCACGATCATCACCATGCGGGCTCCCGGAATGAGCTTCTTCCGCATGCCGCTGCTCGTGTGGGCGAACTTCTCGACCTCGTTGCTGGTCGTGATCGCCACCCCGTTCATCGCCGCCTCGCAGTTCTTCGTGCTGCTCGACCGGGCGCTCGGCTTCCAGTTCTTCAACGCGTTCGTCGGGGCGGGCAAGAACGGCAACGTGATCATGTACCAGCACGTCTTCTGGTTCTACTCGCACCCCGCGGTCTACATCATGATGCTGCCCGGGTTCGGGATCATCTCCGAGGTTCTGGCCGTCAAAGCCCGAAAACCGATCTTCGGCTACCGGATGATGGCCTTCTCGCTGCTGGCCATCGTCGTGCTCGGATTCACGGTGTGGGCTCACCACATGTTCGTCTCCGGCATGGCGCCATGGATTCGGATTCCGATGATGATCACGACCGCGATCATCGCGATCCCCACCGGGATCAAGATCTTCTCGTGGCTCGCGACGCTGTGGCGAGGGGTGTTGCACCTCGACACGCCGATGCTGTTCGCGCTCGGCTTCCTGACCATGTTCACGCTGGGCGGGATCAGCGGCGTGATGCTGGCCATGATCCCGTTCGACATCCACGTGAGCGCCACCTACTTCATCGTCGCCCACATCCATTACGTCCTCTTCGGCGGGTCGCTGTTCACGATCTTCGCCGGCGTCTACTACTGGTTCCCGAAGATGACCGGGCGGATGTTCGATGACCGGCTGGGCAAGTGGCACTTCTGGCTCACGTTCATCTTCTTCAACCTCACGTTCGGCCCGATGCACCTGATCGGCATCCAGGGGATGCCGCGACGCGTCGCCGACTACGCGCAGCAGTTCGCAACCTGGAACCTGGTCATCTCGCTGTCGAGCTTCGTGCTCGGGCTCAGCACGCTCGTGTTCCTCTACAACATGGTCGCCAGCTGGCGCGGCGGCCCGCGTGCGGCCGCGAACCCGTGGCGCGGCATGACGCTCGAGTGGCAGGTGTCCTCGCCCCCGCCGATCTTCAACTTCGACGCGGTCCCGACCGTCGTCGGCGGCCCGTATCGAGTACGGCGTCCCCGGTGCCGTGCACGGCATCTTCAAGTCGCCGGCCGAAGCGAGACCGACGGGCACGATCGCGACCTCACCGACGCCGGAATAAGGAGAGGACGCTCGATGAACACAGTTCTGGTCGTCGCCAACGAGACCCTCGGCGGACGTTCGCTGATCGAGGCCGTAGCAAGCGCGCCGAGGCCGGTGACGCGCGCTTCATACTCTGCGTGCCGCAGAACCGTCCCCGGCAGGGCCTGGTGATCTACGACGACGCCGTTTTCGACGCCGCGCAGGCGCGCGTCGACCTGGCGCTGGCGTTCGTGCACACGGAGGGCCTGAACGCGCTGGGCGAGGTCGGCGATCCCGACCCGTACACGGCCACGATTGACGCGGTGCACGAGCACCACCCCGACGAGATCATCATCTCGACGTATCCGGAGACCCGCTCGGGCTGGCTGCGTCGCGACCTGATCGAGCGACTGCGCCAAGCGACCGGGCTGCCCGTGGAGCACGTGATCGCCGACCCCGACACCGAAGGCCTCCCCTTCCACGTCACGCTCGCGGTGGCCAACCGCACGGCCAGTGGCGATGAGCTGTTCGAGGCGCTGAAGACCCGAGCCGAGGCCGAGACGGATCGGCGCGGGCGGCTGTTCGTGGTCGTCGTGCCCCAGGAGGGTGGCGACGGCACCGCGGTGCGGCGCGCCCGCACCCGGCTCAAGCTCGTGCTCGATCGCCTGCACGCCGCCAACCTGCTGGCCGCGGGGACGATCGGCGACCCCGACCCGTACACGGCGACGATGAACGCGCTGCAGTACTTCCGCGTCGACGACATCGTGATCTCGACACTCGCGGCGACGAAGTCGGGCTGGCTGCGCTCGGACCTGATCGAGCGCGTGCGACGAGCCAGCAACAAGCCGGTCGAGCACGTGATCCACCGCGACGTCGAGACCGCCACCGCGTAGAAGGAGCCGGTTTGGAAGCCTCAGCGATACCCCACGCCGAGCATCACGGGCCGCCACCGGCCCACCGCTCCTCACGCGTCGAGCCGGAGCTGCTCGGGATGCTGCTTTTCATCATCTCCGAGGTGATGATCTTCGGGGCGTTCTTCACCGCGTACTTCTTCATCCGGGTCGTCAACCACAACCCATGGCCGGCGCCGGGCATGACGCTGCCGGAGACCGTGGCGGGCATCAACACGGCGATCCTGCTGTCCTCGTCGCTGACGATCCACTGGGCGCTGGTCTCGGTCAAGAGCGGGAACCGGTTCGGACTCAAGGCGGGAATGCTCTCCACCTTCCTGCTCGGCCTGACGTTCCTGTTCGTACAGATCAACGAATACGTCCACATCGGCTTCGGGCCGTATCAGTCGGCGCAGGCGTCCGTCTTCTACGGGCTGACCGGGCTGCACGGCGCTCACGTGTTCATCGGACTCTGCCTGCTGCTGATGATCACGATCCGCGCATTCCGGGGTCACTACTCCCCCGAGGCTCATCGCGGAATGGAAGTGCCGGGGATCTACTGGCACTTCGTCGACATCATGTGGATCGTCGTGTACACGACGGTGTACGTGCTCTAACGCGCGAACCGGCGTGCTGAACCCGCTGCGCTCAGAGGGAGACGCGTTCCGGGCCCTGATCTACGTCGTCATCGCGGTAGCCGCCATCCTGGCGGTGATCGGCATCATCCAGGCCCTGACCTGAGCCGCGCCGGCTCAGGCGCCTTCCAGCGGTGCGCGCGAGCGCGCCAGTCGTCAACATGACGGATGTGTCCTGGAGCGTGAGCCCACTCGCCGCCGCCGGCCCGGCCGGGACGGTGGGGCTGCCGCTGCTGGTGCTCCTGTACTGGATCCCGTACTGGATGCGCGCGCGGACGCTGGCCGGCGAGGGCCGGCCGGTACCGATATGGCGAATCGCGTGCTTCGCCGCGGGCCTGGGCGTGCTGGCGATCGCCCTCAGCCCGCCGGTCGGCACGCTGAGCGACCAGCTGCTCGTCGCCCACATGGCCGAGCACCTGCTGATCGGCGACGTGGCGGCCCTGCTGCTCGTCCTCGGCTTCACCGGACCGCTGCTGGCCCCATTGCTGCGCAACCCCGTGATCGGGCGCCTACGCGTCCTCACGCATCCCGTCGTGGCCCTGGTGCTGTGGGCGGTCAACTTCTATGCCTGGCACCTGCCGGCCCTCTACCAGGCCGCCCTGCGCCACGACGTCGTGCACGCGATCGAGCACGCCACCTTCCTGATCTTCGGGATGAGCGTGTGGATGGCGCTGCTGGGCCCGCTGCCGAAGCCGAGCTGGTTCGGGAACGGGGCCCGACTCGTCTACATCATCGTCGTGCGCCTGGTCGGAACCGTCCTCGCCAACGCGATGATCTTCGCGGGCTCCGCCTTCTACCCCTACTACGCGAGCGGCGATGCGCACTGGCACCTGAGCCCGCTGGCCGATCAGGTCGCGGCCGGCGGCCTGATGATGGTCGAGGAGAGCCTGCTCACGATCGGCCTCTTCTGCTGGCTGTTCCTGAAGGTCGCGCGCGAGGGCGAGGAGCGCCAGGGTCTGCTCGATTACGCGGCCGCCAACGGCGTCGAGCTCGACGAGCAGCGCGCGGCACGAGCGGTCGCCGCCGGCCGCGGCGAGGAGCTGCGCGAGCGGATCCGCCGGCGGACCGCCGCCGGCGCTACTTGACGACGAGCGGACCGACCATCCCGGCCGCCTCATGGCCGGGCACGCTGCAGTAGAACGTGTACTTGCCAGGCGGCAGCGTGACGGTCACGCTCGACACGCCGCCGTTGGAGACGACCGCGCCGACCTGGTTGACGCCCGCTCCCTTGATCGCGATGTCGTGCGGGGTGGCCGACTTGTTGAGCATCCGCAGCGTCACCTTGCCCGTCGAGGCCGAGGCGCTCGAGGCCAGGAACTTCAGCTGGCCGGTCGGGTCGGCATCGATCTGCACCACTCCGTTCTGCTCCACCGCCGGCTTCTGCGCCACATTGGCCACCGCCGATCCGAGCGCGCCCGTATCCTGACCCGGCACGCCGGCCACCGCGCCCACATATCCGGCCACGTCGCCGGAGTCCTGCCCGGTGTACAGCTTCGCCGGCATCGCGCCCAGCGGATTCGGATAGCCGATCTGGAAGTCGACCACGCCGCGGATGTCATTGCTCTTGAAGCCGTTGGCCCGCGACTCGGCGAAGGACTGATCGAGATTGGGGCCGATCGTGCCCGTCGTGCCCGCATGGGCCAGCGTGTGGCAGGCGCCGCACTTGGCGACGAACAACTGCTTGCCCTTGACGAGGTTGTCGGTCGGGTGCTTGACCGAGCAGCCGGCCATCACGACCGCAAGCGACACCGCTGAGGCCAGCGCTGTGAAGCTCCGACTGCCGCGTGAGAGCGCCCTAACCATAGTTCGAGTGCGGCACTCTATCCCAGCACACGGCGGCGTGTTGGCCCATGTTCCCTCGCGCGGCGGACAGTGCTCCGGTGACCGCCCTGCGAGGCAGTCGCCAGCGGCGCTGGTACCATGGCGCCGGTGAGATTCCGCCAGAAATACCGCATGCGCGCGCCCTCCACCGGCCGCGAGCTGTTGATCGAAGCCGAGCCTGGCGCGATCTACATGGACCGCGAGACGGGCGAGGAGCTCGAGGTCGTGGCCCAGGTCCTCCCGCTCGCCCCGACCCCGTCCGAGCTGCCCTGGGCGGTCGAGAACCTGCGGTTCTGCAACTGGTGCGATCAGCTCACTCAGAAGGACCTCAACGACTGTCCTCATTGCGGCCGGCGCATGGAGCCGCTCGGCGCGTGAGCGTGCCCGCGGTGCGTCTCCATCCCCGTCTCAAGCTCTCGGTCGCGGCGTTCGCCGCCGGCCTGGCGCTGGCCGTCGGCCTCGCCGCCTGCGGCGGCGGTGGCACGAGCCAGGCCAACACCGCCGGCGCCCCGACGCTGACCGTGCCCACCATCGGCGCCGCCAGCGCCGCGGCACCCACCGGCACCTCGTCGACGCCCACGTCGACCACCTCCACCTCCACGACCTCCACCACGGCCGCGACCGGCTCGGGCGCAGCCTCCAGCGCCTCCGGCGGCGCAGCCTCCTCGTCCGGCGGCGCCGCCGCCTCATCCGGCTCCGGTTCCTCGGGCACATCCGGCGGCGGCACGTCCGGCGGCGGCACATCCACCTCCGGCGGCGCCAGCGCCGGCGGCGGCACCTCTGGTGGCGGCACGAGCACCGGCAGCGGCAGCTCGGGCAGCGGCGGCGCCGGCCTCGGCACGTCTGCGTTCTGCCAGCAGAACCCCGGCGCCTGTTAGGGCTGGCGGCGGGGGTGGGCGGCGGGGGTGGCCGGCGGCCGGGGTGGCGGCGGGGGTGGCCGGCGGGGGTGGTGGGCGGCCGGGGTGGTCGGCGGGCTTCGGTGGGCGCGTTGGCTCGGTTGGGCTTGGGGTCGGGGGCGGCTGTGGTCCCCGGACGCAGCGTGGGGCGGGCTCGGGAAAGGCGGCTGAGGAAGAGGGGCGGTTGGGTCTGCCGGCGGAGGTGGCGGGCCGGGAGCGGGAGAGGTGGCCGGCCGGGCGAAGGCGGGGTCTGGTGGCGGAGGTGGTCTGCCGGTGGCGGCGCGCGGGCTGGTGCCGCCCCCGTCTCCCGAGAACCCGTCCTCGCCTTGCGGAGATGGTCCGGGTTCGACGAATCGACGACGCACCGGATTCCGGGGTGCATAAGGTGACAAACTCGAGCGCTCTAGGGCCTCCTTGGCCGCCTAAGCGCCTGTCCGGCGCTTACCTGCCCAAGGTCGGCGGCGCGCCGGCGATTTGACGACTTAAGCACCGCCGCACGCGCCCGGCGGCGGGGGCTGCGCGAGCTCGACCGAGCGTTCACGGCAGCGGACCCACCCCTCCGCTCCCGGCTCCTGAGCCGCGCCCGGACCCGCAGCCGCGAATCGTCCCCGCGCCCCGCGCCCGCGGCCGCGCATCGTCGCCCTCCCTGCCGATCTGGCCCACCGGCCCCGTCCCGGGCGTCGTCGCGCCGACCACGCCCGTCGCTCGGTCCTCGAGCCGCCCGCCCCGGTCGCTCAGCCCCGGGACCGTGCAGGACAAACCCCGCCTCCGCGTGACCGCACGCAGGGAGCCACCGGAGGCCGGCCCCCGTGGCCGGCCCCCGCCCTACGCCACTTGCGCTACGGCGCGACGCCGCCCGTGGGCGTGGTGTTGACCGACGCGGTGCCGGCGAGCACGCGGGTGGTCTTGCGCACGGACGTCTTCGCGGTCTTCCTGACGCTGTGGACCGCGCTCTTGGGGACCGTCGGGGTCGTGACCTCGGTCGCCGTGTACTGGACGCGGGTCGAGACGTAGAAGCACTTGTACGTCTGGCTCGCGCCGATCGTCAGCTGGGCCGTCTGGATGTTGAACGTCGTGCATCCGCTGGGGCGGCTGGCGCGGTACTGGAACTGCTTGGCGGGGAGGCCGATCGAGAGGATCGGGGCCCAGGTGTTGACCGTCAGCGCAATGGCGTCGCCGGCCTTGGCGTCAAGCGTGGTGGCGAGCGGGAACTGCACGACGTGGCCGAACCAGGGCTGGACGTGGAAGAGGGGGCTCTCGGAGCGGACGGTCCAGAGGCGGTTCTTGCCCGGCTTGAGCACGGTGATGGCGATCTTCGAGGTGCCGCCGTAGGCGGTGTCGAGATTTGAGATGTCGGCCTTGGCGAGCTTGGCCAGGCCGACCGTGAAGGCGACGATCTTGCCGGCGGTCTTGACCGTCGTCGGGTAGGAGACGCCGTCGGACAGGGTCTCCAGCGCCGTCGTCTTGGTCAGGATGATCGTGCAGTTGACCTTGGAGACCGTCGTCGGGCAGGCCGGCGCGGCAACGGGCGTGGACGTCTGACCCAGCTCGGTGATGGCTGCGGATGCTGTTGCGGGGGCCAGCGCTGCACCAACCGTGATCGCGGCGATGGCGGCCTTGAAAGTTCGTGTCATATCCGCATTGAACACGAACGTGCGGCCGGAGTAGCGGTGAGAGACGGTCCGGCACCCCAGGCGAGTGGGGCGCCGGACCGCTGTGAAGACTAGATCTTCGTGACGTTCACGGCCTTCGGACCCTTGGGACCGGCCTCCTCCTCGTAGGAGACTTTCGAGCCCTCCGGCAGCGAGCGGTAGCCGTCGCCGTTGATGCCGCTGAAATGTACGAACAGGTCGCGACCACCATCATCGGGCGTGATGAAGCCAAAGCCCTTGTCGTCGCTGAACCACTTGACGCTACCCGTTGCCATGAAAACCCCTTCGAGGCGCTGCGCTTTCAGGAATAAGCCGGGTCCATGAGGCCCGATCCGCGGGAAACGTAGCAGGGACGGACGCGGTGCGGCGCCTGACGCGTGCGTCCAGGGCCTCAGCGGCCTTCGAAGGTCGCCTTGCCCGGTCCCTGCTCGAGGAACGAGCGGACAGCGTTCTGCAGATCCTCGGACTCGAACAGGGCGCCGGCGACGGCGCCGACGCGGTCGTTGGCGAGCTCCACGCCGCCCTCGAGGTAGTCGCGAAGGACCCGCTTGGTGGCCGCGTGCGCGAGCGTCGGCCCGATCGCCAGCGACCTCGCCAGCTCCCGCGCCGCGGCATCGAGCTCGGCGTCCGGGTAGACCCGGTTGACCACGTTCCAACGCTCGAGCGCCTCGGCGCCGAACAGCTCTCCGGTCATCACCAGCTCGCGGGCGCGTCCCGTGCCGGCGCGCTCGGCCAGACGCTGCGTGCCGCCCATCGCCGGCGTCAATCCGATCACCCGCTCCACGAGCCCGAACCGGGCCGACTGCGCGGCGACGATCAGATCGCAGGCCAACGCGAGCTCGAACGCCCACGTCAGGCACAGCGCGTGGGCGGCGAACACGGTCGGGCACGGCAGCAGGTCCACGCGCCGGGCCAGCGTCACGAGCCCGTCGAACAGCTCGGCCGCGGCCCGGGGCCCGGCCAGCGCAGCGAACACCGACACGTCCACGCCGCCGCTGACGACGCGGCCCTCGGCGCGGAACAGCACCGCGCGCGGGGCCGAGCGCTCGAGCTCTCCAACCGCCTGCTCGAGCCCCTCGTGGAGCGCCACGTCATAGAGGTTGACCGGCGGCGAGTCGATCGTGACCACTGCGAGGCCGCCGTCGCGCTGCACGGTGACCGGCGCGCCGGTGCTCATCGCAGCAGCTCGGCCGCGGCGGCGATCTCGTCGCCGTCGCCCGGCGCGGGAATCCACGGAAGCCGCAGCGGATCGTCGGCGTAGCGGGGGATCACATGGACGTGGAAGTGGAAGACGGTCTGCCACGCCGGCGCCCCACAGCTGTTGATCAGGTTGACGCCGTCGGCGCCGAGGCGCTCGCTGGCGCGACGGGCCAGGCGCTGAGCGCCGACCACGGTGGCGGCGAGGTCCACGGGCTCGACCTCGAGCAGGTCCTTGGCGTGGTTGCGGGGCACGACCAGCGCGTGCCCACGCGTGGCCGGATTGATGTCCATGAACGCGATCACGAGCTCGTCCTCGTCGATGACCGTGGAGGGCAGCTCGCCGGCGACGATCTTGCAGAAGAGGCAGTCGGGGTCGTGCATGGGTGCGAGCTTACTCATCCGCCGAGCAGCTCGCGCGCCCGGTGCAGCGCCTGCTCGCGGGTCCGAACCTCGCCGGTGAACGACAGCTCCTGGAGCTCGGCGAGCACCTTGCCGATCCGGGGCCCGGGTGCGATCCCGAGCTCGCGCGTGATCTCATCCCCACGGACGATCGGCTTGGGCGGACGGGCCCGCCAGGCCAGCGCTTCCGCGATCATCTCGTCGGCCAGGGCGAGGTGCTTGGCGATCGCAACCTCCGCGTTGGCGCCGCGGGTGGCGAGCCGGTCGGCCACGCTGAGCACCGTCACATCGGCCTGGACCGGGTCGGTGGCGCGCAGGTAGCGGTAGATCGAGCGGCGGGACAGCGGCGCCTCGTGGACGAGGAAGCCGAGACGCAGGTGATGGCGGGTCACGGCGGCGACGAAATCCGTGAGCCGCTCGCTGGCCCGCAGCCGGGCCATCACCGCGGCGGCGATCTGAGCCCCGGCCGCGTCGTGGCCGATGAAGGTGACCCGGCCCTCCGCGGTGACGCTGCGCGTCCCGGGCTTGGCGATGTCGTGAAACAGGGCGCCGAAGCGGAGCGCCTGGCCCCGCGTGAGCTCGTTGGCCAGGGGCTCGGCCAGGAGCGCCGCGACCGACTCTGCACGGGCACCGAACGCCACCGACGGATCGCGCTGCAGCGCGATCGTCTCGCCGAGCACCGTCATCGTGTGGTCATGGACGTCGAGATGGTGAAAGCGGCTCTGCTCCACCCCGTGCAGTGCCACCACCTCGGGGAGCACGACGGCGCTCACGCCGAGTGCATCCATCAGCCGCAGGCCCTCGAGCGCGCCGTCGGCGCTGATGATCCGCTTGAGCTCTTCGAACACACGCTCGGCGGCCACACCGGACAGGCCGCTCGCGCCGGCGCGGGCCGTCGCCGCCGTCTCGGGGTCGATCGTCAGCTCGAGCTCGCATGCGATCCGGGCCAGCCGAAGTGCGCGCAGCGGGTCGTCGGCGAACGCCCGCGGCGAGACCATGCGCAACCGCGCCGCGGCGAGGTCGGCGCGGCCGCCGAAGGGATCGATCAACTCGCCGCCCCCCAGCGGCTCGGCGATCGCGTTCACGGTGAAATCGCGCTGGGCCAGGTCATCCTCGATCCTCGCGCCGGTGAGCGGCACCAGGTCGACCTGCCAGCTGTGGTCGTGGGCGACCACGCGCCAGGCCCCGAACTGATCTGAGAGCCGGAACGGGTGTCCACCGGCCTCCCGCGCCAACGCCCGGGCCGCCGACTGCGGGTCATCGGCGATCGCCACGTCGTAGTCGGAGGTCTCCCGTCCCAGCAGCCGGTCGCGCACGGCGCCGCCGACCAGCCACGCCGGCTCGGCGCCGGCGCGCAGGACCGCGATCGGCCCGCTCAGCCCCCCGCCCCCGCCGGACCCGCCGCCCCCGCCGGCCGCAGCGCGCTCGCCGGACCGGCCGCTCACGCCGGCCCCCCGTCGCGGTGATACGCCCGCGGCACACGCCGGGAGATCCCGCACACGATCTCGTAGTTGATCGTGGCGATGCGCTGGGCCAGGGCCTCCGCCGTCTGGCGCTGATCGCCGTCGACGCCGATGATCGTGGCCGCCGTCCCCGGCTCCAGGTCGGTCTCGGGCCCGAGATCGATGGTGATGTTGTCCATGCTCACCGTGCCGACGAGCGGATACCGGCGCCCGGCCACGAGCACCTCGCAGTTGTTGCCGAACGCCCGTCGCACACCGTCGGCGTAGCCGATGGGCAGGGTGGCGATCCAGGTGTCCTCGGTGGCGACGAAGCGCCGGCCGTACCCCGTGCTCTGACCCGGCGCAGCGGGCTTGACGGCGGCCAGGTACGAGTGGAGCTCGAGCGCCGGCTCGAGCCCGCGGGCCCGCGGATCCTCCTGCATCGGGTCGAGGCCGTAGATGGCGATTCCGCACCGCACGAGGTCGAAGTGTGTGGCGGGATCGCGCAACGTGGCCGCGCTGTTGGCCGCATGCACGACGATGCCGGGGTATCGCCGCCGCAGGTCGGCGGCGAACGGGGCGAACGCCTCGAGCTGGACGGCCATGAACGTGGGGTCGTCGTCGGCGGTGGCGAAGTGCGTCATCCCGCCGGCGAGCTCGAGCCCGGGCGTGACCCGGATCAGCTCGGCGAGGTGCAGAGCCTCTCCGGCGTCGCGCGTGCCGAGCCGGCCCATTCCGCTGTCGAGCTTGACGTGCACGCGCACCGGCCGCTCGGCGTTCGCCGCCAGCACGCTGACGAAGCGCTCGCTCCACGCGACCACGTCGGCGTCCGCGGCCAGAGCCGGCGCGAGCTCGGCGTCGCTGATCGCCCCCATCACGAGCACGCGCGCCGAGAGCCCGGCGGCTCGGAGCTCGGCCGCCTCGTCGGCGGTGGCGACGGCCAGCCAGCTCGCGCCGCCGGCCAGCGCCGCCGATGCCGCCGGCGCCGCGCCGTGGCCGTACCCATCGGCCTTGACGACCGCGCACAGCTCCGTCCCCGGCGTCAGATCGCGCTTGAGCCGTGTGACGTTGCGCTCGATCGCCGCCAGATTGACGCGGGCCAGAGCGCGCAACGGCATGCCGGTCAGCGTATTGGGTCGGCTGCCTGGGCCGCGGCCTCGCCCGCGCGCGCCTGCGGCAGCGCGGCGATCACATCGCCGGCGATCACACCCTCGGTCCCGATCCGGCGCTCGGCCACGCGTCCGGCCGTGAGATGCACGTAGACACCGCTGCAGGCGGCGTGGAACGGATCCATGCCCTTGGCCAGGCACGCTCCGATCACGCCCGAGAGCACGTCCCCAGTGCCCGCGGTGGCGAGCGCGGGCGCCCCACCGCGGCTCACCGCGACCCGGCCGCCGGGCTCGGCGACGATGGTGTCATCGCCCTTGAGCACGACGATCGCGTGCGCGCTGTCAGCGGCGCCGCGGGCCGAGCGGAGCCGGTGGGCTCCGACCTCGGCGCTCTCGATGCCCAGCAGCCGCGCGAGCTCTCCGGCATGGGGCGTCAGCACGGTGGGCGCGCTGCGGCCCGCGATGCGCTCGAGCGCGGAGGCGTGGGCGTTGAGCCCGTCGGCGTCGAGCAGGAGCGGAATCGCGACGCGCGCCGCCAGCTCGCGGGCGAGGTCGGCTGTGGACGGGTCGCGTCCGAGTCCGGGCCCGAGCACGAGGGCCTGCGCGCGCTCGGAGCGACCGAGCACCGTGTCGAGTGCCGCACGCTGCAGCGAGCCCCCCTCGTCGGCGAGTGGCACGGTCATCACCTCGAGCAGCCGGCTCTCGAAGATCGCGTTCAGCGACGCGGGGACGCACGCGGTCACGTAGCCGGCCCCGGCCCGCATCGCTGCCTCCGAGGCCAGGCACGGCGCGCCGGTCAGGCCGGTCGAGCCGCCGCACACGAGCACGCTGCCGGCGGCGAACTTGTTCGAGCCGGCGCCGCGCCGCGGAATCCCCTCGAGCACCGCCGATCCGATCAGCCCCACCGTGGGCTCGACGGGGCCGCCGGCGGGGATGCCGATGTCGACCACGGTGACCCGCCCGGCCAGCGTCTTGCCCGGCGAGACCCACAGACCGGGCTTGGCGGCATGGAAGGTCGCCGTCGCGTCGGCCCGAACGGCGGCCCCGGCAACCTCGCCGGTGGACGCGTCGACCCCGCTCGGGACGTCGCAGGCCACGACCGCGCCCGCGCCGGCGGCGTTGATCGCCGCGATCGCGCCCGCGACGGGCTCGCGTGGCTCGCCCTCGAAGCCGGTGCCGAGAATCGCGTCGATGATCGCCGAGGCGCCCTCCAGCGCGGCGGGCTCGAAGGGGACCGCGGAGGGGCCCGGGAGGCGGTCGAAGTTCACCTGGGCGTCGCCGCGCAGCTCGTCGGGCGCGCCGAGCAGCAGGACGTCGACCTGCCGACCGCGCTCGCGCAGCCAGCGCGCGGCGACGAACCCGTCGCCGCCGTTGTTGCCCTTGCCGCAGACGGCCACGATCCGGCCCTGCGGCGCCAGCTCGGCGGTCAGCTCGGCCAGGCCGATCCCGGCCCTCTCCATCAACTCGACCCCGGGCAGACCGAGCACTTCGATCGCCCACCGGTCGAGCTCGCGCTGCTCCGCGGCGTCGGGCAGCGGCGCCAGCCAGTCCGGCAGCGTCATCCGGCGACCGCCACTGCGCCGGCATCGCGTCGGGTGTGGGTCAGCGACACGCTGACCTCGACGCCGAGCTCGGCCGCGCGCGCCGCGGCGGCGCCGTGCAGGCGGAGCTCCGGCGGGCCGTCCCCGCCCAGCACCTCGACGTCGAGGAAGCTCCAGGCTTCCAGGGCGAGCGCCTTGGCCACCGCCTCCTTGGCACAGAACCGCGCCGCCAGGTGCTGGCCGGGGCGGGCCCGGCTCGCCGCGTAGGAGCGCTCGGCCTCGGTGAACAGCCGCAGCGCCAGGCGCGGGCGGCGCTCCAGGGCGCGCTCGAGCCGGTCGATCTCGAGCAGGTCGATCCCAACCGACTCGGTGGCCCGTCGCGGCGTGGCCGCCGCGTCGCCCGCCGTGCTCATTCCACCGTCACGGTCTTGGCCAGGTTGCGCGGCTGGTCGACGTTCAGGCCGCGCTTACGGGCGATCTGGTAGGCGAGCAGCTGCAGCGGTATGACCGCCAACAGCGGCGCGAGCATCCAGTCCGTCCGCGGCACCCTGATCACCTCGTCGGAGTGCTCGCCGATCTCCGTGTTGCCCTCGCTGGCGACGGCGATCACGCGCGCGCCGCGGGCGCGGACCTCCTGGATGTTCGAGATGACCTTGTCGAGCACCGGCGAATTGGTGGCGACGACGACCACCGGGGTGCGCTCGTCGAGCAGCGCGATCGGTCCGTGCTTCATCTCGCCCGCGGCGTAGGCGTCGGTGGCGATGTAGGAGATCTCCTTGAGCTTGAGCGCACCCTCGAGCGCCGCCGCCAGGCCGACGTGACGTCCGAGGTAGAGGAAGAACTCGTCCTGGAAATGCGCCTGGGCGATCCGCTCGACGCCGAGGTCGTGGTCCAACATCTCGGCGATCGCGTGCGGCAGGCGCTTGAGCTCGGAGATCGCCGCCTTGAGGACCATCGGCTCGAGCGTCTCCCGGAGCTCGGCCAGGCGGAGGGCCAAGAGGTACATCACCGCGACCTGGCTCACGAACGTCTTGGTCGCCGCCACGCCGATCTCGAGTCCGGCGCGCGTGTACAGCACGCCGTCCGCGTCACGCGTGGCCTGCGAGCCCATCAGGTTGGTCACCGCGAGCACGCTCGCCCCGCGCTCGCGAGCCAGGCGCATCGCGGCCAGCGTGTCCGCCGTCTCGCCCGATTGCGAGATCCCGATCACCAGGTCGTCGGGGCCCAGGACCGGGTTGCGGTAGCGGTACTCGGAGGCGACTTCGACCTCGACGGGCACCCGGGCCCACTCCTCGATCGCGTAGCGGCCGATCAGCCCGGCGTGGTACGACGTGCCGCAGGCCACGACCACGATCCGCCTGAGCGTGCGCAGGCGCTCGTCGTCGATCGGGCCGAGATCCCCGAGGTCGATCCCCACGCCGCGCGCGGCCCGCTCGCCGATCGTCTCGGCCACGGCGTCGGCCTGTTCGTAGATCTCCTTGAGCATGAACGTCTCATAGCCCTGCTTCTCGGCCGTCTCGGAGTCCCAGTCGATGGTCACGATCTCGCGCTCGAGCGGCTCGCCGTCGGTGGTCTCGAAGCTGACACCGTCCGGGCGGATCACGACGAGCTCGTCGTTGTTGATGTACTGGACGTCACGCGTCTCGCGCAGGAAGGCCGGGATGGCCGAGCCGATGAACTGCTCGCCGTCACCGCGGCCGATGATCAGCGGACACTCCTTGCGCACACCGACCATCAGCCCCGGCTCGTCGGCGCTGATGGCGACGAACGCGTAGTGGCCGCGCAGGTCGTGGTACGCCCGGCGGACGGCGGCGACGAGGTCGCCCTCGTTGTAGTGCGAGATCAGGTGGGCGATCACCTCGGCGTCGGTCTCGGAGGTGAACACCGCCCCCTCCTCGACGAGCCGGTTCTTGAGCGAGATGTAGTTCTCGACGATGCCGTTGACGACGATGTGCACCCGGTCGGCGTTGTCGAAATGTGGGTGGGCGTTCTCCTCCGTCACCCGCCCGTGTGTCGCCCAGCGGGTGTGTCCGATGCCCGTCGAGGGCGCGGGCGGCTCGATCACGCCGACCGCCGCCGACGTGCCCCGACCGGCATCGATCGCGCTCCGCAGCGCGCTCAGGTTGCCGACTGCCCGGACCGCGTCGATGTGAGCGCCGTTGATGACCGAGATGCCGGCGCTGTCGTAGCCCCGGTACTCGAGCTTCTCCAAGCCGGCCAGCAGCAGCGGCCGAGCCTCTCGCGGGCCGACATATCCGACGATTCCACACATGCGCCTCGGTGCACCTTCCGTGTCGCTGGGTCGAGCCGCAACGGCGGCCCGCGTACGCGCCGACCCTCTGCCGTGGCGCAACGAATCACGAATGGTAGCCGGGCTCGGCCCCAGCGGTCCGGTGCGCAAACATACGGTCATGAGACGCCCGTTCCCCAGATTGGCCCATCCGATCGTGCAGGCGCCACTGGCCGGCGGCCCCTCCACCCCGGCGCTCGCGGCCTCGGTCTCGGGCGCCGGCGGCCTCGGGTTCATCGCCGCCGGCTACAAGACCACCGACGCCGTCAGTGCCGATATCGCCGCGACTCGGGCACTCACCTCCGCCCCGTTCGGAGTCAACCTGTTCATGGCGCCCGCGGCCCGGGCCGACCCGCGGCGGCTCGACGCCTACGCGGCTGAGCTGGCCGCGGAGGCGGAGCGCCTGGGCGCCCGGCTCGGCGAGCCCCGGTTCGACGACGATGCTCTCGGCGGCAAGCTCGAGCTGGTCGTGGCCGAGCGGATCCCGATCGTCTCCTTCACATTCGGCTGTCCGGACTCGGACACGGTTGAGCGCCTGCACGAGCGCGCCATCGCCGTGTGGGTGACCGTGACCGACCCCGGCGAGGCCCTGATCGCCGCCGCCGCGGGCGCCGATGCCCTGATCGTGCAGGGAGCCGAAGCCGGCGGCCACCGCGGTTCCTTCGCCGATCGTGACGGGCAAGGTGAGATCGGGCTGCTGGCACTGCTGCGGCTGATCGCCCACCGCACCGATCTTGATCTGGTGGCCAGCGGCGGCATCGCGGACGGCGCCGGCGTGGCGGCCGTGCTGGCGGCCGGCGCCCGCGCGGCCCAGATCGGCACCGCTTTCCTGCGCGCGCCCGAGGCCGGAACCGCGCCCGCCCACCGGCAGGCGCTGAGCGGCGCTGCGCCGACCGCGATCACCCGTGCGTTCACCGGCCGCCGCGCGCGGGGCATCGTCAACCGCTTCCAGCGCGAGCACAGCCCCGCAGCGCCATCCGCCTACCCCGAGGTGCACCATCTGACCGCGCCGCTGCGCGCCGCTGCGCGGGCGGCCGGCGACCCCGACGCGGTCAACCTGTGGGCCGGCCAGGCGTATGAGCTGGCGGGCGAGACGCCGGCCGCGGAGCTCGTGCGGCGCCTGAGCACGGACGCCCGCGCCGCCCTCGACAGCGCCCGCGAGCGCCTGATCGCTGACTGAGAGCCGCGACACGCAGCCTCCGGGACGGGCTTACCAGTTCACCTTTCTCACCCGGTTGACATCGGGCGGCGCAGGTTGGCGACAATCGCTCGGCCAGTCAACCAGGGCGAGTCTGAGGAGGACACTGTGATTGTCGACTGTGCTCATTACCGCGACGGCCGGCGCCAGCACGAGGGAGCGATGGATCTCGATCGCGCCGCCGAGCTGTGCCTGGAGTCGGGAGATGACGGGTTCGTGTGGCTGGGTCTGTTCGAGCCCTCACCCGAGCTGCTCGGGGAGGTGCAGCACCGTTTCGGCCTGCACGAGCTGGCGGTGGAGGACGCGCAGAACTTCCACCTGCGCCCGAAGCTCGAGAAATACGACGGGTCGGTGCTCTTCTGCGTGCTGCGAACGGCGCGATACGACGAGGACCGCGCGGAGGTCGACTTCGGTGAAGTGTCGATCTTCCTCTCGGAGCGATTCGTGATCACCGTGCGACAGGGCGCCGCGTCGGATCTCCACGGGGCCCGGCTACGAGTGGAGAACCGGCCCGAGCTGCTCCGCGAAGGCACCGCGGCCGTCCTCTGGGCGATCTGTGACAAGGTCGTCGACGACTACGCGCCGGTGCTCGAGGCGCTCGAGCAGGATGTCGAGGAGGTCGAGTCCACGGTGTTCGTCGGCGCGGCCGCGCCGACCGAGCGCATCTACTTCCTGCGGCGGGAAGCGACCGAGTTCTACCGGGCCGTGCATCCGCTGCTGGGGCCGTTGGATGCGCTCCAGCGCGGCGCCTACATCAAGGTCAGCAAGGAGCTGTCGCGGTTCCTGCGTGACGTCAACGACCATCTCAAGCTGGTCAACGAGGAGGTGGTCGCGCAGCGTGACCTGCTCGCGATCATTCTGCAGGCGAACATGGCGGTGATCTCAGTCGAGCAGAACAACATCAGCGTGCGGCAGAACGCGACCATGGAGCAGCTCACGATCATGGCCACCATCTTCCTCCCCCTGACGTTCCTCACCGGCTTCTTCGGGATGAACTTCCTGTGGCTGACCAACCACATCACGTCCTTCTGGGTCTTCGTCCTCGCCGGTGTCGGGAGCCTGGTGCTCTCCTGCCTCGCGCTCTACATGTGGTTCCGCCGCGGCGGAGTGACGAGCTCGAGTTAATCGAGCGTGCTCTGGACGACGTCGACGAGCCGCTCACACACGGCATCGGTCTCGTCGTCGCTGGGCGCCTCGACCATCACGCGGATCAGGGGCTCGGTGCCGGAGGCGCGGACGAGGACGCGGCCGCGGCCGCTGAGGCCCTCCTCCTCGACCTCGATCGCGCCGCGGACGGTGGCGGCGTCCATCGCGGCGATGAGCGCCGCGCGATCGGCGGCGCGGATGTTGACCAGCCGCTGCGGCAGCTTGTGCATCGCGTCGCGCTCGCTGAGGCTGCGGCTGCCGAGCGCCTCGAGCGTGAGCAGGGCACTCGAGATCCCGTCGCCCGACGGGCCGAATCCGAGGTCGATGATGTGACCGGACTGCTCGCCGCCGAGCGCCCAGTTGCGGCGGCGCAGCTCGTCGAGCACGTAGCGGTCACCGACGGCGGTGGTCGCCACCTCGACCCCGGCCTCGGCCATTGCGGCGTGGAAGCCGAAGTTCGTCATCACCGTCACCGCGACGCCGTTGCCGGGCAGCCGGTTCCCGGCCCGCAGGTGCAGCGTCGCCAAAGCGATCAGCTCATCGCCGTCGACCACCGCGCCGGAGCTGTCGACGGCCAGCACGCGGTCGCCGTCGCCGTCGAACGCGAACCCAACGTCGTGTCCACCCTCGACGATGCGCTGCTGCAGGGACGCGAGATGGGTCGAGCCGCATCCGTCGTTGATGTTGCGCCCATCTGGCTCGTCGGCCATCACTTCGACGTCGGCTCCGAGCCGGCGGAAGATCTCGGGCGCGGCGCGGAAGGTGGCGCCGTTGGCGCAGTCGAGCAGGACGCGGCGCCCGCTGAGGTCGAGGGCCTGGTAGCGGACATGCAGCTCGCGCAGGTAATCCTCGAGCGCCCCATGGAAGCGGCGCACGCGGCCGATCCGGGGCGGGTTGACGAACGGCTTGTCGAGCTCGGCCTCGATCGCGTGCTCGGCCTCGTCGTCGAGCTTGAAGCCATCAGCGGCGAACAGCTTGATCCCGTTGTCCTGGTACGGGTTGTGCGAGGCGGAGATGACGGCGGCGAGATCGAGCCCGTGGCGCCCGAGCAGCAGCGGTGCCGCCGGGGTCGGCAGCACGCCGGCGATCAGCGCGTCCCCGCCGGCCGCGGTCACGCCGGCGGCGATCGCGGCCTCGAGCATCTCGCCGGACTCGCGGGTGTCACGGACGATCAGGACCTGGGGGCGCTCGAGCTCGGCCCGAGCCACGGCGGCGCGTGAGAGCGCGAGCGCGAGCTCGGCGGTCAGGAACTCACCCGCGAGGCCCCGGACACCGTCCGTGCCGAAGAGCTGGCGTGCCATCGGACGACGAGGGCTAGCGCTTCGAGAACTGCGGCCGCTTACGGGCCTTCTTCAGCCCGGCCTTCTTGCGTTCCTTGACCCGCGGATCGCGGGTCAGGAAGCCGCGCCGCTTGAGCTCGCCGCGGAGATTGGGATCGGCCACGATCAGGGCCCGGGAGATGCCGTGGCGCAGCGCGCCGGCCTGGGCGGAGACGCCGCCGCCGTGCATCGCCGCCACGACGTCCATGCGCGCCTCGTAGCCGACCGTCTCGAGCGGCTGGCGGATCACGCGCTGGAGCGTGTCACGGGGGAAGAACTCCTCGAGCGTCTTCCCGTTGATCACGTAGGTGCCACTGCCGGGCTTCAGGATCACGCGGGCGACGGCGGTCTTGCGCTTGCCGGTGGCGGTGTATCGGGCGCCGGCGGCGAGGTCGATCGCCGCGTCGGCGATCGGCTTGGACTCGTCCTCGGGCTCGTCACGCTCGCGGGCAGCGGCAGCCTCCGCCTCGGCCTCGGCGGCGGCCTGAGCCTCGGCGTCGAGGAATCCCTCACCCTCCTGGACGATGTCAGGGATCAGGTCGGCGCCGGGGATCTCCGGCTTCACGCGCGGAACGACCTCGATCTCCTCGTCGATCTCCTCGGCGACCGGCTCGGGCGCGGGCGGCTCGGCCGGGGCCGCGGGCGGCTCGGCCGGGGCCGCGGGCGGCTCGGCGGCAGCGGGCGACTCAGCACCAGCGGGCGGCTCGGCCGGGGCAGCAGGCGGCTCGGACGCAGCGACGGGCTCGGCCGGAGCCGACTCGGCGGGAGCGGGCTCCTGGGCCGGCTCCTGCGCGACGGGCTCCGCGGACGCGGGCTCGCTCTCCTGCGGCTCGGCGGCTGCCGGCTGCTCCTGGTCGCGGGCCTGCTCGTCCTCGGGGTGCTCGGCGTCGGTCACTGCTCAATCTCCATCGGTTGCGGCTGTTGGGCAGCATGCGGATGTTCAGGACCGGCGTACACCTTCAGCTTGGTGATCTGCCTGCGCGAGAGCCGGTTGCGGGGGAGCATCCCCTTGACCGCAAGCCGGATGACCTCTTCCGGCCGGCGCTCGAGCATTTCGGCCAGCGTGCGCGACTTGAGACCGCCCGGGTAGCCGGAGTGACGGTAGTAGCGCTTGTCGGCGCGCTTGTTGCCGGTCACGGCGATCTTCTCGGCGTTGATCACGATCACGAAGTCGCCCGTGTCGACGTGCGGGGTGTAGGTCGGCTTGCGCTTCCCACGGAGCACGTCGGCGATCTGCGTGGCGAGCCGCCCGAGCGTTTGCCCAGAGGCGTCGACGAGCAGCCAATTGCGCTCTCGGTCAACAGGTGTGGCGACGTAGGTCTTCATGGCATGCACAAGCCGCGCGGCGGCCGCGCGGCTGAGGGGCAATCATAGGGAATCTCGGGCGCGCATGAAATCCGCCCCGGGCCGCCGGCGGCATCCGGCCACGACGGGGTAGCGAGTGCACGTCGCGATTCACGATTTTCGCGACTGGAATCCGAGCCATTACTCTGCATTTGTGGAGCTTCCCGTCGCCGTTCGACGCCTCGCCTACCGAACCGCATACCGCCTCCTGCAGGTCTGGTGGTTCCTGACGAGGCCGCGCAAGAGTGGGGTCAAGTGCGTGCTGACCGACGGGGAGAAGGTGCTGCTCGTCCGGCATACGTATGGGCGCCGCCACTGGGACATCCCGGGCGGCGGGATCAAGCGGGGTGAGCCGCCGCTGCATGCCGCCCGCCGGGAGATGCGCGAGGAGCTCGGCATCGACGTCAGCGACTGGATCTCGATCGGCGAGATGCTGGTCCGGATGAACCATCGCCACGACACGGTGCACTGCTTCCACGTGGACCTGCGAGACCCGGCGATCAGTATCGATCGCGGGGAGCTCGAGCAGGCGCACTGGTTCGCCCGGGGCGCCCTCCCCGCCGAGCGCAGCCGCTACGTCGCGCCGATCCTCGCCCGCGCCGATGGCCGGGCTTAGGACCTATCCCACTTGGTCGCACGCCCAATCGGAATGGGCCCTTGGTGCGGTACGTGGACTGACCGGCGGCGAGCCCTACCACGAGGGGCCGGCGACTACTCCCACTCGATCGTGCCCGGCGGCTTGCTCGTGATGTCGAGCACCACGCGGCCGACGGGGCGGATCTCGTTGATCATCCGAGAGGCGATCTGCTCGAGCAGGTCGTAGGGCAGCCGCGCCCAGTCCGCGGTCATCGCGTCGTCGCTGGTCACCGCGCGGATCACGATCACGTTCCCGTACGTGCGCGAGTCGCCCTGGACCCCGACGGTGCGGATGTCGGGCAGCACGCAGAAGGACTGCCACAGGTCCCGGTAGAGGCCGGCCTTGCGAATCTCGTCCTGCAGGATCGCGTCGGCCTCGCGCAGCACGTCCAGACGCTCGCGGGTCGCCTCCCCCCCGACGATCCTGATCGCCAGCCCGGGACCCGGGAACGGCTGGCGCCAGACCAGGCGCTCGGGCAGGCCGAGCTCGGCACCGACCGCGCGCACCTCGTCCTTGAACAGCGAGCGCAGAGGCTCGACGAGCTCGAACTCGAGATCTTCGGGCAGGCCGCCGACGTTGTGGTGGGACTTGATGGTCGCGGTCCCGGTGCCGCCCCCGGACTCGATCACGTCGGAGTAGAGCGTCCCCTGGACGAGGAACCTGACGTCCTCGAGCCGTCCGGCCTCCTCCTCGAACACGCGGATGAACTCCGCACCGATCCGCTTGCGCTTCTCCTCGGGGTCGGTGATGCCCTGCAGCCGGGCGAGGAACCGGTCCTCGGCGTCGACGGCGACGAGCGGGACGTGGAAGTGGTCGCGGAAGGCGGCGATCACCTGCTCGCCCTCGTTCTTGCGCATCAGGCCGTGATCGACGAACACGCAGGTCAGCCGGTCCCCGATCGCCCTGTGCACGAGCAGGGCGGCCACGCTCGAGTCGACGCCGCCCGAGAGACCGCAGATCGCGGTGCCGTCACCGACCTGGGCGCGAATCCGCTCGACCTGCTCATCGATCACCGAGCGGGCGCTCCACGAGCGATCGCAACCGCACACGTCGGCCAGGAACGTTGTCAGCACGTGCTGGCCGTAGGGGGTGTGGACGACCTCGGGGTGGAACTGGATCCCGTACACGCCGCGCTGCACCGATTCGAACGCCGCCACCGGAGACGCGGTCGACGACGCGAGCGCGGTGAATCCGGGGGGCGCCGAGAACACCGTGTCGCGGTGGGACATCCAGCACGTCTGCTCGTGCGGGGTTCCGGCCAGCAGCCGGCCCGGCTCCGAGAGAGTCAGCTGCGAGCGACCGAACTCGCCCACGTCGGCTCCCTCCACCCGGCCGCCGAGCTCCAGGGCCAGCAACTGCATGCCGTAACAGATCCCGAGCACGGGAACGCCGAGCTCGAGCAGCTCGCGCTCCAGGCGCGGCGCGCCCTCCGCGTAGACCGAGGCGGGCCCGCCGGAGAGGATCACGCCGCGAGGGCGGCGCCTGGCCACCTCGGCGGCGCCCACGTGGTGGGGCAGCAGTTCGGAGAACACCCCGCACTCGCGCACGCGGCGGGCGATCAGCTGGGAGTACTGCCCGCCGTAGTCGAGCACCACGACCTGATCGGTCGCAGCCGCAGGGATGGACGGGGTGCTGTGATCAGCCTCAGAGGCGAGGCCGCTCGTGCTAGTCGGCGACACCGACCGTCGCGGCCTTGCCGCTGGCGCCCATCCCGACCCCCTGCTCGCGCTGCAGGTGCTTGCCCTCGGTCTGCAGCGAGGGAGCGACCATCAGCTCGGCACGGTTGAACTCGGCGATGTCCCGGTAGCCGCAGGTGGCCATCGAGGTGCGCAGGCCGCCCATCAGGTTGAACGTGCCGTCGTTCTCACGTGCCGGGCCCTTGATGATCTCCTCGAGCGTCCCGTTCGGCGTCGTGGCGACGCGGGTGCCGCGGGGGAGCGTGGGATGGAACGTGGCCATGCCCCAGTTGTAACCGCGGCCGGGCGCCTCATAGGCTCGCGCCAGCGCCGATCCGAGCATCACGGCGTCGGCGCCGCAGGCCACCGCCTTGGCGATATCACCGCCGTTGCGCATCCCGCCGTCGGCGATCACCTTGACGTAATCACCGGTCTCGAGCATGTGCTGCGAGCGGGCGGCGGCCACATCGGCGATCGCCGTCGCCTGGGGCACGCCGATCCCGAGCACGCCGCGGGTGGTGCAGATCGCACCCGGGCCGACGCCGACGAGCACGGCAGCGGCGCCCGTGCGCATCAGGTGCAGGCCCGTGTGGTAGGAGGCACAGCCGCCGACCACGACCGGGGTCGGGGCCAGCTCGCGGATGAACTCCTTGAGGTTCAGCGGCGGACGGCTCTCGTCACGCGAGACGTGCTCGGCCGAGACGACGGTCCCCTGGATGACCAGGATGTCGAGCCCGGCCTCGAGCGCGACCTCGTAGTGGGTGCGCACGCGCTGGGGCGTCAGCGACGCCGCGGCGACGACGCCCTGATCCTTGATCTCCTTGATTCGCTGGGCGATCAGCTCCGGCTTGACCGGCTCCCGGTAGATGTCCTGCATCTCACGGGTGGCGATCTCACGAGAGAAGGTGGCGATCCGCTCGAGCTGGGCCTCGGCGTCCTCGTAGCGGCAGAAGATGCCCTCGAGGTTGAGCACGGCGAGGCCGCCGAGCTTGCCCATCAGTCCGGCGGTCTCGGGCGAGACGACGCCGTCCAGAGCCGCAGCCAGCAGCGGCAGGTCGAAGCGGTAGGGGCCCAGCGTCCAGGAGATGTCGACATCGTCGGGGTCCCTCGTCCGCCGCGAGGGAACGATGGCGATGTCGTCGAATCCGTATGCGCGGCGAGCCTTCTTCCCGCGTCCGATCTCTATTTCCATCAGGGCATCGTAGGCCGCGACCCGGACGGGTTCGGCGCCTGGCGGCCCGTGGAGAGAGGCGCGATCAGGGGGTTGTGAGATGAGCGATAGGCGGCAACCATCGGGCAGGTGATGGTAGCAGCGGATGTCCGGCGTCCCCGGGCCTCACGCGCCCCGGAAGCCGCTCTTTGGGCGCTTCCCGCCGGTCTACGAGATGTGGGCGCCGATGTCGAGCTGCTCTGATTCGATCTCGGCCAGCAGCTTCTCGACCTTGCCCGGATCGACGATCCCGGCGCCGAAGTGCTGGGTCGACTCGGCGCCGCAGGCCACCCCGAAGCGCAGGCAGTCGACGGCGGCTCGGCCGGTGTAGCGCGCGGCGACGTAGCCGGCCAGGAACGCGTCTCCGGAGCCGACGGCGGAGCGCGCCTCCTGCTCCTCCACCCGGACGCGGTGCAGCGACACGATCCCGGCGTCGTCGAGGATCCGGGCGTAGCACCCGTCGGCCACGGTCATGATCGCCTCGCGGGCGCCGAGCCGGGTCATCTCGACGACGGCCTGCGCCCGGTCCTCGGCATCGTTGAACTCGTGCCCGACGAGCTCCTCGGCCTCGAGCTCGTTCGGCGAGACGACGGCCGGCTCGCCCTTGACGGCCAGGCGCAGCGGTTCGCCGTCGGTATCGATCATCGTCAGCACCCCGAGCTTGCGCACATCGCGGATCAGCCGTCCGTAGATCTCGGGCGCGATCCCGCGCGGCAGGCTGCCGGCGAACACACAGATGCTCGCTCCCTTGGCCAGGTAGAGGAGCTTGTCGCGGAACAGCTCGAGCTCCTGAGCGGACACCGAGGGGCCCCGCTCATTGATCTCGGTGTGCAGCCCGGTGGTCGGATCGAGGACCGCGGTGTTGGTCCGTGACTCCTCACGGATGCGGACGAAGTCGTTGAGGATCGACTCGTCGGTGAGCGCCTCGACGATGCGCGTGCCCGTGGCGCCGCCGGCGAGGCCGGTGGCGATCACCGGCTGGCCGAGCCGCTTGATCGCCCGTGCGATGTTCACACCCTTGCCGCCCGGCATCGTCGTCTGCTCCACCGTGCGATGGCGGCGCCCAGGGGTGAAGTTGGGCACCTCGAGCGTCTTGTCGAGCGCTGCGTTGAGCGTGACGGTGATGATCACTCCACAACCTCCCGGTGCGATTCAGCTCGCGTGCCCGTGTGCCGCCAGCGATGCCTGACGGCAACCGCGCCCACTCCGACGAGCAGCAGCACGAGCGCCAAGAGCGTAAACGGTCGCGCGATGAAACGAGCCGCAATCGTGAGCGGACTCACCGCCGGCAGCGCGGCGGCCAACAGCAGCGCGACGCGGGCGATCGGGCGCCCATTGGCCAGCACGATCACGGTCCCCACGCGTACATGACGGCGCAGCGGGCCGGCCAGCTGCCTGGGTACCTCGACCCGCAGTCGCACGTGATCGCTGCGCGGGAGCACGCGGACGAACGACGTGGCGGCGATCGCCCGGGCGTGCACGCCGGGGCGGTCCTTGACCGTCGGCGTGGCCAGCACGGTGCCGGCCAGCACCGGCCGCACGGCTCGGAAGTTCGCGAAGCCGTACTTGAGCACCGCGAGCGTGTCGCCGTTGCGGGCGGCCTCGGTCGGGGTTCCCAGCACCGCGCTCAGCAGCGTGACGCCACCCTGGGTGCCCGACCCGACGAGCACGTAACCGGCCCCGCCGGTGTGGCCGGTCTTGACCCCGTTGATCCAGGGCACCCGGCCAACCAGGGTGTTGCGATTGGTGACGTAGCGCCGGTGGCTCCCGGTCCGCAACAGCGCTGCCGGCAGCGCCACCGCGTGGGCGAAGAAGGGGTGATGGGTGAGCAGGAAGCCGGCGAGCTTGACCAGGTCGGCGGCGTCGGAGTAGTTGCCGGGCGTGTCGAGCCCGATCGGCGTCGAGTAGTGCGTATGCCTCAATCCGAGCTCCCGGGCCCGCACGTTCATCATCGCGATGAAATGCCCGACCGACCCGTGCCCGACGTTGTAGGCCAGGTCCTCGGCCGCGTCGTCGGCGCTCGGCAGCAGCAGCGCCAGCAGCAGATCGTGGACGCTCATCCGCTCCCCCGGGCTCAGCCCGATCTGCGAGTCGACCGCGGCCGGGTAATAGTCGGGCTCGGTGAACATCGCGCTCAGATGCCGCGTGTGCTCGATCACCAGCAGCGCCGTCATCAGCTTGGTGGTGCTGGCGATCGGGAGCTCGTGAAAGGCGTTGTCCCGGAACAGGATCTGCCCCGTGCTCTGGTCGACGAGGATCGCCGCACGGGCGCTCAGCGCCGGCGGGGGCCCGAGGGCGAGCGCCGCCGGGGCGGCGATCAGGAGCAGGAGCGCGCAGATGCCCGCCGCCGGCAGGCCCGACAGACCTGTGCGGCGGCTCACTGCCTGAGCCTGAGCCGCTGCCCTGCCTGCAGGCTGTTGGGGTCGAGCGTGGGATTCAGCGACTCGAGTGTGGTCAGCGAGACCCCGGTCTTGGTCGCGATCCGCGACAGGATGTCGCCGGGCTGCACGACGTAGACCTTCGCCACGGAGAACCGACGCTGGGCGCCTGCGGCGGGGCGATGAGCCTCGGCCTGATGCGACTGGGTCGTGGTGGCGTGCGAGGCCGTGTCGTGGCGCACGACCAAGTACACGCCCGCAATGGTCGCGATCAGCGCCACCGGCGCCAGGTAACGAGCGCGACTGCGATTGGCCATCGCCTGACGATCATACCCGCGACACCGTGTTTCCCCCGACGTGAAAGATTTCGCCCCGAGGCATGGGTCTCAGGCGACGAGGCCCCACGCGAGCTCACGCAGCCGCGCCGCCTCGGCCGCCGCAGCGCTCGACGGACGGCCACCGGCGCGCTCATGCGCGCTGACCACCGCGCGCGAGACCGCGATCAGCCCCGCGGCCGGTCCCGGCGCGAAGGCCGCCGCGAGGTCCTCGACCCGCCCGCCCTGGGCTCCGACGCCGGGCAGGAGAAAGACGGCGTGGGGCATCGCCTCGCGCAGCGTCTCGAGCCGCGCCGGCGCGGTGGCGCCGACCACGGCGCCGACATCGGCCAGACCGCGGACCCCGACCCCGCCGGCGCCGAGCTCGGTCACGATCGCCGCCAGCCGGGTGCTGACCGAGCCGCCGTCGGCCAACGCCAGCTCCTGAACGTCGGCCGCGCCAGGATTCGATGTTCGGACCAGAGCGAACAGCCCTCCTCCGGCCGCGCGGGCAGCGCCCACCAGCGGTGCGAGCGAGTCGCGGCCGAGCAGCGGATTGACGGTGAGCGCGTCGGCACCGAGGCCGGGCACCGGGCCGAACGGGGTCGGTGTCTCGCCGAAGAAGGCCTGACCGTAGGCGGCAGCGGAGACGTCGATGTCGCCGCGCTTGGCGTCCGCGATCACGAGCAGCCCGCGCTCGCGCGCCGCCGCCGCGACGTCCTCGAGCGCCGCCCAGCCCGGGGCACCGAGCCGCTCGAAGCAGGCCAGTTGCAGCTTCACGGCGACGCAGTGCTCCCCCGCCGCCTCGATCACCAGCCGGCAATGGACCGCGACGGCCATCGCCGCCCGCTCGACCGGCGCGGCATCGGCCCCGCCGGCGGCCTCGATCGCCTGCGGCCACAACCGAGCCGGGTCCGGATCGAGGCCGAGCACGATCTGTGACCCGCGTGAAGCGACGCGGCCGGCGAGGCGGTCGCCGAAGCTCTCCTGGGCCGCGCGAGCGCCCCCCGCACGGCCTCCGGCGTCGCCGGCGACCGTACCCGCACCGCGGCTCGGGCCTCCGGCGTCGCCGGGGGTGTCCCCGACGGTCACAGACGTCATGTGTGGAGACGGGGACTGATCGGCGAGCCGTCCGACTACTTGACCGCCTTCTTCAGCGCCGCGCCGGCGGTGAACTTCGGCACGCGCGAGGCCGCGATCTGGATCTTCTCGCCGGTGGCCGGGTTACGACCTTCACGAGCGCCGCGGTCGGCGACGCTGAACTTGCCGAAGCCGGAGAAGACGACCTCGCTGCCACGCTTGAGGGCGCCTTCGATCGTCTCCAGGACGGCGTCCACGGCATCTCCGGCATCCTTCTTGCTCAACCCGGCGCGATCTGCGACCTGGTCGACAAACTCAGACTTCGTCACTTGCAACCTCCTTCGAGGTGGTAGGAATTGTCGAAGCTAACAGGGGCAGCGGACAATTTGGGCGGCCCGCCGCCGCGCTGACCATCATTCTTGCCACACCGCGGACGGTGTCACCCGGCGCGGTAGCCGAAAACCCGCAATTTGCGGAGATCCAGCGTCGATGATCCACCACGTGACCCGAGAGATCGCCCCCGCCACACTGCCTGAATGCGTCCGTTTCTACGGTCTGCTCGGGTTCGAGCCGGTGGCGGTGCCGCCCACCGTCGCCGGCCGCGCGGTGTGGCTCGAGTCGGCCTCCACCCAGATTCACCTGATGCCCACTCCCGGCGCGACACCCGACCGCGGCCACGTGGCGATCGTGGCCGCCGACTACGACGCGACCCTCGCCCGGCTGACCGCGGAGGGCTTCGCCGTCGATCCCCGCCGCGCCCACTGGGGGTCTCCGCGGTCGTTCGTGCGCGATCCGGCCGGGCATCAGGTGGAGCTGATGGCCTACCCGCCAGAATAAGCCGATGGATCTTGCGCGCATCGGCTGGATCGCGACCGTGTTCGCGTGCGCGGTCGCGGTGGTGATCCTCGCGATCCAGGGCTACTACGGCTACGCGGGCGTCACCCTCGCGGTGGCCGCCTCAGCGGCGATCAACCTCACCTAGTGGCGCCTTGCGGCGGCGATCGGGGACTGGGTCGAGCACCTCTCCCGGCCTGACCCGGTCCTCGGGCTCGAGGTGAATCAGCACATCGGCGCTGCGCAGCCGCGAGGCGATCAGATCCTGCAGCTCGTGCGCGGTGCGGTGAGCATCCTCGAGAGAGGTGCCGGATCGGAACTGGACGTGCAGGTCGACATAGCGCCGCGAGCCCGCCCGCCGGGTGCGCAGCTCGTGGTAGCCGACGACGCCACGCGGGCCGAAGGCCTCGATCGCGTCGCGGATCGCCGCCACCTCGTCCTCGGGCAGCGCCTGGTCCACGAGCACCTGCGACGCCCGTCCGACGAGGCTCGCGCCCTCGAAGACGATCGCGCCGGCGACGATCAGCGCGACCGCCGGGTCGAGCCACTGCGCCCCGGTGACCTGCACCAGCACCAAGCCCACGAGCACGCCGGCCGAGGTCCAGGCATCGGTGCGCAGATGGGCCGCATCGCCCTCCAGCGCGGGGGACTCGGTCTCCCGTCCCTTGCGGGCGATGATCCCCGAGACGATCAGGTTGACCACCATCGAGATCGCGACGACGGCGATGCCGAACCCGATCGCATGCACCTGGCCATGGCCGAGCAGGCGCCGGATCGCCTCGAACACGATCACCGCCGAGCCGAGCAGGATCAGGATCCCCTCGATCGCGGCCGACAGGTTCTCGATCTTCTCGTGCCCGTAGCGGTGGCTCTCGTCGGCCGGCTCGCCGGCCTTGCGCACCGAGACGAACGCCACCAGCGAGGCGATCAGGTCCACGCTCGAATGCACGGCCTCGGTCAGGATCGCGACCGACCCGGTGACGATCCCGGCGAACAGCTTCAGCAGGATCAGGGCGGAGTTGGAGACGACCGACAGGAGCGCAGCGCGCTGCTTGGTCTCGGGAGCGTCGGGGCGCTCCGCCCGGCCTACGGTCGCAGCCATCCGGACAGCGCACGGGCGGCGTGGCCGCGATGGCTGATCGCGTCCTTCTCCAGATCCGACAGCTCCGCCATCGTGCGCTCCGGATCCTCGTCCGGCAGAAATGCCGGGTCGTACCCAAAGCCGCCGCTTCCCTGCCTCCGGGACGCCAGCCGTCCGCTGCATTCGCCGTAGAAGAGACGCTCGTCGCCGGTCGCGGGGTCGATGTAGGCCAGTGCGCAGACGTACTTGACCACGCTTCCGGCCGGCGCCTCCGCCAGAAGCTTGGCCAGGTTCTCCTCGTCGCTGGCGTCCGCCCCGGCGTAGCGGGCGGAGAAGATCCCCGGCGCGCCGGCCAATGCTGCCGCCTCGATGCCGGAGTCATCGGCGATCGCCGGGCGGCCGGTCGCGTTCGCGGCCACCCGCGCCTTGACCAGCGCGTTGCCTGCGAACGAGCTCGCCTGCTCGGGTGGCAGCTCGACGTCGCCGGCCAGCGGCTCGAGCTCGATGCCCGCGGGCGCGAGCAGGCGGCGGAACTCCCGCAGCTTGTGGGCGTTCCGGGTCGCCAGCACGAGCGGAGCCTTGCCCATGATCGCGGACTACCCGCCCGTCGCCGCCGTCGCCATCGTCTCGTCCTGCAGAACGCGCAGCGATTCGATCCCGCCCGCCGCCAGGGCCAGCAGCTCGTCCAGGTGGGCCCGGGAGAGCGGCGTCCGCTCGGCCGTGGCCTGCACCTCGACCAGCCCGCCGTCGCCGGTCATGACGACGTTGGCGTCGACCTCCGCCGCCGAGTCCTCGGGGTAGTCGAGGTCGAGGATCGGGACACCGTTGACGATTCCACACGACACCGCCGCCACGGTCCCGGTCAGCGGCGAGCGATCGAGCCGTCCGTCGGCGATCAGCCGCGCACAGGCCAGCCGGAGCGCGACCATGCCGCCGGTGATGGAGGCACAGCGCGTCCCGCCGTCGGCCTGCAGCACGTCGCAGTCGATGTAGATCGTGCGCTCGCCGAGGGCCGCGAAGTCGACCACGCCGCGGAGTGAGCGGCCGATCAGGCGCTGGATCTCGACCGAGCGGCCGTCGGCGCGTCCCTTGGTCACGTCGCGCTGCTTGCGCTCCCCGGTCGACGCCGGCAGCATCCCGTACTCGGCGGTCACCCACCCGCGCCCCTTGCCCCCCATCCAGCGCGGCACGCTCTCCTGCACCGAGGCGGTGCAGATCACGCGCGTCTCCCCCATCGAGATCAGCGCCGAGCCGTCGGCGGTGCGGACGAAGCCGGGTTCGATCGTGGCCGGGCGCAGGCCGGCCGGTGAGCGTCCATAGCTGCGCGTCGAGCCCGTGGCCGTCTCGGTCATGGGGTCACCTTAGACGTTGTCTCGGGACACGTGTGGATGGCCGGCGAGCGGCGGATTCGGCGAGCCCGGTCGACCCTGGCCGAGCCGGTAGGTCGACGTGCTCGACCTCGCCCAGCGGCATCTGCAGAAAGCGCGTTCCGAGCGCGCGGAAGGACTCGACATCGCCGGTGCAGCGGAAGCGATAGTCGCCCTCGTCCTCACGCGGGTTGAGCAGCCCGCGCGCCGCCAGCGCCCGCTCCACGCCGCGGGCGACGCCCGTGCCGGAGGTCATCAGCTGAACGCCGCGACCGAGCGTTCGCTGCAACAGCGGGGCGACGAGCGGGTAGTGGGTGCAACCGAGGATCACCGTGTCGACCCGCGCCGCGCGAAGCGGCGCACAATAGCTCCGGACCGTCTCGACGACCCCGTCGTCGAACGGAGATCCGCTCTGGATGATCGGCGCCAGGTCGGGACAGGACACGCTCTCCAGGTGGACGTGCGGGTCCGCGGAGCGGACGGCGCGCTCATATGCCCCGCTGGCGACCGTGGCGGGCGTCGCCAGCAGGCCGATCCGCCCCGTCCGGCTCCCGGCCACGGCGAGCTGGGTCGAGGCGGATACGACCCCGATCACGTCGATCTCGGCGCCGACCGCGTTCAGGTGCGCCTCGATCACCCCGAGCGCCGCCGAGCTGGCCGCGTTGCAGGCGACGACGAGCAGCTTCACGTCGCTCTGGAGCAGATGGTCGGTGATCTCGAGCGAGAAGGCCTGGAGCTCCTCGAGGGTGCGGTCGCCGTACGGAAACCGGGCGGTGTCACCGAGATACACGTAGTCCTCGGTCGGGAGCGAGACGAGCAGCTCGTGCAGCACGGTCAGCCCGCCCACTCCGGAATCGAACACGGCGACGGGTTGCTCGGCGAGCGTGGGCACGATCGTGATGGTGTCAGAGCTCGCGGTCTCCACGGGGGCCGGCGGGTACGCTCGCCGACTGATGCGAGCCCTGGTGGTGACGAACATGTACCCGAGTCCGGAGCGCCCGGCGCTCGGGAGCTTCGTCCGCGATCAGGTGCGGGCGCTGCGCCGGATCGACGGGGTCGACGTCGAGCTGTTCTCGTTCGCGCCCGGCAGCCCGCGTGCGTACCTCGCCGCGGCGGCGGCACTGCGACGCCGCCCCGGCCGGGAGCGATTCGACGTCGTGCACGCCCACTTCGGACTGACCGCGTGGCCGGCGCTCGCGGCCCGGGGGCGAGTCCACGCGGTCACGCTCCACGGCACCGAGCTCTCGCACCCGCGCTCACGGATGATCACCGCCGCGGCGCTCCCGTTCATGGATCTGGTGGCGGTCGTCTCCGAGCCCCTTGGCGCGGTTGCTGCCCCGCCATGCCGTCCGCGGCCAGACGGCCGTGCTTCCGTGCGGCGTCGCCGTGGACCGCTTCCGGCCGATCCCGCGGACCGAGGCCCGCGAAGCGCTGGGCCTCCACCCCCAGGGCCCCTACCTGTTGTTCGCAGCCGATCCGGCCCGGGCCGAGAAGCGCTACGACCGCGCGCTCGCGGTGGCCGGGGAGGTCCCGCTGCTCACGCTCGGGTCCGTCGAGCCGGACGAGGTGCCGCTATGGGTCAACGCGGCCAACGCAGTTCTGGTCCCCTCGGAGCGGGAGGGCTTCGGCTTGGCGGTGCTCGAGGCCCTCGCCTGCAACGTCCCGGTGCTCGCCACGCCGGTCGGTATCGCCCCCGACGTGCTCGCCGGTGTCGCCGGGGCCCATTGCGGTCCGTTCGACGTTCCACGGTGGCGGGCGGCCCTCGCGCCGCACCTCGCCGAGCCGGATCCCCGGATCGAGGGCCGAGGGCGCGCCCGGCTGTTCTCGGCCGACGAGATGGCTCGTCGCGTGGTCGCCGCGTGGGGGTCGCTGGTGTGAGACGTGCCCTTGGGGTGCGCCCTACGCCACGGCCTCGCCGTTGGCCGTCAACGTGACCTCGACGTTGCCGCGGGTGGCGTTCGAGTACGGGCAGACCGCGTGCGCAGCGCCGACGATGCTCCTGGCCTGAGCGGAATCGTCGAGCCCGGGCATCGTCACGTCGAGCTCGACCGCGAGCGCGAACCCCCGCTGCTCGGTCGGCAGCAGACTCACGCGACTGTCGACCGACACGTCACCGAGCTCGAGCTTCTCGCGCCGCGCGACGACCGCGAGCGCGCTCTCGAAGCACGACGCGAAGCCGATCGCGAACAGCTGCTCCGGGTTCGTCCCGCCGCCGTCGCCCCCCATCTCCTTGGGCAGATGCAGCCGCACGTCCAGCGTGCCGTCACTCGTCCGTCCGTGTCCGTCCGCGCGTCCGCCGGTGACGGTCGCTTCCGCGGTGTAGAGCACTTTGGCCACAGTCCCTCCCAGGTTCGTAGCAGCGGGTGGCGACAGGCTATCGAGGCGGCTGCCTCGGCCCTCTCCGCGGCTCAGCCGCGGAGCGCGCGCAGCGCGTTGGCGATCACCGCCAGGTCGATCACCTCTTGGAACAGGGCGCCCGCGACCGGGGGCAGATAGCCCGCAGCCGCCACGAACATCGCCGCGATGCTCAGGCCCATCCCGGCCAGCACGCTCTGGCGGGCGATCGACAACGAACGGCGGCCGATGTGGATGGCATCCGCGACGCGGTCGACGCGGTCGACGGTGATCACGGCGTCGGCCGTCTCCGAGGAGACCGTCGCGCCGGCGACGCCCATTGCGATGCCGACATCGGCGAGCGCCAGCGCGGGAGCGTCGTTGATGCCGTCCCCGACCATCACCACCGGCCCAAGCTCGGGGACCGCCCGGACACTGCGAACGAACTCGAGCGTGTCCGCGGGGGAGAGATCCGCGTACACGCGGTCCACGCCGAGCTCGCGGCCGATCCGCTGGCCACCGAGCGGCGGTCGCCCGGACACCATCGCGACGTGCCGCACTCCCTCCTCCTTCAGCCGCTCGACGATCCGATCGGCATCGGGCCGCAGCTCATCCGCGAGCACGATCATCCCCGCGACGTGCCCGTCGAGGGCGACGAGAGCGTGTGCCTCGCCGAGCCCCGTCCCGTCATCAGGCCGGCCGAAGCGACTTCATCCGGCGGCACGCCGGCGCCGCCAGCAGCGCGGACAGCGCAACCGCGAGGCTGACGCGGGCACGGTGCTCCACGAGCCAGGTGCGGGCCATCGCGCGAGCATCACCCGTGAGCATGGAAGCGTCATCCGTGGCGATCCGCCGTTCCGATCACGGGAATCCCGCAACGCCACCGCACGGCCGCAGCGGCTTTACTCCCGTTCGATGCCCGAGCCCAGCGTGCTGATCTGCTTCGACGGCTCCGCCGGCGCGGCACAGGCCATCGCTGCCGCCGGCCGGGTCCTGGCCACGCGGCGCGCGCTCGTGCTGACGATCGCCGAGCCACCGGATCCATGGGAGCTGTACGACCCGGCCGCCGTGGTCAGCGCCACCGTCGCCAAGCTCGCCAAGACACGGCTCGGCCTCGAGGAGATCGCCCGCGGGCAGGCGACGGCCACCAACGGCCGCGGCGTCGAGCTGGCCGGCGCAGCGGGCTTCAGTGCCAGCGGCGAGGTGGTGAGCGGCAAGCCCTCGGAGGCGATCTGCCATGCCGCCGCCGAGACCGGGGCGGAGCTGATCGTGATGGGCACGCGCGGGCGCTCACGGGTCCAGGTCGCCGTGCTGGGCTCGGTCTCGGCGGCCGTGATCACGCACGCCACGTGCCCGGTGCTGGTGATCCCGCCCGCCGCCGATGCGTCGCGGGAGACCCGCGAGGCGGGCTAGCCTCCGCCCGACGAGCCCGCATCCGGGCGCAATCCCGTCCGCCTCTCGAGTTGACCGCAGTCAACGTGCTCGAAGCCGCCGCTGGGCCGACGCGGCCGGCGATCAGAGCGTGGCGAGCGACGGCCACCACCGCGACAGTCGCCGGGCGGACTCGTGCGCGAGCGGTGCCATACCTGCGTCGACGGGGTGCTCGCGCGGAACCGGAGCCGCGAGCGTCGCCATCGTCGCGGCCACCGACTGAGCGAGGGCAGCGAGCGAGTAGCCGCCCTCGAGCACCGCGCCCACGGGGGCGTCGAGCTGCTCGCCGGCGCGGCGCAGCAGGCCGTCATGGCGGAGAACCCCGCCTCGGTCACGCGACAATCGGCGAGCGGGTCGTCGCGATGTGCATCGTAGCCCGGCCGAGATCAGCAGAGCTGCGGCTCGTAGGCATGGGCGAGCGGCACGACGACGTGAGTCGACGAGCGAGCGTACACGTCGTCGCCGGCCGCCGGGGCACCGGCAGGTTGACCGTGTACCCGTGCCCTCGCCCGCCCCGACGTCGCGAGGCCGCGCCCGTGCCCGGGTACAGCGGCGACTGGTGGATCGAGACGAACAGGACCTCCGGGGCTGGCGTGAAGATGTCGTTGGTGCCGTTGCCGTGGTGCACGTCCCAGTCGAGCACGAGCACGCGCTCGAGCCCGCGGCCGGCCAGCGCGTGCGCGCGCGGCGACGGCGACGTTGTTGAACAGGCAGAAGCCCATCGCCGCGGCCGCGCTCGGCGTGATGGCCGGGGGGCCGGTGGGCGCTGAAGCCGCGACGGCGCTCGCCGCGTCGAGCAGCAGGTCGACCAGGCCGACGGCACCGCCGGCTGCGTGCAGCGCCGCGTCGAACGAGCCCGCGCTGACCACGGTGTCAGGATCGAGCTGGGCGCCGCCGCGCTCGGCCAGGCGCTCGATCGCCGCCACATAGCCCTCCGGGTGAACGGCGGTCAGCGTCTCGCGGCGACGCGCGGCGAGTTGACGCGCTCAAGCCGAGCCAGTCGCGCTGCTCGAGCTCACGGTCGATCGCGGTGATCCGCGCCGGCTGCTCGGGATGCTCGCCGGTGTCGTGGTGCAGCGACGACGGGTGCTCGAGGAACACGGGTGCGCTGGCCATCCGGCAGTACCGTATCTGTCCTTGGACGCCGCACGATTCACAGGTTGCCGTCGTCGGCGCCGGCGCGGCCGGGATGTACACGGCCCTGTACGCAGCACGACACGGGGCGCGCGTCACGCTCGTGTCGGCCACGCCGCTGGCCGGATCCTCGAGCTACTGGGCGCAGGGCGGGCTGGCCGCGGCGCTGGCCGAGGACGACAGTCCCGGCCTCCACATGGCCGACACGGTCAGGGCTGGACGCGGCGCCGTGCGCGAGTCGGCCGCCCGGGCGCTGTGCGATGAGGCCCCGGCCGCGGTGGAGGATCTGGGCCGCCTCGGCGTGCGCTTCGACGCCGACCGCGACGGCCGCCTGGCTCTGGGGCTCGAGGGCGGCCACTCGGCCCGCCGGATCGTCCATGCCGGTGGCGCCGCGACCGGCCGGCGGCTGATCCGTGAGCTCTCGGCGCTCGTGGCCGAGAACCCCCGGATCACGTGCTCGAGGGGCGGCGGGCGACCGCCGTGCTCGCCCCGGAGGGCCGCTGCGTCGGCCTCGGCTCCTCGACGGCCAGGTGCTCGCCAGTGCCGCCGTCGTGCTCGCCACCGGGGCGCCGCCGCGCTGTGGGAGCGGACCACAAACCCCGCCGGCGCGACCGGCGGCGGACTGCTGCTGGCGCTCGGGGCCGGCGCGGCCCTGGCCGACCTCGAGCTCGTCCAGTTCCATCCCACCGCGGTGCGCGCACCCAACGGCGCCGACGGCTTTCTCGTCACCGAGGCCATCCGGGGCGAGGGCGCCCACCTGCTCGACGCCAGCGGAGAGCGGTTCGTCGACGAGCTGGCGCCGCGCGACGAGGTCGCGCGCGCGGTTCAGCGGCAGATGGCGCTGACCGGTGCCGCCTCGGTCGATCTGGACATGCGCGAGGTCGACCCCGCGCTGTTCCCGAACGTCGTCACGGCGCTGCGGCGTGCCGGCATCGATCCCGAGCGCGAGCTGGTTCCGGTGGCGCCGGCGGCCCATTACATGATGGGCGGGATCGCCACCGACCTCGACGGCCGCTCCACGCTGCCGGGCCTGTACGCGGTGGGCGAGACCTCCTGCACCGGACTGCACGGCGCCAACCGCCTGGCCTCCAACTCGCTGACCGAATGCTTCGTGTTCGGGGCCCGGGCGGCCCAGGCCGCGCTGGCGGAGCAGCCCCCGGACACTGCCCTCCTGGCCCGTGATCCGGAGGCGAGCGGAGCGACGGGCCCACCGCCGGAGCTCACACCCGAGAGCCGCAACGCCCTCTGGCGACACGCGGGGATCGAGCGGGACCGTGAGGGACTGCTCGAGCTGGTCGCCGATCCGCATCCGCTCGTCCGCCTCATCGGCGCCTCGGCGCTGACGCGAGCCGAGAGCCGCGGCGCGCACCAGCGGACCGACTTCCCCGCCGTTGACCCGGATCTCGACGGGATGCACGTCACCGTCCGCACCGGCGCGGAACCGGCGTTCGAGACCTGGGCCTGACCGCCCGCTCGGCTGGGCTCAAGGCCGCCGCGCAGCCGCCGATCACAGAGGCGCGGTCTCGGCGTCGCTCCGGCACAAAGATGCCGGTCGGAGCGGCTTAATGTATTCAACAAGCGGAGCGTTCGTTACTTCACAAGTCGGCGCAATAGTCGCGCCGGTAACGACGGAACGGCTCCTAGGCAGGGAGCCGAAAGGAGTTGTGATTCCGCATGTACCGATTCAGCCGAGCCATCTATCGAGAGCTGGCTTGCGAGATCACTGAGGATCCGCATGGTTTCGGGGCATTGACCAATCACGAGCGCGTTCTGCGCGCGTGTGAATCGGCGATCGAGCGCCTGGCGACCGACCGTCACTATTTCGCGCGACCGGCCCGTACGCTGTTCTGCGACATCCGGCCGTACTTCCCGATGAGCGCACAGCCACGGGTGCTGCGCGTGATCGAGCGTTACCTGGAGTGTGCGGACGAGTTCCTGGGCCGTCAGCCGCAGAACGGCTTCGACGTCTACGGGAACCCGCTGCAGTGCCGCGCCACCACGCGCAAGGGGTCGCCGTGCCAGCGCATGCCGCTGCCCCACAACGGCTACTGCCCGTCGCACCAGCACCTGGCCGAAACCGAGCAGCTGGAGCCGCTCGCCGCCTGAGCGCCGTTGACGATTTCGAACGAGCACCGCTAGGGCCACCCCCGGGATCCTCAGCTAACGTCCCGGCGTGCTCTTGGGCGTCGACGTCGGCGGGACCTTCACCGATGCGGTGTTGGCCGTGGACGGACGCGTCGTGACCGCGAAGGCGCCGAGCACGCCCGAGGATCAATCGATCGGCGTGCTGGCGGCGGTGACGGCCGCGCTCGCGCAGGCCGGCGCCGCGGCCGTGGACGTGAGCGGCTTCTCGCACGGCATGACCGTGGCGACGAATGCCCTGCTCGAGGGGCGGGGCGTGCCGGCCGCGCACGTGCTCACCGCAGGGTTCACCGACATCGTCGAGCTCGGGCGCCAGAACCGGCCCGAGCTCTACCGGCTCTGCGCGGCACGGCCGGCACCGATGGTCGGCCCTGAGCTGCGCTTCGGGGCGCTTGAGCGGGCCACGCCGGATGGCCCGCTGCGAGAACCGGCCGAGGACGACTGGCGAGCCCTCGCGCGACGGGTCGCGCAGACCGGAGTCGAGTCGGTCGCGGTGACTCTGCTCCACTCCTACCGCCATCCCGGTCACGAGCTCGCGCTGCGCCGAGCGCTCGCGACCGAGGCCCCCGGTCTCCACGTATCGCTCTCGCACGAGGTGGTCGGAACGTTCCGCGAGTACGAGCGGGCCGCGACGACCGAGGTCGATGCCGCCCTCTCCCCCCTGCTCAGCCGGTATCTCGGACGCCTGCTCGAGCGCAGCGCGGAGGCCGGACTGCCCGTGCCGTCGATCATGCAGTCGAACGGGGGCTTGATCGACGCCGCCTCGGCCGCGGAGCACGCGTCCTGGACGGTCCTCTCGGGACCTGCCGGCGGAGCGGCGGGCGGGGCGTTCGTCGCCGCGGCGGCCGGCGTCCCGGACGTGCTCTGCCTCGACATGGGCGGGACGTCGTGCGATGTGTGCGTGGTCGATGGGGGCGACGTGCGCGAGCAGAGCGCGGGTGAGATCGCGGGGCGACCACTGGCCCTGCCCATGCTCGCGGTGCACACGGTCGGCGCGGGGGGCGGCTCGATCGCATGGCGCGATCCCGGCGGCGCGCTCCGCGTCGGGCCGCGCTCGGCGGGCGCCGACCCGGGTCCCGCCTGTTATCGACGCGGCGGCATCGAGCCCACCGTCACCGACGCGAACCTGGTACTCGGCTACCTCGCCGCCGATGCGCCGCTGGCAGGGGGCGTGGCTCTCGACCACCGTCGCGCCGAGCGCGCGATCGCCGAGCTCGGGGACGAGCTCGGACTGGAGCCGGCGGCCTGCGCGGAGGGAATCATCCGGGTCGCGAACGCGGAGATGGTCCGCGCGCTCCGGGTGGTGACCGTGCAGCGTGGAATCGACCCGCGGCGCTTCGCGCTGCTCGCCTTCGGTGGCGCGGGCCCGCTGCACGCCGCGGCGATCGCCGATCAGCTCGGGATCACGCGGATCGTCTGTCCGCGAGCGTCGGGCGTGCTGGCGGCGCTCGGCCTCCTCACCTCCCCGCGCCGGCGCGACGTCCAGCGCAGCGTGTTCCTGACCGGCGCGGAGCTCACCGCGGAGGGCGTCGCCGATCTCGTGGCCGAGCTGGGCGTCCTCGCCCGCGACGCGCTCGGGGAGCCTGGCGCCGAGCTCGGCGCCACATACGAGCTGCGCTACCGCGGGCAGGCGTTCGAGCTGGCGATAGGCGCCGGCACGGCGCCGGCCGTCACCGAGCTGCGCGAGGCGTTCGAGCGCGAGCATCGCGAGCGCTACGGCTACAGCGACCCTGAGCAGGAGCTGGAGCTGGTCACCGTCCGCGTGACGGCGACGGTGGCGGGCGCCGAGCTCGAGCTGAGCGCGGCCGAGGACCGGGGCCTCGAGCGTGGTCGCCGTACGGCCACCCTCGACGGCGCCGAGCTCGAGCTCGACGTCCTGCGCGGCGCCCCGCCCCCCGGGACGGAGATCTCCGGGCCCGCCGTGGTCGAGCTGGCCGAGGCGACGCTGCTCGTCCCGCCGTCGTGGTCGGGCTCGGTCGAGCAGACCGGGACGATCCTGCTCGAACGGGGAGCGTGATGGATCCGGTCGAGCTCCAGGTGCTGACCGGGGCGATGCACGCCATCTGCGAGGAGATGGGCGCCGTCCTGATCCGCTCGGCGCACTCGGCCAACATCAAGGAACGACGCGACGCTTCGACGGCGATGTTCGACCCTGACGGCGAGATGGTGATGCAGGCTGAGCACATCCCCGTCCACCTCGGATCGATGCCGGCCGCCGTCGCCGCCGTGCTCGACGAGGCGCACGCTCCGGAGCGCTCGTGGATTCTCAACGACCCCTACGCCGGCGGCACCCATCTGCCCGACATCACGGTGATCACGCCCGTGTTCGCAGGCGGCGAGCTGATCGCCTTCGCCGCCAACCGGGCTCACCACGCCGATGTCGGCGGCCCGACCCCTGGCTCGATGCCCGCCGACAGCCGCACGCTCGCCGATGAGGGCGTGGTGATCTCGCCCCGCGTGCTCGACGAGCCCGCGATCGCCGAGCTGAGCGCGCTGATGCGCCAGCCCGATCAGCGCCGCGCCGATCTGCGCGCCCAGCTGGCCGCCAACCGGGCGGGCGCCCGCCGCGTGGCCGAGCTGCACGAGCGGGTCGGAGCGGCGACGCTGCGCCGCGCCTTCGCGGAGGTGCTGGATTACGCCGAGCGCCGCACCCGGGCGTGTCTCGAAGAGCTCCCCGACGGGGCCCGCTCCGCCCGCGACGTGCTCGAGCCGCGTGCGGGCGAGCTCGAGATCGTGCTCGCGGCGACCGTGGACGGCGACCGGCTGCGGCTCGACTTCAGCGGCACCTCCGCGCAGCACGATGGCAACCTCAACTGCCCGCTGGCGGTGACGCGATCGGCCTGCTACTTCGCGATCCGGGTGCTGACCGACCCGGACATCCCACCGAGCGCCGGCGCCTACCGGCCGATCGAGGTGCACGCGCCGGCCGGATGCCTGCTCAACGCGCGCTCCCCCGCCGCGGTGGTGGGCGGAAACGTCGAGACGTCCTCGCGCGTCGCCGACGTCGTGCTGCGGGCGTTCGGCCGCGCGCTCGGCCAGGGCACGATGAACAACCTCACGCTGGGCAGCGAGGACGTCGTCTACTACGAGACGATCGGCGGAGGGCAGGGAGCCTGCCCGGACTCCGACGCTCCGAGCGGGGTGCACGTCGCGATGAGCAACACCCTCAACACCCCGATCGAGGCGCTCGAGCTCGAGTTCCCGATCCGGGTCACCGAGTACTCGCTGCGACGCGGGTCGGGCGGCGATGGGCGCTTCCGCGGAGGCGACGGCGTGATTCGCGAGCTCGAGGCGCTGGCATCGCTGCGCTATTCGCTGATGACCGAGCGGCGGCGCCACCGCCCGGCGGGCGCGGAGGGCGGGGAGCCGGGCGCGACCGGTGCCAACCTGCTCGACGGCGAGCCGCTCCCGTCGAAGGCGACCGGCGAGTTGAATCCCGGCCAGCGGCTGCGGATCGAGACCCCGGGCGGCGGCGGCCACGGGCGGCCCGACGGGCGCACGTGACCTGCGCCATCATTGGCGGGTCAGCGAGAGGGTGAGGGAAGGTGGTGGACGCGTGAGCGAGCCGGTGGCATTTCTCGGCCTGGGGATCATGGGCTCCCGGATGGCCGCCAATCTGGCCCGCGCCGGATTCGAGCTGACGGTCTGGAACCGCTCGCCGGAGAAGGCCGAGCGCTTCTGCTCCGACCACGGCGCCCGATTCGCGCACACGCCGGCAACGGCCGCGGCAGGCGCCGGGATCGTGTTCACGATGGTCGTCGACGGCCCCCAGGTCGAGCATGTCCTGCTTGGTCGGGACGGCGTCGCCGAGGGCGCGAGCCCGGGCACCCTGTGCGTCGACTGCTCGACGATCGGGCGCGCGATGACGCGGACCATCGGTGCCCGGCTGGCCGAGCGGGGCCTCGCGCTGCTCGACGCACCGGTGACGGGCTCCTCGCCGCGGGCGGAGGACGGCACGCTCACGATCATGGCCGGTGGCGAGCGGGCCGACTTCCAGCGTGCCCAGCCCGCGCTGGAGGCGATGGGCAGGCTGATCGTCTACGCCGGGCCGAGCGGCAACGGCCAGATGGTCAAGGTGATCAACAACGCGGTGGCGGCGACGAACGCCGCCGTGGTCGGTCAGGCGCTGCTCGTCGCCGCCCGCGCCGAGGTCGATCTCGATGCTCTGACCCAGGTCATGGCGGCCGGATCCGGGGGCTCGACCATGCTCGAGCTGAAGGCCGGGCCGATGCGCGAGCACGACTACACGACGCTGTTCAAGTTGGCTCACATGCTCAAGGACGTGCGCCTCTGCCTCGAGGAGGGCGAGGCCGCCGGCGTGCCGTTCGAGTTCGCTGCGATGACGCGCGAGATCCTCACCGCGGCGATGGGCCGCGGCCTCGGCGAGGCCGATTTCGCCGCTCTGATCGAGGTTTTGGAGGCAACGGCGGGAACAAAGCTGACTTAGGTAACCCTCACACCTGAAATTATGTTTATTAGCAGGGACATTTGGGGATTTCCGAATCGTCGCGTACAATCACGTTCCCCGCTGCTGACGTTGCAGTCGCTGCGCGCACGGGCCTGTCAACCCTTCGTCTCCCCCCCCCTGATAAATGCCGATTGCTTTCAAAGAATGGGCCGTGACCGTGCGGGCTCTCGCCGAGGGCGAGCAGCTCCTGACCCTTCGCAAGGGCGGTATCCGCGAGCCCGAGAAACACTTCAAGCTCGACTACGAGCGATTCTTCCTCTACCCCACGTTTGATCATCAGCGCGCCGATCTGGTGCGTGAGTCCCATCAGCCGGAGCTGGTCCGCGCGCTCGAAGAGGGCGTCTGGAGCGACGGCGAACCGCCGCCGCAGGCGCTGCTCCGCGACGGTGAGATCTCACAACCCGACCGGGTCCGAATCCGGGCCTGGGCCGAGGTTGCCGCCCATTTCACGATCACCGATCGACGGGCTGTCGACGCGTTGTCGCCGTTCTACGTCTGGACTCCGGACTACGCGGAGAAACGGCTGGCGTGGAAGCGTCGGCATCCGCTGCACGTGATCCTGTTGCGCACCTATCGGATCCCCCGTCCGGTGACCGTGAAGGTACGCGACGAGTATGGCGGCTGCCGCTCCTGGCTGGAGCTCACACGCGAGCTTCCGTTCGAGGGCACCCCGGTGCTCTCCGACGACGAGTTCGAGCGTGCTTCGGAGGAGATCGCTTCGATCGCCTCCGACCGGCAGGCCGTCCTCGTCTGAGGCGGCGGGCGCTCGGCCGGGCGCCCCCGGATCGCGAATGGCCTGGGTCGAGTCGGTCTCGCCGTCGTTCCGTGCTCGGCATGAGTCCGAGCAGGCGGATGACGCGGCCAGGGTGCTGCATTCCCTGGAGCGCACGCGCGACCAGCTCGCCCGGGTGTTCCCGCGGACGGTCGGCGACCTCACGGTGGTGCTCCACCGCGGGGTCGTCTCGCTGTCGTTGACCAACCCCCTGCTGCCGCTGGCGTGGATGACCACGGCGCCGGCGGCGCGCCGGTACATAGCGGGCTGGGCCGGCGCCAACGAGCTGCACGTGCTCAGCCCGGACGCGCTGGCGCGCCGCGCCTCGAACGTCACCGGGTCACGCGAGATGCTCGAGCGGACCCCGGCCGCGTTGTATGCGCGGCGCGTGATCGCCGAGAACACCCACGACCTACCGTCTTCGATGACGCCCGGCCGGATCAGGCTGGAGCTGCGGTGGGCCTGGCTGTTCGAGGGCGCCGCACGCTGGTTCGCGGGACAGACGGCGTACGCGCGGCCGGCGATCGCCCGCCGCCTGCGCGAGGGTGGGCGACCGAGCTTCCCACCCGGTATCCGCGATGCCCCACTGCTCGGCGGCACGGTGATCGACCTGCTCGTGCGCGAGGAGGGCGAGCTGGCCGCCGCCCAGTTCGCCTGCCGGATCAATCCCCAGGGACCACGGGCCGCGCTGTCGAAGGCGTTCGGCGGCCGGGCCCTCGTGCACACCGAGGGCGCCTGGCGCTCACATCTGGCTCGGCTCGCCGCCGGCTAGACACTAATGCAGCGCGATCGTGGTCAGCCACACCAGCAGCGCGCCGATCGCCAGCGCCGCCACCATCCCGGCCAGCAGTCGGCTGGGCGCCACGACGCGGTGCGGCATCGGCCCTGGCCCGACCAGCTCGGCCTCGAGCAGGACCTCGCGCGCGGTCACGGCCCCGGACTGGGGCACGAGCACGTCGCGCGGTCCGGCGGCGAGGAAGTCGGGCACGTCAAAGCCGGCGCTGCGGCGCAGCAGGCTGGGGACCCCCTCTTCGAGCAGCATCCCCTGGATGAACTCCGCCTCGGCCTGATTGCGTGCGCCGGCGACCCGGACCAGCTCGCCCTCGGCCAGCTGCGGCTTGATCTTGCGAGCCCGAAGATGACGATCGTCGACCGGGCCGAGCTCGTCGTCGGCGTCCGCGGCGCCGTACACGAGCGGCATCCGGCACTCAGGGCAGAAGCGCTCCTCGCTCGGATAGGTCTCCGAGCAGCTTGGGCACACGAGCGGCCCGGCGCTCATCACTCCACGACCAGCTCGGCCTCCGCGACCTGGCCGTCGCTGATCGTGAACGCGCGCACCTCGGCGTCGCCGTCGGCCAGCCCCACGATCACGTACAGGGCGTCGGGATAGAAGGCGAGGTTGATGTCGGTCTGCGAGGGATACGGCGCGCTGCGCGTATGCGAGTGGTAGATCGCTCCCAGGTCGAGGTCCGCCTCGTCGATCGCCATCTGGATCCGGTACTGCTCGGCCCCGTCGATCTCGTAGCGCAACGGGCTGGCAGCGGCGTTGACCGCGCGGTGGACCGTCACCGCCTCGCCGTCACGCGAGGCGACCATTCCGCAGCACTCGTTCGGCGCCTCGGCGCGCGCATGCGCGACAATCTCGTCGTAGAGCGCGCGAGGGAACCTCATCGTCGCTCCGAGGCTAGCGCACGCGAACGGGCGAACCAGCGCGTCAATGCCGACCCTCGGCGAAGCCGCTGGGAACGGTCTTCTTGGTGTCATCTCCGTACACAAGCGACCGCAGCGCAGTCGCATGCTGAGCCTCGTTGGCCCAGATCTCGGCCGACGTGGTGATGAGCGCGGCGTTGCTCATCGCCCCGAGGGCCACGTAATACGAGCCTTCGCAGAGCTCCTCGACGGCGATCAGCAGCTTGAGCAGGTCCTTCTCCGAATGGACGTCGCTCAATCCGTGCACGTGCAGCGAGGCCAGCTCCTTGTCGGCCGCCGCGACGTCGACCGGCGGGGGCACCAGCCCGACGCCGGCCACCGCGGCCTGGGCGGCCAGCGCCGCGAGATGAGCCTGCTCCTGGGCCAGGATCGCGGTGGCCAGGTCACGGGCCACAGGTCCGATCTGGGGAGCGCCGATCGCATGCTGGTAGGCGAAGACCGCGAGCTGCTCGACCCGCAGCGCGCCGGTGAGCGCCTGGGCCTGCGTCGGCATCTTGGTCTTGGCCGCCGCCGCTGCCGCGGCCGGGTCGGCCAAGGCCGCTATCGCCGGGATGGCCGGAACCGCGCCGGCGAGCCCCGTCCGCAGGAGTTGACGGCGGGTGAGCCCCGGAGCCGATCGTGGCCACACGCGCAGGACCGTCACTCCGTGCCGGTCACGAGCGCGGCCGGAATCGCGGGCATGCCCCGGGCCGCGCGAAGCACCGAGACGTGCTGGGCCTCGTTGGCGAGGATCGCGCCGATGATCGACCGGAAGACCCCGGGGTGCAGACGCGGAAGCACCCGCAGGTAGGTTGCGATCTGCAGGCTCTCGATCCGCTGCAGCAGAGCCAGCACATCGCCCTCGGACCGGGGGTGGCCGAGGGCATAGCTCGGGCTCGGGTCGTGCGGGGTGCCCCCGGCCTGGTGGATCATCAGCGACAGCTCGGCGGCGTGGCCGTAGTCCTGGGTCAGGAACTGCTTGGCGCTATCGTGATTGTGGCCGGTGAGCAGCGGGATGCCGGCGACGTAGGCGGCAATCGCTGTGTGCTCGACGTCGAGCGCGCCGTTGAGCAGCGCGATGTCGGTCGCCGCCTGCATCGGGTCAGACGGCGTGCGCTTCTTCTTCTTGTGCGGTCCTTTGGCGTCGCTGCCGCACGCCGCCAGTGCGATCGCCGAGCCGGCGGCGGCCGCCCCGCCCGCGGTCCGCAGCAGCGCGCGGCGCGATCGGTGCTCGTCGTTCAGTGTCTCGTCGCTTGCCATGCCGCGCGGCGGCCCTGGAGGACCGACCTGCCTATCGCCCTGCACGCTACCGGCTCGCGAGGCCGCGGGCGGCTACCACCAGACGGTGGAGTCCAGGTTCTCGATCTCCTCGACGGGGCGCGTGTAGATGCCGGAGGAGAGGTACTTCCAGCCGTCGTCGGCGACGAGGAAGACGACGTTGCCCTCGTCGAGCTCGCCGGCGATCCGGACCGCGACGCGCGCGATCGCGCCGGACGAGACGCCGGCGAAGACGCCCTCCTCATCGAGGAGCTTGCGCGTCCAGATGATCGCGTCGCGGTTGGTGACGAAGATCTTGCGGTCGAGCACGGACAGGTCGATGATGGGCGGGATGAACCCGTCCTCGAGCGAGCGCAGGCCCTGAACCGGCTCGCCCTGCATCGGCTCGGCGGCGACGATCTTGATCTGCTCGCCGAGCTCCTCCTTGAGCCGGCGGCCGTTGCCCATCAGGGTCCCACCGGTGCCGAGCCCCGCGACGAAGGCTGAGATCTCGTCGAGCTCCTCGAGGATCTCGAGCGCGGTGCCGTTGTAGTGAGCGAGCGGGTTCGCCTGGTTTCCGTACTGGTAGGGCATGTAGTACGACGCATCGCCCTCGGCCATCTGCAGAGCCAGCTCGACTGCGCCGTTGGACCCCTTGGACCCCTCGGAGTAGACGATCTCAGCGCCGTACATGTGCAGGAGCTGAGTCCGCTCGGGGGTGACGTTGTCGGGCATCACGACCTTGAGCCGATAGCCCTTGCGGCTGCAGATCATCGCCAGCGATATCCCGGTGTTGCCGGAGGTCGGCTCGAGGATCGTCTGGCCGGGGCGGATCAGCCCCTTCTCCTCGGCGTCCTCGATCAGCGAGCGGGCCACGCGGTCCTTGACCGAACCGGTCGGGTTGCGCGACTCGAGCTTGGCCCAGATGCGCACGCCCGGCTTGGGACTCAGTCGTTTCAGCTCGATCAGCGGCGTGTGACCGATCGACTGGACGATGTCCCCGTATCGACCCCCGCAGGGCCTGTTCTGCACGCGCTCGACGGCCATCGCTTCACGAAGTATAGCGACGGCCGCCGGCGCGTTTGGCCACTCGGCCCAGCCTCAGTATCCGTACGGATTGGTCGGCATGGTCGTGGTCGTCGTGGTGGTGGTGGTGGCGGTCTGCTTCTTCGCCGCCGACTCCTTGACGATGTGCCAGGTGCCACCGAAGCTGACGAGCCCCTCGCCGAAGGCATGGCCCTTGACCTTGCCGTCCGGGACGAAGCGGTACAGCGGGTGTCCGCCGAGCACGAGCTGGAAGAGCCCGTTGCGATGCAGCGTGGTCAGCTTGCCCCTGACGCCGGCCGGCAGGCTGAGCTTCGTCTTGGACGACTTGACCGTGCTCGGGGCCCAGAACTGGAAGCACTTGTTCGCCTTCGTGCACTTCAGATGACGGGTCGTCTCGCCGGACAGCGTGTACAGGGTGAGACCGTGACCGTCGACCAGGATCGTCCTGCCGAGGGAGGCGTTGTGGGCGGTGGAGAGCGTGGGCTTGGTCTTGGCCAGCGCCATCCCGGCGAGCGCCGCCAGCGCGGCCCCGGCCAGCGCCGCGATGATCAGCACGCTCGTGCGGGGCCTGATGCGGCCGGTCGAGGAGCTGCGGTCGGTCCTGAGTCTGCGGGCCATCGGTATCCCTTCGGTCGGTGGGCGTCAGTCTCTAGGACGCCTGCGAGGCCGAAGTCTTCCCGAGCGGCGCACGCGTCCTCGCCGGGACACGCCGGGTCAGTGGGCTCCGCCGGCCATGGCCGGCAGGATGACCAGCGTGTCGCCGACGCCGACGGCGGTGTCGAGGCCGTCGAGGACGCGCACGTCCTCGTCGTTCAGGTACACGTTCACGTAGCGGTTCAGGCCCCCGTCGGCGGCGAACAGCTGAGACTGGGTATCCGGATGGCTCTCGGCCACCGAGCGCAGGATCTCCCCCACGGAGGACCCGTCGGCGCTCAACTCCTTCTCCCCGCCAACCGAAGGGCGCAGAACCGGTGGGATGCGAACGATCGCCATGGCGGGAACCCTAGTGGGCTCCGGCGCAGAACGCCTCGTAGTCCGGGAACACGCCGAGCTCGTCGTCGGTGATCGAGTCGGGATCACGGGAGCAGATCGGGCACTCCGGGTCGCGGCGGACACGCACCTCGGTGACCCGTGCGGCGAGCGCGTCATACATCAGCAGCCGGCCGATCAGCGGCTCGCCCTCGTCGAGGATGAGCTTGATCACCTCGGTCGCCTGAAGCAGGCCCATCGTGCCCGGCAGCACGCCCAGCACGCCGTTGGCGCCGCAGGACGGGGCGAGCTCGGCCGGCGGCGGGACCGGGAACAGGCACCGGTAGCAGGGGCCGTCGTAGGGCTTGAACACCGACAGCTGGCCCTCGAAGCCGAGGATCGCGGCCGAGACGACGGGGATCCTCAGGCGCACGCTGGCGTCGTTCAGCAGGTAGCGGGTGGGGAAGTTGTCGAGCCCGTCGACGACGATGTCGTATCCGGGCAGGATGTCCATGATGTTCTCGGGCCCGAGCCTGATCGGGTACTTCTCGACCTTGACGTCGGGGTTCAGCGCCGTGATCGTCTGCTCGGCCGAGTCGACCTTGGAGACGCCGATCCGCTCGGTGGAGTGGATCACCTGGCGCTGGAGGTTCGACAGGTCGACCTCGTCGTTGTCGACGATTCCGAGCGTGCCGACACCGGCCGCGGCGAGATACAGCGCGGTCGGAGAGCCAAGTCCGCCGGCGCCGAGCAGCAGGACCTTCGCGTCGAGCAGCCGTTGCTGGCCCTCGACTCCGACTTCGGGCAGGAGCAGGTGGCGCGAGTAGCGCTCGCGCTGCTCGGCCGTCAGCGATCGCGGCACCTCGACGTCGTAGCCCCGGTCCTTCCACAGGGTGATCCCGCCGGTCATCGACTCGACGTTCTCGTAGCCGAGATCATCGAGCAGCGTCCGGGCGGCCCAGGCCGACCGGTTCCCGGAGGCGCAGTAGAGGATCACGTGGGCGGAGCGGTCGGGCACCGCGCCCTCGATCCGGGTCTCGAGATAGCTCTTCGGCACGTGCTTGGCGCCGGGGATGTGCCCGGCGGCGAACTCCTCGGGCTCGCGGACGTCCACGATCACGGCACCGTTGCCGATCTGCTCGCGCACAACGGCCGGATCGACTTCGTCGATTCTGCTCTTGATCTCGCGGAGGACCTCCGCACCGGACGGGCTCATCGCTGAAAACTCCTCAAATGCACTCTGGATTCAATACTTCAGTCAGTATAGCGACCGACTGAGGCCGCGCGGACGCGCCGCAGGTCAGACGGATCATGACACCCCGCGGCCTGTTTGAGCGCATCTTGCGGGGAGTTAATGGCGAAGGGCGGGCTGTTGCCCGCCCTTCGGTTCGTGGCCGAGACCGCTCGGTGCGGGCGCGGGGCGCTCCGCTTCCGAGAAGCGCCCCGCGGCACCAGTCCCAATCGCTGTCGTGCTCGCCCGTGCCCCTGCTGTCGTGAGGAATGTCTGTGGAGGGGCTCGCACCCGGATTATCGGCCCCGGGGCGAGCTGTCGATATGGGGTCTGGACCCCATTTATCGGGCTCCATGCCAATGCTCTGTCAGATCAAGTCTCGTTCCCTGCTCGCTCAGGTCCTCGCCGTGAACCTCCTGCTCGTGGCGGGCACGGTGCTGGTGGCCACGGTCGCTGTCGACGCCCACCTGGATCGGCTCTTCCGGGGGCGCGAAGCGCTCGTCTTCGGACTGGCCATCCTCGCGACCCTGCTGGGAAACTGGTTGCTTCTGCGGCGGCGCTTCGTCCCGCTGGACCGGATGATCTCCTCGATGGAGCAGGTCGACCTCGCGGCGCCGGCCCACGAATCCGGCCCGGCGCGCTCTGACAGCGCCGAGGTCCAGCGCCTCAACGTCGCCTTCAGCCGCATGATCGCCCGCCTGGAGACCGAGCGCCGCGAGGCCGGTCGAGCCGCGATCCGGGCCCAGGAGCGCGAGCGCCGCCGGATCGCCCAGGACCTGCACGACGAGGTCAACCAGGCGCTGACCGCCGTCTCGCTCCGGCTTCAGGCCTCGATCGAGCAGGCCCCGCCGGATCTGCGCCACGAGCTGACCGAGACCAAGCGGCTCTCGAGCCAGGCGATGGAGGAGCTGCTGACGCTCGCGCGGCACCTGCGGCCGGCCCTGCTCGACGACCACGGTCTGCTGCCCGCACTCCACAGTCAGGTGCGGGATTTCGGCGACCAGACGCGGGTCCGGGCCACCTTCAGCACCCGCGGAACGGTGCCGGCGTTGACCCCCGAGCAGCAGCTGGCGATCTACCGCGTGACCCAGGAGAGCCTCTCCAACATCGCGCAGCACGCGCAAGCGCACAGTGTCAACGTCGAGCTGTCGTTCATTGGGCGCACGGTGCTGCGGATCAGTGACGACGGCTGCGGTTTCGTCACCGCGCGCGCCGGCGGCCTGGGGCTGAGCGGAATGCGCGAGCGCGCGCTGCTGGCGGGCGGACGGTTGTCGATATGGTCGCGGTCCCGGTGGGGGTACGCGCGTCGAGTTGGCGATCCCGTGAGCAGATGCGCATCCTGATCGCCGACGACCACGGGATCGTCCGGGCCGGCATCCGGCTCCTCCTCGAGCGCCAGCCCGGTCTCGACGTCGTGGCCGAGGCGGCCGACGGGGTCGAGGCGATCGAGCAGGCCCTCGCCGCGCGGCCCAACCTGAGCATCCTCGATGTCGGCATGCCCCGCATGACCGGCCTGCAGGCCGCCCGGGCGATCAGGTCCCACCTGCCCGACTCGCGTGTGTTGATGCTCTCGATGCACGACGACGAGCACTATCTGTTCGAGGCGCTCAAGGCCGGCGCGTCCGGCTACGTGCTCAAGCGGGAGGCCGACCAGGATCTGGTCGGCGCTGTCCGCGCGGTCGGCCGCGGGGAGGCATTCCTGACCAACGCGGCCGAGCGCTCGATCATTCGCCAGTGGATGGCCGACGGCGCGGAGGGCCCGGCGATCCCGCTCACCCCGCGTGAGGAGGAGGTGGTCAAGCTGATCGCCGAGGCGCATACGAACACCCAGATCGCCGAGATCCTGCACGTGTCCGAGAAGACGGTCGAGTCCCACCGCGCCAACGTGCTGCGCAAGCTCGGGATGCGCGACCGGGTGGAGCTGGTCCGCTACGCGATCAGGCGGGGGCTCGTCGAGCCCTGACGAGCCGCGCCGAGAGGAGAATCGGGCTGATGGCCAGCGTCATGGCGGCGCGGCTCAGGCGACTGAGCCGGACGGGCGACGGGCCCCGCGGACGTCTACGATCGGCGCGGTGAAGCCTCCCGTCGACAGCATCGCGGCGCCCCCGTTCCCGGGCCGCCTGAGCTGGATCAACAGCGAGCCGCTGCGCACCGACGAGTTGCTCGGAGCGCCGATGCTGATCGAGTTCTGGGACTTCTGCCGGGTCAACTCGATCCGGACGCTGCCGTACATGCGCGCCTGGCACGAGCGCTACGGGCCGGCGGGACTGCAGGTGATCGGCGTGCACGCGTCGGGGTTCGAGCCTTCGGCGGACCCCGAGGCCGTCAGGGCGGCGGTGGCCCGGCTCGGTATCACCTATCCGGTCGTGCTCGACGACGAGCTCGAGCTGTGGAGCCTGTACGGGAACCTCGGCTGGCCGGCGCGCTACCTGTTCAACCAGCAGGGCGCGCTGTTCGAGTACCACTACGGCGAGGGCGCCTACGACGAGACCGAGCTGGCCATCGGAGAGCTGCTCGGCACGCAGCGCGAGCCGGTGGCCGCCGAGCGCCCCGAGGACGAGCCCGATGTGCTGCTCTCGCCCCAGTCACCCGACGTGGCGGGACCGTACTCGGGCCCGTACGAGGCCGGATCGGTGTGGGCTGTGCTCGAGGGCCGCGGCGTCGTTGTCGCCAACGGACGCCGGATCGAGGTCACGCACCCGGGCGCGTACGAGCTCGTTGCCCACGAGCGCCACACCGTGGGCACGCTGGAGCTCGAGCTGCCCGACTCCGTGCGCTGCCACGCGGTCTGCTTCACCCCCGGGCTGCCGTCCCGCTGAGCGCGCCGAGCGGCGCGCCGGCGTCGAGCAGCGAACGCAGGCTCGGGCTCCCCTCGTCCTCGAGCCAGACCGCGTATCCCGGCCAGTAGGGGCTGTCCTGGGGAGGGTCGCCGAGAAACTGCGGCTCGTGCACCCAGCAGCCGGTGTTCGTCAGTGCCCCCGAAGCGGTCCGCCACTCCGCGATCTGATCGCGTGGCAGCGGGCCCGCCCGATGCGTGTGGCCGAAGATCACGTGCGACGCGCCGATCCCCAGGCGCGCGACGACCTCCCCGGCGGCCCGCAGCGCCGCGCGTCGCAGGTTCGGCGGCGAGAGATTCGCGCTCAGCGGCCCGAGCCCGGCTCGGTTCAGGGCGGCGATCAGGGCCGGGAAGCCCGCCACCACGGCCCGGCGGCGCAGCGAGCGCCGGCTGCCGCTGCCCGCGAGCGCTCCCCACGCCTGCGCCGAGGCCCCGTGCGAGCTCTCGCCCAGGTCGGGGCCGCCGCTCTGAGCCACGGCGTGGATCCAGGCGTAGACCGGCGCCAGAGTCGCCTCGTAGTTCTCGGCCCGCCGCGGCCCGCCCGGAGGCTCGTGGACGATCTTGGCCATCACGCCCGCGCCCAGTCGCTCGAGCATCGGCACCGTGGAGTGGCGATCGCAGTAGTGGCCGTGCATCGCGTACACGTCCTCGCGCAGCCACAGGCCCGGATAGGCCGCCCGGACGGTCGCCGGCGCGAGCCAGCGCGCGACGGTGGCCAGCGTCTCCCCGGCCCGCCAGTCGACCTCCGACTCGAGCCCGAGTGCCGGCGGCGGCCCCGTGCGCCCGCGCCGCTCGAGCCACGGCTCGGCCAGGTGGTGATCGTGGTTGCCGGGGACGATCACCACCTCGCACCCGGCCCCGAGCGCCGTGCCGAGATCCTGGAAGACGGGCTTGGCGACGGCCAGCGCATCGCGGACAGGGCCGTGACGCAGCTCGATCGCGTCGCCGAGCAGAACGAGGCGGTCAGCGTCGCCGAGCGCCGCGAGCAGCGGCCCCCGCAGCTCGGGGTTGCGGAGCAGATCCCGGCCGGTGTGCGCGCCGAGGTGCAGGTCGGAGATGACGAGGGTGCGCAGACTGCGTCCAGGGACCGGTCAGGAGGGCGCGGCGGCGGCCATCGCCTGGCGGATCGCCTTGGGGAGCATGAAGCGGACGTCCTCCTTGATCACCTCGAGCTCCTGGACGTCGTCGGTGCCCCGGGCGCGGAAGAACTGCACCAGCCGCTGCACGAGCTCGTCGGGCGCGCTCGCGCCGGAGGTGATCCCGACCACGCGCTTGCCCTCGAGCCATTCCTCGCGCACCTGGGTCTCGTTGTCGATCAGGTGCGACGCCGCTCCATGCTCGCGCGCCACCTCGACCAGGCGGTTGGAATTGGAGGAGTTGCGCGACCCGATCACGAGCACCAGATCACACTCCCGGGCGAGCTGCTTGACCGCCGCCTGCCGGTTGGTCGTGGCGTAACAGATGTCATCGGTGCGCGGGCCGACGATGGCGGGGAAGCGCTCGCGCAGCCGGTTGATGATCGTGCGTCTCGTCGACCGACAGGGTGGTCTGCGAGATGTAGGCGACCTTGCCGGGATCGTCGACCTCGAGCGCGTCGGCGTCGGCCTCGTTCTCGATCAGCACGATGTGCTCGGGCGCCTCCCCCATCGTCCCCTCGACCTCCTCGTGGCCGGCGTGGCCGATCAGCACGATCGTGTAGCCGTCGGCGGCGAACTTCTTGGCTTCGACGTGGACCTTGGTGACCAGCGGACAGGTCGCGTCGATCGTGTGCAGGCCCTGGTGCTCGGCGTTCGCGTGAACGCTGGGCGCGACCCCGTGCGCCGAGAACACGACGGTCGCCCCCTCGGGGACCTCGGTCTCGGATTCGACGAACACGGCGCCGCGGGCACGCAGCTGTTCGACGACGTGCTTGTTGTGGACGATCTCCTTGCGCACGTACACGGGAGCGCCGTAGAGCTCGAGCGCGCGCTCGACCGTCTGGACTGCGCGATCGACGCCGGCGCAGTAGCCGCGCGGGGCGGCGAGCAGCATTTTCTGGGGGACCGCAGTCACGGCCGACAGTGTAGGCAGAGCGGCGCCCGGGCTCGCCGGCGTCCGGCTCGCCGGCGCTTGACTACCGCCTGGCCGGTGGTCGCTGTGCGTCTGGCGGCCGGCCGGATGCGCCCGCCGCCGAACAGCCAGCTGAAGCCGTTGATCGCCAGCAATACGAATGCGAGCCCCAGGACCAGCTGGATCAGGAGGGCGATCACGAGCACCCGGACCGACAACGCGGGACCAGCGCTAGTCGTTGGCGGTCACTGCGTCGAGCAGCTCCGCGAACCGCTCGCGGGCCGCCTCGCGACGGGTCGGCACGTGCTCGCTGGGCACGCTGTCCGCCGGCGGCTCGTAGCCGCGCAGGACCTGGCGGGCGACCGACGCGCGGTGGACCTCGTCCGGGCCGTCGTAGATCCGCGCCGCCCGCGCGTAGCGGTACATCGCCTCCAGCGGCAGATCGGTCGAGTAGCCGAGCGAGCCGTGGGCCTGCAGGGCGCGGTCGACGACGTCGTGCAGCACCTGGGCGCCGAAGAACTTGATCAGCGCGATGTCCTTGCGGGCCGCGGCGACCCCCTCGGTATCCATCTTCCACGCCGCGTGCAGCGTCATCAGCCGGGCGGCCTGCATCTGGGCGGCGGAGTCGGCGATCCAGTTCTGGACCGTCTGCTTCTCGGCCAGCGTCGAGCCGTGGGCGTAGCGGTAGAGCGAGCGCTCGCAGAGCATGTCGAACGCGCGCCGAGCCACGCCCGAGCCACCGCATGCAGTGGTGGATCCGGCCCGGGTACAGGCGCTGCTGGGCGATCAGGAAGCCGGCCCCGCGGGTGCCGAGCAGCGCGTCGGCGGGGATCCGCACGTCCTCGTAGGCGATCTCGGCGTGGTTCCCGTAGCCCCCGAAGCTTTCCCACGGGTGCTCCATCGTCGGCACGTCGCGCAGGATCCGCACGCCCGGCGTGTCGGCATCGAGCACGAACATCGAGGCCCTCTGATGGCGACGGGCATCCGGGTCGGTGACCGCCATCACGATCAGGAAGTCGGCGATCGAGCCGTTGGAGGAGAACCACTTGCGACCGTTGATGACCCACTCGTCGCCGTCGCGCACGGCGGCGGTCTGCAGCAGCGTCGGATCCGATCCGGCGGTGTCGGGCTCGGTCATGCTGAAGGCGGACTTCAGATCGCCGGCCAGCAGTGGATGCAGGTAGCGATCTTTCTGCTCGGGCGTGCCGGCGAGCGCGAGGATCTCCGAGTTGCCCGAGTCGGGCGCCGCATTGCCGAACGCGAGCGGCGCGATCGGGCACGAGCCCAGGATCTCGTGCATGAGGCCGAGCTTGACCTGCCCGTAGCCCTGACCGCCGAGCTCGGGGTCCAGGTGAGCTGCCCACAGGCCCTGCGCCCGGACCTCGTCCTGGAGCGGGCGCATCGCCCGGACGAGCCCGTCCCAACCCAGTTCCGTCAGGATCAGTCTCGAGCGGCCAGATCCGCTCGCGGACGAACTGCTCATCCAGTCGAGCTTGCGCTGAAATTCGGCGTCGGTGGAGAAGTCCCAGGCCATAGTGCTCAGTGGAGCCTATCGCGGCACCCGGTAGGCTTGGCGCCATCGTCCTGCATGCGTCCCGGGGGTTCTCCCGATGCCTCAGCATCACCTCGACCGGCTGACTTCCATCGACGCGTCCTTCCTGCACCAGGAGGGGCCGGCGTCGCATATGCACATCGGTGCGGTGCTGCTGTTCGAGGGGCCTCCACCCGACTTCACCGACTACCTCGACCACGTGCGCGGCCGCCTGCATCTGGTGCCGCGCTACCGCCAGAAGCTGGCCACCCCGCCGCTGGAGACCGGTCGCCCGCTGTGGATCGACGATGAGAGCTTCAACCTCGAGTACCACGTGCGTCACGCGGCGCTGCCCTCACCCGGCACCGAGGATCAGTTGTTCCAGCTCACGGCCCGGGTCGCATCGCAGCAACTCGACCGCTCCAAGCCGCTGTGGGAGAGCTGGCTCGTCGAGGGCCTCGAGGACGACCGCTTCGCGCTCATCTTCAAGACCCACCATTCGCTCGTCGACGGTGTCTCCGGCGTCGACCTCGCGACCGTGCTGTTCGACCTCAGCCCCGAGCCGGCGCCGCAGGCCGCCGACCTGGAGCCGTGGACAGCCGCGTCACGAGCCCTCGCCGGCCGATCTGATCCTCGCCGGCGTGCGCGGCGTGATCACCACCTCGGCGGAGATGGTCGCCCGGGCGATCTCGGCCGCCACCCGGCCGGCCTCGTCGCTCGGCGTGATTCGCGATGCGGCGGAGGGGATCGGCGAGATCGTCTGGGCCGGGCTCAACCCGGCGCCCGAGACGCCGCTCAACGTCGAGATCGGCCCCCATCGCCGCTATTCGGTCGTGCGCCAGGAGCTGGCCGAGTACAAGGAGGTCAAGGACCATCTCGGCGGGACCGTCAACGACGTCGTGCTGACCGTCGTCTCGGGCGCGCTCGCCCGCTGGCTGCGCTCCCGCGGCGTGCGCACCGAGGGCCTGGAGATGCGCGCGCTCGTGCCGGTCTCGGTGCGCGACAAGGACGACGGCGGATCGCTCGGCAACAAGCTCACGGTGATGCGTGGCCCGCTGCCGGTCTACATCAAGGACCCCGTCGCGCGGCTGCGCTTCGTCCGGCAGGCGATGGACGGCCTCAAGGAGTCAAAGCAGGCCGTCGGCGCGGCCACGCTCACCGCCGTCAACAACCTGGCGCCGCCGACCGTGCTCGCGCAGGCCTCGCGCCTGAACTTCTCCACCCGGCTGTTCAACCTGCTGGTGACCAACATCCCCGGGCCCCAGCTCCCGCTGTACGTCCTCGGACGCAAGCTCGAGGATCTGTTCCCGATCGCCTTCCTGCCCGCCAACCACGCGCTGGCCATCGCCATCATGTCCTATGACGGCGGCATCGACTACGGGCTGCTCGGCGACTACGACGCCCTGCCCGACATCGAGGTGATCGCCGACGGGATCCGTGACACGCTCGACGAGCTGCTCGAGGCGGCACGGAGCAAGGCCGCGCGCGGCAGCTCGGGATCGGGGCGTCGGCACGCCGATCGGGAGCCCGCCGGGGCCGCGCGGGACCTGGGCGGCTCGGGCGCGGACGGGGGCGCGGACCCGGACTCGGGCGGCGAGTCGGAGAACGGCCACGAGCCGGCCCAGATCATCCCGTCGTCGAGCGCCCGCTCCAAGCACGGACCGGCCGCCGACATGCGCGCCAAGCGGGCGCGCGGGGATCGGCCGGCGCGGAGGTTGCCGGAGGGGTAGGCCCTGCGCGCGGGCCGGTAGGGGCTGCCCACGGCTCCCCGGGTCAGACGTCCCCCACGACGGTCACCGTCCGCACCGGACGGCGCTCCGGGTTCCCGGCCCGGTCGACCGCCACCGAGTAGAAGCCGTACCTCGACCCGCGCCGGCCGGTGAACCGGAGCGAATGGCGGCGGGTCCGCGCCAGCAGGCGCGGCCGCCCACCCGCCCCGACCGCGTACACGTCGTAGTGATCGACGCCTGAGGCGATCAGCCCGGGCCGGTTCTGGTCGTGGCCTGACCAGGTGAGCGTGACGGTGAGGGAGCGGGTCCTCGCCGGGGCGTGCAGGCGCGAGACGGGCGCGAGACGGTCCAGATGCCGGATCGCGTCGAGCGCCGCGCCGGCATTGAGGATTCCCCAGCCCAGGCCGGACGACCACCCTCCGGCCCGGGTGGCGGTCTGCTTGAGCAGGCGCAGCACGTCGCGCAGTGACGCGTAGGGATTGAGGACCCGCATCATCGCCCCCGTGGCCGCGACCTGCGGGGCGGCCATCGAGGTGCCCTGGAGGTAGGCGTAGCGATTGTCGGCGCCCAACGACGTACGGCATTGGCACGGGGTCGGTGAGAGCTCGAGCTGCGTGAGCGTGCCGGGGAAGGCGCCGAACACCCCGGGCTCGGGCCTGGGACCGGCTCCGGGCCCCACGAGCCCCCCCGACGTCACCGTCCCGTAGGCCGCGAGCGAGATCTCCGAGCCGAACCCGGCGAAGCTCGCGCGGGCGCCTCTGAAGTCCGCCGCCGTGACGTCGAGCCCGAGCCCGGCGTTGATGTTCGGGCCGCTGCCCGGAGGCTGGACCACGTTGGCGGGGTCGCCCTCATCGCTGCCGGGGTAATCGGCCGCCGCCGCGACGAGGACGACCTTGTGCGCGGCGGCGTAGTCGAGCGCGCGGACCTCGGCCGCCGGCGCCGGCTCGGTCGTGGCCATCGAGGGGCCGAAGCTCATGTTGATCGCCTCCACGTGGCGCTTGGTGGCGTCGACGATGGAGCTGGCGATGCTCGAGTCGGAGAAGTCGCTCTTCTCGATCACCAGCCGGCAGTCGTAGCCGGCGCCGGCCATCCCGAGCCGGTTGTCGGTCGCGGCGCAGGCCAGCGAGGCGACGTGCGTGCCGTGGCCGACCTGATCGGTGCCGGCGGGACCGCTGTCGTCGGACGGATCCTGCTGGTCGACCGGCCGCACGGCGAGCTTGGCGGCGAGGTCGGGATGCGTGGCATCGATGCCGGTGTCGATCACCCCGACCAGTGCACCGGCGCCGTGGGTGATCGACCAGGCTCGGTAGAAGCCCTCGCGCGCCAGATACCACTGCACGACGCCGGTGACGGGATCGGCGGTCGTGAGGGCCGGGTCGTCGGGAATCGAGCGCGGCACGTAGCGGCGCTCGGGCTCGACCGAGGCCACCCCGGGCAGCCGCCGCAGGGCGCCCGCGAGCGCCGCTGGCGGCACACCGGCGGGTGGGCGCACGGTGAGGAGGCCGATCTCCGGCACCGAGTGGCCGGCGAGGTCGGCGCGGGACCGTGACAGCACGGCCTTGATCGAGCCGACCGCCGACGAGGTGGCCGCGGCGCGATCGAGCAGCACGAGCAGGTTGCCGGTGAGCGCCGGGGCCGGGAGCCCGGACACCCCGACGCCCCCGGTCTCGGCCGGGGTCGCGGTAGCGGTGGCGGTGCCGTTGGCGCCGGCGGCAACGAGGACCAGCACGCCGAGCAGCGCGATCGTCACACGACGTCGGTACACGCTGCCAGGATAGGAGCGCGAGGTCCCGGGCGAGCGAGGCTGATGCCGCTTGCGGTCCCCGATCTTCCGGTAGGCTCGGTGACACGATGACCGATGACCTGATCGGGCCCGACGAGATCGCCTTTCACCTCGAGCTGACGCCGGCGCAGCTGAAGATCGTGCACACGGCGTTGAAGTCGCTCTATGACGATCTCGGCCGCGAGGAGAGCGACGTCGAGCAGGTCGTCGCGGCGGTGCTGGCCAAGCTGCCCGGTGAGCACGAGATCCGGGCCATCGATCTCGACCGCGAGCTGCATCGCGGCGAGCCCGCCTGACGTCGCCCGGGCAAGTTTGTTGCGCAAGTCGCCAACCTGAGCCCCGCTCGGGGGTTCTGAGGTGTGGCGGGGGACCTCGGCGTCACCTGGTCCCCACCGATCCGCCCAAGTCTCGGCCGGTGTAGCCGTCGCCCCCTGAGCGGCACATTGGCGGGCGGAAACCAACCGGGCGGGCCCGATGGATCGGGCCCGCCCGGTGCCCTTTCACGGCATCGGACGGGACCTCAGGCCGGGCGCTGCTCGATCAGGTACGCAACGGTACCGGAAACGAGCTCGATGCGCTCGTCGCCCACCGTGAGCGTCACCCACCGCCCGCCGGCGCGATCGATCGTCGACCTCACTTCGGCGGCGGAGCCGTCGACCAAGAACTCCTTGCCCGTCGTGAGCCCCACTCGTGTGTTAGCCATTGCGGCCTCCTGGTTTGGGTGAAAGCGGGGCGCGCCCGGCTCAGAAGCCGAGCGCGAACTTGGCGTCTTCACTCATCCGCTCAGGCGACCACGGGGGCGAGAACGTCATCGTGCTGCGGACATCCTCCACGCCGTCGAGCTCGCGCACGAACTCATCGATCTGCTCGGACACCTGAGGTCCGATCGGACATCCGGGACTGGTGAGCGTGAAGGTGACGTCGACGGTGCCACCGTCGACCTGGACCTCATAGATCAAGCCGAGCTCGACGAAGTCGAGCCCGAGCTCCGGATCGATCACTTCGCGGAGCGCGTCGGTCACTTCATCAACTGAAGGCATGCTCGCAGTCTAATCATCGCGATCTCGCTTGCGAGACATCACTCGCTTTCGGTAGGTTGCCGACCATCGTCGACTTCGATGAACAGCCGCCCACGCTCCGCTGCCGCGGGGACGAGGATCGGAGCACACAGGGCTGTCGCCGGCGCGCGCTGACCCGGGCGATCCGGTCCCAGGACGACGTCGTCGTCGACCTCTCCGAGCTGTCGTTCGCCGACACCTCGCTGATGCTCGACCTGGCCATGCTCGCCCGCCGGCTACGGGTTCAGGGGTGCGCGATCCTGTTGCGGGGAGCCCAGCCGCAGATCACCACGCTGATCGAGCTGGTCGGACTCCACCGCCTGCCCGGCGTCAGGTTCGACGGCGCCGCACCCGCGCCGGCCTGAGCCCCCCGCGCCGGCCTGAGCCCCCCGCGCCGGCCCGAGCCGCCACCGCGCCGGCTCGAGCCTCACCGCGCCGGGACGCCGGTCGCACTGAGTAGCCTTGTCAGCGATGGCTCTCCTGTTCCTGCTTCTGCTCGTGGCCTGGCCGGTGGCCGAGCTGATCGTGTTCATCACGGTCGCTCAGGCGATCGGCGTGCTCGATGCGTTCCTGCTGCTGATCGCGGCGGTGCCGCTGGGCATCTGGGCGCTGCGCTCGCAGGGCCGCTCGGCCTGGCGGCGCCTGTCGACGGCCGTCGCCGAGCGCCGGACGCCGACCAGGGAGGTGCTCGACGGCACCCTCGTGCTGATCGGCGGCTGTCTGCTGATCGTGCCCGGGTTCATCACCGACGCGCTCGGGATCCTGTTGCTGCTGCCGCCGACCCGGAGCCTGACGCGATGGATCGCGCTGCGGGCGATCGAGAGCCGCTTGATGATCCAGGCCGTCCGCTTCTCCACCCGAGGCCGTCGTCCCGATGACGTCGACTCGACGGCCACCGACATCCGACCGCCCGGCTTGCAGCCATGAGCGCCGGCGACCCCGAGTACCGAACGCTGGCCTTCGGCGACGCCGACTCCGGCGTCTGGCTCACTGCCCGCGCCCCCGCCGACGGCGGCCCGGGCACGGCGAGCGTCCTAGGGCGAGCGGCCGTACCGGAGCATCTCGACGCCGAGATCATGGCGCCCGACCCCGATGGGGACTGGACGCTGAGCGCGGAGGGCGTCGAGCTCGAGCTCGTGCGCTCCGGCGATGCCGTCGAGCTCGCGATCGGCAATACCGGACTCGTCGCGATCGACCAGCCTTGCCTCGTCCGCGGCGCCGTCAGCTTCGACGGCACCGCTCGTGAATTCGAGGTCCTCGGCCGCCGCGGCCGGCGGTCGCAGCCGGACTGGTCGCGCCTGGGCTCGGTCCGCGAGCTGGCGGCGTGGGTCCCGCCGGCGGCGTCGGTGCTCGTGATCGCGGCCCGACCGCGCAAGACCCGTGGTCACGAGGACGATGCGCTCGGCGCCTTCCTGTTCGACGACGGCGTCGCGATACGGGTCAACGACCCGCGCCTGTCGACCACGTACGACCGCCACGAGCTGCCGATCAACGCGGGCGTGGAGCTGTGGATCGGCGACGAGGAGAACGAGTATCCGCGCCGTGGAGCGGGCGAGGCCGCAGCCGTCGCCGCCGTCCGTGAGGAGGACGGCGCACGCTGCACGCTGATCCCGTTCCGGTGGCGCATGGCGGGCGGCGAGGGCTCCGGCGTCTACGAGCTGACCGAGCCGCCGGCGCGGGTCTCGCCGGGCTGAGCATGGCCCGGATCGAGGCGGTGGTGAGTGACTTCGGAGGCGTGCTCACGTCGCCTCTGCTCGACACCTTCCGGGCGTTCCAGGACTCCTCGGGAATCTCGCTCGAGCAATTGGGCGGGGCGATGGCGGCGGTCGCGGAGCGCACCGGCGCCCATCCGCTGTTCGAGCTCGAGACCGGCCGCCTGACCGAGGCGGACTTCCTCGCCGCACTCGGAGCCGAGCTGACCGAGCAGCTGGGCCGCGAAATGGAGCTGCACGGCTTCGGCGAGGCGTACTTCAACCATCTCGACCCCAACGAGCGGGTGATCGAGTACATGCGATCGCTGCGCGGGCGCGGGCACCGGATGGCGATCTGCACCAACAACGTCCGTGAGTGGGAGCCGCTGTGGCGGGCGATGCTGCCGGTCGACGAGATCTTCGACGTGGTCGTCGACTCCGCTTTCGTCGGCGTACGCAAGCCCGAACCGGAGATCTACCGGCTGACGCTCGAGCGGCTCGGCGTCGCTGCGGACGCTGCACTCCTGGTCGACGACATCGAGCTCAACTGCGACGGCGCGCGCGAGCTCGGCATGCATGCGGTCTGGTTCCGCTCGACCGACCAGGCGATCACGGACATCGAGGCCGCGCTCGCGGACCCGTAGGCGACGCGGCCGGCTCGCGGTCGGGCGCCGCGTCCGCGCTGGTGGCCACTAGACCCTATGGCGTGGGCCGCCCGTTGCACGGGTTGCCTGCCGGGCTGATTGGCCGGACGCTCCTCGCGGGGGTTTGTCTGGCTCGGAGTAATTGGGCTCCGGCTGACCCCAAGACCTGTTTGAGGAGGTCCGGCCATGGCTGGAACGATGACGTTTGTCGGGATGGATGTCCATGCTCGATCGATTCATGCCGCGGCGATCGATGTGATGACGCGGCGAGCTCTGCAGGGTGGCGTTTCACCGGCGGTCAGCTGGACACACCGATCGCGTGGCTGCAGTCATTGCCTGGACCGGTATGGGCGTGCTATGAGGCCGGCCCGACCGGGTTCGGCTCTGTATCGGGCGGCGGTCGCAGCGGGTGATCCGGATGGACGTGATCGCCCCGGGGAAGACGCCTCGCGGGCGCTCTGACCGGGTCAAGACCGATCGCAAGGACGCCGAGCTGCTCGCCCGGTGTCTGATCGCCGGGTCGCTGACCGCGATCCCCGTTCCGTCGGTGGCGGTCGAGGCCGCCCGTGAGCTGATCCGTGCGCACGACATGTGCCGTCGGGATTTGATGAACGCGCGTCACCGCGTCTCGAAGATGCTGTTGCGCCACGGCGGGTGTACCCGAAGCCGTCCTCGACCTGGAGCCGCGATCATCGCCTCTGGCTCTCCCGCCAGCAGTTCCCCGACCCGATCAGCGAGCTGACCTACGCCGATCTGCTCGCCGCGGTCGACGGGCTCACCGCTCGCAAAGCAGGCGCTCGCCGAGCGGATCTCACGGCTTGCGACCGACGAGCAGTGGTGGCCGACCGTCGCCCGGCTGCGGTGCTTCCGCGGCGTCGACACGCTGACCGCACTGACGATCCATCTCGAGCTCGGCGCTGACTGGCAGCGGTTCGAGAAAGCCGCATCGTCTCGGGTCCTGGCTCGGGCTGACCCCCTCACGGACGCAGTCCGGCGAGTCCGACCGTCAGGGAGCGATCACCAAGACCGGCTCGACACTCGCCAGACGATTGCTGGTCGAGTCCGCCTGGCAATACGCCCGCGAACCCCGGATCGGCGTCGACGCTCGCCAACCGCCAACCGGGACAGCCCGATCACGTCCTGCAGATCTCCAACCGCGCCCAACAACGGATCCACCGCGTCTATACCCGGATGCGCTCCCGCGGCAAGCCGCACAACGTGACCGTCGTCGCGTGCGCCCGCGAGCTCGCCTGCTTCCTCTGGGCCGCCGCGACCGCACCCTAACCACTTCCACAACAGCCACCCAACCTCAGGAGGCCGGGGCGCCGGGCCGCGACGCGGCCGGCACGCGCGAACCTACTATGAGCAGCCCCTCACCGGGCCACGCTCGCTCCTAGACCAGCGCACGCCGGCAGCAGGAACAAGGCCCTGGGGTACACAAATCCCCGCATCATCAGACTGGCAACGCCGACAACGTGCCCGACGCCCCGCCCTCCCGAACAACACCCACTCCACCGCCCCTGCCACGGACGCGATCACCCGCGGCCACTTGACAAACGTACGCCATATCAGTAGGACTTCGTTAGCTGTGTGCAGGAGTTCTTGCGGGTGCAGGGAAAACCTGTGGTATGGCGATTCGGACGGGCGAGCACGGTGTCAGGGCGGCGGATCTGGAGGCGCAGCGGGCGGAGTTGATCGAGTTCGCTGAGGAGATGTACGGGTCGTTGGCGCGGTGTGATCAGCGTGCGAAGGGCGAGCAGTACGTCCGTGGGCTGCTGTTGGAGGGTCGGCGTAAGTCGATCCAGCCGATGGCGGCACGGTTGCCGGATGGGGATGAGCAGGGGTTGCAGCAGTTCATTACCGATTCGCCGTGGCGCGACGCTCCTGTCCGCCGACGGTTGGCGGTCAGGATGACCCGCGAGGTCTGCCCGGACGGGTGGGTCGTTGATGACACGGGCCTGCCGAAGGACGGGCGGTTCTCGCCCGGGGTCGCGCATCAGTACTGCGGCGCGCTGGGCAAGACGGCGAACTGCCAGGTGCTGGTGTCGGTCAACGCCGCGACCGATGAGGCGTCGTGCCCGCTGGGGTGGCGGCTGTTCCTGCCCGAGTCGTGGGATCAGGACGCGGACCGCCGCGAGCGCGCGAGGATCCCCGAGGACGTCCGTCACGTGCCGAAGTGGCAGCTCGCGCTGGGGATCATCGACGAGCTGCTCGGCTGGGGTCTTGCGCGTCGGGTGGTGCAGGCCGATGGCGGCTACGGCGACATCACCGCATTCCGGATGGGGCTCGAGCAACGCGAGTTGGAGTACGTCGTGCAAGTCAAAGGCGTCACCTCGGCGCAGCCGGCCGACGCGACACCGATCACACCCGCCTACGCGGGGATGGGACGGCCGCGTGTCGCGCGCTACCCCGCCAAGCCGCAGAGCCTCCGCGAGCTGGCGCTCGCCGCCGGCCGCGAGCACGTCCACACGATCGGCTGGCGCGAGGGTGACCGCGGCCCGTTGGCCAGCCAGTTCATCGCGCTCCGCGTCCGCCCCGCCAACGACGCCCAACGCCAGCACGACGGCGTGCTCCCCGAACGCTGGCTGCTCGCGGAGTGGCCCGAGCACAAGGACGAGCCGGTCAAGTACTGGCTCTCCAACCTCCCCGCCGATACGCCGCTTGAGACACTTGTGCGCCTGGCGAAGCTCCCGTGGCGGGTCGAGCACGACTACCGTGAGCTCAAGCAATGCCTCGGTCTTGATCACTACGAAGGCCGTACCTACCGCGGACTGCATCACCACCTCACGAGCGTGACCGTCGCGCACGCGTTCCTGACCTGCTGTCGCCTACACCGAGACCCCGGCCGCCCTCAGCTGGCGGCAGCCTGATCAGTCTCTACCAAGCCCAGCGTGACCTCCAGACCGCGCTGGCATGCTGGCACGCGCACTGCCCAACCTGCCAGCGCAGGCTGCCGCCATAACCCAACCTAACGAAGTCCTACTAGTGGTCGTCGACGTAAGTGCGTTCGGACCGAGAGTGGTCATTGGGGGATGCCTGGCCAGGACGCAGGAGGCGCGGTGCGGCAGAGCCGCATAAGCCTCCGAGGACGCCGCCAGGCGCCCCCAATGGCCGCTCGAATCCGAACGTATTTGCGTCGGCGGCCACTAGTTCTCCATGCCCAGCCGATCCCAGCAGTACAGCTCGAGGCACTCGCTCGCCAGCTGGACACAGCGCTTCTCGGACAGCCACGGCAGCACGGTGTCGAACGCCTGCTCCTCGCCCACACCGGCCTCGAATGCCTCCTCGCCCCGGAACCCGGCCGCGATCTTCAGCGCTTCACGGCGGTTCTCGCCCAGCGACGGGAACACGTTGACGAGGAATTCCTTGTTCGGAACCGGATGGCCGACCTCGAGTGACGCATGCCACGCGGCGAGCAGCGACAGATCGTGCTCGTCGAGGTCCGCGACCGCCTTCGCGTAATGAGACTCCAGCTCGGATTCGGGGATCTCGTCAACCCAGGCGCGAACCACCTCGCCGAGAATCTGGCGACGTGCCTCACGACCGACCGAGTCGGCGATGACCCGGATTGCGTTCTGCGGTTCGATGAAGCAGAGAGACATGAAAGCTCCGGCTCGATGGTTGCGTTCGACGAGAAGGTAGGCCGTCGGTCGGACGGCACCGTCGCCCCGTCGCCGCCCGGCCGGGCGGGGCTCTCAGTCGCCCAGGCCGAGCGCGGTGAGCGCCGACTCGAGGGTGTCTGCGTCGGGCTCGGCGCCGGGCCCGAGGCCCGCGGTGGCGCGGTGGTCGGTGCCCCAGTTGTGAAGGCCCAGATCGAGCGCCTCGAGCGGCAGCCGGCACGCCTCCGCAAGCTCCGCGGCACGGCGTTCGAGCAGCAGCGAGTCTCCGATCCCGAGCGCGCGCTTGGCGGCGATCGTGGTCTCGTTGTCGCCGCCGAACTGCAGCGCGTCGGCCCGCAGCTCGTAGACGCCGAGCCGGCCGAGCGTGACCAGCAGATCGAAGCGCGCCTCGCGGGTCAGTCCGGGCAGACCGAGGCGCTCATAGGCCCGCGCGAACCGGCGCTCCGGGACCCACGCGGCCTCGCCGGTGAACGCGGCGGCCTGCGAGCCCGCCCGTCCCGTCCAGGCGCGGTAGGCGTCGATCGTGCGCGTGCCCTGCCCGGGGTCGAGAGCGGTCCGGGGCCCCGCCTCGGCGGCGTCGAGCTGTGGCGGCTGACCCGAGGCCCACGAGGTCCGCGCGGCGCTGACGCCGGCGAACGGGTCCTCGGCGTCCAACGGGCCCAGATAGGCGATCAGGAAGGCCAGCCAGGTGCGCTCCTCGAGATCGCCTTCGGCGGCGACCTCGGCGTACAGGCCCGGGGGATCCTCGCCCAGGAGCCGCAGCCGCGTGGCGGCGAAGGCCAATTCCTCGGCAAGCCGCTCGGCGTCCGCGCTCGACTTCAGCCCCGGCACCAGCCGCGAGTGGTATCCGTCGTCGGTGCCGCGAGCGAGCCGGCGCACGCGCACGCCCGTGCTGCGCCCATGATTCGCCCCCGGCTTCTTGGCGGCCGCCTGGCGGGGGCGACTGGAGCTCGGCGCGCTCGAGGAGAGCACGGCACGAAGCTCGACGGACTGCTCACGCGAGCAGATCGGGCAATTCTGGACGAGGCGGTTGTGGCGGCAGAAGGTCGGCATCTCAGGGCATCGTGTCACGCCTCGGCTTCGCCGGGTGCCAGGGCATCGCGACGCTGACGATACGCGCGTGCCTTGGCCCGGTTGCCACAGACCTCCATGTCGCACCAGGCGCCGGAGCGATTCTTGGTGCGGTCGTAGAAGGCGAACTCGCAGGTGTGCTCGCGACACGCCTTCAGCCGCTCCCAGGTGCCGTCGGCGATCGCGCCATGGACGATCACCAGCAGCCGCCCCAGTGCGCCGGCGGTGCCACGGGCTTCGGGCTCGAGCCGCGCGCTGCCGTCCTCGCCGAAGCGCAGCCGTAGCCGGGCGCGCACCGCGGACGCATCGAGAACCGCGCCGGCGGAGGCGGGCGCCGGCGTCCCGTTGTGAGCCAACAGCAATGCCCGCAGGGCCTCGCGCAGCTCGATCGCCTCCGCCAGGTCGGCCCGCGTGACCCGCAGCTCGGCCGCGGCCAGCCCGCGAGCGTGCAACCAGGACCCGAGGTCGCGGGGGCTGCCGAGCTCCTCGGTGCCGTCCTCTACGTCGTAGGTGTTGACGAACTCGCGCACCAACTCGAGCCCGTCGGGAGCCGTCTTCGTTGCCATCACCACCCATTCTACTTGACTGGTTAGATCACTAGTTATAGGATTTAGGTGGTTACGGCGACGAAGGAGGCCATGATGTTTTCCAGTCAGCTGACGAATCTGGCGGCACGCGAGCGACAGAGGGAGCTGATGCGCGCCGCCCGACACGGGCTGCCCGACGATGGGGAAACGCCGGTGACGCGGGTCACCCTCCGCTATGCGGTGGCGGCCGATCAGCCCCGGCTGCGCCGGCTGGCCGAGCTCGACTCCGGGGAGCCGCCGCAGGGCACTGCGCTCGTGGCCGAGGTCGACGGCCGGCTGCGGGCCGCGTTGCCGCTGAGCGGCGGTGCGCCGATCGCCGACCCCTTCCATCGCGGCACCGAACTGGTGGAGCTGCTGCGCATGCGCGCAGCCCAGCTCATCGGCGCGGGCGGTGTGTGCTGAGCGGACTCACATCGCGGTCAGCGGGCGGCGTCGGACGGCGTCGCCGACGCGTCCTCGGCGCGGTACTGGCGCAGCAGCCGCCGTTCGTCGTCGTACGCCGGGAACATGAAGAAGACGAGCGCGGCGCCGAGCACGATCGCGATGATGCCGGCGGCGTAGGCCCAGTTGGCGCCCTGCAGGAACGAGGTCTTGGCCGCAGCGACGATCTGCTGGGCGTGCTGCGGGTACTGCGAGGCCACCGCCTGGGCGCTGGAGAACGATTTCGTCAGCTCGTTCTGCACCGTGCTCGTCACCTGAGCGCGGTCCGGTGACGCGGCGACCGCGGCCATGATCGCCGCTGCGTAACCGGCGGTGAGCAGTGCGCCGAGGATCGACTGCATGATTGCGCCACCGAGGTCGCGCTGGAGATCGGCGGTCCCCGACGCCATCCCCGCCCGCTTGACCGGAACCGATCCGGTCAGCGAGTGCGAGGCGGGCGTGCCGGCGAAGCCGACGCCCGCTCCGACCAGCGCGTAGGCGAGGCCGACCTCCCAGAAGGCGGTGCCCTGCGTCCACAGCACGAGCATGACGACGAAGCCGACCAGGCAGAACAGATATCCGACGAGCAGCGTCACCCGCGCGCCCCGCGCTTCGACCAGCTTCGCCGACAGGGGCGCGGTCAGCACCATGAACACCGCACCGGGAATGATCGAGGCGCCGGCGGCGAGCGTTGAGTACCCGAGCACGTTCTGGAGGAACATCTGGCCGATGAACATGGCGGCCATCAATGAGCCGAACACGATCACCCCGGCGCAGGCGGCGACCCAGAAGACCCGGCGGGCCGCGACCGTGAGGTCGTAGAGCGGACTCCTCGCTCGGCGCTGGCGGATCACGAAGCCGATCAGCGCGGCCACGGCGATCACCCCGAGCCCGATCGCCAGCGTTCCCCGACCGGGCGTCGGCGCGAAGTTGATCGCCAACACGAGCGCCGACACCAGCACCACGGACAGGATGCCGCCCAGGTGGTCGACGGGATCGCTCGACTCGTTGACGTGCGCCGGCACCAGTCGCCAGGCCATCAGCAGCGCGACGAGCGCGAGCGGGAGCGAGAGCAGGAACACGGAGCCCCAGTGGAGCTTCGTCAGCAGGAGGCCGGCCAGCAGCGGGCCGATCGCGGAGATCGAGCCGCCCAGGCCCGACCACAGAGCGATCGACCGGGTGCGGGCCGGCCCCGACCACAGCGCCGTGATCAGCGCGAGCGTGGTCGGATAGGCCATCCCGGCGGCGAGGCCACCGAGCAGGCGGGCCGCGAACAGGACACCGATCGTGGGCGCCAACGCGGCCAGCAGCGACGCCGGGATCGCCAGCGAGGTCCCGAGGATCAGCATCATCTTGCGGCCGTAGCGGTCGCCGACCGCACCGAGGTAGAGCACGGATGCCGCGAGGCCGAGCGAGTATCCGACGGCGACGAGGTCGAGCGCGGATTGGCCGGCATCGAACGCCTTGCCGATGTCCGGCAGCGCCACGTTGGCCACGGCCAGGTTGAGGTTCGCCACCGCCGCGACGAGGATCAGCGCAGCCAGCACCAGCCCCGAGCGCGCCGGCCCGGAGGACGCGGGCACGCCGGCGCCGTTGCTGCCCGAGAGCTGGGCGCTGGGCGGGATGGTCGCTGGGATCGTGGACACAGATTCGCAGGATGCAGAAAGAAGACCTACGCCGAGCATCGGCACCGCAGCGGCGCTCCGCGATCCCCCGATCGGATGATGCCGTCGTCCTCCGCGCGGGATGACGGTGCGCTCAGCCGCTCAGCGCACGACGGCGACGTCGGCGCGAGACTCGTCCTGCCCCTCGGCCCGCTCGGCCTCGCTGCGGCGGTGCTCGCGGCCGCGCTCGATCACCTCGCGGAAGCTCTTGAAGCGGAAGATCAAGACGAGCGCCGCGAACCCGAGCACCGATGTGACGATCGCCGTCGCGATCTGCTGGCCGACGGAGAACGCGGCCACCGTCGCCGACCCCGCCTTGGTGGCGAAGATCGAAACCAACAGTGCCTGCTGCACGCCGGCGCCGCCGGGCGTGAACGGGAACACGGAGGCGACGACCTGAACCGCGAGCACGAGTAGCGCATTGGTGACCGAGCCGCCGATGTGGAACGCGTCCAGCAGCGCCCAGTAGGCGGCGAACCGGGCGATCCAGCTGGCGAACTGCCATGTCGCCATCTTCCGGGCCCAGAGCCGGCGGTCGCGGAGGATCGTGAGCCCCTGCCGGACGCGCTGCCAGAAAGCGCGCACCCGGGCGGAGAGCAGGGCGAAGGCGATCATGAAGCCAATCCCCAGCACGGTGAGCACGAGCAGCGCGAAGCGGGGGTGCGAGGCGAAGAAGCTGATGTCGAACGCGGGCAGCTTGGAGAAGTCCGGTGGCTTCGGGAACACGCCCTGGGTGAACGCGAAGCACATCACCAGCAGTCCCATCCCCCAGTCGAAGACGACGCCGGTCGAGAGCGCGGCGGCGATGGTGGGATAACTGCCCGACGGGATCGAGACGCGGACCAGGAACAGCTGCACGATGTTGCCGCCGCCGAGCGGGAACACGTTGTTGACCGCATAGCCCGCCATGTAGGCGCCCCAGATGTCGCGCCAGCGGACGGTCTCGTGCGGGTAGGCGACCTGCACCGCGTTGTAGAGCGCGCGCGAGCGAAGCGTCAGGTACAGGGTGTAGAGCGCCAGCCCGATCAGCAGCGAGGTCCAGCTCAGATTGGTGAGGTGCGAGAAGAACTGCCCCGCCGAGTCGAGGAAGCCCGTGATCGTGCTGCCGATCGAGGCCTCGTGCTGGACGTGGAGCGCGCCCACGGTCGGGTACAGGCCGTAATTCAGGGGGACGGGCGCCGTCATCGCCACACGTTCGCATACCGGGCCCGCGGACCGGACCGATGCGGCTCGTCAGGACACCCGGTGCTCATCGTTAAGAACCCGGGGGGCCCAGATCCATCTGGGCCCCCCGGAGAGTCAGGGAAGTGGGGGCGCAGTTCCCTGACCGACAGGGGCGAGTTTCCCCGTCCCAAGATGTGCGCAAACCTAAAGTTTCTCCTCGCTGTTGCCCTCTCTATCGCGAGGCACGTACGGTCACACAAAAGCTACCAGCCCCGCCAGCCGCTGGGCAAGAAACTGCGCCGATTTGACGCACAAGCGGACCCCGGTCCTCGATCCGGGTCTCCTGCGAGTGCACCGCACTAGCGACGGGCGTCGGGACCGCGCGTCCCCGGGCCACTGAAGAATTCCTCGCCGGGCCTGACCGTGCCGGCCGCCTCCGCCTCGTGGCGCAGCGTGCGGTCGGCCTCGCCACTCCAGGCCCCGACCGCCAGCATCTCGCGGTCGGCATCCATCGGGCTGCCGCCCAGGTCCTTGTTGACGATCCGGGCGCACTTGCGTCCCTCGGCGATCGCGGTCACGATCAGCGACTGCCCGATCCGGGCGTCCCCGGCCGCGTAGACGCCGCCGGTCGAGGTGCGGTAGGTCTGCTGGGTGCGGATGTTCCCGCGCCGGTCGAGCTCGAGTCCGAGGTCCCCCACCAGCCCCTCGTGCTCGGGGTGTTCAAAGCCGATCGCGATCAGCACCAGATCGGCCTCGAGCACGAACTCGCTTCCGGGCACCGGGGTGAGATCGCGGGAGGAGGTTCCCGTCACCTGGCGCGCGTACACGTGGCTGACGGCGCCGCCCTTGCCGCCGAAGCCGGTCACCTCGGTGCCCCACCGGCGCTCGCCGCCCTCCTCGAGCGCGTACGTGGTCGGCGTGCGCTTCGGCGGGAGCGGCCACGGGTGGCGCGGGTCGGTGCCGCTTCCGGTCAGGGCCTCATAGACATCGAGCATGCGCACGTCCCTCGCGCCCTCGCGATGCGAGTTCGAGATGCAGTCCATGCCCGTGTCGCCACCGCCGACCACGATCACGCGCTTGCCGGCGGCCGAGATCTCGGTGCCGGGCTCGGGTGGCCGGGACGGGCGACCCTCATGGGCGGCAACCCAACGGTTGCGCTGGTAGAGGTAGTCCATGGCCGGATGGATCGCGGCCAGGTCGCGCCCGGGGGCGTCGATGTCACGGGATACGCGTGAGCCGATCGTGATCACGAGCGCGTCGTACTCGGCCCGTAGCTGCTCCGTCGGGATGTCGACGCCGACCGCGGCGTTGTAGATGAACTCGATCCCCTCCTGCTCGAGGATGGCCACGCGGCGGTCGATGACCGACTTCTCGAGCTTGGCATCCGGGACGCCGAAGCGCATCAGCCCGCCGGGTCCCTCGTCGCGCTCGTACACGGTCACCCGGTGGCCGCAACGGTTGAGCTCGGCGGCGACGGCCAGCCCGGCCGGCCCCGCGCCGATCACCGCGACCCGCTTGTCGGTGCGCCGATCCGGCACCTCGGCCACGATCCAGCCCTCGGCGAAGGCTCGCTCGACGATGGCCAGCTCGATCTGCTCGATCGCTACCGGATCGTCGTTGATCGCCAGCACGCACGCCGACTCGCACGGTGCGGGACAGATCCGGCCCGTGAACTCGGGGAAGTTGTTGGTCGCGTGGAGCTGATCGATCGCCTCGCGCCACTTGTCGCGGTAGACGAGATCGTTCCAGTCCGGGATCAGGTTGCCGAGCGGGCAGCCCTCGTGGCAGAAGGGCACCCCACAGTCCATGCACCTGGCGCCCTGCCGGCGCAGCTCCTGATCTGGCTGCAGCGCGAAGTACTGCTTGTAGTCGTGCACGCGCTGCCCGGGGTCGCGCTTGTCGAAGCCGACCCGGTGGATCTTCAGGAACGCGCCGAGCTCACCCATGTGCGGGTACGGCGATTCGTGTGTGGGGCGAGAGGTGCATAGGGCTGCGGGAACAGCGAGGGCGGGCCGCGAAATGTACCAGCGCGGCCGCCTCGGTTCTGACCCGGCGGTCACGTCCGTCCCGGCACAGGCATAGAGTGCGCGCGTGCGCGCGATTCGGCGAGGACCCGCGGGGTGGACAGCGATGGCCGCGATTGCCGCGCTGCTCGCAGCCGCGAGCAGCGCTGCGGCCGCGACGGCGCCGGTCGTGGGTCCGGCCGTGCGGCTCACCGCCTCGCCTCGGCACGTGCAGGCCGGGCATACGGTGCAGCTCAAGGGCCGCGTGGTCGACCCGCTCGGGCGCCGCCTCGTGCTCCTGTTCCGCAGCGCCTATCCGTACCCGGTGGCCACCGAGATCGGCTCGCGCGTCGCCGCGGCCGACGGCTCGTTCGCGTTCACGGTTACGCCGGACCGCAACACGCGCTACCGCGTCACGCTGGCCGGCTCGTCGACCGCGGCCGTGGTCGGGGTCGGGGTCGCCTACACGGTCAAGACGACCGTCCGCGCGCTCCCGCTCGGCCGCGCGGCGGTGACGATCGTGGTCACCCACCCCCGCAACCTGCACTGGGGCCGGGCCAGAGTCGCCTGGTCGTTCGCCGAGGGATTCCATGCTCGCTTTGCGGGCGCCTCTGCCACCCGCACGCGCGACGCGCGGCCCGGCATCACGGTGATCAGCGACACGATCGCGCTGACCGCCGGCCACTTCCGCTTCCGCGCGTGCTTCCACGCGCCCGGCGACGGGGCCCTGCTCGATGCCGGCGATCCGCCCGGATGCCGGGGCCGCGGCTACTCGGGCAGCGGCTCGCTCCCGTTCGGATTCCCCACGCCGCGGGCGATCGCCGCCGCCGCCTCCTTCCTGGCCGGCCGGGCCGGGCGCACCGCGTTCGCCGTCGTCGACAGCGAGGGTCGCGTGTCCGGTGTGCACATCCACTGGACGTTCGTGTCCGCGAGCGTCGTCAAGGCGATGCTGCTCGTCGCCTATCTGCGCAAGCTCGATGCCCAGGGACAGCACTCCATCGACGGGTACAGCAACTCGTTCCTGTACCCGATGATCAACCAATCCGACAACTCGGCCGCGACCACGACGTGGTCGATCGTGGGCGACGGCCGCCTGTACGCGGTGGCCCACGCGGCGGGGATGACCGACTTCTCGATCGTCGGCATCTGGGCCAACGCGCAGATCAGCGCCGCCGACCAGGCGAGGTTCTTCTTCGAGATGGATTCGCTGATCCCGCGTGAGTTCCGCGGCTACGCGCGCAACCTGCTCTCGACGATCGTCGGCTACGAGAGCTGGGGCATCCCCGCCGTAGCCCGCGGACACCATTACGCCGTCTTCTTCAAGGGTGGCTGGCGCGGCACCGCGCTCGGCCAGCTCGTGCATCAAGTCGCGCGGCTCGAGCGTCCCGATCACTCATTCGCGATGGCCGTGATGACCGACGGCGATCCCTCGATGGGGTATGGGATCGGCACGATCGAGGGTCTCACCGACGTGTTGCTCACCGCGCACTGAGCACCCGGGCCCGGTGGACGTGCCGACGTTGCCGATCACGCCGCGAGGACCGTTCTCGCTTCGGGCTGCGGCAGAGTTCGGTTTCGGGCCCAACTCGGGTCGGACGCTGCGCTACGACGGTGCGATGCGGTTGGCCTTCCCGGTCGACGGCGGCCGCGGCTACGCCGGCGCGATCCTGCGCCAGCCGGTGCCCGACGGCGAGGTGTCGGTTGAGCTGACGCTCACCGAGGGCGCCGATCCCGGCGCGGCCCTGGCCCAGGTCGCACGGGTCGTCTCGCTCGACCACGACGGAGAGGAGTTCATGCGCGTCGGCGCACGCGATTCGGTGATCGCGGAGCTCCAGCGGCGCCACCGAGGGCAGCGGCCGGTTCTCTTCCATTCGCCCTACGAGGGCGCGGCATGGTCGATCATCTCGGCCCGCAGACCGGGAGCGCAGGCGGCCGGCGTACGGGAGGCGATCGGGGAGCAGCTGGGCGCGACGTTCGCGCTCGCGGGCACCACCCTCAGGGCGTTCCCGCAACCCGAGCGGCTGCTCGAGCTGCCTGACGATGCGTCCGGGCTGACACCGGAGAAGGTGGCGCGCCTGCGCGGCGTGGCCGAGGCGGCACTGGCGGGCCGGCTGGACGTCGAGCACCTGCAGGCGATCGGGCCCCAGCGCGCCAATGACGAGCTCCAGCTGCTCAAGGGCCTCGGGCCGTTCTACGCCGGCCTCGTCGTCCTCCGCGCCAGCGGCTTCGCCGACGCGATGCTGCAGGCGGCCGAGCCGAAGGTGCTGGCCCATGCCGCCGACCTCTATGGGCTTCCCGCGCCGCTGACGCTGGAGCAGCTGAGCGAGATGGCCGAGGCGTGGCGTCCGTTCCGGACCTGGGTCACGGTGCTGATCCGGCTCGCCGGCGACCGCAGCCGTCGGCGGTGACGCGCCCTCAGACGCCGACGGCGGTGTCGCGCTCCGCCGCCTCGGCCAGCACCCGCTTGTAGTCGCGTGGCATCACCTTGACGAACCGCTGGCGTGCGACCTCCCACGAGGCCAATACGTTGCGGGCCACGATCGACCCGGTGCGCTGGGCATGCTCCTTGATCAGCATGCGCAGCTCGTGGGCGTCCTCATCGCCGAGTGCGTCGAGGTCGACGAGCTCGGTGTTGCAGCGGCTGGCGAAGCGGCGGTCCACGTCGTACACATAGGCCACCCCGCCGCTCATGCCGGCGGCGAAGTTGCGGCCCGTCGGTCCGAGCACGACGACGCGACCGCCGGTCATGTACTCGCAGCCGTGGTCGCCGACGCCCTCCACCACCGCGTGCACGCCGGAGTTGCGCACGGCGAAGCGCTCGCCCGCGAGCCCGCGGAAGAACGCGCGTCCGGCCGTCGCCCCGTAGAGCACGGTGTTGCCGACGATCATGTTCTCCTCGGCGCGGAACAACGCCGACTCGGGCGGCCGCACGGTGACGGTGCCACCGGAGAGTCCCTTGCCCGTGTAGTCGTTGGTCTCGCCGCGCAACAGCAGGGTGACGCCGGGGGCGAGCCAGGCGCCGAAGCTCTGGCCGGCCGAGCCGGAGAACGAGATCTCGATCGTGTTCTCGGGCAGGCCATGCGCGCCCCGGCGCCGGGCGATCTCGCCCGACAGGATCCCGCCGACCGCGCGATTGACGTTGCGGACCGGGACGGGCCCGAGCCTGACCGGCTCGCCCCGCTCGAGCGCGGGAGCGCACTTGCGCACGAGCTCCCAGTCGAGCGCGTCGTCGAGCACCGGGACCTGCGGACGGGTCCGGTGGCGCGGCGCGCCGGCGGGAACATCGGGCGCCGTCAGGATCATCGTCAGGTCGACGCCGCGCGCCTTCCAGTGGTCGATCGCCGCGTCCATCTCGATCAGGTCGGTGCGGCCGATCATGTCCTCGAAGCGGCGCACGCCGAGCAGGGCCATGATTCCGCGCACTTCTTCGGCGATGAACATCAGGTAGTTGACGACATGCTCGGGGGTGCCACGGAAGCGCTTGCGGAGCTCCGGATCCTGGGTCGCCACGCCCACCGGGCAGGTGTTCAGGTGGCAGACCCGCATCATGATGCAGCCCATGGCGATCAGCGGCGCGGTCGAGAAGCCGAACTCGTCGGCGCCGAGCAGCGCACCGATCACCACATCGCGCCCGGTCTTCATCTGCCCGTCGACCTCGACCGTGATCCGCGAGCGCAGGTCGTTGAGGAGCAGGGTCTGCTGCGTCTCGGCCAGCCCGATCTCCCACGGGACGCCCGCGGATTGGACCGAGGACTGCGGCGAGGCCCCGGTGCCTCCGTCGTGGCCGGAGATCGTGACGTGGTCCGCGTTCGCCTTGGCCACGCCCGAGGCGACCGTGCCCACGCCGACCTCGGAGACGAGCTTGACCGACACCGAAGCGGTCGGGTTCGCGCAGCGCAGGTCGTAGATCAGCTGCTTGAGATCCTCGATCGAGTAGATGTCGTGGTGCGGCGGCGGCGAGATCAGGCCGACGCCCGGGGTCGAGTTCCGGATCATCGCGATGTAGTCGTCGACCTTGTGCCCGGGGAGCTGTCCGCCCTCGCCGGGCTTGGCCCCCTGCGCCATCTTGATCTGGATCTGGTCGGCGTTGACGAGATAGTGGATCGTGACGCCGAAGCGGCCCGAGGCCACCTGCTTGATGGCCGAGCGCCGCAGGTCACCGTTGTCGTCCGGGGTGTACCGGCTCGGGTCCTCCCCGCCCTCCCCCGTGTTCGACTTGGCGCCGAGGCGGTTCATCGCGATGGCCAGCGTCTCGTGCGCCTCACGGGAGAGGGCCCCGAGGCTCATCGCGCCCGTCGTGAAGCGCTTGACGATCTCGGTCGCCGACTCGATCTGGTCCAGCGGCAGCGGCTCCCTGACCGTACGCAGCCGCATCAGCCCGCGCAGCGCCGCCTTGCGGACCGAGTCCTCGTTGACCATGCGCGAGAACTCCGCGTACGTGTGGGCCGAGTCGCCGTTCTGACCGCGCACGGAATGCTGCAGCTTGGCGATCGTGTCGGGGTTCCAGATGTGCGTCTCGCCGTCGCGCCGCCACTGGAGCACTCCACCGACCGGCAGCACCTCCCGATCGACACGCGGGTAGGCCCGGAAGTGGCGCTCCATTGCCTCGGTCGAGAGGATGTCCATCCCGATTCCGCCGATGCGTGACGCGGTGCCCGTGAAGTGCCGAGCGATCAGCTCGGGCTCGAGGCCGACGGCCTCGAAGATCTGGGCGCCGCAGTAGGACTGGATGGTCGAGATCCCCATCTTGGAGATCGTCTTCATGAGTCCCTTGCCGATCGCCTTGACGATCCGCTTCTCCGCCTCTTCACGATCGAGGTCCTCGGGCAGCAGCGAGCGGTCGGCCAGCTCGTCGAGCGACTCGAACATCAGATAGGGATTGATCGCGGCGGCCCCGTAGCCGATCAGCGTGGCCATGTGATGGATGTCGCGCGGCTCGCCCGACTCGATCACCAGACCGGTCCGCAGGCGGGTCCCGCGCCGGACGAGGTGATGATGGACGGCCGCCACGGCCAGCAGCGACGGCATCGCGACTCGCTCGGGCCCGAGGTTGCGGTCCGACAGGATCAGGATGTTGGCGCCGTGCTCGACATGGTTGGCGGCCTCCTCGCAGACGGCGTCGAGGCGATCCGCCATGCCGTCCGGCCCCTGCTCGATCGGCCATGTGATGTCGATCGTCGCGGCGTCGAAGATCTCGTGGGAGACCTGCCGCAGCTTCTCGAGCTCGTGGTTGCGCAGGATCGGCTGGTCCATCACGAGCTGGTGGGCCTGGTCCGGTGACTCGGCGAGCAGGTTGTGCTCAGCGCCGACGCCGGCCTGCAGGCTCATCACGACCGATTCGCGAATCGGATCGATCGGCGGATTGGTGACCTGGGCGAACAGCTGCTTGAAATAGGAGAACAGCGGCGGCTGGCGATCGGAGAGCACGGCCAGGGCGGCGTCGTTACCCATACTGGCCACGGGCTCCTCACCCTTGGTGGCCATCGGCGCGATGATCATCCGCAGGTCCTCCTGCGAGTACCCGAACGCGAGCTGCTTGGATCGCAACGGCTCGATCCGGGGCGCCGTGGGCTGGCGCTCGGGCAGATCGTCGATGTGCACGACCGAGCGCTCGTACCACTCGGCGTAGGGCTTGCGGCGCGCGACCCGTCGCTTGACCTCCTCGTCCCCCACGATCCGTCCCTCCTCGAGGTCGACGAGGAACACCTTGCCGGGCGCGAGCCGTCCCTTGCGCTGGATGTGCTCGGGGGCGACGGTCATCACCCCCGTCTCCGAAGCCAGCACCACGTATCCCTCGGTGTCCTGGATCCAGCGGCCCGGCCGCAGGCCGTTGCGGTCGAGCACGGCTCCGGCGACTCGACCGTCGGTGAACACGACCGCCGCGGGACCATCCCACGGCTCGATCAGACAGGAGTGGAAGTCGTAGAACCCCTGCACGTCAGGGTCGAGGTCCGTGCGCGTGCGGTAGGCCTCGGGGACCATCATCATCACCGCGTGTGGGATCGTGCGACCGCCGAGCACGAGCAGCTCCAGCACGTTGTCGAAGGTGGCCGAATCCGAGCCGCCGTCGCGGACGACCGGGATCACCTTGCGCAGGTCATCGCCGAACAGCTCCGAGGCGAGCTGTGACTCGCGCGCCCGCATCCAGTTGATGTTCCCGCGCAGCGTGTTGACCTCGCCGTTGTGGGCGATCAGCCGGAACGGGTGCGCCAGCTCCCAGCTCGGGAAGGTGTTGGTCGAGAACCGCGAGTGGACGAGCGCCAACCGGGTTGCGACGCGCGGATCACGCAGATCGGTGAAGTACCGCGGCAGCTGCGGCGCGGTCAGCATCCCCTTGTAGACCAGAGTGCGTGAGGAGAAGCTCGGCAGCGCGATCTCACGTCCACCCTCGCTCTCGATCACGCGGCGGATCACGTACAGCTTGCGCTCGAACGCGTCCTGATCGGTGATCTCGTCCGAGGCGCCCACCAGCACCTGCCGGATCACCGGCGCCGACAGCCGGGCCGTGTCGCCGACGTAGCGCTCGTCGACGGGGACATCGCGCCAGCGGATCACGGTCTGACCCTCGGCGGCGACGGTCTCCTCGACCAGTTGCTCGAGCTCGGCCCGCCGCTCGGGCTCGGTGGGCAGGTAGCAGACGCCGACGCCGTAGCGGCCGGGCGGCGGCAGCTCCACGCCGGCCACGGCCCGGATGAACCCGTCGGGGATCTGGATCAGGATCCCGGCGCCGTCACCGGTGTTCGGATCCGCGCCCTCGGCACCGCGGTGCTCGAGGTTCCCGAGCGCATCGAGCGCCTTCTCGACCACGGCGTGGCTGGCCTCGCCCCATAGCTTCGCGACGAGCGCGATGCCGCACGCATCGTGCTCGTTGTTGGGGTCGTAGAGGCCAGTGGCCCCGGGTGGGACGAGACGGTGCATAGATGTAGTGCTCGGGGACGGTGGAACACTGCGAGGCGGGCGGAAAGCGTATCAGCGCAACGCGATCGTGCGGTTGGCCATGTGGCCGCAGCACGCGTCGCCCGGATGGGCCGCATGGCCCTGATCCTGCCAGGATCCATGGAGTTGTCACAATGGCGCCCGATGTCCCGTTGCCCTCCACTCGCGGCGGGCCGGCTGAGGCTCGCCGCGGCCCTCGGCACGGCCACGCTCGCGCTCGCCGCAGCGGCCGGCGCCCTCGTACCGCTGAGCGCCGCTGCCCGGACGGCGCACTCCGCCCAGGGCGCGCAGACGATCGCGGTGGAGCCGTTCGCCTCCAAGCTCGCCGCCTACGGCGGCGTGGTCGCATGGAGCCACTGGGACCCGACCACGCGCGAGTACCGTCTGATGGCCCACTACCGCGGACGCACCGAGCTGCTCCGCGTCGCGCCGCGCCGGGTCCCGTTCGACGTCGACCTGGGGCCCGACCCGCACGGCCGCGCGGTCGCGGTGTACTCGCGGTGCCGCCGCGAGCGGCCGGTGTGGATGAACGGGGCGGGGACGCCGGCCGGGCTGCCGTCCGGTTGCGCGCTCTACCGCTACGACTTCGCGACCAAGCGCGAAGGCCGCATCGCCGGCATCGCCGGCACGGGCTCGTTCTACCTGCCGACCCTGTGGCAGAACGAGATCGCCTATGTGCGGGTCGGCGCCCGCGGTGGGCCGGCCCTCGTCGCCCAGCCACTGACGGCGCCGCGCCGGGGCAAGCTCGCGGTCGTCTCACTTCCGGGCGACGCAGCCGGGGCGCCCGGCCCCGTCTCACTCGATCTCGGCCCGGGACGGCTTGCCTTCGCGTGGGAGACGATCAGCGGCGGCCAGGTCGACTCGACCATCGATGTCGACACGCTGCCCGCCTCGGCGAGCGCCGCCGCGACCGGGCTCGCGGTCGATACCGAGTCGAGCGAGATCGGCGCGCCCGGCTTCCTCAGCTTCCCGTCGTTCGCCTCGGGCGGCCTCTACTACGGTCAGTTCGACGGCTCCCCGATCGTCCCCGCCGCCGACGCCTTCCAGCGCATCGCGCCGGACGGGAGCGGCGCCGCGAGCGCCGGTGCGCCCCATGCGCTCCGGGGCCTGGCGCGGGACGGCGCCACCACATACGCGCTCTACGGCCCCTACGCGGGGCAGTTCTCCGACTGCGGGCCGACGGGCTGCACGCTCGTCGCTCTCGCAGGCACCCGGTACCGCTGAGCGCCCGCGCGACATTGGGCCCGCGGGCGACGTGGGCCCGCGCGGACCGCGGCCGCACGGACCGCGGCCGGCTACTTCTTGGCCTTGGCGGTGGCCTTGGTGGCGCGCGGCTTCGACGCGGGCTTCCGGCCCGTCGTCTTCGCGGCGGCCTTGCCGTCGCCGTTCTTGGACGTCGTCGAGCGCTTGCGCGGCTTCGGCGCGGGCGGGGGCGCGGGCACGTCTTCGTCGCCGCTGCGGACGGCGGCCAGGCTGGCCTCGAGCGCGGCCATGAGGTCGGGCGCCGCCTCGGGCTCCTCGGCCTCGGGCGCAGCGGCGATCTCCTCGCCCGCCGCCTTGCGCTCGATCAGATCGAGCACGCGATCGCGGTACTCGTCGCGGTACTTGGAGGGCTCGAAGTCGCTCGACAGCGACTCGATCAGCTGACGGGCCATCGAAAGCTCTCGCTCGCTGGCCTCGGCCTCGCTGACGGCGTCGAGCTCGTCGAGCCGGTCGGGCTTGAGCACCTCGTCGCCGAACAGCATCGTCGAGAGCGTCAGCACGTCGCCGGTGGGACGCAGAGCCGCCAGCTGCTGCTTTGACCGCAGCACCACGCGCCCGATCCCGACCTTGCCCGACTCGCGCATCGCGTCGAGCAGCAGCCGGTAGGGCTTGGCGCCGCCGGCGGTGGGCGCGAGGTAGTAGGAGTGGTCGTAGTAGATCGGGTCGATCTCCGGCAGGTCGACGAAGTCCTCGATGTCGATCGTCTTGGTCGCCTTGGGGTCGAGCGCGTCGAGCTCGTCCGGCGAGATCAGGACGTAGCGCTCGGGCGTGATCTCGTAGCCCTTGACGATGTCCTCGAAGGCGACCTCGTCGCCCGTCGACGGGTCGACGCGCTTCTGACGGATCCGCGCGCCGGTCTTCCCCGACAGTTGGTGGAAGCGCACCGTCTTGGGCGACGTGGCGCTGTAGAGCTTGACCGGCACGTTGACCAGCCCAAAGCTGATCGCGCCGGTCCAGATCGCACGAGCCATAGTGTCTTTGTATACCCGAGCGGGGGAGCGATCAAGCCCTGAGCGCGGTCTTGCCGCGTTTCAGGCCTCGAGCTGCGTGCGCATCCGCTCGACCGAGCGGCGCAGCAGCCGGGAGACGTGCATCTGCGAGATTCCGATGCGGTCGGCGATCTCACGCTGCGTCAGCCCCTCGAAGAACCGCAACAGGATGATGCTGCGCTCGCGCTCGGGCAGCGTCTCGAGGCCGCGCGCGAGCTCCACCCGCTGCTCGGCCACGGCGTACCCTGGGTCCTCGGCGCCGAAGCGCTCGGCCGCCTCGCCGTCGTCGCCGACCGGCTCCTCCAGCGGCACGGTGTTGTAGGCCTGCGCGCCCTGGAGCGCCTCGAGCACCTGCTCGACCGAGGTCTCGGTGGCCTCGGCCAGCTCGTCGATCGTCGGCGAGCGCCCGAGGACGCCTGACAGCCGGTCGGCCTCGCGACCGACCCGGGAGTTCAGCTCCTGGATCCCGCGGGAGACCCGAATCGACCAGGCCCGATCACGGAAGTGTCGCTTGATCTCGCCCAGGATCGTGGGCACGGCGAAGGTCGAAAAGCGCAGCTCACGCGAGACATCGAAGCGATCGACCGCCTTGATCAGGCCGACGCATCCGACCTGGATCAGGTCATCGAGCGACTCGCCGCGGTTGACGTAGCGGCGGGCCAGCGTCCGGACGAGCGGCATCATCCGCTCGATCAGGATTCGGCGGGCCTCGAGATCCCCCTCGGCGTGGTAGCGGCGTAGGAGATCGTCTTCGTCGAGTGGTGGCTCGGAAGTCAACGAAACTGCAGGTTGCAGCGTGGAGCTCAATCGTCCTCCACTGGCAGGGAACGCTGGACGGGGCTCATACTGCCGACCCCGCCGGCGAGGGCAAGGTGGTCAGCCACGGACAGACGCACCAAGGTCGTTGTGGTGTCACACTTGGAGGATGGGCAGAGGTGGTCAGACCGTCAGCGCCACGCGCTTCGCCGCCCTCACCGGCGTCTCTCGCGAGCGGCTGCGGACATGGGAGCGCCGTTTCGACTTTCCGCACCCCCAGCGCGTCGGCGCCGGCCCGCGCCGCTACCAGCTCACCGACGCCGATATCGTCGTCGCCGTCCGGCGTGCCTCCGAGGAAGGCGTGCCGCTCCCACGGGCGATCGCCGAGGCGACGGCCTCGACGCCGGAGCCCGACGTCTCCCGCGCGGCGCTGGCCGCGAGTACAGAGCAGCTGCCGTCGCCGTTGATGCTCCTCTCGGGCCCCGCGCCGGTCCGCGTCGCCTACGTCAACCCGGCCCTGGCAGCGATCGACGGCGCCCCGCACCCCGGAGACGAGCTGGCGCTGGCCGCCCCGTGGGTGCCGGGCTCAGAGCTCGAGCGCTCGGCCATCGCGCTGTTCACCACCGCGGCCCACATGGGGGAGACGAGCCATCCGTCATGGTCCCCGACGGGCCCCGAGCACGTGCGCGCGCTGATGTACCGGCTTCCCGCCGAGCCCGGGCAGTCCCCGCTGGTGGCGGTGGTCGAGCTCGAGCACGCCGCGGATCGCGAGACCCGGCTGGCCCTGGCCCGGCTGCTCGAGGAGCGTGAGCAGCTCGATCGGCGGTTCGAGCAGCACAGCCGGTGGCTCAGCTCGGTGAGCGAGCTGGCCGAGCTGTTCCGCCAGGAGAGCGGGCCGGCGCTGCTGCAGGCCACCGCGGACACGCTCGTGCGACGACTGCCGCCGATCGACGTCGGCGTCGCGGTGTACATGGCCGGCGAGCTTGCGCTCGGCAGCTCCAGCCGCGGACTGCTGGGCCCGCGGATGGTTACGGTCACCGCGCACGAGGACGTCGCCGAGGTCCTGCGCGAGGGGCGACCGGCGATGCTCGCGCCGGCCAGCGCAGCAGCCTTCGGCGCCCCGGACGAGATGCACGTGCTGGCCGTCCCGGTTGCCGTCGTCGGCGAGACGCTCGGCGTGCTTCTGCTCGTGCTCGACGAGCCGCGCGAGATCGGTGGCGAGGTCGGCCAGCTGCTGTCGGTGCTCTCGGCCGCGATGGGCTTTCTGCTGCTGCGCGACCGGCTCGTCGCCGGCGCTCGCGACGCGCGGCGGTAGTCAGCGCTCGACGAACGACATGTCCGCGTAGCGGTCGCCGGCCACCGCGCTCGCGGGCGTGGCCTCCTCGATCCGCTGCAGATCCTCGTCATCGAGCGTGATCTCGGTGGCGGCGACGTTCTCCTCCAGATAGGCACGCCGCTTGGTGCCCGGAATCGGCACGACGTCGCTGCCGCGATGCATGACCCACGCCAGGGCCAGCTGACCCGGGGTGCAGTCGTGCTCGGCGGCCAGCTCGCGCACGCGCTCGACGAGCTGAAGGTTGCGGGCGAGGTTCTCGCCCTGAAAGCGCGGCTGATACTGGCGGAAGTCGCCCTCACCGAAGTCCTCGGCCTTCGTGTATCGGCCCGTCAGGAACCCCCGGCCCAAGGGGCTGTAGGCGACGAGCCCGATCCCCAGATCGCGCAACGCGGGCAGCACCTCGTTCTCGATGTCGCGGCTCCAGAGCGAGTACTCGCTCTGGACGGCGGCGATCGGGTGCACATCGTTGGCCCGGCGGATCGTCGCGGCCGAGGCTTCGGACAGCCCCAGATAGCGCACCTTGCCTTCGTCGACGAGCTCCGCCATTGCGCCCACCGTCTCCTCGATCGGGACCCCGGTGTCGACACGATGCTGGTAATAGAGGTCGATGTGGTCGACGGCCAGGCGGCGGAGCGAGCCCTCGCAGGAGCTGCGCACGTATTCCGGGCGACCGTTGAAGCCACGCTTGGTGGGGTCGTTGAGATCGCGCACGATGCCGAACTTGGTCGCCAGCACGACCTGGTCGCGCCGGTCGGCTATCGCCTGTCCGACGAGCTGCTCGTTGGTGAACGGCCCGTACATGTCGGCCGTGTCGAGCAGCGTGATCCCCAGGTCGAGCGCCCGGTGGATGGTGGCCACAGCCTCGGACTCGTCGGTGGCGCCGTAGAACTCGGACATGCCCATGCAACCGAGCCCCTGAGCAGAGACGACGAGGCCCTGGGTGCCGAGAGTTCGCTCGTCCATGATCGGGACGAAGGCTATCGCGTCGCCGCGGGCCGGCCCCGAGGCGCGAACATCTCACGCCGTGACCCGCGCGCCCGTTTCATCTGCAGTGGACCTCCCCCCGTTTCAGACTCTGATCGACGACCACGGACGCGACGTGCACCGCTTTCTCGTGGCCAGCGTCGGTCGCTTCGACGCCGATGACTGCTATCAGGAGACCTGGATCTCGGCCTTGCGCGCCTACCCGCGGCTGCGCAACGCCGCCAACCTGAAGGCCTGGATCCTGACCGTCGCGCACCGCAAGGCGATCGATCACGTCCGCGCCGGCGGTCGCCGGGCCCTCCCCGTGCCCGACGTCGCCGAGCTGGCCGACGCGGGTCCGGACGGGCGCGGGCGCCACGAGGACGCGGTGCTTGATCCCGACGGGCCGGTCTGGCGCCGGCTGCGGGCGCTCCCGCCCAAGCAGCGCACCGCCGTCGCTCTGCGCTACGTGCTCGATGCCGGCTACCCCGACATCGCCGCAGTGATGGACACGAGCGAGGAGGCCGCGAGACGCAACGTCCACGAAGGACTGACCCGACTCCGGAAGGAGTACCGACCATGACCGACGACCTGGAGCTCCTCCTGCGCGCCGCCGCGCAGAGACTGCCCGACGCCGCGCTGCCGAGCCTGGACGACGCCGCCACGACGGCGGGCATGCTCGACGTCGCCTACGCCACCTTCGATTCGCCCGTCGGCACGCTGCTGCTCGCCGGCACCCCGCGCGGGCTCGTGCGCATCGCCTATCTCGACGGCGGCCTCGAGGCGCCGCTCCAGGAGCTCGCGGTGCGCGTCTCACCCCGGGTGATCGCCTCGCCGCGCCGCCTCGACGAGCCCCGCCGCGAGCTCGAGCAGTACTTTGCCGGGCGCCGGCACGAGTTCGATCTGGCCATCGACTGGCAGCTGACCCACGGCTTCGGCCGGCGCGTGCTCGAGGCCACGGCGAGGATCCCGTTCGGCGCCGTGTCGACGTACGGGCGGGTGGCAGCCGCGGCCGGCAGCCCCCGTGGCTCCCGCGCCACCGGCAACGCGCTGGGAGCCAATCCACTCCCGATCGTGGTGCCGTGTCACCGGGTCGTACGGACCGGCGGCGCGCTCGGGGGCTACACGGGGGGGCTCGAGCGCAAGCGCACGCTGCTGGCCGTGGAAGGCGCCGAGGGGTCGGGCGAGTGGCGCGCTGACGAGCCTGAGCGCCCCCCGCCAGGTCAGGGCGCCTGAGCGGCTGCGCGCTGCGCCGGGTGCGCGGCCTCGGCGAGGAGCGTCCGCGCCTCGTCGCTGGTCTCGAGCGAGCGCAGCAGCACGACAAGAACCGCGCCGAGCAGTTGCGGCGGGACGCTGTCGGGATCGACGAGCTTGATCATCCCCAGCCCCACGCCGAGCGCCAGCATCACGTTCGAGACCTGCTCGACGAGCTCGGGATCGGCGGCGACGTCGTGCTCGCCGGCGCGGCGGGAGGCGAGCTCGCGGAAGGTCGCCCGCAGCGCCTCCATCCCGACACCGAGCCGGCCGCGCAGCTGCTCGTCGCGCTGGGCGTGGACCCAGAGCTCGACGAACAGCCGGAACCCGTCCGGATCCTGCTCGAGCCCGTGCATCCACAGATCCGCCCCCGCCCGCGGGCGCTCGAAGGTCGACTTGGAGGCGTCGAAGGCGGCGATCTGGTCGGCGATCTGCACCGACAGGTGCTCGTCGAGCAAGGCCAGCAGCAGATTGTCCTTGCTGCCGAAGTGGTCGTAGACGGCGCCCTTGGTGAACCCGGCCTCGTCGGCCACTTCGTCCAGCGTGGCGGCGTCGAAGCCGCGACGGGCATACACCCGAGCCGCCGCCGCGAGCAACTGGGCGCGTGTGCGAGCCCGGCGCCCGCTGCGATCGAACTCACCCCGCGGCATGGCGCCCTCTGTGACCGATGTCACTCACGGTACATACTCTTGAGTACATATACTCACGAATACGATAGCCGATCCAGGCCGATGCGAACGAGGGAGCAGCAACGTGAGGGAGCTTCTACCGCCCGGGCCGCGCGTGCCCGGCGCCCTGCAGATGGTGGCCACCTGGAAGCGCCCGGCGGCCTCGCTCGAGCGCCTGCGCCGCCGCTACGGCACGCGCGTGACGGTGCAGCTCCCGTTCCAGCCCCCGTTCGTGATCCTGTCCGATCCCGATGAGATCAAGCAGCTGTTCACGGCGGCGCCCGATGTCGTGCACCCGGGCGAGGGAGCGCGGGTCCTGGAGCCGATCGTGGGCGCCAACTCGGTCATCCTGCTCGACGAGCGGGCGCACCTCGAGCAGCGCAAGCTGATGCTGCCGGCCTTCCACGGCGAGAAGATGCAGCGCCTCAGCGGCCTGATGAGTGAGCTGGCCGAGCGCGAGGTGGCGTCGTGGCCGGTGGGGGAGCCGGTCAAGCTCCATCCGCGCCTGCAGCGCGTGACGCTCGAGATCGTTCTGCGCGCCGTGTTCGGCCTCGAGCGCGGACCGCGCCTCGACGACCTGCGCGACGTGCTCACCGATGTGCTCCAGTTCGCCGAGAGCCCGCTGTCGGTGCTCCCGGTCGCTCAGCGCGCGCTGAGCTGGTTCGGGCCGGTGAAGCGCATGCAGAGGCTGTTCGTGCGTGCCGACGAGCTGATCTTCGGCCTGATCGAGGAGCGTCGGGCCGAGGAGCAGGGCGGCGGTCACGGCGACGACATCCTCGCGATGCTGCTCGAGGCCCGGCATGAGGATGACAGCGAGATGTCCCCGCAGGAGCTCCGCGACGAGCTGATGACGGCACTCGTCGCCGGCCACGAGACGACCGCCTCGCAGCTGGCCTGGGCGTTCGAGCGCCTGGCCCGTGAGCCCACTGCGGCCGCGCGCTTGACGGCCGAGCTCGATCGGGGCGAGGGCGACGAGTACCTCACCGCCACGGTCAACGAGGTCCTGCGCCTCAAGCCGGTGCTGCCGAACGCCGAGCCTCGGCTGACCAAGCAACCGGTCGAGATCGGCGGCTTCACCTACCCGGCCGGGGTGGCCCTGCTGGCGAGCGCCTACCTCGTGCACCACGACCCCGAGATCTACCCGGAGCCATATGCGTTCCGGCCCGAGCGCTTCCTCGGGCGCCAGCCCGGCACCTACACCTGGATCCCCTTCGGCGGTGGCCGCCGCCGCTGCCTCGGCGCGAGCTTCGCGCTGCTGGAGATGAAGATCGTACTGCGGGCCGTGCTCAGCCGGTACAGCGTGGCGCCGGCCACACGCACCCCGGAGCGCACCGCTCGCCGCTCGATCACGTTCAGCCCCGACCGGGGAGCGACCGTGGTGCTTCACGCGCGACGGACGCCGGCGCCCGCGGCGGCGCCGGCTGTCGTCGCATCGGCCGCCGCCACCTGAGCCGGCTCCAGGCTTGCCGCCCCCGCCGCGGGGGTAATTAGTGCGCAGGCCATGACCACGCACGCCACCGTTGCCCAGCCCCTGTGCATTCTCGCCGCCGACGAGGATCCCGAGCGCCTCGATGACCTCGCCGCCGCGCTCAGGCACCTCGGTCACGACGTCGCGCCGTACGCGGTCCGGGTCGATCAGGTGGCCGCCGTGGTCGGCGACAGCGATCCGGATGTGGCCATCGTCGCGCTGCATGAGGACGACGAGCATGCGCTCGAGCTGATCGAGGAGATCTCCGAGTGCGCCTCGGGGCCGGTGATCGTCACGCTCGAGGGGGAAGACTCCGAGTTCGTCGCCCGCGCCGCCGAACGGGGCATCTTCGCCGCCGTCCGGCCGCTCAACGCGGAGTCGATCCAGAGCGCGATCGAGGTGGCCGTCCGCCGATATGCCGAGATGCGTCAGCTCAGTGACGAGGTCGACCGGCTCGAGAGCGCAATCGAGCGGCGGGCGATCATCGAGCGGGCCAAGGGGATCCTGATGGAGCGCCACGGGATCGACGACCGCGCCGCGTTCGAGATGATGCGCACCCGGGCCCGGGCCAGCAACGGCCGCGTTGTCGACCTCGCGCGGCACGTGACCGAGAGCCGGGGGCTGTGACCGTGGACGCGCTCGCCCCGGTGCGTGCCTTCGACCGCACCCAGCAGCGCCACGCCTGGCTCGCCGTGCCGCTGGCCGTGGTCAGGAAGTTCGGCGACGACCAGGGCGGCAACCTCGCCGCCCTCGTCGCGTACTACACGTTCTTCTCGCTGTTCCCGCTGTTGCTCGTGTTCACGACGGTGCTCGGGTTCGTGCTCCAGGGCGACGCGAGCGCGCAGAAGTCGGTCGAGCAGTCGGTGCTGGGCCAGTTCCCGATCATCGGCGATCAGATAAAGCTCCACGCACTGCAGGGCCGCGCGATCGCCCTCGTGATCGGCCTCGTCACCTCGTTGCTGGCCGGCCTGGGCGTGACCCAGGCCGCGCAGGCCGCGTTCGACCGTATCTGGGCCGTGCCGTTCAAGCACCGGCCCAACTTCCTCCAGTCGCGACTGCGCGGGCTCGCGCTGCTGATCACGCTCGGCCTGCTGTTCCTGCTCGCGACGCTGGCCTCAGGTCTGGTCACCGGCGGACTCGGCGGCCCGCTGGCCAAGGTGGCCGGGATCGCGGTCTCGCTGCTGCTCAACTTCGCCCTGTTCTTCGCCGCCTTCCGCCTGATGACCGCGGACGACATTCCCACCCGCGCGCTGCGCCCCGGCGTGATCGTGGCCGGCGTGCTGTGGGAGATCCTGCAGATCGTCGGTGGCTACTACATCGGCCACGTGCTCCGGCACACCAGCAGCACGTATGCGCAGTTCGGGCTCGTTCTCGCCCTCCTCATCTGGCTCCACCTCGGCGCCCAGATGACCCTCTACGCGGCCGAGATCAACGTCGTGCTGGCCCGGCGCCTGTGGCCCCGGAGCCTGCTCGGCCCGCCCAGCGAGCCCGCCGACCAGCGGACGCTGACCGCGCTGGCCAAGGTCGAGGAGCGCTCCGAGCACGAGCAGATCGACGTCGAGTTCAAGCGCGGCTGAGCGTCAGAACAGCTGGTCCGGCGTCTCGCGGCGCGTCATCGCCGATGGCCATGAGCACAGCCCGTCCTCGCCCGGACAGCCGTCACACAGCGCCCGGTGCGGCGTATCGCTGACCGGGAACTCGCGGGCCAGTACGCCGCGGGCGAGCTGGGACAGCGCGGCCGCGAGCGCCGGCGCCTGGTCGCGGTCGAAGGCTGCGAGCACGGGAGCCTCGGGGTGCTCGAGGAACACGTGCGCCACCTCGACGCGCCGGGCGCCCGAGCGCAGCGCGGCCAGCGCATACACGAGGCGCTGCGTGGTGTAGGCGCGCTCGACGACCGCGGCCGGCTCGGCCCCGTCGAGGCGATCGCTCTTGTAGTCGACGACGAGCAGCTCCGCGCCCCCGAGTCCCTCGCGCGCGAGGACGTCGAGGAATCCGTTGACGAGTGCCCCGCCGGGCTCGAGCAGGAACGCGAACCGCTCCTCACGACGCACCTCGGTCGCGGCGGCGAGCCGCGCGCACAGCTCGCTGCGACCGAAGCGCTCGACCAGAACAGCCAATTCCTCGCGCTCCGGCTCGCTCGGCGGCGGCAGCCCCGCGGCACGGGCCAACGCATTGATGGGCTCGGACTCGGGACGGGACGGGCGCCGGAAGTCCAGGCGCTCGAGAAGCGCATGCGCGAGCACGCCGCGCTCGGCTGCATTGAGGCGGGCCGCCGGCCCGTCCGCGGACGCCCCCGCCGCCACCCCGCGCCCCGGCGCCTCCGGGAGTGGCCGGCGCGGGGGAAGCCGAGGCAGGCCGAGCACCCGCTCGAGATAGAACCGGTACCCGCAGCGCGCATATTCGCCCAGGCTCGAGTAGCTGAGCGTCGCGATCGGGGCCGCGGCGCTGCCGACGGCCAGCGCGCCGGTCGGCCCGTCCTCGCCGGTCGGCCCATCCTCGCCGGTCGGCCCGTCCTCGCCCGTGGCGCCCGCATCCACGTGACCGGGCTGCCCGACGACCGAGGGACCGTCCTCACCGGCCACGGCCTCCTCGCCGGGCTCGGGCTCCTCGCCGGGCTCGGGCTCGGCCGGCTGCAGCATCGCGTAGGCCACGCCGGCCACGGAACCGTCCCACTCGCGCTGCACCACGTCGGCGAGCCGGCCCTGCTCGATCCGAGCGGCGATGTCGGGCACGAGCGCCGGGGCGATCCAGGCGATCGGGCCCGCGGCGCGCTCCCAGCCGGCGAGGCCGGCGGCTCCGCTCAGCACCAGGCGCTCCCGGGCCCGGGTCATGGCGACGTAGAACAATCGCCGCTCCTCGGCCGCCTCCTCGGCCGCGCGCGTGTCGCCGAGCTCCTTGTAGGCCAGCGCCGGCTCGGCCTTGCCGCTGCCCGGGCGACTCAGCCGCAGGCCGATCCGGCCGTCGCGGCCGACCCGCAGCAGCTCCGAGCTCCAGCGCGGGCCACGACCGAGATCGGCCACACACACGATCGGGAACTCGAGCCCCTTGGCGCGGTGGATCGTCATCAGCCGGACCGCGTCGAGTGCCTCCCCCTCCACCGGCGCCTCGCTCTCCCGTGGCGCGCCGCCGCCGAACGTCGCCCCGCTCGAGTCCGCGCGCGCTCCGGCCAGCGCCAGGAATCCGCGCAGGTCGCGGCCCCGGGCCGCCTCGTGCTCGCGGCCGAGCCGCATCAGCTTGCGGACGTTGGCCAGCCGGCGCTCGCCGCCGTGCAGCCGCAGGATCTCCAGGTCGTAGCCGGTCAGCTCCATCACCCGCTCGACCAACTCCTCGATCCCGAGCCGCGCCATCGCGGCGCGCTCGCCGGCGAACCAGCCGGCGAACCGCGCCAGGACCGCGCGGTCGTCCGGCTCGAGGTCGTCGAGCGCCCCGCCGGGCGGCGGCTCGCGGATCACCCACCACGGGTCGCGGGCCGCCTCGCGCGCGGCGGCGGCGACAAGCACCAGGCCGTCCGGCGAGAGACCGACCAGCGGCGAGGCCAGCACCGTGTAGATCGCTTCCTCGTCGCGCGGGTTGGCCAGCGCGCGCAGGTACTCGACCAGGTCGACGACCTGGGGATGTGACCAGTAGCCACGTCCGCCGATCACGTAGGTCGGAACCCCTAGGTCCTCCAGGGCCCGCTCGTAGGCGCGCAGGTCCGTCGTCGCTCGCGTGAGGACGACGACCTCGCCCGCCGTTGCCCCGGCACCGATCAGCTCCTGCACCCGCCCCGCCAGAGCCCGCGCCTCCGCCAGCCGCCAGGGCGCCGCCAGCCCGTCCTGCTGGGCCCACTCCGCCCCCTTCTCCGCGATCAGCAGCTCGATCCGGGGGTCCTCGGCGGGCGGGTCCGTCCGCCCGGCCCGCAGCGGCGTGAAGCGCTCGCCGAAGACCTCCGCGAAGGCCGGGTTGAGCGCGTCGAGGATCTCGCGCCGAGAGCGGAAGTTGATCGTCAGGGTGGCGTGCGCCCCGGTGGCCGAGAGCTGCTCGCGCCGGCGTTCGAACAGCGCCACGTCGGCGTGGCGGAAGCCGTAGATCGACTGCAGGGCGTCGCCGACGGTGAACAGGTTCCCGCGGGCGATCGACTCGATCAGCTCGAGCTGCACCGGATTGGTGTCCTGGAGCTCGTCGACCATGATCTGGTCGAAGCGCGTGGCGTAGCGACCGCGCAGCTCGTGGTCGGTGCTGAGCACGTCGCGGGTCATCAGCTCGAGGTCCTCGAAGTCCAGCCGCGAGCGCTCGCGCTTGAGCTCGGTGTAGCGAGCGCCATAGGCGGCGAGCAGGCGGTCGAGCAGGGCGAGCACCCTGGACGCGTGCACGTGCTCGCAGGCGGCCCGGAATCGTTCCAGCGCGTCCGCGTAGGCCAGGCACGCCGGCGTCCGCAGCGCTGCCCCGTTGCCGCCGGGGAGCGCGAGGCCGCCCAGCTCGGCGGGCCACGGCTCCGTGGCCTCGATCAGCGCCGACCCGCTCTGGATCCGGCTCAGGGCGTCGGCGACCCTCGACGTCTGCTCGGCGCCGCCGAGCTCGGCGGCGGTGATCGCGGCGGCATCGCGCAGAGCCAGTCGCGACGGCGTCAGGTCGGGCGCGGCGCCGAGCGCGGGCAGCGCCGGGGCAGTCTGACCGCGCGAACGCAGCTCGTCGTAGATCGCGCCGATCGTCTGACGCAGTCCCAGCGGCCCGTAGCTCGCGATCAGATCCCGGCCGCCGGCGACGCTGGTGGCCATCTCCTCGAGCGCGGCCTCGAACGCGGCGTCGGCCAGGCGGGCCGCCTCGGCCTCGTCGATCACCGTAAAGGACGGGTCGATCCCGGCGGCGAGCGCATTGGCCCGCAGCACCCGCGCGCAGAACCCGTGAATCGTGGAGATGAACGCTCCCTCGGTGGCGTGAGCGGCGTCGTCGGCGCCGAGCGCCCGCAACCGCAGCCGGATGCGCTCCCGCAGCTCGGCCGCGGCCTTCTCGGTGAACGTGATCGCCAGCATCGCCGTCACTTCGACCTGGTCCTCGAGCACGGCGCGCACGAAGCGCTCGACCAGCACCGAGGTCTTGCCGCTGCCGGCGTTGGCGTCGACGATCAGGTCTCCCCGTCGGCGTTCGATCACCGCGAGCTGCTCGGGAGTGAACGCGATCATCCGACCCTGCAGATGCCCGGGATGCAGACACCCGTCCCGCGAGCATGTCTCGGGGCACGGCGTCAGCTCGCCCGCCCGGAGCCGCTCGGCCAGCGCGACGGCGCGGGCGGCCGCGGCCTCGAGCTCGGCGTCGAGCGCCGCTGCGTCCCGGCCGTCGTTGCCGAACAGCCCGACAGCCGGCACCGCGTCCTCGAGGAAGATCCCGCGCGGGCGCAGCCGGTCTCCGCTCAATGGTTGGTACAGACCACCCGCGGGCGTCAGCCCGAGCAGATCGCGGACGACGAGCATGTAGATCGCCACCTGCAGCTGCCGGTCCTGGCTCCAGCGCGCTCCGGGGTGGCGGGCGCTCGGGGACCCGCTCTTGTAGTCGCGCACGATCGCCCGCGTTCCGCCCGGGTCGACATCGACACGGTCGATCATGCCCCGCACGCGCACCCGGCCGTCGCCTTCACCGAGCTCGAGCGGCGGCAGCGACCGCTCGTCGCCGGCGAATCCGAACCGCTGCTCCAACCTGACCGGCTGCCAGGCCTGACCGCTGGCGGCCTCGAACTCGAGGTAGTGGCGCAGGTCGGCTTCGATCGCCTGCAGCACCGCCCGCCGCACCGCGTCCGATCGCCCGCCGGCGACCTCCGGGGGCAGCTCGGCCAGCACCTCGGCCAAGAGCCGGAGCGCCTGCGGGAGCGACTCGGGCGTGACCGGGCCCCCGAGGCCGCGCAGCACCCGCTCGAGCGCGTCGTGCATGTAGCTGCCCCGGGCCATCGGCTCCGGCTCGGGGTCGAAGCGATCGGGCTGCAGCTCCTTCTCCACCATCCACTTGACCGGACAGTCGGCATAGGACTCGAGCGCCCCGGGGGAGACGATCTCGCGATGGCGCACATGCGCGAGCGCGCGCGGGCCGAGCCTGCGGGGCGGCTCCGTCACCGCGCGCTCGGGTCGGCTGGCCACGGCTCGCGCCCGGGCCCGCTCCCGAGCGGTCGGCGCGAGCTCCGGCGCCCACACCACGTCGGCCAGCAGGCGGCGCGTCCGCCGCTCCGCCCAGCCGTCGGCCATCAGCTCCTCGACGTCGTCGATGAACGGCGAGCGCAACGCGAGGTTGCCCTCCTCGTCCGAGCTCCGGTAGCTCAGGTACACCCGTTCGGTGGCCCTCGAGGTGCAGGCATAGAAGAGGTATCGCTCGCGCTCGAGCGCGTCCTCGGCGCGCCTCAGCACGAGCCCGGACGCGGCCGCGAGCTCGCGCCGGCGCTCGTCGGACAGGAACGGGTCCGGCGCAGCGGGGAGCGGGAACTCGCCCTCCTGGAGCCCGCACACGAAGACAGCCCGGAAGCGGCGGGCCCGGATCGCCAGGGGCTCGGCCAGCAGCACCGCCCCCGGCCGCGGCGCCGGACCGGCGGGCACGGGCAGCTCCTCGACGGCCTCGATCAGCTCACGCCCGCGCAGGTCCTCGCCGAGCTCGCCGAGCCCGGCGACGGCGGCCTCGAGGACGCTCAGCGCTCGCGCGTCGAGCTCCTCGTCGGCGCCGAGCATCGGCGCGCCGCGTCGGTGCGGCGAGGCGAACAGCCGCCGAGCCTGACGCGCGAGCTCGGCCGCCGGGTCCTCGGCCTCCCGCAGGGCGTCGATCTCGCCCAGCCGCCAGCCGAGCCGCGCTCGCGCCTGTGCCGCCGTATGCAGACCCTCGCGCCGGACATCGCGCTCGAGCGCGTCGGCGAGCTCGGGGCGCTCGAGCAGCCCCGGGGAGCGCAGGTAGGCGAGCAGATCATCGGCCCGCGCCACATCGAGCAGCGCACAGCGCCCGAGCGCGAGCAGCGAGCGGCCGAGCGTGGTGTGCGAGAACGGCACCTGGTGCTCGAACGAGAGCGGAATCCTGGCGCGCCCGAACACGTTCTCCACCAGTGCCGCCGAACGCGCCGGGGATCGGTAGACGACCGCGATCTCATCGCCCGCCACCCCCGCTCGCAGCAGCCCGAGTACCTCGGAGGCGACGAGCTCAGCCTCGGCCCGCTCGCCGCCGGCCTCGAGCAGGCGCACCGCCGACGCCGGGCTCGATCGGCGGCGACCCGGAGCCCGCCGGCTCGAACAGGCGCCGCTCGAGCGGATACAGCACGGCGCGGGCAGCGGGCTCGTAGTGATCGTCGGCCGCCGGCAGCTCCACCACGCGGGTGGCCAGCGGGCGCAGCTGTTCGACCGCCTCGGCCCGGGCGCGCAGCGCCGCGTGGCCGACCTCGTAGGTCAGTGACACGGTCACCTCGACGTCCACCGTCCGCGCCAGCGTCTCGACCGCGTCGCGCTGGACAGGGGTCAGGTCGTCGAAGCCGTAGAAGAACACCGGTCTCGTGCCCCAGCTCGCCGGCGCCGCGCGGAGCGCGTCGAGCGCCCGCCATGCGCGCAGGTCCACGTCCAGGTGCCCGAGGCGCTCGAGCTCGCGGGCGTAATCGAGGTAGATCGACGCCGACGTCGTCGGCGTAGAGCCGGCGCGCGGCGTCCTCGCCCGCCCACGCGCGCATCGCCTGCGCGAACCGCGGTGCCGTGATCAGCGAGCGCTCGAGCTCGGACAGCAGCCGCACGGCGGCGGCCGCGAACCCCGGCGAATCCGCGGACCGGCTGAGCACCGCCAGCCGGCCGCCGTCGAGCACGCGGCGCACCACCCGCTCACGCTGCAGCGCCGACAGTGTCGGCGTGATCTCCCCGGTGCGCGCCGCGATCTCGCCGACGAGACCGGTGAACGTGTGCACGGCCCCACCGAGGACCGTGCCCTCGGCCGCGAGCTCCCGCGCATAATGGTGGACATCGGCCCGGGTCGGGACGACGAGCACGGCTCCGCGGCGGGTCGCGGAGCCGTAGGCACCGAGGACCTCCCCCGCCTTGGCGGAGTTGGCCGGTCCGAGGACGAGCGTGAGCGGCATCGACGACATGGTCGCGCGCGGCCCCGACGCCATCCCGCGCCGCGCCCCGGGGTCCCCGGGTCGCCCCTCGCGTTTCGGGACCTGGACGCTCTTGACTACATATGTTGTCGTCAATAGCGTCCACACCCGCTCTCGGCCGCTCCGGCACCGCCCCGCACCGCCCCGCGCCCGCACCGCGTCCGGAGCGCCCGGCACACTCACTCCGAGTGCGCCGTTTCAACCTGCTCGACGGTCCGATGGAACGCGACGACGACGAGCCGCCGGGATACGGCGGCCTGTACGCCCGCGTGTCCCGGGAGCTCGGCGCGCGCGAGCTGGCGCTGAAGCTGTTCGAGCTCGAACCCGGGCAGAGCATCTGTCCCTACCACTACGAATACGTCGAGGAGTGGCTCGTGGTGCTCGCCGGCCGGCCGACGGTCCGCCACCCGGGCGGCGAGGACGTCGCCGAGCCCGGCGACGCGATCTGCTTCCCCGCCGGCCCCGACGGGGCCCACAAGGTCACCAACACGGGCACCGAGACCGCCCGCGTGATCATGTTCTCCGACGGCCACGAGCCCTCGGTGGCGGTCTACCCCGACTCCGACAAGCTCGGCATCTGGCCGGGCAACGAGTCCGACCACATCATCATCCGGCGCGGCTCGGGTGTCGGGTACTGGGACGGAGAGGGCGGGTAGGGGTCCGCCGCGGACCGCTACGCCGCCTCGGGCTGCTCCGCCCCAGACGCCGCCCCGTTCCCGGCAGCGGCAGCCGTCCCGGCCGGCGCCGCGCCGGCGTCCGCCTCGGCCTCGGGCGGCTTGGCGCCCTCGCGGGCCCAGGGCTCGTCGAACTCGACGCGCCACTTGCCGTCCTCGGACTGCTGGAGCGCCAGCCGCGCCCGGAAGCTCTTGCCTGAGCGGCCCTTGAAGCCGGTGACGGGCTTCTCGGTGCGGCCGGTCCTGATCAGCTCGCGGGCGACGGCGATCGGGAGCTGCTTGCCGGCCTTCGACTTCCAGATCACGAACCCGCAGCCCGGATCGTCACGCGACCAGCACGAGTAGCCCTTGCGGTTCTCGATGATGTCGTGGCCGCAGACGGGGCACGGTCCCAGGTTGGCCCGCGGGATGCGCACGTCCTTGAGCTTCGCGTCGAGCTCTCCCACGGTCTCCTCGGCGAACTTGACGATGTCGCCCATGAACGCCTTGCGTGAGTCCTCGCCCGTCTCGATGTTGGCCAGACGGTGCTCCCAGGCGCCGGTGAGGCCGGGCGACGTCAGCGCATGCTCGCCGAGCAGGCGGATCACGTTCAGGCCCTTCTCCGTGACGACCAGGGCCCGTCCGTCACGCTCGATGTAGCCGACCTGGAGAAGACGCTCGATGATCGCCGCCCGCGTCGCCGGCGTCCCGATCCCCGAGTCCTTCATCGCCTCGCGGAGCTCCTCCTCGTCGACGAGCTTGCCGGCGGTCTCCATGGCCCGCAGCAGCGAGCCGTCGTTGAAGCGGTGCGGCGGCTTGGTCTCCTTGGCCTCGGAGGCGACCTTCTCGACCTTCGCCTCCTCGCCTCGCTCGAGCTTGGGCAGCTGCTGCTCGCGGCCCTCGTCCTCGTCGCCGGCGCCCTCGCCCTCGGCGATCTCGCCGTAGACGCCGCGCCAGCCGGGGACCAGCAGCACCTTGCCCCGCGTGCGGAACACGTTCTCCGCCACGGTCGTCTCCACCCGCGTGTTCTCCGAGACCGCCTCGGGATGGAAGGCGGCGAGGAACCGGCGCACGACGAGGTCATAGACCTTGCGGTCGTCGTCATCCATCTTGTCGACCGGGTGGCGCTCGGCGTTGGTGGGGATGATCGCGTGGTGGTCGGTGACCTTGGCGTCGTTGACCACCCGTCCGAGCGGGAGCACGTCGAGACCGGCCACGTAGCGCGACGCGGCCGCATAGTCGCGCTGGGAGCCGACGAGCTCGGCGATCGGCTTGATCTCGGGGACCATGTCGCTGGTCAGGTAGCGCGAGTTGGTGCGCGGATAGGTCAGCGCCTTGTGTTCCTCGTACAGACGCTGGGCGGCGCCGAGCGTCCGGCGGGCGGTGAACCCGAACAGGCTGCTGGCGTGGCTCTGCAGCGAGGTCAGGTCGTAGAGGAGCGGCGGGCGCTCCTTGGTCTCGCGCTTCTCCAGCTTGGTGATCGTGCCGGTGCCGCCCTCGCAGGCGGCGACGATCGCGGCGGCCTCCTCGGCGGTCGCGATGCGCGGCTGGGCGCCGGCGTGGAAGCGGCCCTCATAGGCGCGCCGCGGCGACTCGGGCAGCGCGGCGAACTGCGCGTCGACGATCCAGTACGGCTCCGGCTTGAAGTCGCGGATCTCCTGCTCGCGCTGGGCCAGGATGGCCAGCGTCGGCGTCTGCACGCGCCCGAGCGAGACGGCGCCGTCAAACGAGCTGCGCAGCCGGATCGTGGCGGCACGGGTGGCGTTCATCCCGACGATCCAGTCGGCCTCGGAGCGCGAGCGGGCCGCCTCCTCCAGCGTGGCGAACTCGGCGCTCGGGCGCAGGCCCTCGAACGCCTCCTTGATCGCCTTCTGGGTCATCGAGTTGAGCCACAGGCGCTGGACGGGCTTCTTGGAGCCCGCCTTCTCATACAGGTAGGCGAAGATCAGCTCGCCCTCGCGCCCGGCATCGCAGGCGTTGACCACCGTCTCGACGTCGCCGCGCCCGAGTTGGCGCTTGACCACGTTCATCTGCTTCTTGGAGCGCTCATCGCGCACCACGAGCTTGAAATGCTCGGGCACGATCGGCAGGTCCGCCATCCGCCATTTCTTGAAGCGGTCGTCGTATTCGTCGGGCTCCGCCAGCTGCACGAGGTGCCCGACGGCCCACGTGACCACGTGGTCCGGGCCCTCCAGGTAACCCTCTCCCTTGGTGAACGCGCCGGGCAGCACGCGAACCAGGTCGCGGCCCACCGACGGCTTCTCTGCGATGACGAGTGTCTTCATGGCGCGGTTGCGGAGCGTAGCGCCCGTGGCAACCCCGTTCAGGTTTGCCGGCTCTGTGCCAGCCGGTGCGGTGCTAGCCCGCGCAGGCCCCGGTGCTGACCGGACCGGTCCGGCCTTGCGCGTGGGCCACGGCCGAGCGCACGAGCGCGTTGGGGATCGCGAACCCGCCCGGCCCCTGCCCGGCGGCGGCCCCACCGGTCACGGCGGCGAACACGGTCGCCACGACCTCGCCGTCGGCGTCGACCATCGGGCCGCCCGAGTTGCCCGGCCGCACGAGGCCACGGAGCGGCGTGATGCTGCGCACGATCGATCCCTGGCCGTAGGCGTCCTGCGTCCGAACGTCGAGCGTCTGCCCGATCCGCCCCGGCTCGGCATCGAGGGGACCGTCCTCGGGATAGCCGAGGATCGCCGCCGGCAGACCGGCCCGCGGAGCCGCCGCGACCGGCAACGGCGGCTCGGACAGGCCGGGGACGCGCAACAGCGCGATGTCGTCGTGGGGATTGAAGGCCACCGGCACGGCGGTGAGGCTCGGCGCGCGGCCCCCGTCCTGCACCACGGTGTCGCTCTCACCGGCCACCACATGCGCGTTGGTCACCACGAGCCCCGGGGCGATCACCCACCCGCTGCCCTCGACACCGAGACCGCACGCACTGCCGAGCACGCGGACGACGCTGCGGCCGGCGGCGCGGACCCGGGGCGCGGCGAGGATCCCCCGCGTCGGTGCCGGGACGTCGGCGGCGGGGCCGCGCACCGAGGGGATGGGATCGAAACGCGCGAGCGCGTTGAGAATCGGTCCGGACGGCGGCAGCAGGTGGTTGAGCTCGCCCAGGATGGCCGAGCGCTGGATATCCTCGCGCAGCGGTTGCGATCCCGCGGACTGAAGCGCCACCGCGCCGACGATCCACGCGATCCCCAGTCCGACGCACGCAGTCAGGACGGCGCCCAGCAGCCCGTCGACGGTCTTCAGGCCCGGTATCCGCAGCGCCGTCCGGGCCCGCATCCCGAGCCCCTCGAACCCGCTCGCGAACACGCCGCCCACGAGCAGCGCCCCGACCAGCCCGAACACCGGCGCGTACTGGGAATGGTCGCCGCCGGGCAGGATCAGCGGCGCGATGCGCGTGCCGATCACGGCACCGAGCGCAAACCCGACCAGCGACAGCACGCCGACGATGAATCCCTGCACATAGCCGTAGATGGCCAGCAGAGCCGTGAACGCGACGATCAGCCAATCGATTGTGGTCACAACAGCAGAAACTGTACGGCCTGCCCGACCCGCGATCATGCTGCTCAGCGACGCCATCTTCTACATTCCGTTGCAGATGTCTCAAGGGGCGAATGATGTCGATGTCGCACGGGGCTGAATACGCGTCAGCGCTGAGGCGGCCGTCGGCGCGGCCGACTCCAAGGCGCCGGCGCCTGCTGACGCGCACGTTGCCTCTGGCCGGCGTCGCCGCGCTGGCGTTCACGGCCGGGATCGTGACCGCCACCGGCCCCGGCCGGGCCGAGCACCGCCTGGTCACGAACTACGTCGGGGCCTGGGCCCACCGCGACTTCACGCAGATGTACAACCTGCTCGATTCGGCCTCCAAGCGCGGCCTGTCCGAGGCGGGTTTCCGCGCCGCCTATGCCGCTGCCGCCGGCACGGCCACCCTGGCCGCCATCGTGCCGCTGCACGTGGGCAGCCGCCAGGGCGATCTGGTCCCGGTCTCCGTCCGTGTGCGCACGAACGAGTTCGGCACGCTGCGGGAGACGCTCGAGGTGCCGCTGGTGGGCTCGGGCTCGGATGCCCGCGTCGGCTTCTCGGACCGGCTGCTGTTCCCGGGCCTGTTGCCGGGAGAGCGCCTGACGCGCCAGGTCGCGCTCGCCCCCCGGGCCGAGCTGTTGGCCCGCAACGGGATACCCCTCGCCCAGGGCCCGAGCCGCAGCTCGCCGATCCCCGGCGTCGCATCTCAGATCACCGGGACCCTCGGTCCGATCCCGCCCGGTCAGGCCGCCGCCTACGCCGCCGCGGGGTACCCGCCCACCGCACGGGTCGGGCTCACAGGCCTCGAGCGGATCTTCCAGTCGCAGCTGGCCGGGACGCCTGGGGGCGCGCTCCGGGCCGGCTCGCGGGTGCTGGCGCGGAGCACCCCGGAGTCGGGTCTCCCCGTCACGACGACGATCGACCCCGCGATCGAGCGGGCCATGACCACCGCGATGGCCGGCCGCTACGCCGGCATGGCCGCCATGGACCCCCGTACCGGCGAGGTGCTGGGGCTGGCCGGAGTCGCCTTCTCAGCGCTGCAGCCCCCCGGCTCGACGATGAAGATCATCACCGCCACCGGTGCGCTGGAGGCGGGCATCGTGAAGCTGAGCGACACCTTCCCGGTGCAGAGCGGTGCCCCGGTCGAGGGCGTCACCATCTCCAACGCCGGCGGCGAGCTGTGCGGCGGCACCTTCGTGCAGGCGTTCGCCAACTCGTGCAACTCGGTGTTCGCTCCGCTCGGGGCCAAGCTCGGCGCCGCCCGCCTGGTCAACATCGCCGAACGGTTCGGGTTCAACCAGCCGACGTCGATCCCGGGGGCCGCGGAGAGCGTGATCCCGTCGGCGGCCACGATCGGCGACGCGCTCGCCGTCGGCTCCTCGGCGATCGGACAGGGAACGGTCCAGACGACTGCGCTGCAGATGACCGACGTCGCGGCCACGATCGCGATGGCCGGCCGGCGGCCGATCCCGACGCTGCAGTTGCATCAGACACCCCGGTTCGTCCGTGTCACGAGCCGTCGCGTCGCTCACCTCGTGCAGGAGCTGATGATCGCCGTGGTCGCCTACGGCACCGGGACCTCGGCGCAGATCCCGGGCGTGGTCGTGGCCGGCAAGACGGGCACCGCCGAGCTGCGCAACACACAGGGCCCGGACGCCGGCCCCAACGCGAGCTCGCCCGCCAACACCGACGCCTGGTTCGTCGGCTACGCGCCCGTCGGGCACCCGACGATCGTCGTCGGGGCGCTGTTCCCCGAACAGGGGGCCGGCGGCGCGACCGCCGCACCGGCCGTCCACGACGTCCTCGCCGCGGCCCTGCACCACGGCTGATCGATCAGAGGTCGATCGAGACGGTGGCCCAGAGCTGCCCGACCGGCCCCCGGATCTCCAGGATCAGCGGCCGGTTGGAGTACGCAGAGGTGTTGATCCGGAACAGCAGCAGCCCACCCTGCGTGGGGCCGAAGTAGGCGACGCTGTCGGGCACGGGCTGGGTCCCGTTCGGCTTCAGCAGCGTCGGCTCCCACACGTACGGATTCAAGTTGGGGTCGAGCGGGATCGCGTTGTAGCGGTTGCCCTGCGTATCGACCATGTCGAAGTTGTGGGCCGTCGTCAGCGGCGTCTTGGTCTGGTTCCGGGCGGCGAGGAAGACGGCGAACCACTCCTCGTCGGGGGCCAGCGGCGGCGTGCCGGGCGCCAGGCCCTTCAGGTACTCCATGTCCTCGACGTTGTACTGATTGAGCTCGCGTGAGAGCTGGACCTGGTAGGTGACCCCGCCGGCGTCGACGTAGAAGCCCTCGTTGTCGGCCACGTGGGGATGGGCCTGCTTGTTTCCACAGGCGGCCAGACCCAGCGCCAGCACCAGGCTTACGGCCAGCATCAACAGGGGACGGGCTCTCACGGCGCGCGGAAGTCTATCCCGAACGCCCGGCGACGCGATCCGCAGAGCCCGTCACTGCGAGGCGATCGACGCCCGGCGACCGCGCCCACGGCCCTCTTCCAGGATCGAGCGCAGGCGCCGCATCGCCTTCGCGGCCTGACGCTTGTTCCAGGACCGGGAGCCGAGCGACTCGTGCAGCCGATCGGAGAGCATCACCGGCACGGTCTCGAGCGTGTACTCGACCTTGGTCGAGTCGCCGGGCGCCGGCGACAGCGTGTAGGTGCCGACCATGCGGATCCGGTTGAACTTGCCGCCGCGGCCCCTCTCGACGATCCGGAACGGCGGCTGGATCTCGGCGAAGGTCATATCCGCCCAGGCGAATCGGCTCAGCGGTGCCTTGACGCGGAACCGAGCGCCGGCGCCGGTGCCGATCGTGTTCTCACGCAGCATGTGCCAATCGACCAGATAGTGGTCGGTGAATTCCGCGTGGTTGGCGATGTCCGCGAGATAGTCGAAGACCTGCTCGCGCGGCTTCGAGATCGTCGTCGAAACGGTGACGGGATCCATACGGCCGGGAGTCTACGGGCCGTCCGCGCAGGGCGGCGCGAGGACGACCCGCGCGGGCCCCGGAAATGGTCTACGCAGCGCGCTGGTCGGTGATCCGAATGCGCACTGCGTGCCCGAATTCCGGGCCGTGCACGAGGCGCGAAGCGGTGGGTTGATCGCGGCGCAGAGCGCGGCACAACTCGCACAGGATCCGGTCCGCCTCGTAGACGTAGACGCGCTCTCCGACCAGCGGCGTCCGGTGGCAATGGGCGCAGCGTTCACAGCCTGCGGCGATCGCCCCGACGCTCCGCTTGAGCATCGCCAGTTCCAGCTCCGGCATGTTGCGAACCGAGTCTCGCATCGTGCTGTGGTTCGCCCCCGCTCGTGGTCTTCCTTCTGATCACGCCGGTTTTGGTTCGAAATGCGTTGGGTACTCGTTGACGAGACAGCTATCATTGAACGCGGATCGGCCGGGCTTTGGAAGGCGCCGCCGTTATTTAGGAGATGGCCCATGAAGGCGTGGATGTCGGGCAACGTTGCGGGCACCGGGACTTTCCGCTGCACTGAATGCGATTACCCAGTGTCACTCGACGTGGCTGACGAGCTGCCTGAATGCCCGAGTTGCGGCGGCCGAGAGTTCGTCAGAGCATCGCTCTTCACGACCTCGCAGACCGCGATCGTGGAAATGGTTCCGGAGCTCGAGGATCAGAGCTGGCTCGATGAGCTGCGTCGACGGCCTCGACGAGCCCGGTCAGTACCTCGCCTATCGCGAGGCCAATGAAGGCGTGCTCGCGTTCGGGCTCCGCCGCGAATGGACCCGGATCGGGCGCAGCCTGGCCGCTGACATTCGCTTCGATGACCCCACCGTGTCCCGGCGCCATGCGCTGATCGTGCGCCAGCCGGACGGGCTCCGCGTCCTGGACGATCGCAGCCTCAACGGCGTGTTCGTCAACGGCGAGCGCGTCGAATGGAGCACCCTGGCCGACGGCGACGAGGTCGTGATCGGCCGCCACCACCTGCATTTCGTCGAGGTCCCGGTCGTGTCCGGGATGCGCGACACCAATCGCCCCAGCGACGAGACGCAGCGCGCTCACCGGCTGAGCGCGCCATCGGGCCGCGCTCACCTATAGTGCGGCTCGCCGATGGCGTCCACAATCGCGGTCCTCTCCCAGAAAGGCGGCACCGGCAAGACGACGGCGGTTCGCACGCTCACCGACGTCTTCCGCCGGCTCGGGTTGACCGTTCTGGCGGTCGATCTCGACCCGCAGGGCAATCTGTCGGACTACCTCGACGTCGACCCCGACGCCTATCCGACGATCGGCGACGTGCTGACCGGCCGCGCGGAGCCGGCTGCGGCGGTCCATGGCGGAATCATCCCGGCCAACCTCGGGCTGGCCGAGGCCGAGCTCGTACTGGGCGGGAAGATGGGCCGCGAGCTGACGCTCAAGAAGGCCCTGGCCCAGGTCAGGGGCGAGTACGACATCGTGATGATCGATTGCCCGCCGGCGCTCGGGCTGCTCACCGTCAACGCGCTGGTGGCCGCCGATTACGCGCTGCTCTCGGCCGAAGCTCAGTACTTCGCGCTGCAGGGCGTCGAGCAGGCCCTCGAGGTGATCGAACTGGCCCGCGACAGCCTCAACCCCGGACTCGAGTGGCTCGGGGTCATGCTCAACATCGCCGACATGCGCACGCGCCACTCGCGTGAGGCGTTCGACTCGCTGCGCGAGCATTTCGGCGAGAAGCTGATCGATACGACGATCCGCGCCTCGATCGCCTACGCCGAGTCGGCCGAGCGCGCGGTGTCGATCATCGACTACCGCCCCGATCTCGGGATCGACTACCTCAACGTCGCCGACGAGCTCCTGCGCCGCCTCGGCCTCGACAGGCCCGCGGCCGACTCGCCGCCATGGTCAACGGCGGCGGCGCCACCGCCGGGGTGTGAGACCCGGCGGCGGCACCGGCCGCCGGCTGCGGGATCAGACCGAGCGCTGGTAGGCGCGGAAGGCCCGGGTCGCGAACGCCACGCACAGCGCCGTCAGCGCGAGCAGGAACCCCGCCCGCGCGGCCACGAGCCCCCAGTCGGGACTGCTCGCCGTCGCGGCCCGGCCGGCCACCACGGCCCAGTTGAGCGGGTTGAAGTCGGAGATCACCTGCATCCCCCGCGGCATCAGGTTGCTGGCCAGGAACGCCGAGGACAGGAACGTCAGCGGAAGCAGCAGGAACTGCACGGCGCCGATCAGCGCCTCCTCCTGGCGCATGATCAGCGCGAACGCGTTGGAGAGCGCGCCGAATGCGGCTCCGAGCAGCGCGGAGACCACGAGCAGCACGGCGACGCCGCCGACGCCACCGGGAAAGCTCGCGCCGACGAGCAGAGCCAGTCCGACGATGATCACCGACTGGATCACGATCACCACCGCCTCCTTGACGATGCGGCCGGCGATCAGCGCCTCGCGCCGCACCGGCGAGACCAGGAAGCGGTCCGTGACGCCCCGGTTGAGGTCCTCGATCAGCGCCATCCCGCTCCAGCCGGAGTAGAACATGGCCGTCATCACCACCACGCCGGGGACCAGGAAGGCGATGTAGGACCCATGGGCGTGGAAGCCGGGAATCTCGATGATCCGCTTGAACAGCGTCGCCGAACAGCAGCAGCCAGATCACCGGCTGCACCAGCGTCACCGCCGACGAACCACGGCTGGCGCCACAGCTCGCGCAGATGGCGCACGGTCATGTACGCGGTCTGTCTGACGAGCGTCATCGGGCCACCTCCTCGGCCTCCGCTTCGGCGGCGTCGAACGTGCGGCCGGTGTATCGCAGGTACACGTCGTCGAGCGAGGGCCGGGCCACCCGCACCGAGGCCACGGCCACTCCGTGGGTCTCGAGCGCCTGCAGGACGACCGGGACCGCACGCCCGCCGTCGTCGGCGCGGGCGCGCAGGGCGCGGCCGTCGACGCTCACCTCGCGCACGCCGTCGACGCGGTCGAGCGCGGCGCTCGCGGCGCCGTTGAGTCCCCGGCCAGATCGACCTGGATCGCGTCGCCGCGCAGCTCGCGCTTGAGCTCGTCCGGTGTTCCCTCCCCCACGACCTTGCCGCGGTCGACGATCGCCAGCCGTGCGGCGAGCTGGTCGGCCTCCTCGAGGTAGTGCGTCGTCAGCAGCACGGTCATGCCCTGCTCGCCCGCGAGCCGGGCGATCTCGCTCCACATCTCGGCGCGGACCTCGGGGTCGAGGCCCGTGGTCGGCTCGTCGAGGAACAGCACCTGCGGGTCGTGGATCAGCGCCATCGCGACGTCCAGCCGGCGCTGCATCCCGCCGGAGTAGCCGCTTGGCGATTCGGTCCGCGGCGTCCGCCAGCCCGAAGCGCGCGAGCAGCTCGCCGGCCGCGCTCCTCGAGCGCGGCGGCCGCGCATCCCGTAGAGCTGGCCCTGCAGTCGCAGATTCTCGCGCCCGGTCGCCTGCACGTCGACGCCCGAGCCCTGGGCGACCACGCCGATCGCCCGGCGGACCCCGTCCGGCTGCGCGAGCACATCGAGTCCGGCCACCGCGGCGCCTGCCCGGAGTCGGGCCGCGCCAGCGTGGTCAGGATCTTGACCGCCGTCGACTTGCCGGCGCCGTTGGGCCCGAGCAGCCCGAAGATCGTCCCGGCCTCGACGGCGAACGACAGCCCGTGCGAGCGCCGTCACGTCCTTGGATATGTCTTGACGAGATCGAGCGCCTCGATCGCCTCCCTCATATCGTGTTCACCTCCACGTAGACTTCATTCATGTCGGCATATATCTTAGCTACTAAGATGTTTAGGCGTCAAGAGACTTTGTCGGTGAAAGGCCCGCGCCGTGTCCGTCGCCAGAGATTGACGAACCCCCAGCTGCCCCCGAGGCGACCCGAGCGGCGCTGCTCGAGCGCTCGCGCACGCGGTGCGCGCGAGCCAGCGCGCCACCGACGTGATCGACGAGGTCGCCGGTCAGCTTCTCGGGCTCGACCGATCCGACGGCCGCTGCCTCGACATCCTCGACCAGCACGGCCGGATCAGCGCGGGGGACCTCGCCGCGAGCAGCGGCCTGACCACGGGAGCGATCACGGCGGTGATCGACCGGCTCGAACGCGCCGGCTACGCCCAGCGCATGCCGACCCCAACGACCGCCGGCGCGTGCTCGTCGAGCTGACGCCGAGAAGCGCCCGCGAGGCGACGCTGGGAGCTGTTCGGACCGCTCGCCGAAGCAGCCGCGACCCTGCTGGCGCGCTACAGCGACGACGAGCTGCGCCTGCTGATCGAGTTCCAGCAGCTCGGCCGCGCAGCCCAGGAGCGCCACGCCGAGCACCTTGAGGCGGTGCGCATCGGCCGCCGGGACAACGGCGAGCGCCGCCTGCGCGGCCGAGGGCGTGCGCCGAGGCCGCAGGCCCTACAGCGCGCGGACGTCCGCGCCCTGGGACTCGAACGGCGCGCGCACCACGCGCGCCCAGCCCTCGGCCTCGCCGTCAGCAGTGCCTCGACCAGCGGCCCGGTGCTGCTCGTAGTGGCACCAGACACGAGCACGGTCGGCCCGGCGCCGGAGATCGTCGCGCCCGAGCGCGCCGAGGTCGGCGGCCCGCTCGAGCAGCTCGGCCGAGCGCGGGTACAGGTGGCGCGGTAGGGCTGGTGCAGCCGGTCGTGCGAGGCCCGCGGCGATCAGATCCCAGTCGCCGGTGGCCAGGCCGAGCATCAGCATCGAGGCGTGGGCGACGTTGAACACGGCGTCGGCCAGCGGCACCGTCGCGGGCAGCGCGGCCCGGCGGCCTCGGTGTCGCACCGCCTCGCGCGGGACGACGAGCACCGCCTCGAGCCCCATCGGCGGCTCGAGCCGGTGCGCCCGCCGCCCGTCGCAGACCACGAACCCGCCGTCGAGCGCCGCGGCGACGTTGTCCGGGTGGCCCTCGAGCTCGGCCGCCAGGGCGCGAGCATGTCGGCGTCGAGCTCGAACATGTGGTCGGCGGCCATCAGGCCGGCGACGACCGCGGCGGCGCTCGAGCCCGAGCCCGCCGCGACAGCGGGATCTTCGAGGCGATCCGGAACTCGAACGCGTCGGCCGGGTGCAGGCGCTCGAACGCCCGCACGACCAGGTTGCTGCGGTCGCGCGGCACGCTCGAGCTCGGTTTCGACCGCGAACGTCCCGGTCTCCACGCACCTCGACGCTCGAGGTGCAGCGCGAGCGCGGCGGCCAGCACGTCGAAGCCCGGTCCCGAGGTTGGCGGAGGACGCCGGCGACGCGGACGACGCCGGCGGCGGCCGAGCGTCATCCGAGGACCGCCCGCTCGATCGCGCTCGATCTCGGGCTCGCACGGGAACGACCGCGCCCGCCTGCTCGAGCGCGGTCTGCGGGTCCTTCAGGCCGTGGCCGGTGAGCACGCACACGACCCGCTCGGCGTCGCGCGCCGCCGTGGGCGAGCAGTCCGGCGACGCTCGCCGCCGACGCGGGCTCGCAGAACACGCCCTCGCTGGCGCGCCAGGAAGCGGTAGGCGTCGAGGATCTGCTCGTCGGTGACCGCGTTGACGGCTCCGCCCGAGGAGGTCATCGCGTCCATCGCCTCCTCCCAGCGGGCCGGGTTTCCGATCCGGATCGCGCTGGCCACCGTCTCCGGGTTCTCGACCGGCGCCCCGTGGACCAGCGGCGCGGCGCCCGGCGGCCTGGAAGCCGAGCATCCGCGGCTGCGTGCCCGGCCTCGTTGAACCCCTTCCAGTACGCGGTGATGTTGCCGGCGTTGCCGACCGGGATGCACAGCGCGTCGAGCTCGCCCGCCGAGCTGCTCGACGAGCTCGAACGCCGCCGTCTTCTGCCCCTCGATCCGGAACTCGTTGACCGAGTTGACCAGCGACGACCGGATGGCGGCTGGCGAGCTCGCGCACCAGCTTCGAGCGCCTCGTCGAAGTTGCCCGCGCAGCGCGACCACGCGCGCGCCGTGCATCAGCGCCTGCGCGAGCTTGCCGGTGGCGATCTTGCCCTCGGGGACGATCACCGCGCCGCGCAGCCCGGCCCGCGCCGCGTAGGCGGCGGCGAGGCGGCCGTGTTGCCGGTCGAGGCGCAGATCACGGCCTCCGCCCCCTCGCGCACCGCCGCCGACACCGCGCAGGTCATCCCGCGGTCCTTGAACGAGCCGGTCGGGTTCGCGCCCTCGATCTTCAGCCACACGTCGGCGCCGACGCGCTCGGACAGCCGCGGCGCCGGCACCAGCGGCGTCGAGCCCTCGTCGAGCGACACGACCGGGATCCCCCGGCCGCGAACGGAAGGCGGTCGCGGTAGCGCTCGATCAGTCCCCGGCATCGGGCCGGAGCATGCCAGAGCGGGCGCCCGGCGACCGTCTCCCCTGGACTTGCGCGGGCCGCCGGCTCGTGCGGCGGAGCCCTCCGAGCGCTGGACGGTATGGGCGGCGTCTTCGGCCGTGTGGTTGAGACGTCGTCGCTCCCGCGGTTCGTATGCGCGGGCTGGTTACCGCTTCGGGGGGAAGGCCGCTGCCGGGCCGTGGGCCGGCTGGTCGGCCGGCGTCGGTGCCTGCGGGGGATTGACGCTCTGACGTCCGTCAGGGCTGGTTGCCGAGATCGGTGATCTGACCGCGTTCGCGCACCCCAAGCAGCTCTCGAGCTCTCGCGGCCTGGTCGCGTCCCAGCAGGTGGACGCTGCGGCAGGTGCGGCCGGCGCGGTGCCGGGCCGCGCCGGCCGCCGGCTGCGCGCCGCGCGCGCAGGCCGGCGTGGAAACGGCGACTGCGCGGACCGGAGACGGAGCGAGGTGCCCCGACGCTCGCAGCGAGCGACCGGCGCGGGCGGGGTGCCAGTCGACAAACCGCGCCGGCGCGGAGGCTCCTTGGCCATCTAAGCACCGCCGGCGCCTTGCATGAACGACGAGCTGATCCGGCGGCAGTTTGTACGCGAGCTCAGCGCCACCGCCACACGCGGCGGCCCCCTCTCCCGCAGCCGCCCGTTCCCGGCCCGGCCCCAGCACGGCGGGCCGGATCGCCCACGCACACCGACCCGGCGCCCAGCGCGATCCCACGATCCCGCCATGAGCACCAACCCCGGTTGGACGCGCCCGACCCCAGACCGACGGCCCAAGCGCACCGAACAGCCCCGCCTTCGAGTACCACAGCCCTCCCATATCACCCGAAGCGCCCTCGCGCTCACGATCGACCACGCCACACCCGACACCACACGCTCGCCCCGTCGACTCAACGATCTCCGCGTCATCGGCCGCACCACTAGCCGAACTCCTCCTCGAGCACCCGGATCGCCCGGGGCGGCGCGCGCAGCGACGTCGAGCTCGGCGATCAGCCTCCATCGCGGCGACAAAGCGCGACTCGAGCACCGGGTGGACGACCATCACCAGCCGCGCCTGATCGCGCAGCCCCTTCTGCACGACCGACTTGACCGACACGCCCTGCTCGGCCAGCACCTGGGCCACCTGCGCCAGCACGCCCGGGCTCGTCGGCCACCTCGAGGTGCAGATAGAAGGCGGAGACGACGTCGGAGACGAGCTCGAGCACCTGCGTCGTCGGCGGGCGTCGAGGCGGGCGGGATCATCGCGCTGATCACGTCGCCGAGCACCGCGCTCGCGGTCTGCGGCCCGCCGGCGCCGGGTCCGGACATCGTGATCTCGGTGATCGCCGCGGACTCGACGGTGACCGCGTTGAACGGCCCGCTGACCGACGCCAGCGGGTGCCCGGGATACAGGAAGGCCGGGTGCACGCGCACCGACAGCCCGGCGCCGATCCGCTCGGCCGTGCCGATCAGCTTCAGCCCGAGACCGAGCTCGCGCGCGTACTCGAGGTCGTCGGGCTTGATCTGCTCGATGCCCTCGTAGCGGACCTGGTCGAGGTGCACGGGCGTGTCGAAGGCGAGCCGCGCCAGGATCGCCATCTTGGCGGCGGCGTCGCGGCCGTCGACGTCCTCGGCCGGGTCGGCCTCGGCGTAGCCCGAGCCGCTGCGCCTCGGCCAGCGCCTCGGAGAACGTCGCCCCCGTGCGCGCCATCTCGCGTGAGGATGAAGTTGGTCGTGCCGTTGACGATCCCGTGCACGCGATCGATCGTGGCGCCGGCGAGCGACTCCTGGAGCACCCGGATCACCGGCACGACGCCGGCCACGGCGCCCTCGAAGCGCAGCTGCACCCCGTGCTCGCGCGCGGCGTCCCACAGCTCCTCGCCGTGCTGGGACAGCAGCTGCTTGTTGGCGGTGACGACGTGGCGGCCGGCGCGCATCGCCCGCAGCGACGTACTCGCGCGCCGGCTCGATGCCGCCGATCAGCTCGACGATCAGGTCCGAGCGCTCGAGGAGCTCGTCGAAGTCACCGCTCGAGCGGCGTGAGGACGCCCGTCAGCTCGGGGCGCAGGCCGGTGCGATCGCGCGATCCGGTCGGCGTGCTCGGGGCAGCAGCGCGGCCAGCGCCGAGCCGACGGTGCCGTTGCCGAGCAGACCGATCGCGGAACCGGCCGGCGTCGCTAGCAGAGGTCACGCAGCGGCCAGGTCCTCGTAGGTCTCACGGCGCACGACCACCCGGGCGTTGCCGTCGCGGCAGAAGATCACCGGCGGGCGCGGAACGCCGTTGTAGTTGTTGGCCATCGCGTAGCCGTAGGCACCGGTCGCCGGCGTCACGATCACGTCGCCGGCCGCCGGCTCCGGCAGCTGCGATGTCGCGCACGATCACGTCGCCGGACTCGCAGTGCTTGCCGGCGATGTGGCAGCGCTCGGTCGCCGCGGCCAGCGGACGGTCGGCGATCAGCGCCTCGTACCGCGACCCGTACAGCATCGGCCGCAGGTTGTCCGACATGCCGCCGTCGACCGCCACCCAGGTCGAGACGTTGCGCTTGACCGTCTCGACGGTGTAGAGCGTGACGGTGGAGTTGGCGACGAGCGCCCGCCCCGGCTCGAGCAGCAGGCGCTTGTCCGGCGCCGAGCAGATCGTGCACGCACGGTGACGATGGCGTCGACATAGTCGGCGACGGCGGGCGGATGCTGCGAGGCGGTGTAGGCCGCCGCCGAGGCCGCCGCCGAGGTTGTAGACGGGAAAGTCGCCGAGCGACGCGATCGCCTCGACGGCATGGCGGAACGGCGCCAGCTCGAACAGCTGCGAGCCGATGTGGGAGTGCAGCCCGACCAGCTCGAGGTTGTCGGCAGCTCCCCCACCATGGCGATCGCCCGGCGAGCGTCATCGAGGCCGAAGCCGAACTTCGAGTCGGCCTGTCCGGTCGAGATCGCCGCATGGGTGTCACCGCTGACGTCGGGGGTGATGCGGATCAGCACCTCCTGGCGGCGTCCGGCTCGCGCCGCGATCCGCTGCAGCCGCTCGAGCTCGTCGAACGAGTCGAGAACGACGTGGCCGACGCCGGCAGCCAGCGCCTCGCGCAGCTCGGTCTCGGACTTCGCGTTGCCGTGCAGGTAGATCCGGCGCGGGTCAAAGCCGCCCCGCAGCGCCAGCGCCAGCTCGCCGCCCGATGCGACGTCGCAGGCCAGGCCCTCCTCGGCCAGCACGCGGTAGACGGCTGTGCACGGGAACGCCTTGGAGGCGAACAGGACGTCGAAGTTGGCGTGGCACGAGGACAGCGCCTCGATGTAGGAGCGGGCACGCGCGCGCAGGTCGTCCTCGGCCACGATGTAGGCCGGGGTGCCGAACTCCCGCGCGAGCTCGACCGCGTCGCAGCCGCCGACCTCGAGCCGGCCGTGCTCGTTGACCCGGGTGCCGAGGGGATAGACGCGACTGAGGCTCGATGTCGTGACGCTCACGGCCGTAACGATATGCTGCGCGGCGTGAGAGCACGGTCTGCGCTCACGTCTGCCTTGATCGACGGGGAACGGTGGGAGCGGATGGGTCATCTGCGCACGGTCAACCTGGCGCTGCCGGCCGAGGTCTCCAAGCGCGACGGCCTCGCCTACTCGCTGTGGCTTCCGGAGCGGGCCACCGCGGGCGTCGTGATCCTGCACGGGGCCGGATCGGCCAAGGAGAGCCACCACGACTACGCCCGTGCCGCTCACGCCATCGGGCTGGCCGCGGTCGCGTTCGACCAGCGCGGCCATGGCGACAGCGACGGCCCGATGGACGGCCGGGCGATCGAGGACGTCGCCACGATGGCGGCCCTGCTGCGGTCGAAGCTCGGCCGCGCGACGGCACCGATCGCGCTGCGCGGCTCGAGCATGGGCGGCTACATGGCGATCGTCGCCGCGCCGGCGGTGAACGCGGAGGCGGTCGTGGCGATCTGCCCGGCGAGCGCCGAGGGTCTGCGCCGCGGGGTGCAGGCCGGCACGCTCCGCTTCGACGTCGATGCCGAAGCGATGGACGCCCTCCTGGCCGCGCACGATCTCCACACCGCGGTCGAGATGCTGCAGGCGCCGCTGCTGCTGCTGCACGCCGAGGGCGACGAGGTGGTTCCGGTCCAGCACTCGCGCGAGCTCGCGGCCCGGGTCGGATCGGACGGCAGCCGGCTGATCGTCCTGCCCGGCGGCCATCACCGCTCGATCCAGCACGACGAGGAGCTTCAGGCCGTCAGCCTCAAGTTCATCGCGACGGCGCTGCGCGTCCGCTCGCCGCCGCGGTCAGCGTAGCGCCGGCAAGATAGGTCCGAGTGGCACGCACCCCTGTCGTCTTAATCGGCAGTACGCGGCTTGGACTTTAGCGTTTTGGCGAAATATCTTCCGGGGCCGTGTACGCGCTGTTACGCGTTCGCCAGCGCCGGCCGCGAGCCGCCCGTGTGGGCCAGCCCGCCGCGACGGTGCAGCCACGCCAGCCACACCAGCCCGACCACCACCAGCGCGATGCTCTCGAGCTGCGGGGCGGTCAGCCCGATCACGATGCGGTGGTTGCGGCGCACGAACTCCACCAGCAGCCGCTCGACCCCGGACAGCACGAGATAGAAGGCGAACAGGACTCCAGGCCGGAACCGATCGCGCTGGCGCCACAGCCACCAGGCCACGAGGCTCATCGCCACCGTCTCGTAGATCGGTGTGGGCTGGACCCTGACTCCAGGCGGAGTGGGGACGGTCCCGTGCGGATAGCTCATCGCCCACGGAAGGCTCGACGGCTGCCCGTAGTCGCCGTCGCCGGCGACCTGGCAGCCGATCCGGCCGATGGCGTAGCCCATCGCCAACGGCACGCAGCACAGGTCGAGCAGGGCCAGCGACAGCATCCCGCGCCACCACGCCCAGGCGATCACACCCAAGGCGCCGCCGATCACGCCGCCATACCAGACCAGGCCCGAGCCCGAGAACAGGCTGCCGAGCAGATCGTTCTTGACCTGGCTGTAGTTCTGCACCACGTAGTAGACCCGTGATCCGACCAGGCCGCCCACGAGCGCGGCGAACGCGATCTCGTAGGCCCAGTCGACCGGCTTGCCGAGCTCCTTCAGGCGCCGGACGAGGATCGCCCCGGCGGCCACGAACCCGAGGGCGAACACGATCCCGAAGGTCTTGAGCGACACGCCGAGGACGTTGATCTGGGTCTGCACGGGCCAGAGGTTAATCACTCCCCCACACCCACCCTTGACCCGGCCGTTAGCCGGTCTGCCAACATGAAGAGGCTATGGCGCAATCCAAGTCATTCGGCAGGGATCCGGGGCTGCAGGCCCGGATGCTGCTGACACTGTTCCTGCTCGGCCTCGTCTATGCCGTGCTGATCGGCGTGCTGTTCGCCGCGGGCGTCGGCGCGGTCACGATCGCCGTCATCGCCGGCGGCCTGTTCCTGGTCCAGTACTTCACCTCGGACAAGATCGCATTGCTGTCGATGGGCGTGCACGAGGTCACGCCGCAGGAAGCGCCGGAGTTCCACGCGCTGATCGAACGGCTGTGCATTCAGGCCAACATGCCCAAGCCGCGGGTGGGGATCGCCGATCAGCAGATGCCCAACGCGTTCGCGCTCGGGCGCTCCCCGAAGACGGCCACGGTATGCGCCACCACGGGGTTGCTGAGCCTGCTCTCGCCGGCCGAGCTCGAGGCGGTGATGGCCCACGAGCTGACCCACGTGCAGAACCGCGACGTGATGGTGATGACGCTGGCCAGCTTCTTCGCCTCGATCGCCTCGTTCATCGTCCAGATGGGGTTCTGGTTCGGTGGCGCGTTCGGCGGCGACGACGAGGACGGCCCCGGATTCATCGTCGTGCTGCTCGTCTCGGCGGCCGTGTACGCGATCTCGTTCGTCCTGCTGCAAGCGCTCTCCCGCTACCGCGAATTCGCCGCCGACCGCGGCTCGGCGATCATCACCGGCCGCCCCAGCGCGCTGATCTCGGCGCTGATGAAGATCAGCGGCAACATGCAGCAGATCCCGCAGCAGGACCTGCGGGCGGCGTCCGGCGAGATGGCCGCGTTCTACATCTTCCCGCCCAAGGCCAAGCGGTCGATCGCCGGGCTGTTCGCCACCCACCCCTCGCTCGAGGCCCGGATCGCCGCGCTCGAGAAGCTCGAGTCCCAGCTCCAGGGCACGGCGTAGGCACGCACACACGTGGGCTTCCTCGACGTGATCACCGGCAAGCGCAAGCTGGCCCCGCCGGCGCCGGACCGGCTGTTCGCGATGAGCACCGCCTATGTCACGTTCGAGACCGAGCTGTCGCTGAGGAGCACCGGCGCCGCAGCGATCGTCTTCCAGCCGCTGCCGACCAGCGACTTCGACGCGATCGTCCGCGAGATGGAGGAGGTCGTACGCGCCACCGCTGGTGACAGCGGCACACGCGTGGAGACCTCGGATGACACCTACGGCTTCCGCTGGCTGGTGCTCAAGGGCGGCGAGTTCGACGACCTCGTCGTCGGCATCAACGCGGTCAGCAGCGCCCTCGAGGCCGGCGGCTACGGCGAGCGACTGTTGTGCGCGGTGTTCGCGTTCAGCGACGAGCGCAAGCAGCCGGTCTACTGGATCTACAACTACAAGCGCGGCTCGTTCTATCCGTTCGTGCCCGCCGGCGGCGCCCAGCAGCGCGACAACGAGCGCGAGCTCCGGCTCAAGGCTCAGGCCGGCAAGGAGCTGCCGCTCGAGGCCGAGCTCCAACGTTGGTTCCCGCTGTGGGGAAGCCCGATCTGAGTACGGCGCGAACTGAAAGCTCGAGGACGGCGGCCGAGCCTTGCTTCGGCCGCCGCCCGACTCAATCGATCAGCCCGGGATCAAGCCCTCGCCGTTGAAGCCCACCTTCGCCTCCTCCAGCGAGGAATCGGGCGGGGGCAGGATCGCGTCCGAGCCACCGAGGTGATCGTCGCCGACGAGCGTCCCCTCGGCGCGGATCAGCTCGAGCAGCTTCCCGAACGTGGCCAGGAACGCGTCCTCGTCACCCGCCTCGACGGCCGCCACGGCGGCGTTGTCCAGCTCGTTGAGGGCCGGGACGTCGCTCTCGTCCAGCTCGTACTGACCCTCGCTCGAGATCCGGATGATCACGGGGCGGCCTCCTTGGCCCCCTCATTCCCCTTGGCGCCCTCGGCCTCCTCGGCGGGCGCGTCGCCGGCGCTGAGCTGACCCGCTGCGGGCGCGCCTCCGCCGAGCTCGGCCTTCATCTTGGCCAGCTCGCTGTCGACCTCACTCGTGGTCGAGAGCTGCTTGAGCTGCCGATCGATGTCGTCCTCGCCCGAGCCGAGCGCGGTCAGATCCTCGAAGGCGCCCGACGCCTCGAGCTCCCCGACCGCATCGGCACGCGCCTTCATGTTCTCCGTCTTGTCGAGTGCTCGCTGCATCGCCAGACCCACGTCGGCCATCTCCTCGCCGACACCGGTGGCCGCCTCGGAGATCCGCACCTGGGCCTCGGCGGCCGAGTACTGCGCCTTGATGACTTCCTTCTTGGAGCGGAACTGCTCGATCTTCGTGCGCAGCTTCTGCTCGGAGGCGGTCATCTGCTCCTGCTGCTGCTCGAGCTGCGCGATCTGCCCATCGAGCGATTGCAGCTCGGTCTGGGCCACGTTCTTGCGCTCGAGCGCGGTGCGCGCGAGCTCCTCGTTGCCGGCGGACAGCGCCTGACGCGCCTGGGTGTCGAGCTTGACCACCTGCTGCTGGAGCTTCTCCTCCTGCAGCTGAAGGCGCTTCTTCGACGTGACGACGTCGGCGATCCCCTTCTTGACGTTCTGCAGCAGCTCGATCTGCTTCTGATAGCTGTACTCGAGGGTCTCTGACGGATCCTCGGCGCGATCGAGCAACTTCGAGATCTTCGCTTTGACGACGGTCGACATGCGCCCGGAAAGGCCCGGCATCGCATCCTCCTTGGCGGGTGGCTGGACGAGCCCCTCTAGCGTACACAGGCGCCGTAATCCCGGAACATAGGATGCGCTGCGAATGGACGCAAAGCCCGCCTCGCGGCCATGCGCGCCGCGCGCGAGCCGGATCCGGCGGCGTGCAGGGCCAGGGGCGACCGGCCCGCGGCGGGCCTAGTGGTCTAGAACCCGGTCGGGTGGCGGGCTTCGAAGCCGCCGGTGTTGCTCAGCAGCGGGCGAAAACGCGGCCCGGAACCGGGAGCCGGGTGCGGATCGCCCTCGGCCGAGGTGTCGAGCCTGATGCCGGCGAGCTCGATGAAGGCGTGGCCGGGGTTGGTGTAGACGGTGATCCAGTGGCCGACGCCGCCCTTACCCCAGCTCATGAAATCGCTGGAGTCGAACGGAGTCGAGAGCAGGCCGGCGGCGTGGAGCATGTAGGAGACGCTGCCCGAGCAGTCGTAACCGGCGGCGTTGAAGCTGCTGTGGCCGCCGCCGTAGATGTAGGGCTTGTGGCGGATCTTGTCGCCGGCCCAGATCGCGCGCTGGACCTGGATCGGAGCGAGCGCGGGCGCATAGGCGACGCCGTGGATGATCTTGGCGCGATAGCCGGGCACGACCGGGTGCGTCGGGGTGCTCTGGGGGCCGGGCCCGAGGTTCACGCCGGCGCCGCCGGAGGTGCTGGTGGCCACAGGCGAGGAGGTGCTGCTCGCGAGCTTGGCCGCCCCCGCGGAAGCCGAGGAGACGCCGGCGCCGCCGGCGGCCAGCGCAGGGGAGCTACCAAGGGCAAGAACGGCACAGCCGGACGCGATCAGGATGGGTACCCGCAAGTCAATTCTCTTTCGTTGGCCGGCGGGGTTAGCTGTCGGGCTGGCGCTAAAAGAGCCTGCGCCTCCCGCGGGTTCACCGCGGGATTAGCCCCTGGGGATCTCTTGTTGGGTCCCCCGCTCCACGGTCTGGTGAGCGTGGATTAGGCGTTATGGCCACCATATACCAATCACCGGAGGCCTTGTCGCGTCGTTGGTGTGCTTGCAACGATCCTCACAAGCTTTCGGCAGCGCCCATGCACCCGGCGCTCACGGGATCACGGTGCTCTATGGTCACAGCCCGCAATGCGCCGGATGCCATCAGCTGTATCGATCGCCGCGATCACGGTGCTCCTCGCAGGATGCGGCGGCGGCACGAAGCTGCTGACCGGCAACCCCGAGAGCGGCGTGCAGGCGAGCGCCCCGCAGGCGGCCCAGAAGCTCGGGTTCCCGTCGGTCGCGACCAAGAACACGACCCGGGTCGGCGGCGGTGACGCGATCGCCGACGCAGCCGCGGTGGCACTGGCGGTGTACCCCTCCGCCGCCGCCGGCACGCACCCGACAGCGGTGACGATCGCCCCGAGCAACGACTGGCAGGCCTCGATCGCCGCCGCCGCCCTGATGGCGCCGCCCATTCGCGCGCCGATCCTGCTCTCAGGCAGCTCCTCGCTCCCCTCGGCGACTGTGGACGCGCTGAACGAGCTGGCCCCGACCGGCTCCGGCGCGGCGGGCGGAGCCCAGGTGATCCGGATCGGCAACGTGCCCAGTCCGAGCGGTCTGCGCGCAGCCTCGATCCAGGGCAGCGATCCATTCGCGCTCGCCGCGGCGATCGACCGCTTCGTCAGCGCCGCGCGGGGGAAGACGAGCGCCAACGTGATGATCGCGTCGGCCGACGATCCGGCCTACGCGATGCCGGCGGCCGGCTGGGCGGCCGAGAGCGGCGAGCCGGTTCTGTTCGTGACCGGCTCGAGCGTGCCGCAGGCCACGCGCCAGGCGCTGCTCTCGCACCAGCACCCCCACATCTACGTGCTCGGGCCCCCGAGCGTCGTGCCCAACAGTGTCCTCACGCAACTCGGCAAGTACGGACCGGTGAAGCGGGTGGCCGGCGCCGATCCGGTCAGCAACGCGGTCACGTTCGCCGAGTACCGCGATCCGGCCTGCCCCTACGGACAGCCTTGCGGCCACATCCCGGGGAGCTTCGGCTGGGCGATGCGAAGCCCCGGCCACGGTTATGTGCTCGTCAACATGCACCGTCCGCTGGACGCGGCCGCCTCGGCGCCGCTGTCCGGCAGCGGCGACTATGGTCCCATCCTGCTGATCGACAATCCGTCTACGCTCCCGTCTCCCGTGCTCAACTTCTTCCTCAACTACGGCACACCCGCGTACAGCCAGTACGGCCCGACCGCCGCGGTCTACAACCACGCGTGGGTGATCGGGGACCCGAGCGCCGTCACGGTCGGTGTCCAGGCGCAGCTCGACTCGCTGCTCGAGGTCGTTCCCCAGGGCAAATGAGCCAGGCCGAGCACCCGGACCGACTGCGCGAGGGACGCGAGGTGACGCTCGACGACGTGCGCCAGCTGATGGGGGCATCGACGCCGCACTTCGCGCTTCAGCTCCGCGAGCGCATCCGCGGCCTGATTCGCGACCTTCCCCGCGACCACCCCGCTCGGAGCGAGGGCGAGCGGGAGATCGCGCGGCTGGACCGGATCGCGTACTCGGGTGAGACGCGTGGCGAGGACCCGGAGCCGGGGCTCGAGCCGCTGCCGAGCGTCGGCCTCGTGCCCGAGCACTGACGCGGGCCGATCCGCGTCTCTTCTGAGCGCTCGTTACGTTTAACCACGCGTGAGTCACGATCTATCGATCATCGGGCTGGGCCGAGTCGGGCTGCCCTTGGCGCTGTGCTTCGCCGACCGCGGCCTGCGGGTGCTGGGCGTCGACTCCGATCCGGAGGTCCTGGAGGCGATTCGCGCCCACCGCATGCCGTTCTCCGAGGCCGGCACCCAGGCGCTGCTGGAGCGCGTGGTCGCGTCCGGTCGGCTCGAGCTGGGCGATCGCGCCGCCGACGCAGCCCGGGCTGAGAACATCGTGATCACGCTCGGGACGCCCTCGTTCTCGCACATCGAGACCGACCTCCGCCAGGTCCGCGCCGCCGTCGATGACCTGCTGCCGCTGCTGCGCCCCGGTCATTCGCTGATCCTGCGCTCGACGATCGCCCCCGGCACGACCGAGTTCGTGGCCGGCTACCTGGAGAAGCGGCGCGGCTTCCGAGTCGGCGAGCAGGTGTTCGTCTCGCACGCTCCCGAGCGGATCGCCGCGGGCCGCTTCCTGGAGGAGATCTCGACCCTCCCATGCATCATCGGCGGCGTCGGCGACGCTTCGACCGAGCGGGCCGCCGGCCTGTTCGCGCAGCTCGGCGCTCCGATCGTCCGGACCACGGCGGTGCAGGCCGAGCTGGCCAAGATCTGGACCAACATCCTCCGCTACGCCACGTTCGCGCTTCCGAACCTGCTGATGATGGATTGCGAGCGCTACGGCGCCAATGTGTTCGAGGTCATCGATCTGATCAACCGCGACTATCCGCGGGGAGGGATGGCGAGGCCCGGGATGACCGCCGGCACCTGCCTGCGCAAGGACTTCGCCTTCTCCGAGGAGCGCTCCAACGCGCCCGGGATGCTGCTGGCCGTCTCACGGGTGAACGAGGCGGTGCCGCTGTTCCTGGTCGAGGGCGTCAAGCGGCGGGTCGGTGAGCTGTCATCGCGCAAGGTGGCGGTGCTCGGGCTCACCTTCAAGCGCGACACCGATGACGAGCGCGACTCGCTGTCACCGAAGCTGATCCGGATGCTCGAGCGTGAGCTGGCGGACGTCGCGGTGTGCGATCCGTACGCGGCGACCCCGACGCAGCCGCTCGGTGACGCGGTCCGCGACGCCGACGTGGTGATCGTTGCGACCAATCACTCGGCCTTCGAGCGTCCCGAGGCGCTGCGCGAGATCATCGCCGGAGCCTCGAGTGAGTGCCTGCTGGTCGACCCGTGGAACAGCTTCGGGACCGCGCAGGTGTTCGTCTACGCGAGCGAGGCGGCGGCGCTGCTCGGAACCGGCGACGGGGACCCGAAGCGGGCCGAGCCGGCGCAGGACGCGGCGCGCGGATGAGCCGCGTCCTGGTCACCGGCGGGGCGGGCACGATCGGCTCGGCGGTCGTCAGGCGCCTGCTGCGCGACCCCGCGTGGGAGGTCCGCGTGTCCGATCACCGCCAGGCCCCCGGGTGGATGCGCGAGGGCTGCGAGATCCACCAGGGAGACCTGCGGCTGGCGGAGGAGGCCCGGGCCGCGACCGACGGCTGCACGCACGTGATCCACCTGGCCGCGATCGTCGGCGGGATCGCCAACTTCCACAAGCTGCCCTACACGCTCACCGAGGTCAACAACGCGCTCACGGGTGCCGTCGTGCGGGCGGCGCTCCAAGACGAGGTCGAGCGATTTGTCTACGTTTCCTCCTCGATGGTGTTCGAGCGCGCAACCGCCTTTCCGACCACCGAGGAGTACCTCTCCGAGTGCCCGGCACCGCGCTCGGCGTACGGCTTCTCGAAGCTCGCCGGCGAGGTCTACACCCGCGCCGCCCACGACCAGCATGGCCTCAGCTACACGATCTGCCGCCCCTTCAACGCCTACGGTCCCGGGGAACTGCCCGAGCCCGATGAGCCGGGGATCGCGCACGCCGTGCCGGACCTGATCGCCAAGGCGCTGTCGGGCCAGCATCCGCTGGAGATCTTCGGCACCGGCGAGCAGACCCGGACGCTGACGCACGTCGACGACATCGCCGACGGCGTCGTCACCGCGATGGGGTCGGCGGCGGCGCTGAACGAGGACTTCAACATCTCGGCCTCCGAGGAGCTGAGCGTGGCCGAGATCGCCCGCGTCATCTGGGCGGCGTGCGACCGGGACCCGGCCGGCTTCGCGCTGACGCACCTGCCGAGCTTCGAGGTTGACGTGCAGCGCCGCTGGCCGTCCGTCGAGAAGGCCCGCCGCCTACTCGGCTGGGAGGCCCAGGTCGACCTGCGCGAGGGGATCGCCCAGACGGTGGCGTGGCTGCGCGAACAGCACCTGGCGGTGAGTGCATGAGCCGGCGGCGTGCGCTGATCACCGGGATCACCGGACAGGACGGCTCGTATCTGGCCGAGTTCCTGCTCGATCGGGACTACGAGGTCCACGGGATGGTCCGGCGCTCCTCGACCGAGAGGTTCGACCGCATCGAGCACCTTCGCAGCCGAGTCACCCTGCACCAGGGCGATCTGCTCGATCAGCGCTCGCTCGTCGATACGCTGCGTGCCGCCCAGCCGGACGAGATCTACAACCTGGCCGCGATGTCGTTCGTGGCCGCGTCCTGGGTCCAGCCCACGCTCACCACCGAGTTCTCCGGCACCGGGGTGACGCGGATGCTCGAGGCGATGCGCGAGGCCTCCCCCGAGGCGCGCTTCTACCAGGCCTCCTCGAGCGAGATGTTCGGCAAGGTGCTCGAGGTCCCGCAGACCGAGACGACGCCCTTCTACCCGCGCTCGCCCTACGGTGTGGCCAAGGTCTACGGCCACTTCATCACCGTGAACTACCGCGAGTCCTACGGGCTCCACGCCACCAGCGGAATCCTGTTCAACCACGAGAGCCCGCGGCGCGGCCTCGAGTTCGTCACCCGCAAGGTGACCTGGCACGCGGCGGCGATCAAGCTCGGGCTCGAGACCGAGCTGCGGCTCGGCAACCTCGACGCCGAGCGCGACTGGGGCTTCGCCGGCGACTACGTGCGCGCGATGTGGCTGATGCTGCAGCAGGACGATCCCAGCGACTACGTGGTGGCGACGGGCATCGCCCACTCCGTGCGCGACTGCGTCGAGGTGGCCTTCGACCACGTCGGCGTGCCGATCGACGACCACGTGGTACTCGACCCGGCCTACCTGCGGCCCGCCGAGGTCGAGCACCTGGTCGGCGACGCGGGCAAGGCGAAGCGTGTCCTCGGGTGGGAGCCGGAGGTCAGCTTCGAGGAGTTGATCCGGATGATGGTCGACGCCGACCTCACACTGCTGCGCCACCAGCTCGGCGCCGGTGCGCCGCGCGCGTAGTGGGCGACGCAGCGATCAACCGCGTCGCCGCGCGCGGCTTCGAGCGGGCGGGGCAGGAATACGAGCGGGGGCGTCCCGGCTACCCGCCGGAGGCGATCGCGCTGCTCGTGCAGGAGCTTGGCCTGGGGCCGGGGCGCACGATCGTCGACCTCGCCGCCGGCACGGGCAAGCTCACCCGCGCCCTCGTCGGCACCGGCGGCCGCCTGATCGCCGTCGAGCCGGTGGCCGGCATGCGCGCCGAGTTGGTGGCGGCGGTCCCGCAGGCCGAAGCGCTCGCGGGCACCGCGGAGGCGATCCCTCTGCCCGACGACGCCGCCGACGCGGTGCTCGTCGCGCAGGCCTTCCACTGGTTCGACGCTCCGCGCGCGGCAGCTGAGATCCACCGCGTGCTCGTGCCGGGCGGCGGCCTCGGCGTGATCTGGAACGAGTGGGACGAATCGGTCGAGTGGGTGGGCCAGATGCAGGAGATGGTCCACGCCTACGCCGGCGACACGCCGCGGGCGGCGAGCACCCGGTGGCCGCAACAGCTCGCGGCGTCGGGCTTGTTCGAGGCTCTGTCCGAGCGGGCCATCCCCCACGTCGTCACCGGGGACCTCGACACGCTCACGGCGCGTGTGTCCTCGGTCAGCTACATCTCCGCGCTCGAGGACGGCGAACGCGAGCATTTCCTACAGACGGTCCGCGCGCTCGTGGCCACGCATCCTCAGACGCGCGAGCTCGGCCGGCTGCGGATGCCGTATACGACGCGCGTGGTGTGGTGCCGGGCGCAGGAATAGACGCCGGCCCGGCGGCGCCGCCGGCGCTCAGTCCACGCTGACGCTGAAGCGGCAGCCGCGGGTCTCGAGCTCGGCGAACATCGCGTCGGGATCGATCGCGCGCTCGGGCGCCATCGCCCCGGTCGCGATCAATTTCCCGCGGGCGAGGAGCCGCACCGCCGCCGCGGCGGGTGCCGCCGTCGAGACGATCGAGCCGCCGATGCCGAAGTGCGGTGGGCTCTCGGCGCGCACCGACACCGTACGCGACCCGGCCCGCACGATCACGAGGTGGACTGACGTGGTCGCGTCCGATGGCGGCGTGGCCTCGCGCGCCGCGGCGGCGACCTGCTCCGGAGCGGCGCCGACGAGCGTCCGCAGCCGCTCGAGCAGAGCCGGCGTGAGCGAGAGGCGGAAGCTCGACTCACGCGGGCGGAAGCTCTCGCCGAAGGTGGCGAGCTCGGAGTGCAGCGTGTAGATCGTGTCGGCGACGCCGATCGGCGCGCCGAAGTCCATCGCCCCGCCCGGCTCGAGCGCCGCGATCTCGACCGGTTCGCCGTCGCGCAGCACGACGGGCGGGAGCGTCAGCTCGTCGACCAGGGTCTGGACCGCATACGGCGGGCTGAAGCGCCCACCGGCGTGAGGATCGCGGCCGGCGGCGTAGACGTCGATCCCGTCGGGGCGATCCCCGTTGCACTCGCGCAGCGCCCGCAGCGCCATCAGGTTCGTCTTCCCGGGGCTCGAGCCGATCCCGAGGAGGGCCAGCCGCCCGGCCTGCTCGAACTCATCCGAGAGCTCCAGCTGCTGCTTGGTCAGCCAGTACAGGCCGCCGAGGTCGAGGTAGTTGCAGCCGGCCACCAGGCAGGCGCGCATCGCGTCCAGGTTGATCCGGTAGGACGCCGTGTTGACGAGCACGTCCGCGCCGGCCAGCTCGCTCGCGAGACCGGCCCGCGCGTCGGCCGCGCGCGCGGTCGCCCGGCCGCCACCGTGGCGCTCAGCGACCGCCGTGGCCCGCGCGCCGTCGAGATCGAGCAGGACCATCTCACCCACCTCCTCCGACTCGGCGAGATCGTGCACGATGGCCGGCGCGATCGTCCCGGCCGCGCCGAGGATGACGACCCGGAGCGGGTCTGCGTGCCCTGAGCCCACGGCCCTGACGGTATCGGCGGAGAGCTTGGACGGTTTGTACAAACCGCCGGCCCGCAGGTGATGCAGATTCGACGCGGCTCGCTCAGGCCTAGTGGTCTAGATGCCGGCCAGCTCGGCGACCCGGTCGCGGTGCCAGCGGGCGTCGCCGAACGCGTGCGCGTTCGCTTTGGCGCGCTTGAGGAAGAAGTGCAGATCGTGTTCCCAGGTGAAGCCGATCCCGCCGTGGACCTGAAGCGCGGAGGCGGTGACGCGAAAGCCGGCGTCGCTCGCGTAGGCCTTGGCCATCGACGCGGCGCGGCCGGCACCGGCCGGATCGTTGTCCATCGCCCAGCCAGCCCAGTAGGAGAGCGACCGGGCGCCCTCGACCTCGAGCAGCATCTGCGCGCACCGGTGGGCGACGGCCTGGAAGGAACCGATCGGCCGGTCGAACTGCTTGCGGTCCCCGGCGTAGGCGACGGCCAGCTCGAGTGCGCGCTGGGCCACGCCGACGTTCTCGGCCGCGAGCGCGGTGACGATCGTGCCGTAGGCGTGCGTGATCGCGTCCGGTGCCAGGGCCATGGGCTCGGCGGCGGCACCCTCGAGCCGCAGCGTGAACAGCTTGCGCGTGGGGTCGAGCGACCGCTCGGGGACGAACTCGACTCCGGGTGCGCCGGTCGCGACCAGGTAGTGGGCGGCCCCGGCCCCGGCGACGATCACGAAGTCCGCGGTCGCGGCATCGGCCACGGCGATCTTGGTGCTCGTCAGCGTCCCCTCCGGGCCCGGCTCGAGCTCTGAGCGGGCCGGCGACCATCCCGCATGCTCGTCCCAGACCGCCACCGTCCCCCGAGCCTCACCGGAGGCCAGCGGCCCCAGCCACCGTTCCCGCTGGGCGTCGGTACCGGCGGCCAGCAGCAGCGCGGTGGCGCCGAGGTTGGAGAAGAATGGGCTCGGCGCCAGCGCGTACCCCATCTCCTCCTGGATCACCACGAGCTCGACGACTCCGAGCCCGAGGCCGCCGTCGGCTTCGGGGATGATGGCGCCCGGCCAACCCAGCTCGACCAGCTCGGGCCACTGCGCATCGCCGAACCCCTCGGGGTCCTCGGCGATCGCGCGGATCGTCTCGGGCTTGTATCGCGCGGCGAGGAACTCGTGCGCGGTGCGCTTGATCGCGCGCTGATCGTCGGTGAACTCGAAGTTCATGGCGGCGTCGATCCCGTCATCGCATCCGCGGCAGGCCGAGCACGCGCTCGGCGACGATGTTGCGCAGGATCTCGGTCGTGCCGCCCTCGATCGAGTTGGCGCGGGCGCGCAGGAAGCGGTAGGCCCACTCATCCTCGGTCATCATCGCGTGCGGGCCGGCGATGTCCATCGCCAGCTCGGTGAGCGCCTGGTTGACCTCTGACCAGTGCCACTTGCCCAGCGAGCCCTCGGGTCCGGGCACGCCCGTCCGCATCACTGCGCTGAGACCGCGGTACGCGTTCAGTCGCAGCACCTCGGCCTCGATCAGGAGCTGGGCGAGCCGCTGCCGGATGACCGGGTCCTCGGCGGCCGTGGCGTCCCCGCCGCGCGTCGTGCGCGCCTTCTCGATCAGCTCTCGGAGCGCGATCTGGACGGCAACCTGAAGGCCGAAGGCGAGCGTCGCGCGCTCGTGCATCAGCGTCGTGATCGCGACCGCCCATCCGTTGCCCTCGCCCCCGACGATGTTCGCGTGGGGGATCCGCGCTTCCTCGATGAACAGCTCGTTGAACTCCGCCTCGCCGGTGATCTGGACCAGCGGGCGCACCTGCACCGCCTCCTGCTCCATGTCCATCAGGAAGTACGTGAGCCCCTTGTGCTTCGGCGCATCGGGGTCGGTGCGGGCGACCAGCATGCACCATTTGGCGTGGTGAGCGAACGTGGTCCAGACCTTCTGACCGGTGACCACCCAGTGGTCGCCGTCGCGGCGGGCGCGGGTCTTCAACGAAGCGAGGTCCGAGCCGGAGTCGGGCTCGGAGAACCCCTGGCACCAGATCTCCTCGGCCGACAGGATCGCCGGCAGGTAGCGCCGCCGCTGCTCCTCGGTGCCATGGGCGATCACGGTGGGCCCGCCCATGGCCAGGCCGAGCACGTTGGCCACCTGCGGGGTGCCGGCGCGCACCGTCTCCTCGTTGAAGATCGCCTGCTCGACCAGGGTGGCGCCGCGGCCGCCGTACTCCGTCGGCCACGAGACCCCGGCCCAGCCGGCGCCGTGCAGGCGCCGCTGCCAATCGCGACGGAACTCGAACGCCGCCTCGTCGCCCGCCGGCTCGCGGCCCGGGTGGTGATCGACGAGCCACGCGCGCAGCTCGTCGCGGAATCCCTCCTCGGCGGGTGAGAGCGTCAGGTCCACGAGCCGGGCATCGTACTCCTCGCGTAGGCTGCGCTTCGGTGGACGATCTTGCTGCCGCGCTTGCCTTCGACCGCGGCCTGCGCGCCAGAGCCGCGCAGCAGACGATCGAGCTGCCCGAGGGGCTCGTGGTGCTGCACGAGCCACTGCGCTCGATGCGCTACCTGAACGCCCTGATCCTCGACGCGCCGCTGCCCGAGTCGTTCGGGCCCGACGAGGTGGCCGGGCTGGCCGACGTGCGCCTCGGCCACCTGACCTACCGCAGCGTCGTGCTCGACGATGCTCCGGCTGCCGAGCGCCTCGTGCCCGAGCTCCAGCGTCGCGGCTGGACGGTGGAGCGGACGCTGTTCATGCGCTGGCGCTCCGCGGCGGAGACCGGCATCCCGGTGCATCTCGCCCGCGAGATCTCAGAGCATGAGCTGCGCACGCTCCAGCGCGAGATCCATCGCGAGGACCAGGGCGGCGCGAGCGCCGTGGCAGAGGCGCTGAGCGCCACGCTGATCGCCGGGCAGGACGCGATCCGCGCCACCACCCGCGCCCGCTGCTTCGGCGCCGGGGCCGCGGGCGCGGTGAGCGCCTCGTGCACGCTGTTCTTCGATCGTCCTGCCGGGGAGGGCGGTCTTGCCCTGATCGACGAGGTCGGCACGCTCAGGGCCCAGCGGCGGCGCGGCTTCGGCCGGGCCGTCGTCGCGGCCGCGCTCGAGGCGGCCCGTCGCGAGGGCTGCGATCCGATCTTCATCCCCGCCGATGCCGAGGACTGGCCTCGGGGGATGTACGAGCGGATGGGCTTCGAGCCGCTCGGGACGCAGGTGACGCTGACGCTCACCCCCGGCGGTTGACCGGCCGTAACCGGTCCGACCACGACGCGGGCTTGTCCAGGCGGTACAACGCGGTTGTCGTGGTTGGGCCATCGGACCCTTGCGCTCGGGAACTGTTGGGCAGAGAATTGCCGCCGGGCAGTCGGCGATGTGACGTTCCGTCCAAAACGGCACAGCTACCGACCTCCATCGGTTGCTGCAAACAACTCGGGAAGAAGGGGAGGCCATGGAAAGCGCGTCGTTGGCAGAGCCGGTCAGCTCCGGGATCCAGGTCGAGGACAAGGGGCTGAAGAAGAACGCGATCTCGTTCCTCTCCAACATCGTCATCGGCGTTGCCTCGACTGCGCCCGCCTACAGCCTGGCCGCGACCCTGGGCGGCGTGGCCGCCTTCGTCGCCTTCGGCACGCCGGCGGTGATGATCGTGGCCTTCATCCCGATGCTGATGATCGCCGCGGCGTACTACTACATGAACCGCGCCGATCCCGACTGCGGCACGACGTTCTCCTGGGTGTCACGGGCGATGGGGCCGCGACTCGGCTGGATGGGCGGCTGGGCGATCATCGTCACCGACATCATCGTGATGCCGAGCCTGGCGGCGATCGCCGGTCAGTACACCTTCAACCTGTTCGGCAACAACAATCCCACGACGTTCGAGGTGACGCTGATCGGCGTGATCTGGATCGTGATCATGACGGCGATCTGCTACATCGGCATCGAGCTCTCGGCGCGCACACAGCAGCTGCTGCTCGGAACCGAGTTCGTGATCCTGATGATCTTCTCCGTCGTCGCGCTGGTGAAGGTCTACTCGGGCAACGGGCTCAAGACCTCCCATCACATCTCCGCGAGCTGGTTCAACCCCTTCGCGATCCACGGCTTCAGCAACTTCACCGAGGCGATCCTGCTCGCAGTGTTCATCTACTGGGGCTGGGACAGCGGGGTGACGGTCAACGAGGAGACCGAGGACCCGGGAACCGCCCCCGGCAAGGCGGCCGTCGTCTCCACCTTCGTCCTGGTCGGGATCTACGTGCTCGTCGCCGTCGCGGCGACGGCCTACGCCGGTCCCGCGCTTCTGGCCAACAACGCCGACGACGTATTCGCCCCGATCGGGCACAGCGTGCTCGGCTCGGGCATCGACAAGCTGCTGATCATCGCCGTGCTCACCTCCGCCTCGGCATCGACGCAGACCACGATCTTGCCCACCGCGCGAACCGTGCTCTCCATGTCCCGGGCCGAGGCGATACCGAAACGCTTCGGCGAGATCCACCCACGCTACCTGAGCCCGAGCGTGGCCACGCTGGCGATGGGCGGCTTCTCGATCGCCTGGTACGTGGTGATGACGATCGTCTCCACGAACGTGCTCGGGGACTCGATCCTCGCGCTCGGCCTCGGCATCGCCTTCTACTACGGGATCACCGGCTTCGCCTGCGTGATCTTCTACCGCCGGGAGCTGCTCAAGAGCGCCAAGAACTTCTTCCTCATCGGCGTGCTCCCGTTCCTGGGCGGAGTGATCCTGTTCGCGCTGTTCATCAAGTCCTGCTTCGACCTCGGCAAGACCGATTCCGGCTCGACGGTGATCTTCGGGATCGGCGGCCCGCTCGTGATCGGGCTCGGAGCACTGCTGCTCGGAATCCCGTTCATGCTCCTGTGTCAGTGGAAGTTCCCCGGCTTCTTCAGGCGCAAGCCAGAGGTCGCGGATCCAGCCCTGGTCGCCCATTCGCCGGCGGGGCAGTCACATGAGTAGCGGGGTCATCGTCGGCTACGACGGCTCGCCGTGCTCCAAGGAGGCGCTCCGCGTCGCCATCGAGGTCGGCAAGGCCTACAGCGAGAAGGTGATCATTGCCTTCGGCTACGAGGTCTCGCCCGTGGGCGGGGAGCTCCACGACTACCACCTGGCGCTCAAGGACCTCGGCACCAAGCGCCTCACGGAGGCCAAGGAGCTGGCCGGGGGCGACGGAGGGGAGATCGAGGCCGTGATCGTCGAGCGCTCGCCCGCCCAGGCCCTGGCCGAGCTCGGCGCCGAGCGGGACGCGCGCGTGATCGTGGTCGGGACCCGGGGCGAGAGCCCGATCCGCGGAGCGCTGCTCGGCTCGACGCCGCACAAGCTGCTGCAGCTCTCCGATCGGCCGGTGCTGGTCGTTCCCGCTCCAGACGCTGAGTGATCTCAAAGGATCTGCGCCCGCCACCGTTCGGCGGGCGCTGGATCCGCCCCGCCGCGCGGTAGTGTCGCCAGAGCGCATGGACGAGGTCGCCGCCACGCCCGCCGAGGGCATCGAGGGCAGCTCCTTCCCGGGCCCGTTCCCGGTCGGGTCCTATGCCGCGCAGCTCAAGCGCCGGCTCCGGGAGTTCGCCCGCGTACAGCTGGTGGGCGAGGTGTGGGGGTTCAGGCTCAGCCGCGTCCGGGTCTATTTCGAGCTGCGCGACGCGCGCGGCGCGCTGCCGTGCTCGATGTGGCGCGACGAGTTCGAAGCGCTCGGCACCCCGCTGTCCGACGGGATGCGGGTCCTCGCCGCCGGCGGATGCGACTACTACCCCGGCAGCTCCGCCTCCTCGCCGTCCTTCACCTTCACCGTCACCGAGCTGCGCCTGGCCGGCGAGGGGGACTTGCTGGTGGCACTCGAGCGGCTGCGGCGCCGGCTGCACGCCGACGGGCTGTTCGAGCCGCAGAAGCGGCTCACGCGCGCGCCGCTGCCGCGCGTGATCGGGGTGGTCACCGGCGAGCGCGGCAAGGCGCGTGACGACGTCCTGGCCGCCCTGCGCCGCCGGGGCTGGGGCGGACGGCTCGTCTGGGCCTTCGTCCCCGTCCAGGACCGCCACGCCGCCCCGCGGATCGCCGCCGCGCTGCGAGAGCTGGCCGCGATCGAGGCGGTCGACGTCGTGATCGTGGCGCGGGGCGGCGGCTCGCTGGCCGACCTGTTCGCGTTCTGCGACGAGTCGCTGTGCCGCACGGTGGCGCTGCTCCGCGTCCCCGTGATCTCCTCGGTCGGACATCACACCGACCGGACCCTGATCGACGACGTCGCCGCCGTCGCCTGCTCGACGCCCACGCACGCCGCCGAGGCGGCCGTGCCGGTCGATTGCCGGGCTGCGCGAGCCGACCTGACCACTGCCGCCAAGCGTCTGCACGACCACGGACGGCGCGCGGTGCTGACCCGCGCGCGCACGCTGGCGACGCTCTCGCGCGCCCCGGCCGAGCATGTGGCGCGCCACCGGCGCCGGCTGCATCAGCTCGTGCGTGAGCTCAGGGCGAGCGCCCGTCGCGAGACCGAGCGCGGCCGGGCGTTGGCCTCGGTCCATCTCGTCGTGCTTGGCCGCAAGGCGAGCGTCGCCCGCTCCGCACACGCGCGCGCGGCCCTCGCCGTGCCGCGCCTCGGTGCCGGCCTGTCGCGCGCGGGCACGGCGGCGAGCGACGCGCGCAAACGCGACCTCGAGCGGCTCACGCTCGCCCTCGCGGCGCACGACCCGGCCCGGGCGCTCGAGCGCGGTTATGTGCTGGTCGAGGACTCGGCGGGCGAGCCGGTCGGCTCGGCCCGGGCGGCGCACGACGCCGAGGAGCTGACGCTGCGCTTCCATGACGGACGCCTCCCGGCCCGGGTGACGGGAGAGCCGTCGTGACCGGGCAGACCTACGAGACGGCGCTGGCCCGGATCGAGGAGATCATCCGCCGGCTCGACTCGGGCGAGGCCGGATTGCGGGAGACGCTCGATCTCGTCAAGGAGGGACGCGACCTCGTCGACTTCTGCGCCACCGAGCTCGAGGCGGTCGATCGCGGCCTCGAGGAGCTCCGGCTCGAGGAGCTCGTGGCCCGGCTCGAGGCTCCGGCCAGGGACGAGGCCCGGTAGCCGCGCAGGCCGGTTGCCTATGCTGTGGCGTCAGTGGCCACCTACGACCTCCTCGCACAGGCTGCCGCTCGAGGTCGAGAGCTACTCGCTGGAGGGGTTGACGGCGCAGGTCTCGAGCGGGTTCGAGCGGCTCAGCACCGTCGTGCACCTGCACGGCGGCGGCGGCGCGAGGGCGTCGGCGAGGACGTGGTCTACGACGGCGTGGACCAGACCGCGCTGCAGGACGCCGGCCCCACCCAGCCCCTCGCCGGCCGCTACACGCTCGGCGAGTTCTGCGCCCTGATCGACTCCCTCGACCTGTTTCCGGTTGCGCCGCAACGCGAGGTCTCCCGGCTCTACCGGCGCTGGACCTTCCACAGCGCCGCGCTCGACCTCGCCCTGCGGCAGTCCGGTCGCCCGTTGCACGAGGTCCTCGGCCGCGAGCCGAGCCCACTCACGTTCGTGGTCTCGCTGCGACTCGGCGAGCCGCCGTCGCTGGAACCGATCACGCACCGGCTGGAGCGCTACCCGACCCTGCGCTTCAAGCTCGATCCGACCAGCTCGTGGGATCCCGAGCTGATCGCCGCGCTCGTCGCCACAGGCGCGGTGGATTCGGTCGACTTCAAGGCGCTGTACCGCGGGACGGTGGTCGACCAGGCGCCCGACCCCGTCCTCTATCAGCGCGTCGTCGATGCATTCCCCGACGCCTGGCTCGAGGACCCCGACGTCGAGACCGCCGGACACGGCGGCCGTGCTCGCGCGCCACCACGACCGGATCACATGGGACGCGCCGATTCACTCCATCGCCGACATCGAGGCGCTGCCGTTCGCTCCGCGGATGGTCAACATCAAGCCGTCGCGGATCGGCGGCCTGCCGAATCTGTGCGCCGCCTACGACTACTGCGCCGAGCATCGGATCGGTGCCTATGGCGGTGGCCAGTTCGAGCTCGGGCGCCGGTCGCGGGCAGGCACAGTACCTGGCGTCGCTGTTTCACCCCGACACGCCCAACGATCTCGCCCCGGTCGGCTACAACGATGAACGACCCGCCGTCGGGGCTGCCGTCCAGCCCCCTGCCGCCCCAGCCACCGATCCGATCGGGTTTCGCTGGAGCGACCGCATGACGAACGACACACTGACGGGCACTGTCGCGCTGATCACCGGCGCCTCGAGCGGGATCGGCGAGGCCACCGCCCTGCGCCTCGCCGGCGAGGGCGCCGCCGTGGCGCTCGTGGCTCGCCGCTCGGACAGGCTCGAGGACCTCGCGGGCGGATCGGCGAGCAGGGCGGCCGAGCCCTCGCTCTCACCTCCGACGTGACCGACGAGCGGCAGGCTCTCGACGCCGTGGCCCGCACCGTGGAGGGACTCGGCCGCCTCGACATCCTGGTCAACAACGCCGGCGTGATGCTGCTCGGCCCGATCGTCGATGCGCCGACTGCAGGAGTGGCAGCGAATGGTCGAGGTGAACGTGCTCGGCCTCCTGTACTCCGCCCACGCCGCGCTGCCCCATCTGCTCGCCGCGGCTGAGGACTCGGGCCGCCGCGTGTCCGATCTGATCAACATCAGCTCGGTCGCGGGCCGGGTCGCGCGCGCCGGCAGCGGCGTCTACAACCTGACCAAGCACGGGGTCGGCGCCTTCAGCGAGTCGCTGCGCCAGGAGGTCACCGGCCGCCACGTGCGCGTGGCCCTGGTCGAGCCGGGGGCCGTCGAGACCGAGCTCGCCGGCCACAACCGCCCCGAGGTCCTGGAGCAGATCAGCAAGCGCTTCGGCGCGATCGAGCGCCTGGTGGCGGACGACATCGCCGACGCAATCATCTTCATCGTCACTCGGCCTCGCCACGTCGCGGTCAACGAGCTGCTGATCAGGCCCACTGAGCAGGCAGGCTGACGCGCAGGCCTCGCCGGGGGTCCGCCGCGGCGGACCCCGACTCGCCTCAGGTTCCCGTACTGTACGGGCTCACCTGTCGACAACGCAACTAAATCGGGAGCAACTTTGGACGAACGACTTGGGAATCGCGGGCGCGGGAACGATCGCCTGCGGCCTCGCCGCCGCCGCGGCCCGTGACGGCGGAAGTGCTGCTGTGGGCGCGCTCGGACGCAGTCCGCCGAGCGGGCGCGCGCGTCGGTCGCCAAGGCCTGCTCGAAGCTCGAGGACGCCGAGCATCGACCACGTGCGCGTGGTGACCGATCTCGACGAGCTACGCGAGGCCACGTTCCTCGTCGAGGCGATCCTCGAGCATCACGGCCGCAAGGCCGAGATGCTCGCCGACCTCGGCGAGCTGCGCACGCCACGCCGGCAGCGGCGCGTCCTCGCCACGACCACCTCGTCGCTCTCGATCGCCGAGCTCGTCGAAGGCGAGCGGGCATCCCGAGAGCTTCGTCGGGCTGCACGTGTTCAACCCGGTGCCGCGGATGCAGCTCGTCGAGCTGGCGTTCCCGCCCGAGGCAGCGACGAGCACTCCGCCAGCGGGCGCGTGGCCTTCTGCGAGGCGCTCGGCAAGACCCCGGTCGAGGTCCCCGACATCGCCGGCTTCGTCGTCAACCGGCTGCTGTTCCCGTACCTGTTCAGCGCCGTCGAGCTGCATGGCGGAGACCGGCATGGCCGCCGAGGACATCGATTCGTGCATGACGCTCGGCGCCGGCCTGCCGATGGGCCCGATGGCGCTGCTCGACTTCGTCGGACTCGACGTCGCCCAGGCGATCGGCGATCGCGCTCGAGATCGACGGTGCCCGGACGAGTGCAGGAGCTCGTCGACGCCGGAGCACTCGGCCGCAAGGCCGGACGCGGCTTCTACAGCTACGACTGATCAGCTATTTCAGGACGGGCGTTCAGGTCTGCGGAACGCGCATGACTTCGGCCGCACTTCTGCGACGTACCTCATAGCAGCACCTCCTCCCCAGAAGCACGAAGCCGGCCCGTCCCCAGCGGGCCGGCTTCTTTTTGCGTTCCCGCTGGGCGAAGCGATCCGCGTCCGGGCGCGACATTCGTTACATGCCGACCAAATGGCGAAGCCGGCCCTCCAGGGCCGGCTTCATCTCTCCTCTCAACCACCGGGAAGCGGTGCCTACGCTGACCGAGCGCCTCATCGCCGGGCGGGTCCTGTCGATGAATGTCGCAACCGCAGTCGCGAGCCGGCAGCGCCAGAGGCGCGGCTCACGCCGTCGGCGCCGGGGTCTTCCGCTGCCTGATCCGCACCGCCTCGATCCGGTTCTGGCGCACCGACTCGACCCGGATCGAGTAGCCGTTGGCGGCGATCGTGTCGCCCCGCTTCGGCAGCCGGCCGAGCTCGGCGAAGACGAACCCGCCGACCGAGTTGTAGGCGTCGGTGTCGACGGGGAGCTCGAGCCCGTAGTCCTCGAGGTCCGAGACCGCGACGTGGCCACGGACGAACCAGTCGCCGTTCGCGAGCCGCCGGACCGCCCCGCCGGCCGGGTCGGTCTCGTCGGAGATCTCGCCGACGACCTCCTCGATGATGTCCTCGATCGTGACGATGCCGGCCGTCCGGCCGTATTCGTCGATCACGATCGCGAGCTCGGTCCGCTCGCGCTGGAGATCGGCGAGGAGATCGTCGAGCGGCTTGGTCTCGGGCACGAGCGGAGCGGCGCGGACGAGCGCGTCGAAATGCGCCGCCTCCCCCTTGGACATCAGCAGCTTGACGAGCTGGTTGACGTGGACGATGCCCTTGACCCGATCCTGGTTCTCGTCCTCGGTCACGACCAGCCGCGAGTGGCCGGTGGAGACGCAGCGCCGGAGCGCCTCCTCGACCGGCTCGGCGACGTCGACGGTGACCACCGCCGGGATCGGCGTCATCACCTGGCGCGCCTCCTGCTCGTGCAGGTGGAACACGCCGGTGAGCATGTTCGCCTCGCCCACGTCGAGCTGGCCGCCGGTCTGCGACTCGGCGATGATCCGCTTGAGCTCGTCCGGGGTCCCGCCCTCCGGCTCGGCGTCGGGATCGGTCCCGAGCATCCGCAGCATCGCGTTCGACGCCGCGTTGAGCACGATGATGAAGGGGTGGAACAGGCATCCGGAAGAACCGCAGCGGCCGAGCGATCCGCCGGGCCACGCCCTCGGCGTGCTGGATCGCGTACAGCTTCGGGACGATCTCCCCGACCGTGATCTGCGCCACGGTGATCAGCAGATAGGCGATGATCACCGAGATCACGACCGCCGACGGCCTGGCCGAGCGGCGCGGCCGAGCACGGGCTCGAGCAGGTGGGCGATCGCCGGCTCGCCGAGCGCACCGATCCCGATCGAGGCCATCGTGATCCCGACCTGGCAGGCGGAGATGTAGTCGCCGATGTGCTCGAGCTGGGCCAGCGCGCAGCCGCGCGCCCTTCATCCCTGCTTCGACAGCGCCTCCAGCCGCGCCCGGCGGGAGCGCACGAGCGCGTACTCGGCGATCACGAAGTACGCATTGACCAGGACCAGAAGGCCCGTGAGACGATGAGCAGCAGCGCTTCACGCAGGCTGTGGCGCGGGCACTGCCCTGAGCCGTCGCGCGGCTACTTCGAGATGGGTCGTCGTCGTTCATTCAGCGACGTCGCGAACGGTAGCAGCCGCCCGGACTTCGCCTGGCGCAGCGGAGCCCTCGATCCGCGCGCTGCTACTTCGGGGTGGGTCGTCGTTCATGCCAGCGACCCGGCGAACGGTCGGCATCCACCCGCCGACGGACCGGCCGCCCTCGGTCGAGTCCCCGGCGCCCGTCCTGACATGGTGTAGTGACCGCGGCGCGCGCGCGGCTACTAGAGATCGCGCGGCGTCACGACGCCGCTCTTGAGCGCGAGCTCGACCAGCCGGACGCGCTTCTGGTTCTGGGGCAGGTCCTCGATCCCGAACTTGGGAACAGAGCCCGCAGATGCGTCTTGACGGCGTCGACGCTCAGGAACAGCTCATCGGCGATCTGCTGGTTCGTCGCCGGCGTCACATAGCCGGTGGACTCCTTGAACGGCCGGCACAGCGCCAGCAGGACGCGGCGCTGCGCCTCGGACAGGCTCGCGCGGTCGACCACCTCGGAGGCGACCTCCGTCTCGGTCAGGTCGACCTGCAGCGGCTGGCGGAAGATCGCCGCCGTGCGCCCGAACCGGACCACGTCGCCGTCGTGCAGCCGCCGGCGGCCGACCACCCGCTCGCCATTGACGTGGGTGCCGTTGCGCGAGAGGCCGTCGTCGGAGACCGTCCAGTGCTCGCCGATCCGCTCGAGCTCGGCATGCAGCGCGCGAGACCTCGGTGTCCCATTCGAGCCAGATGCCGGTGGCGGCGCCGCGGCCGACCGTGACCCGTTCGAGCTCATCGGTCAGCATGAAGATCTGCTGCTCCGCGCGACCGTCGCGGTAGACCAGGAACGGCACGGCCCAGTCGCGCTCGGCCTCGATCTGCGCCTTCAGCTCTATGGCGCTCTGCACGGGCGCTGCGGGCGATCTGGTCGGCCATCGCAGCTGCGATCGTATCGTCGCCGGGCATCGCGTATAAACAGGCGTCTATGCACTGCCTCTTCGGTGGGGTCCACCATCGCCGGCTGCCGGCTCGACGCCGTCGCCGGCCGCGGCGGAATGGGCGTCGTGTACCGGGCGACGCAGCTGGCGCTCGATCGGCACGGTCGCGCGTCAAGGCGATCGCGCCCGCGCTGGCCGCGGACCACGACTTCCGCGAGCGCTTCCAGCGCGAGTCACATCTCGCCGCCTCGATCGAGCACCCGAACGTGATCCCGGTCTACGAGGCGGGTGAGCTCGACGGGACGCTGTATCTGATCATGCGCTGGGTCGACGGCACCGACCTGCACGCTCTGTTGGCGGCCGAAGGCCGGCTCTCCTGGGTGCGGGCGGCGGCGCTGCTGCGGCCGGTCGCCTCGGCGCTCGCCGCCGCCCACCGCCGCGGGTCTGGTGCACCGCGACGTCAAGCCCGCCAACGTCCTGATCGCCCGAGCCGGAGCGGGGGAGGACGAGCACGTCTACCTGACCGACTTCGGCATCGCCCGCCGGACCGACAGCACCTCGGGCGTCACCCGCACCGGCGTGCTCGTCGGCACGATCGACTACATCGCCCCCGAGCGGATCCAGGGCGGCAAGGGGACCGCGGCCTCCGATATCTACGCGTTCGGCTGCATGCTGTTCCAGGCCCTCACCGGCCATGTCCCGTTCGACCGCGCCACCGACCTGGCCACGATGTACCGCCCACGTGTACGACCCGGTGCCGGCGGCGAGCGAGGAGGTCCCCGGGCTGCCGCGGGCGTTCGACGTGATCATCGCGCGCTGCCTGGCCAAGGACCCGGCCGAGCGATTCGGCTCCGCGGACGAGGTCGCGGCGGCGCTCCGGGAGGCGGCGGCGCACGAGCTCGGGGCACCGACGGCTCAGACGCCCGCTCCGCCGACGGCCCCCGCACCGGCCTCCTCCTCTGCGGCCCCTCCCGCGCCGGCGCCCCCAGCCGCGGCCCCTCCCGCGCCGGCGCCCGCAGCCGCGGCCCCTCCCGGGCCGGCGCCCGCAGCCGCGGCCCCTCCCGCGCCGGCGCCCCCAGCCGCGGCCCCTCCCGGGCCGGCGCCCGGGCCACGCCGGCGCCGGAACGTGGGCGCCCTCGTGGCCGGGCTCACGGCCGTCGCCGGCATCATCGCCGTCGTGGCGCTGACGAGCGGTGGGGGTGGCGCGGGGAGGACGACGGTGGCCAGGACGACCGGTGGCGGTGCTACGCGGCCGGTGCAGGCCCCCCAGGTCCTCACGGGCGCGTCGGTCGGTTTTCACGGTCCGTTCGCGTTGAACCCCGGGACCACGCCCGTCGGCCTCGCCGCCGACGGCGTCGACGTGTGGGTGGCCGAGCCCGAGCGGGGCCGGGTCGTGCGCGTGGGCCCGGATGGCTCCGGCGCCTCGTTCACGGTCGCCGGACATCCCGACCACGTCGCCGTCGACGCGCTCGGGCACGTGTGGGTCACGCCCACCGGGCCGGCCCAGGTCACCATGCTCGATCCCGCGACGGGCCGGCAGACCGCCGTCGCGGTGGGCCGCGGGCCGCGGGCGATCGCGATCAGCGCCGGGGCGGCCTGGGTCGCCGACACCGCTCAGGGCGCGGTGACCCGGATCGACCTTCGCTCGCTCGCCACCCAGACGATCCCGGTGCCGAGCTCTCCGGCGGCCATCGGCTCGGCCTACGGGCGCGTCTGGGTGGCCGGCTCGGATGGGTCGGTCACCGTGCTCGACGAGAGCGGTCAGAGCGACGACACCGCGGGGCCGACGGTGCCCCCCACCGTCCTCGGCATCGCGCACAGCGACGGGGTGTGGTTCCTGAGCGCCGTCGGCGCCGTCCCGGGCAAGCTCACTCGGGTCAACCCGATCAAGAGCACCGCTGTCATCGCCGGCGGCCGGGCGAGGTATGTAGCGCATCCCGACCAGGGCGTCGTCGGGACCGACCCCGCCGGCATCACCGCCAGCGGCGCCGCCGCCGACCACACGGTCTGGGTCACCTCAGCGGGCGATCGCAGCCTGCGGCGGATCGGCACGAGCGCCCCGCACGACAAGCAGACGCTGACCCACATCGCCTTTCCCCGGCCGCCCGGGCCGGTGGCGGTCGGGGATCAGGGCGCCTGGGTCGAGATCCCGTCCACCGGGCAGCTGTACCTCGTCACCGGCCCGTGAGGCAAGCCGTATCGCGCGCCACGGCGATGCCCTGGCCGAGCGATTCCACGGGGGCCCGTGTGTGCGCGTTTCCGGGGACGGCCGACCCTCGAATGACGGCCGACCTCTCGACCGGCTGCTGATCATCGGTTCGCCACGGCCGGCGATCTCGGTGCCCGACCGGCCGGGGAAGGGAGTGACAGCTCTTTCCCGTCGCCCCGCCCTCGATGCACCGGATTCCAAGAGTGCTTAAGTCGCCAAACCAGCGCGCGCAATCGGCGTTGCGCGCCTAAGCGCCTCACAGGCGCTTACCGGCCCAAGAACCCATCGGGTCGGGTCAATTTGTCGAGATAAGCACCGCCGTCCTCGGAGCCGCCCAGTCGACCGGGGCGCTCACCGCGCCCCAAGAAAGCCGGGTCGCGTCACCCGTACCCCTATTACTAGTCGAGTGCGTCGAAGCGCCCCGCCATCTCGAAGTCGGGCTCTGTCAGGCCGCCCGCAGAGTGGTTGGTCAGGGCCAGACGCACCTTGTTCCAGCCGTGCAGGAAGATGTCCGGGTGGTGGTTGGCCGCTTCGGCCTGCTCGGCGACGCGGTTGACGAACGCCATCGCCTGGGCGAAGTCGTCGAACGCCCACTCCCGGACGATCTCATCGCCCCGGCGCTCCCACTGCATGTCCTCGAGCTTGGCCGCGATGACATCATCGCTCAGCAGATCTGCCATATCGTTTCTCCTATGCGCATCGTCAGCCTTGTCCCCTCGGCGACCGAGATGTTGTTCGCACTCGGGCTCGGGCCCGACCTTATCGCCGTGACCCACGAGTGTGACTACCCAGCCGCCGCGCGCGAACTCCCCAAGATCACGCGAGACGTGCTCGAACCCGGCCTGACGGCGGCCCAGATCGACGCCGCCGTCCGCGAGCGCACGCTCGCCGGCGAGCCGATCTATGAGCTCGACGCCGACACGCTGCGCAAGCTCGAGCCCGACCTGATCGTCACCCAGGCGCTGTGCTCGGTCTGCGCCGTCTCCTACGACGACGTGCGCGCCGTGGCCGATGAGATCGACACCCACCCCACGGTGATCTCGCTTGATCCCCGTACGGTCGGCGAGATCCTCGGCGATGCGCGGACACTCGCCCAGGCCACCGACCGCAAGGATGCTGGGGTCGACCTCATCCAGGAGGCCTCCGCCCGCATCGACCGCATCCGGCTCGCGGTCCGCGGCGCCCCCCGGCCCCGCGTCGCCGCGCTGGAGTGGCTCGATCCGCCGTTCGCCGCCGGCCACTGGACCCCGCAGCTGATCGAGTACGCCGGCGGCGAAGACGTGCTCGGCTTCGCCGGCGAGCACTCCGAGCAGCGCTCCTGGGAGGAGATCGCCGCCGCACAGCCCGATGTCGTGATCGTGATGCCGTGTGGCTACGACGCCGAGATCGCCCACCGGGAGGCCGAGATGCATCGTGACGAGCTGGCCGCGCTCGGCGCCGGCGAGGTCGTGGCCGTCGATGCTGCGGCCTACTTCTCGCGGCCGGGACCCCGGATCGTCGACGGTCTCGAGCTGCTCGCCCATATCCTGCACCCGGAGCGGGTTCCCGAGGCCCCCGGCCGCGCCTTGACAGTCGAGCTCTGAGCGCCCGGGCGGTTTCTCCGCGGGTCGCTGAGGCTCAGGCGCCGAATCCGACCCCGTGCGGGGTCAGGCCGGTCCCGCCGGCCACGGCGATCGCCCCGGCGACGCCCAGCAGCGCCACGATGAAGCACCCGGCCAGAGCCGCGGTCTGCATCCGCCGCCGCTCCCCGAGCTCGACGATCAGCGCCCCGGTGATGAGGCCGCCGATCAGGCCGCCCAGGTGGCCGCCGATCGAAATGCCCGCCACGCTGAGCGAGAACACCACGTTGATCGCCAGCGTCGGGCCGAGACCGCTCTGCCAGATCGGGATGTGCCGCGCCCGGGCGACCACGATGAGCGCTCCGAGCACGCCGAAACAGGCTCCGGAGGCGCCCACGGTCGGGGCTTGGGGCTGGAACAGCAGCGCCCCGAACGAGCCCGTCAGCAGCGAGGTGAAGTAGACCGCGGCGAAGTTCAGCCGCCCGATCGCCGGCTCGAGCATCATCCCCATCACGTACAGGAACACCATGTTGAACAGCAGGTGCAGGATGCTCGCGTGCAGGAACCCCGAGGTGACGATCCGCCAGTACTCGTGGTTCTGGTCGATCAGCGGGCCGAAGAGGGCGCCTTTGACGTAGACCTGGCCGTTGCCACCGCCGGCGACGGTCTCGATGAGGTAGACGATCACGTTCATGGCGATCAGCGCCTGGGTCACGACCGGCGTGTTGGAGATCGAGGCGACCGTCTTGACCTTGGTCCGGTCCCGAGCGCACTCGGGGCACCGCATCCCGACCGGCGTCGGGGTCATGCAGTCGGGGCAGATCGGCCGTCCGCACGAGGAGCACGAGACTCCCGTCTCACGGTTGGGGTGGCGGTAGCAGACGGCCATGGATTCCACGCTAGCAACCGCGCTCACGCGGAACGCCAGGTTGCGGCGACCGCCGTCGCGGCGGCCGGTGCTCAGCGATCGGGCAGGATGCGGCGCGCCTCTTCGGCGAAGTCCTGCAACGTGCGCTGCCCCAGCTCGAGCAGGCTGCCCGACTGCTGCTTGCGCGTACGATGGCGGCCCCGGACCCGCAGGACGACCAGCGCGGCGCCGGCGCTCACGCCGACGACGGCGGCGGCGGCGGGGCGGACCCAGTTGCGCGGGTCACGCATGGCGCGCAGCTCCCACGACTCGAGCTCGTCCTGCGCCAGCTCGGTGAGGTTCACCAGCGTGAGCTCCAGGCGCTGCGCAAGGTCGGCCGGGGGATCCACGGGTGCCAGTGCCTCGCGCAGAAGCGCTTCGAAATCTGCTGTTCCTGCCGTCATCGTGACGCCTCCTCGACTTCGGGTTGCGCGACCATGCCCTCGAGCTGACGGATCGCGCGGTGCAGCAGCACCTTGGTCGCGCCGTCCGTCCGGCCGAGTGCCCGTGCGATCTCGCGATTGTCCATTCCGAGCGCGAATCTCATGATCAGGGCCTCCCGCCGGTCGTCGGGCAGCTGCGAGACGCCTTCGAGAATCGCCTTGAGCTCCTCACGTCCCTCGACCAGGGACTCCGTCGTGTGCGGCGAGGAGATGACGCCCGCGTCCTCGATCGCCGACTCCGGCTTGCGTGAGCGGTCGCGGTAGAAGTTGGCCGCGAGATTGTGGGCGATCCGGATGAGCCACGGTCGCAGCGGCCGCCCATTGGACTCTCGCAGCGCCCGATCGAAGTGGCGGTAGGCCTGGAGGAACGTCTGCTCGGTGAGGTCCTCGGCGTCGTGATGGTTGCCGACGCGGTAGTAGCTGTAGGAGTAGACGTCGCGCAGATGAGCCCGGTAGAGCTCGGTGAACCGAGCGTCGAGCTCTGCCTTGTTCGTGGGTAGCGGCTCGGCCACAGCATGGGAGCGTACCTTCGCTACGCCGCGCGCACCGAGCGCGTGCGGGCCGGACGCGCCGGCGCGGTCACCGTCGCCGTCCAGTGCTCGGGTTCAATGCGCCCCTCGACGAGGGCGGCGAGATTGTCGAGCGCCGGGGTGCTCAGTCGCGCTTGGCGGGCGACCGAGATGAGCAGGGGGATCGCGTCGACGGCCTCGGATGGGTGGCCGAGCGCCGGTCCGATCTCGGCCGCGGGGACGCCCTGCGCGAGCAACTCCCCGGCCCGCCGGTTGCGCGAGCTCGTGGCCACCACGGTGGCGACCAGGTCGCCCGTGCCGGCGAGACCGGCGAAGGTCTCCGGGCGGCCGCCGCGCCGGCGGGCGAGCGCGTCGACCTCGGCGAACACCTTGCCCGCCGCCGCCCCGGCCACGTTGGGCCCGGCGGGCGCCGCCGCGGCGGCGGCGAGAACGGCGACGTTCTTGGCGCACGCGGCGAGCTCGACACCGGTCACGTCGTTGGTGATCGAGACGTCGAGCCCGGCCAGCACGAGCGCATCGGAGAGCTGGCGGGCGAACGCGGCGTTGAGTGAGGCGAGGACCACCGAGGCCCCGTGCTCGAGCACCTCGGCCGCCTGCGAGGGACCGCCGAGGACGGCGAGCGCCCGCGCGTTGACCCGCTCGGCGGCGAAGGCCGATGGGAGCGTGCCCAGCGGCGGCACGAGGCCCTTGGAGAGCACGAGCACGCCCGCGCTCGGCGAGATCCGCTCGGCGTGCGCGGCAAGCGCGCCGGGCAGCGAGCGGGCGGGAACGGCGAGACAGACGAGGTCGTGTCCGCTCAGCTCCAGCTCGGCCGCGCGCATCACGTGGACCGAGTCCGGAAGCTCGACGCCCGGGAGGTAGGAGCTGTTCTCGCGGGTCGCCGCGAGCTCCTCGGTCTGCTCCCGGGTGCGGCAGCCGAGGTCGACCTCGAAGCCGGCCCGCGCGAGGCATGCCGCCAGGCCCGTGCCCCACGAGCCGGCGCCGATGATCGCGGCCCGTCGGATCGGCGGCAGGCCGCCGAGCCACTCCCACTGGAGCATCACGCACGGCCAGATGCGCTCGGTGACCGCGCCGGCCAGCGCCGGCGAGGCGCCCTCGACCTGCGGAAACGTGAGCGGGCGGCCGGCCCGGATCCGGACCTTGTGGGGCCGGATCCGCCAGCCTCGGCGCACGGCCTCGGTGCCGATCACGGCGATCGGGATCACGGGGGCGCCGCTCTCGAGGGCGAGCCGGCCGACTCCGCGCTTGGGCTTTCCGAGCGACCCGGGCCGCGTCCGCGTGCCCTCGGGGAAGATCAGCACGATGTCGCCACGCGCGAGGATCGCCTTGGCCGTTTCGATCATGTTCCCATCGGCCGCGCCTCTGTCCACCGGGAAGGCGCCCAGCGCGGTGAGGATCCACGCCTGCCACGGACGCGAGAAGAGCTCCTTCTTGGCCACGTAATACATGGGCCGCTTGGCCATCGTCCCGATCACGAACGGGTCCAGGAAGCTGCGGTGGTTGGCGGCCAAGATCATCCCGCCCTCGTCGGGGATGTGCTCACGCCCGATCCGGCTCAACCGGAAGTAGATATGGAAGAAGGGCTGGAAGATCGCCCGGACGAGCCAATACACGAACGGGTTGGCTCCCTTCTCACGGGTGCGCGTGTGAAGAACTTGATGGTCCATCGCACACAGCCGTACCCGCACGGCCTCCGCCCGTTACAGTTTGATCTCCTTGACCACTGGCATCGACCACACGCGAACGCTGAGGGGAGCCGTCTGTGGCGCTGTCGCCGCCGCTGCCTGGGCACTCCAGCAGCCGCTCGACAAGCTCGTCTTCGGCTCGCGCTTCGACGACGTCGAACTGCTCGGCAAGGCGGCCACCCGCGGCGACGGCTGGTACCCGGTCGGCTTTGCGATGCACATGGCCAACGGCGCCGTGTTCGGCGCCGTGTACTCCAACCTCGCGCCCTCCCTGCCCCTGCCGCCGGTCGCCCGCGGGCCGTTCGTGGCCATGGTCGAGCACGTCGGGCTGTGGCCGCTGGTGGCGCTCACCGATCGCTACCACCCGGCCCGCAAGGATCTGCCCAAGCTGTCCGGGAACCGGCGCGGCTTCGCCCAGGCCGCCTGGCGCCACGCGCTGTTCGGCCTCGTGCTCGGAGAGCTCGAGCGCCGGCTCAACGCCGAGCCCGAGCCGACCCCGCCTGAGAGCGAGGTCGAGTTCTCGAGCAACGGTCACGGCACTCTCGAGCACGCCGTCTCAGTCGAACCCGCCCCCTAGTCGCAGCGAGACAGTGCCTGCGGTCCGAAAGGCGCCCGCGTGCGCGTCCTGATCACCGGGGCCTCGGGCTTCGCCGGCGGACACCTCGCGCGCGCGTGTGCCGGTGCAGGCGACGACGTGCTCGGCGTCTCGCGCACGGGCACCGTTCCCGCGGGCGGCGGCAGAGGCCTCGCGCTCGACCTCACCGACGCCCCGGCCGTGCAGGCCGTCGTGCGGGAAACCCGGCCCGAGATCGTCTACCACCTCGCTGCGCTCAGCTCCGTCGGGCGCTCCTGGGATGACCCCGCGACGACGCTGGCCGACAATGCGGCGAGCGCGCTGGCCATGCTCGAGGCGGTGCGCCACGAGGCTCCGGACGCACGCGTCGTGTGGGTCAGCTCCTGCGAGGTCTACGGCACCTCCGCGCAGCTGCCGATCCCCGAGGACGCCCCGCTCGCGCCGGCCAACCCCTACGCCGTCTCCAAGACCGCCGCCGAGCTCCTGGCCGATGTCTACGCCGACGCCTACGACCTCGAGATCGTCCGCGCCCGGCCCTTCAACCACGCCGGCCCCGGCCAGCGGTCGATCTTCATCCTCTCCTCGCTCGCGCGGCAGGCCGCGGAGGGGCGCCTGGCCGGCGCGACGAAGGTCCGCATCGCCACCGGCAATCCGGATACGCGGCGCGACTTCACCGACGTGCGCGACGTGGTTCGCGCCTATTGCCTCCTCGCCGGCGCCGTCGAGCCCTCCGTCTACAACGTGTGCTCGGGGGAGTCCGTGTCGGCCGGCGACCAGGTCCGCCTGCTCGCCGAGCTGATCGCCCCGATCGACGTCGAGCACACCGTCGACCCCGCCCGCGTCCGCGCCCACGAGGTGAAGGACCTGCGCGGATCCCACGAGCGCCTCACCGCCGCCACCGGCTGGCAGCCCGAGATCCCCCTGCGCCAGACGATGAGCGAGACGATCGCCTGGTGGGAGGCTGAGCTCACGGCCGGCGCCGCCTGAGGCGCCTGAGCGGCCTGAGTCGCGCCCCACGCGCGCTGCCTGCCGCGCCGAGCCGGGAATGCCCGGCGAAGGCTTACGATTGAGCCCGGCACGCCCGCCTAGCTCAATTGGCAGAGCACTTCACTTGTAATGAAGGGGTTTCCGGTTCAAGTCCGGAGGCGGGCTCTGGGAAGTAGCTGGTAATCGCTCGGTTTTGGCGATCTGCGCCGGTCGCTCATTCGGTTCGTGTCCCGAATATGTCCCAAGGTCGGCGTAGACTTTGCGCATGGCTTCGTCTTCCCTACGGCCTCCCTCCGGGCACGTGTCCAGGGTCGAGCGAGCACGCGGCCCGGTCTGGTACGCGAAGTACCGGCTCCCCGACGGGCGCCAGGTCCAGCGCAGGATCGGCCCGGCCTGGGCCGACCGCGGCCGGCCCGCAGCGGGCTACTTCACGAAGCGCACCGCCGAGAGCTGGCTGCGCTCGGTCATGGACGAGGCCCGACGCGGCACGCTGCCGGGGATGGTCCGGACCGGCGCGACGTTCGCCGACGCGGCGGCCGAGTGGCTGCGCTACATCGAGCACGACCGCCGGCGCAAACCGTCGACCGTCACCGGCTACAAGGCCATCGTGCGATCGCAGCTGCTGCCCGCGTTCGGCGAGCTCGCGCTCGAGTCGATCACCACCGCGATGATCGAGACCTGGATCGGGTCGATGGACAGGTCGTCGAGCACACGCACCAAGGCGCTCGTGCTGCTGCACGGCATCTTCCAGCGCGCCAAGAAGGTCCGGGGACTGCCGACCAACCCGGTCGCCGACGTCGAGAAGCCCCCGCTGAGCCGCAGCGGCGACATCGAGGTGTACTCGCCCGAGGAGGTCCACGCCCTCGTGCGGGCGGCGGCGAGCCGATCAGGACGCCGCCGTCTTCCTGACCGCAGCGTTCACCGGCCTGCGCCGCGGCGAGCTGCTCGCGCTCCGCTGGCGCGACATCGACTTCGCCGGCTCCGTGATCCGCGTCCGCGCGAGCTACTCGGACGGCCAGCTGACCACGCCCAAGTCGGGCAAGGTGCGCTCGGTCCCGATGGCGCCAGACGTCGCCGCCGCCCTGGCGAGCTCGGCGCCCGCCCCGAGTTCGTCGCCGACGACGACCTCGTCTTCACCGGCGAGTCGGCAGCTACCTCGACGGGTCAGCGCTCCGGCGTCGCTACCACGCCGCCCAGGACCGCGCCGGCCTCCGCCCTCTCCGCTTCCACGACCTCCGCCACACCTTCGGCACCCGCATGATCGCCAAGGCCGACATCCGCCGAGTCCAGGAGTGGATGGGCCACGCCAACATCCAGACCACCATGCAATACCTCCACTACGCACCACGCGAGGAGGACGCCCGGCTCGTGGCGGAGGCGTTCAGCGTGTCGGCAATCGAGGTGGACAGCCACTGAGCGGCGCGTCCGACTGCGCCATCACCGGGTCTGGGGTAAGACGTCCCTCAAGACGTCCCTCAAGACGTCCTCAGACGTCCCGAGACGTCCCGCGCTCGATCGACCGGTCCGCTGATCACCGGAAACGCGCCGGATCCACGGAGTGGGGACGTCTTCAGCACCGCGGTGCGTAGAGTGTGCAACTGCCCGTTCCAGGGACGTCTCGCGACGACCAAGACCTGCGGTCTGTCGGCTCCTTGAGGTGGCTGATGCCCGCGAGGTCTCGGTGCCAGACCGCGGCGCCGGGCAACCGCTCGGAACCACGACCGGGCCCGTCCTGGATGCCGACTCCGCGCGCGACGGACAGCATCTCGCAAGGATGCGAGATCGACGCGTCCGTGTCCGCGCGCGTGTAACTCGTTCGTTCATCGAGCGATCCCGGCGAAGCCACACTCTGACCGCGCGCGTCCGCGCCGAGCACGGACGCGAGGTGGTCATCCGCGCGCGACGGCAACGCCTGCTCCCTGCTGGCCGCACCCCTTCGTTGCCTGTCAACCCGGGCGTCCCGAGCACGACCGATTGTGAGCGGATCCTCGACGTCGGCGTTCTCGTCGTTGCTCATCACGCGGCTCGGCCGGTGATACTGACGCGATGGGCGGTTGTCCCTTCTGCGCACGGATACGCGATGGACGCGACCTGACGGGCAGCACCGGCGCAGCGGTCGCGTTCTCGGACCAGTTTCCGGTCTCTGATGGGCACACGTTGATCGTCCCGCGCCGCCACGTGTCGCGGCTCGAGGAGCTCGAGGCGACCGAGTGGCTCGATCTGTTCGCGCTCGTTCGCCGCATCGCACTGGCGCTCACCGCGGTCGAAGGCGTCGATGGCGTGAACGTGGGCTTCAACAGCGGCGCCGCCGCTGGGCAGACCGTCGAGCACGGGCACGTCCACGCGATCCCGCGGCGGACGGGTGACGTCCCGGACCCCCGCGGCGGGGTGCGCCACGTGATTCCTGAGCGAGCGGACTACTGGAGCCAGCGGTGACGGACGCACTCGCGCTCGGGGAGAAGCTGCTCTCGCTGCTTGACCAGTCAGCGCGCTCGTCGACCTACAAGCCTGCGCTGTTGCTGGCGCTGATCGACCGCGTTCAGGAGTACGCATCCGAGGATCGCATCCCGGTCCGCGCGCTAGCGGAGCGAGTGATCGAGCTCTATTGGCCGCAGACGCTGGTCTACCCGACCACCGGCGCGGTCCTGCGCCAGAACCAGGCCGGCGGCCAGGCCGCGATCGTCACCGCCATCCTCCGGTCTCCGCGATCAAGCCGGAGCCGGCGCCCGCGCGCCGCCCGAGACCGTGCGGCACGACAATGCGTGGGCCTCGCTCGTGGACCGGGTCGAGGAGACGCTCGCGGAATGGCCGATCCCGCGACTTCAGCGACCGTACGCGTCGTTCCTCTACGAGTTCGGCTGGCGTTGGGAGGAGGCTGGCGGCTGGTCGCTGCGCGCCTACCGCTCGGGGCCGCGCGCAATCGTGCTGTACCAGGGCGTCGGCGACGCACTCACCTCGCTCGGCCCGCTCCTGCGACCGTTCATTACCCGCTGGTGGACAGACAAGGCGGCGCAGCTCAACCCCGACGTCGAAGCCGCACGCTCTGTCCTCGAGTTCGAAGACTTCCTCTTCGGCCGCGACCGCATCACCCTCGAGCGCATCGGCGAGGGACTGCTCGACCTCCAACACGGCGACTGCTTCTACTGCAGCACCCGGCTCGGCGCCAGACGCGAGATCGACCACTTCATCCCCTGGAGCCACAGCGGCGATGACGGCATCGACAACCTCGTCGCCGCCTGCCAGCGCTGCAATAACAGCAAACGAGCCGCCCTGCCAGGCCCAACGCACGTCGCGCACCTCCTCGAGCGCAACCGCATCTGGAGCATCGACCTAGGCGCGCTCGCACAAGAACGACGGTGGCCGCGCGACCACGATCGATCCGTGCGGATCGCACGCGCGGCCTACCTGGGCTCCCCGAACGAGCGCCCGTTATGGATCCACACAGCCGACGGCAACCGATACGACACGCTCGGAGCTCACCGCACCGAACTCGCGCACCTGCTGCGCTGACAGCGGAGCGGCCCGGGCCCGCGTGTAAGCGCGTGCCTACCTGCGTGGGGCGCTCATCGCTCCATCGTGTTTCGTTCGTGCTCGTCAGCGTCGGCTCGAGCCGACGAGTGCTCTAGGGCAAATGCGCAGCCCGTGCAGCGCCTAACCGACGCGACGATCGCCTGGTCGCCGATGCGCTCGTCAATTCGCGGGCCCGTCAAAGGCAATAGCGCTCGTGCGGCTCGCCGATCGAGTCGGCGAGCCCATGCTGTTGGATCGTCGCCGTAGCGGTCGCGCGCCGCGGCGGGGTTTCAGACGCAAAAGCTATCGCCGGCGTGATGCTCGCTCTCTGCGAAGGGGTGCGTCGGGCTATCGGGCTGAGAACCTCGAAGGAGATCGAAGCAGGACCACACGCGCCGACGCCGACCCATGTCTTCTTCGACGATCACGATCATCGGAAACCTGAGCGCACAGCGCAGCGTGCCCCTGCGGTTTGACCCGCGCTGCATCTGCCCAGCGATTGTGCGGTACCACCCTCAGGCTGATAAGGAAGAGGTCCCAGGTCTGAGTCCTGGATCGCCCACCGGGGCGAGCTGCGGGTGACCTCTAGCTGGTTCGCTTTCGGTATATGAGTCGAACGCTCAGCAGCCCTAGGACGATGATCGCGAACACGGCGCCGTAGCGGAACGGCACCTTGAACGCCCTGGTGGCGGCGCGTTGGACGATCGAATCCAGTTGGTTATGGAGGTGGCGTAAAACCGCGCTCTCCGCGTGGGTGGCGTCAACGCTTGCCCGCTCGAACGTCGGGCCGAAGTCGGGCAATTCGCTCTGCGGAGCGTTCTTGTAGGCCGCAACAAGCCCAGGCGCCAGCGAGAGCTTGAGGTCCGACGAGATCGGCGCGGTGAGCACCGCTGCAGTGGCAGCTGGCAGCGCCTGATCGGGCGCGTTGTTCAACTGGTTGACGAATATCGGCGTAAGGACCAGCAGACCAAGCACGATCCCGGCGTCGCGTGCGGCGACTGTCTTCGCGGCTCGGGCGGCCGCCGGTCCGCCGCTCCGGAGCGCGGCTGTGGTCAGGCCCGGGAACGCCAATCCCAGGCCGGTTCCAACCAGCGCGAGGGTGATGATCACTAAGCCGAGCTCGCGATGCGTCACGAACGAGAGGCCGATCAGGCCCACAGCCACGAGCAGCGCGCCAACCGCTCCCAACGTGATCGGCGAACTCCCGCGTACATGGCGTTCCGCGATCGCGGTCGCGAGCGGGATCGTCTTCAGTTCGGACATCTCGTGTCCCCCTTTGAGAGCACCCGAGAGGGCAGACGACATCCGTGCTGCGCCGATCGCGGGTGCTGGCTGCGCGAGGCGATGCTGCCGCGAAGGGCGTGCAGATTGGAGCGCCGGGGAGTACGGTATGCGCCAGGTGTGCCGGGAAGTCTGGTCGGCGATTTGCTGTCGACCCCGAAGGAGGCCTCATGGCCGACCCGGACACCGTTGCTGAGGACGCCGCCGGCGTACTGATGGATCTGTCGCAGGACCCGTCCGAGGATGGTCCGGGCGGCGCTGTCAGCCCGCCGGCTTGGTGGCTGTTCGCGTCGATCGTCGCGCGCGTGGGCGCCGGCCGCCTTGATCGGGCGCTCGCCACGCGCACGGATCCGAGAGGAGGTGCGTTGCTCGAGCGGCGGGTGGCGCAGCTCACCTCGTGGCGCGCTCGCCGAGTGGCGGCGGATGTGCTCGAGTCCCGGCTCGTCGAGGCCGGTAAGCCGCGCAGCGCCGTGCGCCGGTTGATCGAGCCGGCGCTCCCGTTCCGCCTGCTCGGACTGCTGCCCGGCGTCGACCTCCGGATCGTCGCCGACCGCACGCAGATGACCAAGGAGGAAGACGGATGACACTCCCACTGATCGTGATCGTCGCTGCGCTCCTGGTCGCACTCGCCGTGCTCGCCTGGGTGCATCTCAGCTACCGCCGGCGACGACCGTCGCGCTCGACGAGCTCCAACGGCCACCGGCGACGGATCCTGTTCCCGTTCGTGGCCTACGCGCTCTCCCAGCAGGCGCTCGACGCCGCGCTGCGGCTGTGCGCCGCCGAGGACGCGACCCTCGTCCCCGTATTCCTCGCCCGCGTCTCGCTGCATCTCCCGCTCGACACCCCCCTCCCCCGCCAATCCGCCATCGCGATCCCGCTCCAGGAGGCGATCGAGCACCGAGCGACCAAGTTCGGCATCCCCGTCGACGCCCGAATCGAGCGCGGGCGGACCTACCGCCACGCCCTCCGGCTGACGATCGACCACGAGCAGTTCGACCGGATCGTCATCGCCGCCGCCCAGCACGGCGGCGCCGGCTTCGACCCCGAGGACGTCGCCTGGCTGCTCGCCAACGCCCCCGGCGAGATCGTCGTCCTGCGCCCCGACAAGGACGAGCACCTCGGACCGCCGCCGCCCCGGCGCGTGCGACGGACCCGAGGATCGCGTATGCGGTCGCGGGCGCGAGCACGCGAAAGGACACGCTCGGCCGCGGTCTCGTGACGCCGTCGAACGCGCGCAAGGGTCGTGCGACCGGTAAGCACGGCCCTGCACGCAGCAACTCGGAATCGCACACCTTCATCAAGGCCATACGAGCCAGCGCACCGCGTGAGAGCCCTCGGGTTGCGCGCGGCGACATCGAGCGCATCACCAGGTCAGGCTCCAACCGGAGGGCAACGACCTCACGCGCCATCCCAACACCGTGTTACGTCTGGTTGGGTATCCCAGACGTGAGATTTTGATGCCTGCAGATCGGTTGAGGGCGGGCGGCTGAATGGTCCGTGGAGGTTCGAGCCTCTCGGGAGCATTTGGCAAGCCCGGCGGTGGGGGCTTCTTGTTGGCGGGGGCGGTTTTGGCGAGTATCGTGTCGAGCTAGGTGTAAGACCCGAGCAGGTTGTTCAGGCGGGTGATGGGTGGTTGTCGGCCGAGGGCTGAGTGTTTGCGGTGATGGTTGTAGTGGTAGAGCCAGCCGTCAAGGGCTGCGGTGCGTTCGGCGCTTGATGCGTAGATCGCGCCGTAGGCCCAGCCGCCGAGCAGGGTGCGGATGAATCTTTCGGCCTTTCCGTTGGTCTGTGGTCGGTAGGGACGGGTGCGGAGGTGGCGGATGCCGAGGAGCGCGGCAGGCGATCGCGTGGACGGCGAGACCGGTAGGGCGATCCGTTGTCGGTGAGAACACGCTCGATGGTGATCCCGTGGCGCTCGTAGAACGCGACTGCGCGGCGGAGGAAGGCGACGGCGGTGGCGGCTTTCTCGTCTGGGAGAACCTCGACATAGGCCAGGCGAGTCGCGTCATCGATGGCGACGTGCACCGCATCCCAGCCAGTGATCCCGCGCCGCACGCCAGCCAGATCAGTGCGCGTTGGGACCCCGCCGACGATAGCCATAGCGCTTGCCGGCGCCGCCCTGGATCCGTCCGAGCTTCTTGACGTCGATGTGGATCAGCTCGCCGGGGCGGGCACGCTCGTAGCGCTGGGCGGGCTCCAGCCCAAGCCGACCGAGCTTCCCCAGCCCGATCCGCTTCAGGATCCCGCTGATCGTCGAGACCGGCATGTCCGAGCAGATCGGCGAGCTCCGGGGCAGTGAACCGCAGCCGCCGCAGCGAGGCGAGCAGCTGCACAAGCTGCTCATCGGTCCGGTTGTGAACGCGGCCTGGAGCGCTCGAGCGATCCAGCAGCCCAAGTTCACCCTCGGCCCGATACCGGCCGACCCACTTCGAGCAGGTCCGCTCGCTCACTCCGGCCGCCAGGGCGGCCTCCGCGATCGACCGGTCCCTGCTCGATCACCATCCTCACCAGCCGACGCCGACCGTTCAGGCTGAGCGCCGCGTTACCGTGCAACTTCATCCGGATTCCTCCTTGGACTGGGGCTTCGCAACCACCAGCCTCCAAGGAGGACCGGATGAACAACGTGCTCAGGAACTACAGCTAGGTGTGCCGGGAAGTCTGGTCGGCGGTTGGTTGTCGACCGTGGGAGGGCGGATGAGCACATCGGACACGCCCATCGTCTCGTCGGTCGGCACGTGCAGCTGGCACGCGGGCGGGTCGCGGTCGTTGCGGGTGCGGTTGAGGGTTCTGTTTGGGCGTGCTGCGCTCGATCATGCGCTGGCGCGTGGCGCAAATCCCATGGCGAGCGCGGAGCTGGCGCTGCGGGCGGCGCGGCTGGTGGGCGCGCGGAATCGTCGCGGTGTGGCGCGTTGTGTTCGTTCGGCGATCTGGGAGGCGGATGCCGGCGTGTCGGCGTTGCGTATGAGCGCGAGGCCGGTGCGGCGTGGGGAGGTTCTGGACTGTCGCGAGTTGCTGCTTTCGTTGGTCGAGCGACTCGAGAGTCCTGGTCCGGTCGAGGCGGAAGGGGTCGCGATTGTGGAGGGGATGCTGAGCGATCTCGCGAGCCCGTTGTTCGTCTGGGCTGAGCCGGGGACGGTGAGGCGGCTTGCTCGCCTCGCGGCCGCGGCGATGGATCCGCCGCCGGTCGGGTCAGACCGCTGAATCGGGCGATCAGGGGTCGTGTGCTTGGTCTCGTTTCTTTAGCGGTAGGCTGAGCGCTGGTGTGCCGGGAAGACTGGTCGGCGATTCGTCGTCGACCCGTTGGAGGACCGGATGACCTCGCCGCAGACGTCGGGCCCTTGGGGTCGAGCGCGTCTCGCTCGGGCGCGGGAGGTCTTTCACAGCCATCCGGTGCTGCTGGTCGCGTTTGCGTTCGCGGTGATGGCCGATCCGGTGTCGTCGGTCGCGTATGCGATCGAGGCGGCTTTGCGCGCGCTTCACGGGAATCTTGGGCTGCTGTTGCCGGCGATGTGCTTGGTCGTGGCGATCATCGCGCTGGTGATCACGAACTATCACCAGCTGGTCGCCCGATTCCCCGAGGGTGGCGGTGCTGCTGCGGCGGCGGGAAAGGCGTTTGGGGAGGGCTGGGCGTTTGTGCCGATCGGCGCGCTGATCGTCGATTTCGTGCTGACGATCGCGATCAGCGCCGCGGCTGGCGCATCGGCGCTTATCGACTATGTCCCTGCGCTGGCGCCGGTGAGGGTCCCGCTTGCCTTGGCGTTGTTGGCGTTCGTCGCGGGGTTGACGTGGTTCGGTCATTTCGGCCGGGCGATCTTTGCCGTGATGACGCTCGCGTTCGTGGCCGCCGGGGTCGCTGTGCTCGTCGGCGGCCTGAATGCTCCCGTGGCGGATGTCGGCCAGGTCACGCACTCGAGTGGTCACCCGGCGACGATCGCGGTGTTGCTCGCGTTTCCGGTCGCGATGGCGCTCGCGACCGGGGTCGAGGCGCCCTCCTCGGCGATCGCGCAGCTGGGCCAGCTCGACAATGCTGGGCGGCGGCGGTTCGGACGCGTCACGCTGTGGCTGACGCTCGGGATCGTCGGGACGCTCACGCTGGGGCTGACCGCCGCGGCGGTGCGGTTGAAGATCGGGATCCCGGCCGCGAACAGCACCCAGATCGGCAATCTCGCGAAGGCGAGTGTGAGCCACGGCCTGTTCGGGTTCTTCCAGCTCACGACCGCGCTGCTGCTACTGGCCGCGGCGAGCTCGTCATTCCAGGCCGGACCCGGCCTGCTCAAAGCATTGGCGCGCCGCGGCGGAACGGGTGGCGATGGGGTCGGGATCCTGCCGGGCTGGATGGGGCACACCAACGTGCATCACACGCCCTATTGGGCGGTGGTGCTGTTCCTGGTCATCTCCGCGATCGTGACAGTCGCGGCCGGCGCGCACGACCAGGAACTCGTCCTGTACTACGCGGTCTCGGTGTTCATGAGCTTTCTGGTCGGGCTGCTGGCAATGGCGCGGTTTTCCCGCCGCGAGCGCAACTACGGGTCCCTGGTGCTGAATGCCGTCGGCGCGTTCGTCGTCGCGTTCACGCTGGCCTCGAACCTGGCTCGGGGTAATCCGATCGTGTCGGTCCTCGCCGCACTGCTGATCGGACTCGGCCTGCACGGGCTCTGGGTCCGCGCCGGGCGCCCCCGCGGGATCGCGAGCGTGCTCGTCGAAGCAGAACACGGCGACTGACCCCACCACACCCTCCCGATCACGGGCTGCGCGAGGCGATGCTGCCGCGAAGGACGTGCAGATTGGAGCGCCGGGGAGTACGGTATGCGCCAGGTGTGCCGGGAAGTCTGGTCGGCGATTTAGTGTCGACCCCGAAGGAGGCCTCATGGCCGACCCGGACACCGCTCCTGAGTACGCCGCCGGCGTACTTGCGGATTCAGGACACGACCGGTCCGAGGCTCGTCCGCGTGGAGCTGCCAGTCCCCGGGCCTGGCGGCCGTTCGTCGTCGATCGCCGCCTTTGTGAGCGCCGGCCGGCTAGATCGCGCGCTCGCCGCGGGCACCGACCCGAGAGCCGGTGTGTTGCTCGAGCGGCGAGCGGCGCAGCTCACCTCGCGGCGCGCTCGCCGGCTGGCGGCGGACGCGCTCGAGTCTCACCTCGTGAAGGCCCGAACACCACGCACCGGTCTCACCGCGGCGATCCCGGTCCAGCGAGGCGAACTGCTGCGCGCCGGCCGCGAGACTCGTCTGCTGATCGAGCTGCTGCGGGATGATGGCAACGTTCGCGCGCAAGGGATGGCGCGCATCCATCGATTGCTGAGCGACGGCGCCAGCCCGTTGTACGCGGACAGCCCGAGGGGCACGCTCGCGCAAACGCTCATCGCGGCGACCGAGTGTATGCGTGATGAGCACTGAACCTGAACCGATCCGACGCACAGAGCTCAATGGCTGGTTCAAGGCGTTTGGCCCGTCCGACGCACGTTCGGTCCTCGGGCCCGAGCATCCGCTGACGCGCAGCACCGAGCTCGTGCACACGCTCGCCCTGCAAGCAATCGCGACCGCGGCGATCGCGGTGATCGGAGCGATCGCCGCTGCGGATCGGCAGCCGTGGGCAGCGATCCTGTTGGCCGTCGCCGTATTCGTCGAGCTGATCGTGCTCGCGATCCTCGCGCTCAGCTGCGAGCTCAGACGAGAACGCGTCCTCGGGATGATCGCGAGCAATTCCGAGCCTCTCCCTCTCGCTGAGCGTCGGGCGCGAGAAGCGGCGGCTGATGAACGCTGGACATCGCTCGGCCCTCGCGGACCGTCTTGAATGCGCGCTCGAGCAGGCCTGCAGATGGCACCAGATCAGCGTCGCATCACGACCACCGGAGGGAGTCAAGCTGCTATCCGCATTCGCGAGCGAGGTCGAGGAGATCACCGACCTGCTGCGAAGCTCTGTGCCCAACGTGCGCGGCGTGGCCGTGCTGGAGCTGTTCCTGATCGGCGGCTACGGCTCGGGACTCTACGCCGGCGACAGCGAGGAGCTGCAGCAGCAGCTGTGGCGCATGCGCTATCTCTTGAACCCCAGCCCGGCCCCAAGCCAGGACACGCCTCACCCGCCGCCTCGACTGGTCACCGAGCAGTCAGCGGCTCCGGCCCGTCCGCTTGACTAGGCGACTAGCAACTGGGTCGCCACGAACGCCGCGTAGAGGACGATCACAGCGATCCCGCCGTTGCGTCGCATGCCGCCGGGACGGGCGAGCAGCACGAGGCAAAGCGTCGTTATCGCGATCAGCCACGCGATATCCACCTTCCCCGCAGCGGTGATACCGGTCACGCCGATGAACAGGGCCGGGAGGACCACGCCGGCGGCGAGATTGATCGTGTTGCTGTTGAACGTCTCGCTGACCAGCGCCGATCCACGATGCGCGAACCCCAGGCGCACGGCGGTCATCGCATTTGGAATGCTCGTGAGTGGCGCGAGGATCAGCACGCCGAGCACGGGTCCGGAGATTCCCCAGCGATCGCCGAGCGCCAGCGCCGACTGCACCATCCCCGCGCTGCCCGCCACGATCAACCCCACATCGAGCACCATCAGCGCGACCAGGTGACGTGCCCGATCCTCCTGGTGGTTCGGCGGTCGCTCACTCTGCCGCCGCTGACCGACCACCCGCGGCACGCGCCCCAGAACACTCGCAACCGGTCGCCGATCCGTCGATTGCGGTCCGTTGACCAGCAAGAACAAGTATGGGATGAGCACGCAGGCGAGCAGTAACAGCCCCACGAGCGGCGCGAGCCAGTCGAGCAAGACGGCAGCCGCGATCAGCGTCACCAGCACGGCGACCAGACCCTCGAGCACCAGCATCTCCCGCGGCAGGCGTACACGTCCGACCAATACCGCGCTGAGGCCGATCATCGCCGCCAGGTTGAACACATTCGAACCCACTAGCACTCCCACGCCCACGCTGTGGGCTCCTTTGGCCAGCGCGGCCAGCGCGGTGGAGATCTCCGGACCGTCAGCCGCCAACGCCGTCAGCAGGCCGATCAACGCTTCCGGGAACCCGAAGCGGAGACCGAGGCGATCGAGCCGCCGCGCGAATACCCGCGCCGCCGCGAGGGTCACGCCGAGCGAGCACACGAACAACGGCGCTGCCAACGACGGCGACATCACCGCGGGCACCGCGCGTAGTCCGGCGCATCGGGAAAACCCATCAGGCCTCCTACAGGGTCGACAGCACAGCGCCGACCAGTCTTCCCGGCACACCTGTTCCACAGCCTACACGCCACCCTCGCCAGCGAACACGCCCAGCCGACATCACACCACCGTCAAGATCCCACCCGATCCAGTCCATGCTCCACAGTCAGGACGCCGCCGACGTCCGGAAGCTATGGTCTCGCACGGTGATCACCACGAGACCACATCCGGGGCGCCACCTGACTTGATGGACTCCTCCGAAACCCGAACCCGCCGTCGCGACCGATTCATGCTCAGCCTGCTTGCCGGCCGGTTGCGCGTCCGGTCCCGTCGGGTCGCGAGCGACAAGGCACTTGCGCTCGGGGCAAACACGGACACCTCACCCGAGCTCGCCCAGCGCGCGCAATCGCTGCAGCGCTCGGATACCCGCGCCGCACTCGCCGCACAGCTCACCAACATCATCCATGCCGCCGAGGAACCCGCAGACTACTGGCGATCCCACGGAATCGACCCTCCGCTCCGCGCGAACACAGTGCTCGCCGCGCGCACCGAACTCCTCGAGCTCGCCCGACGTCTCGCCAGCCCCTCCCCCGCCTCGATCACCGGACTCGCCCGCGCCGCGCTCCTGATCGAAGACCCCAACAGCCCGATCTACCGCGTCCCACAACACCCAGACGACGCAGACCTCGCCGACCGTGCACGCGACGCGACCAAGCAGCTCGACGCGCCGACCCCCCGCTGAGCGCAGGACCGCCGGGCACCCGGCAGCACGCGATCAACAGCTCGAATCGCCTCACCCCGTCGAGCGCTGGACCCGGATCGCCTCCCGTAACCGCTCCACGCGACCCAGCTGGCTGATCTGCGCGCGATGACCCGACCCCTCCAGAAGCTCAACGAGACGCAGCAGATGGTCAAACGGATCCCGCCGCACATCGTCGAACAGCGGCAGAACCGCACGCTCCGCCGCCGGCTCGATATCCGCCGCCGATGTCAGCACCAAATGCTCGACCCGAGCAGCAGCTCCTCGCCGCCCCGTGTAAGCAGAGCGCAGATCGATGTCCAGCTCCGGGACAATGCTCTCCCACACCACGACATTCGGCGTCGCCCTCCGCAGATGCGTCAACGAGCGCACCAGCCGATCATCAACCACGATCCGCAGCCGGACCCGACCACTGCGCCGCACCACCATCATCGCACCGTAGCGGACAGTCGAGCGACAGGCCATCGCACCGGGACGGCAACCAGGGCGGAAGCCAGCCGGCACCCGAGGCAGGGCGCGCAGACGAAACCAGGATGAACTGACTCCAGGTTCTCCCGACAGGATTGGCAGACGTGGTTGAGGGCGGCGCCGCCCGGCTGGGCGGCGCCCGAGCGCGTTCTCAGGCTCGCCGGCCGGAACCGAGGAGGAGTCCGCGTGACTCACGATGACGTGCCGTTCGGCTGCCGCTGCCGTTGGTCGATCTCGCTGCTCGGACGACGGTGATGAGCCGTCGCTGGCGCGAACCAGTGCTGACCCTCGCGGCGTCGGATCCACCCAAGCGAACGACCCTGGTGCTCGTACTCGAGCCACGAGCAGCCTAGCCGCAGACCGGCGCAGACGGCCGCCACAGACCAGCCGTACTCGTGACTCCTGACTATATGGTTGCATTATGCAATGATGGCAGCCTGCACACCACGCCTGCATCTGCGGAGTCCACGCGCGAGGCACCGAGCCAGAGTCGAGACGAGCTCGTTGACGCGGTGCTTGGCGCGAGTCGTGCTTTGGTGGCGGTGGCTGCGCGTTCGCTCGCGGACGTGGCTGATGATGTGACACTTGCGCAGTACCGCGTGCTGGTCGTGTTGGCCGCGCGAGGTCCGCAGCGTCTGGCAGACCTCGCGGTGGCGCTGGGCGTCGACCGGTCAACCGCGACCAGAATGTGCGACCGCCTGGTGCGCAAGCGTCTCGTGACTAGGCGGCGGATCAGCGAGGATCGGCGCGGGGTGCGCGTCACGCTTGCGGCTGCGGGAGCCGAGCTGGTCGTGGAGGTGAGTCGCCGTCGCCGCGCAGAGATCGTGACGATCGTTGAGCGGATGCCCAAGGCGCATCGGGGTCCTGTGCTGAGCGCGCTACGAGCGTTCGCTGATGCGGCCGGTGAGGTGCCTGAGCAAGACTGGTCGTTGGGATGGGATCCTGAGCGTGGCCGCTGAGCGGGATCCTTCCCGGTGTGTGCTGATTCGGACGGTCTCGGCATGGTTAGGGGGCGCTCGGCTCGGGCTCGCGGTGATGGCACTGGTCGTCGGCGCCGCGGCGGGGCTTGGTGCGGCCGCGTTTCGGTGGCTGGTCTTCGCGTGCACCTGGCTCGCGACCGGCTACACGCAGTTCGGCCAGCAGGGCCATGTCCCGAGCTTGCATCTCCCGCGCCTCGGGATCTTCTTCGTGCTTGTGGTCCCGGTCGTCGGCGGGCTGCTGTACGGGCCGCTCGTTCAGCGGTTTGCACGCGAGGCCCGTGGACACGGTGTGCCGGAGGTGATGCTCGCCGTGTCCGAGAACGGCGGGAGAATTCGCCCACAGGTGACGGTCGTCAAGGCGCTCGCGTCGGCGATCACCATCGGCTCCGGTGGATCGGTCGGGAGGGAAGGCCCGATCGTTCAGATCGGATCAGCGCTCGCCTCCACCCTCGGGCAACTCGTGCGGATGTCGGAGGGTCGACTCCGGATCATCGTGGCGTGCGGAGCGGCGGGCGGGATCGCCGCCACATTCAACGCGCCGATCACCGGGCTGTTCTTCGGGTTCGAGATCGTCCTGCGTGAGTTCTCGCTCGATGCGCTGTTCGCGACGAGCCTGGCAGCGGTCACAGGCGATGTGATCAGTCGCGCCTTCTTCGGCTCGGCCCCTTTCTTCACTCAGGTGCCCCACGACCTTGCCGTGTCAAGCGACAGCACCTACCTGCTCGTGGCCGTGCTGGCGCTCGGTGCGGGGCTGATCGGCGTCGGCTTCAAGACATTCTTGTACTGGCTTGAGGACTTCGTTGATGAACTGTGGGAGGGCCGCCCGGAATGGGCCCGTCCGGCAGTCGGGGGCGTCGCGCTCGGAATAGTGCTGCTCGCGTTGCCCCAGATGTACGGGGTCGGATACCCCGTGATGGGCAAGGCCCTGGCCGGCCAATACGCACTGTGGTTCATCGCGATCCTGATGTTCGGCAAGATCCTCGCCTCAAGTCTCACCCTCTCGATCGGCGGCTCGGGCGGAGTGTTCGCCCCATCGCTATTCATCGGCGCGATGGCCGGGATGGCCTTCGGCACGGTCGTTCACAACCTGTTCGGACCAGCGGTCGGCCCTGCCCCGCTGTATGCGGTGGTCGCGATGGGCGGAGTCTTCGCGGCGGCAGCGCAGGCGCCGCTGACGGCAATCGCCAGCGTCACGGAGATGACTGGCAACTTCGGTCTTACCCTCCCAATCATGCTCGCCTGCGGGATCGCGGCGGCCGTGTCGAAGCAACTGAGCTACGGCAATATCTACACCACCAAGCTGCTACGTCGCGGCATCGACATCGAACGGCCACGAACGACCGGCTTGCTGCAGACGCTGACCGTCGGTGCGGTGATGCAACCGGTTCCCCAACTCAACGGCGACACTGTGCTCCTCGGACCGGACGGAACCTCCACCGAAGAAGAGGTGGCTGTGGATAGTCCGTGGGAGCGCCTCGTCGGGCACGTGACCGATACACGCCAGCCACAAGAGCTGTTCCCCGACGAGACCCTCGAGCAGGCCCTACGACAACTGGTTCTATACGGACGCGACGGCTTGCCCGTCCTGTCCCACGACGGGAGACATCTGCGAGGGTGGATCACCCACCACGACGTCGTTCGGGCCCTCGCCGCCGGTGTGAGCTCCTCGACCGGCGAGATCGAGCAGGGGGCCGTCGCCGCCGAGTTCGGCGTGGATGACCCAGAATCGCGCGCCCACAGACCGAGCGCTCCGCTTGCGGGCTACGAGATCATCGAGATCACGCTCGGCCTTGAGTCGCCCGCCGCCGGCCATCGCGTCGGCGAGATCGCCTGGCCACCTGCCTCGCGAGTTGTTGCGGTCACCGAAGGACGCGAGACGGTACCGCCCGTCAGCGACACGGAGCTTCGGGCCGGCGAGCGAGTCATCCTCCTCGCCCCAGCCGCCCGGCCGCGGACAGTGAAGAGCTCGCGCGATCATCATGACGCCGAGCGCGGCGAGCAGGTTCCAGGGCGCCGGAACGGGCACGCGTGAACCGTGCCCGAGGGTCTCTCAGCAGCGGAGGTCGGCAAGGAGATCGCAGAGCACAAGAAGCGCGCCGCTGCCGACGAGCATCACGACCGTTCTGATCGCTGGTTGTCGGTTCTCGAAGCGTTGCTCCTGTCGCTCGTGGCAGTCCTCGCCGCGTACTCAGGCTACGCGGCGGCCAAGTGGGGCACCGAGTCTTCGGTGTCGCTCGCAAAGGCGTCCGCTGAACGCGCGAAGGCAAACCGTGCCAACGCCGAGGGAATTGTTACCCGCACGCTCGATTCGGCCTCGTTCAATGCCTGGTTCACGGCCTTCGCGGCCGGAAACGCCAGTGCCGAGCGGCTGGCGGTGAGGCGACTCCGACCGGGGTACCGCCCGGCGTTCAACGCGTGGCTGGCCACCGATCCCGCGCACAACCCCGATTCTCCCCCCGGCCCGGCCTACATGAAGCAGTACGTCATCCCCCAGGAGACCGCCGCCACGATCCTCGACGCGCAGGCCGACGCCGCCTTCCGTACGGGCGAGGAGGCCGGCGCCACCGCCGACAAGTACATCCGCGACACGGTCTTCCTGGCCACCGTACTGTTCCTCATCGGCATCAGTGGCCACTTCCGGATCCGGTCGGCCCGCCTCGGCCTGGTCGGCATCGGGGGGCTGCTGCTCGCCTTCGCGGTCTTCCAGCTTTTCGGGCTGCCCGAACCACCTTCGTAGCCCCTGCGAGCGCGGCAAGCCAGTCCTCCACGCGTCGGTTCGCAAGTGGATCCGATCGACTCGTCTTAGTCAGATACGAGGAAAGCAGCTGCGAGATCGGCGCGACCTCTCGCGACTGGCTCAGATGTCGCCGATGTCGATCCCGCCTGCGGGGCCCGGATTGGGATGGTGGCTGAGAGTTGCGAGTGTCTCTTCAGGATGGACCGGTTGCTCGGCCGGGTGGCGCTGGTCCCGGATCCTTGCCAGCTGACGTGCTGGAAGGCCGGTGGCGGCATGGAGGTCTGCCAGCGCTAGCACGGTTATTGCCGCCGCTTCGTCGGGCATGTCGTCGGCGTAGGTGCGCCACATCACGACGGCGCCGGCACGGATCGCTTCGGCGAGTGGGACGGAGACCGTGTCGCCGTCAGGGGCGAGTCGTGGTGTGAGGACTGGGCGCCAGGCGGCGCCCATCACGAGCTCGTTCACGGTCGCCTCGCCCTCGGCGAGGCCGGTCAGGATCGCGCGACGCGTCGGGTCGGCGAGCGCGGCAAACGTCAAGCTGAGCGGGTCGGCAGGCATGTAAGAGATCGGCTAAATAACGCAACCACTAAATACGGTTCGGTCCGAGAGCGCAACTCCCTGAGAGGCGGCCCGTTGCACGACCGCTTCGCGACGTGGTACGTGGTCATCGACGACCCGGACAAGGCGGTCGAGATCTCCGCTTGGGACTCGGCCGAGGCGCGAGAGCGGATACAGCAAAGCGAGGCAATGAGCGCGTTTGCGCCGCTGTTTGAGCTGCTGGCCGCGCCCCCCAGGGCGACGGTGGTCGAGCAGTCGCACTAGGCCGCTGTGAAGACCCGCCCCGACGGTAATCGAAGCCCGGTAGCCCGCGCTCGGAAAGGGTCGCTCCATTCTGCGCAAGCAGCTGTCGTGAGAGACTTTTGCGGATGGCAGTCGATGTCGTGACTGAGGTTGAGATTGCGCGGCCACGTGAGGAGGTAGCCGCGTTTGCCGCCGATCCGAGCAATGCGACGGCCTGGTACAAGAACATCAAGGCAGTGGAATGGGAAACCCCACCACCGCTGGCCGTTGGGTCCAAGCTGCGGTTCCGCGCTCAGTTCCTCGGCCGGACGTTGGAGTACACATACGAGGTCCGCGAGATCGATCCCGCCCGCCGCTTCGTGATGGCGACGGCTCAGGGGCCGTTTCCGATGGAGACCACCTACGTTTGGGACGACGCGGCGCCCGGGAGGACCAAGATGACTCTTCGCAACGCCGGCGAACCGTCAGGGTTCGCCGCGGTCACCGCGCCGGTCATGACGCTCGCAATGCGGCGGGCTAACGAAGCCGATCTGCGCCGACTGAAAGCACTGCTCGAGGGCTGACCTCGGGCTTTCTATTGTCGACATCCCTTCGGTAGTTGGAACATGTGCTCCACTCTTGCTAGCGCCGACCCTAGCAAGAATGGCTCCTGTGATCCAATCTGAGTCGATCTGGAATATACGCGCTCCGGGACGGCTTCCCGTAGGTCGTCGGTCCTAGGGCTCAGCGGTCGAGCGAAGTGCTCGTGGTGCTGCTGAGGGTGGCGATGAGCGTGAGCATCGCGTCGAGCGCGGCCGCGAGCGGTTCGGGGTCGCGCTGGATCTGAGCGAGCAGGCGGCCGCCCTCAAGCGCGGCAAGCAAGGCCAGGGCGAGCTGGCGCGGATCGGCCTCGGGTGCGAGGCGACCAAGCGCGTGCATTCGCAGAAGACCGGCCATGATGCTGGCCTCCCAGCGTTTGAAGGACGCCGCAACCATTGCCCTGGCTTCGGGCTCCGTCTCGGCGAGCGCGGAACCGAGCGAGCCGATCGGACAACCGCCGCGCCCGTCCGTGTCGCGGGTGTGATCGACGCAGAAATCGCGCCACGCCCGTAGGCCGTCGAGGCTGCTGAGGTCGAACTGCTCCTGCGTACCGATGGCCGTGTCGGCCTGGCGCTCGATGACTGCGCGGACCAGCGCCGGCTTGTCCTCGAAGTAGTGGTAGAGCTGCGAGCTGCTCACGTGTGCGCCGTCGCGCACTTCCTCGATCGTCGTGCAGGCAACGCCCTGCTGAAAGATCAGCTCTGCCGCGGCGTCGACGATCCGTGCGCGCGTCTCGGTCGCCCTTGCGCGTCAACCGCGGCCGATCAGAACTCCTTGAGGACATCGGGAGAAGTATAGCGATCAAAATGGCTTTGACATTCCAATCATGTACTGGCAGAATGGATCGCACAAGCCAGTTAACCCCGGGCTGCTACCGCCGGGAAGGCAGGAAGCCGCTGTGCTGGGCCAGGCCGAGCAGGGCCTAGCCGTCGTACAAACCCGGCGGCCGACCAAACCATTCAGCCAACCCTGGCAGGACCTACAAAGACGAGAGGGAAACCCTATGAGCACAACCCCAGGAAAAGACCGTGCTGATCACGGGCGCCAACGCCGGAATCGGCAAGGACGTGGCCCGGCAACTGGCATTACGTCCCGAGATCGCCCGCATCTACCTGGCGTGCCGGAACCAAGACCGAGCGACAACGGCAAAGGCCGAGCTCGAAGCGGAGACCGGCCGGCGCATCTTCGACATCGTTCTCATGGACGTTGCCGATCTGGACTCGGTCCGCGCCGGCCTGGCGGGCATCAACGGATCCGTCGACGCGTTGGTGATGAACGCTGGTGTCATTGGCCCGCAGTCGATGGCCTTGACCGCTGACGGGGTCACCACTGTGTTCGCGACGAATGTTCTTGGCCACGTCGTCCTCCTCGAAGGGCTCCTGGCCGAGGATCGACTTGGAGAGGTTGCGGTCCTCGCCGGAAGTGAAGCGGCCAGGGGACTTCCGAAGTTGGGGATGAAACGGCCATCGTTCGTCTCAACCTCTGCCGATGAACTCGCCACCGTCATCGACGGCAGCTACTTCGCCGTCGGAAAAGCTGACTTCAACCTAGCCTTCGGGCAGGCCAAGTACATCGGGGCCCTGTGGATGGCCTACCTGGCCCGCCAATACCCCGACCGCCGCTTCATCACCGTCAGCCCCGGCGCCACCACCGGCACCCAAGCCTCCAACGGCCTTGCGCTACCGCTGCGTGTAGCGGCCAAATACGTCATGCCCGCCCTAGGGATCTCCCACAAACTTGACCTGGGCGCGAAGCGACTGGTCGACGGCGTCACCGACCCGACCCTGTCCAGCGGCGTGTTCTACGCCAGCGCGGCCAACAAGCTGAAAGGTCCCTTGGTCAACCAAGCGGACATCTTCCCCGATCTGGCCAACCCGTCATTTCAGGACAACGCCAACGAAGCCATCCACCGCTTCATCACCTCAAAGACAGTCGCGTAACACCTCGCCGACTGGTTTCCAGAGACACGATGAAACTGCTCATCGCTGAGCTAACCACGCCTCCAAGACGGGTTGCTCGCACCGCCCTCAACGATTAGGGGAGAACTGATATGGCACCGTTCCCTGCCCCCGAAGCGGGCATCCTGCTCACCCACTTCGTCGTCTCAGAGGACATCGCTCGCTCGCGAGACTTCTACGCCAATGTCCTCGGCGGCGAAATCGTCTCCGAAAGCCCCGCGGTCGTCGCGCTCGCGAACAGCTGGATCATCATCAACACAGGCGGTGGCCCAACCGACGACAAGCCAGCCGTGACGCTGACTGCACCCGATCCCAACACGACAAGCAGCTTCCTGAACATCCGTGTGGCCAACATCCAAGAGATCTACGAAGACTGGAGCGCCAAGGGAGCCCAGTTCTTGACCCCGCCAGTCGACCACGGCGTCGAGCTGCGTTGCTACCTGCACGATCCCGACGGGCACCTGATCGAGGTCGGCCAGGCGAACCGTGACTTCCTGAAGGAGCGTGGCTTGCTCGAGTAGGCGCAAGCCAAGGTACAACGCAAAGCCGCGCGAACAGCTGATGAGCCACTCAGCCCCGGCGTCGCGGCGCAAGCCGATTGCTGAGATGAGATCGCGCGGCGGTCATGTCGAAGCGGCGCACCGCGCTAGGCGCCAACGCCAGCGGCCGGCGAAGGAAGGTCGAGAATCGAAGAGTCGCGTTACGCCGCGCACGAGATCGCGGGCGTGCCCTGTCCGCCGTCGCTCGCCGGGCGAAGCAGCCACCACAGCGGCCCGCAAACGCCGGGCTTCCGCTGTCGCTTGCGGACACAGGCAGCCACGCCGCCCGCCAGCGGCGACACGCGCGCCAACACGGATGCAGGTGTTGGCCCAGCCCTCACGAGAGACTTGCTCGTCGCCGTGGCTGTCGGGCAAAGAGTGCCGTCCGGGCGGGTTAGTAGTGCTTTGTTAGTTCTGGTGTAGGAGTTCGCTCGGTTCGCGGCGAACCGTTCTCGTGTCTGGTTGCCGAGGCGAGGAGCGATGATGGTCAGGTGAGCGAACCGAATCCGGGCGTGAGTGATCGGCTGGACGTGCCGTCGGTGGTGGCCGATCGGTTGGAGGCGTTCGGGGCTGAGGTGCTGGCGGGTGCGATGAATCGGCCGGTGCAGATGGTCAACGGCGAGGCGTATCTGCGGGGGCTGCTCGAGCAGGGCGCTCGGAAGTCGCTGGAGCCGATGGTCGCGCGGCTCGGTGGGGATGCTGACTATCAGAGCTTGCAGCAGTTCCTGGCTGATAGCCCGTGGGATCCTGGGTTGGTGGTCCGGGCAGTCGCTGAGCGGGTCGTCCCGGTGATCGGGGTTGAGGCGTGGGTGTTGGATGACACGGGGTTCCCGAAGGACGGGAAGCGCTCGCCTGGCGTGAAGCGTCAGTACTCGGGGACGTTGGGGAAGACGGGCAACTGTCAGATCGGGGTGTCGGCACGCGGTCGGCGTGCGCGGGACCGTGCCGTTGGGGTGGGCGTTGTATCTGCCTGAGGACTGGTGTGCGGATGTGGAACGGCGGCGCCTGGCGAAGATCCCCGAGGAGGTCGTTTTCAAGACCAAGTCGGAGCTCGGGGTCGAGCTGGTCGAGCGCGCCGCGGGCCGGTCTGAAGAGTCGGGTCCAACACCGGCGAAAAAGACGCCGACCTCGAACTTCCACTTCTTCAAGTAGGCTCGGAGCAGCGGTGGCTTTTCGTCGTCGGCGAGCTCGACCCCGTGGAACGATTGAGTGCGCCTGCCGACACGCAGCCTCCCCTGACCGCTAGCGCGAAGGTTCTTGACCCATTGCGTGTGACCACGAGGCGCGACCAGATATTCGACGCCCTCGTAGCGGAGGAGATTCACCGGGGTCTGTCGCCACTCGCCGGACTTACGCCCCTTGACCTCAAGCACGCGGGACCCATATACGCTCACACCCAGTCGCGTAAGAACGGCAACGACTCGATTGAAGACGTTAGTCGTGAACCAGCCCGGACGCTGGTAGTGCTCGGCCACGTGAGCCATTATCCCAACCCGGGATAGGGCCGGGCGCCCGGCACCATGTTCCCCGCTCGCTCTTGTTGCCCGGGGCGAGTCCTTTCAACACCGCGGCTGGTGCCGACGGCACGATCGCATCGGCGAGACATCTGGATCACGCCGGCAGTCAGGGTCGTTTCGAGCGGTTCGCCCACGAAAGGACTCGCCAGTCCAAGTCGTCGCTCGCGCCATCCTATGGCGACGGAAGGGTCGTCAGCGCGGCGGCTCGTCGCGCGAGCGCTTCAGCACATTGCGATCATGCGGTCGCCGTCGATGGAGTACGCGGAGGGTGGCTTCGCCGGACCCTGGACCGGCCCCGGCGCCCGCGGGCTGGCGGCGGGATGTTCGCGCCGTTCTCGTTCGGACCGGCAAGTTTCGCGACGACCCGTCGCTGTTTCCGGGATCGAGCCGACCACGCTGGTCGACTCCATCGCCGACGTGCCCGCTCCGGTTGGCTGCTGAGCCGAGCGAGAGACTCCGAGATGATCGGTCCGCTTCCTTCGCGCGTTGCTCGGGTGGGTCGCTGGTGCCCGAGTCTCAGACGAGGTAGCGGGCCCCGGGAGCGTAGTCGGACCGTGCGCCTTGCTAGAAGTCACTGTCAAGTATGGGGTCGCCAACCGCCTCCCAGCCCCGCGTCGGGCGGATCGCAGTCATTGGGCTGGGCAACGTCGGGCGGTTGATTGCGGACATGCTTGTCGAACGGGGCTTCGAGGTGCGGGGCGTCGACGTCGATGTGAGCAGAGCGACCAGTGAGCGCGCGTCGGTGATGGATGTCCGGGATCCTGCGGCGCTCGGGGAGCTGTTCGCGCGTGTCGACGCGGTGATCTCGTGCCTGCCCTACTACCTGAACGCCGCGGTTGCCACGGCGGCGCATGCCGCGGGGGTGCACTACCTGGATCTGACCGAAGACGTCGCCACCTCCCGCACGATCAGGGAGCTCGCCGAGCACTCGGACACGGTCTTCATGCCGGGCTGCGGCCTCGCCCCAGGGTTCGTGTGCGTCGTTGGCGGTGGGCTTGCGGCCCGCCTTGAGACTATCGACCGAATCGAGTTGCGCGCTGGCGCCCTTCCGCGCAGCCCGAACAACGCAGCGGGCTATGCGTGCAACTGGTCTCCTGCCGGGATCGTCAACGAGTATCTGAACGACTGCGAGCAGCTGCGCGGAGGCAAACTTGTGAGCGTGCCGCCGCTCTCGGACCCTGAGAGGATCGTAATCGACGGTGCGCAGTACGAGGCGTTCACCACCTCGGGCGGCCTCGGGACGATGTGCGGAACATTTGCCGGACGCGTCGACAGCCTCGACTACAAGACGATCCGGTATCCCGGTCACTGCGGGCTGATGCGCTTCATGCTGCTCGAACTCGGCCTTGGCGCGCAGCGAGAGGAGGCTGTGCGGCTCCTTGCCGAGGCGTACCCGCCGGTCCGTGACGATCTGGTGATGGTCTACGCGGCGGCCAATGGAACCAGCGGGGGGCGTCGGGCCCGTGAGGAGTTCGTACGCGTGTACCGTCCGCGCATCGTCGCGGGCGGTGCGCGGACGGCGATCGCATGGACGACAGCCGCCGGGGTGGTCGGGATGGTCGAGTTGTTTGCCGAAGGCTCGCTGCCGGGCTCGGGCTTCATCTGCCAGGAAGACGTGTCGCTCAAGGCCTTCCTATCCACCTCGGCGGGTCAGATGCTCGCGGGCGAGCCCCCCGCGGAGGTGCGTGACGACATCTCGCTGCTGCCACTCGCGTAAATGCTCGCGCTTCCGGCCAAACGCCGGCTCAGCGGCAGCGCACAAGGTGCCGTTCCGGCTTGTTCACCTCAACCGGAGACCATGCGCCGCTATTGATCGGCTGCGGTAAGGCGTTGGTGGTCTCCGGCGATCGATCTGGCTGCAGATCGGGCTGGGGAAAGACTTCCTCGCATTGCTGGCGGCTACGCCACTGTGTCCGTGCCGGAGCGCTAGCGATCAGGGGTTCTCCAAGGAGCCTACGAGCGCACGGGCGGCCGCCTCGATCTCTGCTTCTTGCAGTAAGACGTGGTTAGCGGCTTCCCCCAATGGCACAAACGAGTCCTGGCTGGTCACACGCGATATCGTCCCCTCGAAGTTCGCGTCGACGAGCGCACTCACGATGCCCTCGGAGACCCCGCCGCTCCGGCGTGTCTCATCCACGATCAGCACGCGTCCCGTCGCTTCGGCCTCGCGGAGGATGTCCGCCACCGGCAGTGGGACCAGCCAGCGTGTGTCCACGACGCGGGCGTCGATCCCATCGCCGGCGAGACGGCGCGCGACCCGGAGCGACATGTATGTGCCGTTGGCGAATGTGATGATTGTCAGTCCGGTCCCCGCACCGTGTACTCGTGCCGAGCCGATTGGAACGTGACACTCGGACCATTGGCTGGGTGGGGAGTAGGGCGCGAGCCACGCACCGTCACCCGTGCTGAACAGGTCACGGGTGTGGTAGAGCGCAATCGGCTCGAGAAACACGCTCGTCGATCCGTCAACAGAGGCGGCTGCGAGGCAGGTGCGTAGCATTGCCGCTGCGTCGTCTGGTCGTGATGGAGACGCGACGACGAGCCCTGGGATATCTCGCAGGACTGCCACGGCGTCGTCGTTGTGAAAATGGCCGCCGAAGCCCTTCTGGTAACCGTATCCGGCGATCCGCACCACCATCGGGTTGTGGTATTGGCCATTCGAGAAGAACGCGAGGGTCGCTGCCTCACCCCGAAGCTGATCCTCGGCGTTGTGCAGGTACGCGAGGTACTGGATCTCGGGAACCGGGAGCAGACCGGAGATGCCGCAACCGAGCGCGACGCCGAGGATCGTCTGCTCGTCGAGAAGTGAGTCGAACACGCGCGTTACGCCGAATCGGCGCTGCAGCCCACGGGTAACGCCGTACACGCCTCCCTTACGACCGACGTCCTCCCCGAACACCAGGAGCTCGGACCGGGTGGCGAGCTCATCGGTCAGCGTGGCGTTGATCGACTCGGCCAGTGTCAGTGGGCCTGCGTCTTCTGGAAGCCTCCCTCCAAAGGCGCTCGCCCTCGCCTCCGGGCTCGCTACGCGTACCACGTCCGAGGCGACAGCCTCCGGCCGTCGCCGAGCGATCGGCTCCATCACTTCCGATGCTGTCGACAGCCGCCGATGGCTGGCAGCGTCGTCCGCAAGGCGCCGCACGTCCGCCGCGACTTCCTCGTACCTGGCAAGGAGCTCGGTGGGCTCGGCGGTCCCGGTCTCCGCCAGCAGCCGCGCGGCGTGGACGAGGGGATCGCGGGCGAGGTCCTCGCCGATCTCGGCACGGCTGCGATAGCCGATCTCGGCGTCGGTGCCGGCATGACCGAGGAAGCGAACACACCGCAAGTGCAGGAACGCTGGGCGGCGGGAGCCGCGTACGTGTTCGGCGGCCGCCAGGGCAGCGTCGTAGACCCCTGCGATGTCGGTCCCCTCGGCGCTGAAATAGCGCAGATGCGGACGATCCGACCACGCGGTGGTGACCCAGTCGCGGGGCGTGCGGACGCTGATGCCAAGGCCGTTGTCCTCGCAGCAGAACAACACCGGCATCGGCAGCCCCTGGTGCACGGTGTACTCCGCGGCGTTCAGCGCGCCCAGGGCGGTTGAGTGATTCAGCGAGGCGTCGCCGAATGAGCAGACGACAATCGCGTCCGCTGGCCACGTGGGGGTGACCCCGATTCGCTGCGTGCGTTCGATCGCGAACGCGACCCCCATCGCACGCGGGAGATGAGAGGCGATCGTCGAGGTCTGAGGGATCACCGCGAGCGCGTGATTGCCGAACACCTTGTGACGCCCGCCGGAAATCGGTTCATCCGAAGCGGCGACCAGGCCGAGGAGGACGTCGTGGAGCGGGGTTGACCCCGGCACCTGCTGCGCCCGCGCGCAGTAGAACCCGCCCGATCGGTAATGCAGGAGGGCGGGGTCGGTAGGCCGGAGCGCCGCTGCGATCGCGGCGTTCGACTCGTGACCGGCGGATCCGATCGTGTAGACCCCGGGGCCCTCCTTGCGCAGATAGCGCGCCGCGAGGTCGAGATTCCTGCTCGCCGCCATCGCGTCGAACACCGCGACGCCGATCCGTCCAGTCAGACGGGTGCCGTCGCGCACCGGCTGATCAACGTCCACGTCGGTAGCAGCGCCCCTCCTGAGCGCACCCACACGCTCGCGGAAGTTGCGTTCGAGCTCTTGCTCAGGCGTGTCGGTGGCCGTCACGGACCCTCCTCCGCCGGCTCGACGAAGGACCCGTGCGGCCGGAGCTCACCCAAACTCGACCCCCTGGGCCAGCGGAAGCTCGTCTGAGTAATTGATGGTGTTAGTCGCCCGGCGCATGTAGGCGCGCCAGGCGTCGGAGCCGGACTCGCGGCCTCCCCCGGTGGACTTCTCGCCGCCGAACGCGCCGCCGATCTCGGCGCCGGAGGTCCCGATGTTGACGTTGACGATCCCGCAGTCCGAGCCGTCTGAGGCGATGAAGCGTTCGGCCTCTCGTTGATCACGAGTGAAGATGCAGGACGAGAGTCCTTGGGGGACACCGTTGTGGAGCGCGATCGCCTGCTCGAAGTCCCGGTAGGTCATCACGTAGAGGATTGGCGCGAACGTCTCGCGGCGCACCAGCTCCATCTGGGATGGCATGCGGACGATCGCGGGTTCCACGTAGTACGCATTCGGGAGGCCCGCAGCCGCCCGCCGACCCCCGCCTACGATCACTTCGCCTCCGCCGGCCCGTGCTTCCTCGAGCGCTGCGACCATCTCCTGGTACGCCGTCTCGTTGATCAGCGGACCGACCAGCGTCCCGGAGGCCGTCGGGTCGCCGATCGCGAGTCGACCGAACACGTCGCGCAGCCCGGCGACGAGCTCGTGGACGAGGTCGCCGTGTGCGATCACCCGGCGCAAGGTGGTGCAGCGCTGGCCGGCGGTTCCCGCTGCGGCGAAGACGATTGCCCGCCTGGCAAGCTCGAGGTCGGCCGAGGGCGCGACGACCGCGGCGTTGTTGCCCCCGAGCTCGAGCAGCAATCGGCCCATGCGGGCCGCCACACGCGGCGCGATCTCCGCTCCCATCCGCTCCGATCCAGTCGCGCTCACGAGCGCGATATCGGCGCTGTCCACCAGCCCCTGCCCGTCGCGAGCGCCGGCGATCACCAGCCGATGCACCCCCGCTGGAGCACCGCACTCAGAAGCGGCGCGATCGAGCAAAGCCGAGCACGCCATCGAAGTGAGGGGCGTCATCGTCGAGGGCTTCCACACGATGGTGTCCCCGCAGACCAAGGCGATCGCGATATTCCAGGACCACACCGCCGCCGGGAAGTTGAACGCGGTAATCAGGCCGACCACCCCCAGCGGGTGCCACGTCTCCATCAACCGGTGGTTGGGCCGCTCGGACGGCATCGTGCGCCCCTCGAGCTGGCGCGACAGTCCGACCGCGAAGTCGCAGATGTCGATTGTCTCCTGCACCTCACCGAGCGCCTCGGAGCGGATCTTCCCCGCCTCGATCGTGATCAGCTCGGCGACGTCCGCCCTGTGTTCGGTCAGCAGCGCCCCCAGTCGCTTGACCAGGGCGCCCCGGACGGGCGCCGGTGTGACACGCCACTCACGGAAGGCCGCCTGAGCCGTGGCGATTGCCGCCTCCACCGCCGACTGTCCTGCGCGGGGCAGATCGAACAACGACTCGCCCGTGATCGGCGAGCGCGCCGTCACGGACGGTCCAGTCACGACCGAGGGCTGATGGACACCGCAGTTCTCGAGACTCCGCCGGGCTCGCGCGCGAAGTTCGTCGGTCGATGAGACAGACAGCTCCTGCTGGGCCGGGGTGGTGGTCATGGATCCCTCCGTGAGTTCCGGGAAGATGGTGATCGCTCATACAACGTTGTACTCCGGTCGAAGCGCGGACGTGTCGAAGCGCTCGACCCTCAAGGGCGAGATGTCGGCGAACGTCGGGCAGCCCAGGACCAGGTCGCGCAGGATCTCGCCGACGGCGGGCCCCTGCAGGAACCCGTGTCCGGAGAACCCGGTCGCGTACAGAAAGCGCGAGATGCCCGCCGCTTCCCCAATGATCGCGTTGTGGTCGGGCGTCATCTCGTAGAGCCCAGCCCACCCGCCGCGGATACCGGCGTCGGCGATCCGAGGCACCCGCCGCTCGACGACCTCCATCAGGCCAGGGATCCAGTCCTCGGTGGTCGCGACGCTGAAGCCCGGCTTCTCGTGTGGATCGGACATCCCCATCAACAATCCCGGCCCCTCGCGATGAAAGTAGAAGCTCGACTCGAAGTCGATCGTCATCGGGAGATCGGGCGGCAGTCCCTCGAGCGGCTCGGTGAAGAGGATCTGGCGTCGCAACGGCGTGACCGGCAAATCGACGCCAACCATAGCCCCGCAGCTTCGCGACCAGGCCCCCGCGGCGCAGATCACGGTGCCGGTCCCGATCGAGCCCGCGTCAGTGACGACCCGGACGATCTCGCCACCGATGGTCTCGATGTCCAGCACCTCGCAGTTCACGCGGATGTCCGCGCCGCGCTTTCGGGCGGCGAACGCGTAACCCTGCACGACGCCCTCGGGGGCCGCATGGCCGCCACCCGGTGAGAACGCGCCAGCGAGGATGTCGTCCCCCTGCAGCAGCGGGCACAGCTCGCGAACTTCGCCGGCCGTGAGCATCCAAGAATCGAGTCCGTACTCGTTCTGAAGCGCGACACTGCGACCGAACTCCTCGACATCCGGCGCGCGACTGAGGACGAACAGATACCCGACCTGGTGGAGGTCGATCTCCCACCCCGGCCTCCGCCCGAAGTTGCGGAACGCAGCCATGCTGCGCCGGGCAATCTCAACGTTCAGGGGGTCCGAGAACTGAGTGCGCACCCCACCGGCCGCGCGGCACGTGGAGCCGCTCCCGAGTTGTGCCCGCTCGACAAGCACCACGTCCACGCCGGCCTCGGCCAGGTGGAAGGCCGCGCTGGCGCCGATTACCCCGCCGCCTACGATGACGACAGCGGCGGAATCCGGAAGCGGCGAAGCCGAGCGGGACATCGACGAAGGATCGTACGCCGGACGCTGCACCCGCGAGCGCCCGGACCATGAGATGAGTGGCGCAACACCTGGCCGCCAGCGCGAGCGATCTCCGCGTGGCTGGGTCCAAATCGCCCAGAGAGTGAGCAGATGCAGACTGATGTCGCCGTCCCGAAGCTGAACGTTCACACGGCCGAGTACACCGCGCTGCCGGAGTACGGCGGGTCAGAGACCATCCTGTGTAGCTCGCCCGACGGCACCCGCTCGCGGGCGGTTTCTCGATTGCGGCCACGCGCTCACCGTCCCCACGACGAGTCAGCCGACGACGTGGCCGCCGGCGTAGCCGTCACCGTGCACCGTGGCGAACATCATGAGATGGGGTTGTCGACGCCTTCTACCTACGGCGGGGGGATGACCGTAGACTTTGAGCTCCACGACGTGACGCTGCTGATGTCGAGCCGATCAGCTCCTAGACCCTATGGCGTGGGCCGCCCGTTGCACGGGTTGCCTGCCGGGCTGATTGGCCGGACGCTCCTCGCGGGGGTTTGTCTGGCTGGAGTAATGGGCTCCGGCTGACCCCAAGACTTGATTGAGGAGGTCCGGCCATGCCCGGAACGATGACGTTTGTCGGGATGGATGTCCACGCCCGGTCGATTCATGCCGCGGCGATCGATGTGATGAGCGGCGAGCTGAGCAGGGTGCGTTTCACCGGCGGTCAGCTGGACACGCCGATCGCGTGGCTGCAGTCGCTGCGTGGACCGGTATGGGCGTGCTATGAGGCCGGCCCGACCGGGTTCGGCTTGTATCGGGCGGCGGTCGCAGCGGGTGTCCGGATGGATGTGATCGCCCCGGGGAAGACGCCACGCGGGCGCTCTGACCGGGTCAAGACCGATCGCAAGGACGCCGAGCTGCTCGCCCGGTGTCTGATCGCCGGGTCGCTGACCGCGATCCCCGTTCCGTCGGTGGCGGTCGAGGCCGCCAGAGAGCTGGTCCGTGCGCACGACATGTGCCGTCGCGATTTGATGAACGCGCGTCACCGAGTGTCGAAGATGCTGTTGCGCCACGGACGGGTGTACCCGAAGCCGTCCTCGACCTGGAGCCGCGATCATCGCCTCTGGCTCTCCCGTCAGCAGTTCCCCGACCCGATCAGCGAGCTGACCTACGCTGATCTGCTCGCCGCGGTCGACGGGCTGACCGCTCGCAAGCAGGCGCTCGCCGAGCGGATCTCGCGGCTGGCGACCGACGAGCAGTGGTGGCCGACCGTCGCCCGGCTGCGGTGCTTCCGCGGCGTCGACACGCTGACCGCACTGACGATCCATCTCGAGCTCGGCGCTGACTGGGAGCGGTTCGAGAAGCCGCACCGTCTCGGGTCGTGGCTGGGGCTGACCCCGTCACGGTCGCAGTCCGGCGAGTCCGACCGTCAGGGAGCGATCACGAAGACCGGCTCGACACTCGCCAGACGATTGCTGGTCGAGTCCGCGTGGCAATACGCCCGCGAACCGCGGATCGGCGCGACGCTCGCCAACCGCCAACAGGGACAGCCCGATCACATCCTGCAGATCTCCAACCGAGCCCAGCAACGGATCCACCGCGTCTACACCCGGATGCGCTCCCGCGGCAAGCCGCACAACGTGACCGTCGTCGCATGCGCCCGCGAGCTCGCCTGCTTCCTCTGGGCCGCCGCGACCGCACCCTAACCCTTCCTCACAGCCACCCGTTCGGGAGGCCGGGGCGCCGGGCCGCGACGCGGCCGGCACGCGCGAACCTACTATGAGCAGCCCCTCACCGGGCCACGCTCGCTCCTAGACCAGCGCACGCCGGCAGCAGGAACAAGGCCCTGGGGTACACAAAATCCCCGCATCATCAGACTGGCAACGCCGACAACGTGCCCGACGCCCCGCCCTCCTGAACAACCAACGCCACGTCCACCGACCCTGTCAGCGGACGCGATCACCTGCGGCCACTTGACAAAACGAGCGCCATATCAGTAGTGCGACATGGCTACCTGACTCCGGGTTTCTATGGCGGTCTACGTGCCAGGCTTACCGTCGCTAGCACTCCATCTCGCGTTGAGCCACCCTTTGAGTATCACGTAGTCCCACGGAGCGAGTTGCCACGTGACAGATTGTGTGTGCTCGTCAGTACCTGATGCGATGAAGCATGTCGTGGCGAAGATGCTGACCGTTGCCGACCCGTTATCGACGACACCGATGATGTCTCGGATTAGTCCGGCGCCGACCTTGGGGTCGGACTGGCCGACGTACAGAAAGCTCCCAACGTCCACTCGCTTGGCCGCATAGAGGTACACCCCTTCATCAGCACCGGCTGACATGATCGTAAGGTCGGCCATGTCTATGTCATAGCCACCTCGCGACAAGACCTCTCCGACGACCTCTGCACACTGTCGTGACGTCAGCCTGCCCGTCACTTCGGCTGCGGTGGCACTCAGGACTCCAATCGCAGCCCAGACATGGGCGAGCATCCTGCAGAACGGTTCAGATTCGACTGACAGCGCCAGACCATCAGGACCTATGGCGCCTGACCACGCCTGGTCGATCATGACGGATCAGCGTCCGAGCTCCCGTGAGCGCTCCGCGGCTGCCGCGACCGCGTCGAGGAAAGCCGCTCGTACGCCGCGGCGTTCAAGTTCGCGCAGGCCGGCGGCGGTGGTGCCGCCGGGAGAAGTCACGGAGGCGCGAAGAGCCGCAGGCGTGCTCCCGCCATCGGCCAACAGGCGTGAGGAGCCAAGCAGCGTCTGGAAGGTGAGAGTCTCGGCGATGTCGCGCGCGAGCCCTGCGAGAACTCCGGCCTCAACCATGGCCTCGGCGACGAGGAAGAGGTACGCCGGACCGGATCCGGACAGACCCGTGACCGCGTCTAACGCGATCTCCGGCACTCGCACGACCACTCCCACCGCGCCGAGTATCTCCTCGGCCCAGGCCATGTCCTCGTCGTCTGCAGTCGAGCCAGGGCTGATCGCTGCTGCGCCCGCACCGATCAGGGCCGGCGTATTCGGCATCGCGCGCACGACCGCCAGTGCTTGCCCCGCGGCGGCCTCGATGGACGCGGTCGTGACGCCTGCGGCAACTGACAGGACGCGGCGCGCGCCGGCTTCAGCGACGGCGCGCGCAGCAGCCGGGACGTCGCCCGGCTTGACTGCCAGTACCGCACCCAGGCAAGGAACGACCTCCTCAGCAATCGTGACGTCTCGGTGCGCGGCGCCGAGCTGTTGACGACGCGATGCGGACACCTCGGCGACGACAAGCTCGTTGGCGGGACATCCGGCCGCGAGCAGACCGGCCAACAGCGCTTCCCCCATGCGCCCGCCACCCACGATGAGAAGGGTGCCATGCCACCTCGAGAACATGCTCGACAGGCTACGCAGATCCGGAGTTCGCTGCATCGGCCGATCCTTCACCATCTACTCGCGACCGACCGTCATCCGCCCACCCCTCCTTGGAATACTTGATGTGTAGGGGTGCCTGAAACGGGCCCATAAGCCGACGGGGGCATGAAGCCCGAAGGTCGGTCAAATGCCCGACTTCCGCGGTCCCGCATGACCCACGCCCACGATCCCGCCGCCCGGCACGACGCTCTCCCGAAGCGCCGCAAACCGTTCCGACGCGAGCACAGAGTCGCGTCGCTCGACTCGCTGAGACAGCGTGCCCAGGAGCGCTCACGCACGACCGGTGAAAGCCTGGACGAGGCAGCGGCGGTCGTCGTCGAGGACCTCGAGAGCGCGGTGAACGCACTGAATACGCGGGTGTCTCCGCTCCTACGCGGCACAAGCTTCCTGGTCGCCGTCGCCAGCCTGATGTTCAAGGTCGAGCCGTCATCACAAGGCCTCGCCGAGTTCCTCATCGGCCTGTCGGTGATCCTCGCGATCACCGGTACCTACTATCTGGTGGACGGCGTGTCGACATACGCGGGCCGTCGCGCCATCGGGTTGATGCCCACCGTCGAGGACGTCGCGTTCACGCGCGCCCGGCTCGTACGCAAGTACAACAGTGCTTACCGTGGCGGCTGGCTGGCCGGGATCTCCCTGACCTGCCTGGTGATCGGAATCCTGCTCGGCGTTCACCTCGGGATCAGCCTCGGATAAGCGCATTGACGCGACGGCCGAGAAGAACGCCTCTCCGTCCAACGGGGCTCGCCGCGGATCCCGGAGCCTGTCGATGCCACTGAGATCCCTTGGCTATCGGCGCGCCGCGCGACGACGTCCCGCGCCGACTGTCCCCGGACTGCCCCCGAAGTGATGGCCATCGACGATCACGGGCGGCTGGACTCGTTTTCCCATCGTTTCGGCACCCTCGTGCGGGCGATCGAGGAGAATGACGACACGGCGATCGCTGACGCGATCACGAACCTCAGCCGCCGGCGGCGCATATTCGCGCCACTCGCACTGATGGTCAGCGGCCTCGTTCTCCTGTTCGAGGCGGTGCGGTTGCTCGTGTCCAACTGGCGGCTCGTGGCCGTCCAATTCTTCCCGGCCGTGTGGATCTGGCTCGCGTTGTTTGACCTCAAGCTCCACGTCCTGCACGGAGAGTCCTTCACCGTCGTCCGCGGGCCGGTGCTCATCCCGATCGGCCTCGTGATCGTCGCGATCACCGTCGGGTGCTTCTTTCTTGACGCCGTGTTCGCGTTCGCGATTGCGCAGTCGACGAGACCGAACGTCGCCGAGGGGGTGAGTGTTGCGCGTCGCCATATGCTCCCGATCGCCGCCTCGGGCTCGGTGATCGGCCTCCTGCTGGCATTCTCAACGACCATCGTCACGCGCTGGGGCCACCCGTGGTTCGGCCTATCGCTGGGGATCACGGTCGGTTTGATGATGATCTGCTACATCGCCGTGCCGGCACGGCTGATCGGCATGAGTCGAAAGCCAGCGTCCAAGCGCGAGAAGCTCTCCGCGGCGATCGTGGGGGGCGCTCTCAGTGCGACCGTCGCGACACCGCCGTACGTGTTCGGCCGGATCGGCATGCTGATGCTCGGTTCGCGCATCCTCCGCCTTCCCGGATTGCTCCTGCTCGCGATCGGCCTGCTATTCGAGCTCGGCGCAACCGGCGCGGTTCGCGCGATCAAGACGAGCACGACGCTCGTGGCGGGACGCAGCGTGGGCGACGCCGAGTCGGCGGGTGTGCGACCAGAACATCCCGATCATGCAAGCGGGACCGCAACGGCTCACGGCACACGCGTCGCACCGGTCGATACTCTCGGAGGCGATGGGATCCGAGCAGACGCTCCCGAGTGAGGGAAGCGCGGAAGCGTTCATCGCCGCGGTCCCCGGGGATGCTCGGCGCGAGGATGCGAGGAAACTGCTGTGCCTGCTGATTCAGTGGACCGGCGAGCAGCCGGTCATGTGGGGAACCAGCATCGTGGGCTTCGGCTCCTACCGCTACCGCTACGACAGCGGTCACGAGGGCACGGCAGCGCTCGTCGGATTCTCACCTCGCAAGGCCAACCTCGTTGTGTACCTCGTTGGTGGCGTTCAGGACCGGTACCCGGAGCTGTTGCAACAGCTTGGTCCCCACAAGGCAGGCAAGGGATGCGTGTACCTCAAACGGCTCGACGACGTCAACCTGGAGGTGCTTCGCACCCTCGTCGATCGCACCGTCCGGGTCCACTGCGGCGCCGACCGACGCGCCGGCGCCGGCACGTGACCGAGCAGACATGCGACCGCTCAGAGCCCTGTCTGCGCGGTGATCCTTCCCGACGCGACGGCCTCCACGAGCGCCCGGTAGTCGCGCTCGTTCTGCTCGGCATATGCCTGCGAGAACTCGAAAATCGCACGGGCGAACCGGGCGCCCTTGCCGAGGTAGGAGGAGATCGCGATCCGGTCGCCGCTGCGCGCGTGAGCACGCGCGAGTGTCCACCCGCACAGCTCGCCGTAGCGAGCCATTGCCTCGGGCACCATCTGGTCGATCTCCGCCGATCCCTTCCAGTCCTTGAGCTGCCGGCCGTAGAAGTCGCGCTGCTCGCCGTCGACATCGGCCGCGACGCGCAGCCAGCCGAGGAAGATGTCGCTCGTCGCCTGCATCAGTCGCTGGCCGGTGACGACGCGCTGGCCGTGGTTGCGGAACTCGCTGGGGCCGACGAACTCCTCGAGCACCGAGGCCTGCGCCTCCTTCATCTGTAGGAACAGCGGTTCGCCGTCATCGCCCCCGAGATACAGCGCGATCCACGCGCGGGTTCCGACACTCCCGACGCCGACAACCTTCCGCGCGAAGTCGGCGAGGTTGAATTGCTCAAGCAGGATCCTGCGGTCGTGCTCGAGCGAGTTGCGATAGGACCGCAGCACCTTATGCAGCCAGCCGAGGAGCTCCTCGCGCTCCTCGCCAGGAGCCAGCACGTCGATCGGAACGATCAGCGGTGACTGGTCGACGATCCTCACACTGCCGTTGACCTGCCGGGTCAGCTTCGAGAACGCGAACATGCTGTCCCGGGCGCGGGCCTTAGCAAGCGCCTTCTCCGTGTCCTTCTTGATCCGTTTCGGCATCAGGTCGGCAGCGCTCTCCTGCATGAGAGTCTCGATCTCCAGGCGCGCGTACCACACCTCGAGGTTGCTCTGCGCGGCGAATGTCCGCATCGCCGTCCGATACTGCTCGACCGTGCGCAGCACGATACGTTCCTGAAGCTTCGCTCGGTAGCTGTTGTCCCGCGCGGCAATCAGCATGCTCGCGGCGAGCCGCTTGACGTCCCATTCCCAGGGCCCAGGCAGCGTCTCGTCGAAGTCGTTGATGTCGAACACGAGCCGCCGCTCCGGAGATGCGAACACACCGAAGTTCGACAAATGGGCGTCGCCGCAGCACTGCACATTGAACCCTGAACGCGGCGTCCCCGCGAGGTCGCGCGCCATGATCCGCGCTGCGCCCCGGTAGAACGTGAACGGCGAAACGAGCATCCGGCCGTATCGGATCGGAACGAGCTCGGGAACACGTGTCTCAGCCTGCTCCTCGAGCAGCGTGATCGGATCGGCACGATGCGGACCCGGCTCGAACACGCCCTGGCTTGCGCGGGGGACCTCGGCGCGCGCAGCCTTACCGCGCGCGACGCGCTCGGCGAGCGTCAGGTGCGGGACCGGCGTCCGCCGCCTCCTCGCCGAAGCGACCGTGACCATCTCACGATCGTAGGCGCAGCGCGGGTTGCCTCATCATCCGATCCGGGTGATCGGCGCCGGCGGCAGCTACCGACCGACGCCCATCTCGCGTACCGAGGCAGATGCCTCGGCGAGATCGAGAGTGCTCCAATGGCGACAAGCGAGCAGTCTCTGCGAACTTGGATCCGGAGCTCGTCGCTCGCCGTCGTCGAAGAGTCCGGGGGCCGCTGCGCCACGAGCCCACCGCAGCAGACGAACGCCAGCAGGTGTGAAGGGGCGTCCGCCCGATTAGGATCGTCCGGTGAGAGACGGTGGCGTTCATCACGAGTGGGGCCGGTTGCGGGAGGCGATCGTTGGGATCGCTCCTCGGGACGGGTTCGTCGTGATGGGCCCGGCCCCGTATTTGCGGTGGCTGGGGCCCGAGTGGCAAGCGCTCGTTCGAGAGCATGGTGGACGCCGGCTGTCCGACATAGACCCCGACGCTGCCGAGCGAATGGAGCACGAAGTTGACGGGTTCGCGCGCACGCTGGCAGAGCGCGGTGTTGTCGTTCACCGTCCCGGGGTGCTGAGGCCGCCCGAGTCCGAGTACCTGGCGCCACACGAGGAAGGGGGGCAGCTCTATCCGCGCGACCCGATTCTGGTGGTCGGCCAGCGGGTGATCGAGCTGCCGATGCGGATTCCGTGCCGCCGTCGCGAGGTTTTTGCGCTTCGGCCGATCCTTCGCCGACTCGCCGCCCAGGGGTTTGAGTGGATCTCGGCGCCGATCCCATCTCCGGCTGAGCCAAGCGACGACGATTTGTTCCTCGAGGGCGGCGACGTGCTGGTCGATGGTGCCCAGATCTATGTCGGCATATCCGGTTGTGCGAGCACCGAGCGCGGCGCCGAGTGGCTTCAGGCGATCCTGGGCGCGCGCTACGAAGTGCATCCGGTCCACCTCAAGCCGCATGTCTTGCACCTCGACTGTGCGATGGGGCTCGTACGTCCCGGCCTTGGGATCGTGTGCCGGGAAGAGGTTGACAGCGCGTTGCCCGACCCACTGGAGCGCTACGAGTTCATCGAGGTGAGCCGCGAAGAGGCGTCGCGCCTCGCTACCAACGCATGTCCGCTCGACCGAGACACGTTGCTCGTGGCCCAGGGCAACGACCGTGTCGCCGAAGAGCTCAGCCAGCGCGGTGTCGAGGTGATTTCGCTGCCCTACGGCGCTCCCGTTGCGCTCGGTGGCGCCCTCCGCTGCTCGCACCATCCGATCTGGCGCGACAGCGAGAACTGATCGGGACTGCGCGCGGGGGTTACGTAGGCAGGGCATCGCGCGGGCGCTCGAGCAGATTCACGACCTCGCCGAAGCATCGGGCGAGCGGATCGACATGCTCGTCCACTGCGCCGGGACGGTCGGACCCGTTGGGGAGAGGCCGAGCCGGAGCCCGGCGCGCTCACCAACCGCTTGCTCGACATGTTGATGGCCGCGATCACCATGACACCCAACGACCGATAGCCCGGGCTTCTCGCACCGCCAGCGTCACTCCGATCGACACTCATGCCCGACGCTCAGCGCCGTACGGTCCCGTCCGAACATCCGGCTGAGCGTCTCGGGCCAGACGAGGGTCGACGCGGAGCGCATGAGCGCAGCGACGCGCCTGAGGTCGCGACCGAACGGGGCGGTCCGCCGCTGCAGCCGACGTCTCACCCACCGGTTGCCCGGAACCTGCCAGTTACAGACCAGCCGCCAACCGATGCCTCGACAGCTGTGAAGGCTTCAAGCCGCGGCCCGCTTCAACCACATCGATGTCTCAGCCACGAGCCCGCTCGGACGACCACTCTTGCACCAGATGCGCGCACCCTTGCAACGGCGAGCACGCGTCCTGGCATCTGGTCGCTCGCGTCTCCGTTGGCGACGACGGAGGCGCGGCTAGTCGAGCGCAATTCGGTGTTCGCCTCCCAGGTTGAGGTGGCCGCGGGGACAGGCAAGGGGCGGGGATTCAATGCGTTGCCCCATCGACCCGGGTAGCCTGTGGGGGCGATGTCCGATCGCATCGAGCGGATCACCGCGGCCTACCGCGGCGTGATGATCGCCTCCACTCCTGGCGTTGTGTGGTGGGGCCGGTTGCACGTGATCGGCCTCGAGCTGCTGCCGCTACAGGGGCCGCTGCTGCTCGTCGGCGATCACGACAGCTACTGGGACACCGTGACGACCGGGATCGCGGCGATGCCCCGTCGGCAGATCAGGGCGCTCGCGAAGTCCTCGATGTGGAAGAACAAGTTGCTCGGCGCGGTCCTGACCGGGATGGGCCAAGTCCCGATCGATCGTGGGTCCGGCGACACCGGAGCGCTCGACCGCGCGATCGCCGAGCTCCGCAACGGCGCATGCATCGGGATCTACCCCGAGGGCACACGCTCGCTCGGCCGAGCGCTGCGGGCTCGCAGCGGCGTCGGCTATTTGGCGCGGGCGGTGCCGGAGGCGACGATCATCGGGGGGGCGTGCACCGGGACGGTCGCGCTCCCGCGGTTCCCCAGAGCACGCCCGCACGTGCGGGTCGAGTTCTTCGAGTTCGATCGACCCGCGATCGGGCCCGACGAGTCACCGCAGCAGTACAGCACCCGGCTGCTCGCTCAGATCCGTCAGCGCGCACCGATCGAGGTCGCGGGCCGCAAGCGCGCCGCAGCGCTCGCCGGCCGCGTCCCGACTTGGTCGCCGGAGCTCGCCATCACCGGCAAGCCCGGCGGGAAGGGCGCGCTCGAGGAAGCGCTCACTCAGATCGCCGCGAAACATGACTGAGTTACCCGCCCGCCACCGGCCCGTCGATCCCAGCAAAGCATCACAGCAATAGCCGCAGCCGATCGAATCAGCGCGTCGCCACGTTCCCGCGCAGCCGATATCGCGGCGGGCATTGCCGGCTCGCCCGCGCACGCCAACTCGACCATCGCTTTGCCGCTGCGACCGATGACGAGCCTCGAGCGCTTCGGCGATACACCACGCACCTGTGTCGGGCAAGTGCCGCGGAGCGCGGACGATCGCCTCGGCCGACGACGGTGCGCCCTGCTCGTGGGCGAGATGCGAGACGGACCTCGTCTACGGTGCCGCGACTTGCATTGGTGTCGGCGCGTGCACGCGGAGCCAGCGCGGTTGTCGTGATTCCCTCTGTCCGGGTGCCGCAGTCCCCTCGATGCCGGTGGGGCTGCTGCTCCTGTGCTTGCTACTCAGAAGTTCGTCGCCTCAGACGCTTGGCAAACCAACGCCCGGACTCGCGGTCCTCGTGGGCTTCCAGCCGCTATTGCTGGACAAGGTCCACAATCGGCATGATCGTGGGCGGCTGCGCCAGCTCGATGCCCAGCTCCTCCATGACCGGCCCGAGGTACGTCAGGAACTCATCGAACGCCTCCTGGCTCTCCCAGACATCGAAGACCTGGAGCTGGCCATCTTCACCGAAGCATGAGTGCAGCTTCATAGCGCTCTCAGGTGCCCCGGCCTCACGGAGTCGGTCGCGCCCCTCGGTGTGCTGCTCAACCGTCATGTTCTTCGTGACGATGTAGATGGCAATCACGGGAAGTGAACTCCTTGCTGGTTGGTTACGCCGGCTGGATCAACTGTATTCCAAGGCGCCAGTCCGACCTCGCCCAAGAGGAGCATTGCGGACGACCTGGAGGACCCCATTCGGGATGTCGGAACCCCGGAGCGCGGCGGCGTCGAAAGTGTGGTCGCGAACGGGTGCGACATCCGAGTCGGCGCGCCCGCATCCATCGTCGCCCTCGACGTTGTCGAGACTCAGCGCCGGCAGCGTTGCCGTTGCCGAGGGTCGTCGTTGTTGCTCGCCGGAAGAACAGCACTCTCGGCGCGCGACATCAGACTCAGGCATCTTCGGCGCACCCAAGACCTGCACCCCATCCAAAGGAGGATTCATGGAATCCGTGCTGCTCGATTGCCGCTGGCATCGCCGCTCGCCGGCGACGATGCCCGGCTATCACCGAGGCCGCCCAGCACGCAACAAGGGCGAGGAGTAACCGGCCGATCCACCGACCGCGACGCTGGGAACCGTCGGCCGCGCGCAAGCAGCTGCACCAGGCGGCCGCCGCGGCGGGCGTCCGACGCCGGTTTGCGCCACACCAGCTACGGCACGCGCACGCGGTTGAGATGGCGCGCGAAGGCGTGCCGCTGGTCGTGATCCAGCACCAGCCCGGGCACGCCAACCTCGGCATCACAGCGTCTACCTGCAGGGCATCGACAAACTGCGAGATCATCACGACCGTCCACGGACGGCCATTACCGACGATCTCTCAACGTGGGCCTCCAGCTGCCAGCTCTCAACGTGTCGGGTCGGCTTCAGGACCGACACCGACGACACGCTTGAGTTCGTTCCGACACAGGTGCATGTGGCGTGCCCGCAGACGGGGCTACGCCAGGTTCGCGGTGGTGAGCTAGTCCGGTTTGATCCGGGCGGCTTCGATGATCCGGGCAGCGCTTTCGCTCTCGCCCAGTACGAAGCGCGCGAAGTCGGGCTGCGTCATGCTCATCGGTTCGCCGCCGTGTTTCACGAGCGAGGCGCCCACAGCAGGATCAGACAGAGCGCGCGCGATGTCCTCGGCGAGTTTCTGAACGACTCCGGCTGGAGTGGCGGCGGGCGCCCAGATCCCATACCAGATCGGGAAATCAAAGCCGGGGACGCCGGACTCCGCCACCGTGGGAACGTCGGGTAGCACGCTTGAGCGCCGAACGCTGCTCACGCCCAGCGGCAGGAGTCTGCCCGCGCGGATATGCGGCAGGGTGGTCGGGATCGGCGACAGCGCGTAGTCGGTGCGCCCGGCGATCGTGTTCGCGATCGTGTCGGCGATCCCGTCGCTCCCTCGGGCGGGGACGTGGATGGCATCGATGCCGGCGGCGAGATTGAATTTCTCGATCCCCAGGTGTGTGCCCGTGCCCACGCCGGTGGATCCGAACCGCAGCTCCCCCGGCCTGGCCTTCGCCGCAGCGATCAGCGCACCAACGGTAGTGACGGCTGTGGCCTCGCCCGCAACGAGCACGTAGGACTGGGTGGTGAGCGCCGCGACTGGGACGAAGTCCGCAACAGGGTCGTAGGGGAGGTTCGTCATAAGTGCCGCGCTGTAAGCGTGCGCGTTGGTGTGGACGAGCAACGTGTAACCGTCGGCGGGGGACTTCGCCACCATCGCCGGGGCTGCCGTGCTACCCGCACCAGGATGGTTCTCGACCGTCACGGGCTGGCCCCACAACTCAGCAAGCCTCCGACCCACCACGGTGGCGATCACCTCTGGCCCACTGCCCGACCCGAACGGTTCGATCATCCGCACCCGTTTCATCGGATAGTCGGCCTTGGCGGTCGGGATCGTTGCTCGCATGGTCTCCGCTTCGAGCGAGCGAGGGTTCTACCACGGCTGATGGCTACGAGCAGCTCCGGCAGCTCGCAGCAGCCCGAGCGCCCAGTGCCGTCGCTCCCCCTTGATCCAGCCCTCGCTTTCGCCCTTGGGCGGCCTCAAAGCCGGCGAGCGCTTCGGCGGCGACATTCCGCTCACGGCGTCCGCGACCGTCCCTCAGTGTGGACTGGTGACCCGTCGACGCGACAAGCTTCAGTGCGTGACCGGCCTCGTAGCGGCGCGACCACCGCGAGCCCAGGGGCAAGCCGCGCCCCAGGACCCGCCGCCCGCAGGCGCGATCCTCAGTTAGTGGCTGAAACCCGTTCTGTGACCAGTCGCAAGAGCCGCGCGAGCCTTGCACGACAACCGCAAACCAGCGCAACCTTGGAACGAGCCGGGATCGAACCGGCGACCTCCTGCCGCAACGACTTCGACCCCCGGCAACGGACCTGTGGCAGATCTCGCAGCGACCTTCGATGTTGCAGCAGTCATGCCGGCACCGGCAGTGGCCACGGTGCGGCGCGAGCTGGTGGCAGCCGTTATCCGCGCACGGTGACCCCGGCCCACCGGGGCTGCGGCTTGAGTAGGGCCCTATCCTGGGCGGTGGTGAAAGCACGGATTGCTTGGCTGCTGGTGGTGGGGCTCGCTCTCGTGGCGCTCGGTGCGCGCAGCGCCGGTGCGGGCTCCGGCGTCGGCATGAGATCGAACGCCCACCCTCCGCGCACGCAGGCGCGGAGCAATCCCAAGCACGGGGTGGCCTCCGAGTGGTACTTGTGGTTCAACCCCGCTGGGCTCAAGCGCGTCGCGGCAACCTGGGCGTACGACTGGTCGTGGAAGCTGCCCACGAGCGTGCGCGGGCTCGAGTGGGTGCCGATGGTGTGGGGCGCCAAGGCGGTCACACCCGGCATCATCCGCTCGCTGCGCGGCGACCGCGACCGGCATCGCGCGCGCTACCTGCTGGCCTTCAACGAGCCGGACTTTCGCCACGAGGCCAACGTCACGCCCGCCCAAGCGGCTGCGCTCTGGCCCCAGCTCCAGCAGACGGGCCTGATCCTCGGCGCCCCGGCGCCGGCAGTCTGGGGCGACGGTTGGCTCGCGCGCTTCATGGCCTTGGCCAGCGCTCGGCACCTGCGCGTCGACTTCCTCGCCTTGCATTTCTACCCCGACTGGACGAACCCCGCCTCGGTGGGCAAGCTCCGCCGAACACTGCTCCGAATACATGGTCGCTGGCACCGGCCATTGTGGATCACCGAGCTTGGCACGCCCGACAAGACCGTTTGGGGCGCTACGTTGTCCCATCCCGCTACCACCACGAGCGCGGTCAGCTATCTGCGCCGGGTAGTAGCCATGCTCGACGGGCTGCCGTTCGTGCAGCGCTACGCCTGGTTCACCGACAAGTGCTGGACCGATCGCTCCTGCATTCCGACCGCACTGTTCACCCACCGTGGCCAGCTGACAGCGCTCGGGCAGGCCTACCGAACAGCCCACTGACCCGACGCATAGGAGTTCTCGGCCGCTTGGTCGGCCGCGACGCCAAGCGAGATCGTGAGCGAGACGTTGTTCGAGCATGCTTACGTCATCGACGTCCATCGCGACCTGCAGATCACCGACGAGCAGCGTGAGCGCTTCGTTGAGGTGTACCTCGAGGCGCTGGACGAAGCCGATCTGCCTGATGACGGGCCGTTTCGCCGCGCCATCCGTGAGCACGTCGAGTTCGGTGCGCAGGTCGCCCAACAGAACTCTCGCGCGCGGACGGACGCCGAGCTTCATCCGATCCGTGCCGTCCCGCACTGGGACTGGCCGGACTGAACGGCAGGCGCGGGCTGGATCGTCGTGACGCCGCGTCGGGAGTCGACCTCGGGATCCTGTAGCGCCGCGTGCTGTTCTCGAGCAGCGACGTTGCTATTCGTCGCCGACCCGCCTGGCGATGCCTGGGTAGTCCACGGCGAACTCATCTTCGTCGAATCGGATCTCGGCGGTGAACGTTCCGAGCGGAAGCAGACCAGCCCGTTGCCCAGCGGCTCGTATCGCTGCTCGGATGTGGTGACTTCCAGCGAGGGGACGTCCACCCACCGCATGACGTAGTCCTGTGCCGGACCGCACTCCAGCAGTCCATCGCGAATGACCGGCAGCGAATTGAACAAAGGGGACCAGCCCAGATCGAAGAAGTCGGCGTCATCGAGCGGCACCTCGAGCGAGCGGTGCCCGACCAGCTCCAAGCGCAGCAGCTCGGGCCCGAGCCGGTAGCGCAGCTCGTAGACCGCTCCGAGCTGGGTACCGACCGCGGTCAGGTCCCTACCGTGCCGTTCGACGTGTGCCACCTCCATTCGAGGCGCACCATCTCCAACCCACGCGAGCGTGATCGGCACGGTGGTCAAATGTAGCTCGGCGGCTGGACGCTGGAGCGACCCAGCGCACTGCCAGGCACGAAGACTGGTGATGACTGCGCGCCGGACCATCCCGCCAGGCCGCATGCTCCCTGGATGTGTACGTCGCCGACGACGGAAGGACCCGTGCCCTCGGGCTCCTGCCGGAACGCCCGCGGACTGTCGACCAAGGGCCCATCTTTCCGTGTGCTCAGGCCTGATCGCCCCGCCGGACGCGGTAATGGATGTGGGTGACGTTCTCGCCCTTCAGGACGCGCGTGATCTCGAGCTCGGTCTGCTCGGCCTCGCGGGACTGGAACATCCGGTGCCCATCCCCGAGGAGCACGGGGACGACGCTGACCTCCATCTCGTCCAGCACGCCGGCGGCGAGCGCCATGCGCGCGGTCACCTCCCCGTGCACGAGCACGCTCCCGCTCCCGGCCGCTTCTGTCGCCCGAGCGCCCGCGTCGGCGATGTCGTCGACATAGGTGACCCTCGGCCAGCGCGGTGTGTTGCCCGCGCGGTGTGTTGCCCGCGCGCCGTGTGAACACGAAGATTGGGACGCCGTCGTGGCCAGCTCAGCGGAGTGATCACCGTAGACTGCATGAGCGTGTCTGTCGCGGACGTCGATGAGTACATGAGCGGGCTCGAGGAGCCGAAGCGCGCCACGCTCGAGGCATTGCGCGCGACCATCCTTGAGATCGTTCCCGATGCCGAACAGGTGATCTCCTACCGCGTTCCCGCCTTCCGGGTCGGTGGCAAGACGGTCGCTGGGTTTGCCGCGTTCAAAGATCACCTGAGCTATCTGCCGTTCAGCGGCTCGGTCCTCGCGCAGCTCCCCGACGAGCTGGCGGCCTACACGATGACCAAGAGCTCCCTTCACTTTTCCGTCGACGGTCCGCTCCCGAAGGCGCTCGTGAAGAAGCTGATCGACGTGCGTCTTCGGGAGATTCGACCGGCGCATCAGCTCCGTGGCTGAGAGAGCTCGACGAGGTTCGCGTCCGGATCGCGCACATACACCGAGACCAGTGGGGCGATCGCGCCGGTGCGGGCGACGGGCCCGAGTTCTATATCGATGCCGGCTTCAGCCAGGTCTGCGACCACGTTCTCGATCGGATCAGCGACGATGAAGCAGAGGTCAGCTGAACCGGAGGTCGGAGCCGCAGCGTGAGGGGCGATCTCGGCGCCGCGCTGGTGGAGGTTCAGCTTCTGGTCGCCGAACCGCAGGGCGAGCCGACCATGGCCGAAGACCTCACGCCGCATGCCGAGACGTTCATAGAACGCGACCGTCGCCTCAACGTCAGCGACCGTCAGAACGATGTGGTCCAACGAGCCGATCTGCACACGCGACACCGTACCGACTGGCCTGTCTCACGCGGAGTCATTCCCGCGCCTCTCAGTCGCGCGGTCGGGGCGTCAGGGCTCGGAGGCAGCGAACCGGACGGAGGCGCCGATGCCGCACGACGGTGTCGGCGGCGCGCGACGGCCACAGCTTCGTGCGACTACGGTACCCGTCGATGAGCGAGCGCTCCAGATCTTCGTCGCTGACGCGCCGGGACGTCCTCAAGGGTGCGGTCGCGTTGGCGACGCTCGGCGCCGGCTCGACGCTGGCGGGTCGCGACGTTGCTGTAGCGGCCGCCTCGGCCACCCGCACCGCAGGCGGCTCGAGATCGGACCGTGACCGTGTCGCCATCATCGGCGCCGGTACGGGCGGCGTGGCTGCGGCGTACTTTCTCGCCGGCACCCACGAGGTCGATCTGTTCGAGGCGAGATCCAAGATCGGCGGTCACTGCGATTCGCACGTGATCGACTACCGCGGGAGGCGGATCACCGTCGATCTCGGCGCTCAGTTCTTTCATCCCGAAACGCACCCGATCTACGTCACGTTGCTGGAGGAGCTCGGCCTTTACGATCCTGCCCGGCCCAACGCCGGCGCCACGCTGCAGGCACCCGGGAGCCTGTGCATCTTCCCGACTGCCGGGGGCCCGCCGATCTTCTCGTCGTCGCACCCGCTCTCCACGCTGCAGCGTTCGCTCGAGTTCGCCAAATACACGCAACTCGCGAGGCATGCGGTTCTCTCCAACATGTCCTGGGAGACCACCGTCGACGCGTGGATCCGCAGCCTGCCCGTCAGCCAATCGTTCAAGAACGACATCGCGCTGCCGTGGACGACGGCGTTGATCGGGTCTCCGCGGGCTGATGCGCTGAGGGCGTCGGCGCGATCCATTCTGCAGACGTTCGCGTTGGCGTTTCCGGCCAACGTCGTTCAAGGCGCGACCACGTACAACTCGCGGATCGGCCTCCAGGGCAATCTGCAGCGCATGCTGGACCGCAGCCCGCGGGTCCGGGTGCACCTCGGCGCGGCCACACAGGACCTGACGCGCACACGCGCCGGTTGGTTCCTGAAGACGCCGGCCGGCCGCCACGGCCCCTATCGCTCAGTCGTGCTGAACGCACCGCCACGCTCCGGTCGCCAGCTGCTGTGCCCGCGGCACGCCTTCGCGGACATCACGGCTGTGTTGAACGCGTATGAGTACTTCGACTCGCGCCTGCTGATTCACACCGACCCGACCTACGTGCACCACGATCGCAGCAACTGGGCGGCCTACAACGCTGGGCTCCATGGCCGTGAGTGCGAAGGCAGCGTCTGGTATGGCGCCCTGCACCAAGAACCTCCCTCCGGCAGGACGATTGACGTCTTCAAGTCGTGGGCCGAGCGACGACGCGCCGACCCGTCGCACATCCTGCTGGAGCGGCGGTTCAAACACCCATTGATCAGCCCGTCCGCGATCAGGGCTGCCCGCGCCCTCCGTCCGCTGCAGGGGCGCAACGGCCTGTATTTCAGCGGCCAATACACCACCGGCTTTGACTCGCAGGAGTCAGCGGTCTACTCGGCGACAAAGGTGGCCGAGTCGTTGGCCCCCCGCAGCCAGACCCTGGCGTCGCTGAAGACGCTCCTGGCGGCGCGAGGACGCGCCGGCATTTCCTACGACCTCTGAGCGTCTGCCGCACACACGCGCTGCTGCCGCGGGCGCGAGCCGGCGTGGGTGTGGGTGCGACCCGCAGCCGCATCACGGGTTGACCCGAGCGGGTCCTCCGTAGTTCTCCGGCCCATGCTGCACTGAGTTCCGGTGTTCAGGCGCCAGGTGTTACGGATGACGGGCGGGCCTCGGCGGAGCATCGTTGTCGTAGGAGCGCATTCGACCAGGAGCGCTCGATTGGAAGTGATGCCCATGAGCGAGAGTCACGCTTGCTGCGCAAGGACTGCGGGCGCTACGACCACCGTTCTCGAAGGTGGACGCACTCGCGTCGATCCGGGAATCCCCAACGAAGAAAGTGGGGGAACATGCGAAAGCTCATGACCCTCATCATCACGGTCTTGATGCTTGCAGTGGCTGCACCGGCGATGGCCGGCAACGGCCTCGTGACGCAGGTTTCGTCAGCCATCTCGATCAACAAGCCGATCCGCGTGTGGGTCGGGCCGTGGCGCGCCCGCGAACTGACCTTTGTGTTCACCGGAAAGGTGACGGCCAACGGCGTCCCACGGGCGGGCCGCGAAGTCACCCTGTTCGATTGGACACGCTTCTCCGGCGGTCCGCAGAGCAACCCTCAAGGAACCATTTTGACGGGCGCATACGCGGGCCATAGCGCGGGCTACTGGCAGATCACTGTGTTCTGGTGGGCTGGGATCGCACACACACAGTTCTTCGCGTATGCGAAGGACGCGTTCCGCGACCCGCCAAACAACCACAGCGCCGGGACCGACTACCTCCCGGCGCAGTCGAGGCTGATGCCGTTTACCGGCTGACGCAACTTCCCGACGTGCGCTCACGGAGCGGCGTCGGGAACTCGCCAACAACCAACATGCGAGGAGGGAAACATGCGAAAGCTCATGACTCTCACAATCACGGGTCTAGCGCTCGCATTCGCCGCGCCGGCGATGGCGAGCAACGGCACCGTCCACCGGATCCCATCGGCGGTATCGATCAGATTGTCAACGAACGGACGCGCTGGCATCGTGTTCGTCGGTCGTGTGACGGCGGCGAACGGTGTGGCCCAAAGCGGTCGGAAGGTCAACCTGTACGACACCGACAACAGGCTGCTCGGAACGAGCCTCACCGGAAGCCACGCCGGTCATAGCAAGGGCTACTGGGAGATTCCCGTGTCCGGGTGGGCTGGTATCTCACTGCATCACTTCGATGCGTACGTGCTGGATCGGTTCACGACCTGGATCGACTACCTGCCCGCACAGTCGCCGGTGATCCCGTTCTGACACGCGACGTCCTGGAACGCCCGCTGGTCACGTCCTGACTCGGCTAGCAGCCGCGCACGGGCGGTGGCGCCGTGATGCCGCCTGTGCCGAAGAGCGTGTACTGGCCGTTGATCCCGATCGACGGCGATTGGCGCGCGAACCTCGAGCAGGTTTCCGCACTCATCATTGGCGAACCAACCCGGCACCGCATTGTCGACGGACGGGTCGTTCAGCCACTCGGCGACCTCGTGACTCAGCGGTCGTACACCCCCAAATGCTTAACTGGACCGCCCTTGCACACATTCCGACTACTGGTCGGGCAACGTCGTCTGGCGAGAAGAGACGCTCACGGGCATCGTCGACTGGTCCGGCGCGACCCGCGGTCCACGCGGATACGACGTCGGCTGGTGCCGTCTTGATCTCGTTCTGCTCCAGGAGGAGCGAGTCGCCGACATCTTCCTGGCCGCTTACGAGGGCGCGAGCGGCGACACGATCGATGACATTGCTCTCTGGGATGGCTGGGCCGTCGCACACTCGCACGAGGCAGTCGAAACCTGGGCTCAGAATTACGCTCCGCTGGGGCGTGCCGACCTCACCGGCGAGAAACTACGGCGACGCCATTCCCAATGGACGGCGCGTCTGCTGAACGGACGTAGGCGAGTCGGGCCCGCCGGCACGCGTGGGCCCAGGTCAGCCGGTCTTGATGCGATGAGTTTCGGCTCGCCGTCGCGTCACAACCTCGAACGACGGGAAGGAGATACAGGCATGAGCGAACTGACCGCAGACCTCTTCGTCAGCCTCGACGGCTTCGCCGGCGCCGTCGACTTCGGACCCTACTTCGGCTACGGCGGACCGGAGCTTGACGACTGGATCCAGACGGAGCTCGACCAACCACAGGTGGTGCTCTTCGGACGGGTGACCTATGAGGCGCTCGCGCCCATGTCCGCCAATGGGTCCGGGCCGGCGTCGCGGCGACTCACCGCGCTGCCGAAGCTCGTCGTCTCCTCGACGCTGTCCGAGCCCCTCGAGTGGGCGCACACTCGCCTTCTCGCCGGGGACGCGGTCGAGGTGCTACCGGACGTCAAGGCCGGCAGCGAGGTGCCGCTGCGCACGATGGGCAGCATCTCGCTGGTTCGCAATCTGACCCGCGCCGGGCTGGTGGACCGCCTGCGTCTGATGGTGTTCCCATTGACATGTGGGAGCGCTGGGCGCGAGCGCATCTTCGGCGACGGAGAGCCGAACCGCATGGAGCTTGAACGCACCACGGTCCTCGACGGCCGCGTGGTCTTGCTCGAGTACCGACCGAGCGCGTAGCGGACCACCGGGGCGATCCGGCCGGGTTGATCCTGTTGGAGGGGCAACTACAATCGCGATCGGGGAGGAGGACCCCCCACTCTCGGAGGTCGTCGTGTCCCCAGCCTGGTGCAGGTGGGCGTGGATTGCTTGGTTGGCGTGTGCGGGCGTGTTGGCGGTGAGCGCCTCCCCCGCGACGGCGTCGGCACCCGTGACGGTGTGGGCGGTTGGCGATGGTCCGAACCCCTACGCCGGCACCCGCGCGACGGACGTCGTCAGGTTCCTCCAGTCACAGGAGCCGTTCAACGATCTCCTGTGGCTCGGCGACATCTACAAAGCGCCCACCGACGCGGCTTTCGATGAGCTCTACGGCCCGACGTACGGGCGATTCGCGAAGCAGACCTACCCGACTCCCGGCAACCACGAGCTCAAGGCCGACAGACCGCTTCAGCCCTACGACCACTACTGGGAGCGGCACCGTCCCTCCGTGGTCGGGCACAAGATCCAGGGCATGCCGAGCAACTTCTACGCCGTCAACCTCGGCAATGGCTGGCGCCTGCTCGGGCTCACGTCCTCGTTCATCCCGCCGGACTCGGCGCCGGTGGCTCCCGACCCGCCCCACCCCACCGTTCAGGACGAGCTCGCCTTCCTGCACCACGAGCTGTCGACGCACACCGGCACGTGTTACGTCGAGATCATGCACCGCCCGCGCTACAGCGCCGGCGGGCGCACCGATCAGAACACTGACCTCCAGCCGATCTGGCAGGAGCTCGCGGGCCGCGTCGACCTGTATGTCGAGGCCCATGAACACGAGTACTTCCGCCTCGACCCGTCGAAGATCCCCGACTACTACCCCACGACCGTCTCGCACGACAACAACATCAACAAGCACCTCGTCCGCGGCGCGCAGGAGTTCGTCGTCGGTACGGGCGGGATCACGCTCGACTGGCTCGGTCAACCCGGACAGATCTTCGACGCGCACTTCCCCGGGCTGGAGAGCTACCTCGTGGCGCCACGCGCCGGGGACACGCTCGACCTCGGCTACTACGGCGCCCTGCGCCTGTCGCTGACGAAGGCCAAGGCCGTCTACGAGTACGTGAAGCTCGACGGCAGCGTCTTCGACAGCGGCACCACGAGGTGCACGCCGGTCAAGCCCAAGCCCCGCGTGCACTGACCCCCGGGCCACGTAGCAAGCGCACCACGCGAGGGAGACCCCCAGGGGTCAATCCTGACCGCGGCCGACGCCCTCGGGTCAGGAGTCTCGGGCTGCGGGAGCCGCGATGTCCGCAACAACAGCCGTCGCGCGGCGTTCATTGAGCATGAGGTCGACTCGAGCAATGCTCCTGGCCGCGACGACGGTCGTGCTTGCGCTCGCCGTCGCAGCGCTCCAGTCGGTGCTCGAGCCGGTGGCGGCGCGCGCATCGCCGGCCCAGGGTGCGATGTTCGAGGATGACGCGCAGCTCCTCGCGAATCCCGCCGGCACGCTGATGAGGTTTCGGCTCCTCGGCGTGCAGGTCGCGCGCGTGCGCGTGGTCTGGTCGGCGATCGCACCTGACCCGCTCTCCCACGTGGCGCCGGCCGATTTCGATGCTGCGGACCCGGCCGCATACCCGATGGCGAGGTGGTCGGTTCTCGACCGGATCATCGCCACCGCGCAGCAGCTCGGCATTGGGGTCAACCTTGATCTTGCCGGCGGGGCTCCTCTGTGGGCCACAGGTCCGGGTGCACCCACCGACAAGCCCCATCCCAATTGGGACCCATCTCCCAGCGCGTTCGGCGCCTTTGTCCGTGCCGTCGGGATGCGCTACAGCGGGACGTACACCCCCGCCGGCGCATCGGCGCCGCTACCGCGCGTCGACTACTGGTCGATCTGGAACGAGCCCGACTATGGTCCGAGCCTCGCTCCCCAGGGCGTCGCCCGCAATCTCGCGATCGAGAACAGCCCGAGGATGTATCGCAACCTTCTCGATGCCGCGTGGCACGCCCTGCAAGGAACCGGGCACACCCAGGACACGTTTCTCTTCGGCGAGCTCGCCCCGCGAGGATGGAACAACTGGGGCGTATTCTCGGGCATGAAGCCGCTCGTCTTCCTGCGTGCCCTGTATTGCGTCGATCGCACCTACCGCCGGCTTCGGGGCAGCGCGGCGGCAGCGCGTGGGTGCCCGACCACAGCCGGCGGGTCGAGTCGATTCCGTGCCGCGCACCCCGCGCTCTTCCGTGCGACTGGCTTCTCCGTGCACCCCTACATGCGCTGGTACACCCCGAATCAGGAGGCCCAGCCCGATCGCGACTACTCCTCGCTGGGCGAGCTCGGAGGGCTCGAGCGAGCGCTCGACCGGCTCCAGCGCGCGTACCGGTCGAGCCGACGTTTGCCGCTCTACGACACCGAGTTCGGGTACATCACCAGCCCGCCCAAGCGGCCGACCAACCGCTCGCCCTGGGTCTCGCAGGCGACCGCCGCCTACTACCTCAACTGGGCCGAGTACATCTCCTGGCGAGACCCACGCGTGCAGAGCTTCAACCAGTACCTGCTCTATGACCCTGTCCCGGCGCTCGCCGGCAACGACTACGGCGGGTTCGCCACCGGACTGCTCAACCACAACGGAGCCCAGAAGGCGACCTACAGCGCATGGCGGCTGCCGCTCTACCTGCCGGTGACCTCGACCCGTTGGGGTCACAGCCTCGAGGTCTGGGGATGCGCCCGGCCCACGTACTTCGCCACCACCGACCCGGGCGCTGGAGCCCAGAGCGTCCAGATCCAGTTCCAGGCCCGTCCACGCGGCCCGTTCGTAACGCTCGAGACCGTTTCGGTCACGAATCGCCACGGCTACTTCGACACGCACGTCGTCGTCCCCTCGAGCGGGACGGTCAGGCTGGCCTGGACCTACCCGCCCTTGGATCCCCTGCTCGCGCCCGGCTACCCGACCTACAGCCGACCTGTGCAGGTCACCCTCCGCTGACCTGAGGATCCGCCGCTCGCGCGGGCCAGACGGGAGCCACCTCGAGGCCCGCGAGGCGCCATCCCTGTGGCGTCCGCTCCGCTCGGAAGCGGTACACGGCGCCGAGCTGAAGCGTGGGCGCGCCCGCCTCGCCGACGACGGTCGCTGTGAAGTTGGCTCGGACGTTGGCGCGATCCTCCTCGAGGTCGACGAGCACGTTGGTGATGGTGTGCTGCAGCGCGGCGAAGTCAGTGTGGTTGCGCGTGGCCTGCGCAACCACAGCGTCGCGGTCTTCGGCCAGCCCGCCGGGCGATTCCTCCATGGGGACGTGTCGGTTCTTTTCGATCAGTGTCTCGGTGGCTGGTTGGACTGTGGGCGGAGTGGCGGCCTCAGTCGTGCGGCTCGAGCACGATCCGGCCGCGCACACCACCGGCCGCGAGCCGTTCGTGAGCTGCCGCGACGGCCTCCAGCGGTTGGGTCGAGGCGACCCGAGGCGTCAGCCGGCCGGCATCAGCCAGGGCGGCCAGCTCGGCCAGTCCGGAAGCGTCGGTTCGGATCCACACGTTGTGGACGCGTGTGCCGCGCAACGGGATGGGTGCGGTGCGGGCGGAAACGGCCACGAATGCGCCCCCGTCGCGGACAGCGTCGAGGGCCGGCATTCCGATGAGGGCCGCGTCGAGTGCGCCATCCACCCCGCCGGGGACCACGCGGCGCACGGCGGCCCCGAGGCTGTCCGTGCGGGCGACGAACTCATTCGCACCCAGTTCTCGTACCAGCGCCTCGTCCTGAGGGGATGAGACCGCGATCGTTCGCAGTCCGCGGATCGCGGCGAGCTCGAGAGCGAACCCGCCGAGCGCCCCGGCGGCTCCGGTGACCAGCAGCCATTGACCGTGCTGCAGCTCGAGTCGATCCAGGGCCTGCATGGCCGTGAGACCGTTGAGCGGGAGTGTTGACGCTTCGACGGGCGAGATGCTGCGCGGCGCGGGCGCAACGGCGTCGATGCCGAGGACGAGCTGCTCGGCCTGAGCCCCGATCGGCGCGCTCAGCAGGTCGCGCATGCCGATCACCGGGTCGCCGACGATGAATTGATCGACGTCGGGACCGACTGCGTTGACGGCTCCGGCCAGATCCCAGCCGATTCCGATCTCGCCGTTGGCCGCCATCAGGCCACCGTCTGCCAACCACCCGGCCCGCGTGGCGATGTCGACGGGATTCACGGCAGCGGCCCGGACTCGAATCCGGACCTGGCCCGCAGCGGGTTCCGGCGGGGCGAGATCGACGATCTCCAGCACGTCCGGACCACCGAAGCGGCGGATCACAACAGCTTTCATCCTGACCTCCTGGGCTGTGGATGTGTCCACACGGACGATAGGCCTGGTACTCTCCAATGGGAAGAAGGCACCCAAAAGTGCGTAGCCTACCGAGAGGGAAGGCCCGATGCCGACGATGACAGCGGCGCAGCGCCGCGAACGAGAGCGCCGCGAGTACAACGCGTATGTCGCCGAATGCCCGTCGCGTCAAGTACTGGACGCGTTGAGCGACAAGTGGGTCACGCTCGTCCTCACCGCGCTCGCCGGGGGCCCACGTCGCTACAGCGACCTCGCACGAGCGATCGCCGGTGTCAGCCAGAAGATGCTCACCCAAACGCTCCGCACGCTCGAGCGCGACGGGCTCGTCACGCGGACCATCACGCCATCGGTCCCGGTCCGCGTCGACTACGAGCTCACGGCGCTCGGGAGCACCATCATTCCCGTCGTCGGCGCGATCAAGCACTGGTCGGAGACGCACATCGCCGCGATCCACGCCGCGCGCGCCGCGTACGAGCAGACCGCTCGGACCTGAACGCCCGGTCCGTGCGCCTGCCTGCCCGGAGGAGACGTTGTCTGCCTGGTGCGCGAGCGGCCTACCAGGTCAGCTCGATCTCGAACTCGGTCTCGTCATCGTCGACCTCGAACTCGATCTTCAGGTTGATCACGGCGGGCACCTTCGCCACGAACCGGCCCTGGGCACGCTCGAAGACGATGTCGTTGCCCGAGGCGAGCTCGTCGGCGATGGCGTGGAGGCGCGCGGCAGCGTCCTCGCGCGACATGCTGCTCTTCTCTTTGAGTTCCAGCTCCATCGGATGCTCCAATCGTCCTGGTTGACCTGAGTCCTTCTCGCCCACCGCCACCTTAGTGGTGTGTCCCAGAAATTTCCGAGACATACCACTAGTAGTGCTCCGTTAGGTCATGGTGGTGCTCGGAGTGGATGATCGGGCGGCAGCTCCCTGCGGCAGGTGGCGCAGGTCCCGTGCCAGCAGGCCAGGAGCGTTTGGAGCTCCCGGACGAGCTGGAAGAGGGTCAGGCTGCCGCCCTGGTTGGCGGGCGCCGTTGTCGCTCCAGGGTCAGGAACGCGTGCGCGACAGACGACGAGGGTGACGTGGTGGTTCCAGCCGGGGTAGGTGCGGCCTTCGAAGTGATCGAGGCCGAGCGCGTCTTTGAGCTCGCGGTAGTCGTGCTCGATCCGCCAGCGCAGCTTCGCCGAGGCGGACGAGATCCTTGAGCGGCGTGTCGGCGGGAAGGTTGGAGAGCCAGTACTTGGTCGGCTCGGCTCGCTTTGGACGGCCACTCGCAGATCAGCCAGCAGGCCGGCAGCTCCTCACCGTTCTTGTGGGCCTTGTGGCGCAGGTGGATGTTCGCGGGGCGGACGCGGAGCGCGAGGAACCGGGAGGTCATCTTCCCGCGCGTGCCCTCCCGCCAGGTCACCGTCACCGCAGCCTTCTTGCCGGCCGCGAGCGCCAGCTGCTTTGAGCGAGGATGGATCCTGCCGGTAGCGCATGCCGGGCGGGCGGCCGCGGCCCTCGGGCTTCGGCGGCTGCGTCGGGCTTGACGTCCTCCGCGATAGGCGGAGGTGACGCCCTTGACATCCAGCACATAGGACGAGTCTCCCGCTCCTCCAGGGCCTGCGCGCAGCTCGGTGTTATCGCCGTATGCGCCGTCGCCGAGGATCACCGGCGGCTCGATCCCCCAGCCGATCAGCTCGTCGATCATCTCCAGCGCCAGCCGCCACTTCTCGATGTGGTGAACGTCCTCGGGCAGCTTCGCCTTCGCGCGCCGCTGCAGGTTGAACTCGCTGTCCTCGTCCCACTCCTCCGGGATGAACAGCCGCCAATCCAAGCGGACACGACGCTTCATCGCTCGCAGGCGTTGATCGACACCCCGATCTGACAGTTGCCGACCTTCCCCAACGCGCCGCAGTACTGGCGGGCGACCCCGACCGACATCTTCCCGAACTTCGGAAAGCCCGTGTCGTCGATCACCCACGCCTCGCGGCGCCAGCTCCCGGCTCATCCGCCGCGCCAACGCACGCCGCACCGCCACCGGATCCCACGGCGACTGGTTGACGAACTGCTGCAAACACTGCTCATCCCCGTCCGCCAACCGCGCGGCCATCGGCTCGATCGACTTGCGCTTGCCATCCAGCATCAACCCGCGCACATACACCTCACCCCAACGGCGCTGATCCTTGCGCGCGCATCGACTCGAACATCTCCCCGGTGAACTCCACCAGCCGCCCGCGCACCCGCGCACAGCTCTCGGTCAGACAAACCAGCCACAACCTGCATCCTGACCTCCCTCGACGACGGCAACGTCGCCAAGGAGATTCGCCCGCAAAACGCAGACTCCTTCAAAAACCTAACGGAGCACTACTAGATGAGCTTCCCGTCGACCCGCCCGATGCACCGGATTCCAAGGGTGCTTAGTCGCCAAAGCAGCGCCGCGAAATCGACGTTGCGCGCCTAAGCGCCTCCACAGGCGCTTACCCGCCCAAGAACCCATCGGGTTGGGTCAATTTGTCGAGATAAGTCGTGATGGCGGGGCTTCGCCACCTGCGGGGGGATGAAATCGGCGTTGCAGCTCTGGTGTCGTGCTCGGTGGTGGTTGAGGTTTCGGAGTGCCGTGCGTCTTCGCCGACTTTTGCTTGGTGCCTGTGAGCCTGTAGATAAGTCTGGCGTGGGAGCCTTGGCCGGAACCCCGGACTGTTGCCTTGAGCACGCGCTACAGCATCGCTTGATAACGCGGGGCTCCTGCGGGCGGCGATCGTTGTTGATGTGACCGAAGGAGGACCTCAGATGGAACGGATCGTTGAGCGCCCGGGCGCGCTCGATGTGCACAAGGCGACCGTGATGGCGTGCGTACGGGTGTGGCAGGAGCGCGAGCTGACCGAGCACGTCGCGGAGTTCGCGACGACGGTGCACGGCTTGCTGGCGCTGCGCGATTGGTTGGAGGCGCTCGGCGTCACGCAGGTCGCGATGGAAGCGACCGGCGTGTACTGGCGGCCCGTCTGGGCGATCCTGGAGGATCGCTTCGAGCTGCTGCTCGTCAACGCGAGACACGTCAAGGCGGTCCCCGGCCGCAAGACCGACGTCAAGGACGCGCAGTGGCTCTGCCAGCTGCTGGAAGCTGGGTTGTTGAAGGCGAGCTTCGTGCCGCCGAAGCCGATCCGCACGCTCCGCAACCTCACGCGGTATCGCAAGACGCAGGTCAACGACCGCTCGCGCGAGACCGCGAGGCTGCACAAGATCCTCGAGGACACAGGGATCAAGCTCGGCTGCGTCGCGAGCGACATCATGGGCAAGTCCGGACGGGACATGCTCGATGCGCTGGTGGCCGGCACGACCGACCCCACGGTGCTTGCGGATCTCGCCCGCGGGCAGTTGCGCAAGAAGATCCCCGCGCTCCTCGAAGCGCTCGAGGGGCGCTTCGAGGACGAGCACGCAATAATCGTCGGGCAGATCCTCGCGCACATCGACTTCCTGGATGAGGCGATCGGTCGACTGTCGGAGGAGATCGAGGAGCGAATCCGCCCTTTCGCCCGCCAGCGTGACCTACTGATGACGATCCCCGGCGTCAAGCAACGCACCGCCGAGGTGCTGATCGCCGAGATCAGCGTCGACATGAGCGCCTTCCCCACCCCGAAACATCTCGCTTCGTGGGCGAAGGTGTGCCCCGGCAACGACGAATCCGCCGGCAAACGCCGCTCAGGAAAGACCGGCAAGGGCAACAAGTGGCTCAGGTCGGGCCTGACCGAGGCCGCGAACGCCGCGACCAGAACCAAGAACTCCTATCTCGCGGCCCAATACCAGCGGCTACGCGGCCGCCGCGGGCGCTCCAAAGCCGTCACCGCCGTCGGACACTCGATCCTGACCGCCGCCTGGCACATGCTCCAGACCGGCGAGCTATACAACGACCTCGGCGGCGACTACTTCACCCACCAGAACCCCGACCGCCAGACCACGCGCCTCGTCCGGCAACTCCAAGCGCTCGGTCACAACGTCACGCTCGAACCCCGAGACCTCGCCGCCTGACGGAGATTTCGCTACAGCACCGCCGTCCCCGGAGCCGCCCAGTCGACCGGAGCGCTCACATGCCCCACAAAGAGCCGGATCGCGTCACCCGCACCCCTACCACCAGGCCCCGAGCCGTCCACCCTCATACACCGAACGGGTGACAGCCGCCAACGACCGGGTCATGTGCCACCGCGGATAGGTCGGAGCGTCCGATCCTGGCCAGCGGTCGATACCCGATCAGGCGCCCGGCGCGGAACCTGTGTACCTGATGAAGCCCCTGATCGGCGTCACGACGTCCGAGCTGCGACCCGGCGAGCTGATGACGCTGCGCCGCCACGGCGAGCCGGCGGATGCCGAGATGGCGCTCGGGATGACCTACGTCCGCGCGCTCGAGGCCGCGGGCGCGCTGCCGGTCGTCATGCCGCCCCTGGCTCCGGCCGATGTGCCGGCACTGGTGGCCCGGCTCGACGGGCTGGTGCTCACCGGTGGACCTGACCTGGCGCCGGCGGCGTACGAGGCACGGCCCCACGCCGAGCTCGGCAGCACTGAGCCTGATCTCGACGCGTTCGAGTACGCGGTGGTCCACGAGGCGCTCCGGGTGGAGCTGCCGATCCTCGGCATCTGCCGCGGCGCTCAAGCGGTCAACGTCGCTCGTGGCGGGACGCTGCACCAGCACCTGCCCGACGTGGTCGGCACGGATATCGCCCATCGCCAGAGCGAGGAGGGCCGGACACCCACCCATCCGGTCGACGTGGTTCCGGACACCAGACTCGCGGGCGTGCTGGGAACGACCGGGCTCGAGGTCAATTCCTTTCACCACCAGGCCGTTGCCCGCCTCGGCGCCGGGCTGCGGGTCAGCGCCCGGGCTCCGGACGGCACGATCGAGGGGATCGAGGACGCCGGGCTGCCCTTTCTCGTGGCCGTCCAGTGGCACGCCGAGACGCTCGTGGGCGTTCCCGCGCACGCCGCGCTGTTCCACGAGCTCGTCGCCGTGGCGAGCCGAGCCAGTCCGCTGGCGCGAGTCGCTTGAAACGGAGCGCCGACGGCATTGGCCGCCGGTCCGAACCCTGGGCCGAGTTGCTGTACACCGGGCCGCAGTCGCGGACGGGGCGCACCGGCAGAGTAGGGGCGACGGACGCATCAAGACCCGCCGTCCCCGACACGGAGGTCCGACCGGTCCATGGCTACTGGCGTGAATGAGATGGACGCCGCGGTTCGCGCGGACTGGGCCAGGTGGAGCGCCGGGCCACGGCCGTACACGGTCGGGATCGAGGAGGAGGTGATGCTGCTCGATCCTCAGCGCAAGTGGGCTCTTGCGCAGCGCATCGACGACGTCCTCGAGGTTCTGCCCGATCCGCTCGTCGGCTATGTCGGCGCCGAGACGCACCAGGCCGCAATCGAGCTCGCGACCGATCCGCACGCATCGGTCGCCGCGGCGGTCGCGCAGCTGCGCACGCTCCGCGGGCAGCTCGCCGGCGCGCTCGACGGGATCGGCCTCGTCGCCGGCGTCGCCGGAACACACCCGTCGGCGGTCTGGTCCGAGACGAAGGTCAGCTCAGCGAGCCGCTACCGGCTCATCCACCACACGATGCACGATCTGGCCATGCGGGAGCCCACATTCGCACTCCACGTGCACGTCGGCGTGCCCGACCCGGAGCAGGCGATCGAGCTCTACAACCGTCTGCGTGTGCACCTGCCGCTCCTGCTGGCGTTGTCGGGCAACTCCCCGTTCTGGCGCGGCCGCTACTCAGGGTTCGCGTCGAGCCGCACGATCCTGTTCCAGGCGTTCCCCCGCACCGGCATGCCGCGACGCTACGGCTCCTACGACGAGTGGGTCGAGGCGGTCGACCTCCAGATCCGCTCCCGCGCGCTCCCGGAGTCGACATTCCTGTGGTGGGACGTCCGGCCCCAGCCCCGCTTCGGCACCGTCGAGGTGCGGATCATGGATGCCCAGTCGCGTGTCGGCGATGTGGCGGCGCTCGTCGCGCTGGTGCAGTCGATCGCACGACTCGAGCTCGAGGAGGGCTACGTCTCCGACGAGGTCATTCGAGCCGAGGAAGCACTGGCCGAGAACCGCTTCATCGCCGCCCGCGACGGGATGGGAGCGCGGTTGATCGACACCAGCGCGGAATCACTGCGGCCGGTCACCCGGATGCTGGCCGAACTGGTCGACGCCGCTCACCCACACGCCGAGGCGCTCGGGTGCGCCAGCGAGCTCGCTCGCGTGCAGGCACTGGCGGCCTACCCGGGAGCTGCCCGTCAGCGCACCCACCCCGGCGACGAGGACGGCCTCATCGAGCTGGTGGCGGGATTGGCCGACGGCTTCACGCACGACTGAACGGGATGGTTTCCCGGCGGACGCGTCGAGTCCCTACCCGCCGACGGGCCAGAAGTACGTGCCGTCCGGAACCGGCGTGGGAGCCTCCACCGCGTTGGCGTCGTAGTTCTGGGGATCGAGATCGAACAGGCTCGTTGTCCACGCATCCGGCGACGGGGTGCTCGTGTCCTGCATGTCGTAGCGGTGAAGGTACTCGTAATACCCGAGCGTGTTGTCGTCGAGGCAGAAGATGACCTTGCAGAACGGACCCTCCACGGGACCGGCTCGGTTGGCCGGAGTCGCGGCCTGCCCGACCCAGTAGAACCCGATGTGCTTGGCGGCGGTGCCCTTCGGGGCCGCCGTCATGGCCAGGCCGGTCTCCTTCTGGAGCCACATCAGCGGGGTGTCACCCGACTTGGCGGCCGTCCAACCGTCGAGCAGGGCCTTGAACTGGGGCTCAGTGGCCAGCTTCAGCCCTTCCGCGGCGGAACTGTGGCCCGGCGGATCGCAGGTGAGGTTGCCGACATTCACGTAGAAGCGATGCCGCACTCCCCTTTGGTCGACGCAGTAATGCTCGAGGGCCAGGCCGTTGACCCACGCCACCGGTCCCCACATGAGCATCGTCGCATTCTTGTCGGTGCGCAGGTCGATGAACGTCCCCGGCGGAAGCGCCGGTTTCAGCAGCTTGCGCTGACCCGCGATGTTGCCGGCGATCTTGTTGATCACCGTGTCCTGGATCGTCGTCGGGCTGAACGTGTCGGGCCGGGTCGAGTAGTAGTTGGTGAGCAGGATCGACAGCCGCAGCTGCATGAGCTGGTAGTAGTCGAACACGGGCCCCATGGCCTTCGAGGATGCCTGGGTGAAGAACGGCTTGCGGGACCCGAGGTACGCCGAGGCGGCTTGCAGGATGCCGTAGGTGAGGGGCTCCGGAGGGGCGAGTGCGTTGTTGAGCTCCGCTATCGCACTGCGGGCGTCGACGAGCTGGGATCCGATGTGGCCGATCAGATCGCCGTTGAGCTTCACGAGCGTGGGGTCGTTCTTGTCCAGGTTGGCCTCGTAGGTCATGTCGTCCCAGAGCGTGCCGATGTCGCTCCCGACGCCGCGGATGCTCGCCACCAACTGGTTGTACTGACCGTGTTCGGTGGCGAGGATGTTCTGCTCGACGAGGCCCTTGACCGCGGTGACCTGCGCCGCGATCGCGTTGAGCTGGTTGATCATCTTCGTGATCGGGAACAGGAAGTCGGCGAACTTGCCGAGCCCCACGGCGTCGAGGAACTTGGCCAGGACCCAGTTGGCCCCCGCGACGCCCAGCCCCTCGGCCACGCCGACGCCGAGTGACGACAGACCGTCCTTGACGAGCTGGCCGACGTCGGTGTTCTGCCACCAATCGGAAAGGCCCGCCGCGTGGGCGCGATGCGGTGCGCGGAAACTGACGACGTGCTTGCCGGTGCGGATCTCCACCACCAGGTCGCCGGTGGCACGGTCGAGCGTGCCGCGAGCGCGGATGTCCTTGAGGAGGATCTTGCCGTCGAGCCACTGATCGTTGACGCGCAAGTCGCTGGCATCAGCCCAGGCAGGGATCCCCAGAGCGCGGTCGATCGTCCGCTGCGCGCGGGCCTCGCTGACGCGGGGATCGACGTGCTGCCAGGCGTCGATCAGCGTCGTCACCGGGTTGAGATGCACGACCGGCCCGGCGCTGACTCCATTGACGGGGCTGCCGGCGGCGTACCCGTGCACCTGAGCGCTCAGGGACCCCCGCAAGGACTGCCGCCCCACGTGGCCGCCGCGGATCACCACCGTGAAGGTACGGGGCAGGTGAGCGAAATCGAGGGTCACGACGCCGTGGGCGTTGGAGGTCACGTGGCGACGATCCAACGGGACGAGCGCGGTCCTCGGGAGCCTCTGGGGGAGGCCCGCATAGACGCTGACGTGCCCGCCGGAGACCGGCGTGCTCCCGTCGAGAAGAGCCCAGACGGGCAGCAGCACCTCCCTGGCGCGAGCCGAGGACGTCGCCGGCGCGGTCCGCGCTCCAGCGGAGGCAGGGCCGACCGCGAGCACCGCCTGGAACACCAACAGCACCACCGCGACGGCGAGCCCCGGAGACCAGCACCGCAGACGCGGGCCGCCGGCCGGCTCCAACGCGCCCGGAGCGCCGGCGTCGTCAGCCGCCTGGGCGAACTCCCGTCCTGGGATCGTCGCTCGGTGTCTCACGAGGCGGCCAACCTATCACGGTCATGCGGGCTGACAGGTGGGCCACGCCGTGGCGCGGCCCACCCATCCGCATGTCTGCGCTAGCCGGCCGGGGTGATCTCACCCAGCAGGCCGTGGCCCTCCCCGCCGATCCCGGCGGTGAACACCAGGGTTCCGTCGGTGGCGAAGGTGCCGTTGCCGAATCGAAGCCCCCAGAGCCCGTCGATCAGGATCGGGTTGCCATCGGTGTTGGTCAGCCGGCCCTTCTCCGCGCCGGTGGTCGGGTCGTAGGCGTGGATCGCGCCGTCGCCGAAGTTGCCGACGAGCAGATCCCCACCGAAGGCACCAAAGCTCGCGGGCGCGAGCGTCAGACCCCACGGCGAGTTGAGATCGCCACGCGAGATCAGGCGGTGCAGCAGGTGCCCGCTGGTGTCGTACACGTCGACGAACCCGTTGCCGGGTCCGGCCACGTCGTCATGCTTGGCCGCGTCCTGCTTGGCGTAGGTGACGTACAGCTCACCGCCGAGCAGCTGGATGCCGAACGGCGCGAATCCGGCCGGGATGGCCGGGTCCTTGAAGCCGCCGGGCGTGCCCACCGGCTTGAAGTGGGCATTGAGGACGTCGATCCGACCCTCGTGGAAATTGGTCGCGTAGAGGAAGTGCGGGCCACCAGCGGAGGCCAGGGCCAGACCCTTGTAGACGGCGTCCTTACCCGTGAATTCGATCTTTGCCCTCGTGCCCGACACCGCCTTGCTCCACGCGGTGATCCGGCCCGCCTCGGAGGCGAAGATGAAATTGGCCGCCGCCGATCCCGATTCCGTGTGGACGACGAAGTCGCCCGTGGGGTTGAACACGACGCCCGTCGGCGCGCCCTCGGGGATGCTCACCACGAGCGGCACGATCTGCGGGATGCTCCCCTTTATGCCGCCGGTGTAGAGCGAGGAGACGTTGGTGCCGTTGTCGGCCACCCACAGCGGGGAGGTCGGACTCGCCGCCTGCCCCCACGGGTTCACGAGATTGGGATCGGTGATCCGGGCCACTCCCGGAATGTCGGAGATCAGGTTCGTCTGTTGATACTGGCTGCTCGTGCCGGCGCTCGCCACCACCGGAATCGCCGCGGCCGCGATGGCCAGCACGGCCAACAGGCCGAGTCGCCACACGGTCGGCCGCGGACGTGGCCGCACCGCGAGCCGCGTCCGAGATGTTGTTTCGCCCATAGATCCACCCTCCAACGCGCGGCCGGACCGCGCGCCCTCGAGCCAGCCCAATGCCGGCTATCACCTCCAGAGACTGCGCGCCGCGAGGAAACCTTCCCGTGATGGGCTTGTCATGACCGACGCCAGGCGCGACACTGGGTCGATGCCGTGTCTGCTCGCGCTGTTCGCGCTCATATCGCCGCGGCTGGCCCTGTTCCTGCTGGCGATCTTCAGCAACGTGCTGAGCCGCGCCTATGACAGCTGGGTCATCCCATTGCTCGGTTTCTTCCTGCTGCCGTGGACCACGCTGGCCTACGCGGCGTTCTGGGATTGGGGACCGGGGCACCACGTGACCGGCTTCGAGTGGTTCTTCGTGATCCTGGCCTTTCTCATCGACCTCAGCTCCTGGGACGGCGGACGGCGGGCTCGAGCGGCCCGCGGGTCAGGCTGACGCCGGGCCGGCGCCGTGGCGCAGGCGGACGTCCATCGAGTTGTGGTCGTCGGGGGAGGCTTTGGTGGACTGCAAGCGACGCTCGGGCTTCGCCGGGTGCCGGTTGAGGTGACGCTCGTCGACCGACGGAATTTCCACCTCTTTCAGCCCCTCACCTACCAGGTGGCGACCGGCGCGCTGTCGCCGGGGGAGATCGCCTATCCACTGCGCGCGATCTTCAAGCGCAACAGCAATGTCCGGGTGGTCATGGCCGACGTGGCCGGTTTCGACCTCGAGCGGCGCGAGCTTCGGCTCCGCCCAGTCGGCGATCTGCCCGCACCGCCGCCGATCGCCTACGACACGATGATCGTGTCCGGCGGCTCGCGCTACTCCTACTTCGGACACGACGAGTGGAGCGAGTTCGCGGCCGAGGTGAAGTCGCTGGAGAGCGCGCTCGCCGTGCGCAGCCGGATCCTGAGCGCATTCGAGGCGGCGGAACTGGAGCCCGATCCCGACCGGCGCCGGGCCTGGCTCACGTTCGTGGTCGTCGGGGCGGGCCCAACGGGCGTGGAGATGGCGGGGCAGATCGCCGAGCTGGCGGTCGACACGTTGAGCATGGAGCTGCGGGCAACGAATCCCAGCGCGGCGCGGATCCTGCTCGTGGAGGCGGAGGACCGGGTGCTGACCAGCTTCCCGTCCTGTTTGTCCGTGCGGGCGGCACAATCGCTCGAGGCGCTCGGGGTGACGCCCGTTCTCGGCCGCATGGTGGTCGGTCTCGACGGTGACGGGGTGGATATCCGCGACCGTGAGGGCAACAGCGCGCGCATTCCCGCGCGAACCGTCGTCTGGGCCGCCGGCGTCGCCGCGTCCGGGCTCGCCGCGGAGCTCGCGGCCGCGAGCGGCGGCACCCCGGACCGCGCCGGCCGCGTGACGGTCAATCCCGATCTCACCCTCCCGGGTCACACCGAGGTGTTCGCGCTCGGCGACATGGTTCGAGTGCTCAATCGGCACGGGCAGGCCGAGGTTCTCCCCGGTGTCGCCCCGGTCGCGATGCAGCAGGGGCGCTACGCAGCAGCGGTCGTGCGTGGCCGCCTACAGGGTCGGGAGTCCCGGCCGTTCCGCTACCACGACAAGGGCAACCTCGCGACGATCGGCCGCCGAGCCGCGGTCGCAGACATCAAGGGGCTGAAGCTGAGCGGATCCATCGCCTGGGCGGTCTGGCTGTTCGTGCACCTCTGGTACCTGGTCGGGTTCGAGAACCGCCTCCTCGTGTTCATCCGCTGGGGGTTCAGCTTCGTGACACACGGCCGCGGGGCCCGCCTGATCACCGGCGCGGCGTCCGATCCGAACTGGGCCGGCATGACGGCCGGGCGCCCCGAGCCCGACGGAGACGCCTGAGTGGGCAACGTCATCTGGGCTGAGCGGAAGAGCTGCCCTCACCGGCCGGGACGCGGTCCCAGGACCGGTAGGTCGGCACCTTCCAGCTCGTGGTCGAGGGCTCCTCGAGCACCCGCAGCGACTCCAGCAGCCCCGCGTCGCTGAGATAGGAGCGCGACTCGACGATCAGACCGTCGCGGACCCTGACCACGACTCCCCAGGGGCTGATCGGCTCGCCCCCCTCGTGGATCTCGCCGAGGATCGCGCATCGATCCGGCCCGAGCAGCCGGACCTCTTTGATCACGACGTCATACCAGCGGCCGCTGGCCACCATCGTCCCCCACCACTCGCGAACGCCGGCGTGACCGGTGTGAGGCAGGCGCCCGAAGATCGGCGCGGGATAGCTCGTCACGTGCTCGTCCTGCACCGCGAGCATCGCCTCGAGATCGCGCGCGTTGTACGCGCCGACGTAGCGCTCGGCAAGCTCGACGGCGGCGGCGTGCGTCAATGGCTGGCTGGAGCGTTCCTGCATGCTCTTCTCCCATCGGGTGCGCATCCAATGGGAGCGTCCGGGCAAATCCTACCAGCGCTCGTCGAGCGCCCCGCGGAATCGAGGCCGCGCCGCGCCGGCCGATTGCTCTGCTAGCCGGCGCCCGTCGGGGACACCGCGTGTGCCGTCCCGCCCCCGACGGCCAGTACTTCGTCGAAGCCCTCGCGGAGGCACTCCATCAGCACGTCGGGGTCGGTGACCGCACCGGTGTCGATGTTGATGCCCACGCAGCAGGTCCCGCAGTAGGACATCAGCGTGACGTTCAGGGCGGCGCCGATCGTGGGACCGAATCCGTAGAAGCGCTCGACCTTCGCACCGGTGAGATAGAGCGGCACGGGGAGCCCGGGCACGTTGCTGGCGAGGAAGTCGATGTGCTTGAGCATCCCGCCGATGACCGAGCGTGGCAGCAGGTTGAGCGTGCCGGCGATCGCGTTCGTGAAGGGCAACGAACGGTCGGTCTTCACCGCATCACAGCGACGGTGGGTCTCGGTCATCCGCTCGCTCGGGTCGGTGATGTCGACGGGGACCTTGAATCTCATCAGCGTGATGCGGTTGCCGCCGATCGGGTCGTCGGCCTTGCGGATGCTGACCGGCATCGTCACCCGCAGCTCGTCGACCTGCGTGTCGTGCCGCTCGTGGTAGCGGCGCAGTCCGGCCGTGACCCCGGAGAGGAAGGCGTCGTTGTGCTTGGCGCCCGCGGCGTGCGCGGCATCCAGGATCTCGGCGAGCGGGAACTCGAGGACGTCGTAGTGCCAGGCCAGGTGGCGCTCGGTCATGACCGGCGAGAGCGTGTCGGACACCGGCGCGGTGAAGCGGGCGATCGACTGCCCGGTCGCGACCGTCTCGGTCACGGCCTCCCGCGGGTGACGGAGCGCGTGGGCGACGTCGCCGACCGCGGAGGTGAGGTGACGCTTGGAGAAGTCGAACAGCTGCGACCAGTCGTAGCCGAGCGCGTCCCTGGCCAGGTCGACGGTACCGAGATGCTCTCCCACAGGCGCTTCCGGCATCGGTCCCAGATCGCCGGGATCGGCGTCGACATCGAACAGCAGGCGCGCCATGTCCATGCCCCCCACGCCGTCGGTCAGCGAGTGATGGAGCTTCATCACGAGCGCGGTCTGCCCCCCCTCGAGCCCCTCGATGAAGGTGAACTCCCATAGCGGCCGGTCACGATCCAGGCCCGCCATCCCGGTCTGGCGAGCGAACTCGAGCACCGTGGCCAGCGTCCTGGGAGGCGCGGCTTCGAACCGCCGCACGTGCCAGGAGAGGTCGAAGTCGGGATCCACGACCCAGCGGGGCGTGGCCAGTCGCAGCGGCGGCGAGACAACCCGGTGACGGAACCCCGGCGAGAGCCGTGTGCTGCGCTCGAGCCGCTCGGGCAACCGGTCCCAGTCCGGGCTGCCGTCGAGGAGCAGGACGCAGACCACCGTCGAGCGCAGCAGTGGGTCCTTCTCCATGTACCAGGAGAACGCATCGCTGTCGCGCATGTGTACGTCGACGCGCTCGGACAACGCGACCACCTCACCCTCGTCTTCGACTCTCCGGGACATCGACTTTAGCTCAGGCGAGCGGGCCCGGAGACGCTAATTGCGCAGCAGGATCCGCCCGACGCTCTCGGCCACGCAGGCCGGCTTTGCGGCGCCCTCGGCCTCGATCGTGAAGCGATCGACGATCTCCCACCACCCGCCGCCCTTGTCCACGACGGCGACGAGCTCGGCGGTCGCGCGCACGCGCGTCCCGGCCGGCACCGGCGCGGGAAAGCGGACCCGGTTCCAGCCCATGTTGACGCCGAGGGCGATCTGCTCCAGATCGACCGTGTCGCGGGTCGATACCTGCTCGCGCAGGCCGTCGATGACGCTCAGGGTCAGGTTGCCGTGCGCGATCGTGGTGCCGAAGGGCGACTCGAGCTTCGCCCGCTCGACGTCGACGTGGATCCATTGGTGGTCGCCGGTGATCGTCGCGAACGCGTCGATGTCCTCCTGCGTGATCGCCCGCCAGGACGTCGGACCGCGCCGGACACCGATCGCCTGACGCAGCCGCGCCACGGGGTCGGTGCTCATGGCCATGCCCGGAACGCTATCGGCTGGCGTCGAGGTCGCGCAACGCGGCGGCGATCGGCGCCCAGCGCGTCAGGTCCGGTTGCTCACCGACGAGGCTGATGCGATCGGCCACGTCCCCGACGCGGGTCGCGACCTCGGCCGCGATCGCCTGCGGCTCCGTGCCGCGGACCGCGAACAGGCTGAGCACGTCGTCGTCGACGAGCGCCGGCATGGCCGCCCACTCGCCCGCTCTGGAGTGGCGGTGAAGCGCCTCGAACAGCGATCCGAGGCCGTGATGATCGAGGACGTGCCGATAGCCCGGCGTGGATCCATAGAAGGCGACGCGACGGCGGATCGCCTCCCATTCGTCGCTGCTGCAGGCGATGAACACGCTGGCGACGATCTCGAGCTCCTCGCGACTGCGCGCGGCCGCCTCGAGACCGCGCTCCACGGCGGGAATCGCCACCTCGCGCAGGCCGGCGGCGGTCTGGAAGGCGTGTCCGAGAAACCCGTCGGCGACCTCGCCGACGACCTCGAGCATGCGCTCGCGCACCGCAGCCAGCAGCACCGGGGGACGCCCGAACGCGTGGCGCGCGGGCCGGAAGTTCGGCGGCATCAGCGTGTGGGTCCAGAACTCGCCCTCGAACTGCAGCGGCGCGTCGTGCTCCCACGCGTCAAAGATCGCGCGTAGTGCCAGCACGTGCTCGCGCATGCGTGCGGCGGGACGCTCCCACGCGGCTCCGTAGCGGCGCTCGACATGCGCGCGGACCTGCGACCCGAGCCCGAGCGCGAAGCGCCCGCCGCTGAGCGCCTGCAGATCCCAGGCGCTGTAGGCGACATCCATGGGCGAGCGCGGGAGGGCGAGCGCGATGCCGGTGGCGATCCGGATCCGCGATGTCGTGGTGGCCGCCAGTGCCGCGGCGATGAACGGATTGCCCGTTGACTCGGTGAGCGCGAGCGCGTCGAAGCCGACCGCCTCCACCTCCTGGGCGGCCGCGGCCACCTCGCCGACGGGCAGTGCGCGCAGAGGAAGGTCGACGTACACGTGCGCAGGCCGGGGTCGCCTCAGCCGGCCGACGCCGCCGTCTAGGAGCCCTCCCGCGGGCGGACGAAGCCGGCCGGCATCGTGCCGACCTCCATCCGGGCCGTTCCGGTCGTGATCACCGGATCGCCAGCGGCAAAGGCGCGGAGCTCGGCCTCGTCCTCAGCCTCGACGACGCCGAGGCCCCAGGACCCGGTGTCATCGAGGACCGGGCCGAAGATGACCATCTGCCCCGACTCGAGGTACGGCTGCCAGTGGGCCGCGTGACGGCCCATGATCTCGCGCTCCGCATCGGTCATGTCGAGAGCGAAGGTGGGGCGCGGCGCGATCAGTCTGAAGACGAAGGTGGCCATGCCTACGCTCCGCTCTGCTCGCCGACCACCAGCGCCTCGCGCTCCTCACGCCACTCCTCGCGAGTGCCCACCCTGTGATCGGTCATGCCTCCAACCTCCTGTGCTCGCACCGGCTCGATCACATCACAACAGCACAAGACGGGCCGGCCCTCAAGGTGGGCTCGTGTGACGGTCAGCTATGTCGCGGTCCTCAGTACGCGCCCGCGCCGCCGGTATGGATCCACGTAGCGCAGCATTCACCCGCGCAGGGACAGATCGACCGCCCGCGCGACCTGCTCGCGCGAGCGGGCTCCGACCGCGCTGGTGAGCGCGGCGCGCCACTGCTCCGCAGTCACGGCTGACTGCTCGAGCCCGAGGTCGGCGCACACGGCGGCGTGATCGACGTGACCGGCGATCTGCTCGGCGCGTCGCTGGGCGGCGATGTGCTGAGCGCGCGCCAGCGGCGTGCGCCCTCGTCCGCCGGCGAGGCTGATCAGGTCCTCGGCCACCAACGGGATTGCCCGCCGGGCACACTTCTCCCACGGCGCGTCGGCCGCCGAGTCGACCACGACCTGACGCACGACTCGCCAGCCGGCATGGTGGGAGTCGCAGCGCGCAACGAGGAACCGGGCCAGCGCGTCCGCCACGCGGTGTGCCTCTGGCTCGGACCCGTGGCCGTCGAGATGTCGGAGTGCGGCGCCCACCCCACGGCCGTCCTGCACCGCCCTGGCGAGCTCTCGCGCCGTCACCCCCGGCTTGCGTGACTCGTTGTCGATCCTCCCACCGTACTCGGCCCTCATTGGGGCGGGAGCAGGCGGTCCCCCGCGAGCACGACGAGGCCGTCCTGAGCCAGGCTCGCGGCGGCCTCACGGTCGGCGTCCTCGACCGAGACGCCGCCGTCGGCGATGACCCGCGCCAACAGCCGGCCGCGACGCTGGCGCAGGCTGCCCGCGAACGGCCCCTGGCGCCGCCGCGCGGTTCCGGGCCCGAGGTCATCCGAGCCACGGCAACCGGCACGCACCGGACACAGCTCGCACCGCGGCCGGGCCGCGCAGATCCGCTGGCCGAACTCCATCATCGCCTGGCCCGAGCGCCACGGGTCGCCGGAGATGTCCACCCCCCGGGGAAAGCGGCGGCGCAGCACGCGGGCGACGTTGACGTCGAGCGGGAGCACCGGCTCCTCGAGCGCGAAGCAGCGGATCGCCGACGCGACATAGGCGCCGACACCGGGCAGCTCGGTGAAGTCCTCGGGCCAGCCGGACTCGACGACGATCCGGGCCGAGCGGTGCAGGTCACGCGCTCGCCGCGGATAACCGAGCCCCTGCCACTGTGCCAGCACGTCGGCCAGAGATGCGCAGGCCAGGTCCTCCACGGTCGGCCATCGTCGCATCCAGTGCTCCCACGCGGTGGCCGCGCGGGCCACCGTCGTCTGCGCCGACATCACCTCAGAGACCCACACCGCGTAGACGTCACGGCTGGAGCGCCACGGCAGCTCGCGGGCGTTCGCCGTCCACCAGTCGCGGACGGCGACGAGAGCCGGGTCAGCCATGCACGTCGAGCACGTCGCCAAGCATCTCACAGGTCCACCAAGGGGCGTTCCCTAGACTCGAGCATCGCCACCGCAGACGGCGCTTCTCGAGAACGGAAGGGGTTGACATTGGACATCGGCATAGGGCTTCCCAACGCAGTGCGCGGCGTCGAGCGCGACGGAATCGTGGCGTGGGCGCGCCGCGCCGATGAGGCCGGGTTCTCCTCGCTGGGCACCGTCGACCGGATCGCCTATCCCAACTACGAGTCACTGATCTCGCTGGCGGCCGCGGCGGCGGTGACCGAGCGCATCGGACTCGTGACCGACATCCTGATCGCGCCGCTGCGCACGAACGTCCCGCTGTTCGCCAAGCAGGCGGCGACGATCGACGCGCTCTCCGGCGGGCGGCTGACGCTCGGCCTCGCCGTCGGTGGGCGAGCGGACGACTACGAGATCTCCGGGGTGGACTTCACCACGCGCGGGCGCACCTTCGAGGACCAGCTCGCGCAGCTCACGCGGCTCTGGAAGGGCGACGGCGGCGTCGGGCCGGCACCGGCCGACGGCGCGCGTCCGGGGTTGCTGATCGGCGGCCGAGCGGATGCCGCCTTCCGGCGCGCCGCGCAGTTCGCCGACGGGTGGACCCTGGGCGGCGGCACACCGGACGCCGCCGCGAAGGGCCGGGCGCGGCTCGAGGCGGCGTGGCAGGCCGAGGGGCGCGACGGGCAGCCCCGGGTGACGGCCCTGTGCTACTTCGTCCTCGGCGACGGGGCGGAGCAGGCCGCACGTGAGGTGCTCGGCCACTACTACGCGTTCCTGGGCGACTACGCCGAGCAGATCGTGGCCGGCGCGGCCAAGGACGCCGCAACGATCAAGGGGACCCTGTCCGCGTTCGAGCAGGCCGGGGTCGACGAGGTGATCTGCTTCCCCGCCTCCGCCGACCCGGCGCAGGTGGACCTGCTGTCCGAAGCGGTCCTGTAGGCGGCCGGCCGGCCCCGCGCCGTCGTCCTCCCGCGGCTCAGGCGTGCGGGCTGCCCACCTGCACCACGGCCTCGAGCGCGGCGAGATCATCCACATCGAGCTCGACCTCGCGCGCGGCGACGTTCTCCTCCAGGTGCGCGACGGAGGACGTGCCCGGTATCAGCAGGATGCGCTCGTAGCGCGCCAGCAGCCACGCGAGGGCGATCTGGGAGGCCGTGGCACCGTGTTTGGCGGCGACCTGTGCGATCGCCGGGTCCTGCCCGAGCTTCGCCGGCCCACCGGTGAACGCCGAGCCGAGGGGGAAGAACGGCACGAACGCGATCGCCCGCTCTCGGGCCAGCTCCAGGATGGGGTCATCCTCGCGGTCCATGATGTTGTACGAGTTCTGGATCTGAGCGACCGGCACCAGGTCCATCGCCTGCTCGGCGCCCTCGGCGTCGACGTTCGATATGCCGATCAGATCGAGCTTGCCCTCGTGGCGGAGATCCTCGAGCGCGCCGAGCTGCTCGGCCATCGGAACGCCGGGGCCGTCGCCCGCCGGCAGCCGCCGCAGGTTGACGAGGTCGACGCGCTCGACGCGGAGAGACCGGAGGTTGGCCTCGACCCCCTCGCGCAGCTCCTCCGGGGTTTGGGCGGGGATCCACCCCCCGCGCTCATCGCGACGGGCGCCGACCTTCGTCACCAGCTTGAGGTTCTCGGGGTAGGGATGAAGCGTCTGGCAGATCAGGTCGTTGACGACGTCGGGCCCGTAGTACTGCGAGGTGTCGATGTGGTCGACACCGAGCTCGACCGCCCGGCGCAGGACGGCGCGCGCAGCCTCGGGGTCACGGGGAGGACCGAAGACACCAGGGCCGGCGAGCTGCATCGCACCGTAGCCCATGCGATTGATCGGCTTGTCGCCGAGGAGTGTGGTCATGTTCATGGTTCCAGTCTGGCATCGTCGCCGAACGGGCCGACGACGTGGTCTACGATGTGCCCCGGGCGCGCTCGGATGCAGGGCCCGGGTTTGGCCGCCCGCAGCACCATATGAGGGGCGAGATCACCAACCGCACGTTCGACTGCTACGTCCCGCGAGGGCTGCTGCAGCGCTTGGTGGCGGCTCGCGACGAGCCCGTGCTGACCGAGGCTGGCACTGTCGTGCTCGTCGATATCTCCGGCTTCACGCGCATGTCCGAGCGCCTCGCTCGGACCGGCCGCGAGGGCGCCGAGCACCTCGTCGACACCATCAATGCGTGCTTCTCGGTGTTGCTGGCGGACGCCGACGAGTACGGCGGCTCGCTGCTGAAGTTCGGCGGCGACGCATTGCTGCTGTGGTTCGACGGCGATGAGCACCCGCTCAGAGCCTGCGCGGCAGCGGTGGCGATGCGACGCACGCTGCGACGGACGGGACGGGTCCGAGTCGGCGCGAGCGACATCGTCCTGCGGATGTCGGTCGGCGTGCACAGCGGCGCCTACCAGACGTTTCTGCTCGGGGCATCCCATCGCGAGCACCTGATCGCGGGGCCGGCGATGAGCACGGTCGTCGAGCTCGAGGCGGCCGCCGCGGCAGGCCAGATCCTGCTCAGCGAGCACACCGCACGTCAGCTGCCGGAGCGCTGTCGCGGCGCGGCCTGCGGTCCGGGCGTGCTGCTCGCCCGCGCCCCGGCGCCGCACCCCTGGTCCCGGGCGCCGACGCCGTCGCTGCCCTCCGACGACGTCGTCGCCGGATGTCTCTCCACCGCGCTGCGGGCGCACCTGCTCGCGGCACCGGCCGCTCCGGAGCACCGCACCGCAACGGTCGCGTTTCTGGAGCTCGGGCACCTCGACGCGATGATCGACGAGCGCGGGCCGACGGCTGCCGCCGAGGCGCTCGGTGCGCTCGTCCGCACCGCCCAGGCGGCCGCCGACCACTACGAGATCTGCTCGCTGGCCTCCGATGTCGCGACCGACGGCGCGAAGCTCCTGTTCAGCGCCGGCGCGCCGCGCGTCGTCGGCGACGACGAGGAGCGGATGCTGCTCGCGATGCGCCAGATCACCGAGGCGGGCCTCGAGCTGCCGGTCCGCATCGGCATCAACCGCGGCTCCACCTTCACCGGTGAGGTGGGCCCCACCGACCGGCGCGCCTACGTGGTCATGGGCGACGTCACCAACCTGGCCGCCCGGCTGGCGGCCAAGGCGCCGTGGGGAGCGATCTACACCACCGGCGGCGTGCTCAGCCACTCGCGAACGCGATTCGCGACGACGCCGGTGTCGCCCTTCACGGTGAAGGGCAAGGTGCGGCCGGTGGAGGCGTTCGAGCTCGGGCCGGCCGCTCGGGCAGAGGGCCCGGGCGCGGCCACCACCCGCCTACCGCTGGCCGGGCGCACGGAGGAACTGGCCGTGCTGAAGCGGTCGATCGCCGAGGCGAGGCAGGGGCACGGGTCGCTGATCGACCTCGTCGGTGACACCGGCAGCGGCAAGTCGAGGCTGCTGGCCGAGGCGCAGGCGCTCGGCGCCGACATGAACGCGCTGGTCATGACCTGCGACGCCTACACACGGGCGGTCCCCTACATCGGCTGGCGCGAGTTGCTGCGGCAGCTGCTCGGGGTGGGATGGGACGACCCTGACGAGCCCGTGCTCGAGCGGCTGCGCGCCGTCGTGCAGGAGTCGCAGCCCGACCTGCTCGCGTGGTTGCCGCTGCTGGCGATCGCGGTCGGAGTCGAGGCGCCCGGTACTCCCGAGGTGGACGAGCTCTCACCGGACTTCCGGACCGCGAAGCTGCACACGGCCGTGCTGAGCCTCCTGGCCACGGCCCGATTGCAGCCCACGCTGGTGCTGGTGGAACACGCCCACCTGATGGATGAGGCGTCCGCCGCCCTGCTGGAGGCGCTGGCCGCTCGCCTGCACACCTCGGCCTGGGTCGTGATCGTGGCCCGTCGCGACCGAGCCGGCGGATTCGCGGCCGGCGAGATCCTGGCGTCGCGGGTCGAGCTCGGGCCACTCCCCGACGACGTGACGCTGGCGCTGGCGGAGTCGACACCCGAGGCGCACCGCGTCCCTCCGCACATGCTCCGGCTGGCCGTCGAGCGCTCGGCCGGGAACCCCGCGTTCCTGCTCGAGCTGCTCGCTGCGGCGGCGGGAGGCTCGGATGTCCTGCCCGACAGCATCGAGGCGGCCGCGAGCGCGCGCATCGACGCGCTCGATCCCGGCGACCGCTCGCTGGTCCGGCGCGCGTCCGTGCTCGGACTGAGCTTCCGGCCGGACCGCCTGATCCACGTGCTCGAGCCCGGCGCCACTGACCCCGACGAGGCGACGTGGGAGCGCCTGGCCGGCGTGTTCGTCGTCGATGCCGACGGCTATCGCCATTTCCGCAGTCCGAGCCTGTGCGAGGCCGCGTACCTGGGGCTGCCGTTTCGCGTGCGCCGCACGCTTCACGCCGCGATCGGGCATGCGCTGGAGCCCGACCTCGGGCGCGAGATCGACGCCGACCCCGCTGTCCTGTCGCTGCACTTCAGTCGCGCCGGCGATCAGGCCCGGGCGTGGCGCTACGCGATCATGGGCGCAGAGCGAGCGACGGCCCGGTTTGCCCACGCCGACGCGGCACGCCTGTATCGACGGGCGATCGACGCGGGACGCGCCAGCGGAGCCGACCCGCACGAGCTGGCGGGCGCATGGGAGGCGCTCGGAGAAGCGCTTCGGCTGACCGGCGAACCGAAGGCGGCGCTGCAGGCGCTGAGCACGGCACGGCGGATGCTCGGTCAGAATCCCGTCGGCGAGGCTCGGCTGTGCTATCGGCAGGCCGACATCGCCGAGCGGCACGAGCGCCTCACCTCCGCTGTGCGCTGGCTGCTGCGCGGTCTGCGCGCACTCGCGGGCCTCGAGGACGCCGAGGCACTCCGCTGGCGGGCGCGGCTGACCGCCGACCTGGGCGGGATCCGCATGCGTCAGGGACGCGTGGCCGATGCCGTCCGCCTGTCCCAGCAGGCGATTGCCGAGGCGGAGCCGATCGGAGAGCTGCGCGCCCTGGCGCGGGCGTGCTACCTGCTCGACTGGGCGCTGGTCGAATCCGGCCGGCGCGACGAGGCAACGCACTCACGGCGCGCGCTCGAGATCTACGACCGCCTCGGCGATCCCGAGCGCGAAGCCCGCGTGCGTCAACAACCTGGGCACCTTCGCGTATGGGGACGGCGAGTGGGACGAAGCGGTTGCCCTGTATCGCCGGGGCGCTGAGCTGAGCCAGCGGGCGGGGAACGTCGACGTGGCCGCAACCGGCGACTGCAACATCGGCGAGATCCTGTCCGATCAAGGTCGCCTCGAGGAAGCGGCGCTCTACCTGGAGCGCGCGCGGCGCGTCTGGAGCTCGGTCGGCCAGCGCCAGGGGGTCGCGTTCGTCACGCTGCTGCTCGGCCGGCTGGCGGTTCGAGAGGGGCGCTACGCCGATGGCCTCGAGCTACTGGAATGGGCGGCGGCCGAACTGGCCCGCATGCGCCTCGACTACTACGTCGGGTTGGCGAGAGCCTGCGTGGCCGAGGCTGAGGCCTACGGTGGCGATCCGCAGCGGGCGCTGTCGATCGCCGACGCGCTGCTGGCCGCGGGCGATCGCAATCGCGCGCTGGTCCACCGCATCCGGGCCATCGCCCTCACGCGGACCGGGCGCGTCGCCGCCGCCGTGGAGGCCCTCGAGAGCGCCCTCGCGGCTGCGGGGGACAGCGGGACTGATTACGACGTCGCCGCCTCACTCGATCTGCTCGATGCCCTTGGAGCCCTGTCCACCGGCGCCGACGAGCGCGACGCGATCATGGCCCGGCTGCGCATCACGGCGCTGCCGCGAGGACCGCTGGAGCGAGGGCCCGCCGAACACGGCGACGAGCGGCCCGCCTCCGTGGCGGTGTGAGTGCGCCCGGGCCGAGGCGCTACGTGTGGAACGGATCTCCCGGTAGTCCCGCCGGGATGTCGAGGACGAGGACGATGTCGAAGCCGAGCGGGCTCGACGGGTCGGTGACCGTGGTGTCCTGGACCCGGTTGTGGCAGGGACCCGCCGGACTGGCCGTGCAGTTCGGGAGCAGGCCGATGTAGCCGGCGCTTCCGTCGGGCAGGACGCCCGGCGAGGCGGGCGCACCGGCCGCGGTGAGGAATCGATACGGCGCGCCGAAACAGATCTGCTGGCGCTCGAGGATCTGCCCCGGCGTTCCCGAGAGGGGTATCGCCGGCGTCCTGATCGTCGTGGTGATGACCTTGCTGCGGTTCGCCGTCGACAGGGTCTGGTAGGTGTTCGTGTCCGCGGACGTGTACCCGGCGCACACGAGCTTCGCGCCGTTGTTGGCGTTGGCCGATGCGATCAGCAGCCCGGGCGCGCCGGGATTGGCGGCCACGGTGGCGCTGTTGCCGTTGGACGGCGTGCCGACGCTCGTTTGGCAGGAGGAGCCCTGCGCGCAGCTGACCACCTGATCCTGGATCGTGAACGGACTCGACGTGTCGGCGTTCAGCGTTCCGCTCGAGACCGCCAACGTGTAGCCGGTGGCCGACTTGTCGATGGCCAGGCCGGCGAAAGCGGCCGTGCCGTCGGTGCCGTCGGCGGTCTGGACCGTCGTCCCGGACAGCGTGCCGGCACCCGGATTACTCCCGAGCCCAACCGTGACTGCGGCCGCGGAGCTCGCGATCGCGTGACCGCCGGCATCGGTGACCTGGACTGTCACCGGCCCACCGCTCGTGCTCCAGTCCGTGCCGGTGATCGGCTGGCTCACCTGTGCGTCGTGCGGCTGGGTCACAAACGCCAGCCTGCAGGCCCCGTCCAGAGTCGTGATGAGGTTGCTGGCGGCGTGGTCGAGCGTTCGGATGTCGTTCCCGACCCCGGTGAAGTTGTTGGACTGCTTGGCCACGACGCTCCACGTCGAGGGCCCGGCCGCGCACGCCTGAGTCTGCACGGTCATCGTGACGGTGCGCGAGGCGCCCGGTGTGAGCGACAGGTTGCGCAGCTGGAGGCATGGTCCGGTGACGGCGCCCGTGCAGGATGCCTTCGTCGCCGTGGCCGGCGCGGGCACCGATGCGCTCAGGACTCCGACCGGCCTGGGCCAGGCCAGATCGGCTGAGCCCAACTGCTGCGTCGTGCTCTCATTCGTGACCCTGGCGGTGATCGTCACGGCCTGGCCGCTGCCCGTCGTCGCGGCGGCGGAGCTGTAGCTCGGGCCGAGCGTCGAGATGACCAACGAGAACTGCCTCGACGCCGCGCTCGCCGGTGCGGCGGCGCTCAGGACGACCAGACCAGCTACGGCAACGAGCCACCATGCGCGGCCACCAATACGGTGCACGACGAACCTCCAGGTTTGGTCATACCGACATCGCCCCCGCCCCTTGACGCCGGGGAACCTACCAGACCCGGCGCGTTCGATCCTCGGCGCCATGTCGCCGCGCCGGACCTTGTGATCACGCTGTTAACGCGAGCGATTCCACGCTCGGCCGGGGCCGGGACCGGGACTATGATCGCCGCGACATGGCCGGCGCGCCCGCAGATTCCGGTCTCACGCGGTCGGCGCTGCAGAACCGCAGGGTGCTCGGCGTGGTGGCCGGGTTCGGCGCGGTCACGCTCGGAGAATGGGTGCTCGGCACCTCCGTCGCGGTGTACGGCTACCAGGTGGGCGGCGCGGTCGCCGTCGGGTTCGTCGGCTTCCGCTTCGTCCCCGCTGCACTGGCGGGACTCTGGACGACGCGGCTGGCCGATCGCGCAACCCGGCACCGCGTGCTGTCGCTGACCGCCGCCGCCCGCGCCACCGCGACCGCCGCGGCGGCAATCGCGTTGGCGCTCGGACTGCCGTTCGCGATCGTGATCGCGCTGGTCTGGGTGGACGCGGCCGCAGGATCGGGGTATCGGCCCGCCCAGGCCGCGCTGCTGCCGGCGTTGGCCCGCTCCCCGGGCGAGCTGACCGCGGCCACGGCCCTGGTCTCGAATGTCAAGTCATCGGGCCAGCTGATCGGCGCCCTGCTCGGCGGCCTGCTCGTCGCCGGCCTGCCGGTCGCCGTCGCCGCCGCCTGCGCGGCGCTGCTCTATGCCGTGGCCGTTGCGGCGACGCTCGGCGGCCGCCCGACGCAGTCGTTCGCGGCCCGTCCCCTGGGTATGAGTGCTCTGCATGCCGGCCTGGGCAGCCTGCGTGACAGTCGCGAGGCCCGGTCGATCTTCGTGCACTCGTGCCTACGCTCGCTCGTGCGCGGTCTATGGCTGGCGCTGGCCGTCGTCGCATCGGTGCGGTTTCTGTCGCTGGGACCGTCCGGCTTCGGTGAGCTGATGGCCGCCGCCGCCGCCGGAGCGCTGATGGCCATCGCCGTCACGGCGCGGCTGGTCGGCAACAGCCGCCTGGCCGGCTGGTTCGCGCTCGGACTGCTGCTGTGCGGGCTGCCGATCGTGGTCACCAGCGTGTCGAGCAGTCCGCTGCCGGCGACTGCTCCTGATGGTGGTCTGGGGCATGGGCATGTCGCTGTCCGACGTCGGCGCGCAGACGCTGCTGAACCGGATCGTCCCCGGCCACTCGATCGGGTCGCTGACCGGAGTGATGGAGAGTGGCAAGCTGCTGATCGAGGGCGCCGGCAGCCTCGTCGCGCCGTTGTTGCTGCTCGCCTTCGGGACGCGGGGCGCGGTGTTCATCGCCGGTGCGCTGGCGCCGATCGCGGTCGTGGCCGCAGCGCGCGGCTTCGCCCGGATCGACGATCGCGCCGTCGCCCGGCTCGAGGTCCTCGAGCTGCTGCGGGGGGTGCCGCTGTTCGGGCCGCTGCGCGTCGACGCGCTCGAGGGGATCGCCGCACGTCTGCAGCTCGAGCACGTGCCCGCCGGCGTCGAGATCGTGCGCCAGGGAGACAGCAACGCACATCGATGGTTCCTGGTCGCCGAGGGCGAGCTCATCGTGGAGGTCGACGGCTTTCTGGTCGGTGAGCTCCGTCGGGCGGGTCAGTTCGGCGAGCGGGGGCTCCTGCGCGGCGTGGCCCGCTCGGCCACCGTCCGGGCCGTCGGCGACGTCGCGCTCTACGCGCTCGAACGCGAGGATTTCCTCGACGCGGTCGCCGGTGTGGAGCTGGAGGACCCGGGGCGTGCGCTGCCGTCACAGGCCGCGCGCGTCGATCCCCTCACGGCGCTGGGGCACGCTCCGCTGCTGCAATCGCTCCCGCCGGCCATGATCGCCCAGGTGCGGGAACAGGGCCGGGTGCGCGCGGTCGCCACCGGCGCCGAGATCGTCACCAGCGGAGAGCTCGATGACTCCTACCACGTGCTGCTGAGCGGCGGGGCGCAGGTCCTGATCGACGGTGTCCGACGACGGGATCTGCATCCCGGCGACGCGTTCGGCGAGATCGCGGTGCTGCATCGCATCCCCCGCACCGCCACGGTCGTCGCCGGCGAGCGGTCGGAGATCCTCACTGTCGACGGCGAGATCATCCGCGCCGCGGTGCGGGCCCGCGGCGGCGCACTGGCGGCGTTGGCGAGCTGAGCCTGGCGGCCGCGCCGCGTCCGGCCCACGATCGATCGTCACTAGCCTGAGACGTGGACGTTGCCACAATCGGCACGGAGCGCCACGTGAATCCTCCCTCTCCGACCTACGCCCGGATCGCCGATCTCCCTCTCGCGATCGAGTCCTACGACTTCGTGCCGATGGTACGCGACACGTCGAGTGGCTTCACCAAGATCACGATCGTCGTGCGCCTGCGCGGACTTGGCGAGGAAGGACTCGGCGAGGACGTGACGTGGGACCAGATCGACCAGATCGAGTTCCTGCGCCACGTGCCGCCGCTCGTGGTGCAGGGACAATGGGCCCTGGACGAATTCTCGACCGTGCTCGCCGGCATGGACCTGTTCCCCGTCGCTCCCTGCCGGCCGGCGTCGCGCCTTCACCGCCGCTGGGCCTTCGAGAGCGCCGCCCTCGACCTGGCCCTTCGACAGGCCGGGCTGTCGCTCGCGCAGGCGCTCGACCGCACGCCGCGGCCGGTTCACTTCGTCTCGTCGGTTCGCCTGGGCGATCCCGCATCCGTCGAGCCGATCCGCGAGCGACTGCGCAGCAACCCGCAGCTCGAGTTCAAGCTCGACCCGACGCTCTCCTGGGACGCGGAGCTGATCGGCGACATCGCCTCCATCTGCCGCGTCAGGACCGTCGACCTCAAGGGCCACTACCGCAACGCCACGGTCGAGATGTCGGCCGACACGGCGCTGTATGAGCGCGTGATCGAGGCGTTCCCGGACGCCTGGATCGAGGACCCCGCGATCACCGGCGAGACCCGCCCGCTGATCGCACGGCACGCCGATCGCGTCGTGTGGGATGAGCCGATCCACTCGATGGCCGACCTCGCGGCCGCGGCGTTCCCCCCGGGCGCGCTCAACATCAAGCCGGCGCGATTCGCCGGCCTACGGGAGCTGTTCGCCGCCTATGACCACAGCGAGTCGAGGGGCCTCCCAGCCTATGGCGGCGGCATGTTCGAGCTCGGCCCCGGCCGCGGCCAGCTGCAGTACCTGGCCTCTCTGTTTCATCCCGACGGCCCGAACGACCTGGCGCCACCCGAGTACAACTCGCCCGTCGTCGACGAAGGGCTGCCGAGGAGTCCTCTGGCTCCCGCTTCGCACCCGACCGGGTTTCGCTGGGGAGAGTTCAGTCTCCGGCGCAGCATTCGCGACGCCGAGGAGTCGGCGACGCCGGCGGCCTGAGCACCCGGCCCGCGGAGACACAGGATCACGCGGCGGGATGCTCGAGCGCCAGCGCAGCCGCGCTGACGCGGACCTCGAGGTCCCGCAGGTGATCGATGTGAAAGCCGACCCAGGCGCAAGCGATGGCAGCGAACACTTCGGCTCGATCATGGTCGGTGACGCCGGCGCGAACTGCCTCGAGCATCGCCGGGTGCCGGTGCGGATCGGGAGGTTGAGCCGCGGGGGCCGGAGACCGCACACCGAATGACTGGGCGAAGGCGACGAACCACGCGCCCGTATCGTTCGCGCCCGCCAGCAACTGCCCCGCTGCCGCCGGCCGGGGCGTCTCGCCGACCGTGACGACGAGCGTGGACACGGCGTCGGCAGTGCGCCGGATGCGCGCGGTGGCAGCGAGGAGTCCCGCGATCTCGACCAGCCTCGGATTCTCGCTCGGTCGCTCGGCGAGGCGCTGTCGAACCGCGGCGTCGAGCCGCTCCTGCGTCGCCACGGCATCGGCCGCCAGCGCCCGCACGTCCTCGCTCGACCCGCCGGCGATCACCTCCCGCATCGCCGCCGCGGCGTAGCGAGCGCTCGCCGCCATGGCCGTGGCGAGCGACCGTCGCACGACGGCGGCGGCCCCGCGCGGCCAGAACAGCAGGCCGACGAGCAGGCTGATGGCAAAGCCGATCGACACATCCTCGAGCCGGATCAGGCCCACCTGCCAACCGGTCGGCGCGATCAGGTCGAAGAGGATGAGGATCGCCACCGTGAAGCCGGCCTGACCGGCGGCAAAGGAGATGGCGCGTGGCGCGTACGCGGTCAGGAGGCAGGCGAGTGGCAGCAGCACCCACAGCAGAGCGGTGTCGGTGCCGATCGCGATCAGCAACAGGCTCCCGACGATGATGCCGAGGACCGTGCCCAGCATCGCGCGCACGATCGTCGCGCCGGTGCTGAGCGCGCTCGATCGCAAGACCGAGAGCGTTCCGAGCGCGACCCAGAACGCGTGCTCGAAGCTGACGAGCTGAGCCACGAACACGGCGAGCGACAGACCGATCGCACCCCGCAGGCTGTTGCGAAACCAGATCGAGCGTATGTCCGCGTGGGCGGCGATCACCCGGCCGGAGGCGGTCAGCGCAACCGTCTGGCGCCGGATGAAGGCCAGCCACCGGGGACCATCGCCGTGCCCGTCGCCGAGACCGCCGGCCACCGTCGCCCCCGCGACGACGTCGAGCACGGCAAAGGAGATCACCCGGACCCTCCAGGATCGGACGATGGCCGACCAGAGCCGGCCGTCGTCGGCGCGGATCGCGGGGTCGGACAGCGTCCGGAGGAGATCGTCGATCACCGCGGTGCGGCCGCCCTCGAGCGCCTCGCGGTCGGGCAGCGGCCGCTCCCGCCCGGCGATCAGCGCTGCGCACGAGCCGAGGGTCTCCACGCTGAGCCTGCGCAGGGCCCGCTCGCTCTCGGGCTCGACGTCCCGCGGCCCGTCGCTCGCGACGAGCGCGGCGGGAGTCGCGGCAACGATCCGCAGCCAGTCGAGCTCGTCGATCAGGTCGGCCAGAGCGCCGCCGGCGCCGGTCGGCCCCGTCGGCCGGTAGGGCGTCGATGAGAACTGCCGGCGCACGGCGTCGAGCGCACGCCTGGCCTCCGCCTCCATCGGTTGGCCCGGATCGGCCACGAGCCGCGCAACGGCGTCGCACGCGCGCGCGATCGACTCGCGCAGGCGATCGCGCGGACGTGACGGGAAGATCAGCAGCACGGCGGGGATCGCGGCGCAACAGCCGAGCGCCCAGCCGGCAACGCGGCCCGCGGCCTGCGCAGCGCTCGCCGGCACCAGCACCGGCAGGATGAACGCCAGCAGAGCGGCGGAGCCGGCGGCGGCCAGGTAGCCGTTGACCACGCCGGCGAACAGGATCGCGAAGCCGATGATCGCCATCGCCAGCGCGGCCACGACCGGCGTCCGCGAGCACAGCGTCCCGAGCACGATCAACCCGGCACACACCACCGCCAGCGCGAGGTAGGCGAACAGCCGAACCGCAGTCGGGCCACCGAATTCGACGAAGACGAGGAACGCGAACGAGGCGAAGACGCCGAAGAGCGCCGTCTGGTCGTTGCCGATCGCGCGTCCGAGCGCGAGCACGAGAGGCACCACGATCGCGGTGCGAATCGCGTTGTGAAGCGCGAAGTGGCCTGGATCCGATGGCCGCCATCGCCAGGACTCCATGCCTCGGCGGGGGTGCAGCCTCACGCCGGGGACGCTACCGGTGACCAACGCCCCATGTCTGAGAGGATCCCGGCATGCCCATTGCCACCGCTCCCGCCCGTTTGCTCAATCCCGCCGCCTATGACGGCTCCGGGTTCGACCCCGAGACCCAGCGTCTGCTGCGCGCGACGATCGACTGGTTCGAGGCCAAGGGGAAGGCCCGGATGCTCGCCGAGAGCCGCACCCACGAGTGGTACGCGGACTTCATCGCGTTCCTGGCCCGAGAGCGTGCGTTCGCGACGCTGCTCACGCCGGCACGCGACGCCGATGGTGGCGCCGGCAAGCGCTGGGACACGGCCCGCAATGCCGTGTTCAACGAGATCCTCGGGTTCTACGGCCTTCCGTATTGGTACGCGTGGCAGGTCACGATCCTCGGCCTGGGCCCGATCTGGCAGAGCGCGAACGACCGTGCGCGCGCTCGCGCGGCCCAGCTCCTGGACGACGGCGCGGTGTTCGCGTTCGGGCTCTCCGAGCGCGAGCACGGCGCCGACATCTACTCGACCGACATGATCCTCACGCCCGACGGGGACGGCGGCTTCCACGCCAGCGGCGGGAAGTACTACATCGGCAACGGCAACGTGGCCGGAATGGTCTCCGTGTTCGGCCGCCGCAGTGATGTCGAGGGGCCGGACGGCTACGTGTTCTTCGCTGCCGACAGCGGCCATCCGGCCTACAGGCTGATCCGCAACGTCGTTCACGGCCAGCTGTACGTGAGCGCGTTCGACCTCGAGCAGTACCCGGTGCGCGTTGAGGATGTCCTCCACGTCGGCCCGGCGGCGTTCGAGGCGGCCCTGAACACGATCAACGTGGGCAAGTTCAACCTCGGCTTCTGTGCGATCGGGATGGCTGAGCATTCGTTCTACGAGACCGTCACGCAGGCCGAGGGCCGGATCCTGTTCGGGCGTCGGGTGACCGAGTTCGGCCAGGTCCGGCGGATCCTGTGCGAGTCCTACGCGCGTCTGCTGGCCACCAAGCTGTACGGCGCGCGGGCCGTCGACTACGTCCGCACCGCATCACGTGAGGATCGCCGGTATCTGCTGTTCACGCCGATCACCAAGATGCAGGTGACGACGGAGTGCGAGCGCATCATTCGTCTGCTCGCCGAGGTGATCTCGGCCAAGGGGTTCGAGCGTGACAGCTACTTCGAGCTGGCCAAGACCGGAATCGACGGGCTGCCGAAGCTCGAGGGCACCGTGCACGTCAACCGCGCTCTGACGCTCAAGTTCCTGCCCCAATACCTCTTCGGGACGGCCGAGCTGAGCGCACCGCCCGCCCGCAAGGAAGCGGCCGACGATGCCTTCCTGTTCGCCCAGGGCCCGACCCGCGGTCTGGGCAAGATCGCCTTCCCCGACTGGCGGCCGGTGTTCGACCGGTTCGCGACGGTGCCGAACGTCGCCGTCTTCCGCGGGCAGGCCGACGGGCTTCTCGCCCTGCTGGAAGAGGCGCCGCTCACGCCCGCGCAGATCAGCGGCGACCTCGACTTCCAGCAGTCGCTCTCGCAGCTGTTCACGCTGATCCCCTACGCACAGCTGATCCTCGAGCAGGCCGAGCTCGAGGCGGTCCCGCGGGACATCGTCGACCTCGTGTTCGAGACGCTCGTGCGCGACTTCAGCACGACGGCGATCGAGCTGCACGGCAAGGATTCATCGACCGACGCGCAGCAGGCCTGGGCGCTGGCGGCCGTGCGCAAGCCGGTGATCGACACCGAGCGCGGCGAGCGCGTGTATGCCGAGGTGCGGGCGCTCGCCGGCGCCTACGTGATGCCGGATTCGGCCTGATCGCCGAGATCGACCTCGTCGCGGTCGCCCCCGGGGTAGGCTCGGTCGGTGGCCGAACGGGATTGGCGCGAGATCATGTGGAGCTGCGAGCGATGGCTCGGCTCGCGGCGACCGGCCACGGCAGGCGAGCTCCTGCGGGCGGCGGCCGACGCGCTGGCCGCAGATGCGCAGCCGGATCGCTACGGCGAGGGCGAGTCTGTCGAGGCGTTCGAGCGGCGGATCGCCGACCTGCTCGGCACAGAGGCGGCCGCCCTGCTCCCGAGCGGCACGATGGCGCAGCAGATCGCGCTGCGCATCCACTGCGACCGCCGCGGAGTCGACACGGTCGCATTTCACCCGACCTGCCATCTCGAGCTGCACGAGCACGCCGGCTACGCCCATCTGCACGGTCTCAAGGCTGAGCTCCTCGGCGACCGCAACCGGCTCATCGAGCTCGCCGACCTCGAGGCGCTGTCCATGCGCATCGGCGCTCTGCTGATCGAGCTGCCGCAACGGGAGATCGGCGGCCGGCTGCCGGAATGGGAGGACCTCGTCGGCCAGATCGCCTGGGCCCGCGATCGCGGCTGCGCGACGCACCTCGACGGCGCCCGGATCTGGGAGTCGGCGCCCTACTACGACCGCCCCCACGCGGAGATCGCCGCGCTGTTCGACACCGTCTACGTGTCGCTGTACAAGGGCCTCGGGGGCTTCGCCGGCAGCCTGCTCGCCGGTCCCGACGAGCTCATCGACGAAGCGCGAGTGTGGCGGCGCCGACATGGCGGCACGCTGGCCAGCCTATATCCGTTCGCGGCCGCGGCGCAGCGCGGGCTCGACGAGCTCGTGCCGCAGATGCCGCGGTTCCTCGCCCACGCCCGGGACCTCGCGGCCGCCCTGCGCGAGGTTCCCGGCGTCATCGTGGTTCCTGACCCGCCTCAGACCCCGCTCTTCCATCTGCACCTGCGCGGCGATCGGGATCTCCTGCGGGAGCGCGCGCTCGACGTGGCCGAGGAGCGGCGCGTGTGGCTGTTCAATCAGCTCGCGCCGAGCCTCCTCCCCGGACTGCACCAGCTCGAGCTGAACATCGGCGAGCCCGCCCTGGCGATCTCACCGCGAGAGGCATCGGAGCTGTTCGCGCTGCTCACCGCCGGGTGATCACCCGCGCAGATGGCGCGCGAGCGCGGCGATCGCCTGCGCGTTGTCGATGAACGCTGACCCCCGCCATCCCGGCCGCGCGCGCGCCGGCGACGTTCGCCGGCACGTCATCGAGGAAGACCGCTTCCGCCGGCGTGACGCCGAGACGTGCGCAGGCTTCCTCGTAGACGCGCGGATCGGGCTTCATCCACCCCACCTCGTGCGAATAGACGAGCACGTCGCAGAGATCGGCGAAGCCGTACGCGGCCTGCTCGCGCTCCCGCGCGCCGACGAAGCTGTTGCTCAGGATGCCCGTCCGGTAGTGCGGTCTCAGGCCGGCGAAATAGCCCGTGAGCTCCTCGTTGAGCGTTCCCAGGTATTCGGCCCACACATCGTCCATGAACAGCTCCAGACGAGATGGAGTGAGCCCCAGCGCCGCCGCCGCCCGGGCCTCGGCCTGCGCCGGCGTGATCTCACCGGTTGAGCCACCATGCCAGGCCGACTCCATCCGGCCCGCGAAGTCGGCCGGCTCCAAGCCGAGCTCGGCGGCCCACCGCTCCTGCCACCCCGTCCGCGGCGTGTATTCGAGCACGCCGCCGATGTCGAAGATCACCGCACGGATCGGCATCGCGTCCGATCGACCTTAGCGCCGTCTTTACGCGATCTCAGCATTGAGAGCCCGTTCACCCACCTTCTGGCTCCTATAGTCCAAGGGGTGGCGACCGGTTCGCGTGATGATGCGCCGCTCGCGCCCGAGGCGTCTGACCAACCCCCCGGAGACGACGGGGCGAAACCTTCCAAGCGCCGGTTCAACGAATCGGCGCACAAGCTCGAGTACTGGCCGGCACGACAGGTACCGGCGGCCGAGGACGACGGCGCCGCCCCGACGTCACCCGTGGCCGATCACGACCGCGACGTCGTCGCGCACGCCGGTCGGGCCGTGCTGGCGCTGGGCGCACTCGGCGTCGTCTACGGCGACATCGGCACGAGCCCGCTGTACACCGAGCAGACGATCTTCACCCAGTACCACGCGACCGCGCAGGTCACCGCGGCCAGCGTGTTCGGCATCGTCTCGCTGATCTTCTGGGCGCTGATGGTGATCGTCTCGATCAAGTACGCCGGGTTCATCATGCGCGCCCACAACCGTGGCGACGGCGGCATCATGGCCCTGACCGCGCTCGTGATGCGCAAGCGCGTGCTCCACACCGCGGCGCTGGTGCTGCTCGGCATCTTCGGCGCGGCGCTGTTCTTCGGCGATGGGATGATCACGCCCGCGATCTCGGTGCTCGGCGCGCTCGGAGGCCTGCAGGTCGACGCTCCGGCGCTCGGTCATCTGATCGTCCCGCTCTCGCTGGTCATCCTGATCGGCCTGTTCCTGCTCCAGCAGCGCGGCACCGGGGCGATCGGCTGGTTGTTCGGCCCGGTCATGGTGCGTCTGGTTCGTCGTGATCGGGGTGCTCGGCCCGCACGAGGTGCTCAAGGACCCGGCGTGCTTTCAAAGCGCTGTTGCCGAGCTATGGCGTCCGCTTTATGGTCGACCACGGCGCGGCCGGCGTTCCTGACCCTGGGCGGCGTGGTGCTGGCGGTCACCGGCGCCGAGGCGCTCTACGCCGACCGCGGCCACTTCGGCGCCGGCCCGATCCGCGTCGGCCTGGTTCGCGCTCGCCTTCCCGGCCCTGGTGCTCAACTACCTGGGCCAGGGCGTCCTGATCCTCGCACAACCCGCTCGACCAAGGTCAACCCGTTCTTCCTGATGGTCCCCAGCTGGGGTCGGTTCGCGCTTCTGCTGCTGGCCACCGCGGCGACGATCATCGCCTCCCAGGCCGTGATCACGGGCTCCTTCTCGGTGGCCAAGCAGGCGATGCAGCTGGGCTTCCTGCCCCGGCTGAAGATCCGGCACACCTCCAAGCAGGAGGGCCAGATCTACGTGCCGATCATCAACTGGGTGCTCGTGCGCGGGGTCGTGGCGCTCGTGCTCTTGTTCCGATCCGCGAGCTCGCTGGGGAACATCTACGGCGTGGCGGTGACGGGGACCTTCATCCTCAACACGACTGCTGTTCCTGGCCGTCGCCCGAGCCGCTGTGGGGCACGGCCAGGTGGAAGCTGGTCCTGCTCGGCGCGCTGTTCCTCACCGTCGAGATCTCGTTCTTCAGCTCCAACGTGGCCAAGCTCTGCCATGGCGCCTGGCTGCCGCTCGCGGTCGGGCTCGTGACGGCGGGGGTGATGATCACCTGGCGCCGCGGCGCCGATGCTCGTGACGCGCAACCGCATCGAGCAGGAGGGGCCGCTGCAGGACTTCCTCGACGGCCTGGCCGCGGCCGACCCTCCGTTGCACCGCGTGCCGGGGACGGTGATCTTCCTCAACCCGGGCAAGGCGACGACGCCGCTGGCGCTGCGCGCCGAGGTCGAGCACAACCACGTGCTGCACGACAAGGTGCTGATCGTCTCGGTCGAGACGATCAGCGTCCCCAATTGCGACGCAGCCGACCGCTTCGACGTGGAGCTCCTCGGTCACGGCCGTTTCCGGGTGTATCCACGTGACCCTGCGGATCGGATACCAGGACAAGCCCGACGTCCCCGCGGCGTTGCAGCTCTGTCGCAAGCGAGGCCTGCTCGAACGCAACCTCGACCTCGAGCACGCCTCCTACTTCGTCTCGCGGATGACGATCACCGCGACCGACGCGCCGGGCATGCACCGGTGGCGCAAGAGGATCTTCATCACGATGGCCCGCAACGCCGCCGACCCGATCGAGCACTTCGGCCTGCCGAGCGAGCGCACCGTGATCATGGGCTCGAGGGTGGCCCTGTGAGGACGCCGCGGCGCAGGCGCCGCTCCTCTCAGAGTGGCGCCAGCAGCGCGAGCTGGCGCGACTGTGCGAGCAGTGTCCCGTCGGCCAGGAAGAGCTCGCCGTCCTCCTCGACGAGACCGCCGATCGACGCGCTGCTCCGGTAGCGGCCGAGGACCGGCTGGTCGGGAAGCCCGTCGGGCGGAAGGTCGGCGCGGATGTGGATCGTGAGGTCTATCGTCGGTGCCACCGCCCGTCTCGGGAGTGCCTCGAACGCGGGCGGCCACCACGCGTCCGCGCACAGGACGGCGTACGCCGCGTCGATCGGCTGCGGCTCCGCGAGCATCAACCAGCCTCCGGTCTGCGGTCCACTGCCCGGTGCGATGCCGGCGTCGGCGAACGGCCGTCCGCTCCCGAATCGCGGCGCGAACCGCAGCCGATCGGTGAGCGTGCCCAACCCGTCGACCCGCGACCAACAGCCGTCCTGGGGCCTGTACGCATCCGCACTCACGACGCCCGCATCCCGGCCCGGAGCGGGATGGACCTTGGGCGCAGGCGGCGTCCACGTCGCGGCGATGGCCAGATCGGGCACGGCGAACGAGGCGAGTGCGATCAGCACCTCCTTGCCATCCTGGCGCGCCGACAGGCGCCCGGTCGAGAACCGCCGGCCTGAGCGCACGACGTCGACGTCGAGGTCGATCCGTCCCGCCACCGGGGTCCTCAGGTAGTGACAGGTCAGCGAGCGCATCCGCCGGTCCCGATCCGGGGTCACATGGGCCTCGAGAGCCCGCACCATGATCGCGGCCACATAGCCGCCGTTCGGACCCACGGGAATCCCCCAGCCGGGATCGATCTCGGCCGCGAAGCGCCCGGGTCCGACCCGGCAGACGGCCGTGCTGCGCTCAAACTCGGTCATGCACGCGACCCCTGCGATCCGTTGGCATCGGCGTGAGATCGTAGTCGCCGCGTGATGAGGCGGGCCGGCGGCGCCGGGGTGCTTCACCTTTCGGTGCCGGTCGCCGAGCGCGGCCTGCAACGATCCAGCGGTGAGCCCGTCGAACCGCCGTCCGCACTGGATCGCGCTCGAGGGTGCGGTCAACGCCCGCGCCGTCGTGCCCGGCGTGCTGCTCCGCGCCGACAACCTGCAGCACTGAGCGCTCCAGACGTGCGGCGCTCGTCGAGGAGGAGTCGGTCGAGGTGGTGCTCGACCTGCGCACCGACGTCGAGGTCGAGCTCGAGGGACCCGGGACCGCTGACGGCCGTGCCCGCGGTACGAATCGAGCATCGTTCGCTCTATCCGGACTCCGGAGGGAACACCGACCTCGAGGCCGACACGGTCAATCCCTGGGGCTTCGCGCACGATGACGAGTCTCCCCGATGAGCCGCCGGTCGTCCGCGCCTACATGAGCTACATACGCCGCCGGCCGGACTCGATCGTCGGCTCGGTGCGCACGATCGCCCGCGCCGACGGCGCCGTGCTCGTCCACTGCGCCGCCGGCAAGGACCGCACCGGTGTGGTGGTCGCGCTCGCGCTCGACGCGGCCGGGATCGATCGTGAGACGATCGTCGACGACTACCTGGCGACGCGCGAGCGGATCGAGGCGATCATGGCGCGCTTGATGAGCTCGGAGACCTACCGCGTGGAGCTCGAGGGGCACGACCCGCAGGACCACGCCCCCGTCCCGGGAACGATGGAGCGCGTGCTCGAGCTCGTCGATGAGCGCTTCGGCGGGTCGGTGGCCTGGCTGAGCGCCCACGGGCTCGACGCCTCCGACCTCGAGCGGCTCGGGCGCCGACTGGCGCCGGCCGGAACGGGATCGGCGCGGCGCTGAACCGACCGCCGGCGACGGGGATCCATCGTCCCCCCTCGGAGCTCTACGGTGTCCCCGTCGGTAGTTTCGCCGCCGCCCGTGCGGGAATGCGTGGTTGTCGGCGCGGATCGGTATGGACATGATCACGGTGATGGCCGAGCTCAGGACGGGACTGCCCGTGTCAGCCGCCGGCGCACAGCCGGCCCCCACAGGTGCGCAGCGCGCTCAGATGGCTGAACCGCACCGCAACGGCACCGCGGTGCCAGACGGCCTGGCCCGGGTGACCCGGCTCGATCGCATGCTCCAGGCGTGGCGAGCCCGGCTCACCAGCGGGGTCTCCCCCGTCGCCTGGCGATGGCCGGGTTCGACTGGGCCGCCCATCTGGCCGATATGCCCGGCCGTCAGGCCGAGCTGCTCGCGAAGGCGTGGCGTGACAAGCGCGCGAGCTCGGCGCCTACGCGCTCCGCTCGAGGACGCGCCGGGCCCGGTGAGCCTCGTCCCGATGACCAGCGCTTCGCCGCGCCGGGCTGGCGAGCGCTGGCCGTTCAACGTGATCTCGCAGGCGTTCCTGCTGACCGAGCAGTGGTGGCAGGACGGCGACGACCGGCGTGCCCGGCGTCTCGCGCCACCATCAGCGGATGGTCGTCGTTCGCCGCGCGCCAGCTGCTCGAGCGCCATCTCGCCCACGAACTTCCTCGTGGACCAATCCCGAGGTGCTGAAGGCGACCGTCGAGCAGCGCGGCGCGAACCTGCTCCGCGGCGCGCACCATGCTCGCGCGAGGACTGGCGAGCGCACGCTGACTCGGGCGGCGCCGCCGGCGGGCACCGACGCGTTCGTGCCCGGCGAGTCGGTCGCGGTCACGCCGGGCAAGGTCGTGCTACCGCAACCGCCTGATCGAGCTGATCCAGTACGCGCCGACGACCGAGACGGTGCATGCCGGAGCCGGTGCTGATCGTGCCCGGCGTGGATCATGAAGTACTACATCCTCGACCTCTCGCCGCACAACTCGCTGGTCAAGTACCTCGTCGAGCAGGGCCACACCGTGTTCATGATCTCCTGGAAGAACCCGGGCGCCGAGGACCGCGACCTCGGCATGGACGACTACCGCGAGCTCGGCGTCATGGCGGCGCTCGACGCGATCGCGGCGATCGTGCCCGAGCGCGCAGGTCCACGCCGCCGGCTACTGCCTCGGCGGCACGCTGCTGGCGATCGCCGCGGCGGCGATGGCGCGCGACGGCGACGAGCGTCTGCGGAGCGTGACCCTGTTCGCCGCCGCAGACCGACTTCACCGAGCCCGGCGAGCTGGAGCTCTTCATCGACGAGAGCCAGGTCGCCTACCTCGAGAACATGATGTGGGAGCAGGGCTACCTCGACGCCACGCAGATGGGCGGCGCGTTCCAGATGCTGCGCTCCAACGACCTGATCTGGTCGCGCGTGGTGCAGCGAGTACCTGCTCGGCGAGCGCCGAGCCGCCGAACGACCTGATGGCGTGGAACGCCGACGGCACGCGCCTGCCCTACCGCATGCACTCCGAGTACCTGCGGCAGCTGTTCCTGCGACAACGACCTGTTCGAGGGCCGCTTCTCGGTCGGCGGGCGGCCGGTCGCGCTGAGCGACATCCGCGTGCCGATGTTCGTCGTCGCGCACCGTCAAGGACCACGTGGCGCCCTGGCGCTCGGTCTACAAGATCCACCTGCTCGCCGACGCCGAGGTCACGTTCGTGCTGACCAGCGGCGGGCACAACGCCGGCATCGTCAGCGAGCCGGGCCACCCCCGCCGCAGCTTCCAGATCGGCGACCCGCGCCGGCCGGCGCGCCGCTATCGTCGACCCCGATCGCTGGGCGGCCGAGACCGCCGGCGCAGGAGGGCTCGTGGTGGCCGGCCTGGCAGGCGCTGGCTGGCGCGAGCGCTCGAGCGGCGCGCGGCACGCCGCCGCCGCTCGGGCGCGCCCGAGCGCGGCTATCTCGCCAGCTCGGCGACGCGCCCGGGACGCTACGTCCTGCAGCGATGACGCAGTCGAGGACGACGCAGCACCGGCGATGCGGACATGGCGACAGCGCTGATCGAGCCGCTGGTCTGATCGAGAACCGCACCTTCGACGAGATCGACGGTCGGCGAGACGCGCCACGCTCGACGCGCACGCTCAGCCGCGAGGACATCGAGCTGTTCGCCGTGATGTCGGGCGACGTCAACCCGGCGCACCTCGACGAGGAGTACGCCCACAGCGACATGTTCCACGAGATCATCGCCCACGGCATGTGGGGCGCCTCGCTGATCTCGACGCTGCTCGGCACGCGGCTGCCCGGGCCCGGGCACGATCTACCTCGGGCAGACGCTGCGCTTCCGCCACCCGGTGACGGTCGGCGACACGATCACCGTCTCGGTCACCGCCACCGCGAAGGACGCCGAGCGCCACCGGATCACGTTCGACTGCCGCTGCGTGCAACCAGCGCGGCGAGGCGGTGATCGACGGCGTCGCCGAGGTGATCGCCCCGACCGAGAAGGTCAGCCGCCCGCGGGTGCGCGCTGCCCGAGGTCCAGCTGCACGAGCACGGCGTCCTGTCCGGCGAGCTGCTCGCGCAGGCCGAAGGGCGCTCGAGCCCGATCCGCATGGCGGTCGTCCATCCCGGTCGACCGCGACGCGCTGCTGGGCGCCGTCCAAGCGGCCCAGGAGGGCCTGATCATCCCGGTCCTGGTCGGGCCCGAGACCGGATCCGCTCGGTGGCCGCAGGCCGCACGAGCTCGACATCTCGGCCTGCGAGCTGATCGACGCCGAGCACAGCCACGCCGCGGCCGCCGACGGCGGTCGGCGCTCGCGCGCGCGGGCCAGGTCGAGGCGCTGATGAAGGGCAGCCTGCAGACCGACGAGCTGATGCACGCGGCGGTCGCGCCCGGACACGGGCTTGCTCACCGACCGGCGGATGAGCCACGTCTTCGTGATGGACGTCCCGACCTACCCCCGCCCGCTGTTCATCACCGACGCCGCCATCAACGTCGAGCCCGACCTCGAGGCCAAGCGCGACATCGTCCAGAACGCGATCGACCTCGCGCTGCGCGATCGGGATCGAGCAGCCGAAGGTCGCGATCCTCTCGGCCGTCGAGACGGTCAACCCGAAGCTCCGCTCGTCGCTCGAGGCGGCGGCGCTGGCCAAGATGGCCGAGCGCGGCCAGATCATCGGCGGCATCGTCGACGGGCCGCTCGCCTTCGACAACGCCGTCTCCGCGGCCGCCGCCCGCGTCAAGGGCATCGCCTCGCCGGTCGCCGGCCAGGCCGACATCCTCGTCGTCCCCGACCTCGAGAGCGGCAACATGCTCGTCAAGCAGCTCGGCTATCTCGGCGAGTCGCAGGCGGCCGGGATCGTGCTCGGCGGCCGGGTGCCGATCATCCTGACGAGCCGCGCCGACAGCGCGCTCGAGCGCGTCGCCTCGTGCGCGCTCGCCGTGCTCATCGACCGCACGACGGCGCAGGATCGGGTGAGCTTCTCGCCTCAGATGAGCTCGTCGTAGATGCGTTCCAGCTCGACGGTCTTGGCGTGGAGGTCCAGCTCGTGCAGCGCTCGCCGAGCGGCTGACTGCCCGGTTCGACGGCGGAGGGCCGAATCTGTGAGCAGCGCCTCGAGCGCATCCGCGAGCCCAGCGAGATCGTTTTCTTCGACGAGCAGCCCCTGCTCGCCATCGCTGAGCACCGCTGGGATGCCCGCGTGGCGAGTCGCCACGACGGGCAGTCCGCACGCCATCGCCTCGACGATCGTTCCCGGTATGCCCTCCTTGCGCCCGGCCAGGGTGATGCTCGGGTGCGCGAATAGATCTGCGTCGCGAAACCCGCGCACGAGCTCCTCGCCGGCGTAGGGCACGTGTCCTGCGAAGGTCACGCGCGACTGCCAGCCGTAGCTCTCGGTCATGGCTTCCAGTCGCGGCCTGAGCGGCCCGTCACCGACAATCGTCACGCGGAAATCCTTGACGCCGCGGCGTTCCAGCAGGCGCAGTGCCTCGAGCACCAGATGCTGGCCCTTGGCCTCGACCAGGCGCCCGCAGCAGAGCACGTTCAGCGGAGCGTCGCGGTCATAGCTGCGCTCCGGCCAGTGGAAGCGCCGGGTGTCAGAGCCGTAGTAGTGCACTCGGAGCTTCGCCTCCGGACAGCCAAGTCTCACGAGATCTTGGCGCATGTCCTCGCTCATGGCCAGGAACAGGTCGAGCTGCTCGAAGGCGGGGCGCACGTAGCGGAGCCCCAGACCCCCGGCACGGCGCGGAAACGACGAGACGTCGTAGCCGTAGCAGGACACGACCGAGGGCAGCTGCGTGCGCCGTTGGAGGGAAAGCAGGTACCGCGCATCGGTGAGAAAGTGGAAGTGAAGGAGCCGGGTTTCCTGCTCGCGCGCGTAGCTGGCCAGTGCATCGATGGCCTGCGGCAGCGGCGTTCTCGCCGCGCGGTACAGGAGCGCATCGAGCCTGGCCTGCCGGCGAGGCAGTAGCTCTCTGGCAATTGCCCCCTCTCTCAGCGGCGCGTCGGTGTCAGGACGCCGGAAATGGGCCAGGACGACCGGGCGGTAGCGCTCGAGCGCGACCAGCTGGTTGTGCACGAACGTCTCAGTGCGCGCGAGGTGCGAGCGCAGAGCAAAGCCGACCGTCGGATGCGTGGTGGGCGCGTGCCCGGTGTGACCCGCAGCGGCCGCCGGCCCGGACGGCGACACGACCGTCGTCTCGAGGCGGTGATGACATCGGGTCATGATAGGAGAAGGGACTCCTCGCTCGCATCATTGCTTTCACTACCGGCGCGAGCACTACAACTGCCTTAGGATCCACGACCGGCGGGCCCTGAAACGAACATTGGAGCGGCGCGATGGACCCCAGGACGAGTGATGAGAAGCACGGCGATGGCGGGGTCGAGCCGCCCTCTCCCAGGCGGCCGGCGTGGTGTCGCAGCGGCCGACTCGCCACGGCTTCACGGGTCGGGATCGCAGCCGCGGCGCTCTGGGCTTGCGTTGGCGGCGGCGTCGCTGCTGCGTCAGTCCCGGTCACCACGCTCGCGGGCGGTCCCACCGGCTACGTCACGACCACGAGTGCCAGCTTTTCCTTCTCGTCCAAGTGGCTGACAGCGACGTTCCACTGCCACCTCGATACGGCGGGGTACACGCCGTGCACCTCACCGATCACGTACTCGCGACTGCCGATCGGCCCACACACGTTCAGCGTCTACGCGACCACTTCCTCGGGTGTCGCCGGTTTACCGGTGCAGCGGACCTGGACGGTCACCGTTCCCGCACCCCCGCCGCCGCCGGCGACCGGCGGGTCGCTGATCTGGAGTGGCGATCTTTCGACCGGCAACCTCTCGCAGTACAACATCCAAGCGTGCCCCGGGCCCGCACCGCCAAAGGGCGTCACGCTCGTGAACAGCCCGGTCCACCCCGGCTGGCCGCACTCGATGCAGTTCGCGGTCGACGACCTGAGCGTCCACGCCAACTGCCCAATCCTCGGCTCGCCCGGGAATCCCAGCGCAGGGGCGTTCACACCCGGGCTGTTCACGCCCGGCCAGGACGTCTACATCGGCTTCGGGACCTTCTTCCCGCAAGGCTTCCCGAGCATCTGCACACCCTGGGTGACGGGATGCTTCATGCAGATCGCCGAGCTGTACGGCCTCCCGTTCCGAGGATCGTCCCCAGTCAGCGTCATGGTGATCCGCCAGAAGCTCGTGCTGTCAACCCAGCACTCAGGCTCTATCTGGACCGCACCGACGAGCATCCCGTACGGCACGGCGTGGCAGGACCTGGTCCTCCACATCCACCTCGATACCACCGCTGCCACCGGATTTGTCGAGCTCTTCTACAACGGCGTGCAACAGATCTTCACCAACGGATACACCAGATACAACGAAGCGACACTGGACCCAGGCGTCAACTGGGATGGAATCCATCCGGACTACTTCGATATCGACCAGTATCGAGGCGGCACACCGAGCCTGGGACTCACCACGCTCTACCACACCGGCATCAAGGTCGGCACCAGCTACGCGGCCGCGGCGCCGTAGGCCTCGATCGAGCTCGACGGCGCGATAGCACGAGTGAGGCGGCCAGGGCACCATCACCCGCGTCATCCTGACCCCCGGCGCCCGGTGCGTCAGAATCACCGGATGAGACCCAATCCGACGCACGCCAGCGACGACCCCGAGGTCGTGCGGCGCCTGATTCGCGAGAACCCATGGAGCACCCTGGTGAGCGTCAACGCCGGCGAGCTCGTGGCCTCGCATTACCCGCTGCTGCTGGACGAGAACGCGCCCGAGCTGGCGGTGCTGACCCACGTCGGACGTCCCGACGACCGCGTGCACGGGTTCGGCGACCAGGAGATCATGCTGATCGTGCAGGGCCGCCACGGCTACATCAGCCCGAGCTGGTATGAGCCGGGAACGACCCCGGCCCCGACCTGGAACTACAGTGTCGCGCACTGCTACGGCGTGCCCCAGATCCTCGAGGCCGAGGAGAACCTGCGCGTGTTGGGGCGCCTCGTCGAGCACTTCGAGCGCCACGTCGAGACCCCGCAGTACCTCGATCCGGAGTGGGGCGCCCAGCTCGCCAAGGGCACGGTCGGGCTGCGGATCCCGATCACGCGCTTCGTCTGCAAGGTGAAGCTCAGCCACGACAAGAGCCTGACCAACCAGCACCGGGTGATCGCCGCCCTGCGCGAGCCGGGTCCCTACCGGCACCTCGGGCTCGCCACGGAGATGGAGCAGGCGCTCGAGGGCTGAGCGCGATCCGCTTCAGCCTCGAGCAGTCCTATAGGCTCACCCGTACCGGCCACATGGCATTCGACCTGGTCATCGACGTCGAGAACACACCCGGGGCACTGGCGCAGGTCGCGGCCGCGATCAGCGATGCGGGAGTGAACATCGCCGGGGCCACGTTCACCGGCTCAGGTGACCGGGCGGAGATCCACATCCTCGTCAAACACGCCGAGGCCGCGCGGCATTCGCTGGCGATCTCCCACCTCGCCGTGACTCGCGAGCGCGAGGTTGTCGTGGTCGATGTCGAGGACCGCCCGGGCGTGTTGGCCGACTTGACCCGCAAGATCGCCCGGGCCGGGGTCAACCTCGATCTCGTCTATGTCGCCACCCGGAATCGCGTCGTCTTCGGCGCGGCCGACCTCGCCGCGCTGCGGGCCGCGCTGGATGCGGCGCAGTGACCACTCGGGGATGGAGCGACCCGATCTCGACGGCTACCTCGATCGGGTTCTGATCGGCGGACGCGAGCGATCGCGCATCGCGCTCTCCGAATACGACTCGGGCTGGCCGGCCCGGTTCGCGTCAGAGCGGCAGCGGGTCCAGGCGGCGCTCGGACCCGTCGCGCAACGGGTCGAGCACATCGGGTCGACCGCGGTGCCGGGCCTGGCCGCGAAGCCGATCATCGATGTGCTGCTGATCGTCGCCGACGTCGCTGACGAACCGTCGTACCTCGGTCCGCTCGAGACCGCCGGGTACGAGCTCCGCGTCCGCGAGCCGGGTCACCGCATGTTGCGCGACCACGACCGGACGGTCAACCTCCACGTGCGCAGCGACGCGGACCCGGAGATCCTCCGTCACCTGCGCTTCCGCGATCGGCTGCGGTGCTCGCCGCACGATCGCCGGCGCTACGAAGAGTGCAAACGTGAGCTTGCCGCGCGCGAGTGGCCGGACGTCAACCACTACGCCGACGCGAAGGGCCCGGTGATCGAATCGATCCTCGCCGGCGCCCCGGCATGACGCATCGGCGGGCGAGCTGCTGCTCGCGGCGGTCGCCGGCACCCGGGGACTGCGTCTGAGGAACGCGCCCGTCGACGAGCCCCCCTCCCGTGCGCTGCACAGGCTGGGAGCTCGTCTGGTGGCGCGGCAGCACGAGATGCACCTGCGTCTGTGAGGCCGGGCGCCCGCGTTCGCGCGAACCGCCGACGTGGTCGCTCTCGACGACGGCGGCGTCAGGCTAGGCCGCGCGGACCGTCGACTCGGTGCGGCCGAGGTCGCGGTTCTCCGGGCACGAACTTGCTCGCGGTGAACGTCGCGCCCTGCGGATCGGTGATCACCGTCATCCGCACCCAGGGCGCGTCGAACGGCGCGACGAGGACCCGGCCGCCCAGATCCTCCGCGCGCTCGGGCGATCGCGTCGGCATCGTCGACCGCGAACGTCACGCTCCAGTGCGCCGGGACGTCGGCTTCGTCGTCAGCGATCGGAAGGAGTGTCGCGACGACGTCCTCGAAGCCCGCCGGGGCCGCCGCGGTCTCCGCCATCCGCTTGCGGAGCCCGGGCTCGCTGAGCTCGAGGAAATCGCCGTAGCCCGGCAGCCGCCACATCTCGGCGCCGCCGGAGAGCGAAGCGTGTCCCATCCGAACACCGACCCGTAGAACGCCTTAGCGCCCTCGACGTCGCGGGTGTTGAGGCTGTTGAAGTTCACCGAACCGGGCTCGTTGACGATCCGGGCGCCCTGGTGCCGGTTGGCCTGCCAGACGCAGAACGCGGCGCCCTCGGGATCCGTGAACACGGCCATCCGGCCCGCGTCTCCGACGTCGAAGGGCTCGATCACGACGCGCCCGCCGGCCTCGAGCACCTTGCGGCGGTCTCGTCGGCGCTGTCGACCCAGACGTACGTGTTCCACACGCCGCGCTGGCCCGCCCGGCGGCTGCGACCGACCGCGGCCACGTCGCCGCCCCGGAGCCGAGCGATGAAGTAACTCGCCGGCCGACCCCGGCGGCATCGCGTCCTCGAACTCCCACCCGAACAGGCCGCCGTAGAAGGCGACCGCCGCCTCCGGATCGGGCTGGCTGGTGTCGACCCAGCACGGGACGCCGGGCATGTATCCGTCTCGCTCAGGCATCGCTGCTCCCTTCTCGTCGTTTGACATCGCGGCCCACGGTAGGGACGGTTTAGGTCAGGATCTGTCCTCAATTCGCGAGACATGCGAATGCGATGAACCAGACCTCGAGCCGGCTTCTGGAACTCCTGTCGCTGCTCCAGGGACGCCGCGACTGGGCCGGCCGGCGAGCTGGCCGACCGGCTCGAGGTGTCCGGCCGGACGATCCGCCGCGACGTCGAGCGCCTGCGCCAGCTCGGCTACCCCGTGGAGTCGCTGACCGGCCCGGCCGGCGGCTACCGCCTCGCGCCGGAACCGCGATGCCGCCGCTGCTGCTCGATGACGAGGAGGCGATCGCGATCGCGGTCGGGCTGCGCACCGCCGCCGGCGCGTCGGTGACCGGGATCGAGGAGACCGCGGTGCGCGCGCTGGTCAAGCTCGAGCAGGTCCTCCCCGCCCACCTGCGCCGCCGCGTCCAGGCGCTCGGCTGCGCGACGTTCACGCTCCCGGTCCCCGGCCCGACGGTCGATCCGCAGCACCTGACGCGTGATCGCCGCGGCTGCCGCGACTCCGAGTGCCTGCGCTTCGGCTACCGGGCCCGCGACGGCGCCGACAGCCGCCGCGAGGTCGAGCCCCACTCGCTCGTCAACCGCGGCCGGCGCTGGTATCTCGTCGCCTGGGATCGCCGCCGCGAGGACTGGCGCACCTTCCGGCTCGACCGGCTCTCGACGCCGGCGTCGACCGGCGTGCGCTTCGCGCCCGGCACGCTGCCGGCCGGAGGACGCCGCCGCGTACGTCGAGCAGAGCATCGCCGGCGCGCCGAACCGATTCGAGGCTCGCGTCACGCTGCACGCCGCGGCAGACGAGATCGCCGAGCCGCGTCCCGCCGCTACTGCGGGCACGATCGAGCCGATCGACGCGCATACGTGCGAGTACCGGACCGGCGACGACGACCTCCGCTGGCTGGCGCTGCGGATCGCGATGCTCGGCGTCGACTTCGAGGTGCACGAGCCACCCGAGCTGGTCGAGCATCTGCGCGTGCTCGAGCGGCCGACTGGCTCGCGCCGTGGGCAGCCATATCAGTGCAGCGGTGTGTCTCGGAGATATCCGGCGGTAGGGTGTTCGCCGGCCGCGTGCACGCGGGGAGCGATGAGGAGGAGACCGGGATGATCGTCGTGGTTGGACGGGTCAGGACCGACGCGGAGAAGCGCGATGCGCTCATGCGGGTCGGCCAGGCGGTGGCGGCCGCCTCACGGGCGGAGACGGGGTGCATCAGCTACCGCCTCTATGAGGACACCGAGCGCGAGAACGAGTTCGTGTTCGTCGAGGAGTGGTCGAGCGGCGACGCGTTGCAGGCGCACTTCGGTACGGCGCACGTCCGCGACTTCATGCAGGCCATTGTGGCCACGATCGTGGCACCGCCCGATGTCAAGTTCCACACGATCGCCAGCACCATGGACCTGGCCGACGTCAGCCCCGGCTGAGGGTGAGCTCTGGCATGGCGACGGTGATCGTCAGCGTGCGACGGACGCGGAAGCCGAGTGCTTCGTAGACGGCAATCGCGCTCGCGTTCGTGGCCATCACGTGCAAGAAGGCCCGCTCGGAGCGGCCTTCGATGCCGGCCGCGAGACCGGTGACGAGGCCTGAGGCCAGGCCGCGGCGGCGTTGGGTCGGGGCCGTGCACACCCCGCTGATCTCCGTCCACCCGTCGAGGTGCAGGCGCTCCCCCGCCATCGCGACAAGCCGCTGATCATGACGGATTCCGGCGTACTCGCCGAGCTCGATGGTTCGGGTCATGAACGGTCCGGGGTTGGTCTCGCCGACGAGCTCGAGCATCGCCGAGACGTCCGCGGGCCCGAGGCGGACCGCGTTCGGCGCCACGACTCCGATGACGCGGTCGGCGATCAGCTGCAGGACCTCGAAGCTCCGGACCGTCGTCCAGCTCGCCGGCATCGGACCGGCGGTCCGGATGATGCCGACCTGGGTCCCGGACGGAACGAGCTCCGCGGCGTCACGCCAGTCGCGCTCGACGGGGGTCGCCGGCAGCCCGAGGAACGGCGCGACATCCGGGGGATAACGGCGCGCGCGACCGCTGGCCTGCGCGAACCGTGCGTGTGGGCCCAGAAGCGCGGCGTAGGCCGGGTTGTCAAGCGGATCTCCGGGGGTCGCCATGGCGTGGGCATTCTCGCGCCCGCGACTCTCGACAGGCGGTGATCCAGGCGAGTAGTGTCGCGCTGTGCGTGTCCTCGTCCTGGGGGCCGGGTTCGGGGGTCTGGAGCTGACGACCCGGCTGTCGGACGCATTCGGCGACGGCGTCGAGATCGTGCTGATCGATCAGAGCGACGCGTTCGTGTTCGGCTTCTCGAAGCTCGACGTGATGTTCGGGCGAGCGCGTGCCGGCGGCCGTCCGCCACCCCTACCGCGACATCGTCAAGCCGGGCGTGAGGTTCGTCCAGACGACGCTCCAGTCGATCGATCCGGCCGCCAGGCGCGTGGAGACCGACGCCGGGACGTTCGACGGCGACGTGCTGGTCGTCGCGCTCGGCGCCGATCTCGACCGGCGGCCACGCCGGGACTGCTCGAGGCCGGCCACGAGTTCTACACCGTCGAGGGCGCGTTCGCGGCCCGCGACGTGCTCGCAGACTTCGACGGCGGCCGAGTGATCATCGGCGTCCTCTCGACGCCGTTCAAGTGCCCGCCGGCCCCGAGCGAGACGGCGCTTCTGCTACACGAGCACCTCGTCCAGCGCGGGCTGCGCGAGCGCTCCGAGATCGCGCTGGTGATCGACTTCGGCCGGCCGATCCCGCCCGTCGCCGGAGGCCTCGGAGGCGCTCCTGGAGGCGCTTCGCCGAGCGCGGGATCGAGTGGCACCCGCGGCGAGAGGTGTGCGAGCTCGACCCCGCGCGGCACGTGGCGATCCTGCGCGACGGCGGCGAGATGCCCTACGACCTGTTCCTCGCCGTTCCCGTCCATCGCGCGCCCGCCGTGGTGCGTGCGAGTCGGGGATGACCGTCGACGGCTGGATCCCGGTCGACCCGCTGACGCTCGAGACGCCGTTCCCCGGCGTGTACGCGCTCGGCGACGTGGCCGCGGTGGGAACGCCTCGGGCCGGCGTCTTCGCCGAGGGCCAGGCGGCGGTCGCCGCCGAGCACATCGCCGCGCAGCATCAGCGGCACGACCAGCTCGGCGCGCAGTACGGCGGCCGGGGCATCTGCTACCTGGAGTTCGGCGGCGACGAGGTCGCGCTGGTCGACGTCACCTTCTTCGGCGACCAGCGTACAGGCGAGCTGGTCGGGCCCTCAGAGCGCCTCGCCGCCGACAAGGCCGAGTTCGGCTCCAGCCGGATCAAGCGCTGGTTCGGCCGCGACTGGCGGGCGACGGCGTCAGGGTTCGACAGCCCGATCGAATTGATCCACAATCGCGGGCTGATCGCCGATCCGGCGCGGTTCGCCCAGGAGCACGAGGCGGCGTCGTGGCTGTACATGTGCGGCGAGGAGTTCGCCGGCGTGGACGGGGGCATTTCGTTTGCCGACGTCGAGGCGGCGGTGCCCGAGGCCGCAGTGGTCATCTCCGATCCACCTCGGGTCATGGACATGGACCTGGCGCGCCGGCAGATCGCCGCGCTCGATCAGCTCCCGCGGCCCACGCTCGTCACCTGCCGCACCGGACCTCGCTCCTCGGCCCTGGTCTATCTGTATGCGGGACTGAGGGCCGGCGCCACCGCCGATGAGGTGCTCGCCCGCGGGCAGGCGGACGACGCGCCGTTCACCCACACCGAGGATCTGAAGGCCTGGGTGGCGCAGGGCATGCGCGAACTCAGCTGAGAGACCACGCCACCTGGGAACGATCTTCTGACCCGCGGCGGCGGTCAGCCCGTCCGTGCCGCCAGCCGCCACGGCGGACCGTCGGCCCACAGCTCGTCGAGATAGGCGCCCAGGTACCGGGCGGCGATCTTCGCCTCGGAGCCCTGGGGCGGGCTCTCGTGCACGCGCGACTGCACAGCGACGCCGGCCTCGATCCGAGCGCTGAAGTACAGGTTCCCGCGCTCGCGGCCGCTCAGCAGGACGCCGTGGACCGTCCCGTCACACGGGCCGAGGCCGGGTCGGCACACCGGCGAGCGCAGCGATCGAGGCGGCGGCGGCATCGGCCTGCTGCGCGGCGATGCCGCCGAACTTGACCGGGAAATCGGTGGCATCCCCGGCCGCGTACACGCGTGGGGCACCCGACACCTCGCAGGCCGAATCGACGGACAGGAAACCATCGGCGTCCGCGGGCAGCCCGGTGATGTCCGGCCCGGCGAGCCGAGGGAGGGCGACCACGCAGTCGAAGTCGAGCTCACGCGCGCCCGGGTTCACGCTCAGCGTGCCCGAGGACGACTCGACGGTCGCCTCGAGGATCGTCTGCACCCCGGCCTCGGCCAGCACGCGGGCGACGGCGGCGCTGACGGTGTCGCCGAAGACATCCAGCGGCCGTCGCTCGGCCGTGATGATCGTGACGGTGAGATCGTGCCCGCTCTCCCGCGCGTACCGCTCGGCGAGCAGCGCGAGCTCGTAGGCGGGCAGCCGCCACGTCGGGCGCGGAGCCACCACGGCCAGGCGGTGGATCGAGCCGGCGTCGATCGCCTCGGTCACCCCGCGCAGGCTCTCATCCATGTGGGCCACGTCGACGGCGAGGAGGCCGGGCGGAGCCTCGGCGATCCTCGCGCCGACGGCGATCACGAGCGCGTCGTAGCGGAGCTCACGTCCGCCGACGGTTTGCAGCACCCGTCGGTCGCGGTCGACGGCGGCAACGCTGTCCGGCTCGAGCGTTGCCCCCACCGCCCCGGCCACCGTCTTCAGCGCGACCCGGCGAGGAGGGATGCGGACGAACGGCTCGAGCACCGCGACCGGCCGGTAGACGAAATCGGCCGCCGGGGCCAGCAGGGTCAGCTTCACCCGGTCGCCGGCCATCTCGTGGAGCGCCAGGGCGGTCTCCAGGGCGGCCACGCCGCCGCCGGCGATCACGACCTCGAGGGCAGCCGCGTCCGGGTCCCGGACGGGCGCGCGGACGAAAGGAGATCTCCTACCCGGCACGCGTCCACGCTAGCGACCGGACGGGCGAGCGCCGACGGTAGCGGCCCGCAGATTTCCGACCCGAACTACGGAGCCGAGCCGGCCGCCGATCCGAGCGTGACGTAGCCTTCGGGCCTTGAACGTCGCCGAGTACCTGCTGGCCGCAATCCGGGACCAGGGCGTGGACCAGGTGTTCATGGATCCGGGGGGTCTCAACGACAGCTTCATGCTGCCGATGACGGGCACCGACGGCCTGCACACGGTCGTCGCCGCGTTCGAGGGCGGCGCGGCCTACATGGCCGACGGCTACGCCCGAGCCTCGGGCGGACTCGGCGTGTGCTTCGGGATCGGCGGCCCGGGCGTGCTCAACATGACCACGGCGCTGGCCGCCGCCGGCGCCGATCGCAGCACGGTGCTCGCGATCAGCGGCGAAGTGGCCCGCTCGTGGGAGGGGCTGGGCGGATTCCAGGACGCTTCGGGGGCTGCCATCGACGACATCGACGCGCTCAAGCCGGTGACCGGGCTGTCGGTGTCCGTCTCCTCCGCCGCCGTCGTGCCCCACCATCTCCGCCACGCGGTGACCCACGCCTTCGCCCGGCGAGCACCGTCCCATCTCTCGATCCCGGTCGACGTCCAGAAGGCGGTGATCGACGCCGCCTGGCAGCCCGTGCCCGCCGCGCTGAGCCACCCTCACTTCGCCGACCAGGCGGCCCTGGAGCGACTCGTGGCGCTGCTCTCGGGAGCGGGCGCTCCCCGGAACATCATCCTGCTGGCGGGCCCGGGAGTGCTGCAGGCCGGGGCCACGGACGCGCTGGCGGCCGTGGCCGAGCGGTTCGAGATCCCGATCGCGACGACCCTGTCGGGCAAGGGCCTCGTGTCCGAGGAGCACCCGCTGGCGCTGGGCGTCTTCGGCTACGGCGGGTCGCGCTGGGCGATCGACGCCGTGCGCGACGGGGCGGTCGAGCTGTTGATCGTCATCGGTTCGGGGCTGTCGCAGCGCGACACCATGCAGTGGGATCCGGCCATGCTGCCCTCGCGCGCGCTCGTGCACGTGGAAACCGACCCGCTGCTGATAGGGCGCACGTGGCCGAGCGAGATCCCGGTCCTCGGCGACGCCGCGACGGTGCTCGAGCGGCTGGCCACCCTCGCGGACGACGAGGCCACCGGGCTCGATGCCGGCCGGGAGACCAGGCGGTCGTTCCTGGCCCGGATCCGGAGCATCGGGCCGCCGGGTCTACCGGGAGGAGGACACCCGCAGCGATGCCGTGCCGCTGCACCCGGCCCGGGTGGTCGCCGAGCTGCGGAACGCCGTTCCCTGAGGACTGCGTGCTGTGCGTCGACTCGGGCGCGCACCGGGCCTGGTTCGCGGAGTACTGGAGCGTGCGCCTGCCCGGCACCCACTTCTCGCTCACCAACCTGGGCCCGATGGGCGGCGCCATTCCGCTGGGCATCGGCGCCAAGCTCGCGCGTCCCGACCGTCCCCTGATGGTCGCGACCGGCGACGGCTGCATGCTCATGCACGGGATGGAGCTGCATACCGCCGCGCGTGAGCGGCTGCCTCTCGTCCTGGCCGTCATGAACAACCAGGCCTACGGCAACATCTGGTACCGGGCGCACACGCTGGGCGCCGGGCCCGAGCGGCTGGTCGAGATCCCCGGGATCGACTGGGTCGGCTTCGCCCGTTCGATGGGCGCCGACGGCGAGACGGTCGAGCGCCCCGACGAGGTCGCGGGAGCGATGGGTCGGGCTCTCGCGGCCGAGGGCCCCTACCTGTTGGACCTGCGGATCGACAAGACGCTACCCGACTCCGGTCGGCGCCTGGCGCGAGCGCCAGGCCGAATGGGAGGACCACGATTGACATGGCCGAGCTCCCGGACCCGACGGCCGATCTGACCCCCGAGGAGCGCGCCATGTTCGAGCACATGGCCGGCGCGCGCTCGCACGCCGAGGGCCGCCCCGAGCTCGGCGATGTCTACGTGCGCATGTTCAACCACCCTGAGCTCGCCCTCGCCGTGGGTGCGCTCGGCGAGCAACTCCGCTTCCGCGGCGTGCTGCCCGACGACGTCCGCGAGCTGGTGATCCTGCGCTTCGCCTCGCGGCGGCGGTTCGGCTACGAGTGGGCCCACCACCAGCGCCCGGCCCGGCTCGCCGGACTCGACGAGGCGACGATCGCCGCGGTCACGGCCGGCGATGTGCCCGCCGCTCTCGCGGACCCCTCGCGGGCCGCGCTCGAGGCCGTCGACGCCGTGGCCGAGCAGCGATCGATCCCCGTCGGCGTGCAGCGGCGCGTCGTCGCCGCGCATGGCAACCGCGGCGTGGTCGAGCTCGTCGTCCTGTGCGGGCTCTACGGTCTGATGGGAGACATGGTGACCGCGTTCGAGATCCCGGTCGAGAACGGTCTGCCCACACCGCCGTTCTGAGAGAGTCCCGCAAACCAAACCATGGAGGGCGTATGAAGAGGCTCAATTCGTCGTGGGTCGCAGTGTCGCTGTCTGCGGCGGCGCTGTTTGTGTCGCTCGGCGGCACGACCTGGGCGAGCAACCTGATCACCGGCCATCAGATCAAGAACGGCGCGATCACGAGCGCAAAGATCGGTCGTGGAGAGGTCAAGAACGTCAACCTCTCCTCCGGGGCCGTCCACACGGCCAACCTTGCCCACGGCGCGGTGACCGGCTCCAGGCTCGCGAGCGACGCCGTGACGTCGGCCAAGGTGCTCGACGGCTCGCTGACCGTCGCCGACATCGCGCCGAACACCTTCCTGCAGGGCACCGGCAGCATGGCCTCCGCACGGATCTCCGTCCCCGCGGGGCAATCGGGACGGCTGCTCGGCCTCGGGTTCGGCCACATCGACGGGATCTGCGCCGCCGGAGGGAAGCCCTCGCTGGCCTACGTCGCCGACGCCGCGCCGGTGAACCTGATCGCCTGGGCGACGACGTATCCGACGACGGCTGAGGTGCACACGGTCAACGGGCTGACCTCGGGGAAGTTCTACGCCGAGCCCATCACGGGCACCGGGCCCCAGTCCGTGACCTTCCAGGCGGCCGAGAACGACGGCCTCAGCGACCACGTCGCGACGGCGTGGACGACCGGCCAGGACATCCTCACCACGAGCTGCGTCTTCACCGGGCAGGCCCTCACGACCGGGTAGCCCCGAACCACTCCGGAACCTGCGCCCGCGGGCCCCGGCATCGACCGGGCCCGCCGGCGCCCACGCTAGACGACCCCCGAATCCCCCGCGATCGTCACCGCGACGCCGCGGGTGATCGTCTGCAGCACCACGCAGTAGCGCTCGGTCAGGGCGAGCAGCGTCTCGCGATCGTCCTCGCTCAGCTCGGGGCCGAGCTCGAACCGCAGCCGGATGGCTGCGAACCCGACAGGCGCGTCGCGATCGACGGCCATCGTGCCGCGGAAGTCCAGGTCACCTTCCGCGGTGATGCGCCCACCGGTCAGTGGAATCCCGCGGTTGACCGCCACCGACCTCAGGGTCACCCCTGCGCAGGCGACGAGCGCCTCGAGCAGCATGTCCCCCGAGCACGCGAGCGTGCCGTCACCGCCGCTGGCCGGATGGAGCCCGGCCTCGACCAGCGCCCGGCCGGTCTGCACCGAGCACGCCACCGCGGCGCTGTCGAGCTCGGCCTGTGCCCGCAGGGTCACCAGACCTGCCAGCGGGTCCTCCCGGTAGCGCTGCTTCAGCGGTGCCTGGACAGCCTGCAGCTCTTCACGTTGCATCTTCGCTCCTCGCCGTCGGCACCGATCGGTGATGACCCTAATGCACCAGCCCGAGCCCGGTGCCCTGCACCTGTCTCACCCCGCCGGCGTCGGGCTCCGCACATCGAAGTCCTCACGGCGAACCCTCCCGAGCAGCGCTCGGTGGCGCTGCGGCGCCCACGGCCACAATTCGGGCAGTCCGTCCCGGCCCAGATACCAGCTGTCGCAGCCGGTGGCCCACACGGTGCCGGGCAGGGCGGCCCGCAGCTCGGCGTTGAAGCGCCGGGTGGCCTCGGCGGTCGGTTCGACGGTCTCGAAGCGACCGCGGCGCCATTGCTCGATCCAGCCCAGCACATGGCCGGCCTGCGCATCGGCGATCTGCGTGAGGCTGTAGTTGCCGATCGGGCTGTGCGGCCCCATCAGCATGAAGAAGTTCGGGAAGCCGGGCAGGGCGACGGTGCCGTAGGCGTGCGGCCCCTCGCGCCACGCGTCGGCGAGCGTGAGGCCGTCGCGGCCGATGAGCTCGAGCGGGCGCATGTAGGCGTGGGCATCGAAGCCCGTCGCGAGCACGAGGACGTCGAGCTCGTGCGGTGCCGCGCCCGCGGTGATGACTCCGCCCGGCACGATCCGCTCGATCGGGCCGGTGACCAGCTCCACGTCGGAGCGCTGGAGTGCGGGGTAGAACGCCGAGGAGATCACGAGGCGCTTGCACATCGGCTCATAGGCCGGGGTGAGCGCGGCGCGCAGACGCGGGTCGGCCACCGACCGCAGGTGCCGGCGGCAGAGCGCCTGGATCAGCGACCGGCGCCGGCCCGGCTCGGTGAGGCCGTGGGCCATGTACTCAAAGACGGCGCGATTGACGTCGTAGGCGAGCGCGTCGAGTCGCGGCACGCGCCGGTGCAGGCGCCGGGCGAGCTTCGAATAGCGTGGGTTGGGCATCGGCAGAACCCATTGAGCCGTGCGCTGGAAGAGCGTCACATGTGAAGCGACGCCGGCAAGGGCGCCGACGATCTGGGCACCGGTCGACCCGGTGCCGATCACCCCCACCCGCCGGCCGGCGAGGGGAACGGTGTGGTCCCAGGCGGAAGAATGGAATGCCGCGCCCGAGAACGTCGCCAGTCCCTCGATCTCGGGCAGCCGCGGGATGCGCAGCACCCCGCAGGCCGAGATCAGGAAGTCGAACGTGTCGCGGCGGCCATCCGCGAGTGAGACTTCCCAGGCGCCGGCCTCGAAGCGGGCGCTCGTGACCTGGCTGGAGAGGGCGACGTGCTCACGGATGTCCAGCCGGTCGGCGATCCGATCGAAGTAGCGCCAGATCTCTGCTCCCTCCGAGAACCACCGGCGCCAGTCGGGGTTCGGAGCGAATCGGAACTGGTAGAAGCGCGACGGAACGTCGCAGGTCAGCCCCGGGTACGTGTTCTCGCGCCACGTGCCGCCGAGCCGGTCGCTCTGCTCGAACACCGTGAACGTCGCGATTCCGGCCAGCTTCAGGCGAGCGGCCATGCAGAGCCCCGACATCCCCGCGCCGATGATCGCGACACGGGGCTCGCGGCCGCCGGCGCGCGGTGAGTGATGGTCAAATCGGCCGGTGCTGATGGCGCCGCTCCTCGGTCAGTGGACAGGATCGCCGCACGGTGTGCGTCGCGCGAGTAGCTTATGTGCCGACTCGGGGGCGAGTCGGGGTCACGATGCCGTGCCGGCCTTGGGACGAGTGAGCTCGTCTGATCGGTCAGGGGACTGCGCCCCCACTCCCCTGGCTCTCCGGGGGCCCGGATGGATCCGGGCCCCCGGACCTATCTCGAGAGGGGACGCGCTGTGATCCGCCGGGCGCAAACCCGGGCCGGCCGTGGCCGGCCTATTAGACAGAAAATCCTGCATTGACAATCTCTTTTGTCGGTGAGAGGATCCGACGATGCTCGAGGTCACCGTGATCGAAGATCCAGCCGCGGCGGAGGCCTCGCTTGACCCCATTCGCGCGCGGCTGTTGGCCGAGCTCGCGCAGCCCGGATCGGCGAGCACGCTGGCCACCAGGGTGGGACTGGCCAGACAGAAGGTCAACTACCACCTGCACGCACTCGAGCGCCACGGCCTCGTGCAACTCGTCGAGGAGCGCCGCAAGGGCAACATGACCGAGCGCGTGATGCAGGCGACGGCCGCGTCCTACGTGATCTCACCGACCGCGCTCGCGGCCGTCGCGCCCGACCCGGACCGCTCGCCCGACCAGCTCTCCGCCCTGTGGCTGCTCGCGCTTGCCGCGCGGTTGGTCTCCGAGCTCGGCGAACTGATCGGCCGGGCCAAGCGCGCCCGGCGCCCGCTGGCAACGTTCGCGATTGACGCCGAGGTCCGGTTCGCGTCGGCCTCGGACCGTGCGGCCTTCGTCGCCGAGCTCTCGGACGCCGTGGAGAGACTTGTGTCCAGCTACCACGACCAGTCCGCCGCCGGCGGCCGCCGGCATCGCCTGATCGTGGCGCTGCACCCGAGCATCACCCGGCCCGCGGACGAGCGCCCGCGCGCCGGCCTCGAAAGGGCCGATCAGACGAGCACAGAGGAGATCTGACGATGCCGCCCGAGTTCGAGTGCAGCCGCGAGGTCGTGCTGCCCGCCACGCCGGAACAGGTCTGGGATGCGCTCACCACGACGGCTGGGAACGCCGCCTGGTTGTTCCCAAACGAGGTCGACCCCTCGGCGGCCACGACCTGGGACCCCCCTCACCACTTCGCGATGCGCACCGAGCAGGGCGATTGGTTCAACGCGCTGGAGTACGTGATCGAAGGTCGCGACGGCGCGACGAGCCTGCGCTATGTCCACAGCGGGATCTTCGTCGATGACTGGGATGCGCAGTTCGACGCGGTCCAGAAGCACACCGATTTCTACCTCCATACGCTGGGCGAGTATCTGGAGCACTTCGCGGGCCGGAGCGCGACGTACATCGGCGCTGCGCCGGCAGGCATCCAGGGGCCGCCCGAGTCGGCGACGCCCGATGGCTTCGAGCGCCTGCAGCGGGCGCTCGGCGTCGAGATGCAGGCCGTCGAAGGCGATCGGGTGGCGCTCACCCCCCACGGCCTCGAGCCGATCGAGGGAGTGATCAACTACCGGCGGCCCCATTTCCTGGGTGTTCGCAGCGCCGACGAGCTGTACTGCTTCTTCGGCCGCAACGCGTTCGGGGCTCCGGTCGGGATGAGCATCCACGTGTTCGCCGACGGAGTCGATCCCGACCGGGTCAGGGACGATTGGCAGCAGTGGCTCAACACCACGCTCAGATGATCGACGCCGCCGGCGGCGTCAACCGGCCGGGGGCGGTCCGCTCGAAGCTCGGATGATCAGCTCCGCCGGGAGCAGCTCGACGGCCGCCGGAGGACCGCCATCGAGCAGGCCGCGGAGGATCTCGCCGGCGCGCCGGCCCTTGTCGCGACTGGGCTGACCGATCGTGGTCAGCGCCGGCCTCGAGACGCGCGAGGGACGACTGTCGTCGAACCCGACAACCGAGAGGTCCCGCGGGACCTGGAGGCCGCGCTCGCGGGCCGCCGCCACAGCGCCCAGCGCGAGTGCGTCACTCGTGGCCAGCAGCGCGGTGATGCCGGGCTCCGTGGACAGGATGTGGTGGGCGGCGTGGGCGCCGAGGCGCGGGGCGCTCCCCGCACACTCGAACGCCTGGACGCGGTCCCACGGGATGCCCGCCGCCTCGAGCGCGGCCTGGTAGCCGGCGAGCCGTGCCCGCGTCACGGCGTAGCTGGCCGCCGCCCGTCGAGCGGACGACACGGGCCCGGCGACGCCGTCGTGGGCGAGCGCGAACGTGATCACGGCGATCCGCCGGTGCCCGAGCGCGATGAGATGGCGGGCCGCCGCGGCGGCCGCGGCGTGGTCGTCGATGCCCACGAAGGGGACACCGTCGAGCCGGGGCTGGTCGACGATCACGACCGGCCGGCGCGCGCGGGCCTCGCGGATCTGGGGATCGGTGTCGGCGACCGAATAGACGACGAAGCCGTCCACGAGCGCGGTCTCGAGCGGACGTGCCTCTCCGCGATCGGGCCAGGGGCCCGGCACCAGCAGGAGACCGAGGAACGCCCGCTCGATCGCACCGCTCAGACCCTCGAGGAACTCCACGGCGGTCGCGTCTCCGAACACGAACGAGGGCCAGGTGTCATAGAGAACGCCGACGGCGCCGGCGGCGCCACGGCGCAGTCCGCGAGCGAGCGGGTCGGGTCCGGGGTACCCGCGGCGCTCGGCAACCTCGAGCACCCGGGCGCGCAACGCCGGCGAGAGCTGGTCGGGCCGGTTGTAGGCGTTGGAGACGGTCATCACCGAGACGCCGAGCTCAGCGGCGATCTCGGCCAGGGTGCCGCGTCGACCGGGTCGGGCGGCTCTGCTCACGTGCGGGATCCTACGATCATGTGACGGATGTTTCTATAACGGTAAAGACGGGCACACATCGAATGTCGGCTCGCTCCGACGTCCCGGCCCGTCCACCCCAGCAAAGGAGAGCGATCCATGCTCCTGCTGATCGATAACCGGCAGCCCTGGGAACCCCCCGCGCCGCCCGCTCCGCAGCGGCGCCGGCTGCATCTGCCGCGCCCCCGGACGAGTGTCCTCAAGCTGCTGCTCGCGGCGGCCCTGATCGTCATCGGCGCCATCGCCCCGGGCCTGGCCGGCGTGGCACTGCTGGTCTCGGCGCTGCTCGTGATCGGCTCGGCGGCGTCTACCGCCCTGCCGTACCGGCTCGGCCTCAAGGAGCACCGCCAGTAGCCGGCTTGCGGCCGGCGACGATGTACAGGATCGTGCCGCCGGCGGTGTGGAAGGTGCTGTCGCGCAGTGCCTGCGCATCGAGCCGGCGGGCTCGCAGGCGTCGATCCCAGGCGGCGTCGAAGTCGGACGCGCTCCCGCCCCCCGCGATGAAGAAGCGCTGTGCGTCCTCGCGGATCCAACCGACCGTGCCCTCCTCGGCCTCGCGCAGGACGTAGTCGCGCAGCGCCTGCTGGGCCGCCGACGCGTACGGTGGCACGAGCGCGGCCGGCTTGTCGGCGATGAACGTCTGGATCTCCTCGACGCCGTGCTGAGCGAAGTAGCCCGGAACGAGGTCCCCGACCGAGTTGTCGCCCTCCCCGAGCGCGACCTTTCCGCACTCGCACGTCAGCAGGAACCGGGCCTCGTCGAGACGCTCCTCGATCGAGGCCGCCGCGGTGTTGCTCGTGGCGACGAGCGCCGAGGTGCGGTTGTTGGGCTCCGCGACCAGGATCACGCCCCCAGGCTTGGCGACGCGGAGCATCTCGCCGATCACCGCGAGCGGTGACTCGACATGGATCAGCACCGTCTGACAGGTCACCAGGTCGAAGCCGGCGTCGGGGAACGGGAGTGCCTCGGCGCGGCCTTCGAGGTAGCGAAACCGTTCCGTGACGCCCGCGCGCGCGGCCCGGGCCGAGGCCTCGCGCACCCACGCGGACTCGCGGTCCACGCCGATCATCCGCGCCTCGGGCGGCAGGACCGAGGCGAGCAGGCGTCCCCAGTGCCCGACGCCGCACCCGACGTCGAGCACCGAGACGACGCCGCCGAGCCCCACCCGGGATGCGATCAGCGCGAGCTGATCGAGGTTCCACCAGTGGTCGCGCTCGGGTCCGAAGAACTCGGCGGAATGTGGCCTGTCCCCGGGCTCACCGCTCACGCGGCGATCATAGGCGGCGCTCCGGGTGTGGCGAGGTAGCGGGTCAGCGCCCGAGCGTCGGCGTCGAGGGCTGCCGCCTGCTTCGACGAGAGCGCAGCGAAGGGCTCGAGCACGACGTCCCCGGCGCGGATGCGCCATGTGGCGACGGCCCGCCCGCGCACGATGGCGATGGGGCGAAACAGACCCCCGCTGACGACGAGCGGCTCGTGGAGGGCGAGGATCGGCTCGCGCGAGCGCCACCCCATCAGCACCGGATCGAAGGCCCCGAGCAGGCGCGGCGCGGGCAGCGCCTCGCTGATCGCGCGGCCGGGGAGCGTGACCCGCCCCTCGCCCGCCGGCTCGAGCTGGGAAGCGATCGCCGCGAGGCCGGCGCGCGCGTCCCTGAGCGTCACGCCGGCCCACTTGGCGAGATCGCGGTCATCAGCGGGCCCGTGGCCGGCCAGGTAGCGGCGGGCCAGCTCGGCGAGCGCACGCTCGCGGTCGACCCGCGGCACGACTCCGAGCCAATCGCGGACAAGTGCATACGCGTGCTCGCGGCCCGCCATCGGCCCGCGTACGGCAATCCCACGCAGACAGGCGAGCATGAGCAGGTGCACGAGCGCCTGGCCCTCGGTGCGCAGCCCCGCGCGGGCGATCCGGTCCCGGAGTTGAAGGCGGGTCAGCGGTCCCTCATCCTCGAGCGCGCGCTCGATCACGCCGGCGCCGCGCTCGGCCGCGTTCGGCGTGATCCCCTCCTGGGCCAGGCGCCGGGCATTGGCGTTGCGCAGCTGCGGCGTCGTGAGCGCCTGCAGCCACGGATAGTCCTCGCTGCGGACGAGGTGCAGCGTGCCGCGGTTCAGCCAGGTGATGAGCAGCGAGCGCTCGTCGGTGAGCGCCCGATCGACAGCGGCGACGCTCTCCACCTCTGACCGGGCCCGGATCGCCAGGCGCGCCCCGCGCGGGTCCTGGGCCTGGATCGCCAGCAGTCGCGCCGCCACCGACTCGGGGTCGGCCGCCGGAGGCCCCGAAAGGAGTTGCGCCTCGAGGCGTGCGGCGATCATGGTCCGGATCTTCACAGCTCCCCTTGCGCTCATGTGACCGAACGGTCTATCTTGTCCTAGGCGCACGCTCGCGACGCGGACTCGCCCCCGAATCCGCCCGCGCCGTGGAAGGTCCGGCTGACCACGCCGATCCCGCCGGTCGGCCGGGTGTGCGCCGCTTTCTTCAATCAGGGTTCAGGCCTGCCGATTACGGTAGTTGCGCGGCTCCTACAGCCGCGCGCATTTGAAGAAGCCTTTCTGATTGCGGGCCGGCGCCGCGGGCAACGGGTGGTGAGCATGGGATGCGAGAACCAGGAGATCGGGCCACAGGTCTCCGAGGCGCTGCGCCGAGAGGCGGCCGAGTTGCTCACAGGACCGCGCTCGGCGCCCGGCGAACGCCATCCCTGGACGGTGGACGACCTGACCGAGATCGAGCGGCACTCCCCCGATGCCGCGGTCGTCGTGACCGATCTCGAGGGCACCGTCACGCACTGGAGCAGCGGTGCCGAGCGGCTGTATGGCTACACGCGCGCGGAGACGATCGGGCAGCCCGCGTCTGATCTCCTCGTCGAGTCGGGCGACCACGAGCTCGCGACTCGCATCAGAGACAGCCTGCGACGGACCGGAACCTGGGAGGGCGAGTTCCGGGTGCGCCGCAAGGGTGGCGGCTCGTTTCTCGCCTACGTGTTCGACTCGACCGTCGTGGACGATAAGGGCCGTCCGGCCGCGTACATCGGCGTCTCCTACGAGATGCCGACGGAGGGCAGTGGTGTGTCTCAGAAATAGGTGAGTGGTGTGACGAGTGGCTGGGCGCGGCTGGGCCCACACCCCGCGCAAGCATGTACCGGGTCGTACCTGCCGCGCGGGGGTGGGTCCATAGCGCGTCCAGACGCCGTCACACCGCCGATATTTCTGAGGCATACCACCAGTAGCCGCGGTCGGCGGAGTGGCCCCCCACGTGTGGGGGGTTGTACCGCGGCGGTGGTTGTCGGGTCGATCGCGGCGCTCTAGGTTGGACCGGCGCTTCCCCGCTTCGCGGGTCTTGGCGCACTGTGCGCGGTGGCAACGCCCGGCCGGTGACGGTCGATCCCCCGGGACCGGCCGGGCGCGCGTGCCTCGCTCGAGCGGGGCCGCATCGTGGGAGCGATGATTTTGCCTGCCCGCCGCCGTCTTTGCGGTAGATGGCCACGCCACGCCGGAGGACGATCGTCTACGACGCGCGAGCGCTCATCGCCCCCGATGCGCGCACGGTCGACGCCCTGGCGCGCGCGCGGCTGCGGTTGCAGCGGCTCGGGTTTGAGCTGCGGATCAGCAACGCGCCCGACGAGTTGCGGGCGCTGCTCGCCTTCATGGGTCTGGTCGAGGCCCTAGGGGTCGAGCCGTGCGGGGAGGCCGAACAGGGGGAACACCGACTCGGTATCGAGGAAGAAGGTGAACTCGATGATCCGCCCACCTGAGAGCTCGAGCACCTGCAGGGCCCAGGGGTCATAGCCTCCGTCGGGGCTGGGCTTGTACTGCCCGAAGGCCGGCCGGCCGTTGGCGTCGACCGTCGGGAGCACGCGCGAGCCGCGACACGCGGCACCGGGCCCGACCCACCAGCTGAGGATGTCGTCACGGCCGCGCAGCCACATGTCGTAGGGCGGCATGGACTGGGTGGCGTCCTCCTGGATCAGCGACGTGAGCGCGTCCATGTCGTAGCGCTCGAACGCCTCCACATAGCGGGCCAGCAGCGCGCGATCCGCCCCGTCCAGGGCCGGAGTGGGATCGGTCGCGTGACGTTGCACGCGGCGAGTGTCGCGCGGGCGCGCTGCAGGGCGCTGTTGACCGACGCAACGCTCGTGTCGAGCAGCTCCGCCACCTCGTTCGCCTTCCAGCGCAGGACCTCGCACAGGATCAGGGCTGCGCGCTGGCGTGCCGGCAGGTGTTGCAGGGCGGCGACGAACGCCAGGCGGATCGTCTCCCGGGCGATCGCCGCCTCGGCCGGATCGTCCTCGGCGGTGACAAGGCCGTCCGGGATCGGCTGGATCCAGGTCGCCTCGGGCAGGATGTGGAGATTGGCCGCCTCGGGCGCATGAGCGGGGCCGAGATCCATCGGCCGCGCGCGGCGCTCCCTGCCGCTCAGCATGTCCAGGCACACGTTGGTGGCGATGCGGTAGAGCCAGGACCGCAGCGACGAGCGACCCTCGAAGCGATCGAAGGCGCGCCACGCGCGGATGAACGTCTCCTGGACGGCGTCCTCGGCCTCGAACGGCGATGCCGAGCATCCGGTAGCAATGCGCGATGAGCTCAGCGCGATGCTGCTCGAGCCTCTCGTCGAGCCCTGTCTCGGCACGCCCGGCCGTCAGCGGCAACTCCTGCACGATGGTCATGCTACGGGCTCCCGTCGACACCTCAAAACACCTTGGTTCATCCCCGTGTCCTTTCTCTGATTCCGGGCCCGCACACCCTGAGACGACGCGGGGGGCGAAAACTCATCGGCGGCCGTCGTTCCCGAGAAGAGGTTTCTCATCAGCCGGTGACGGACCGTTTAGGTCAGGCGCCGAGACTGCTTCGATGGCGACAGCCCCGCACCTGGCCGAACAGGCCGACGAGGCTCCACGCGCTGTCGCCGGCTCACGCGCGCGCCGCACACCCACCGGGCGCACGCCCGGGGGGCGCCTCACGGGGGGCGGCGTCGAGGGGAACGAGCGGCTCACCGCGCTGACCGGGCTGATCCTGATCCTGCTGCTGGCCGTTCTCGGCCTGACGATCCTGCAAATCCACCGGCTGATCTGGTTGCACCTGTTCGTCGGGCTCGTGCTGCTCGGCCCGGTGGCGCTGAAGATGGCGACCACCGGGTATCGCTTCGCCCGCTACTACACCCACGATCCCGTCTATCGGCGCAAGGGCCCGCCCGTGCCGCTGCTGCGCCTGCTGGCGCCCTTCGTGGTCCTGTCGACGGTCGTGGTCTTCGCCACCGGGGTCGTGCTGCTGTTCGTGGGCCCGAGCGGACGTGGCACGCTGCTGCTGGCCCACAAGGCGAGCTTCATCATCTGGCTCGGAGTGACAGCCCTGCACGTGCTCGCGCATCTACCGGCGACGGCGGGCTCGCTGTCCTTTCTGCGCGGCCGGTCGGCCGAGGTTCCCGGCACCGCGCGCGGCGAGGCCGGCCGCCGCATCGCGCTCGCCGGCGCGCTCGTCGGCGGACTCGTGCTGGCAGTCGTCCTGCTGCCAGAGTTCGCTGCGTGGACGCAGCACGGGGCCTTCTTCGAGCACTGATGGCGAGCGCACACGGGCCGGCGGCCCGGCGTGGGCCGCGGCTCGCGCCGGCCTGGGCCGCGGCCGCCCTCGTCGCCTTGGCCGTCGGCGTGGGCGGATGTGGGAGCTCGTCCGCGTCGCCCTCGAGCGCGGGGACGCCCGCGTCGCCCGCGAGGGCGGGCACCCGCCCGGGCTCGCCGTCCCATCGCAGTGCCGGACCCCATCCCGGTGCGCCGGCCCTGCCGGTACTGCTCTCGTCCGCACGCGGCGGCGTCGGCCCGAGCTTCATCCCGGTGGTGCAGATCGGCGGTCACACCGCGGTCTACATCGCCCGTCTCCCCTCCGGCCTGACCGCCCTCTCGTTCGATCAGCGTCTCGTACGGCTCGCGCTCCATTCCGGCTCGATCGACCCCGGCGGCTCGGGCTGGCGCTACGGCCCGGCGGTCCTCGCACCCGAGCTCGGCCGGCTCGTCTCGGCCTTCAACGGTGGATTCAGGTTCGACGTCGGCGCCGGGGGGTTCGAGAGCGGCGGCCGTATCGGCGCGCCCATGCACGCCGGCCTGGCCTCGATCGTCACCTACGCCAACGGCCAGACCGACATCGGGATCTGGCGCACGGAGGTGCCCGCGGCCGGCCGGACCATCGAGTCGGTGCGGCAGAACCTGACGCCGCTGATCGACCACGCCACCCCGGCCGCCAACCTCGACTGCAACTCGTGCTGGGGCGCGACGCTCGGCGGAGTCGATCAGATCGCGCGCTCGGCGTTGGGCATCACCGTCGACGGACATCTGATCTGGGCCGGCGGCGAGCACGTCACCGTGGCTGCCCTGGCCGACGCACTGCTGCAGGCACGGGTCGCCCGCGCAGTCGAGCTCGACATCAACCCCGAGTGGGTCGCCGCCTACCTGTACGCCCACCCCTCCTCCGCGGCGGCAGTCGGCGCGATCCCGGTGGTGCCGGGCCAGCCGGGTGCGCCAGGCTCGTTCCTGGCGCCGTACGGCCGCGACTTCTTCACGATCCTCACCCGCTGAGACGACCCGCGGGTCCGGATCACGCCTCCGGGCGGAGATGGGCCACATGCGATCATCTGGAGCCATGGCGCCGATCCGTCCTGGCCTGGCCCTGGCTCTCGCCGCCGCCGCCGCGCTGGCCGGCGGATGCGGCTCCGGCACCACGAAGACGACCGCCGCGCAGAGCACGCACTCGCGGCAGGCTTCCCGCACCGGAGGGGGAACGCACCAGGCGACTCCGGGAGGCTCGAGCGGGGAGACCATCCCCACGCCGGGCCCGACCGGTCGACCGGCGGATCCCGCGGCGGTGAACGTCGTCCGCGCCTGGTCCTCGGCGCTCCAGCGCGGGGACGTCGTGGCCGCCGCACGCTACTTCGCCCTGCCGAGCGAGTTCATCAACGGACCGGACGCCAGCGGTCGGGTGCCGATCATCCGCATCCGCTCGCTGGCCGACGCGGCCGCGATCAACGTCGCGTTGCCCTGTGGCGCCAGCTTCGTCTCCGCCGACCAGCGTGGTGCGTACGTGAACGTGCTCTTCCGCCTCACCGATCGGCCGGGGCCCGGCGGCGGCTGCGGCGCGGGCGCCGGCCAGAAGGCGCGCACGAACTTCGTGATCAGGAGCGGTCGCATCGTGGAATGGATCCGCGCCCCCGACGATCCCGGCGACAACCCCCAGCCGACGGTCCCCCCGCCGGCGCCGGCGACGCCGGCCCCGCCGGCGACGCCGCAACCGACCGCCCCGCCGAGCGACCAGGCCACCGGCCCGGCGATCTGAGCACCGGCGGGCACGGAGCAATGAGCAGATGAGCCGATGAGCGCTAGCGCAACACGCCGCGGCGGCGCTGTGGTCACCGGCGCCGGACGCGGGCTGGGGCTGGAGATCGCGCGGCTGCTGGCCCGCCGCGGCTACGCGGTTCACGTCACCGATGTGGACGCCGACGCGGCGGCCGCGGCCGCCGCTCAACTCGGACGCCATGCGTTCTCCTCCGCTCTTGACGTGCGCGACGAGCACGCCTGCCACGAGATCGCGACGACCACGGCCGAGCGCGCCGGATCGCTCGAGGTCTGGGTCAACAACGCCGGCGTGCTCGTGACCGGGCCGGCGTGGGAGCAGCCGAGCGAGGTGCGCCGGCTGATGCTCGACGTCAACGCGCTCGGCACGATCAACGGGACGCTGGCCGCCCTGGAGCGCATGCGCCCCGCGGGCGAGGGTCACGTCGTCAACGTCGTCTCGCTGGCCGGGATCGTCGCCGCCCCCGGCGAGACCGTCTACGGCGCCTCCAAGCACGCCGCGATCGCCTTCAGCATCGGCACGCTCACCGATCTGCGGCTCGCCGGCATCCGCGACGTTCACATCTCGTGCCTGTGCCCGGACGGCATCTGGACGCCGATGCTCCACGACAAGCTCGACGACCCGGCCGCCGCGGCGTCGTTCACCGGCGTGCTGCTGCAACCGGCCGAGGTCGCCGCCCACGTCGGCCGCCTGCTCGACCATCCCCGCCCGGTCCTCACCGTCCCGCGCTGGCGCGGAGCGATGATGCGCGCGTTCGACGCGTATCCGCGGCTCGCGATCGTGGGTGTCGGGCCGGTGCTCGCGTACGGGCGCCGGCAGCAGCGGCGGATCAAGCGGAGGCTGGCGCGGGGAGGGTGAGGGGCGGGCCGCCGCGGCGGGCGCGGGGGGCGCGGGGGGCGCGGATGAGGGCGCTGGGTGGCGGGTGGCGCGGGTGGCGGGCGGGGACGGGGTGGCGCGGGGCGCGGGCGGCGCGGGCGGCGCGGGCGGGGCGCCGCCGGGCACCCCCGGGCACCCCCGGCCCGAAGCGTTGCAACTGAGTTCCGGGGGCCGGAACTCAGTTGCAACGCTTCGCCGGCGCGGGGCGCGGGCGTGACCTGTCGGCGCGATCGACAAGACCGGCGCCCGCAACCGCCATTTTGTGGTATCTCGCCTGAGTTACCGGGAGCCATGGAACAAAAGGGCTGTCACACAGCCCAAACGTTCCTCACGCTCCGTGGACACCGCCGAGAGCCTACGAAATGGACGTGATCCGGCCGCCTGGAACCCGGGACGATCGGCACCGAGCTCACCGACCGCCGCCCCTCCGACCGCCGACCTCACCGACCGCCAGCCCGCCGACCCCCGGCCCACACCCCGCCGGCGTCCGAACGCCACCCTTCCCAGCCGCGGTTTACGCCCGACCCGCCACCGCCGCACCACAGACCCCGCCCCCACGCCCCCCACACCACCCCGCCCCCGCCAGCCCCAGCAGCGCCCAAGGCGCCACCTACCCCGCCAGCCCCCCCAGGAACGCGAACGGACTCGTCGGCCGCTCGTCGTAGGCGGCCTGGGCGGTCCCCTCCACGGTGACCGTGCAGCCGGCGGGCGCCTCGCCGCGGAGGCGGTCGGCCAGCGCGGCCGCGTCGTCCTCGTCGGTGGCGCTGGCGAGTACGTAGCTGGAGCGATGGACGCTGGGGCGGCCCTCGTCGCGGAGCTGGGCCACGACCTGCTCGGCGTCGGCATGCGACGGACACTCGACTCGGACCTCGAACTCGGGCGTTCCGGTGCGACGGAGCTGGTCGCGCTCGGTGGCGATCAGCCGCGCGTGCTCGGCCGCGCGGGCCGCGTCGTCGTCGGGGACGGGCGTACCGACGTCCTCCCAGGTCTCCGAGGCCTCGTGCCAGCGCTTGATGTCGGAATCGAGCTGCCAGCCCTCGTCGGCGGCAAGGGAACGGATCAGCTTCTCGGCCGCCGCGGCCTGCTCACCCGAGCCCGTGTAGAGGAACACCTGCGGCCCGTCACGGGAGACGACGATGCGGTCGTGGAAGTCGTGCTCGAGGTCGTGCTCGAGGTCACCCGCCTCGAGCCGGTCGGTCAGCTTGCGGGCGTGGCCGTCCTCGTGCAGATCGACGTGCAGGCGGAAGTCGTCGCTCATCGCCCTCAGCGTAATGCAATTGCGTCGGCCACCACCCGCTCCAACTCGGCCGCCACCCGGTCCAGCGGGCCGCTGGAGCGCTGGGCGCGGGCGACGATCACCGCTCCCTCGATCGCGGCGATCGTGAGGGTGGCCACCGAGCGGGCGCGATCGGGCGCGACACCGCGCGCTGCGATGCCGCCGGCCAGCAGATCCTCCCAGCGCGCGAACGCCACGCCGGCGGCGGCGCGGGCACCGGGCGTGCGGTCGCCCTCGAGCGTCGCGGCGACCACGGGGCAGCCGGCGCCATAGTCGCTCTCGCGCAGGATCGCCCGCCACGACGCGACGAATGCGTGCACGGAGGCGACCGGGTCGGAGGACTCGAGCGCGGCCACCAGGCCGGCGGCGATGAAGTCGCCGGCGTAGCGGGTCGATTCCTCGATCAGCTGCGCCTTGCCGCCCGGGAAGTGGTGGTAGATCGATCCGCGCGGGGCGCCGGAGCGCTCGATCACCTCCGAGAAGGAGGTCGCCTCGACCCCGCGCTCGCGCATCAGCAGCGCGGCGCTCTGGATCATCCGGCGTCGGGGATCGGTTGGCACTATGACGTGCATCATATAAGCTTCGCCGCACCGCAGGCGCCGCGGGACCATCCGACGCCGCCGCACCGTCAACTGGGAGCACAGCCATGCCACTGATGGACCTGACCTACCCCGCCGGCGCCCTCTCCGCCGACGCGCTCGACGAGCTCAGCGAGGCGTTGACGACCGTGCTGCTGCGGGCCGAGCGCGCCCCTGACACCGACTTCTTCCGCACGATCACCTGGCTGCACGTGCACGAGCTGCCCCCGGCCGCGGTCCGGGCGGCGGGACGGCCCGTGCCCGAGCCCGTCTTCCGGCTCGACGTGACGGTTCCCGACGGGGCGCTGTCCGATCGCCGCAAGCAGGAGCTGGTCGCCGAGGCGACCCGCGTGATCAGCGCCGCCGCCGGTGTCGGCGAGGCCGACGCGATGCGGATCTGGGTGATGATCCGCGAGGTGCCCGACGGCAACTGGGGCGCCGCCGGCCAGGTGATCCGGTTCGAGCAACTGCGGCAGCTCGCCGCGTCCGAGCGCGAGCCCTCCCCGGCCGCGTCCGCCCAGCCCGAGCGCCGGCCCTCCCCGGCCGCGTCCGCCCAGCCCGCCGCGTCCGAGCGCGACCGGGCGCCCGCCCTGGCCGCCCCAGCCGCCCAGCCCGCCCCGTCCGACCGCGACCGGGCGCCGGTCGCATGAGCGAGTGGCAACCGACCGCCTGCATCCTGTGCGAGTGCAACTGCGGGATCGAGGTCGAGCTCGAGGGCCGGACGCTGAAGCGGATCCGGGGCGACAAGCGCCATCCGGCCTCGCAGGGCTACACGTGTAACAAGGCGCTGCGGCTCGACCACTACCAGAACGGCCGCGATCGGGTCAGCTCTCCGCTGCGGCGCCGGCCCGACGGCGGCTACGAGGAGATCGGCTGGGACACGGCCATCGCCGAGATCGCGGACCGGCTTGCCGCGGTGCGCGACACGCACGGCGGCGAGACGATCTTCTTCTACGGCGGCGGGGGCCAGGGCAACCATCTCGGCGGCTCCTACAGCGGCGCGCTGATGCGCGCGCTCGGAGCGCGGTATCGATCGAGCGCGCTGGCGCAGGAGAAGACGGGCGAGGGATTCGTCGACGGCCGGATGTACGGCGGACACACGCGGGGCGACTTCGAGCATGCCGAGGTGGCCGTGTTCGTGGGCAAGAACCCATGGCAGTCGCAGAGCCTTCCCCGCACGCGGGTGACGTTGAAGGAGCTGGCGCGCGACCCCGAGCGCGCGTTGATCGTGATCGACCCGGTGCGGACCGAGACGGCGGAGATGGCCGACATCCACCTGCGCGTCCGGCCCGGCACCGACGCCTGGTGCCTGGCGGCGCTGCTCGGCACGATCGTCCAGGCCGGACTGATCGACGACGACTTCCTGGCCGAGCACACGACGGGCGGCGAGCCGGTGATCGCGGCGCTACGAGCCGTTCCGGTGTCCGAGTACGCGGAGCGCTGCGGGGTTCCCGAGGCGCTGATCGCGTCGACCGCCCGGCGAATCGCCGCGGCCGAGTCGGTCTCCACGTTCGAGGACCTCGGCATCCAGCAGGGTCCGCACAGCGTGCTCTGCTCCTACCTCAACAAGCTGCTGTGGATCCTGACCGGCAACTTCGGCAAGCCCGGCGCCATGCACCTGCACTCGTGGATGGTCCCGCTGGCCCGCTACGACAACCGCGAGTTTCGCACCCCGGTGACCGGCGCCCGGATCCTCGGCGGGCTCGTGCCCTGCAACGTGATCGCCGAGGAGATCCTCGCCGACCATCCCGCGCGACTGCGGGCGATGGTGATCGAGAGCTCCAACCCGGCTCACTCGCTGGCGGACTCCAAGCGCTTCCGCGCCGCGCTCGAGGCGCTGGAGCTGGTCGTGGTGATCGACGTGGCACTGACCGAGACGGCACGGCACGCCGACTACGTGCTCCCGGCCGCCAGCCAGTTCGAGAAGTGGGAGGCGACGTTCTTCAACCTCGAGTTCCCGCGCAACACGTTCCAGCTTCGGGCGCCGCTGATGGAGCCGCTGCCCGGAACGCTTGCCGAACCGGAGATCTACGCTCGGCTGGTGCGCGCGCTGGGCGTCGTCGACGACGCCCAGCTGGCGCCGCTCCGCGCCGCGGCTGCCGAGGGCCGCGCTCGCTACGCCGAGGCCTTCGGGCAGGCGGTGAGCAGCGACCCGCGGATCAGCGCCCTGGCGCCGTACGTGCTCTACGAGACGCTCGGCCCGACGCTCCCGCACGGAGCCGCCGCCGCCGCAACCCTGTGGGGACTCGCCCACCGCTGCGCGATGACGAACCCCGACGCGGTCCGGCGCGCCGGCCACGCCGACGGCGAGGCGTTGTTCACGGCGATCCTCGAGGGCCGCTCGGGCATCACCTTCACGCTCGACGAGTATGAGGACGTGTGGTCCTACGTGGCGGGCCCGGAGCACCGAATCACGCTCGAGATCCCCGAGCTGGTCGACGAGCTGCTGGGACTCGCGAGTGAGCACCCGGGCTGGTGCAGCGACGAGTTCCCGCTCGTGCTCTCCGCCGGGGAGCGGCGCGCCAACACCGCCAACACGATCATCCGCGACCCGGATTGGCGCAAGCGCGACCGCGACGGGGCGCTCCGGATCAGCCCGCAGGACGCCGGCGCCCTCGGTCTCAGTGACGGCGGCCGCGCGGTCATCACGACGTCCGCCGGCTCCGCCGAGGCGACGGTCGAGATCACGGACATGATGCTCCCCGGACACATCTCGCTGCCCAACGGCCAGGGCCTCGATTACCCGGGCGCCGACGGCGTGCCGGTGCTCACCGGCGTGGCCGCGAACGAGCTCACGTCGCTCGGCTGGCGCGATCCGCTGGCGGGAACGCCATGGCACAAGCACGTGCCGGCCCGGGTCGAGGCGTCCGGCGCCGGCTGACGCGGTCCGCAACTTCGCCCCCGATGGGGGTATACGAGCATCAGTGATGTTCCGAGGCGCGTGCGCGGCTGAACGCCCAGATCCCGGCCGAGCCCCGCTCATGAGGCTCCTGCTCGGCGCGCTCATGGCGCTGGCTCTCGGCTCCGTCTGCGCCGCCCCCGCTCGGGCGAACCCGATCCAGCTCGAGAACTCGCTTCCCGGCACCACCGCCTGGGAGCTGCCGGGCTCGACGCCGACCAACCTCACGAACCAGTCGACGCGGATCGACGGATACACGTCGGAGAGCAGCGTTGCGCCGGGTGACGTGCTGCACCTGCACGTGAGCACCACACCCGCGGCGGGATACCGGATCGAGGTCTACCGGCTCGGCTGGTATCAGGGGACCGGTGGACGTCTGATCACATGCCTACCGTCGTGCGCGGGAAGCGAGCCGGGGGCACAGCAGCCGGTGCCGGCACCTGACCCGACGACGGGGTCCCTCGACGCCGGATGGCCGGTCACCGACACGGTCGCGGTCGGCGCGGGTTGGACCAGCGGGTACTACATCGCCAAGCTGATCCTGACCAGCGGCCCGTACGCAGGGCAAGCCTCGTACACACCGTTCATCGTTCGCGCCGCGCCGGGCACGACATCGGCGATCCTGGTGCAGGCGGCGGTCAATACCTGGGCGGCCTACAACCCGTGGGGCGGCAAGAGCCTGTATACGTTCAACAGCACGAGCTCAAAGGTCCCGAGCTCGGGAACGAACGCCGCGGCGCAGGTCTCGTTCAACCGCCCCGGGCTGGGATCGGGCGGCCAGGGTCCGTTGCCCTGGGAGTACAACCTCGTCAGGTTCCTCGAGAAGAACGGCTACGACGTCAGCTATCAGGCCGACACCGATACCGATCAGAGCCCGGGCTCGCTGCTCGGACACCGGCTGGACATCGCGGCCGGGCACGACGAGTACTGGACCAAGAGCATGAGGGACGCCTGGGACACTGCGCGGAACGCCGGCGTCAACCTCGCGTTCATGGGCGCCAACGACGGCTACTGGCAGGCGCGCTATGCCGACTCGACCGATCGAACGCTGGTGGAGTACCGCTCCGCAAAGCTCGATCCTGATCCCATCGCGGCCGAGAAGACCGTCGAGTTCAGGGCGCTCAATCCGCCGCGCCCCGAGTGCCTGCTCGAGGGTGAACAGGACCTCGTCGGCCTGAGCATCACGGCCCCACATCCGAACTACGGCGTTGTGCCGAGCGCGCTCTCGAACCCCTGGTTCGCCGGGACCGGCTTCACCGGTTCGAGCACCATCACCGGTGTGGTCGGGTATGAATGGGACACCGCGGGGCAACCGGGCTGCCCGACCGTCCAGAGACTGTTCACCTGGACCGGTACCAACACCTACGGCAATCCGAGCCGGGCCGATGCGAGCACGTACACCGCCCCGTCGGGCGCCCGGGTGTTCTCCGGCGGCAGCCTCCAGTTCTCGTGGGGCCTCGACAACTTCGGGCATGCGACTCCAGCCAGCCCACAGCTCCAGGCCTTCGCGGCGAACATGCTCGACGACCTGGCCGGTCCCGTCCGCCCGCCGGTGGCCGGCCCCGGTCCGTTCAGCCTGCGCTCACCGGCGGCGAGCGCGGTGCTCTGGTCGCCGCGTCCCATCCTGAGATGGACGATGTCCACCGAGCCCGGGGCGGGACCGCTGTCCTACCGCGTGAGCGTCGACCGCCGTGTCGTCGCGACGACGACACAGACATCGTTCACGCTGCCACGCGCGCTCTCCGACGGACGACATGTCTGGACAGTGGTGGCCGTCGACCGGCGGGGCCAGACCCACGTTGGCGGGACGCGGTCGTTCACCGTGTCGACGGTTCGCCTCGTAAAGCGCGCGCGGGCGCGCAACCTACAGCGCGGTTTTTCGTTACTCGTGTACTGCGAGCACCGCTGCTCGGCGCGCGTCTCGATCCGCGTCGGCCGCACGGGGCCTGTGCTCAGCCTGTTGCGCCACTCGATCGGCCCAGGTGCCGTACGGCTGAGCCTCCCGATGACCAGGACCTTTCGATCGCGGTTGGCTCCACTTCGCGCCGCGCAGCTGGTGATCAGCGTGCGGACTCGCTCCGGGCGCACGTCGCGGTCGGTGCGACTCGTCGCGCGATGGTGATGGGGTCCTCCGGGCTGCGCCTATCGCTGCTAGGCCGAGAGGTGGGTCAAAGCCTCGACGGCGGCGCCGAGCGACGCTGCGACCTGGAGACCCCGCGCGCGAAGAAAGGCCTCAGACCGCTGACCGGTTCCTACGGCGATGAAGTCCACACCGGCGGCATCGGCTGCTGCTCCGTCTGACTCCGTGTCCCCGATGAACCAGCTCGCATGACACCGTCGAAGTGACTCGGCCTTCTCCTTGACCGCCGAGGCAGGGTTCACGACGACCAGCTCGTCCACGAGCGTCGCGAGTCCAGCGGCATCAAGAGATCGCTGCGCTCCGCTGTCGCGACGCCGAGCGGTCAGCACGACGACCGAATGCCCGGACTCCCGTAGCGCGGAGAGGGTTCGCGCCACGCCCGGAAGCGCCCGGTCCGTGATCAGCCATTGATCAATTTCGATGCGCCTGCGCCAACGCTCGGCGACGTCCGCGGCGACCTCCGCGGCATATCCGAGCCGAGCCAGCGCCTGCACCGTTGTCGCGCCGGCGCGCTTCGCCGTCCAGAATCGACGCGCGTCGAGCACCTCGCCTGTCGCCGCTGCCACCGCTTCGATCGCCACACCGACCTGGCGATGCCTGGCATCGATCAAGGTCCCGTCGAGATCCAGGGCAACTGCGTTACGCAAGCACGATCTCGCTGTACTGACGGACGACCCAGCGCTCCCCGTCAAGCGCCGGCAGCAGATGAGCGGTATCCGCGCCCCACGCGTCGGCGAACCATGCAGCGTGGAACAACACTCCGATGGCGGCACTGAGACGACACCCGGCGCCCGGCCTCGGGTTGATGTCGGTGACCAGCCATCCCCGATCGGGAGAGCGCATCAGCTGAACGCAATAGACACCACTCAGCTCGAGTCCGGCGCCGATCGCGGTGCCGACCGCCCCGAGCTCACCATCATCGAAGATCCGAGCCTTAGTACACACACCAGCCTTGACCTCGACGCGCTCACGGCACACGACCCGGGAGCGGGACGTCCGGCTCGACCGAAAGCAGTCGAGCGTCACCTCGGGACCGGCGACGATCTCCTGGGCGATCCAATCGTCGAGGTCGGCCCGAGCGCACCAACCGGACCACTGCTCGCGATCGGTCACGCGGGCCACGCCCACCGAACCGACTCCGCGCCGCGGCTTGACAATCACTCCCGCCTCACGCCAGTCGCTGAGCGCAAAAGGAATCACCTCAGGGGCCGGCAGTCCCGCGGACGCCAGCCAATCGCCGGCGGCCCGCTTGTCCCAGCAGGTCTCCGCCGCCCAGAGCGGGGGGGCCAGCACGCGAATCCCGTCGAGTGCGCCGGCCTCGCGCAGGCGGGCCGCCAGCACGATCTCGGCATCGAACGTCGGCACGTAAGTGTCGATCGACTCCTCGGCCAGGAGCGAGAGCAGAGCCTCCTCGAACCTGGGATCCGAGACGGGCGGAACCTGCTCGAAGCGCTCGGCCAGCGCGCTCGTGGCCACAAGATGCCCCGGGAGCAGATCGGTCGCGACGATGCGAAGCTCGTCGTCCCAACGTTCACGCAGCGACACTGCGATGCCCCACGTGGTGCCCGTGCCGGCCGTTCCCAGCAGCACCCGGGGGCGCGGTTCGGGCAGCTCCCCGATCGCCCCCTCGGCGCCCCGAGGTGAATGCCCGGATTCAGTTCGCGCCACGTTGCCAGCACACCATCCGAGCGCGGGCTGCGCGATGCCGCGCGCCCGCGACGCTCGCATCGAGCGCCCTCTGATCCTCGATTGTCAAGCTGTTCCCCGTCCGCCGCCGTGCCGCAGCGCGCAGAGGAGGAGAGCCGTGCCCCATGGCATGCCGGAAAGCTACCCGACGCACACGGCTTGCATCATCCAACCCGATTCCGGACCGGGCTACGCGTGTCTCCAGGCGATGCCGATACAGTGGCGACATGCCAGATTCGCCGGCCCGGGCGCTCTCGCCCGTGGAACCAATCTCAGGCCCTGGTCGCCGTGGCGCGACGGTGTGGATCACCGGACTCCCGGCATCAGGGAAGACGACCCTCGCCACCGCGCTCGAGCAGACGCTGATCGCCACGGGCCGCGCTGCATATCGCCTGGATGGCGACGCGATACGCCGAGGCCTGTGCTGCGACCTGGGCTTTGATCGCGAGTCACGGGCTGAAAATGTCCGTCGGGTGGCCCATGTCGCGCGCATACTTTCCGACGCGGGTGTGGTGGCGATCGTATCGCTGATCAGCCCGTTCGCGCGGGACCGCCAGCTGGCACGCGAACTGCACGCCGACGCCGGCCTCCCGTTCCTCGAGGTGTTCCTGGACACGCCGGTCGAGCTGTGCGAGCGCCGCGACCCCAAAGGCCTCTACGCTCGCGCTCGGCGCGGCGAGGTCAGCGGACTGACGGGTGTCGGAGACACCTATGAGCGGCCGGAGCAACCCGACGTGCGACTGGCGCCCGACCCGATCGACGTCTCGGTGGAGCGCGTGCTGACAGTCATGGTGACCGCGGGAATCGTGTCCCCGCCGGCGTCCTAGCCGTCGAGGGACGCAATCTGGAGCGCTCCTCGCAGGATCTCGAACGCCTGGTCGAGCGTCTGCCGCGTCACGTTGAGCGCGGGCAGAAGCCGGACGACCGCGTCCTCGCGTCCGCCGAGCTCGAGGATCAATCCCCGCTCGAGCGCGGCCCGCTGGACGACGAGGGCAGCGGTCGCGTTGGGTGCGCCGGTCGCGGGGTCGACGAGCTCGAGGCCCAGCATCAGGCCGCTGCCCCGTGCCTCGCCGGCGATCGCGAAATCGTCCACGAGCGCCTGGAGAGCGGTCATCGCGACGGCCCCCATCGCGCGGACGTGGGCGAGGATGTCGTCACGCTGGATGATCCGCGTCGCCGCGGCGCCGGCGACGAAGGCGAGCTGGTTGCCACGGAAGGTGCCGGTGTGCGCACCCGGCCCCCATTGATCCAGGCTCTCGTCGTAGAGGATGATGGAGATCGGCATCCCCAGGCCACCGAGAGCCTTGGAGGCCACGATCACGTCGGGGACGATCCCGTGCTGCTCGAAGGCGAACCAGCTTCCGGAGCGGCCGCAGCCGCACTGGATCTCATCCACGATCAGCGGGATGCCCAGCTCGCGCGTGAGGCGCCGCACTCCCTGGAGGAAGTCGGTCGGCGCGGGGATCACGCCCCCCTCGCCCTGGACGACCTCGAGAATCACCGCGGCCGGCAGGGTGATCCCGCCGATCGGGTCGCGCAACGAGCGCTCGAGGTACTCGGCGCAGTGCCGGCCCAGGTCCTCGCGCGGCCCCGGGAGAGGGGACCGCAGCGCGTACGGGAAGGGGAAGAAATGCACGCCGGGCATTCCGTTGGCGATCCGCTCCTTCTGCGAGACGAGGGCCGAGACCGCCATCGCGCCGTGCGAGCCACCGTGGTAGGCGCCCTGGAAGGAGACGATCTCCGAGCGCCCGGTCGCGGTCTTGCACAGCTTGAGGGCCGCTTCGACCGCGTTGGCCCCGGTCGGACCGCAGAACCCGATCTTCGTGCGCTCCCGCATCTCGGCGGGGAGCATCGCCAGTTGGGCGGAGACGAACTCATCCTTGGCCTCGGTCGGGAAATCGAGCCCGTGGGTGAGCGCCGGCAGCTGGCGTTCAACCGCCTCGAGCAGCTCCGGATGGGAGTGGCCCAACGGCAGCGCACCCGCCCCGTTCAGGAAGTCGATGAAGACGTTCCCGTCGAGATCCTGCACGTAGGACCCGCTTCCCCGGGCGATGGCGATCGGCAGCCGGCGGGGATACGTCCGCGCGCTCGACTCGCGGTCGTCCTGCCGTGCCAACAGCTCCGCCGATGCCGGTCCCGGAATCCGCGTCCCCACAGAGGGCTCTTGAAGCTCTCCCCCCACCTGCTCCGCTAGCGCTCCCACCCGATGCTCCTTTAGTTAGCCCCTCGGCAACCTTGCCGTGTCTCAGTCCAATCGTAACGCGTCGATTTACGCCGGCGCCCCCGCCGTATCGCTGGCCTCGATCATCTCGCCCATCGCCACGAGCAGCTTGCGCGGGCCGCTGAACGGCCGGCGCGCGTGCGCGACGAGCATGTTGTCGACCGCGATCAGGTCGCCCTTCTGCCACGGGAACTCGACGCACAGCTCCTCGTACAGCTCGCCGATCCGGTCGATCACCTCGTCCGGGATCGGCGTGCCGTCACCGAAGTAGACGTTGCGCGGGAGATCCTCGTCCGCGAACAGCTGCCGCAGGGCGGTGCGCGTCTCGTCATCCAGGCAGGAGACGTGATGCAGCTGAACCTGGTTGAAGAACAGCTGCTCGCCCGTGCGCGGGTGGGTGATGACGGCGCGGGCCACCTGGCGGATGCGCAGGCCCTGCTCGGTCCACTCGCAGCTCATTCCGGCGTCGGCGCACGTCTTCTCGACCTCGGCCTTGTCGTCTGTGTGGAAGAAGTCCTGCCACGGAACGTCGATGCCCTCGGAGAAGTTGCGCACGTACATGAGCCCCTTCTCCGCGAACTGCTCCCTGAGGTCCGGGTCAAGACGCTCGAGAACCGTCCGGCAGTCGAGCAGCGGGGTCTCGCCGCGGTCGGGCGCCGGGGTGATGCAGAAGAAGAACTGGCGCATCGGCCACGAGGCCAGGTGCGAGCTCTCGTTGTGGAACAGGATCATCTTGTCGGGCGGATAGGGCGTGGAGCCGTAGATCCGGGCGCTGTCGGCCTCCGGCGGCAGGTCGCCGTACTCGGCGAACAGGTCGCTGGCGATGCCCGAGGCCACGGCCTCGAAGTCCTCCGCGCTCTCCAGCGGGAAGCCGCGGAAGAGAATCGCGCCGTACTTGTCGAAGTAGCCGTTCAGCTCATCCTTGTGGCTCGCGCACCAGCCCGCGAGATCCACGTTGTCGACCGCCGGGGTGATGACCAGCGGCATGCTGTCCTCGTGGCCGGGCACGAAGCTGGTCTTGACGAGCTCCGTCGCCTCGACCGCTTTGCGGCGCATCGTCCGAATTCCGCCCCCGGGACCGCTCTGTCCTGCGCTCATCGCCACTCCTATTCGGTCGCTACGTTCGTCGATTTGTCAGGTATCTCTCGGCTGACGACACGCCAGCCGTCGCCCCTGAGCGCCACGGCGGCCACGTACCCCCTGTCGGGATCGCTCACGTCACCTAAGCGCCACAGCCCGGGCTCCTCAGCGCTCCACTCCGTGCGGAGAAGGGCAGCCGGTGAACCTGGTGTCAGGCTAACATCGAAGCTGTCAAGCGCAAGGCTCATGCCGTCGCCCCGCGCCTTGATGAATGCCTCCTTCCTCGTCCAGCAGGCCATGAACGCCCGGCCCTGCAGCTCCGGCGGCAGGGAGCGAAGTGCGCTCACCTCGGCCGGCGAGAAGAACCGCTCGGCGATCCGCTCACGCGCGAATTCGGGCGCGTCGAGCTCGACGTCGATGCCGACTTCGGCCACGCTGCTGAAGGCGTACAGCGCAAGCGCTCCCGAGTGCGAGAGGTTGAACCACAGCCCGGGGTCTGCGAGCAGCGGCTTGCCGTAGGGGCCGTACACGAAGCTCAGCTCGGCGGGCGCCATCCCGCGATAGGAGGCGAGCAGAAGGCGTAGTAGCCCCCGGCCGACAACGTAGCGATCCCGATCGCGATCGAAGCGGAACCTCGCGGCTCGCTCCAGCTCGTCGGCGCTGAGGATCGAGCGCAACCGCGCGACCTCATCCCGGGACCGATCGAGCCACGCCTGCCACACGTGGAGCTCATCCGCTCGGATAGCCGTCGCGTGCGGCTCCTCGAGCGCCAGCGCGGACACGTCGTCACCCCGATCCACGGGGGCCCACTAATTGGCCCCTCGGCGCATGAACACGACGGGCACCGTCTGCAGTATCAGCTTGATGTCGGTCCATAGCGACCAGTTGGCGACATACAGGTAGTCGATCATGATCATCTGTTCGAAGGGGATCGACACGCGCCCCATCACCTGCCACATGCCGGTCATGCCCGGCGTCAGGTCCAGCCGGCCGCGGGCCCAGCCGCTCACGTTGCGATCCTCCTCGGCGATCAACGGCCGCGGCCCGACGAGGCTCATGTCGCCCCGTAGCACGTTCCACAGCTGTGGCAGCTCGTCGAGACTGGTCATCCGAAGGAAGCGCCCCACGCGCGTGATCCGCGGATCGTGTTCGAGGTCGAGCCACGCTTCCTGCCGGCTCTGCGCGAGCAGAGCATCGCGCCGTGCCTCGGCGTCGATCACCATCGAACGGAACTTGGCCAGCCTGAACGGCTTGCCGGCGCGGCCGACCCGGCTCTGGCGGAACAGCACCGGACCCGGGGAATCGAGCTTGACCGCGATCGCCGCTGCAACCCACAGCGGCGCCGTGAGCAGGAGCAGCAGCGATGCGCCGACAATGTCCATCGCTCGCTTGAGGGCTCGGTTCGAGCGCGCGAGCCGCGGCGTGTTGATGCCGATCAGCGTGATGCCCTCGAGGTGATCGATCGTCGCCGCCGACCCCATCATCGCTGACAGCGACGGGAGCGCGCTCATCTTGACGCCCTGTGTCCGGCACTGACTGATCAGATCCAGCAGCCTGTCGTCCTCAATCCCCTCCGCCGAGATGATCAGTCTGTCGACCTCGTACGCCTCGAGCACCGCCACCGGATCCACGTCGGCGAGGCTCCCCGCGCTCGGCAGCGGCAGCGGCCAGCGCTCGTTCTCAGGCTGCGTGAGAACCGCGATCGGCTCGAGCCCGTGCCGTCGCTGTCGGAGCATCTGACGGACCAGGATCGGCGTCATCGGACCGCTGCCCACGAACATCACCCGCTCCAGTCCGAGCCGGGCCAGCGCCATTGTGCGGCCGGACCATCGCAACACGAGCGAAAGCACGAAGGCCACGGCCACGAAGGCCAGGAGATCGAGGAAGACCAGCTTCCCCGCCGGCGTGACCTGAAAGTAGAACCACATCGCCACGGTCCCGACAAGGAAGGCGTGGGCCATCGCCGGAATCTCGTCCACCGTCGCGTAGCCCACGCGCCTGAGGCCTGACGCGTAGAGGCTGTAGGCGTTGAACAGCAGAATCCAGACCGGCAGCGTGAACAGACCCCAGAGGACGTGGGCGCCGCGGTGGGAGGTGTTGAGCACCGCCCAGGTGGACATGCCGACCGCCAGCGCGACCAGGTCGGACGCGACCAGCAGCCGCCGGAGCCGGTAATCGCGGCCGTGACGCGACCATCCACGCGCGCTCTCGGACAGGTCTTCGAGCAACGCGGCCGGCGTTGACAGCTCCACAGCCGGCGGCCGCAACTCGGTCTCGGTCGCGCCCGTCGTGGCCGCAAGGCCCGAGCGCACAGTTCTACGTTGATCCATGTGCTGCCCCAATTTCCCCTGGCTCACGGGCTCTATCCTGGCCCATTCGCATGTCCCATCGAAGGCTACTCGACAATCACTCGCCTGGCCACCGTTCTTTCGGCCGACCCGTCTGAGGCATGCAGCGCGTCCTCCCCATCATCCCCGAGATGATCGGCGTGCATTTCCGCCAGATCCACGCCGGCGTATGAGGGCCCTGTTCATCATCGCCAACCTCGCTGCCGGAGGTGTGCAGCGCCAGTGGTCGATCCTGCTGCCCGGACTGCGCAGTCGTAATATCGACGCGCGCCTTGTCGCGCTCGACGGGGGCGGTCCGTTCGAATGGCAGATGCGAGCCCGCGGAGTGCCGCTGGACGTCCTCGACATGCGCCATCAGGCTGACGCCGGGCGACTGCTTCGCTCGGGGCTCGTGCGCCGTTTCACCCCCGACGTGATTGTCAGCCAGACCGTCAGCGGCCTGTACGTGGGCCAGGTCGTGGCCTGGTGCAGAGGAGCGGCACACGTCTTCAACGATCACCGCCAGGTCGGCCTCGCGATGACACCCCGTCGCGAGGCCATGGTGCGACTGATGGCGCGGCAGATCGACTCGGTCATCGTCGTCTCGCCGGAGCAGACAGCCGCGTGGCGTGACCGTCACTACCCCTCGCAGAGGATCGTCGTGATCGCAAACGGCGTCGAGACCCCGAGCGTGACCGCGTCGAAAGCGGCCCTCCGCGCCGAGTTGGGGGTACCGGCTGACGCTGTGGCGGCGCTGTTGGTGGCCACCCTGCGCCCCGAGAAACGAGTCGAGGATTTCGTTCGCGCAGTCCGCGCGGCACGCCGAACGAACCCCGCCATCATCGGGCTGGTGTGTGGAGACGGACCTGAGCGAGCCGCGGTCGACGCCGCCGCCGCGGGAGAGCCCGGGATCCGCGTGCTTGGTCATCGCGACGACGTGCACGCATTGATGAAAGCCGCCGACATCTTTGTCCTCGCGAGCGAGCACGAAGCGGTGCCGATGGCGATCCTCGAGGCGATGGCGTCGGGCTTGCCGGTCGTGGCAACACGTGTCGGAGACATCCCCAGCGTGGTGGCGGACGGCGAGAGCGGATGGCTCGTTGAGCCTGGGGACGTGGCCGCGATGGCCGCGCGGCTGGTGGATCTGGCCGCGAACCGCGACCTCCGGATCGCGATGGGAGCGATCGGACAACGACGGTGCCGGGAAGGTTGGGACGCCACGCGAATGGTCGATGAATATGCTGAGTTCCTGTTCGCGCTGGCCAGATGACCGATCGCGCTCTAGCATGTCGTGAGGGGGCTCAATGACGAGCAGGCAAATGAGAGCATCGGGGCGGTTGGCCGTCGACTCACCGCAGTCGGCGCCGCCTGGCGTGGCGGTCCCAGCGGAGGAGCTGATCGGCGATCCCCGGCGTTCGTCCGGTCTCTGGCGTCGCCTGGCCCCCTCCGCCCCGTTGATACCGATTCTCGGCGCGTACATCCTGGTCTCGGTCGGGATCCACACGGCGACGAACGACGAGCTGCCGTATCTCCGCTACGCGACGGCGCTGACGCACTCCTTCTTCGCCCAGACCTCGACCTCGCCGGACTTCCTCTGGCACGGACCGATCCTGCCACTGCTGCTCGCCCCGCTCGTGGCGCTCCACGTCCCGGTCGCGGTCATTCGCATCCTCGTCGGACCGGTCGTCCTGTTCGCGACCATGCTCGTGTTCCACCGCATGGTGCGGCTCTACCTGCCGCGGCGCGGAGCGCTGACCGCCACGTATGTGGTCGCCTGCTACTTCCCGTTCTTCACCACGATCGGGCACATCCACGTGGAGCCGCTGGCCACGCTGTGGTTCACGCTGGCGGCGTTCTTCATGCTGCGTTCGTTCCGCGGTGGCCGGCGTGATCATCTCTGGGCGGGGGTGGCGCTGGCGTTACTGGCTCTCAGCCGCGTCGAGTATGGCTACGTGCTCGCCGCCGCCCTCGTGCTGAGCTGCATCTGGCTGCTGGCGTCACGTCGGTCCTCCGCCGCCCGGCACAGCACGCTGGCAATGGTGGTGGCGCTGCTGTTGTGCACGCCGTGGCTCGCCTACACGTACTCGCTCACCAGCAAGCCGTTCTACTGGGGAGACTCCGGCGGCCTGTCGCTGTACTGGATGAGCGCGCCGGGGAACATCGGCGACTGGCACACGGACCGCGAGGCGATCACGATCCCGCAGTTCACGGCGGAGGCGGTGGTGATCAAGAAGATGAACCACCTGCCGGTCCTGAAGCGCGACGCCTATCTGCAGCACGTCGCGATCCAGAACATCAAGAACCACCCAACGCACTACCTGACGAATGTCGTCGCCAACATGGGTCGGCTCCTGTTCAACGCGCCCTACAGCTACGCCAACCAGCAGGCCAACGGCACCAGTCCGACCTGGGGCATGATGATCTACGCCATCCCCAATGCGATCCTGATCGGTCTCCTGGCCATGGCCGCCTTCGTCGCGGTCAAGGTGCGCAGGCGCCTGGGTCCCGAGATCGTGCCGATCGCCGCATTGATGGCGCTGGCGTTCGCGGTTCACCTGCCGGCGGCGGCGTATGGGCGCTTCCTCATTCCCCAGATCCCGGTGGCGGCGTGGCTGGTGATCGCGATCCTGGCCCCGAACGTGCGCCTGGCACCGAACCGGCCCCGCGTTGACGAGGCCGCGGTGCTAGTACCATGAGCGGGGGACGCATGGACGTGGACAACAAGGGGGGTCTTGTGGTTGTCGTACAGAGCGAGCGAGAGCCCGCGGAGGCCGCGGCGCGGCTGCTTGCTGCCGTGGCCGTCGTCCTCAACCGCTACACCGATCGGGCCGAGCTGGTCGTCGGCTACGCCAACGGCGTCAGTGCCGAGCCAACGGCGCTGCGCCTCACGCTCACCCCCGAGCCGAGCTTCTCCGGCCTCGTCGAGATGGCCGGGCAGGCCATCGCCGACGGGGCCCACGAGGACGTTCCCGAGGAGCGGCCCGAGGTGATCATCGGTCTCGACCGCGAGCCGCCGGCCGGCGGGGACCACGACGTCTGGCTCACGGCAACCCAGGCCGCGGACGGGCTGCGGCTAGCGCTGCACCGCAATGGGGCCGGGCCGAAGTCCGCCATCGGAGATCAGCTCGTGGGGCATCTGCAGACCGTTCTGCGTGAGGGTCAGGCGCAGCCAGACCGGCTGGTCGGGTCGATTCCCGTCCTGACCGAGTCCGAGCGCGACCAGGTCCTGCTCGGCTGGAACCAGACCGCGGCGGAGTACCCGCACCGGTGCCTGCACGAGCTCGTCGAGGACCAGGCTCGCGCCACCCCTGATGCCGTCGCGGCGGAGTTCCGAGGCGAGCAGCTCACGTACGCCGAGCTCGACGCCCGCGCGAACCAGCTCGCGCACCACCTCGTCGGCGCTCGGCGTCGGCCCGGAGGTGCTGGTCGGGATCTGCCGTCGAGCGCTCGCTCGAGATGCTCGTCGGCCTGCTCGGCATCCTGAAGGCGGGCGGCGCCTACGTGCCCGTCGACCCGGCCTATCCCGCGGAGCGTCAGGCCTTCATGCTCGAGCAACTCCGCAGGCGCCGGTCGTCGTCACCCAGGAGCGCGCTGCGCGGACGGCGCTGCCGGTCGAGCGGCGTGCAGCGTCGTCTGCCTCGACCGCGACTGGCCGAAGATCGCCGCGCACCCGCACGAGGCGCCGGCGTCGCGACGCCGATCCCGAGCAGCTCGCCTACGTGATCTACACCTCGGGTTCGACCGGCAAGCCGAAGGGCGTGCAGATCCCGCACCGGGCGCTGGTCAACTTCCTGATCGACGATGCGCGAGCGCCCGGGCCTGGCGCCGGACGACGTGCTCGTCGCGGTCACGACGCTGTCGTTCGACATCGCCGGCCTCGAGCTGTACCTGCCGCTGATCACCGGCGCGCGGCGTGGTGATCGCCCCGAGCGAGACGACCGCGGACCCGCGCGCGCTGGCTGCAGCTGCTCGAGCACGCCGGCGCGACCGTCATGCAGGCCACGCCGACGACCTGGCGGATGCTGCTCGACGCCGGCTGGCGTCCGGCCGGCGCGGCTGAAGGCGCTCTGCGGCGGCGAGGCGCTGCCGGTCGCGCTCGCCGATCGGCTCGTCGAGCTCGGCGTCGAGCTGTGGAACATGTACGGCCCGACCGAGACGACGATCTGGTCGACCTGCGCGCTGGTCGAGACCCGCGGCGAGCCGCTCACGATCGGCCGCCCGATCGCCAACACGACGCTCTACGTCCTCGACCGCCATCGCCAGCCGGTCCCGGTCGGGCGTCGCCGGGCGAGCTGTGGATCGGCGGCGACGGGCTGGCGCGCGGCTACCGCGGCCGCGCCGACCTCACCGCGGAGCGGTTCGTCGCCGACCCGTTCGACCCACGCCGAGGGCGCGGATCTACCGCACCGGCGACCTCGCCCGCTACCGGCGCCGACGGCGAGCTCGAGTTCCTCGGCCGGATCGACCACCAGGTCAAGGTCCGCGGCTTCCGCATCGAGCTCGGCGAGATCGAGACCGTGCTCGCCCGCCACCCGCGGCGTGACCGAGGCCGTCGTCGTCGCGCGCGGGGACGCCGACGCCGAGGCCGAGCTCGCCGCGTACGTGATCCCGTCCGGGCAGCCCGGTCGCCGGCGCACGAGCTGCGCGCAGTTCCTCGGCGCAGACGCTGCCCGCGTACATGGTCCCGTCGACGGTCACCGTCCTCGACGCGTTCCCGCTGACGCCGAACGGCAAGGTCGACCGCAAGGCGCTGCCGGAGCCGACCGCGCGAGCGCTCGAGCGAGCACGAGCTGGTCGCGCCGCGCACCGACGCTCGAGCGCCAGCTCGGCGAGCATCTGGGAGCGCGAGCTCGGCATCAGCCCGATCGGCGTGACCGACGACTTCTTCGACCTCGGCGTGACCTCGCTCACGGCGGCGACGCTGTTCGCCGCGATCGAGCACGAGCTCGGCGGCGCGCTGCCGCTCGGCGCGATCTTCCGCGCCCCGACGATCGAGTCGCTCGCCGCGCTGCTCGAGGGCGGCGGCGACGCGTCGCGCTGGAGCTCGCTGGTGCCGATCCAGCCGGCGGGCACGCAGCCGCCGATCTTCTGCGTCCACGGCGGCGCCGGCACGATCCTGCACCTCGCGCCGCTGGCGCGGCGGCTCGGCGCCGACCAGCCGTTCTACGGGCTCCAGTCGCGCGGCCTGTACGGCGGCGCCGCGCCGCTGCGACTCGGTCGAGGAGATGGCCACGCACTACCTCGAGGAGATGCGCCAGGTGCATCCCGGCGGCCCCTGGCGCCTGGCCGGCTACTGCTTCGGCACGATCGTCGCCTTCGAGCTCGCGCAGCGGCTCGCCGCCGCGGGCGAGGAGGTCGAGCTCGTCGCCATGTTCAACGGCCCCAGCCCGGGCTGGATCAAGCGCTGGGGCTGGTACGGCAACCAGCCCTCCTGGCGCGCGAAGCACGCAATGCCGCCGGTCAAGACCCAGAGCGAGCGCCGGGCCAGCAAGCGTCGCACCCGGCTGCAGGCGCTGGTGTCGATCGCGGGGCGGATCCCGCGCGCCCTGCGTCATCCCAAGCGCCTGCTCACCGGACTGGCCTGGTACACGCGCCGGCCGCGAACGAAAGTGCTGATGGCCTTCGGGCGTCCCGTGCCCGAGCCGTTCCGCGAGCAGTTCTTCTTCGAGCTCCACGAGCAGGCCCAGCGCGCATACGAGCCGTCTCCGTACGCCGGGAAGCTGCTGGTCTTCTACGGCGAGGGCCTGTACGAGGATCCGGAGCTCGGTTGGGGAGGACTCGCGAGCGAGATCGAGACCGTCGCCGTTTCCGGCGCCGACAGCGACAATCGCGAGATGATGGCCGAGCCGGCCGTCGCCACCGTGAGTGACGCGCTCGAGGAGTACCTTGCTCCGGCGCCGACGCGTTGAGATCACCGGCTGACGCCGCAGGGGCCGCAGCCGGGGACGGCGCGCGCGAGCGAGTCATCATGCTGCTGGAGAACAATCCCTACCCGCAGGACGTGCGCGTCCGGGCCGAGGCGGAGTCGCTGGTCCGGGCCGGGCATCGGGTCACGGTCGCGGCCCCGCGTGCTGAGGGCCAGCCGCGCCGGGAATGGATCGGCGGGGTCGAGGTGCGCCGCTTCCGAGCCCGCGAGGCAGCCGGTCGGGGCCGCAGCGGCTTCGTGCTCGAGTACGCCGTCGCCGCGCTCGCGCTGCACGCGGCCGCGCTCCGGGCGCTGCTCAGCGGCGCGACCGTGCTCCACCTGCACAACCCACCCGACATCCTCTTTCCCGCCGGAGGCATGTTCCGGATCGCCGGCCGCAAGGTGATCTTCGATCACCACGACCTCTTCCCGGAGACGGTGGAGGTCAAGTTCGGGCCCGGACTGCCCGCCCGGATGGCCGCCCGGGCGCAGCACCTCACGTACGGTGTGTCCGATCACGTCATCGCCACGAACGAGTCGTATGCGGACCTCGCGCGGGATCACGGCGGCAAGCGTGCCGGCGGGGTCACGGTGGTCCGCAACGCGCCGCCCCCGGCCTGGATCGCGATGTCGAGCCGCACGCGCGAGGGCATCCTGGATCGGGTCGAGCTGGCCTACGCGGGCGCGATCTCGGCGCAGGACGGCGTCGAGGGCATCGCGCCCGTGCTGGCGAGGCTGCGCGGCATCGTCGACGCCCATCTGACCGTCGTCGGCGACGGACGACGGGCGCCCGGCGCTCGAATCTGCGCTCGCCCAGCACGATGTCGCCGATCGCGTCACCTTTGCCGGCTGGGTGCCCGCCGAGCGGGTCCCGGAGCTGCTCGCCGCGGCCGACATCTGCGTCGATCCAGCGCCGGCGACGGACGTCAACCAGCGCTCGACGATGATCAAGATGGCCGAGTATCTGGCCCTGGGAAAGCCGGTCGTGGCCTACGACCTGCTCGAGGCCCGCCGCACGGCCGGCACGGCGGCGTGCTTCGTGGCCCCCGGTGACGTGGACGCCTTCGCTGCCCAGATCGCCCGGCTGGCGCGCGATCCGGAGGCGCGCCTGAGCCTGGCCCGGCGGGCGCGCTCCCGCGCCGGCGAGCTCACCTGGGATCACTCCGAGCGCGCGCTCCTGGCCGCCTATGACGCCCTCCGGGCCGAGCCGAGATGAGCTCCGCCACCGCAGCCGGCCGAATCCGGGTCGTCCTGACGTGCGACTGGTTCCTGAAGTACTCAGCCTCACAGGCCGCGGCGCTGGTCCGCGCGGGCGCCGACGTGTTGCTGTTGTGCCGTGATCACCCGATCGAGTTCGGCGGCGACATCGCTGAGCGCGCCGCGACGATCGACACCGTGCGCGCCGCGGGCGTCCGCGTTGTGGAGCTCCCCGGGCGCATCCGCGACCCGGCCGCGGCTCGTGCTCTGCTCGCCGTGCGCCGAGGGCTGCATCGCTTCAACCCCTCGGTGGTCCACGCGCACTTCACCGCGGATCCGCGCGCGCTGGCGCTCCTCCCGCGCACGCCGACCGTCCTCACGATCCACGATCCCTCTCCGCATCCGGGCCAGCCCCAGGGACGAACGGTGCTCAAGCGCTGCTTCCATCGCGCTGCTCACGACGCGTGGCGTCGTCGTGCCGACGTGATCGTGGTCCACAGCGAGCGGCTGCGCGACGCGGTGACCCTCAGGCGCCGTCAGCGCTGCGTCGTCGTGCCGCACGGCCTCGATCTGCACTCGGAGCCGCTGGCGCCGCCGCGGACGCCGAGCGTCGGGTTCTTCGGCCGGCTCGAGCCCTACAAGGGACTCGAGGTGCTCGCGCGGGCGATGCCGCATGTGTGGGCAGCACGACCCGACGTCGAGCTGAGGATCGCCGGCGGCGGAGCCGCCGCCGTCCCGCTCAGCGACCACCGTCTGCACCTGCAACGTGCCTACCTCCCCGAAGCCGAGATCGAGGCCTTCTTCGCCTCGGTCTCGGTGGCCGTGCTCCCCTACACCGAGGCGTCCCAGACGGGCGCGGGGAGCCAGGCCGTCGGCTTCGGAATCCCGGTCATCACGAGCCGCGTCGGCGCGCTGCCCGACCTCGCGCTCGATGAGTCCTACCTGATCGAGCCGGGAGACGAGCCGGCGCTGAGCGCGGCGATCCTGAGACATGTGGACGACGGGCCCGAGACACGCCGGCGGGTGATGCGCGAGGTCGCGGCGCCGCGCAGCTGGGACGCGGCGGCCGCGCTCAGCATGAGCCTCTACGCAGAGTTGGCGCAGAGCCGGTGACCGTTCCGATACCGCCCCCATTGGTCACCGTCCTCACCCCCACCTACAACCGCGCTGGGCTGCTGCCGAGGTTGTTCGAGAGCCTCGAGGCGCAGACCTATTCCGGCTTCGAGTGGCTCGTCGTCGACGATGGCTCGACTGACGACACGGCAGAGGTCGTGGCCGGACTCGCCGCCCGGGCGGGATTCCCCGTCCGCTACATGCTCCGCGAGAACGGTGGCAAGCACGCGGCGCTCAATACCGGAGTTGCCGCCGCCCACGGCGAGTACTGCGCGGTTCTCGACTCCGACGACTGGTATGACGCGGCTGCGCTCGAGGTGCTGTGCGCCGAGTGGCGGTCGCTGGCCGAGCCGGATGCGTACGCCGAGGTTCAGGGGCTGTGCGCGACGAGCTCCGGCGAGATCATCGGCTCCCGCTTCCCGGGCGGCGACCGCTTTGACTCCGACGCGTTCGAGATCTTCTATCGCTACGGAGTGCGCGGGGACAAGATCGGGATGATCCGCACAGACGTCATGCGGGAGTATCCGTTCCCCGAGGATTTCGGGCGCCACTACGTGACGGAGTCGCTGATCTGGTACCGGATCGCGCGCAAGTACCGGACGCGCTATCTCAACACGGTGCTCGCGCGCAAGGAATACCTGCCGGGGGGGATCACGCGGAGCGCGCGCCGTGAGACGCTCGCGCGCGCGCCGCTCCGTCGTGTGCTCTTCAAGGAGATCGTTCAGATGCCCAGGCCGCTGCCGCTCAAGGAGCGCTACCGCGCATACACGAACTGGGTGCGTAACGCGCGCCTGGCCGGGGTCTCGCTGCGCGACGAGATGCCCGACGCGCCATCTCGGCTGTGGTTCAGCCTGGCTGCTCCGACCGGGATCATGCTCGCGGCCCGCGATCGCGCCCGGTCGGCGCGGTGGGCCGGAGAGGACACCGAGGCCGGTCGCGAGCAGTGACGGACGCCCCTCCAGAAGGCGGCCTCACGCTGGTTTCGGTGATCGTCGTGCTCTACAACTCGAGCGACGTCGTCGCGGGGTGCTTGAAAGCGCTCCCGCACGAGGTCGAGGTGGTCGTGGTGGACAACGACTCGGGCGACGATGGGAGCCGCATCGCTGCTCGAGCCAGGCCTGACGCCAGGATCATCCGCACCGACCGCAACGTCGGCTTCGGCGGAGGCTGCCAACTCGGCATGGGCGCGGCAACCCGGCCCCTGCTGCTGTTCCTGAACCCAGACGCCGAGATCGCCGGCCCCGACATCCTCGCGATGGCAGAGACACTCGCCCGCCATCCCCGCAGTCTCGTCGGTCCGCGCCTGCTCGATTCCCAGCGCTCGCCACGTCCCATTCGCCACCAGCTCGACATCCGGAAGGACGCCCTGTGGCTGCTTCCGGCGTCTGAACGCTGGTTTCACCCGAGCTGGAGACTTCAACCGGAGCCCGATTTGGGCGCCGAGCACGAGGTGCCGTTCGTCGAGGGCGCCTGCTTTCTCATTCGCCGAGCGGATCTGATCGCCCTCGGGGGTTTCGATCCCGACCTGTTCCTGTATTTCGAGGAGTCGAGCCTCGCTCACCGCCTCCAGCGGCTCGGCGGCTCGGTGTGGTACGAGCCGCGCGCCGTCGCCATGCACGTGGGCGAGACCTCGACGGGGAAGGCCGCCGATCTCGGGACCTTCCACTTCTATCGCAGTCGCGTGATCTTCGAGCGCAAGGTGTTCGGCGATCGCCGGGGAAGACTGAGATGCGTGCCGCTCCTGGCCACCGCCGTGATCGCTGTGATCAACGGCCTTGTGCAGGAGAGGATCGGAAGACGTCCCCGGGCTGCCCGTGACGCGATCACCGCCGTCAGAGGCACCATCTCCGGGCTCCGCGCCCGGATCGAACCGACATACCGTTAGCTACAGCTAGCTGCTCGCCGGCTGCGGGGAGGGAAGCGGCGATGAGGCGGGAGACGCCGGACCAGCGGCGCTGGGCGCGACGGCGCGGCCGCGCCGACCCAGACGCAGGCCGGCCGCGAGCAGGATCCCGCACGCGGCGCCGAAGCCCAGCGCGCTCACCGGCTCCTGAACGTACGTCCCGACCAGGAGGCTCAGAAGCAGCGCGACCATCGAGCCGACAGCGGCCGCGGCGATCATCCGATCGAGATTGGGCGGCGCCGCTCGCGCTCGCCTGACGGCGAAGACGAGGGGGATGCCCGGCAAGAACAGGAATGCCAGCGCGGCGGGAATCCCGAAATCGGTGGCGATGTCCAAATACAGGTTCTCGACCCCGAGCCGGTAGTCGTTGCCAATGTAGGAGCCGTAGTTCTGGAACCAGCCCACGCCCTCGAGGGGGTGCTGACGGATCGAGGTGAACGCGTGGGAAAACTCATCGGCGCGCGCCTGTCCGGATCCCGAATTCGAGATCTGCGTCAGAGACAGGGCGGTCGAGGCGCGATCGGCGACCTGCTGGGTCGCGGCCGGCGTCACCGACGTCAGGACCACGATCACACCGACGAGGGCGACCGCACCACCGAGGATCAGGAATCGGCGGCGCAGGCGCGGGCCACCCAGCAGGATCATCACCATCAACCCCACGAGAGCGCCGCCATACATGTTGCGGTTCAGGCTAAGACCGATGGCGGCCAGGATCAACAGCACCGAGATGGCCCGGAAGATCCGCCATCGATCCTTGACCGTGACGGCGAGGACAAGCGTCGGAAGCAGCATCGCGTAGGCGAAGAACAGACCCGGCAGCCGCACGCGCGAGCCGCTGGTGGCCACGGCTGCGCCGGCGGCCGCGAAGCTGCTCGCGGCGGACGTCACCGACGTGGGGTTGTAGTTGACGAGCACGTTCCTGACGGATGCCGACGCGGCGGCAGCGATCGAGAGGATCGAGACGACGGCCGCCGCGATGATCCCGATGTCCAGCGCCGCCCGCCAGCGCTTGCCCGAGAGCTCGAGCGCGATCGGAATCGCGATCGCGAGATAGAGCATGTTCTTGTAACCGGCCTCCGCGTTGTGCAAGCCGATCTTGCCCTGCCCCGCGACCTTGACGCTCGAGTAGAAGGCGAACACGAGCACGGCGACGAGGGCGAGCGCATAGTGCCGAAGCGGCGCCGGCCACGTCCGCCACGGTCGCCGCCAGATCGTGCCGAGCACGGCCGCGCCCACGAGGACGTCGCCGACGTTGATCGGCGGGTGGCCGGGCAGGTTGACGCGTGGCAGAACGCTGTAGGAGAACACCGACGCGAGGACGGCCAGCACGCACACCCACGCGACCAGCGGGCGTTGCGCGACGGCGATCAGCAGCGGCAGACCGAGCAGGACCTCGATGACCGGCGTCCCGTAGTGCGACATCGCCAGTCGGCCGCAGACCAGGCCGAACAGCGCGGCGCCGCCGGCCAGCGCGAGGAGGCGCAGCGGCGCGGGGATTCGCGACATCCATTCAGGAACGGAAAGTGCTTGCATCACCAACAGGCTCCTTGCCCGCGTCGCCCATCCGTGGCGGCGCCCGACTTACCCGGATGCATGATACGCCCCCTCCGGGCTCCTGCGTGAGCCGCGAACGGTTTCGAACGCCGGCTTGGCGGCGGCAAAGCTCACGCAGATCACGAGTGGGAAGTAGGGGTAGGCATATCGACCCGGATCGGTGAAGCCGACGAATGCCGCCATGAACGTCCCGACGAGCGCGGTCGCGGCGAGGATCACCGTGGCGGTGTCGAGGCGGCGCCGGTGGCGGACACCCAAGACCGCGCCGACCGCGCACAGGACGAGGAAGAACGATGAGATCAGAAGCTGGACGACCCGCTCGATGCTCCACACCAGCATGGTGATCGCGCCGAAGGGGCCGTTATTGAATCTGTCCGCGTAGTTGGGTTGACGGAACGCATGCGCAAACTGCTTCAGTGAGGAGGTGACGTAGGCAACTGGATGTGCGAGCGCGATCCGCAGGGCGATGCGCAGGTAGCGGCCCGACAGCTTCGCCGGATCAAGGCCGGTCCGCCGCTCGATCTCTGGGAGGGCCTGATAGCTCGGGAACCCGGCTCCCCGGTTGCGCCGATACGCATCCGCATACGCGGCTGTGATCGCTGCGTCGGGACCGGGCTTCGGGACGACGTAGCCGGCGACGTGGTCGATCATGTTGTAGCCGATCACGCTGCTCACGGTGAACGTGCCGGCGGTCGCCGCGTTGAAGCTCGCCCACGCTACGAGCGCGGCCACGGCCGGACCGATCAGGATCGCGCTGATCAGGGCGGCGGTCCTTGCCCTTCCGTGTCGCCCCTGAGTCCGCCCCCGGGAGGCCAGCACGACCGCCGTGGCAATGGCCAGGAAGGCGGCGGCGGCAAAGGCGTCAGGTCTGGTCAGACAGAGCAGGAGAAGCACGACGGCCGCGGCCGAGACGAGCTTTCGCGACGTCCGGCCGGGAACGGCGGGGCGGATGATGCGGGCGCAGATCAGCGCCGCGGCCACCATCAAGAAGCTGGTCACGGCCTCGGTGAGCACCACACGCTCCACCGCGATGACCTCGAGGCTCGCCCCGAACACGATCGCGCCGGCCAGGGCCCATGCGCTGCCTCCCCCCAGAGTGCGGATCAGCGCATAGACGAAGATCGTGCTCACCACGCCGAGGAGGGCCTGAACGACCCAAGTCGCCGACGGCGAGTAATGCAGCGCCAGCAGCAGCAACGGGTACGTCGGCGTCCGGCGGGCCTGCCACCCGTCGAAGTTCCAGGCGGCGATTCTGTGCGCGAGCCCCAGGTAGTCGCCCGAGTCCGAGGACAGCAGCGGGCTGTACGACAGGATCAGGGCCGCGCGCATCACGATCGCGATGCCGGCGGCGATCGCGATGTTTCGGCGATCGATCGGGGTGAGCCATTGCGGGACGAGGCGTTGTCCCGCCGACCTCATACGAACCATGGCTCTTTCCCGTCGTACAACTCGTAGGCCAGCGGCCGTGGAGCGCGTCGGCCGACGGGCCGAGCAGGCATGCCGGCCACGATCGTGTAGGGCGGTATGTCCCGTGTCACCACGGCGCCGGCGGCGACCACCGCGCCGTCGCCGATCGTCACCCCCGGCAGCACCGTGGAGCGGAAGCTGATCCAGGCTCGGTCCCCGATCACGATCGGTCCCCCGACGGTGCCGAAGTCAGGATCTCGGTGGTCGTGCTGGACGGTCCACAGTGCCACGTCGCTGGACAGATTGACGTGCCGTCCGATCCTGATGCCCGAGCGACCATCGAGGATGCAGTCGAACCCGATGATCGAGCCTTCACCGACCTCGATGTTCCAGGCATCGCGCACCTCGACCCCGCGGTGTACGCAGGTGTTCACACCCAGCCGCATGCCCATACGGCGGTAGGCCAGATGCCTCAGCTTGCGCAGCGGCAGGTGGGCCACCAGGAACGCGGACTGGAGCGTCGCGCCCGACTGGGCCGACCGCAGGGTCAGCTTCGCCCGTTTGAGTTCCTCGGTCAATCCGAGTGCCGCCGCCAGCCGCTTCACCGGCTCCGGGGTCGGCCCTGGTGCTCGCGCAGCCATTACGGCTTCATCCGTCCCCGACGACGATCGCCCCCGCGGCACATACCCGTCCGGCGGCAGCCTACCCCACGCATCCCGGGCGAGCCCGTCAGCGGCGCTTGGAGATCGTCTGTCGCGCACGGCTGTCGCGGGCGCGACGAGCCGACCGGCGCCCGAGCGATTCGCCGGGCTCATAGGTGCCGTAGTAGCCCCCGACGCTCGGTTCGGCGCCGTTGACCACGACGCCGAAGATGTGGGCGTTGAGGCCGCGAAGCTGCTTCATGAGGCGAACCGCCTGATCGCGGCGGGTTCGGCCGATCCGGCTGACGACGAGCACGCCATCCACCTGATGCACGAGCGGGATCGCGTCGCTGACCACGCCGATCGGGGGCGTATCGATGATCACCAGATCGTAGATCGACTCGGCGTGGTCGAGAAGCTCCGCCATACGCTTGCTCTCGAGCAGCTCGACCGGGTTCGGGGGCGTGGCGCCGGCGAGCAGGACATCCAGCCTCGCGGGATCCCCGGCGTCCTCCTCGGGCGACACTACGAGCTCCCGCAGACCACTCGCGAGGTCCTGGGAGTGGCTGAGCAACTCGGCCAGTCCCGCGACCTGCTCCAGGCCGATCATGTTCGTCAGCGAGGGCCGGCGCATGTCGGATTCGATCAACAGCACGCTCTTCTCGTCTGAACGGGCTGCGGCCCTGGCGATGTTCAGCGAGATCAGCGACTTGCCCTCGGCGCTCTCGGCCGAGGTCACCATCACGCGCCTCGTATCCCGATCGACGTCGAAGTAGCGCAACTGCGCACGGACCATGCCGAACGCATCTTGATCCCGCGGGGTTCCGCGGGCGCCCGTGCCGGTGAGCGCGCTGCTTTCCGGGATCAAACCGAGGACGGGCACGCCGTAGAGCTCGTCGACATCGGAGACGTACTTGATCCGCCGGTCGAACCGCTCGAGGCCGGCGATGATGAGGCCGGCGGCCAGCAACCCGACGAACAGGCCGATGATCGCGTCACGCGTGGGGCTCGGGAACGAGGGCGAGCCAGGCACCGTCGCCGTTTGCACCTGCTGGGCGTTGCCGGTCTGGGCGCTCGCGAGCAGCTCGAGATTGTTGCGATCCTGCTGAAGCGTCTGCGCCACCGGCCCGTTGGCCTGGGAGGCAGGGATCTGAGCCAGCTTGCTCGTCACCAGCGCCTCGGAAGCGGTGAGCTGAGCGCGGGCCGCCTCCTGTCGGAACGCGATGTATTCCTGCACGTAGGAGTTGGCGATCCTGGCCGCCATCACGGGGCTCGGATCGGTCGCCGTGATGTGCATGACGTCGGAGCCCGGATCGGCGTTGAAGGCAAGCCCGGTGAGCACCCTTCCGGCAGGGATCTTGAGCCGCTGAGCGACCAGCTCGGAGACGGCGGGCAGCGCGACGAGCGCCTGGTTCGTCGCCGCCTGACGGCTCGGATCGACGGTATTGAAGACCTGCTTGCCGAGCAGTTCCTGCCCGATGTCGGAGTTCAGGAACAGCAGCGCGCTGTCGGTGGAGTACTTCTTCTGCTGGCGGTTGGCGAAGACATATCCGCCCATCGCGGCCACGGCCGCCACCAGCACGACCACCCACCACCTCCGGCGGAGTGCATTCACAAGCGCCGAACTGTCGCGCTCACCTTCTGCGCGGTCGAACATCTAAGGGCGTCTCCCGTTTCGATCCGTCATGCTGAGATCCGTGATGCGTGACCTCGCGGCTCGGCCCCCCGAGCCCGCGAAGCACCTCGATGATACACGCCGCTGCGACCAGCGAGAAATAGGAACCCGTCACCGCATCTGCGGCGTCGCGGCGCGCAGCCGGTACTATGGGGACCGTGCTAGAGGGAGCTAGCTCCGAAACAATCACAGAGGGGCGGACGGGCGACGCTGTCGAGGCAGGTGGCGGTGCGTCTCGGCGACCCGCGGAGCCGCGGCCGGAGATCTGGTTTCACCGCAAGATCAAGCTCGGCGCATCGCTGAAGGAGTTGTGGTCGTTTCGCGAGCTGATGATGACGCTGGCCGAGCGCGACCTGCGTGTCCGCTACAAGCAGGCTTCGCTCGGGATCGCGTGGGCCGTGATCACGCCGCTGGCGATGATGATCGCGTTCACGCTGATCTTCACGCACGTGGCCAAGGTCAACACCCAGACCCATGGCGCGCCATACGCGCTGTTCTCGTACATCGGGCTGCTGCCGTGGACGTTCTTCTCGACCTCGGTGTCGGCCGGAGGAACGAGCCTGGTCGGGAATATCCCGTTGCTCAACAAGCTCTACTGCCCGCGCGAGGTGTTCCCGATCGCGGCCATGGCCGACGCCGCGTTCGACGCCGTGATCGCCTCGATGCGTGCTGCTGGTGCTGTTTCCGATCCTCGGCTATGCGCCGAAGCTCCAGAGTCTCTACGTCCTCCCGATCCTCCTGCTGGTGCTGCTCATGTTCACGCTCGGGGTGACGCTCGCGGTGGCGGCCGTCACCGTCCATATGCGCGACCTGCGGCTCGTGCTCCCGCTCGTGATCCAGTTCGGGCTGTTCGTGACGCCGGTCATCTATGCGCCTGAGAAGCTCGTCAAGTCAGAGCAGGCGCTGGTGGCGTGGTCGCTCATCAATCCGCTCGTGCCCGGTGCTCGACGGGCTGCGCCGCTGCATCCTCTACGGCCAGCCCCCCCAGTGGCTTCCGCTCGGCGCGGCGGCGCTCAGCGCGACGCTGATCCTGCTCGGCGGCTTCTTCCTGTTCAAGCGGCTGGAGACGGGCATTGCCGACGTCGCCTGAGGGGACGGTCCACGCCACCGAGGTCTGGAAGCGATTCCGCTCGGACGACCGCCCGAGCTACCTGCAGGACCAGATCGCCCGGATCGGCGACCGCGTGCGCGGTCGCGGCACGGGCCCGAGCTTTCGCTGGGCGCTCACCGACGTCGACCTTCGCTGCGATCCGGGCGAATCCTGGGGACTGGTCGGGGCCAACGGCGCCGGCAAGTCCACGCTGCTGAAGATCCTCTCGCGCGTGATGTATCCGACCGCCGGCCGGGTCGAGGTCGCGGGGCGGGTCGGAGCCCTGATCGAGGTTCGCGCCGGTCTCTCGCCGCTGCTCACCGGCCGGGAGAACATCTTCCTCACCGGATCGATCATGGGACTCAAGCGCCGCGAAGTGGCGCGACGCTTCGACGAGATCGTGGCTTTTGCCGAGCTCGAGGGGGCCGTGGACCGGCAGATGAAGTACTACTCGAGCGGCATGCAGATGCGGCTCGGGTTCGGAGTCGCGGCGTTCCTGTCCCCGGACGTCCTGCTGGTCGACGAGGTCCTCGCCGTTGGCGACGCGACCTTCCAGCAGCGGTGCCTGGAGCGGATCCGTGAGGTCCTCCACGAGGGGGCGACGCTCGTGTTCGTCTCGCACGATCTCGCTGCGGTCGAGGCGACCTGCGCGAACGGAGTGTGGATCCACAACGGCTCGATCCACAAGATCGGGCCCATGCGTGAGGTGCTCTCCTCGTACCGAGCCGCGGTCGAGGGCGAGGCGGAGGCACGTCCGCGACTCGAGGGCATCCTCGACGTGGAGGACATCGAGGTCGGCGCGCCGGATGGAGGACCCGCCGGGACGAACGGGCCGCTGCGGATCTCGATGACGATCAGATCGCGCGAGCGGCACCGGGCTTGGATCTATTTCGGCATCAGCGAGGGCGCCGCGACCCCGATCTTCCTGATCAACCCGGGCCGCGAGACGATCCTCGAGACCGGCGACACGCATGTCAGCTGCGAGATCCCGCAGCTTCCGCTGCCGAGCGGCCGCTACTACGTATGGGGCGGTATCTACAAGAACTGGACCAACGGGGAGCAGCTCGTCGGCTGGCAGCCGCTGTCGCCGTTCGATGCGTACGGGCCCGAGCTCGATGCCGCGCCCACCGCGATCGTCCGGCTCTCCCCCATCCACGTCGAGTCCAGCTGGGAGATCGACCGCGTCGCCTGACGCGATCGACCCCCGAGCCACTTGACACGCCGAGGCTACTCGACAGCCGGCTACTTGACCGGGATGTGAACGGTCCGCCGGATCGTCAGCCTGCGCCCGTAGGGATCCACGAGCACGAATTGGACCGCGTAGCGCCCGGCCCGCGTCTTGCTCGAGACGGACAGAATCGCCTGGCCGCGTCCGCCGGAGGCGAACCGGAACACGTGCGCGGCGGCAACCCTGCGCCCCGAGAGCAGGTCGGTCGTGACGCCCATCGGGCCGCCGAGGCGGAAGGCCGCCACCACCTCGCGCTGGTAGCGCTTGCCGTGGCGGATCGACTTCACCCGCAGGCCGGACAGGCTCGCGTCGACCGTGAAGCGCGCCCGCTGCGCGGACAAGAAGGCCCAAATTGCGCTCGTCGCGTTGTACTGGCCGTCCGGGTTCGAAGCCGAGAGGTGAAACTGGGCGTCTTCTGGATAGATGTGCGTGCCGCCCCGGATCACGTACAGACCGACCGCACTCCCGTCGGTGCACGAACCCCAGGTCTGCTGCGTGGTTGGGCCCAGCCGAGGAGCGTGTCGGCTGCGTGGACGGGCATCCGTTCAGGGCACGCCAGGTCGCCGCGGTCTGCGTGGCGGAGAGGACGCGCGGTGGGAAGCCGTTGATCACCCCGTCCGTGCTGCCGATGATCGACAGTTCGGCGACGGGATGCGAGAGCGCACACGGGCCCTCGAGCGTCGGGTTCATCACCGCGGAGACGGGCGCGATCGCCGCGATCTTCCGATTGAGGCGACATCCCAGCACGTAGTTGAACGCTGCGCCGTTCGAGAAGCCCATCACGTACACGCGGCTCGGGTCGACGTTGTCGCCGGCGATCAGCTGATCGATCACCGAGCTCACATACGGCACGTCCTGGGCCCAGACGTGCGGGCTCCATGGGTTCGTCGGATCGGCTGAGCCCAGGTAGGCGACCACGAATCCGTTCGCATCCGCCACCTGATCGAAGCGCGTCCCCTGCTCCATGCTGTGCGGCGAGCCGCCCGTCCCGTGAAACGCGATCAGCAGGGGCACCCTTTGCGTCGGCCTCTGATTATTCGGTAGATGGATGATCGGGGCGGGCCGCGCGGCGCTCGAGGTCGAGGTCGTCGTCGTGTCGCCTGCGGCGGTCGCGCCGCGATCGGCCACCAGCGCAGACAGGACTGCGGCAAGCAGCGTCACGAGCACGATCGCCAGGACGCGAGCTCGGTGGTTCGATGACGGCAGTTCGTTCACGTAATCTCCTCGAGGGGTGTCAACACGTGGTCGGGCGGAACGATTCGGAGATCGCTTCGGTGTCAGTGCACCGGCAGTGCCGAGAGGAAGGCCCAGATCTCCGCGGACGCATTGAACCGCCCGTCCGGACTGGAGGGCGGGAAGTTGAACTCCCCGTCCTCGGGATAGATGTGCGTGCCGCCTTGGATCGTGTACAGCCCGACGACGCTTCCGGCTGCGCATGGACTCCACGTCTGCTCGATCGCCGATCCGACCTGGGCGATCCGCGCGGACTGCGTGGACGGACACCCGTTCTTCGCCCGCCAGGTCGACGCCGTCTGGACGGCCGACAGCGCATTCGGCGGTGCGCCGTTGTAGCGCCCATCGGCGTTACCGATGATTGACAGTTCCGAGACCGGGTGCGAGAGCGCACACGGCGCATCGAGCTTCGGGTTCATGATCGCTGAGACGGGCACGATGGCGGCAACCTTGCTGCTGAGCCGGCAGCCGACGACGAATGTGAAGGCTCCTCCGTTGGAGAAGCCCACCACATATACCCGCCTCGGATCGATGTTATCGCTCAATTTCAGGCGATCGATCATCCCGCTGATGTACCGAAGGTCTGAGGGCCAGGCGGCGGGCCTCCATGGCCGTGGCCGATCGGCCGACCCCGGGTAGGCGACGACGAAGCCATTCGCATCGGCAAGCTGATTGAAGCGCGTCGTCCGCATCATGCTCGTCGGCGACCCGCCGACGCCGTAGAGCGCGATCAGCAGAGGCACCTTGCGGGAGCGGGGCAGATTCGCCGGCCGGTGGATGATCGGCGCGTAGCGGGGACCGACCGGCGGACTCGTCGAGGGGCCGGTGCTAGAGCTGCTGTCGCCGCCGCCACCGGCGCCGCATCCTGCCAGCCCCAGGGCAGCGACCGTGGCCAGCAGCACCGCGAGGACGCGGGCAAGGGCGTGTAGCGGACGTGTGATCACGCGATCTCGCCACGTTGTCTCTCTTGGCGGGCGAGCTCGAAGTGCGGGCGCAGCGCTTCCGCGAGGGCCTTGACGTTGGGCGATTTGAGGTGGCTGATGTGATCACCGGGAACGTCGAGGAGCTCGAGGCGGCTGACGCGTTCCCCCCAGCCGAACGTCGGATCGGTGACGTGCTTGGATTTCGTGTCCGCCGGGCGCACCACGACAGCCGGGCCGTCGTACGGGCGCGCCTCGTATCCGAGCATAGCCGCCCGGTACGCCTGGAGGCGGATCAGCTCGAGGCGCTCGGTCTCGCCGAGCTTGCCGCCCGGATCCCGTGCCGCCCAGGCCAGACGCCGCCGGACCTCACCCGAGAGAGCGCTCGAGGCCTGCGTGCCCTTGCGCTTGATGCGTTGCAGCGCGGTTCGGGCGCGCCGCGGCTTCATCGAGCTCCGCAACTTGGTGTCGAGCATGATCAGCGAGCTGACCTCCTCGCCGGCCTCGCGCAGTTGGCGCGCGAGCTCGTAGGCGAGGATGCCGCCGAAGCAGAAGCCCAGCAACATGTACGGGCCCTCGGGCTGCTCGGCCCTCACTGCCTCGAGGTATCCGGCGGCCATCTCCTCGACGGATATCTCGCTCTCGTGTCCGTTCGTGCCCCGGGTGAACATGTCCTGTTCGACGGGCAGGAAGATGCCGTACACCGGAATCTCGGGGGCGAGCTGGTCGGCCAGCTCCTGATAGGCGTGGATCCCGCAGATGCAGAACAGCGCCGGCCCGGTCCCGGCTCCGAGCTGGAGCACGGCTCGGGACCGGTTCTCGGGCCCCCCCACGTGCAGCTCATGAGCGAGCGAGCGGACGGTGCCGTTGCGGAACAGCATCACCAGCGTGCAGGTCTGCCCGAGCTCCTGCTCGATCGCGTGGACGACCTGAACGGCCAGCAGCGAGTGGCCGCCGAGCTCGAAGAAGTCGTCGTCGAGCCCGACCCGCTCGACGCCGAGCAGGCGCTCCCAGATCGCCGCCAGCGTCCCGCTCGAGCTCGTTGGTGGGCGCGGCGTATTCGGACTTCGCCCGCGCGCTGTCGCCCGGCATCGGGAGGGCCGGGCGGTCGATCTTGCCGTTGGGGGTGAGCGGCAGGGCATCGAGCGGCACGATAGGCCGACGGGATCATGTACTCCGGCAGCGTGAGCCGCAGCAGCGCCCGCAGCTCGGCCGCCTCGGGCGCGGGCGCATCGCCGTCAGGTAGGCGATGAGGCGGGCATCGCCGGGACCCATCTCGCGGACGACGACGACCGCTTCGCGAACGCTCTCGTGCTCGCGTAGGCCGGCCTCGATCTCGCCGAGCTCGATCCGGAAGCCGCGCAGCTTCACCTGATGATCGATCCGGCCCAGGAACTCGAGCGTTCCGTTCTCGCGCCAGCGGACGAGATCGCCGGTGGCGTACAGGCGCGCCCCGGCGCCTCCGAGTGGGGGTCGAAGACGAACCGCTCCGCCGTCAGCTCGGGGCGGTTGCGATACCCATGCGCGAGACCGTGGCCTCCGATGTACAGCTCGCCCGCCACCCCGACCGGAACCCGTTGGCGATGGCGATCGAGCACGGCGAAGCTGGTGTTGGCGATCGGACCGCCGACGGGGGTCGGTCCGTCCCCAGGCTCCAACGGCAGGATCGATGACCACACGGTCGTCTCGGTGGGCCCGTACATGTGCCACAGCGATGCTCCGCGCTCGAGCAGCTCGTTGGCGAGCGCGCGCGGGACGGCCTCGCCGCCGCAGACGATCTTCAGCGCCGGATTCCCGTCCAGCCCGAGTCCACGAGCATCTGCCAGGTCGTCGGGGTCGCCTGCACGAAGGTGGCGTCAACCGACTCGAGGCAGTGGGCCAGCGCGAGCGCGTCGAGCGTCGCCTCGCGGGGAATGATCACGAGTCGGGCCCCCGTCGTCAGCGGGAGATACCAGTCGGGCACCGAGAGATCGAAGGCCGGCGTCGTCAGATTGCCGACGACGTCATCCTCGGTCAGTCCGGGCGCCCGGCGCATGTAGGCGATCAGGTTCGCGACGGAGCGGTGTGTGACCTCAACCCCCTTCGGCCGACCGGTCGACCCCGACGTGTAGATCACGTAGGCGAGCTGCTCCGGATCGCAGACCCCGGCGGGGGCCTCGGTCCCATTGCGCGCGATCCGAGGCCAGTCGCTGTCCAGACGGATGATCGCGGCTCCATGATCCGGCATCTCATCCACGAGGTGGGACTGCGTGATCAGGACGGGCGCCTGCGCATCCTCGAGCAGGAACGCCTGGCGCTCGGCCGGGTAACCGGGATCGATCGGCACGTACGCCGCGCCCGACTTGAGCACGCCGAGCATGGCCAGCGGGAGCTCCAGCGAGCGCTCCATGCACAGACCGACGAGCACGCCGGGGCCGGCGCCGAGGCGGCGCAACTCGTGGGCGAGCTGATTGGCCCGGGCGTCCAGCTCTGCGTAGGAGAGCCGGGCATCGCCGAACTGCACCGCCGTCGCCTGCGGCCGGCGGCGCGCCTGCTCGGCAACCATCTCGTGCAGGCCCGCGCTCCGGTAGGGAGCCTCGGTCTGGTTCCAGTGCTCGAGCCGGCGCCGCTCCTGTGCGGTCAGCAGCGGCAGCTCGGCGACGGGCACCGACGGGTCGGCAACGACCGCGCCGAGCAGCGTCTCGAGGTGGCCGAGCATGCGCAGCACGGTCGGTTCGTCGAACAGGTCGCTGCAGTACTCGAATGAGGCGCGCAGACCGTCGGCACGCACCTCCGTGAACAGCGCCAGGTCGAACTTGGACGTGTCGCGCTGCGTGGTCACCACCTCGCGCTCGATGCCCGCGAACTGCGCCGCGGTGCCGATGTGGTTGTGCAGGACGAACATCACCTGGGTCACCGGCGCGTAACTGAGATCGCGAGGCGGATTCAGCTCCTCGACGAGCTTCTCGAACGGCAGGTCCTGGTTCGAGTACGCGGCCAGCGCCGACTCACGCACCCGGGCCAGGAGCTCGGTGAAGGTCGGATCGCCGTCGACGCGCGCCCGCAGGGCCAGCGTGTTGGCGAATACGCCGATCAGCCCCTCGAGCTCGAGCCGGTTGCGGTTGGCGACCGGCGAGGCCACCACGATGTCGTCGCTGTCCGTGTAGCGGCCCATGAGCGCGACAAAGGCCGTCAAGAGCGTCATGTACAAGGTCGTACCCTCGCGTTCGCTCAGCGCGCTCAGCTCGTCGAGCAGGGCTCGGGGGAGGATCGTGCCCGCCTTCGCCCCGTTGAAGCTCTGCATCGCCGGACGTGGGTGATCCGTGGGCAGCTCGAGCAGCGCCGGGGCTCCGGCCAGATGGTCCTTCCAGTAGGCCAGCTGACGGTCGAGACCGCCGCTGTCCATCCATTCGCGCTGCCAGGCGGCGTAGTCGCCGTACTGGATCGGCAGCTCGGGCAGGTCAGCCGGGCGGCCCTCGAGCTCCGCGCTGTACAGCGCGCTCAGTTCGCGCAGGAAGATCCCGACCGACCAGGCATCCGCGATCGTGTGGTGCAGCGTCACGGACAGCAGGTGGTCCTCGTCGGCGAGGGTGATCAGCCGCGCCCGCCAGAGCGGGCCCGCGATCAGGTCGAACCGCGTCGCGGAGTCCTCGTCGGCCAGCGCGAGGGCAGCCGCCTCGGCGTCGGGTTCACCGCGAAGATCGGTGATCGTCATCGCGACGGACGGGTCGGGGGCGATCAGCTGGTGTGGCACGCCGTCGATCATCGTGAACGTCGTGCGCAGCGATTCGTGCCGCACGGCCAGAGCCCTCAGCGCACGACCCAGGGCCGCTGCATCGAGTCGGCCGCGCAGACGCGATACGACGGGAACGTGATACGCGGCGCTGTCGGGCTCGAGGCGATCGAGGAACCACAGCCGCTGCTGGGCGTAGGAGGCCGGAAGCACGGCCGCCTCCGCGCTCGGCTGCGTCGGGTCCATCTGTAGCTCAGTGTCCATGTCGGCGCCCCCAGCCAACGATCAACATTCCCTTGCGTAACTCGCTGCTCGGCTGTGTTGATGATAACCGATGCGAATCGCGGTCTCGATGGGTCCGGACAGGTGGCCGAGACGGCGGTTGGGCTCCCCTCCGATGCGGTATCGTGGACGCTCGTCAGGGGAAACCAAGGGGCTATGGAGGGCAGTGAGCCGGCCAATGAGCGAGACCGACCGACTCCGAACGTTCATCGTCGATGAGCTGGGCTGGCGGGGCGCGGAGCTGACCGACGACTACCCGCTGCTCGAGAATCGCGTGATCGATTCGCTCGGCCTGTTTCGCATCGTCGGGTTCCTCGAGGACGAGTACGGCGTCGAGATCGATCAGACCGAGCTGGTGCCGCAGAACTTCGCGACCCTGACCGCGATCAGAGAGCTGGCGGAGCGCTCGAAGTAGGGCCATCCCGGCGTCAGCCGTGAGGTATCTCGTCAATCATCTGGTCGAGCACTCAGCTCGAGAGCACCCGGAGCGCGACGCGATCGCCGACGGGGAGCGGCGGCTCAGCTACCGCGACCTCGACGCCCGGGCCAACCGCGTGGCCAACCTGCTCGTCGCGCTCGGAGTCAGGCGGGGCGACCGCGTGGCGCTGTATCTGGACAAGTCGATCGAGTCGGTCGTCGGTATCTACGGGATCCTGAAGGCCGGTGCCGCCTATGTGCCGCTCGACCCTCAGGCGCCACCGGCTCGGCTCGGATACATCGCCCGTGACGCAGACGTCCGAGTCGTGCTGACGGGCGCGGAGAAGGCGAGTGCGTGGCCGCCGCTGCTCGCCGAGGCGCCGGAGATCGCGGCGCTGGTGGCGCTCGACGCCGAGCGGGCCGACGCGCCCCCCGGCGTGCGCGTGCTCACGACGGCTGACGTCGATGCGGCTCCGGCTCTCCCCCCTGCTCTCGGCACGGTCGACTGCGACCTCGCCTACATCCTGTACACGTCGGGCTCGACCGGGACACCCAAGGGCGTGATGCTGACCCACCGCAACTGTCTGGCGTTCGTCGAGTGGGCAGCGGAGGAGTTCGCCCTCAGCGCCGACGACCGGCTCTCGAGCCACGCGCCGCTGCATTTCGACCTCTCGACCTTCGACCTCTACGCGGCGGCATCCGCGGCGGCCACCGTGGTGCTGGTTCCATCCCTCGTCTCGGTCTTCCCCAGCGAGGTGCGCAGGTTCATCGAGACCGCCGGCATCACCGTCTGGTACTCGGTCCCCTCGATCCTCGCCATGCTCGCCATCGGAGGCGGCCTCGAGCCCGGCGATCTGCCCGGGCTGCGGACGATCCTGTTCGCGGGCGAGGTCTTTCCGACCAATCATCTCCGCCGGCTCGTGGAGGCGCTCCCGCACGTGCGCTTCGCCAATCTGTACGGGCCGACGGAGACCAACGTCTGCACGTGGTGGGAGGTGGGCGAGGTGCCGGAGGACGGGAGCGAGACGATCCCGATCGGGCGCGCCATCGCCAACGTCGACGTGTTCGCGGTCGACGACGCGGGCCGGACGGCAGCTCCGGGTCAGATCGGAGAGCTCTACGTCCGCGGCCCGACGGTGATGCAGGGGTATCTCGGCGACCCGGAGAAGACGGCCGCGCGGCTCGTCTCCACGCGCTTCGGCGGCGTGCTCGAACAGCCCGCGTACCGAACCGGCGATCTGGTGCAGCAGCTGCCCGGTGGCGACTACCGCTTCCTCGGACGGCGTGATGCGCAGGTCAAGTGCCGCGGGTACCGAATCGAGCTCGGCGATGTCGAGGCCGCGGTGCTCGCACACCCGGCGGTGCTCGAATGCGCTGTCGTCGCCGTCCCCGACGAGCTCGTGGGCAATCGGCTGATGGCCTACGTGACGGTCCGTGAGCCTCTCTCGGCTCCCGCGCTGACCGGCTTCTGCACCGAGCGAATCCCCGGATACATGGTTCCCGAGACGTTCGAGATCGCCGATGTGCTGCCACGGACCTCGACCGGCAAGATCGACCGCCCGGCGCTCGCTGCCCGCGCCGCCGGCGGCGAGGAGCATCCGGGGGCGGCCTCGTGATCGCCCACAGTGGTGTGTCTAGCATCGGCCGGACGTGACCGACTTCGGCGCCCTGTCTCCCGCTAAGCGCGCGCTGCTCGAGCGCGAGCTCCGCCGGCGACGGGCCGAGGCCGCCGGATCGACGGCGATCCCACGGCGCCGTGACACCGGCCCGGCACCGCTCTCGGCCGCGCAGGAGCGAATGTGGTTCCTGCAGCAGTGGGAGCCGGATTCGCCCACCTTCAACGGGGCGCGGGCGATCAGGCTGAGCGGGAAGCTCGATCGAGCCGCGCTGGAGTCGGCCTTCACCACGGTGATCGAGCGCCACCAGCCGCTGCGCACCGTGGTCGCCGGCGATCGCGAGCTCGTCCAGGTGGTCCTCGACTCGTGGTCGTTCACGCTGCCCGTGATCGGTGTCGAGGCCGGCGATCTCGACGGCGTGATCCGTGACCTGGCCCGGGAGCCATTCGACCTGACCCGCGAGCTGACGCTCCGGGCCTCGCTGCTCGAGCTCGCGCCCGAGGAGCATGTGCTGCTGCTCCGTGGGCACCACATCTCGGCCGATGCCCACTCAGACCGGATCCTGTTCGCCGAGCTGTCCGAGCTCTACGACGCCCGCCTTCAGGGTCGCGCGCCGGTTCTGCCGCAGCTGCCGATCCAGTACTCGGACTTTGCCGTGTGGCAGCGGGAGCGCCTGCAGGGCAGCCGGCTCGACGAGCTCGTCGGCTACTGGGCGCGTCAGCTGGAGGGCGCACCCGCACTGCTGGCGTTGCCGACCGACCGGCCGCGACGACCGGTCCAGCGTCACGAGGGCCGCCACCTCGCCCTCGCGTTCGGTCCAGAGCTCGCCGAGCGCGTGATGGCGCTCAGCCGGGAGGAGGGCGTCACGTTCTTCATCACGATGCTCGCGGTCTTCGCCACGTTCCTGTACCGGCTGGCGGGTGAGGACGACGTCGTCATCGGGAGCCCGATCGCGAACCGCAACAACGTCGAGCTGGATGGCCTGATCGGCTTCTTCACCAACACGATCGCGCTGCGGGTGCCGCTCGGAGGCAACCCGTCCTTCCGCGAGGCGCTGCAGCGTGCCCGGCAGACGGCGCTCGGTGCCTACGCCCACCAGGAGCTGCCGTTCGAGAAAGTGGTCGAGGCGGCGCGGCCCAAGCGCGACCCGAGCTACAACCCCCTGTTCCAGGTCAACTTCCGGGCCCAGGAGGCGGAGCGTCCGCGGCTCGCGCTCGCCGGCCTTCGGACCGAGGTGATCCCCGTCGACATCGGCTTCTCCCGCTTCGATCTCGCCCTCGAGCTCGAGCGGCGTCCGGACGGGCTGACCGGGTTCTTCGAGTACGACCTCGACCTCTTCGATCCGGACACGGTTGCGGGCTTCATCGACGATCTGCGATCGCTGCTCGAGCAGATCGTCGACGATCCCGACTCACCGATCCTGACGCTGCGCCTCCCCCGCAGCGGCAGCCGGCCGGCGGCGACGGCCGGTGGTGCGATCCGACGGCGACGGGCGACATGAGCGGACGCGGAAGCGCCGGTCCCGATCCATTACGATCCTCGGCGGTGGACACGCGGGCGCTTGCGGTGGACGGAGCTACGGATGGGCTCGAGCGGGAGGAACTGCTCGTCCTCGCCGATCTGACCCTGGCCGATTACTTTCGCTACCTCGCGCGCTACGGCGGCGAGAGCCTCGAGCAGGACGGCCTGCTGCTGTTCGCGGGCGCCCACCGGCAGCCGAACCCGTACCGCAACGGGGCTCTGCGCCTCGATCCGAGCCTTCCGGCTCAGGAGGTGCTCGGACGGGCCGAGCGCTTCTTCGCTCCGCGCAAGCGCAGCTACGCGCTGTGGGTGCGCGAGCACGGCGACCGTGACCTCGAGTCGACGGCAGCGACGGCTGAGCTGCGGGAGTTGGAACGACTGCCCGAGCTGGTGATGGAGGGCCTCCCCGCGTACCTGCCACCTCCCGAGGGCGTCGAGCTGCGGCGGGCCACCGACGCCGGCGCGCGTGAGGACTACCTCGGGCTGGTCGCGAACGCGTGGGGCATGGCCGCGATGCCGCGTGACGTCGCCGCGCGGGTGTTCTTCGATCCCGACAGCCTCGGCGATCCGAACGTCGTGGCCTTCGTCGCCTACTACGACGAGATGCCGGTCTCGGCGGCGATGACATTGGTGACGCAGGACGTCGCGCTCGGCTGCCAGGCGGCGACGATCCGCAAGCCGAGGAAGGGGCAGCGCCTGCCCCGCTCGGGGCCGCCCGGCGAACGGCGAAGCCTGGCCGAGAGCTGCCTCTGGGCCGCGCTCGAGCACAGCTTCACCAAGCGCGGCGCCCGGCTCTCGCTCTGCCAGACCTCGAGCCTCGGCGCGCCGGCGTGGCTGCAGCTCGGCTACGGAACCTTCACCAGCTACGCCCGCTACGTGGTGCCCATGCGCCCGTCGGGCGCCGCCCGCCCATGAGAGGCGCGCGGGGGGACGCCGCTGCGCCGCGGCCCGACCTCCTGGACGAAGAGCAGCGGTCACTCAAGCGGTCGGTGGCCGAGTTCGCTCGCAGCGAGCTCAACGGAGACCTCGATCGTCGGGACCACGAAGCATCGTTCCCCCGCGAGGCGTGGGTGAAGTGCGCGCGACTCGGCCTGCAGGGGCTGCCCGTCCCCGCCGACTATGGCGGCGTTGACGCGTCGGCGACGACGATCGCGGCCGCGCTCGAGGGACTCGGCTACGGCTGCGCCGACAACGGGCTGATCTTCTCGCTCGGCGCCCAGATGTGGGCGTGTGAGCTGCCGATCGTCCACTTCGGGACCGAGGAGCAGAAGCAGCGCTACCTCCCCGCGATGTGCGATGGATCGCTGATCGCCGCGCATGCGATGACCGAGCCGGAGTCGGGCTCGGACGCGTTCTCGCTGAAGACCACCGCGACGGCCACCGACGATGGATGGGTCCTCAACGGCTCCAAGACGTTCGCCACCAACGCCCCCGAGAGCGACGTGTTCATCGTGTTCGCGACGACCGATCGACGGCTCGGCTTCGCCGGCCTGTCCGCGTTCCTGGTCGACCGGGACGCGCCGGGACTCGACGTCGGACGCCCGTTCTCGAAGATGGGACTGCGAACGTCGCACCTGAGCGAGCTGTTCCTCTCCGACTGCCGGGTGCCGGGCGCCGCTCTGCTCGGCCGGGCCGGCGCCGGGATGGTGATCTTCAGCCGGTCGATGCGGTGGGAGCGCAGCCTGATCCTCGCCCCCGCCGTCGGAACCATGCGCCGCCAGCTCGAGCGCTGCCTCGCCTACGCTCGCGAGCGGGAGCAATTCGGGCGTCCGATCGGCGAGTTCCAGGCCATCTCGCACCGGCTCGCCGAGATGAAGCTCCGCCTCGAGACCTCGCACCTGATGCTGTACCGGATGGCCGCGCTGCTCGATGACGGCTCCGCGACGGATCTCGACGCTGCGCTCACGAAGCTGCATCTGAGCGAGTGCTTCGTCCAATCGAGCCTGGACGCCCTCCAGATCCACGGTGGCTACGGCTACGTCACCGAGACGGGCATCGAGCGTGACGTCCGCGACGCGCTCGCGGGCAAGATCTATTCCGGAACCTCGGAGATGCAGCGCAACCTGATCGCCACCCACCTCGGGATGTGATGCCCGCCCGCGTGGCCTACGGGGCGGCAGCCGCGTAGCTGCTACCGATCTTGACGCCGGTGTGGAAGAGGGTGATCGTGCCGAGGGCGGGCCCGGCTGCGCGGTACTGGTCCAGGTCCATGTAGTTCGCATGGACACCGTCCCAGTTGACTCCCGGCTGCAGCGTGGCCTCGTAGTACCTCGTCGAGCCGTTGTCGAATGTCTGCAACTGGCCGTTGAGATAGATCTCGACGTAGCCAACCGTCGGGTCGGTCGAGAACTTGACGTGGAGCACGAGGTCCTGCCAGGTGTCGCTCTGGTATGGCGCGAGTGCATGCCAGACGATGCCTCCGGTTGAGGTACCCAGGACGAGCTTGCCCTGAATGGACATGATGTTGACGGGGGATGCGCCACCGAACGGCTGCCCGTAGATCTCGGCCACCTGCATGAAGCACCCGTTCACCCACGGCGTGCAGATCTGGGGGAAGCCGGCCGGGAACAGCGTCGAGAAACCGATGTAGTCGTCATCGCCTGGGTTGAACAGCTTCGGCGTCATCGCCTCGGCGTTCGGTCGCCCGGGCGAGCCGACGAGCGGGCAGTTGGCGTTGACGCTCTGATCGCTGACCGTGAACTGCATCGAGTGCTGCCAGCCCGGGTGCACCGGGCTGTCGACAAGGCTGACCCCTCGCGGCGCGATACTGGATCCGGGGCACCCCTGGACGTAGTACTGCGAGAGGTCGCCCGTCGACAGGTCGCCGTTCCAGGTCACCGGCGAGGCCGGGGCAGGCGGCGGGGGCGTGGAGGCGAGCGGGGGCGTGGAGGCGGGCGGGGGCGACGCCGGGGTGCGGGTGGATGGCGGCAGCGTCGGTGCCTTAGTCCTGCGGGCGGTCACCTTGTTGCGCACCACGATGCGCCTGCGGATCACGCGCGAGAGGTGCCGGCTGTACACGGCCCGGATCGACAGCAGATGCGATCCGTCGCGCAGCCGGCACGAGTTCACGACGTACCGGTAGGGGCGTCGCGCGGTCGCCCACCGATGATGTCCGTCGATCTCGAACACGACCTCGCGGACGGTGGGGCCGGCGACACGAGCGGTGAAGGCGACCCTGCCGGAGACGACGGTCCTGGCCGGAGCGGAGATGGCGACCCGCGCCACCGACGGGCGCCTGGCGGCAGCGCGCGCCTCGGACCCGATCGACAGCACCAGCGCGACGATCAGGCCTGCGAGGGCGAGCAGGCGCGCAGAGGCTGCGCCCCTCGTGTGGAGACGAAGAAATGACATCCGAGGTATGGGTGATCGAGCCCCGCCGACGAGGCCTGGGCGGAAGCCCGAGGCGACGGCTTGCTCTGTGCCCCGGGTATCGAACCGAGGCGCACCACAAACCAGCCGATCCCTGCCTGACCGGACATATGTCCACTGCCTGGACGGGGCGGATCGTCAAGAACGCGGCTGCGGCCACAGAGCCCCGGTGGCAAAAATGCAGAGCTTGGCCGCGGCAGACGGGGCAGCCTTGATCTCGCGCGCTATCGTCTGGCGCCGGGCGACGGATGCGACGGCACGATGCCGGAACGGGAGGCGATTTCTGTGGGCGAGAGACCTGATGCGACGGAGGAGGAGACGGCCATTTCGTGGCCGGGCGGCCCGGGATCCGCCGACGTCGGCACAGCCGAGCCCGAAGCGGGCCGGCGTGGCGCTCTGCACGCCGTCGACGCGCGCCTACGCCGCGTGCTGCCCGGTCGTGCCTACACGGGGTTGCGGACGCTCGCGCGCCGCAATCCGGGACGCGGTCGCCTGCTCCCCGATTTCGTGATCATCGGCGCCGCCAAGGCGGGCACGACGAGCCTCTACGCATGGCTCGGACAGCACCCGTATGTCGAACCCGCCAAGCACAAGGAGGTGCACTACTTCGACTACAACTACCCGCGCGGCGATGACTGGTACCGGATGCACTTCCCGCTGTCGCAGCGCACGGGATCAGTTCGCCGCCGAGCAACGGCCGTCCGTTCCTGACCGGTGAGGCGAGCCCGTCCTACATCTCGCATTACTGGGCCCCAGAGCGGCTGGCGCAGCGACTGCCCGACGCGAAGCTGCTGGTCAACCTGCGTGATCCGGTCGAACGCGCCTACTCGCAGTTCCAGATGTCGAGGCGGGAGGGTGAGGAGCAGCTCGACTCGTTCGCCGACGCAGTCGCGGCCGAGGACGCGCCGGCTCGATCCCGAGCGCACCCGCGCCAAGGCTGATCCCGCGTACAACAGCTGGCCGATCGGCTGCTGGTCCTACCTCATGCGCAGCCGCTACGCCGAGCAGCTCGAGCGCTGGCTCGCGCTGTTTCCCCGCGAGCAGTTCCACTTCGTGACCCTCGAGAACCTCTCGACCGACCCGCAGGGCGAGCTGGACGGCGTGCACGACTTCCTGGGTCTCCCACCGCACGCCTACGAGAACCTCCCGAGACTGCACACCGCGAAGCTACGACTCGCTCCCCGGCGATACGCGAGCGCAGCTGACCGAGTACTTCCGCCCGCACAACGAGCGGTTGTACGAGCTCGTCGGCATCGACTTCGGCTGGTAGCGCAGTCGCGCGTCACCCGGTCCGGCGCCGGTCGATCGTTACGATCCGCCGATGCCGGAGACCGTCTTCATCACCGGCGCGGCCCGCGGCGTCGGCCGGGCGACCGCGCTCGCGTTCGCCCAGCAGGGCGCGAGCCTGCTGCTCGGTGATATCTGCGCGCCGATCGAGGAGTGCCCGTACCCGCTCGGCACGCGTGAGCAGCTCGAGGAGACTGCGCGCCGCTGCCGCGCTCTGGGCAGCCGGGTCATCACCGCAGTCGTCGATGTGCGCCGCCAGGATCAGATCGACGCTGCCGTCGCTCAGGCTCGCGACGAGCTCGGGTCCGTCGATGTGCTCGTCAACAACGCCGGCCTCGTCGGGCCGGCGGGGGCGCCGGCGGACCAGCTCGACGAAGCCGAGTGGACGACGATGATCGACGTCGACCTCAACGGCGTCTGGCGCTGCGCCAAGGCCGTGCTCCCCGACATGGTCAAGCGGCGCGGCGGCGCGATCGTGAACGTCTCCTCGACCGCCGGACTGGTCGCGTTCCCGTTCTTCGCCAACTATGTCGCGGCCAAGCACGGCGTGATCGGCCTCACCCGCGCCCTCGCGCTCGACTACGCGCCCCACGCGATCCGCGTCAACGCCGTCTGCCCGACCTCGGTCCGGGACGAGCCCGACCTCGACTCGGCCATGCTGGCCGGAGTGGCCGAGATGCTGGGGGTCGACGCCGAGGACTACGAGGGCCTGTCACTGCCCCATCACCCTCTCGGCACGCTCGTCGCCGCCGGCGACGTGGCCGGCGCGATCACCTGGCTCGCCTCCGACGCCGCGGCCCGCGTCACCGGCGCCGTGATCCCGGTCGACGCCGGGTTCACGGTGCGCTAGCGGTCCCCGCCGGAACCACTATCGGGTCGACCCGCTTCCCTCCCGGGAGCGCCTGATCCCGGGTCGCTCGGGCGATGCCCCCGCCGGCGCCGGCTCCTCGCCGAGCTCGAAGCTGAGCAGCCGCGTGGTCGGGTCGGTGACGGCGGCGCGCAGCAGGCGCTCGAAATCAGTCGCGAGGCGCGGCGATCGTGGCCTGCTCGAACAGCGCCGTGTTGTAGTTGAACTCGGCCGTCGATGCCGGTCGTCGAGCACGTGCAGCTCGAGCAGCCAGATCGAAGCGGGCGAGCCCGAGGTCGACGGGGACGGCGTGGTCGTCGCGCCGTCGAGCTCGAGCGCAGGAGCCGGCGCCCACGCGGACGCGGAAGTTGACCTGGAAGAGCGGGTTGACGCCGGGATCGCGCTGCGGTCGGACCGCATCGACGACGAGCTCGAGCGGCACCTCCTGGTGCTCGTAGGAGGCGAGCACCGACTCGCGCACGCGTGCGCAGCAGCTCGGCGAACGTCGGGTTCCCGCCGAGGCGGCACCGCACCACGATCGTGTTGGCGAAGAAGCCGATCAGCGTGCTCGAGACCGGGCTCGTCGCGGTTGGCCATCGGCCCGCCGAAGAGGATGTCGTCCTGGCCGCTGCGACGGTAGAGCAGGGTCGCGAACGCCGCCAGCAGCAGCATGTACGGGGTGACGTGCTCGGCCGCCGGCAGAGCTCGCGCACGCGCGTCCGCCAGCTCGGCCGTCGAGATCGACGGTGAGGCGTCGCGCCCTCGAAGGTCTGCATCGGCCGGCCGGCGCTGGTCGGTCGGCAGCCGCAGGACGGTCGGCGCGCCGGCGAGCTGCGCGCGCCAGAAATCGAGCTCGCGCTCGAGCAGCTCGCCCTGCAGCCGCTCGCGCTGGCGGCGAGCGAAGTCGCGGTACTGGAGCGGTAGCTCCGGCAGGTCGCGGCTCGCGGCCGTGCGCGCAGGGCGTCGTAGAGCTCGCCGAGGTCGCGGTAGAGGACCTCGACCGCCCAGGCGTCGAACGCGACGTGATGGGGCTGGAACAGGATCACGTGCTCCGCGGGGCCGAGCCGGAACAACGTCGTCGCGCAGCATCAGGTCGCTGCGCGAGGTCGAACGGGCCGCGCGCGCGTGCTCGCGCAGCAGGCGCTCGAGCTCAGCCGGTGCGCTCGGTCTCCGGCAGGCCCGAGAGGTCGACCAGCGGCGAGCTCGAGCTCCCACTCGCTCGAGCACGACCTGGTGGGGCGCTCGGCCTCGCCCCAGACGAGCACGGTGCGCAGCGCCTCGTGGCGCTCGAACACGGCCCGCCGAGCGCGGCGCGCAGCGCATCGGGGTCGAGCTCGCCGTCGGCCCGGATCGCGAGCGCCGCGTTGTAGGTGAGCTCCCGGGTCGAGAGCTCGTCGAAGAACAGGAGCTGCTGCTGCGGGAAGCGACAGCGGGCTGACCTCGCCGGCGTCAGCGACTCCGCCGCGCCTGACCTCAGCGGCGGGCGCGCGGGCGCGGCCGGCGGGCGCGGGATCGGCGCGGCGCAGACGCGGCGGGCGCGGAGCGGCGCCTCCACCGCCCGACCGCGTCGACGTGGCGCCGCGAAGGCGGCCAGCGTCGGGTTGCTCGAACAGCGCCCGGACCGACAGTCGATCTCGAACCGCTTGCGCACCTGCGTGACCACGCGCGCGGCGAGCAGCGAGTGCCCGCCGAGATGGAAGAAGTTGTCCTCGGCCCCGACCCGCTCCACGCCGAGCACCGTCGCGCCAGATCTCCGCGATCAGCCTGCTCGGTCGCGGTCCGCGGCGCGAGCGAAGTCCTCGCCGGTCGCCTGTCTCCCAGTCGGCGCCGGCAGCGCCCGCCGGTCGGTCTTGCCGTTGCGCGTCAGGGGCAGCCGCTCGAGCAGGGTCACGATCGACGCGGGCACCATGTAGGCCGGGAGCTTGCTGCTCCAGGTGCGCGCAGTGATCTGATCGCGCACGCGCTCGGCGGCGGCGCCGGACGCCGCGCCGTCGGGCACGACGTAGGCGGCGAGGCGGGTGTCCCCCGGGGCGGCCTCGACCGCGACGACGGCGCCGTCGGCGACCGCCGGGGATGCTCGCGGATCGCGGCCTGGATCTCGCCCAGCTCGATGCGGAAGCCGCGGACCTTGACCTGGTCGTCGATCCGGCCGAGGAACTCGAGCTCGCCGTCGGCGAGGCGGCGGGCGAGGTCGCCGGTGCGGTAGAGCCGCCCGGGTCCGAACGGGTTGGCGATGAAGCGCTCGGCGGTCAGCTCGGGCCGGTTCGAGGTAGCCGCGCGCCACGCCGGCGCCGCCGACGTACAGCTCGCCGGCCACGCCGTCGGGCACCGGCTCGCCCCTGGGGTCGAGCAGATGCAGGCTGAGGTCGGGGATCGGCACGCCGATCGGGCTCGCGTCGCGCGTCGCAGTCGGCCGCGCTGCAGCGGGCGGTAGGTGACGTGCACCGTCGTCTCGGTGATCCCGTACATGTTCACGAGCGTCGCGCCGGCGTCGCCGAAGCGCTCGAACCACGGGCGCAGCGCCGGCGGCTGCAGCGCCTCGCCGCCGAAGATGACGTAGCGCAGCGCCAGCTCGTCGGCGCCGCAGCAGCTCGTCCTGCACGACGACGAACAGGCTCGGGGTGGCGTTCAGCACGGTCACCCGCTCGCTCGGCCGACGAGCTCGGCCAGCGCCTGCGGCGAGCGCGTCGTCCACAGCGGCGAGATGACGAGCCGTGCCGCCGTAGGCGAGGGCGCCCCACAGCTCCCAGACGCGAGAAGTCGAAGGCGTAGGAGTGCAGCAGCACCCAGACGTCCGTCGGGCCGAAGCCGTACCAGCGCGTCGGTGGCCGTGAACAGCCGCGCGACGTGGCGGTGCTCGACCTGGACGCCCTTCGGGCGCCCGGTCGAGCCCGAGGTGTAGATCACGTAGGCGAGGTTCTCGGGCGTCGCGAGCGGCTCCGGGTTCGTGGCCGGCAGTGAGTCGAGCCCATCCCGGCCGCGATCCAGGCAGACCGTGGTCGCGGCGTGGGCGCGGCAGCCGCTCGAGCAGCGCGCTCGCTCGGTCACGAGCAGCGGCGCGGCGGTGTCCTCGAGCACGAACCCGACCCGCTCGGCCGGGTACTCCGGATCGAGCGGGACGTAGGCGGCGCCGGCCTTGAGCACGCCGAGGATCGCCGACGACCATCTCGGCGAGCGGCTCGAGGAACAGCGCCACGAGCTGCTCGGGCCCGGCGCCGAGCGCCCGCAGGTGGTGGGCGAGGCGGTTGGCGCGCTCGTTGAGCTCGCCGTAGGTGACGCTCGCCCCCTCGAAGCGCAGCGCCACGGCGTCGGGACGCTCAGCGGCGCGCTGCTCGAACAGCTCGTGCATGCAGGCCACCGGGATATGCGGCGCGCGCCGCGCTCGCCGGTCGACGGCGCGCCGCTCGGCCTCGTCGAGCAGCGGCAGCTCACCGATCAGGCGCGCCGGGTCGGCGAGCGCAGCCTCGAGCAGCCGCACGTAGTGGCGGCCGAAGCGCTCGATCGTGGTCGGCGTCGAACAGGTCGGTGCTGTACTCCCAGGCCAGCTCGAGCTCGTCGCCGGCCTCCTCCTCGACGAACAGCGTCAGGTCGAAGCGCGACGTCGCCGGCCGCGCGTCGAACGGCTCGGCGCCCGTCGAGCGTCGAGCGGAGCCTGCGGCACGTGGGCGCAGAACACCTGGAAGACGGGATGGCGGCTGAGGTCGCGCTCGAGTCCGAGCCGGGCGACGACCTGCTCAAACGGCGCGTTCTCGTGCGCGACCGCCCACAGCACGACGTCGCGCACCTGCGCGACCAGCTCGCGCGAAGCTGGGTTCGCCCGGCGAGGTCGGCGCGCAGCGCGACGGTGCTCGCGAACAGGCCGACGCCGTCCTCGAGCTCGGGACTGTCGCGCCCCGAGGTCGTGGCGCCGACGATGATGTCCTCCTGGCCGCTGTGGCGGTGCAAGGAGCACGTAGTAGACCGCCAGCAGCGTTGCGAACGGCGTCGCCCGCGCCGACCGGGCGAAGCTCGCGACGGCGGCCGCCAGCTCGCTGGGGAGCCGCATCCGGTAGGTCGCGCCGCGGTAGTCGGCAGCTGGGGCCGGGCGCGGTCGGTCGGCAGGTCGAGCGCCACCGGGAGCCCCGGCGAGGCGCTCCAGCCACGGCGTCGACCGCCGCGTCGAGCGCCGCGCCGCCGAGCCGTGCGCGCTGCGGCGACGGCGAAGTCCGGGTACTGGATCCGCGGGGTCGGCGATGCTCGGCTGCTCGCCGCGCGCATAGGCCTCGTACAGCGGCGCCGAGCTCCCGCAGCACGACGACGTGCGACCAGCCGTCGCAGATGATGTGGTGGAAGACGAGCTCGAGCACGTGGTCCTCGTCGCCGATGCGCGCCAGCAGAGCGCGCGCACGAGCGGGCCCTGGTCGAGATCGAGCGCGGTGCCGGCGAGCGCGTCGACCAGCCGCTGCGCCTCGGCCTCGGGGTCAGGCTCGCCGCGCAGGTCGCACCCGGTCGAGCACGACTGTGCCGTCGTCGGCGACGACCTGTACGGCACGCCCGTCCTCGGCGGCGAAGGTCGTGCGCAGCGCGGCGTGGCGGCGCACGATCTCCGCAGGGCGCGCTCGAGGGCGTCGGCGTCGAGCGGCCCGCCGCAGCCGGGCGCCGATCGGCATGTTGTAGGCATCGGTGGCGCCGCTCGAGCTGCTCGAGGAACCACAGCCGCTCCTGCGCGAAGGAGGCCGGGGGATGCGCAGCCCCACCGCCGGCCGGTTCCGGGCCTGGGCTCGTCGACCGCGGGTCGGGCGGCCGGGTCCGCGGCCGCGCGGCGCCTCGCGCGCGTCGAGCACCGCGCCGGCGAGCGCGTCGACGGTCGGTCCGTCGAGGAAGTCGACGAAGCTGACCTGGGTGAGCAGGAGGTCGTCGACGGCCGCGAGCATCCGCACCGCGGCGAGCGAGTCGCCGCCGAGCTCGAAGAAATCGGCGTCGCCGTCGACCTGGTCGATGCCGAGGATGTCCGTCCAGATATTCGCGATGGCTGACTGCAGCCGCGTCCGTCGTCCGGCCGACGCGCCCGCCGATGCCCCGGCGGACAACCCCCCCGGCGCCTCGGAAGCCTCCTGCTCCAAATCGCCCACAGCACGATGCTAGCTGGCGGGCGCTGTTCGTGAATCGCGCCGGACACCCGTGCGGCAGAACGATGCCCGCGCTGCCCCGCCCGGTATAACTCGGGGCTGATGAGCGGTCAATGCGCGAGCTGACGCCACGCGGGGCGCCGATCAGAACGCTGGTCTCCGAGGGGCGCTTCGACGAGGCGTGGGCGCTCGTACGCCGGCAGCTGCTGAGCGGCGAGGCGCCGGCCGCCTGGAGCGTGGCGCGCAATGTCCTGCGCGCCGGCGCGCGGCCGGGACTGGACGCCGACCGGCACGCGAGACGCCCGCGCTCGCGCGTGCTGTGCACCTACGAGGCGGCGGAGCTGCGCGAGCACCTGCGGCTCGCCTGCCTGGCGCTGCGGATCGAGGCCGAGCTGTATGCTGGCCCCGTACGGGCAGCTCGAGCAGGAGCTGCTCGGCGCCGACACCGCGCTCGCCCGCTTCGCGCCGACGCACGTGCTGATCGCGCCGACGACCGCCGACCTCGGCTTTCCCGAGCTCGGCCGAGGATCCGGAGGCGCGATCTCGGCGAGGCGGTGTCGCGCTGGCGGGCGCTGTGGGACGCTGATCCGCGGCGACCTCGGCGCCCGCGTCGCTCCAGCACGGGTTCGTGGTCCCCGACGAGACGCCGCTCGGACACCTGTCGATGCGCCTGCCGGGCAGCCGGGTCTCGCTCGTGCGCGAGCTGCAACCGCCGGCTCGCCGAGGCGGCCGGGGCCGACGTGCTGCTCGTCGACTGCGAGCGGCTCGCCGCCGCGGATCGGCAAGCGCGCGCTGGACCGATCCTCGCCTGTGGTACGCCGCCCGCCAGCCGTACGGCGCACGAGGCGCTGCCGGTGCTGGCGCGCGAGACGGCGGCCGTGCTGGCCGCCGACCTCGGGCTCGCCGCGCGTTGCCTCGTCGTCGACCTCGACAACACGCTGTGGGGCGGGGTCGTCGGCGAGGAGGGCCCGGACGGGCATCGCCATCGGCGACGGCCCCGACGGCGAGGCCTACGCCGCGTTTCAGGAGTACCTGCTGGCGCTCGGCGGCGCGGCATGATCCTCGCGGTCGCGTCCAAGAACGACCTCGAGGCGGCGCGCGAGCCGTTCGAGCGCAACCCCGCGATGCGGCTGGGCTCTCCGACTTCGCGGCCTTCGTCGCCGACTGGCGGCCGCAAGTCCGAGCAGCTCGCCGAGATCGCCCGGACGCTCGGCCTCGGCCTCGACGCGATCGTGTTCGCCGACGACAACCCGGCCGAGTGCGCGGAGGTGGCCGCGGCGCTGCCGCGAGGTGTACGGTGATCGCCCTCGACGTGCCGCCCTCGGAGTGCGTGCGCACGCTCGCGGCGACCGTGCGCTTCGAGCTCTCCTCGCTGTCCCGCGACGACCTCGAGCGCCAGCGCTCCTACGCGGCGCGCGCCCAGGCGGCGCGAGCTGCAAGCCGGAGCGGCGTCGCTCGAGGACTTCTGGCGCTCGCTGCGAGATGCGGGCGCGGGTCGGCGATCTCGACGCCTCCACCCTCGACCGCGCCGCCCAGCTCACCCAGAAGACGAACCAGTTCAACCTCACCCTGCGGCGCCATACGCGGGAGGAGATCGAGCGCCTGGCCGGCGAGCGACGGCGGCGATCTGCATGACGCTCGAGCTCGAGGACCGCTTCGCCAGCCACGGGCTGATCGGGCTCGGCTTCGTGCGTCCCCAGCGGGGACGATCCCGAGACGGCGCCTGATCGACACGCTGCTGCTGAGCTGCCGGGTGATCGGCCGCACCGCCGAGGTGCACCTGCTCGCCCACCTCGGCCGCGCGGCGAGCGCGAGCGGCTTCCAGCGCCTGCGCGGCGTGTACGTTCCCGGGCCCGCGCAACGCGCTCGTCGCCGACCTGTACCCGCAGCTCGGCTTCGCAGCCGGCAGGCGCGAACGGTGAGCACTGGGAGTACGACCTCGCATGCCTTCGGGCCGATCGAGAGCAACTACATCGCCGACGAAGCATGATCCGAGACGAAGCGTTCGAGCAGACGTTCACCGAGG
>CAVOWC010000004.1:0-90774 GCA_963700025.1 uncultured Solirubrobacteraceae bacterium | reverse complement strand
TGATATGGCGCTCGTTTTGTCAAGTGGCCGCAGGTGATCGCGTCCGCTGACAGGGTCGGTGGACGTGGCGTTGGTTGTTCAGGAGGGCGGGGCGTCGGGCACGTTGTCGGCGTTGCCAGTCTGATGATGCGGGGATTTTGTGTACCCCAGGGCCTTGTTCCTGCTGCCGGCGTGCGCTGGTCTAGGAGCGAGCGTGGCCCGGTGAGGGGCTGCTCATAGTAGGTTCGCGCGTGCCGGCCGCGTCGCGGCCCGGCGCCCCGGCCTCCCGAACGGGTGGCTGTGAGGAAGGGTTAGGGTGCGGTCGCGGCGGCCCAGAGGAAGCAGGCGAGCTCGCGGGCGCATGCGACGACGGTCACGTTGTGCGGCTTGCCGCGGGAGCGCATCCGGGTGTAGACGCGGTGGATCCGTTGCTGGGCTCGGTTGGAGATCTGCAGGATGTGATCGGGCTGTCCCTGTTGGCGGTTGGCGAGCGTCGCGCCGATCCGCGGTTCGCGGGCGTATTGCCACGCGGACTCGACCAGCAATCGTCTGGCGAGTGTCGAGCCGGTCTTCGTGATCGCTCCCTGACGGTCGGACTCGCCGGACTGCGACCGTGACGGGGTCAGCCCCAGCCACGACCCGAGACGGTGCGGCTTCTCGAACCGCTCCCAGTCAGCGCCGAGCTCGAGATGGATCGTCAGTGCGGTCAGCGTGTCGACGCCGCGGAAGCACCGCAGCCGGGCGACGGTCGGCCACCACTGCTCGTCGGTCGCCAGCCGCGAGATCCGCTCGGCGAGCGCCTGCTTGCGAGCGGTCAGCCCGTCGACCGCGGCGAGCAGATCAGCGTAGGTCAGCTCGCTGATCGGGTCGGGGAACTGCTGACGGGAGAGCCAGAGGCGATGATCGCGGCTCCAGGTCGAGGACGGCTTCGGGTACACCCGTCCGTGGCGCAACAGCATCTTCGACACTCGGTGACGCGCGTTCATCAAATCGCGACGGCACATGTCGTGCGCACGGACCAGCTCTCTGGCGGCCTCGACCGCCACCGACGGAACGGGGATCGCGGTCAGCGACCCGGCGATCAGACACCGGGCGAGCAGCTCGGCGTCCTTGCGATCGGTCTTGACCCGGTCAGAGCGCCCGCGTGGCGTCTTCCCCGGGGCGATCACATCCATCCGGACACCCGCTGCGACCGCCGCCCGATACAAGCCGAACCCGGTCGGGCCGGCCTCATAGCACGCCCATACCGGTCCACGCAGCGACTGCAGCCACGCGATCGGCGTGTCCAGCTGACCGCCGGTGAAACGCACCCTGCTCAGCTCGCCGCTCATCACATCGATCGCCGCGGCATGAATCGACCGGGCGTGGACATCCATCCCGACAAACGTCATCGTTCCGGGCATGGCCGGACCTCCTCAATCAAGTCTTGGGGTCAGCCGGAGCCCATTACTCCAGCCAGACAAACCCCCGCGAGGAGCGTCCGGCCAATCAGCCCGGCAGGCAACCCGTGCAACGGGCGGCCCACGCCATAGGGTCTAACTCCTATCTTTTTCATTTCGTTCCCGCGTCGACCAACACGACTTCACTCTGAATCCGTCGACCAACATGTCTCGTGACTGCCTCGTACTACGTCGCGATCGAATCGCATAGACACACGAGATCCTCCCGTCGCACCGCGCCGCCGGCCCACCACAGCGCTCCGCAGTACGTGCCTCCTGAGCTTCCTCGTGTGCGCGGTCTTTCATCGCGGCCACAGCGCGAGCTCGCGCGAGCGGTCGCGGTCGGCCGGTGAGGTGCGGTCGGTGTGCGGGACGGGCGTCCAGGCGCGCGTCGGGGGCCGTTCTGGGGTCGCGGGGTGGCGGTAGTGCCAGGCGGCCTCGAGAGCAGCGGCGGGCGTGGTTGCCGCGGTGATGTGCCCGGTGCTGCTGTCGCCGGAGGAGTACTCGCTCGGGTGAGCCGAGCCAGACGCGAGTCGCGCAGATGTAAGCGGCGAAGTCGCCGATCTCGGCGATCAGCCGAGCGCGGTGAGTGCGATCCGCGAAGCGCGTCAGGATCTCGACCTGGCTGCCCAGCGCTCGCCGCGCGATCTCCGCGAGCTTGGCGTCGAGCGATCGAGCTGCGTCGATGCCGTCGAGATGGATCAGCAGCTGCTCGAGCGCTCTGCGCGAGCGGTCGTCGAGTCGCTGGGGCGAGCCAGCGGCGGTGCGTTCGTCCAGGCCGTCTTGCCGTCACGGAAGATCCGTCCATGACGCAGCAGCGCTTGAGCACACGGTGCGCGCCGCGAGCCGAGCGCAGCGCAGATCATCGCGGCACGCAGCAGATCACGCAGGCCCTCAATCTCGACGTTGGCGCATCACGAAGCGCAACAGCCAGCGCGATCGAGTCAACGAGCTTCTTCGCGTCGCGGCGATCAGTCTTCACGCGATCGCCGCGCGTATCGGCATCAGCGACGGCGCGACAACATCGCAGCCACGCCGATTCGTGAGCAGTCGCCACAGCGCGAACCCGCCGGGCCCGCCTCATAGCAGACGGACAGGCCGTCCGGGCCGCCGAGATATCGATGAAGCGACGGATCGCCTTCTCGTCGTCTCGATCCGCAGACCTCCGCCTTGCCGCCGTCCGGCGGCAGCATGGCGGCAACGATCGAGAACTTGTGCACATCGAACGAGATCCACCGACGAACGTCACCCGGATGCAAGCACGGGTAACGTCAGACATCGCTGGTCCTCCACGGTCGTATGCGGCTCTGGCCCTGCGGGCCCTCAACATCCGCATTCTCAACCCGCGAAAGATGCGACGCACGAGACCAGCCTCATGCGTCCATACTGACTAGCCGTCCGCGCTCAGCCAGTCGGCGATCAGCCGGCCGATGTCGGCGCCGGCATCCTCCTGTAGGAAGTGGCCGGCGTCGGCGATCACATGGTCGAGCTCCGCGCCGAGCGCGGCGGCGAACCGCCGGCCGGTGCCGAGGGGCAGCACGGGATCCGAGTCCGCCCACAGCATCAGCTTCGGCCGCGTGTCCGTGCGCAGCGCGTCGAGCACCCGCTGCCCCGCCATGGCTCCCGGCATCTCGGGCGTCGTCGGGAGCATCAGCGGAAACGAGCGCGCGCCGGCCTTGGCGGCCGGGCTCGGGAACGGAGCGTCGTAGGCGGCGATCACCGCGTCGCCGGGATCACGCTTGCAGGCACCACGCACCAGGAAGCCCACCGGAAGGTCCTCGGTCCTGGCGACGAAATCGCGGAACGCGATCCACGCATCGGTCATCGGCTGGTGTCCCGTGAACAGCCCGGTGTCCATGACCACGATCCGGGCGATCCGCTCCGGGTGCTCGACCGCCAGCCGCAGGCCGATCGGGCCGCCCCAGTCGTGGACCACGATGGTGGCGTCGGTCAGGTCCAGTTCCTCGAGCAGCGCCGCGGTCAGGTCGGTGTGCCTGTCGTAGCTGTACCAGTCGATGTCCATCGGCTTGTCCGAGCGGCCGAAGCCGGCCAGGTCGGGCGCGATGCAGCGGTGCCCAGCGTCGCGAACCGGCGGAATCACGTTGCGCCACAGGAACGACCAGGTGGGCTCGCCGTGGACGAAGACGACCGGGCGTCCCTCGCCCTCGTCGAGATGAGCGAGCCGGAGACCATCGAGCTCGCGATAGCGCGACGCGAACGGAAAGTCCGGAAGCCCCTCGAGCAGCTGGTCGGGGGTGCGGACGGCATCGGTCATGGCGCGCCTTTCGTATCGGTGGAGCCGGTCTTCGGGCACCGGCGACGCCGGATGCCGACACGACCCTATTCTGCCGCGCTCCCGGGCGGCAGGGCCGGTGCCGCGCCGGCCCGCGTCACACGCCCCGGGCGATCACCTGGGCGGCGTCGCCGGCCACGGTGACGTGGATCACGTCCGGCTCCCGGACCCAGGCGATGAGATTCAGCGCCTGCAGGCGATCGAGCATCGCCTGCAGGGCGACGGCCTGGGCTCTGTCGAGGTAGCGGCGCCGGATCTCGAACGCGTATCCGGTGGTATCGACGGAGTAGCCGTCGTATGCCTCGGGGTCGGCCACGCCGGACTGGCTCTGGTAACGCCGGTCCTGCACGGCGCCGGCCACCGTCAGCGGCGCTGCGCCGCCCGACAACGCCTTCACGCGCGCGGCGAGCTCGATCAGCAGGTCGATCGCGGCGGGGCGCAGACCACGGTAGAGCGCTCGCGGCTCCCCCACTGCCCCGGCCGAGGAGCCGAGGCCGGGGTCATAGGCGAGCCCGAGCGCCGCGGCGTTGGACGGGAGCGGCACCACCGCCCGGCTCCGGTACGCCGCCCGCAGCGCGTCGGGGTCGGCGAACGACGGCGTCCGGTCGGGCGGGTGGAGCACCTCCTCCGCCGAGTCATGGGCGGTCTCGAGGCCGGACAGGCGGCTCAGCGCACGGCGATCGGCGCGGTACAGCCGCATCACGTTGGTCGCGCCGAGCACCCGCCAGTAATAGAGCGCGGAGTCGTCGCCGAAGCCGCTCAACAAGGTGAAGGCGCCACGGTGGCGATCCGGGGTCGAGTCGAAGTACAGCTGCGCGTACGGCACGGGCCGCCCGCCGTCATAGGCCGTGAGGACGTTGGCGAGGTTGCCGATGCCCATGTGGTAGGAGACGACGGCGAGATCAGGGCGTCCGAACCGGCGGCCGGACAGCTCCAGGTAGCGGACCGTCGCGGCCAGCGCCCTGCGGGGATCGAAGCGATCATCGACCTTCGCCCGCTCGCGCTCCAAGCGGGCGAGGACACCTTCGTTCCCGAGGCCGGCCGCCCGGCCGATCGCGGCGGTCAGCGCCCGGCTCCGCGCCAGGTCGATGTGCATGCCCAGCAGCGACTGTCCGGTCTCGGCGAGGATCTGGGTCAGGCCGGCCGCCGAGGACGGATCGCTGCCGGCCAGCGCGTCGGTGCGGCCGGCGCTCTCGACGAACACCAGTCCCTCGAGCGTCGCCGGATCGATTGCGGTGCCCGCGGTGGCCGCGTTGATCAGCGGGCGCAGCGCGGCCACCCGGGCGGCCGTCGCCGGCGCCCCGCCCGGGCTCTTGCTGAACAGCACCTGGGCCTCGCCCGAGGCGGCGCGGGCGGCCAGGGCCGAGTCGCTGCCGGGCCGGTAGGCGAACGGGTCCTCGGGTGCGGCCGGACGCCCGGGGCCGGGGAGGGGAAGCGGCGCCGGTGGGCCACCGCGCGACACCGCCACCACGACCGCGATCACCAGCACCACGGCCGAGCCGAGGAGGGCGAGCCTGGTGCGCTGCGGGCGCACTGAGCTCACGGGGCGTGGGGCAGAAGGCGACTACGACCCTTTCGGATCGGGCATCTACGCTGAAATGGATGCGGTCCCGGGCGCCACGTACAAGCAGGCCCACGACGCTCGATCGTCTGCTCCGACATGGAGTACTCGACGGTACCAGCACGGCCCGCAGTCACGATTTCTTTGTAACTCCTTATGCAGCAGGGCTCGTTCGCGGCGTTCTTCGGTTATTGTCAATCGATGTTCGTCAGGTGACGAACATCGGATCTTGGCCGGTCGCCGGGCCACCTTCTCGGCCGAGGAGCCATTTCGTCCCTGTAAAGCGAGCGGGTGGTAGGCAAGACACATGCGCATTCTCGTATTAGGCGGAGACGGCTACCTGGGCTGGCCAACCGCGATCCATCTCTCGGCAGCCGGCCATGACGTGGCCGTGTCGGACAACTTTGCCCGTCGCAGCTACGACGAGGAGCTGGGCGTCGAGAGCCTGGTTCCGATCGCCACGCTCGACGAGCGCGTCGCGACCTGGGCGGAATCAGCCGGCCGGACGCTCAAGTCATACGTGGGCGATCTCTGCGATGCCGCGTTCGTGCACGCGATGGTGAGCGACTTCCGCCCGGAGACGATTGTCCACTTCGGACAACAGCGCTCGGCGCCGTACTCCATGATCGATCAGGCCCACGCGGTCTACACGCAGACCAACAACGTGGTCGGCAACCTCAACCTGCTGTACGCGATCGCCGACATCGATCGTGACATCCACCTCGTCAAGCTCGGGACGATGGGCGAGTACGGAACGCCGAACATCGACATCGAGGAGGGATGGATCGAGATCGAGCACAACGGGCGCACCGATCGAGTCATGTACCCGAAGCGTCCCGGCTCCTTCTACCACCTCTCGAAGGTGCACGACAGCCACAACATCGAGTTCGCCTGTCGCATCTGGGGGCTGCGGGCGACCGACCTCAACCAGGGCGTCGTATACGGCGTCGACACCGAGACGACCACGCTCGATCCCCGGCTCTCGACGCGCTTCGACTACGACGGCGTGTTCGGCACCGTGCTCAACCGGATGGTCATCCAGGCGGTGCTCGGCCACCCGCTCACTGTCTATGGCAACGGCAGCCAGACGCGCGGGCTGATCAACCTCGTCGATACGGTCGAGTGCATCCGGATCAGCGCCGAGAACCCGGCCGCCCCGGGCGAGTTCCGCGTCTTCAACCAGTTCACGGAGCAGATGTCCGTCCGCCAGATCGCCGACACCGTCGCCGCCGACTATCCCGGCACGTGCACGATCGAGGAGATCGACAACCCGCGGGTCGAGGCCTACGACCACTACTACAACGCCAAGCACACGGCGCTGGTGGATCTCGGCCTGGTGCCGACGCTGCTCAGCGACACGCTGATCGACCACCTGTTCGCGGTCGTCGAGCGCCACCAGGACCGTGTCGATCAGACCGCGATCCTGCCAACCGTTCGCTGGCGCGAGACATCCAACGAACTGCCCGAACAAGTGAGCCCAGCGGCTCACGGTAGGGGAGAGGCCGAAAAGGTCCTCGTCACCGGAGGGTCGGGCTTCATCGGGCGCAACGTCGTCGCTTCGCTGCGCGCGGCCGGCGTGCCGGTGCGCGTGATCGACCTCGAGCCGCACCCGGACCCTGACGTCGAGATCGTGCTCGGCGACCTGGCCGAGCCCGACATTGTGGAGGCGTCACTCGCCGGCGGGATCTCGGCCATCGTCCACCTCGCGGCCGTGACCTCGGTGCTCCGCTCGGTCGAGCACCCGCGGCTCACGTACCGGACCAACGTCGCAGCCACCGCCGGGCTGCTGGAGGCGGCCCGCACGGCCGGCGTGCGCTCGCTCGTGTTCGCGTCGACCAACGCCGTCGCCGGACCGATGGACGGCCCCGCCATCACCGAGGCCTCCGTGCCCCGGCCGCTGACGCCGTATGGCGCCACGAAGGCCGCGGGCGAGATGCTGATGTCCGCCTACACATCCTCCTACGGACTGCGCTGCGCCTGCCTGAGGCTGACCAACGTGTACGGGCCGGGGATGGCGCTCAAGGACAGCATCGTCGCTCGCCTGATGCGGGCGATCCTCACCTCCTCGACGTTCGAGATCTACGGCGACGGTCGCCAGGTCCGCGACTACGTCCACGTCGCCGACGTCGTCGCCGCGGCCCGGCTCGCGCTTGACGGCGAGGACTGGCACGGGCCGGTCGTGATCGGGAGCGGCAGCTCGCTCTCCGTGCTCGAGGTCATCGACGCCGTGCGCGAGGTCACCGGCGCGGAGCTCGACGTTCGCCACGGGCCGGCGCGGCCGGGCGAGATGCCCGCCGTCGTGGTCGAGAACAGCGTCGCGATGAGCCGCGGCTGGGCTCCCCGCCACAGCCTGGCCGAGGGACTGGCCGGCGTGTGGGAGGAGTGGTCGGGCACGGGCGCCGCGACGGCGCCGCCGGCCGGAGCGACTACGGGAGGTCTCGCGTGAGCATCGCGCCGGTCCGCCCGTTCGTGCTCGAGCACGAGCTCGCCGGCCTGGCTCCCGAGGAGCGCGGTGCGGTGGCGGCGTTCCTACGGTCGCACCCGCCGGGTGAAGGCGCGCCGCTGGCCGTCGTCGTCCCGGCCTTCAACGAGGAGCCGACGGTGGCGGCGGTCGTGACCGAGGTCCCGCCGGAGGCGGCCGGCCTGCTCACCGAGGTGATCGTCGTGGTCGACGGAGCCACGGACGCCACTGCGTCCGAGGCCGCCGCGGCGGGCGCACTCGTGTGCGACGTCCCCACCAATCGCGGCCAGGGCGCGGCGCTGCGGCTCGGCTACTGGCTGGCCCGTGCGCGCGGCGCGGCCGTGATCGCCACGCTCGACGGCGACGGCCAGTACGAGCCGACGGAGCTCGCGCGGGTCGTGAGACCGATCGTCGACGGCGAGGCCGACTGGGTCACCGGATCCCGTCGCCTCGGCACCGAATTGACGACCGACTCGGTCCGGCATGCGGGCGTGCGCGTGTTCGCCGCGCTGATCAGCCTTCTGATCGGCCAGCGGATCACCGACCCCGCATGCGGCCTGCGGGCGATGCGCTCCGAGGTGACGGCGGCCGTGACGCTCGAGCAGCCGCAGTATCAGGCGTCCGAGCTGATGATCAGCGCCGCGCTGGCCGGCTATCGACTCGCCGAGGTGCCGACCACGATGCGCGACCGCGGCGCCCATGCCACCACCACCAAGAAGGGCGGGAACTTCGGCTACGGGGTGCGGTTCGCGCGGGCCGTCCTCAGGACCTGGACGCGCGACCGCAGGGCGGTGCGCACGCGGCTGCGCTCCGAGAAGACCCAGAACTCGTAGACCGCGAACTTCGCGAAGAACAGCAGCACGAACACGGCCAGGTACGAGGCGGTCACGATCGCCACGCGAATCCCATGGCCGGCGGGAATGCTCTGCACCTGCGACTTGGTCCACGCGGTCGCCGCCGAGGCCAGCACGAGGGCCACGATCGAGGTGGCCACGTAGCCCACAACCTCACGCCCGATGGCCAGCCGCCCGCTCCGGCGCCAGGCCCAGCGACGGTTGAGGAACCAGTTGGGAATGGCGCCGGCGAGGAACGCCGTCACCGTGCAGGTGGTCGTGCCGGCGCCGAGCACGTACAGCACCGCGAACACGATCGCGCTGACTGCGGCCGCAACCACCGATCCGATCGTGTATCGGGTGACGCGGCCGGCGAGCGGTGAGCCGCGAAATGTCGCGTAACGATCAGCAAGCACGGTCTCACCAGGGTATCGGTCCGGCCGACTCGGCCGAGTCCGGCGGTAGCTTGCTCAACGGTGCGCATACACCCCGCCGCTGACCCGATCCTGCTCGACGACGACCTGATCGTCGCCGGCGACTGCCTGACCGTGCTGGCGGAGCTCCCCGCGGTCACGTTTCGATCTCGTCTATATGGACCCTCCGTTCAACACCGGACGGGCGCGGGCGCGGGCGACGCTGGCGGTGACCGGCGACGAAGACGGTGATCGCACCGGATTCGGCGGCCGGCGCTACCGCTCGCGTCTGCTGCAGACGCTCAGCTACGACGATGCCTTCGGCGATTACCTCGGCTTCCTGGAGCCGCGCCTGACCCTGGCCCGGGCGCTGCTCGCCTCACACGGGGCGCTGTACTTCCACATCGACTACCGCGAGGCGCACTACTGCAAGCTCCTCCTGGACGAGATCTTCGGACGGGACGCGTTTCTGAACGAGATCATCTGGGCCTACGACTACGGGGCCAAGCCTCGCCGTCGTTGGCCGGCCAAGCACGACACGATCCTCGTCTACGCGCGGACGCCGGGTGCTCACCACTTCGACGCCGACGCCGTCGAGCGTGAGCCCTACATGGCGCCGGGGTTGGTGACGCCGGAGAAGGCCGCGCGCGGCAAGCGGCCCACCGACGTCTGGTTCCACACCATCGTTCCGACAAACGGCCGCGAGAAGACCGGCTACCCGACGCAGAAGCCCGAGGGCGTGCTGCGCCGGATCGTCGCCGCCTCCTCGCGCGCGGGCGGCTGGTGCCTCGATCCGTTCGCCGGGTCGGGCACGCTCGGTGCCGTCTGTCGCGGCCTCGGCCGCCGCTATGTGCTGATCGACGAGAGCCCGGTGGCGATCGAGGTGATGCGGGCGCGACTGACCGGGCCGGGTCCGTCGGCCGCGAGATCCTGACGCGGACGCTACCCCGCGTCCTGTACCAGGGGCACGAACCGGACCGGGTCGAGAGTCACGCGTGTCAGGCCGCCTGCTGTGCGCGTGACCAGCGTGAGGTACTGGTAGTCGCCGCCCACCGGAGCGACCAACCGCCCGCCCGGGCCGAGCTGGTCCTCGAGTGCCTCGGGCAACAGGACGCCCGCGGCCGCGACGTTGACGGCGTCGAACGGAGCCGCGTCGGGAAGGCCCAGGCAGCCGTCCCCGGCGATGCAGGTCACGTTGTCGAACCCGTGCTCGGACAGCGTGCGCCGGGCGATCTCGGTCAGCTCGCCGTGGCGCTCGATCGTCCACACGTGACCGCCGAGCCTGGCCAGCAGCGCCGCGTGGTATCCGGACCCCGTGCCGACGTCGAGCACGCGGTCACCCGGCCTGAGGTCGAGCAGGTCGAGCATTCGCGCCACGACCAGCGGCTGCGAGATGGTCTGGCCGCAGGCGATCGGAAGGGCGACGTTCTCATACGCGCGGGAGCGCTGGCGGGCGGGGACGAACCACTCCCGCGGGATCGCCGCGATCGCCTCCAGGGTCCGCTCGCTCCGGATCATCGGGCGCAGGCGCTCCGCGAGCTCGAAGGAACGCCCCAGCGCACCGGCCTCGGTGCGGCCGGCGTGGCGCGGTCGGGTCATGTCCAGGACTTTAGGAGCCCCGCAGTCGGGTCGATTAGGGTCCGGTTGTGGCTGTCACCGGAAGCCCATCCTCTGGCAACATTGGAGTCAATGCTCGGTGAATCCCGGGTGGCCGGCAAGGCGACCGGCACAGTTGAGATGACGGGTCTCGACGAGTCGGCGCCACTCGCATTCGGATCCGTGGCCGCTCCGCGCGTCGCGCGGGTCGTCGCTGGGCCGGCACGGGTCGCGCGGTCGGTGCCCTGGGCCGTCTGCATCATCACCGCGGTCGCAGCCGCGCTCCGCTTCGCGGAGGTCGACGACGTCAATGCCAACTGGTTCTACGACGCCGCCGTGCGGAGCATGTCGATGTCGTGGCACAACTTCTTCTTCGGCGCTTTCGACCCCGGCGGCATCCTCGCGGTCGACAAGCCGCCTCTGGACCTCTGGCTGCAGGTCCTGAGCGTGAAGCTGTTCGGCTGGAATCAGTCTGCCCTGAAGCTCCCAGAGGCACTCGGGGGGACGCTGGCGGTGCCGCTTCTGTACGACGCGGTGCGCCGGATCCTCGGGCGCCCGGCGGGGCTCGCCGCGGCGACCGTCCTGGCCGTGATGCCGGAGTCGGTGCTGACCTCGCGCAGCGACACGATGGACTCCGTGATGATGCTGCTCGTGATCGGCGCCCTGTGGCTGACGATCCGGGCCTGTCAGACCGGTCGCCACCGCTGGGTCCTGCTCGCCGGCGCGTCGCTTGGGCTCGCCTTCAACGTCAAGCTGTTCGAGGCGCTGGTGGCGGCGCCGGCGCTGCTCGCGCTGTACGCGTTCGGCTCGCGGGTGTCGTGGCGCCGCAAGCTCGCCGACGTCGCGATCGCCGGCGCCTCTCTCGTCGTGGTCGGACTGTCATGGGCGATCGCGGTCTCGCTCTCACCGGGACCACATCCGTGGCCCGTCGGATCGACCGACGGGTCGGTCTGGAACGTGATGTTCGTGTTCAACGGCTTCGGCCGTGTCTCGAACGCGTCGGCGAGGGCGCTCCCCGGCGGTCCCGGGGCGCTGCGGCTGTTCGAGCCCTCCCGATGGAAATTCGACGTGCTGTTCGGCTGCGTGCTGATCGCCGCCCTGGCGATCGGGGGCGTGGCGCTGCTGCTCGCGCTCGTGCGCCGCCTCCGGCACGGCGCCGACCCGAACCTGATGGCCCGGGCCCTGGCGGTCAGCCTGATCGTCTGGATTGTCATCACCACGGCACTGTTCAGTCACGTCGGCACGCTCCACACGCGCTACCTGGAGGCGTTGGCGCCCGCGGTCGCCGCCGCCATCGGTTTCGGCGCCGCGTCACTCGCCGGGCTCGCTCCGTGGCGCCGCGAGGCGCGCGGACCCGCCGTCGTGGCCATCGCCGTCGCCCTCGCCCTGGTCTGTGCGTATACGTTCAACCTGCGGCCGGTCTCGATCGCCTGGGGCGCCGTGGCGATCACGATCGCCGCCGTCGGAGCGGCGCTGATCTCGACCTCGGGCGGCCGGCTGGGCGCGGTCGCCCAGTGGATCACGCTGTCGCTGATCGTCGCCGCCAGCGTGTTGTTCCCGGTCCACGAGTCGCTGAAGCTCGTCGGCGGCCACAACAACGACTCGCTCGGCCTCGCGACCCATCCCTACGCCACCCAGGCGGCCCTGTCGCGCTACCTGCAGCCGCGGACCGGCGGCGTCCATTACGAGCTCGCCGTCGATGAGCCGCTGGCGCTGGCGCCGATGATCATCCAGGACCAGCGACCGATCTTCCCGCTCACGAGCTTCCACGGGCGACAGGTCAGGAGCCTCGCCCAGCTCCAGACCGCGGTCCGGGCGGGACAGGTCAGATACGCGCTCGTGGGCACGTTCACCTGCTCGCCGCAGCACGCGCACTGGGCCTCGTGCGGCCCGGCGGCGAGGTGGATTCGCAGCAACGGCATCGATGTCAGCGCGGCCGCCGGGCTGACCGGCGCATCTAAGCTCTATCTTATGCTTCCATTCTGACGCCGGGCGGCCAGCAGGGTCGCCGGCGATCGACGGTGGGTGGGAAGCCACCGCCCGATGAGGCGAATGAGCCGAGCACAGATGAGATCCGTGCCGGGGGGTCATCCCCGGCGCCTGTGGCCGTCCCTGACGGTGCTGCTGCTGCTCGCCCTGGTGGCCGCGCTCGGAACGGCCCCGGCCGCCGAGGCCCTCGGCAACTGCGGCACGGCGCCGGTGCCCGGCGGCCACGCGTCGCACGTCGTGTTCGACGGCGCGCCGCGCTATGTGCTCGTGCACGTCCCGTCCGGGATCGGCCGGGGCCGGCGGGTGCCGCTGCTGTTTGCGCTGCACGGAGCCGGAGGCAACGGCGGCGCCATGGAGCGCTACAGCGGCTTCTCCCATCAGGCCGACCTGCACAAGTTCATCGCCGTGTATCCGAACGCCGACGGCCCGACCTGGAACATCGCCGCCGCTCGCAACCGGCCGGACGATGTCGCCTTCATCGCCGGCCTGATCACGTCGATCCAGCACCAGATGTGCATCGACCCCCACCGCATCTACGCCGCCGGCATCTCCAACGGCGCCGGCATGGTCGCGCTGCTCGGGTGTGCGCTCTCGAACGAGCTCGCGGCGATCGCGCCGGTGTCCGGTATCTACGACGTCGAACCGTCGTGCCGACTCAACCGCCCGGTGTCGATCCTCGAGATCCACGGCACCGCCGATCAGGTCGCCCCGTACTTCGGGACCCTGGGCCGGGCCTCGGCGAGCGGCCTGCCGCCGTACGTGAGCGGCTGGGTTCATCGTGACGCGTGCTCGCGCTCGGCCGCCAAGCACGCGATCGCGACGCGCACCACGATGTACCGCTGGGGCGGGTGCTCGGATGGCGCCGAGGTCGAGCACATCAGGATCCAGGGCGGCGCCCACCAGTGGCCGGGCGCGCTCCCGCCCGATCCCGGACCGCCATCGACGATCTGCGGCGCGTGCACGATCTGGAGCTTCTTCTCGAGTCTCCCCGTCTCCGCCGGGTCATACAGCGGTGGTTCGGGCCTGCCGGGCTGATCCGCTGACCTCCTGGCGGCGGTCGTGCGAGAATCGGCGCCGATGACGGCGAGCCCCAACCTGCAGCGGGCGCTGCTCGCGGTGCTGGCGGCGCTGCTGGCGGCGATCGGCGTGGTGCTGTTCACGGGTTCGCGCCATTCGTCGGGCGCGCCCGCGGCTCCGTCCAAGTTCGCCGGCCCGATGATGCCCCCGGGGCTGCGCGCGGCCGACTTCACCCTCACCGATCAGTACGGGCACCGGGTCAGCCTGTCGTCCTATCGCGGCCACGTCGTCGTGTTGACGTTCATTCATTCGCTGTGCAAGGACACGTGCCCGTTCATGGTCGAGCAGATCAAGGGCGCGTTGAACGATCTGCCGGCGAACGGAAGCGCCGTGCCGACGATCGGCGTCAGCGTCGCCCCGGCCGAGGACACCCCGGTCAACCGGCGCGCCTTCTTGGCCAAGCACCGCATGACCGGCCGGATCGAGTTCGTCAGCGGCCCGCAGAGCGCCCTGCGCCCCGTCTGGCACGACTATGCGATCCAGCCCGTGGAGGGCCCGATCGACCACTCGACGTTCGTGCTGCTGATCGACAAGCGGGGCCTCGAGCGCGTCGGCTTCCCCGCCGATGAGCTCACGCCCGAGGGCTTGTCTCACGACATCCGCGTGCTCGAGGGTGAGCCGGCGTAGCGCCGCGGCGCCTTCGGCCGCACGACGCGTCAGCCACCGTCCCCGTTCCCTCGCCGGCGCTCATGCGCCAACCGTTGACGCTCCGCTCCCCCGATGCACCGGATTCCAAGGGTGCTTATGTCGCCAAACCGGCGCCCCGGAATCGACTTTGCCCTCCTAAGCGCCTCACGGGCACTTACCTGCCCAAGGACCCATCGGGTCGGGTCAATTTGTCGACATGAGCACCCCTCGGAGGGGCTCGGTGAGTGATTCGGCGGCGGTGGCCGGGAATGCGAGGCGCACCCGCGAAGTCAACCACCCCAGTGGTGCGTTGGCAGATGCCGGTTCGTTCGCTTACCGGCGCGCGGCCCGGGCCCAGGCGATGAGCAGCGCCTGCAGCGGCAACCGCGCCAGCAGCGCCGAGCGGCCACCCGGGATCTGCCGGTAGCGCTCGGGGTGCAGCGCCATGTGCAGGTTGGCCGGGAACACGGCCACGAGCGTGGCCATGTTCAACCAGCTCGCCCACCGCCGCGAGCGTGGCGCCAGGGCCGCCGCGCCACCCACGATCTCGGCCACACCGCTGGCGTAGACCAGCTCGCGCTTGGCGGGCAGGTAATCGGGCACGATCGCCTCGTAGGTGCGCGGGATCACGAAGTGCAGGATCCCGGCGATGATGAACAGAGGTCCGAACAGGCGCTTCACGGACTCAATCCTCGGTCTCCCGATCCACCAGATCCCGCTTGAGCACCTTGCCCGTGGTGTTGCGCGGCAACTCGTCCACGAACTCGACATCGCGGGGGATCTTGTAGCGGGCGAGGTTGTCCTTGACGTAGTCCCTGACCTCGGCCTCGCTGAGCTTCGCGCCGTTGCGCGGCACCACGATCGCCTTCAGCCGGGCGCCGAACTTCTCATCCGGGACTCCGATCACGGCCGCCTCGGAGATCCTCTCGTGCTTCATCAGCAGCTCCTCGATCTCGGCCGGGAACACATTCTCGCCGCCCGAGACGATCATGTCGTCGTCACGGCCCTCGACGAACATGCGACCGTCCTGGTCGAAATAGCCCACGTCGCCGGTGGCCATCAGGCCGTCGATCATGTCCTTGCTGCCCCCGCCCGTGTAGCCGTCGAACAGCATCTCGTTGCCGACGAAGATGCGGCCCCGCTCCCCGCGGCGCCACCTCCGTGCCGTGCTCGTCGAACAGCTTCACGACCGTCCCGCGCGGCGGCTTGCCGGTGGTGCCGGGCGCCGCGCGCAGGTCCTCGGGCGTGGCGATCGTCGCCCAGGCGACCTCGGTCGAGCCGTACAGGTTGTAGAGCACGTCACCGAACGCGTCCAGGCCGTGCCGGGCCAGCGGCGCCGGCAGCGCCGAGCCCGACAGCGCCACCACGCGCAGCGAGGAGTGGTCGTGGCGGCGGATCTCCTCCGGGCCGAGGTCGAGCATTCGCGCCAGCATCACCGGCACGACGATGAGCGTGTCGACCTTGTGGGTGTCGATGTCCTCGAGCGTCGTCAGCGGATCGAAGCGGCGCCGCAGAACGAGGGTGCTCGAAAGCGCGAGGGCGAGCAGGAGGTGTGAGTAGCCCCAGGTGTGAAACAGCGGTGCCGCGTCTGCGGTCACGCCCCGGGACCGGAGGGGGATCTTGGACAGGATCGCTCCGAGTGGATCCAGGCCCGTCGGGGCGCCGCGCGAGGCGCCCTTCGGCGTCCCGGTCGTCCCCGAGGTGAGGATCGTCTGTCGCGCGTGCTCGGCCGGCGCCACCACGTCACTGGCATCGCCGGCCGCGATCAGGTCCTCCAGCGTCGGGTCGCCCGGCGGCTCCTCGGCGTCGCCCACCCAGGCCACGAATCGGCGGCCGTCCTCGACGGCGTCGCCGATCAGGCCGAGGAACTCGTCGTCGCAGATCACGCAGGCGGCCTGCTCGCGCTTGACCACGTCGGCGATCTGGGGACCGGCGAACCCGGTGTTGAGATAGAGCATGTTGGCGCCGAGCTTGGAGCAGGCGATCGTGGCCTCGACGAACCCGCGGTGGTTGCGGGCCAGCAGGGCGACGTTGTCGCCCTCGTTGACGCCGTGATCCGAGAGCGCATGGGCGAGTGCGTTGGTCCGCAGCTGCAGCTCGGCGAACGTGACCTGCCCGCGCTCGTCGATGATCGCCCGCGCCTCGGGATAACGGGCGGCCGAGGCGGCACAGGCCGCCGCCGGCGTGGCCCCGAAGCGCCACAGCGCGATCCCAGCCTTGAGCAGCCGGTCGGGCATCGCCGGCCCGAGCAGGCCCGACTCGGCGATGCGCCGGAGCGTGTCGAACTTGTATGCGACGGGCTCGAGGCGCATCTCAGGTGACCCTATTCGTGGGCCTGGGTCGCGTCGACGACCCGCGGATCCGCCGGGCGGTGTGCTCGAACGTCTCTGTCACAACGCCTCCGATTCCTCAAGCAGGTCTCTGATGTGGACGAGGAACCGGGCGGCGTGTTCGCCGAACAGGATCCGATGGTCGCACGCGAGCGTGATCGACATCGCGTGTCCGGGCACGATAACCCCATCGCGCACCGTGGGCGCCGTCCGTACCGCACCGGCCGCGAGCGCCGCCGCCTGCGGCGGCGTGATCACGGCCGTCGCGCCCGCCACGCCGTAGCGGCCGATGTTCGTGACCGTGAACGTGGCGCCCGGAGGACTCCGGCGGCGTGATCGCGCCGGCCCGGGCCCGGGCGCTCAACCGGCCGAGCTCGGACTCGAGCTCCCGCGCGGGCTTGCGGTCGGCGTCGAACAAGGTCACCGCCACAGCGCCCTCCGGAGTGTCGACCGTGATGCCGACGTTGACCCGCGAGTACAGCTCGTAGCGTCCGTCGCGGTAGGCGCCGTTGGCGCGCGGCGCCGCTCGCAGCGCCAGCGCGCACGCTCGCGCCAGGACCGCGTCGAGGGACGGGCCGCCGCCGCGCGCGGTGAGCGTGACGAAGGCGGACATGTCCACCTCGGCGCGGAGCTCGGTGTCGGGGATGGTGGCCCGAGCCTCGGCCGTGCGCCGGGCGATCGTACGCTCGGTGCGGGTCGGCTCCTGGATGCGGGTCTCGCCCCGGCCGGTGGTGGACTCCGGAGCGGCGGTCTCGGGATCGGGAGCGGTGGCGGGTGGATCGGTCATGCCGGCAACGGTGGCATTAATCACGCTCCTGCGCGCTCGCGTCACGGCCGTCCCACGTGCGGATGAACTCCTCGGCGCTGAGGCCGACGAGGTCGGCGCGGAGCTCGCGCAGCAGTCCCTTGGCCTCTCTGACCGGGAGATCCCAGAACAGGACGACCTCGCCGTCGTCGATCGAGACCACCTCGATCCGATCGAGCCGGTTGGGGTCGCCGAGGAAGGACGGCTCGTGGCTCGATCGCGAGACGATCAACTCGAAGTAGCGGTTGGCCTTCATGGCTCGCCCGCGCCGAGCGCGGCGGCGGCCGCGCTCACCGCAGCCTCGCCGTCGAACAGCCGATCACCGACCTGGATGGCCGGGAGCGAGACGACACCCGCGCTGCGGGCGCGCTCGTTCGCCGTGTCGAGGCCCTGGCGCACCGATCGCAGGCCGACCCCCTTGAGCACCGCGGTGGGGTGCATCTCGCAGGCAGCGGCGGCGATCAGCAGGGTGTCCTCGGTCGCCGAGGTCGCGACCGCCGGCGAACGCCTGCCGGAATGCCGCCAGCGAGAAGGCCACCGCGCGACCCACGCGCTTGGCGTAGGTGGCGGTGAGCATCGCGAGCTCCGTGTCCGGTGGCCACCGAGTGGGCCAGCGCAGCGGCTGTAGCCGCTGCTCGCGGACGAGCCGCTCGACCGTCCTCGCGGTCGGGCTCGGTTGCCCCCTCGACGGGCCCGAGGACCGCGCCGAGCACGGGCTCCCACTCCGGGGCCATCGGCAGCTCGCCCATGATCCGCTCGGCGGCCAGGTAGCACGCCGGGCTGCCGAGGTCGTAGAAGAAGATCGGCTGCGCCGGTTGCGGCACGCCGGTCACGTCAACCGTGGATCAGCCACCCGTCGGCGGCCCGCGCGGCTTCCATCACTCCCTCGGAGAGGGTGGGATGGCCGTGGATGTACGGGCGATCTCGGGGTAGCCCCCTTCGAGCGCCTTCGCGTTGACGAGCTCCTGGATCAGCTCGGTCGCCTTGCTGCCCACGATGTGGCCGCCGAGAAGCTCGCCGTACTTCTTGTCGCCGACGATCTTGATCATGCCGGTGCGGTCGCCGTACACGGTGCCGGCGCCGACGGCGCCGTATTGAACCTTGCCCACCGACACGTCGTAGCCCTGCTCCTTCGCCTGCGCCTCGGTGAGGCCGAAGCTGGCCACGTTGGGCGTGCAGAAGGTCGCGCGCGGGATGTCGATGTACTCGATCGGGTGGGTGGCCAAGCCGGCCGCGTCCTCGACGGCGATCACGCCCTCATCGGAGGCCTTGTGGGCCAGGGCCGGGCCCTGGACGAGATCGCCGATCGCGTAGATCCCTCCGCACTCGTGCGCATCGCGCCGTCGACGGCGATCAGCCCCTGCTCGTCGAGCTTGACCCCGGCCGCCTCGAGTCCGAGCGCTTCCACGTCGGGTCCGCGCCCGGCCGCGATCACCAGCCAGTCGGCCTCGCCGGACTCCTCGCCGTAAGTGAAGGTCACGCTCGTCTCGCCCGACTTGACGTTCTGCACCAGGGTGCCGGTGTGGATCGTCATGCCCTGCTTCTTGAGCCCACGCTCGGCCAGCTTGGAGATGTCGGCATCCTCGGTCGGGAGGACGCGGTCGAGCGCCTCGAACAGCCGCACCTCGACGCCCAGGCGGGCATAGGCCGAAGCGATCTCGGCCCCCGAGGCGCCGGCGCCGACGACGGCCAAGGTGCGCGGCAGCTCGCTCGAACGCCCATGCCTCCTCGGTGCCGATCACGCGGCCGCCGAAGCTCGTACCGGGGATCGGCCGCTTCACCGACCCGGTGGCCAGCACGATCGCCTTCGCGTCGATCGTCTCTCCGCCGACGCTGACCTTGCCGTCCGCGGTGAGCGATCCCTCGCCCTCGATCACTTCGATCGCGTTCTTCTTGAACAGGCCCGAGACGCCACCGGTGAGCGTCGAGATGACCTTCCGGCGTCGCTCGCTGACGGCGTCGTAGTCGACCTTCGGCTCGCCCACGGTGATCCCGAAGTCGCCCGCCTCGCGGATCTCGGACAGGACGTCGGCGACCCGGAGCACCGCCTTGGCCGGGATGCAGGCGTAGTTCAGGCAGCGGCCGCCGACCTGGTCCTTCTCGACCACCGCGGTCTTCATCCCCAGCTGCGCCGCCCGGATCGCGGCCACGTAACCGCCGGGGCCCGAACCGATGATCACGCAGTCGTAAGCAGAGTCAGGCATCCGGGCGCGGAGCCTAGCTGATAGCCGACTAACGCTGCCGAGGTGGCGCCGGCAACTGCAGGCGGCCGAGGATGCGCACAAGCTTGTAGAACAGCCATCCGCCCGGAATGATCACAGCCAGGCAGATGGCCGCACCGAGCAGGCTCGAGGCTTTGATCAGGGCCAGCGAGAAGCCCAGCAGGCCGATCGCCAGCAGCGTCTGAAAGCCGAGCACGGCCCAATAGCGCATGCGCCACATGCCGGCTGCGCAGACGAGCATCAGTCCGCAGAAGATCAGGATCTCGGCCAGATGCGGCTGCTGGCCTCCGAGCCTGGGCTTGGTGCCGACGACGAACAGGATGAGGTTGACCGCGCCGAGCAGGAATGCGATCACCACGCTGATCTTGATCGACCACGGTCGCTCGCCGTCGGCAAACGGCTTCAGCGCCGCCCGCACGGCGGCGTTGCGCTCCTCCGAGCGGCTCGGACGTGGCGGCGCCTCGCCGGCCGCCGGCAGCGGCGCGGTCTTGACCGGCGCGGGGGGAGGCTCGCGCCGCCCGCGCTTGCGGCTACGCTGTCCCAACGGTCTCCTCGCTGGGCTCGGCCGGCGAGGCGATCGCCGACCTCAGCGCTCGCGCCATCGGCTCTGGACGCTCGGCGCTGGTGAGCGCGCGGACGACGGCCACCCGCGTCGCGCCGGCGGCACGGACGGCGGCTACGTTCTCGGCCGCGATCCCGCCGATCGCGAAGTACGGAACCCGCGCGTGGGCGGCGGCATACCGGACCAGCTCCAGGCCGACCGCCGGCCGGCCCGGCTTGGTCGGGGTGGCGTGCACCGGGCCGACACCGATGTAGTCGACCTCGTCGTCGGCTCCGTCGATCTGCGCCGGGGAGTGGGTCGAGAGGCCGATCAGTCGCTCCGGCCCGACCAGCTCCCGTGCTCTCCGCGGGGCGATGTCGTCCTGCCCGACGTGCACTCCGTCGGCGCCGGCACGCGCCACCAGATCAGGTCGGTCGTTGAGGATGAACAGGGCATCGTGGTCGGCGCACGCCCGGGCGAAGGTCCGCGGCCGCGGCGAGGATGCGCTCGTCAGTCGCGTCCTTGCACCGAAGCTGGATCACATCCACGCCGCCGGCGAGCGCGGCCCGCAGGAAGTCCTCGGGCTGATCGTCGCAGACGAGGTAGAGCCGTGACTCGGCCAGGCGCTGGCGGCGGTGGTCCACGCCGCAAGTCTGGCATGAGCTGCCGCGGTAGCATTGGCGGTACGGGAGCCTGACCACTGGGCTGAGAGGGCGGATACGAGGTCCGCCGACCGTCTGAACCTGACCCGGGTAATGCCGGCGCAGGGAGGAGGCAAGTGACGAACCGCAGCACATCATTCGACGTCGCCGTCATCGGCGGCGGTGTGATCGGTCTCGGGGTCGCATGGCGCGCGGCCCAGCGGGGCATGCGCGTGGTGCTGCTGGAACGCGACCGAGTGGCTCCGGCACCTCGCGGGTGGCGGCGGGGATGCTGGCCCCGATCACCGAGGCCGATCCGCGTGAGCGGCCGCTGCTCGCGCTCGGCCAGGCCAGCGCGGCGGCCTACCCGCGCTTTGTCGAAGAGCTGTCGGAGGCCAGCGGCATGGATCCCGGCTACCTTCCATGTGGGACGCTGATGGTCGCCCGTGACGCCGACGAGAGCGAGGCCCTCGAGCGCGAGCTGGCCATGCGGGAAGGCCTGGGGCTCCGAGTGCGCCGGCTGCGAGCGAGCGAGGCCCGACGACTCGAGCCGGCGCTGACACCGTCGCTGCGCCTCGCTCTGGACATCCCCGACGATCACGTGATCGAGCCCGACAGGCTGACCGCCGCGCTGGCCGCGGCGCTGGCGCGGGCGGGTGGAGAGCTGCGCGACGGCACGGCCGTCGCGGACGTGCTGGTCGAGGCACAGCGGGTCACCGGTGTGCGCCTGCTCGACGGATCGCAGCTGCGCGCCGTGCACGTCGTCATCGCGGCCGGGATCTGGTCGGGACAGATCGGCGGCCTGCCACCGGACTCGCGCGTGGCCCTGCGTCCGGTCAAGGGACAGGTGCTCCGGCTGCACGATCCGGCCGGGCCCGGCCTGCTGACCCGGATCATCCGGATGCCGCCCGCATACATCGCCCCCCGGGGGACGGCCGCTATGCGATCGGCGCGACGATGGAGGAGCGCGGGCTCGACACCACCGTGACCGCGGGCGCCGTGTTCGAATTGCTGCGCGACGCGCTCGAGCTGGTGCCGGGCGTCTCCGAGCTGGTGATCGACGAGCTGTGCGCCGGCTTGCGCCCGGGAACGCCGGACAACCTGCCGGCGATCGGGACCGGTGCGCTGGCCGGGCTGCACTGGGCCGTCGGTCACCACCGCAACGGGATCCTGCTCGACACCGGTCACGGCCGAGATGGTGGCCGCCGAGCTGGCTCGGCGAGTCACCACCGCCGCTCGCCGCGCCGTTCGACCCGGCGCGCTTCGCCACCGCGGCCGTCGGTGGTGGCTCGTGACGGTGACCGTCAACGGCGAGCGCCGCGAGCTTCCGTCGGGCGCAACCGTCGCTCATGTGGTGGCGCTGCTGTCGGGCGACGCGGACGCCCGCGGGGTGGCGGTGGCGCTGGAGGGCGAGGTGGTTCCGCGGACGACGTGGTCGAGCACGCCCTTGTCCGAGGGCGCCCGGGTCGAGGTCGTGGCGGCGATTCAGGGAGGATGAGGGGATGGACGCGCCCCTGACGATCGCCGGCCGTGAGTTCCGCTCGCGGCTGGTCCTCGGCACAGGCGGGTTCAAGAGCCATGAGGTGCTGGCGCGGGCGCTCGAGGTCTCGGGCGCGGAGATGTGCACGGTCGCGCTCCGGCGGCTCGACCCCGATGCGCGCGGCTCGATCCTCGATGTGCTCGACGTCTCCGGCGTGCAGGTGCTGCCGAACACCGCCGGTTGCTTCACCGCCCGCGACGCCGTCGTCACCGCCCGCCTGGCCCGCGAGGCGTTCGCGACCGACTGGATCAAGCTCGAGGTGATCGGGGACGATCGCACGCTGCTGCCCGATGCCGTCGAGCTGCGTGGCGGCAGCCGAGGAACTGGTCGACGAAGGGTTCGTCGTGCTCCCCTATACGACCGACGATCCCGTCCTGGCCCGCCGGCTCGAGGACGTGGGCTGTGCCGCGGTGATGCCGCTGGGCTCGCCGATCGGCAGCGGGATGGGGATCCGCAACGCGTACAACATCTCGATCATCGTCGACCGCGCCGGGGTGCCGGTCGTGCTCGACGCCGGCGTCGGCACCGCTTCGGACGCCGCGCTCGCGATGGAGCTCGGCTGCGACGCGGTGCTATGCGCGAGCGCGATCTCGCGCGCCCACGATCCGGTGGCGATGGCCGAGGCGATCCGGCTGGCGGTCCAGGCCGGTCGGCTCGCGCGCGGCGCGGGGCGGATTCCGCGGCGCCGCTACGCCGAGGCGTCGACTCCGGAGGAGGGCAGGCCCGAGTTCGGTCAGCCCGCGCACGCCGAATGACCGTCGACGAGCTGTTCGACGCTGGGAGGCGGCCTGGTCGGGCAAGGACGCGAGCGCGTTCGAGGCCGTGATCGCCCCCGATCGTGCACTACGAGGACCCGCTCACCGACGAGCCGCTGGAGGGGTTCGACGACCTGGCCCGCCACGCCGAGCGGCTGTGGACCGCGTTCCCCGACGCCCGCCTCGAGCGAGCGGGCGAGCGGTTGGACGACGGGCGCTTCGTGGCTGCTCCGGCCAAGCTGCTCGGTACCCACCGGGCGCCGCTCGAGGGCCTGCCGGCCACCAACAAGTTCGTCGTGGTGCACTGCGTCTTCTACTGCGAGCTCGAGCACGAGCGCCTGCTCCGCGTCCGTGCGTTCTTCGACCTCTACGACGCGGCCACCCAGCTCGGCGTGCTGCCCGCGCGCGGAACCCTGGGCGAGAAGGCGCTCCTGATGCTGCGCGGCTTCGGGCTGCGCGCCGGCCGGCCGTCGTAGCGCGAACCGGCTCCGGCCCTCGCCGGCGACCGGTCAAGCCCTAGGCCCGATCTGCCGATGACGGCAGATGGACCCCCGATGGTGACGCTGATCGAGATAGCCCGCCGGCTCTGCTATCGGGCCGATGCCCTCTACCGGAGATTGGCTGCCCGCGTGCTGCGCCGGGATCAGCTGCTGCTCGGGTCCGAGCGGCGCTTCCGGGCCCTGCTCGAGTCGGCGCCGGACGCGATGGTGATCGCCGACTCTCAGGGTCACCTTGTCCTGGTCAATGCCCAGGCTGAGAGGCTGTTCGGATACGACCGGACCGAGCTGATCGGTCAGGGGATCGAGGTCCTGATCCCGGCTCGGCTGCGCCGGCGACACCGCGACCACATGCGCGGCTACCTGGGTGAGGCCCTGGCGCGCCCCATGGGCGGTGGCCTGGAGCTGTTCGGCGCCCATCGGGACGGGACCGAGTTCCCGGTCGAGATCAGCCTCATCCCGCTGGAGACGGACGCCGGGACGCTCGTCTCGGCCGCAATCCGCGACGTCACCGGGCGCAAGGCGGCTGAGCGCGAGCTGCAGGAGGCCGAGGAGCGCTTCCGGCTCGCGTTCGACAACGCGCCGATCGGGATGGCGCTGGTGGCTCCCGAGGGCCATTGGCTGCGGGTCAATCGCGCGCTGTGCGAGATGACCGGATACGCCGAGGAGCAGCTGCTCGGCCACACCTATCAGGCGATCACCCACCCTGACGATCTTGACGCCGACCTCGAGCAGGCGCGACGGATCCTGGCCGGAGAGATCCGCAGCTATGAGATCGACAAGCGCTACCTGTGCGCCGACGGATCGGCGCTGTGGACGTTGTTGTCCGTGTCGCTGGTGCGCGACGGCGACGGCGAGCCGCGCTACTTCATCACTCAGATCCAGGACATCAGCGAGCGGCGCCGGATCGAGGCGGCCAATGCGCGCGCCCGCCGCTCGCTCGTGGAGGCACAGGCGATCGCCGGCATGGGGAGCTGGGACTACGACTTGACCGGCCGCCGGTCGGGCTCCTGGTCGTCCGAGCTGTGGCGGATCTGTGGCCTCGAGCCGCGGGAGAGCGCCCGCCGGCTCGAGGATCTGGTCGAGCTGTTCGATCCCGACGATCGCCCGCGCGTGCTGGCGGCGATCACCGGTGTCACCGCCCCCGAGCAGATCGAGGATGAGTTGTGGATCACCCAACCATCGGGCACGCGCGTCCGGGCCGCGTTCCGGGCCCGAGTCGATCGCGACCGTGACGGCCGCCCCGTGCACGTCCGCGGAACGATCCAGGACGTCACCGGCGAGCACGCGGCTCGGCAGGAGCTCGGCCGCCGCGCCGAGCAGCTCCGGACGCTGGCGAGGAGCTTCCCGCGCGGCTGCATCGTGCTGTTCGACACCGAGCTTCGGTATCTCATCGCCGACGGCCCGGCGCTGGCCGACTTCGGACACTCGCCCGGGGATCTCGAGGGCAAGACGGTCGATGAGGTGTACGCGCCGGAAACGGCGGGGCCGCTCAAGGCCCGCTACCGCAACGCCCTCGCGGGGGAGGAGCAGAGGTTCGAGACCGTGCTCGACGACCGCCGCGTGTACGACTCACGGATCGCTCCCGTGCGCGACCACCACGGGGACGTGATCGGCGGCTCGGTGGTCACGACCGACGTGACCGAGCGGGCCGAGCACGACGCCGAGCAGACGGCGCTGGGCCACATCGCGACGCTCGTCGCGCACGGCGCCGGCCCGGCCGCCGTGTTCCAGGACGTCGCCGAGCAGGTGGCGAAGCTGTTCGCGGCCACCTGCGGGAGCATCGTCCGCTACGACCGCGCGGCCGGCATCGGGGTCATCGTCGGCAATTGGACCGCCGACGGCGCCGACGTGGGCGGGCAGACCTTCGCCCTCGACGGGCCGAGCGCGGCGGCGAACGTGTTCCGGACCGGAGAGACGGTGCGGATCGAGCGCTATCCCGAGGCGGGCAAGGACGAGGTGCTGCGGCGGCTCGAGCTCGAGGGGGCGCTGAGCGCCCCGGTGACCGTGGGCGGGACGCTGTGGGGCGCGGTCAGCGCCGGCTTCGGAGGCGTCCCCGTCCCCGTCGGCGCCGAGCCGCGGCTGGCCCGGTTCGCCGAGCTGGTGGCCGTCGCGATCGCCAACGCCGAGACGTGGAGCACGCTCGCCCACCAGGCGGCGACCGACCCTGTCACCGGGCTCGCCAACCACCGGGCGTTCCATCAGCGGCTGCGCGCCGAAGCCGAGCGCGCGCGCCGCTACAAGCGCACGCTCAGCCTCGTCCTGTTCGACCTCGACCACTTCAAGCAGATCAACGACACGCACGGGCATCAGGCCGGCGACAAGGTCCTGGCCGAGACCGCGCGCCGGATCGCCGCCCAGGCCAGGGAGGGCGAGCTGGTGGCCCGGATCGGCGGCGAGGAGTTCGCCTGGCTGATGCCCGAGTCCGGGCAGGACGGTGCCTACGCCGCCGCCGATCGCGCCCGCCGGTCGATCCAGGGTGAGCCGTTCGAGGTGGTCGGAGCGGTGACGATCTCCGCCGGCGTGTGCTCGAGCGAGTTCGCCACCGGTGCCGAGGACCTGGTGCGGCTCGCCGATCGAGCGCTGTACTGGGCCAAGGAGGGGGGCGCAACACGACCTTCATCTACACCGAGAGCGCGCGGATCGCCTTCGCCGAGGCACCCCCGGCACCCGAGCGGCTGCAGACGATGTCGAGCGTCAGGGCGCTGGCGCGGGCGATCGACTCCAAGGACTCATCCACGCACAGCCACTCCGAGCGGGTGGCCAGGCTCGCGGAGATGCTCGCGCTCGAGCTCGGCTGGACCCGTAAGCGCGCGCAGCTGCTGCACCTCGCCGGACTGCTGCACGACGTCGGCAAGATCGGGATCCCGGACTCGATCCTGCTCAAGCCGGGGCCGCTGACGAGCGTCGAGCACGAGGAGATCAAGCGCCACGCGAGCCTCGGCGGCTACATCTCGGCCGAGGTGCTGGAGAGCGAGCAGGTGGCGTGGATCCGCGGCCACCACGAGCGCTGGGACGGGACCGGCTATCCCGACCGGCTGGCCGGCGACCAGATCCCCGATGGGGCGCAGCTGCTGGCCCTCGCCGACGCCTGGGACGTGATGACCGAGAGCCGCAGCTACAAGCCGGCCAAGACGATCCGCGAGGCCCTCAGCGAGTGCGCACGCGAGAGCGGCGCCCAGTTCGCCCCCCAGGCGATCACCGCGCTGGTGCGGCTCGCCCGCCGCGGCGCGCTGAGCACACACTTGGCAGAAATCGTCCGGCCGTAGTCATTGCGGCCAGCCCGGGGCCGCGCCATGATCGCCTCATGGACACCCTCCCGGCGCCGCAGCGGACCCGTCGGATCGTGGTCGTCGCGTTCCCTGACGTCCAGCTGCTCGACGTCAGCGGCCCCAGCGAGGTGTTCTCGCTCGCCGAGCGTGCCGCGCCGGGCGCGTACGCGATCGAGCTGGTGAGCGTCGACGGCGGGCCGGTGCCCGCCTCCAGCGGTCTCACGCTGCTGGCCCACTCCTCCGTTGTGGCCTGCCGTGGAGCGATCGACACGCTGGTCGTGGCCGGCGGTCTCGGTGCCCGCGACGCCGCGCGCGACGAGCGGCTGGTGTCGTGGATCAGGCTCGCGGCGCGGCGCTCGCGCCGGGTGAGCGCGGTCTGCACCGGCGCATTTCTGCTCGCGCGCGCCGGCCTGCTCGACGGCCGCCGCGCCACCACGCACTGGGCCGCGTGCGAGGCGCTCAGGCGCAACTACCCGTCGGTCGAGGTGCAGTCCGATCCGATCTTCGTGCGCGACGGCAACGTGTACACGTCGGCGGGGGTCACGGCCGGGATCGACCTGTCGCTGGCCCTGGTCGAGGAGGACCTCGGCCGCCGGGCCGCGCTCGACGTGGCTCGGGCGCTCGTCCTGTTCGTCCGCCGGCCCGGCGGTCAGGCGCAGTTCAGCGCCGGCCTCGCCGGGCAGGCCGCCGAGCGCCCTTCGCTGCGCGATCTGCAGGACTGGATCGCCGACAACCTCGATCAGGACCTGTCGGTGACCGCGCTGGCCACGCGGTCCTTCATGAGCCCGCGCAACTTCGCCCGCGTATTCGCCCGCGAGGTCGGCGTGACGCCGGCGGCCTACGTCGAGTCGGTGCGCATCGAGCGTGCCCGGGTCCTGCTCGAGACGACGGCGCTGTCCCTCGAGGAGGTGACGGCGCGGTGCGGCTTCGGGACCCCGGAGACGCTGCGGCGAAGCTTCGCGCGGCGCCTGCGTGTCAGCCCGGCGGAGTATCGCCGCCGGTTCACCGGCGCACCCGTGGCGGCGCCTCCGGCGCCGGCCGAGAACGTGATCTCGATCAGGAGGGCAGCCCCATGAACATCGCGATTCCCATCTTCGATCAGATCACGGCGCTCGACGCCGTCGGTCCCTACGAGGTGCTCTCGCGCCTGCCCGGGGCGCGCGTGATGTTCGTGGCCGCAGAGCCGGGGCCAAAGCGGACCGAGACCGGAATGCTGGCGCTGATGGCCGATCATCGGCTCGATGACGTGCCCGATCCCGAGGTGATCGTCGTGCCCGGCGGCTACGGCACGCGCGCGCTGACCAGCGACGCGCCCATGCTCGAGTGGCTGAGGCGTGCCCACGAGACCTCGAAATGGACCACCTCGGTCTGCACCGGATCACTCGTGCTCGGTGCTGCCGGCATCCTCGAGGGCCTCGAGGCGACGACACACTGGCTCGAGCTCGAGTCGCTCAGGCAGTGGGGTGCCACACCCGTGGCGCGCCGGATCGTCGAGCAGGGCAAGGTGCTGACCGCGGCCGGGGTCTCCTCGGGTATCGACATGGCGCTCACGCTCGCGGCTCGGATCGCCGGCGAGCAGTATGCGCAGGCGATCCAGCTGGGGATCGAGTACGACCCCGAGCCGCCGTTCGTCGGCGGCTCCACGGCGACGGCCCCGCCGGAGATCATCGAGCTGGTGCGATCGGCGGCGGCGACGCTCGCTTGAGCATCACGGCGCTGCGAGAGCAACGCGGACCGGAGCGTGGTCGGAGAGCCGACCGCACGTCAGCACCTCGGTCGCGCCCGCCGGCGCCAGGCCACGGGCGAAGACGTGGTCCACGTCGTGCCCGCCCGCGAAGCGCAGACCCTCGAGTTCGAGCGCGGGCACGTTGAAGTCGCCGCCCAGCACCACCGGGGCGCTCCCGGCCCAGCCGTGCAGCGCCGCCCAGGCCCGCTCGGCGTCCTGCACCGCCGCCGCGGCGTCATGGACGGTCGCGTGGAGGTTGCCCACCCACGGACCGGACTGCAGCCGGACGGCATGCAGGTAACGGCGCTCGGGCAGGAGGCAGAGACGTTGCGAGCGCTGCTCGGCGATGACGCCCCCCCTCACCAGGATCGCGTTGGCGCCGCCGCCGTTTGACTTGATCACGTCCGGGCGCAGGGTGGCGATCGCGCGGCGCAGCGCGGGCAGTCCGTTGCGGGAGGTGAGCACCGCGCGCGGCTCCGCGCCGGCGGCCCGCGCGAGCTCCGGCGGCCACCACGGCGGCACCTCCTGCAGCAACGCCACGTCCCAGTCCCATCCCGCCAGCGCGGCGCCGTACTGCTGCCGCAGGTCCCGACCGCACGGCGGCACCGAGCGACCGTGGTACAGGTTCCAGGTGAGCACGTGCAGTCGCACCGGGCCAACGTACACTGCTGCGCTTGCCGCGCCACCTGCTCACCGGCGAGGAATTGACCACGACCGAGGTCGAGGGTCTGCTCGAGCGCGCGCTCGAGCTCAAGGCGGCGCCGGAGGCCTCGCGGGCGCTGGCCGGGCGCACGGTCGCGCTGGTGTTCGAGAAGCCCTCGACGCGCACGCGGATCTCGTTCGAGACCGGCATCGTCGAGATGGGCGGCCACCCGACGGTGCTGCGCTCCGACGACCTACAGATCAGCCGCGGCGAGTCGCTGCGCGACACCGCGCTCGTGCTCTCCCGCCACGTCGCGGCGATCGGGATCCGCACCGGGCCCGACCGGATCGCGGCGGAGCTGGCCGCGGACGCCACCGTGCCGGTGATCAACATGCTCACCGACGGCCATCACCCCTGTCAGGCGCTGGCCGACATGCTGACGCTGCGCGAGGCGTTCGGCCCCCTGGCCGGGCTCACCCTCGCCTACGTCGGCGACGGTAACAATGTTGCGCGCTCGCTGGCCATCGTCGGCGCTCTCGCCGGCGTCGAGGTGCGGATCGCCTCGCCGGCCGGCTATCAGCTCGAGCCCATCGCCGGCGCTGTCCTGACCGACGATCCGGTGGCCGCGGTCGCCGGCGCCGACGCCGTCTACACGGACGTGTGGGTGAGCATGGGAGACGATCCGAGCACGGCCGAGGTCCGCCGCGAGGCACTCGCGCCCTACCGCCTCGACGACGCGCTGCTCGACCGCGCCGGCCCGCGCGCGATCGCGCTGCATTGCCTGCCCGCCCACCCCGGCGACGAGATCACGGCCGAGGTCCTGTACGGCGATCGCCAGCGCATCTGGGACCAGGCCGAGAATCGCCGTCACGCTCAGAAGGCCCTGCTCGAACTGCTCCTCGCCGGATAGCCGCCGGAAAACGATCACAGGCGGATCCGTTGGGGTAGCCTCGGGGCAAGCGTCTCCAACGGAGGAACACATCGGCATGCCTGCACCGAAATCGTCATCGTCGTCCGGCGGATCCAACGGGTCCAAGCGCGGCACTGCCAAGCGCAGCTCGGGTGGCGGTGCGAAGAAGGCGGCGGCGGCCGCAGGCAGCGGCGCCGCCAAGACCGCCAAAGCCGCACGCTCGGGGGCCAAGGGCACCGCCACCGCGGCCCGCGCCGGCAGCAAGCGCACGGCCACCCAGGCCAAATCGGCTGCCACCAAGACCGCCCGGGCGGCCGGCGTTCCCGAGGCCGCCACCAGCTTCGGCGAGCAGCTCACGAATCGCATCCTCAACCCGCTCGATCTCGTCATGATCACCCGCGAGCGGATCCAGGACACGCTCGACGAGGCCGCCGAGCGCGGGCGCGTCACGCGCGATGACGCCAACGAGCTCGTGGCCGAGCTGTTCAGGCGCGGCCGCTCGCAGACCGACGACGTGCTGGCCGACATCGAGGACCTGCTCGACCGTGGCCGCTCCCAGCTCGAGACGGCGACCAAGCGCGCCCGCCGCACCGAGCCCGTCGATCGCCTCGTCCGCACGGCCGACCAGGCCCGCCGCAAGGTCGGCGTCGGTCCGGCGTTCCCGATCCTCGGCTACGACGACCTCACCGCCGGCCAGGTCGACGACCGGCTCGGCGGGCTGTCGCCGGCCCAGCTGCGGAAGGTCCGCGACTACGAGCGGCGGCACGCGAACCGGAAGTCGGTGCTGGCGGCGATCGAGCGGGAGTTGGGGTAGGGCGGGAGGTGGCTGGCTGTGGCGGGCGGTGGCGGCCCGGCCGGAGGGGGTCTTTGCCCGCGGCGTAAACGGCTTGCTGGGGAAGGGGGAGTAGCTGGGGCTCTGGTGGCGGTGGTCGGGCGCGGTGGCGCCCGCCCGGCGGTCGCGCTGCCACCCGCGGGGCCTGGTGGCGGTGGTGGCGCGGCCGGCGGTCGCTGTGGCCGGCAGATTCGCTGCCGCCGGCAGCTGCGCCGGCCGGTCTGGCCGCGCCAGCCCTCCATTTCGCGGCATCTCGACCGTTGACGCGACCACCGAGGAACGTTATGGCTGCCTGACGGCCATAACGTTCCGTGGTTCCGCGCCGGACGACCGAAGTGCTACGAAATGGCTGTTCCCGGGGCCCCGCGGGCCTCGCCGTCAATCCCCCCCCCGCCCCCAACCTCATCCCCAGCCGCAGTTGACGTTCGCCCACCGGGCGCCGGCCCACCCCGCGGCGTAAACGGCTTGCTGGGGAAGGGGGAGTAGCCGGCCTGGTGGCGGTGGTGGCGCGGTCCGCGGTGGCGTGGCGCCGCCGGCGGTGCCGCCGCCCGCGGCTGTGTGAGATTCGCGCCCGGCACTCGCCCCGATCTGGCCGCCAACCTCCATTTCGCGGCATCTCGACCGTTGACGCGACCACCGAGGAACGTTATGGCTGCCTGACGGCCATAACGTTCCGTGGTTCCGCGCCGGACGACCGAAGTGCTACGAAATGGCTGTTCCCGGGGCCCACGGCTCCCCCACCCCCGCCCCCAACCCATCCCCAGCCGCAGTTGACGTTCGCCCATCCCACCAGAGCGCCCGCCACCGCCCCGCCCCACCAGGCCCCGCCCCTACGCCAGCCCCAGATCCCCCAGCAGCACCTCGAACCGCAGCTCCTCCCCCGTCAGCTCGCCGAGCAGCTCCTCTGCGGACAGACGCTGCCCGTCGCGCCACAGGCCCCGCAGGACGTCGCCGGCCTCCCGCTCGCTCCACCACCGCGCGCCGAAGTGGTCTCGGAGGTATCGGCGCAGATGGGTCTCGAGCGCCCATGCGCGCAGGTAGGCGGCGCAGTAGAAGCCCGGGTCGACGTCGGCCAGGTAGGACTGCCGGGGCCACTCGATCTGCAGTGCCCGCCCCAGCAAGACTGCATAGCGATCCGCCATCGCGGAGAGGCTGGCGCGCCCGTCCCCCGCGTGCAGCTCGAGCTCGTAGGCGAGCTTGCCGGTGTAGCGGCGCAGGTAGACGAGGCGCTGGGCGCGGGCGTGAGCGCAGAGCGGCTCGGGGTCGGGGATGCCGAGCTGCGCGGAGAGCCAGTCGGGATCCTCGACCAGGTGCTGGAAGAGGAAGGCGTAGGCCTCGGTGATCGCGTTGTCGCCGAGCAGGCGGAACTCGAATGGGAGCTCGGGATCGACGTGGGCGAAGTGCTCGGTGTGGCCGCCCTCGTGGAACAGGACGGAGAAGTCATCGACGCCGCCGACGGGCGAGAGCACGAGGTAGACCTCGCCCGGGACCCGCACCGGAGCGCAGAAGGCGCGCGGCGACTTCTTGCGCCGCGGCTCGACGTCGAGCACGACGCCGGGCTGATGGGCGATGTCGATCCCGAGCCCGTGCATGGTGTCGGTGAAGCTCTGCGTCAGGGCGGCGGCGGGGAACGAGGCGTCCTGCTCGGCGGCGCGGAAGAAGCGCGGCAGGTCGGAGCGGAGCAGCTCATCGACACCCCGCCGAGGCTCTGGCGCAGCTGCGGGTCGAGCACCGTGCCGTAGCTGTGCTCGGTCGCGTCCGCGAATGCGGTCGTGCCGGCGTGGAGGCGGTCGAGGTCGATCGCCTTCAGCTCGCTGCACATGGCGCGGTAGCTGGCGAACCCGAGCTCGCGGGCGCCGTCGTGCTGGAGCGCGATCGCCTCGGCGTGGAGCTGATTCAACCGATCCTCGGTGGCCTCGAGCCGGGCCCACTCGATCCGGGCTCGGCGCTCGGCGTCGGGCTCGTTGGCCTGCACCACCGCCGACTCGCGGAAGCCGATCCGCTCGCCGTCGACCTCGATCGCGAGGTCGGCCTCGCGGCGGGCGAGCTCGGCTTCGATCGCCTTCGTGGCCTGGCCCAGATGGCCCTCGACGGCGAAGTCGAGCAGCATCCGCCGCCGCCGGTGCTCGTCGGTTCCGGGCTCGGGCACGGACGCGAGCTCACGCAGCGCCTGCACGCTCTGGCGGGTGAACAGCGTCTCGTGGCGCTCGTAGATCGGCTCGATCGCGTAGTCGTCCTTGAGCCCCGCAAAGTGGCGGTAGTACTCGGCCGTGAGGTCCGATACGAACGCCTCCGCGGAGGCCCGGTAGGCGTCGAGATCCATGCGGCTGGCATGCTAGACGTCATGGAGGCACAAGCTTCACGCACTCCGCGGCCCGCCCGCGGCACCGAACTCGAGCTGGTGATCGACTCGCTGGCGTTCGGCGGCGCCGGCGTGGCGCGGCTCGAGGGCTACGTCGTCTTCGTCTCTGACGCGATGCCCGGAGACCGCGTCCGCGCGGTCGTCGGCAAGTCCAAGCGCGCCTATGCCGAGGCCCGGGCGGTCGAGATCCTCGAGCCGGGGCCCGAGCGGATCGCGCCCGTCGCCGACCATCCCGGCGCGCCGTGGCAGGTGCTCCCCTACGCGCGCCAGCTCGAGGTCAAGCAGGCCCAGGTCGACGACGCGCTGCGCCGGATCGGACGCCTCGATGGCTTCACGCTCGAGCCGATCGTTCCCGCGGTCCAGCAGTGGCGCTACCGCAACAAGCTCGAGTACTCGTTCGGCACCGATGCCGACGGCCGATTGGTGTGCGGCTTCCACGCCCCGGGCCGCTGGGATCAGATCGTTGAGATCACCGACTGCCTGCTCGCCTCCGAGCCCGCGAACGCGGCCCGCGAGGAGGTCGTGGCGTGGTGCCGCGCCCAGGGGCTGAACGCGTATGACCGCCGCACCGGCGAGGGGTTCCTGCGCAACCTCGTGGTTCGGGAGGGCCGGCGCACCGGCCAGCTCCAGGTGCGCCTCGTGACCGCCGAGGGCGACGCTTGACACCGAGGGGCTGGTCGAGGCCGTGAGCACGCCCAACCTGCTCTGGACGCGCCTGGAGAGCGTCGGCGAGACGACGCAGGGCGGCGAGACCGACCAGCTGGCCGGTCGGCGCCACCTCGACGAGGAGCTGCTCGGGATGCACGTCCGGATCTCGCCTCAGGCGTTCTTCCAGACCAACACCGAGATGGCCGAGCAGCTGTACGGGCTGGCGCGCGACTACGCCGGCCTCAGCGGGTACGAGCGGGTCTTCGATCTCTACTGCGGGATCGGGACGATCGGTCTCACCCTGTCCCCGCGCGCGGCGACGTGTGGGGCCTCGAGATCGTCGAGCAGGCGGTCGCCGACGCGATCGCCAACGCGCGGCTGAACGAGATCGACAACGCCAAGTTCTTCGCCGGCGACGTCAGGCTCGTCCTGCGCGATCTGGTCGCCGAGGCCGGGAGCCCCGACGTGATGGTTCTCGATCCACCGCGGGCCGGCCTCTCGCAGAAGATCGTCCGGCGGATCATCGAGGCCTCGCCGAAGCGGATCGTCTACGTCTCGTGCAACCCGACGACGCTGGCCCCGAACGCGGCGCAGCTGGTGGAGGCGGGCTACCGGCTGGGCCGGGTCCGCCCGGTCGACATGTTCCCCCAGACCCCGCACATCGAGTGCGTGGCCGTGCTGGACCGCGGGTAGGGTCTCGCCCGTCATGCGCGCGGTCACGATCAGCGACGGAGAGCTGCACGTCGAGGAGCGGCCCGATCCCGAGCCGGGCTCAGGCGAGGTGCTCGTGCGGGTTCGCGGGGCGGGACTGAACGGCGCCGACATGCTTCAGCGCCGCGGCCGTTACCCCGCCCCCCGGGCGCGCCCGCCGACATCCCCGGACTCGAGCTGGCCGGCGAGGTCGCCGGGCTCGGGCCCGGCGCCGAGCGCTTTGCGATCGGTGAGCGCGTGATGGGGATCGTCGCCGGCGGCGGTCAGGCCGAGCTCGCCACCGTCCACGAACGGGTGCTGATGGCCGTGCCCGAGCGGCTGTCGTGGGCCGAGGCGGGGGGCCTGCCGGAGGTCTTCACCACCGCACACGACGCCCTGTTCACGCAGGCGGATCTCCGGCCCGGCGAGCGGCTGCTCGTGCACGGAGGCGCCGGCGGCGTCGGCACCGCCGGGATCCAGCTCGCCCACGCCGCCGGCGCGCGCGTGATCGCCACCGTCCGCAACGAGAGCCTGCGCGAGCAGGTCGCCGGCCTCGGCGCCGAGGTGATCGCGCCCGAGGGGTTCGCCGCTCGGGGACCGTTCGACGTGATCCTCGAGCTCGTCGGCGCACCCAACCTGGGCGAGGACGTCGGCGCCCTGGCCACCTGCGGCCGGATCATGGTGATCGGGATCGCCGGCGGGGCCAAGGGCGAGCTCAACCTCGCCGCCCTGATGGCCAATCGCGGCCGGGTGTTCTCCTCGACGCTGCGCCCCCGTCCGCTCGAGGAGAAGGCGCTCACCGCCCGGGCCATGGAGCGCTCGGTGCTGCCGCTGATCGCCGCCGGCACCGTCAACGTGCCGATCGCCGCCACCTACCCGCTCGAGGAGGTCGAGGCGGCCTACGAGCGCTTCGCCGCGGGCGGGAAGCTCGGCAAGATCGTGCTACTGCCCGCCGGCGACTGAGCGGCTCCTCGCGCCCGTGCGCGCTCGAGCGTGCGCGCGCGGCGGACTGAGCCGCGGCTACTCGGCGTCGGCTTCGGCCTCGGCGAGGCCGGGCTCATCCTCGGCCGCGTGGATCGAGCACAGCACGGGGCCGCCGGACTCCATCACGGCCTCCTGCTCCTGCGGCGTGAGCTTGGCGCCGCACTCCTCGCAGCGATCGCCGGCCGTTTCGATGCTTCGCTCTTCGAGACCCATGACCGCAGTCTATCCCTCTATCCCGCGGCCGGATCGACGGCGAGCGGCGGCGTCAGGAACGAGTTGGGACTGCTGATCATGCGCGCCCCCCGGCACGGTCACGTCCGGAGGGTATGGCACCGACGTCAGTACGGCGGCAGATCCGCCCACCACTGTCCGAGCACGCGGAATGCGGCCCAGAACGCACGCTTGGCCGGCTCCTCGTCGAGCGCCTCGTCGATGTTCGGCACGTACAACGCCTCGATCGAGCCGGTCAGGCTCTGGATCTCTCCCGGCTCGGCCTGCAGCTCGCGCGCCAGCGGGATGTCGAGGTCATTGACCGCGACCAGCGCGTCCTCGCCCATCACCACGACGATCTTCGGCTGCACGATCGCCAGCTCCTCGACGAGCCGCGCGACGCAGGCCGGATCGGCCATCATCGGGTCGGGCACGGGGCACTTCACGCACAGCGTCCCGTACACGGCGAGCGGATCGATCGACAGCCGCTTGAGCGATTTCATCAGCGCGTTGCCGGTGCGCCCGTAGAAGGCGACGCCCTCCTCGACCTCGGCCGGGCGGGCGGAATGCTTGATCAGGAAGATGTCGGCCTGCGGGTGCCCGGACCCGAGCACCGGCATCAGATTGCCACGCGGACAGTCCGAACAGCTCTGGAGCTCGCGGGTGAGCGCGTTGAGTTCGCGGATCGCGCGCTCGAGGTACTTCTCGCGGATCTCGTCGTCCGTGGCCGGCATGCTTCTCGGATTGGACGGCTCGTGGGCTTGTCCTTGCGAGTGCATCAGGACTTGCGCGGACCTCGACCCCGTCACGCGGCGCACCCGGCGGTCCCGGGAGGCCTTGCGGGCGGGGGCCGGCATTGCCTTGGTTTGCAGGAACTTCAGCGCCTGAACATAGAACAGGCTGGCCGGATTGCGGACGATGTCGGCGTCGCGCAGCGACTCCAGGAACTCCTCCGGGCCGTTGAAATCGCGCATGCGGATCCGTACCGAGCCGAGGCCCTGGGGCACGTGGGCGTCCGAGCCCGCCCCGGCGGGGATCCGGTACTTGGCCGCGAACCTGACGGCCTCCTCGTTGAACTCGCTGATCGCGATGCGCGGGTTGAAGACCTCGATCGCGTCGACCTGGTCGAGCACGGTCAGCAGGTGCTCGTAATCGGGCACCGAGTGCAGGCGGTCGAACGGGTGGGGCACGTAGACGAGGCCGCCCTGGCGCTTGATCTCGGCGATCGTCTCCTCGAGCGTGAGCCCGCGCGGGATCTTCTCCTCGATGAACAATCCGATCACCTCGCCCTGATTGGCGGTCTTGACCTCCTCGGCGACGATCACCTTGACGCCGACGGCCTTCTCGCGCGCTTCCTTCGCGCCCGAGATCTCGTTGTGGTCGGTGATGGCGATCGCGCCGAGCCCGCGGGCCGCCGCCTCGGCCAGCAGCACCTCGACCGGCGTCGCGCAGTCATAGGAGTGGTCGGTGTGCATGTGGAGGTCGACGTCGATCAGCGGGCGCTCGGACAGGCGCGCGCGCACGGTCCCGTTCCCGCGCTCATCGTGACGGCGGCCGGTGAGGCGCCCGTAGATGCGCTCGAGCTCGTCGGCCACCCGGGGCCACGCGAACGTCTCGCGCAGCACGCCGGCCGAGGCGCGCCGCTCCGCCCGCAGCCGGGGATCGCCGATCAGCTTCGTCAGCTGCGCGCTCAGCGTCAGCACGTCGCCAGGCTCGAACACGAGACCGTGCGCGCCCTCGCCCAGCACCTCTTCGTAGGGCGCCAGCCGAGAGGCCACGGGCACGGCGCCGGCGGCGATCGCCCGCACGAGCACGCCCGGCGTGGTCCGGATGCCCTCGGAGGCCAACACGACGATGTCGGCGGACGCGAGCACCTCCGCCTCGGTCGTGCTCATCCGTGCCGACGAAGGCCACGCGATCGCGGACCAGGCGCCCGAGCGCGGCCGGCGGCGCCAGCGCCCGCGGCGAGAGACCGTGACGGCCCAGTCGAGCTCGAGCGGCAGCTCGCGCAGGGCGCGCAGGAACGTCCGCAGCGCGGCCCGCTCCTCGCCCGCGACCATCGCCAGCTCGACGCGCTCGCCGCCGGCTCGCGGCGGGGCCGGATCGGCACCCGGCGCGATCACCTCGTAGTCGCCGGGGAAATAGCGCTGCATCAGCTCGCGGGTGGCGCGGTAGCTCGCGGTCCGGGCATCGAGGCGGCCGAACAGGAGCTGGGCCAGCGGCCGCGCGAGCTGCGTCGAGAGGATCCGCTCGGTCGGGGCGTGGAAGCTGCCCACGTTCAGCGCCGCGCGAGGTCCGCAGGGCCGAGCTCGAGGCGCTGGGCGCGAACGGCTCGTGCACGTGCACGACGTCGAGCGGCAGTGTCGGCCAGCGCGTCCTCGATCGTGCGGGCCACGTCGACGGGCAACGAGGCGGCCCGGCGCCGGGTGGGCGAGAACGGCAGCACCTCGCCGACGCCGAGCACCAGTGGACTCGCCGCGCGCTCGCTCGAGCAGTCGTCGCGCTGCTCCCGCGCGGCGCGAATGGCCCGGCGGCTGTCGCGCACGAGCGCGCCCGACTCGGACGGCGCGATCACGATCACACGCCGTGGCCGCGCCGCGCCAGCTCGCCGGAGACCCGCGCGACGTAGTCGTTTACCTCGTTGCGCGACCTCCCACGCGAACGGAGTCACCTGCGCGATCGCGAGCGCTGGCGACACGGGCGGAGTCTAGAGGGGCCGCTGCGCGGCCCTGTCTCGTGAGCCGGCCCGGCTCGACTTGGTGCTCGTGGCCCGGCGCGTCTTCGTCGCCGGCTTGCGCGCCTGCGACCGCGTCTTCTTGCGCGACGTACTTGGCGATGAACTTCTCGGTCAGCTCGCGGGCCTCGTCGTCGGGGCGCTGGTGCATCGGCGACTTCATCAGGTACGAGCTGGGGCCGTCGAGCTGTCCGCTGATCGGCCGTTGTTGAGCGCGAGCTTGCAGCAGCGCACGGCGTCGATCACGATGCCGGCCGAATTGGGCGAGTCCCACACCTCGAGCTTCAGCTCGATGTTGAGCGGCACGTCGCCGAACGCCTGGCCCTCGAGCCGGATGTGGGCCCACTTGCGGTCGGTCAGCCACGGCACGTAGTCCGACGGGCCGACGTGGACGTCGTCGGCGGGCAGCGTGTGGCCCATGATCGAGGTGACCGCGTTGGTCTTCGAGATCTTCTTGGACTCCAGGCGCTCGCGCTCGAGCATGTTGTAGAAGTCCATGTTGCCGCCGACGTTGAGCTGCGAGGTGCGCAGCAGTTTCACGCCGCGGTCGTGGAACAGCCGGGCCAACGCGCGGTGGACGATCGTGGCCCCGACCTGGGACTTGATGTCGTCGCCGACGATCGGCAGGCCGGCCTTCTTGAAGCGCTTGTTCCAGTAGTCCTCGCGGGCGATGAACACGGGGATGCAGTTCACGAACCCGCATCCGGCCTCGAGCACCTGCTCGACGTACCACTTGGTGGCCAGCTCGGAGCCGACCGGGAGGTAGGAGACGACGACGTCGGTGTTGGTGCCTTCGCAGCACCTCGACGATGTCGGCCGTCGGCCCCGGCGCCTTGGTGATCTTCTGCTTGAGGTACTTGCCGAGGCCGTCGTGGGTCATGCCGCGCATGGACCTCGACGCCGAGCGTGGGGACCTCTCCGCCGAGCTTGAGCGTGTTGTTCTGCCCCGAGAAGATGGCCTGGACAGATCCTTGCCGACCTTCTCGACGTCGATGTCGAAGGCGGCGGTGAACTCGATGTCGCGCACGTGGTAGCCGCCGAGATCGACGTGCATGAGACCCGGGCACCGACTCGGTCGGATCGGCGTCCCGGTAGTACTGGACGCCCTGCACGAACGAGCTCGCGCAGTTGCCCGCGCCGATGATGGCGACGCGGACCTTGTCCTGCTGGTAGCGCCCGACGCCGTTGGCGGAGCCGTTACTGGTGCTCACGATGAAGTTGTCCCTTCTCGAATGCTCGCGTCGCTGCGCCCGGAGGGCCCGGAGCGCCGTCTCCTGCTAAGGCTGCGGGCAAGCGGCCGGTTGGCGCGCCCGGTGCCGAGACCTCGCGCATGTATCCCTGGGAAACGAGATGGTTACACCCAGCGCGTGCCGCCGCCACACCCCCGCTCGTCGCTGCCGCTCACGGCGCCTCGCGCAGTTGCGTGCGCACGTAGAGAATCCGCTGCACGGTGGTGAGCACCGTGACCACGGCGAGCACGTACACGGCGGGAGCGAGCAACTCGAAGTGCCCGAGCCAGGCGCCCTTGGCGAACACGCAGCCCGACGGCGGATGACCACGACGCGCACGGGGCGCGTCGCGAGTCCGACCTTGCATGCCACCCCGAGCGCCTCGGCGCGCGCCCGGGTGTAGGACACCATCAGCGAGACCGAGCACGGCCGACAACGACGGCGGCGACGGCGACCTGCGTGTGGCGGGAGGCGAAGTAGGCGGCCGACCGCGGTCAGCACGATCCCCTCCTCGAGGCGGTCGAGGGTCGAGTCGAGGAAGGCGCCGAACGGCGTCCCCTTGCCCGACATGCGCGAGTAGCGGCCGTCGAGCGTGTCCATGATCGAGCCGACGATGAAGGCGATCCCGGCCAGGAAGAAGAGCCGCTCCACCACCAGCACCGCCGCGGCCACGTTGAGCACGAAGCCCGTCAGCGAGATCGTGTTCGGGGTCAGACGCGACTCGATCAGCCGGTCGCGCATCAGCGTCGAGCTCGGCGTGGGGGCCCTCGCGGCGCGGGCGGGCGCGGCGTGCGCCGTCCGTTGCGAGCCCGCGGGGCGGCTCGGTCTGCTGTGCCATGGCGATCAGGCCGATGCCCGCGGCGCGCGATTCCTGGAACGCCCAGACATGCGGCCGGGCCCGGGCAAGCAGCCGTCGGCGAGCAGCGCATGAGGCGCCGGCGGTCATCGCCCCGAGCACGGCGTCGGTGAGATAGTGGTTGCCCGTCGCGACGACCACGAACGTGATCAGCAGCGGGTACAGCGCGCCAAGGATCCGGGCCGGCAGCGACCTCGACGAGCCGAGCCATCGGGCACCCGATCAGCATCGCGAAGCACACGTGCATCGAGGGAACGGCGGCATAGAAGTTGAGGAAGGCTGTGCAGTCGGTCCGTTGTCGACCGGTGCACGCCGGTGAATTGCGCGATCGAGTCGGTGAAGCCCCACTCGGACATCAGCCGCGGCGGCGCGGTCGGGTAGAGCCAGTAGCCCGACGAGCGCGATCGCCATCGCGATCATGAACATGTTGCGCACGAAGTAGAACGACTCGTTGCGGCGCAGGTAGATGAACACCAGCACCGCGAACGTGACGAAGTAGTGGGCGTTCAGGTAGATCCAGTCCGACGCGTCCATCAGCCAATGCCGGTTGATGCCCAGGCCTGCATGTTGGGCTCCACGAACACGTGCAGGAGGCGCTCGAAGTTGATGATCTTCATCGCGTCGCCGAACGGCTTGTAGCCGTTGCCGTCGACGATCCCGCGGACGACCTGGTACAAGAGCTACGCGCGCCGAACAAACCGATCTGACGGAGCACGTCAAGCCAGCCGCGCGGAAGCACCCGCGCCTCGATGATCCGGAGGACGACGGCCATGTCTCCGGGGCATCCTATCGATGCCCGGAGCCCCGCCCGACCCGCGCGGTCGCCGATCATGAGCAGCGCGGCGATCGGGCGCCGATCCGCTCAGCGAGAAACGGCTCGCGATGCGCAGCGCCCGGCGCGGCGCGAGGTGAGCCGGGTGAAGTCCCCCGACGGCGACACGCATCCGACGCCGCGCGAGATCGCCCAATACGGCGTGAAGTGAACGCGGATGAGGTCGCTCCCGGGCCGCAGCGCCCGCAGGGTCGAGCGAGTCGGCGCCGATCGCCGTCAGCGTTGCCGCGCCCTGCACGATCGGCGTCGCGTCGGTGACCTCGTACACGCGCCAGTGCGGCAGCTGCGGAAGACCAGCTTCAGGTAGGGCAGCCCGCGGTCGATCAGCGCCATCTCGCTGTGTGGCCGAATAGTCGAGCGGTCGCGTCGGCCACCGCGACGTAGCGCACGGCGAGGCGGTGCAGCCAGGCGTCGTAGGTCGCCGGCGTTCAGCCGGCCGCCGTAGAACAGATGGTTGTCCTTGATGTCGAGCTGGCGCTCCCAGCCGCGGGCCAGCGGGAACTCGCGGCGCCACCAGGTACGCCTCCCGTGGAACTGCGTGAACGGGATCTCGACCCGGAACGGCGGCCCGGCTGGCGGCTCAGGAAGGTCAGCATCGGCTCGTAGTAGGCCGCGGTGACCGACGCGGTCGCCGGCCGAGGTCCGCACGTCGCGGACGGGCGCCTGCCACTGCAGGTAGATCAGCGGGAGCGCCACGGCCAGCAGCAGCACCGGGCGCCGCCGCCACCACAGCAGCGCGGCCAGGGGTCCCGCGACGAGCGCGCCCAGCCGGGTGACGTTGCTTCCCACCGGGCTCGGCGATCGCGTAGGAGGCGAGACAGCCGAGCACATACAGCACGACGCCGGCGCGCAGCGTCCATGTCGCGCCGCGGGATCGCCAGCAACGCGACGACGCCGATCACCGGAATCGGCCACAGCGCCGCGAGCGTGAACGGCTCGTGCCCGCCCTCGGGGAACGCGACCGCCAGCAGGCCGACCGGCATCAGGGCCACGGCGGCCGCCACCCCGCCCAGAGCCCGGGAAGCGCGACGGGCCGCGCTCCGAGCGTGCGGGTCTCGCCTCCGCGCGCCGCGCTGACGGCCGGCGATCCGGTCCGATCGCCTAGGCGCCCCCGGCCAGCGCGGCGAACAGCGCCTCGACCGGGCTGCACAGCGCGGTCACGACGGCCAGGCCGCCGCGGCCACCGGCCGGCGGCGCTGCAGGGCCAGCACGCGCCGACCGCCGGCAGCAGGCCGAAGGCGAACGTGAGCCGTCCGGTGAACAGGTTGGTGGCCGTGGCGCGCTCCGAACCAGGGCGCCCAGCCACGCGTCGGGGCCGAACTGTCGTGCGCCAGCGGCTCGAACAGGGCCGCGGTGGCCGTCGCGCGATCGCCCCCGCGACCTGCGGCGTCAGCGCCGCGGCGACGGCGGGAACAGGACGCTGTAGCCGGCGTGTGGTGGCCGGCGTACCACCAGTTGTTCCACAGCCCGAACCCCTCGGCGGAGAACAGCTTCGCCCGGAGCAGATGCGCGGCCAGGTCGAGGCTCGGCGGGGAGACGATCACGTACACGGCAGCGACGAGCGCGCCGGCGACGCGCCGGCAGCGACGCGCCGCCACGGCGGCATGCGGCCGCATATTCCTCCAGTAACGCCGCCACGCGGTCCACCACGCTCGGGCCGGTCCGACCACGGCCAGTGTCCGGCGCCGGCGATCCGCTCAACGGTCGCGCTCGGCAGTCGGGCCGCATACGCCTCGGCCACGCTCGGCGCGAGCCACGGATCCCGCTCGCCCCAGATGATCGAGCGCCGGGACGTCGAGCTCGCTCAGCCGCGCGCCGGCGGCAGCCAGGCGCCCGTTCGCCGGTGGCGCGGTGCAGACGGAGGATCGCGCGCTGGGTTCCCTGGTCGAACTGCGTCCCAGACCGCGTCCAGCCGCCTCCGAGCCAGGCGCCGGGCGAGACCGAGCCGCGGCGCAGCGTGCGCGCCAGCAGCCCCGGGTGGTGCGCCCTGCACAAGCTCGCCGACCACCGGGCGCCGCCACAGCCGGGCCAGGCGCGGCCAGCGGAAGCCCGTCGAGCAGCGGGATCGCGATTGATCAGCACGAGCCGCCGCACGCGACCGGGTTGCGCTGCGCCAAGACCAGCCCGACCGCCGCGCCCCAGTCGTGGCCGACCAGAGCTGGACCGCGTCGACGCCGAGCTGCGTCGAGAAAGCGCTCGAGGAACGCGGCCAGCCCGTCGAGCGAGTAGTCGAGATTGCCGCTCTTGCCCGAGCGCCCGAAGCCGAGCAGATCGGGCGCTATCCCGCCGGTCCGGGCCGAGGAACGTCCAGCCAATCGTCGCAGCTCGTCGGGAACCCGTGCAGGTACAGCGTACCGGCGCCGGCCGTCGCTCGGCGCTGCGATAGAAGACGGGCGACTCCTCGACCTCGATCGTGTGCTCGTCGACGCGCACCCGTCGGCGAGGATAACGTCCGCGCTCGCGATGAGCACGCGCCCCGACCCGGAGACCCGTCCGCCGCCCGGCGCACCGCTCTGCCTCGGCGAGACCCTCGTCGACCTCGTCTGCGAGCAGCCGCTCGCCGACCTCGAGGCGCGACGCGTTCGTGCCGCACTTCGGTGGCTCGGTGGCCAATGTCGCGGTCACCGCGGCCCGACACGGGCGCCCGCGTGGCGCTGGCCGGCGGCGCCGGCGACGACGCGTGGGGGCGATGGCTGCGCGATCGGCTCGAGGACGAGGGCGTCGAGCTGTCGCTGGTTCGAGCTCGTCTCGGGCGCGCCGACGCCGCTGGCGATCGTCGCCGTTGAGCGCTGACGGCGAGCCGACGCTACCAGATCTATGGCGAGGCGATCGCCACCGTCGTCGATGCGCTCGGCGATCGGGCTCGAGATCGCGGTCGACGAACTCCGCCGGCCTGTTCTTCAGCTCCAACACGCTGGTCGGGGCGAGCCGAGCGCGAGGTGACGATGCGCGCGCGCGAGCGTCGCGCTGGAGCTCGAGCGGCCGGTCGTCTTCGATCCCAACCTGCGCCTGCACCGCTGGCGCTCGCGTGCCGAGGCCGCCGCGAGCGCCAACGCCTGCGTCCCGGGCGCGCTGCTGGTGCGCGCCAATCGCGGCCGAGGCGGCGCTGATGACCGGCGAGGACGATCCCGAGCGCGCGGCGCTGGCGCTGCTCAAGGCCGGCGCGCGGATCGTCGTCATCACGCTCGGCGCCGGCGGGGCGATCCTGCGCGGCGAGCTCCGCGCCGACGTGCCCGGTGTCCCGGCCATGTCGTCAGCACGATCGGCGCCGGCGACGTGCTGACCGGCGTGCTGCTGGCGCGGCTCGCGACGGTCGGCTTCTATCCCGCCGGCCGTCGCGGCCTCGCTGCCCGAGGCGGTCGAGGCAGGCCGCGCTCGGGCCTGCGAGCGGCTGGGGCGCCCTTGAATAGCTGGCAGCGGCCCTCGCGCCGGCGCGTCCGGGCGATCCGCGACCGCCTGCGCGTGGTCTACGGCGCCCCTCTGGCCACGCCGCACGGCCACCCGATCGCCGAGCTGATCCTCACCGTGCTGTCGCAGTCGACCAACGACCGCAACCGCGACGTCGCCTACCTCGGCCTGCGCGAGCGCTTCCCGAGCTGGGAGGAGGTGCGGGACGCGCCGGTCGACGAGATCGAGGCGGCGATCCGGCCCGGCGGGATCTCGAAGGTCAAATCGGCCCGGATCAAGGCGATCCTGGAGGCGATCACCGAGACCGCGCGCCTCGACGGTCGAGCTCGTCGCTCGACTGGCTGCCCGAGCTCAGCGTGCCGGAGGCGCAGGCGTATCTCTGCTCGCTGCCCGGCGTGGGGCGCAAGACCGCCGCCTGCGTGCTGCTGTTCGCGCTCGGGATGCGCGACGTGCCGGTCGACACCCACGTCTCGCGGGTCGGCACGCGGCTGGGGCTGTTCCGGCCGGGCGCGCCGTTCGAGGAGATGCACGACACGATGCTGGCGATCACGCCGCCGGGCGAGGAGCTCGAGCTCCATCTGAACCTGCTGCGCCACGGTCGCCGCACCTGCCACGCCCGCCGGCCGGCCTGCGCGCGACTGCGCGCTGCAGCGGATGTGCCCGAGCGCAGCCATTCCAGGCGCTGAACGGGCGGAGCTGTGCCGCTCGGGTGCCGAGTGTGCACGAGCCGCGACCCACGGGCGGAGTACTCGCCTCAAATCTGCTACCCTCTCACTTAGATTTTTGCGAACGCACAGGAGCAGAACCAATATGGGAAAAACGATCGGAATCGACCTCGGAACGACGAACTCGTGCATGGCGGTGCTCGAGGGCGGCGAGCCGACGGTCATCGAGAACGCCGAGGGCGGCCGCACCACGCCGTCCGTCGTGGCGTTCACGCAGTCCGGCGAGCGTCTGGTCGGCACGGTCGCCAAGCGCCAGGCGGTCACCAACCCGCAGAACACGGTCTTCTCGATCAAGCGCTTCATGGGCCGCAAGGAGGCCGAGGTGCGCGAGGAGGAGTCGATCGTGCCCTACAAGGTGGTCTCCGGCCCGAACGGCGACGCGCGCGTCGAGGCCGGCGGCAAGCAGTACTCGCCGCCGGAGATCAGCGCGATGATCCTGCGGCAAGCTGAAGGCCGACGCCGAGGCGTATCTGGGCGAGACGCGTCGACAGCGCGGTGATCACCGTCCCCGCCTACTTCAACGACGACCAGCGCCAGGCGACCAAGGACGCCGGCAAGATCGCCGGGCTCGACGTCAAGCGGATCATCAACGAGCCGACCGCCGCGTCGCTGGCCTACGGGCTCGACAAGGAGTCCGACCAGACGATCCTCGTCTTCGACCTCGGCGGCGGCACGTTCGACGTGTCGGTGCTCGAGATCGGCGACGGCGTGTTCGAGGTCAAGGCGACCGCCGGTGACAACCACCTCGGCGGCGACAACTTCGACAAGGCGATCGTCGACTGGCTCGTGGCCGAGTTCAAGAAGTCGCAGGGCATCGACCTGAGCGCCGACCCGATGGCGCTGCAGCGGCTCTACGAGGCGGCCGAGAAGGCCAAGATCGAGCTCTCGACCACGCAGGAGACGCAGATCAACCTGCCCTTCATCACCGCCGACTCGAGCGGCCCGAAGCACCTCGACACGCGTCTCACGCGGGCCAAGCTCAACGAGCTGACCGCCGAGCTGCTCGACCGCACGGTCGGCGCCGGTGCGCCAGGCGCTCGACGACGCCAAGGACAAGGGCGCCGACAACGATCGACCACGTCGTCCTGGTCGGCGGCATGACCCGCATGCCCGCCGTGCAGGAGAAGGTCAAGGAGCTGACCGGCAAGGAGCCCCATCGCGGCGTCAACCCGGATGAGGTCGTCGCCGTCGGCGCCGCGATCCAGGCCGGCGTGCTGGCCGGCGACGTCAAGGACGTCCTGCTGCTCGACGTGACCCCGCTGACGCTGGGCATCGAGACCAAGGGCGGCGTGATGACCAAGCTGATCGAGCGCAACACGACGATCCCGACCCGCAAGTCGCGAGATCTTCTCGACGGCCGAGGACAACCAGCCGTCGGTCGAGATCCACGTCCTGCAGGGCGAGCGCGAGATGGCGACGTACAACAAGTCGCTGGGCAAGTTCCAGCTGACCGGCATCCCGCCGGCGCCGCGCGGCATCCCGCAGATCGAGGTCGCGTTCGACATCGACGCCAACGGCATCCTCAACGTGTCGGCCAAGGACCTCGGCACCGGCAAGGAGCAGAAGATCGAGATCCAGTCCGGCTCGGGCCTGTCCGACGACGAGATCAAGCGGATGGTGCACCGACGCCGAGTCCCACGCCGAGGACGACCGGCGCCAGCGCGAGCTGGCCGAGGCCCGCAACAACGGCGAGAACGCGGCCTACCAGGCCGAGCGCCAGCTCAAGGACCTGGGCGAGGCGGTCGACGCGAGCTCCAAGGAGGAGATCGAGGCGGCGATCAAGGCGGTGCGCGAGGTCGCTCACCTGCGAGGACGCCGCCGACATCAACGCCAAGACCGAGGCGCTGCAGACCGCGTTCCACAAGGTCTCCGAGGCGATGTACCAGCGCGCCCAGGAGCAGGCCGCGGCCGGCTCCGCCGACGGTGCCGCTGACGGCGCGGCATCGACCAACGGCGCCGGCGCCGAGGAGGATGTCGTCGACGCCGAAGTCGTGGACGAGGGAAGTAACGCGCGAGCCCGACATCGCGGAGGCCCTCGAACGCGGAGCCCGATGGCGCGCAGCCAACCGCCGGGGCCCGATCGGCGCCCGACGCGCTCGACCGAGATCGCCGGCAGCGACGCGGCCGCCGGTCCGGAGGCGCCGATGACGCCGGAGCCTCCGTAGGTCGGAGTCCGGCGCGCGCCGCCAGATCGGGGGACGCCGGCCGGTAGTCGGGATGGGGGCCCCGACGGTGGCCAGGCTCGGCGCGACGCGGCCGAGGACCGAGCGTCAGCTCGAGCGCGACGGAGCTTGACGGCCAAGGCCGAGAAGGCCGACGAGTACCTCGAGCTGGCCCAGCGCACCAAGGCGGACTTCGAGAACTACCGCAAGCGCGCCGCCCGCGAGGCGGCCGCCGCCCAGGAGCGGGGATCACCAAGCTGGCCAAGGAGCTGCTGCCCGCGGTGGACAACCTCGACCGGGCGCTCGAGGCCGCGCGAGTCGGCGCGGCGCGGACACGGCGACGGCCGAGGACAACGGGACGGCGACGCTCGTGTCCGGCATCAAGCTCGTCCACGCGGACGTGATCGCGGCGCTGGCGCGGGCCGGCATCGAGCGCTTCTCGCCCGAGGGCGAGCCGTTCGATCCCCAGCAGCACGAGGCGGTGGCGCAGCAGCCGGTCGAGGGCGCGCGAGTCCGGCACGGTGGTCGAGGTCTACCAGCGCGGCTACCGGCTCGGCGAGGTCGTGATCCGGCCGGCGCGCGTGGTCGTCGCGGCATGAGCGAGGGTGAGCGCGATGGCCGGCAGACCCGACTACTACAAGATCCTCGGGGTAGGCAAGAACGCCTCCGACGAGGAGATCAAGAAGGCCTACCGCAAGCTCGCGCGCCAGTACCACCCTGACCGCAACCCGGGCAACAAGCAGGCCGAGGAGCGCTTCAAGGAGATCTCCCAGGCCCACGACGTGCTCTCCGACCCCGAGAAGCGCAAGGCAGTATGACCGCGGCACCGGCCCGCTTGGCGGCTTCGGCAGCCCGGCGGGTTCGACCCGGGCTCGTTCGCCGGCGGCTTCAGCGACATCCTCTCGAACCTGTTCGGCGGCGGCGGCGGCGGCGGCCGGCCGGTGCGGCGCGGCGGCGCCGGCGCGCGCGGGCCGCACGGGCGTGCGCAGCGCAGGCCGCGACCTCGAGACCGAGGTCTCGCTGACCTTCGACCAGGCGGTCGACGGAGCCCAGGTCCCGCTGGCGGTGCCGACCTCGCAGCCGTGCCCGACCTGTCACGGCACCGGCGCCAAGCCCGGCACCGACGCCGAAGGTCTGCCCGGTCTGCAAGGGCCGCGGCGTCGAGGCCCAGAGCCAGGGGATCTTCTCCATCTCCCAGCCCTGCTCGAACTGCAACGGCTCCGGCACGGTGATCGAGGACCCGTGCCCGACCTGCGGCGGGACCGGCGCGCAGCGCAGCGTTCGCGCGCCTGCGCGTCAACATCCCCGCCGGCGTGCGCGAGGGCAGCCGCATCCGGCTCGCCGGCAAGGGCGAGCCCGGGCTCGCGCGGCGGCGAGCCCGGGCGACCTGTACGTGATCACCCGCGTGTCCGGACTCGCCGGTGTTCAAGCGCGCCGGCGACAACCTCGAGGTCGAGGTGCCGCTGACGATCCCCGAGGCGATCCGCGGCGCCGTCGTCGAGGTGCCGACGCTGAACGGGTCCAAGCGGCTGCGCGTGCCGCGCGGCACCAAGCACGGCACCGTGCAGCGCCTCCGCGGCGAGGGGCCGCCGCGAAGCTCGGCGGCAAGGGCCGCGGCGACATCCACTACCGCTTCGTGATCGACGTCCCGGCGTCGCTCTCGCCCGAGCAGCACGAGGCCATCGACCGGCTCTCCAAGGTCATGAACGGCAACCCGCGGGCGAAGCTGTTCGCCCGCGAGCCAGCGGCCGAAGGAGCGCGAGCTGATGGCCACGCGGCGCGTGCGCACGACCGACCACCCGCGTCGAGGTCTCCTCCGACCGCGGCGTGTTCATGATCTCGGTCGCGGCCGAGCTCGCCGACATGCACCCCCAGACGCTGCGGATGTACGAGGCGCGGGGGCTGATCGAGCCCAAGCGCTCGCCCAAGGGCACGCGGCTCTACTCCCACGAGGACGTCGAGCGGCTGCGCCGGATCCAGGAGATGACCGCCGAGCTCGGGATGAACCTCGCCGGCGTCGAGCGCGTGTTCGAGCTCGAGGAGCAGCTCGAGGCGATGGCCCGCAAGGTGCGGCGCTCGAGCGCCGCGCCGGCGAGCTGAAGGCACGAGGTGCGAGCGCCTCGAGGCGCTGCGGCGGGAGCTCCGCGCCGAGATCGTGCCGTACGAGCGCGGTGGCGAGCTGGTCCGGCGCGCCGACATCCAGCGGTTCGAGATTCGGATCGAGCGGGGCGAGGAGCCGGACGGGGAGCTAGCTCGGGCAGGACTTCCCGGCTTGTTCTTGCCGGGGGTGAGGCAACCGATCGAGACACGCGGTGCCTTGCGGGCCAGGATCGTGAACACGTAGTGCTTGCCGATGTACCCGGCACGGCTTCGATGCTCTGACGGTGACCTTGGTGCCGACGCCGAGCCTCCGATTGCCGAACGCCGGGCTGCAGGCGCACGGTGCTCGACGGCCGGTGGACCACGCACTTCTTCGTCTTCTTCGTGGTCTTGCACACGGTCCGCTTGATCAGCGCCAGCGTGTGCTCGCGCGTACGGGCAGCCGTGCCCCTTGCAGCTGACCATCACTTCGCGCCGCGTCGGCACCCCGTTGACCCGAAGAACTGAAGGACCGTGCGTGTAGTGCGGGGTGAACCGGAACTCCCACCGCATCGTGACCACTAGGCGTGGAGGAGGCGAGCTGAGCTTTTCCGCACGGTCACCTCGGCCACTCGCCGGACGTGGAGCCGGCGAAGTGGGCGTCGCCGAGGTACTGCGCGCTGATCTCGTGGGTGCCGGCCTCGAGCTAGTAGCTGTGGATGCTACGTCGCCGATCCCGAGCCTCAACGGGCTGAGTCGCGCATATGGCCATCGTCCGCCCGCCGTCCATGAACGCGATGGCTCCAGTCGGCGCCAGCGATCCCGCGTGACCGGTGACCGTCGCGGTGAAGGTCACCCTGTTGCCCGTGCTCGGTGTCGCGTTCGAGATGGCGACTGACGTCGTCGTCGGTACGGACGTCTGGCTCAGGCTCGCCTGGCCGCCGGCGGCCCCATCGGTCGCGGTGATCGTCACCGGCACCGACCGTCGTCGAGGCTCTGATGCTCGCCGTGTAGACCCCGCCGCCCCCATTGACCGTTCCTCCGACCGAATCGCCGGGGTCGCTCGACGAGAACGCGACCGGTTCACCGGACAGCGCATGGCCCACCGCGTCGGTGACCGTCCGCGATCGCGACCGCGCCCGAGCTGCCATCGGCCCGGATCGAGCCCGGGTTGACCGAGACCGAGACCGCGCGAGCGGGCCGGCGGTCTGGGTGAGCGTGGCGGATGGGCTGGTGATCGCCGGCGGTGTTGTCCGTGGCCGTGATCGAGGCCGAGCCGACGCTGGTCGAGCTTGTGATGGTGGCCGTGTAGTAGCCCCCGCCGGCATTTGTCGTTGCGCTGACGTGCTCGGCCGGATCGCTCGAGGCGAAGGTGACGTTCTCGCCGGCCAGTGGTTGCCGCGACCGCGTCCATGACCTGCGCCGTGGCCGTGCTCGTGCTCGAGCCGTTGGCGAGGATCGACGTCGGGTTCAACGTTACGGATGGTTTCGCCGCCTGGCCGACCGTTTGCGTCAGGGTCGCGGTTGCGGCGCTGGCCGAGCCGTCGGTGGCGGTGATCGTGGCCGGTGCCGACCGTGGTCGAGCGCGGTGATCGTGGCGGTGTAGGTACCCGCGGTACCTCCGGGGCTCGTGGCGCTGATCGTCTCGTTCGGGTCGCGTCGAGGTGAACGTCACCGTCTGACCGCTGAGCGGGTGATTCTGCGCTCGAGGACCGTCGCGGTCGCGGTGCGTCGTTGCCGTGTTGTCAGCGACGATCGACGTCGGGTTGAGGACGACCGAGACCTGCGCGGCAGCGCCGGCGGTCTGGGTGAGGGTGGCGGGGCAGGCTGGTGATCGAGCCGTCAGTGGCCGTGATCGAGGGGGTGCCGACGGCGGTCGTGCTGGTGACCGGTGGCGCTGTAGGTCCCGTTGTTGTGGTTGGTGACCGCGCCGATTGCGGTTGCCGGCATTGTGACGCGAAGCTCACCGTCTCGCTGGGGAGGAGGTGTCCCTGGGCGTCCTTGACCGTCGCCGTGGCCGTGGAGGTCGACACGCCATCGGCGGGATCGAGGTCGGATTGAGGGCAACCGTCACCGTGCTCACCCGGACCGCGGTCTGGGTCAGGGTCGTGGTGTTGCTGACGGCCGGTTGCGCGGAGTTGTCGGTCGCGGTGATCGTGTCGGTGCCGACGGCTGGTGGAGCTGGTGATCGTCGCGCTGTAGGTGCCGGGGTTGGTGCCCGGCGTCGTGACGCTCGCGGTGGCTCCGTTGTCGACGCGTGAACGCGACGTTGTCCCCGCTGACCGGGTTGCCGTTGCCGTCGGTGACCGTGGCGGTCGCCGTGGCCGTGGACGTGCCGTTGGCGGCGATCGACGTCGGGTTCATCGAGACGGCTGACGTTCGGCGCCGGTCCAGCGTCTGAGCAGCGCCGGTACCAGTGCTCGAGACCGAAGCGTCGGTATCGGTCGCCGTGATCGTCGATCCCGGTGCGCACCGTCGACGCGATCGTGGCCGTGTACTGCCCGTTGCCGCCGCCGACGGGCACGGTCGCCGCTGACTGAACCGCGTTGGGTCGCCCGGCACGGCGAACGTGAATCGTGTCGCCGTCACACCGGCGCGTTGGTCGCTGTCGAGGACCGTCGCCGTCAGCGTGTCGTCGTGTGCACGCCATCGGCGACGATCGAGCCTGGGCGAGACCGTCACCGAGACCGGCAGTCGGCGCGTCCCAGCCGCCCGCGCCGGCCCGGCGCCGAGCCCCCAGCTCAGCGCCATCAAGGCGACAAAGACGGTCGCAGCGATCGCGAATCGCGCGGTGCGGTTGACGGTCCAACCCGAAATGGCTGACTGGTGTTGCTTGGCTGCGCTTCTTGGTCCCACGTATCCCCCTCGCGACGGTATTCCCCGGCCGTCGTGCGCGGTTAGCGTAGCGGATGCTCGGCATTCGCCGAAGCGTTTTCCACGTTCTTCGTTTCGGGCGTATGATCCGCATTGGCACAGGGCAACGACTCGAAGGAACAGGGACCGAAGATGGAAGCTGGATCAGTACGAGGCAGCGCGCTCGGCGGGGTTGCGGGGCCCAGTCCCGCGCGCCAGGGCGCATCCGGTTCAACGATTTCGGCGCGCGCCGTGGCGCTGGTCGCCGCCGTTGCGATCATTGCGTTTGCAGCGGTTTTCGCGCTCGCGCACGCCGCGACGAAGCACGCCACGCAATCGACAGCGCTCGCCCCGGGCGCGGCGGCCGTCGCCACGCAGCCCGTCAAGATCACGGCCGTCAAGACGACGGCGCCGGCTCCTCGTCTTGCTCATAAAGTCGTCAAGCCCAAGCCGAAGCCCACCCCGGCCCCCGCCGCGGCCGTCACCCCGGCTCCGGCCGCCGTGACCCCCGCCGTGGTCACCCCGGTGACAACGTCCGGGGGCGGCTCGACCGGGAGCGGGACCACCTTCACGGGCGGAGGCGGCTCAGGTTCGACCGGCTCCGGCACGAGCAGCCCTCCGGCCTCGACCGGCGGCGGCAGCGGTACCAGCAGCAGTCCTCCGGCCTCAAGCGGCGGCGGTGGCAGTAGCAAGCCGAGTTCCGGCTCGAGCGGCTCCGGCGTCGTCAGCGGCGGCGGCTGAGCCGCGGCTCAGCCGGCTCGGCCACGCTCGCCAACCTGTCGCGTCCGGAGGCCGAAGAAGCGGGTGGAGCTCCGCCAAGTGGCACACGGTTCTCGCGACTGGGCGCCACGCGCGTCAGGGACGCTTCGGCCGGCCGTCGGACCTCCATTTCGTAGCCTCTCGGCGCCCGGCCGACGCGTCGGGGCACGAAAGGGGTGCTATTCGACCATTAAGTGCCTGACTCGCGGCGAGTCAGCCCGAGATACCACGAAACGGCGGTGATCCGAGGCCGCCACGGGCCCGCGGCGACGTCTGCCGCCCGCCGGCATCCCCCGGCCCGCCACGGACCCCGCGATCGACACGCGCCCGCGCCCGCCGGCGCCCGCCGGCCCGCGGCCCCGCCGGCCCCCGCGCCCGCCCGTCAGGTCGTCGCGTACCCGAGCTGCGAGAGCTGCGTGAAGGCGGCCTTGAGCTGGCCCTGTGCGCGGCTCAGTGCCGCGCTCGCAGTGGCATAGCCCTGGGTGTCGCCGGCGGCGGCGGCGCGTGCCAGCGACGCGTAGGCGCCGCTCGTCGCCAGTAGAGACGCCGACAGGGTGAGGTTGGCTGACTCCGCCGGCCCGCCGCTGAGCCCGGAGACGGTTGCCGCGGCGGACTTGTAGGCGGCGGCAAGCCTGTTGGCCGCCTTGGCCTGGCCGGCTGGGGTGCGGGCGCTGCTGAGCTGCGGATCGGCCGAGGTGCGCACGAGGTTCAGGTCGGAGATCGCGGCGTTGAGGCCGGATGCATAGGCCGCGCTCGGCCCGAGGGTGAGTACCGAGCCGGAGGTGGGGCGGACGGTGCCCAGCACGCGTTCGCACTCGCTGGCGAAGGCCGCGGAGGCTCCGGACTTCAGGCACGCGCCGATCACAGTGCCGGCGGTGGTCGGGAGCGCGTACACCGTGACCGGGCCGTTCGCGCCCTGCGGCGCGAGATCGAGATACCGGTCGTACCGCGCTCCATTGAGTGAGACCACCTGCGCTTTGGGCTGGCTGGGCAGCGATGCCAGCAGCTGCTGGGGCAACAAGGACGCGTCGGTCGTCGTCGCCCGGCCGATCACGACCGTGCCGCCGGTGGATGACGGCGGCGACAGTGCCAGCTCCCCCGTCAGTCCGAGTGCCGGGGACGCCGGCGGCGTCTGCCGCTTCCAGCTGGTCGGGAAGGACACACGCAGCGGGCCGACCGTCGCGTGGCCCTTGAGCGGGGGCGGAGGCGAGTTGGAACCGCCGATGGCGACCGCCACGAGCAGCCCCAGGAGCCCCGCGACGACGGCCACGCCGAGCGCGAGCAGCCCGAGGCGTCGCCGCGGTAAGGCCGGCTGCGAACTCGGGTCTGACGCCGGGGCCGGCGCCGTCCGCGGCGGCGGCTTCTGCCCGGGTCTCGCCGGTGCTGGTGCCGCGCTCGCCCCCTGCGCCGTCGCCGCGGCGCCCGCCGCTGCGGCTGCGGCCGCCGGCGGAGCGAATCGCCGCGGCGGCACCTCACGGGGCCGAGCCGGTGGCGCCGGCTCGGGCGCGGCCCGCGGCTCCGGCTCCGGCTCGGGCGCGGCCCTCGGCCCCGGCTCCCGCGCGACCGGCGGCCTCGGCTCCGGCTCCCGCGCGACCGGCGGCTCCGGCCTCGGCTCCCGCGCCACCCGCGGCGCTCGGCTCCCGCGCCACCCGCGGCCTCGGCTCCCGCGCCACCGGCTCCGGCGCGACCCGCGGCGCCGGCCTGGGCGGCGCTCCGAGTCGCCGATGGAGCTCGTCGATCGCGTCCTGGGTCGACCCGCTCAGCAGACGATTGCTGTATTCCCGCTCGAGCCCCCGCGCGACGTGGCCCAGGTCGACCGGCTGCCGGTCGGCAGCGGCCTCCAACCCGGCCGAGGCGCAGCAGTCGTAGATGGCTCCCCCGGAGAGCTTGAACGAGGTGGCCAGGAAGTCGAGATCCTCATCACGGACGCGGGCGCCGGCGGGGAGCGAGAGCTGCCAGATGCGCCGGCGGTCCTCCGCCTCGGGAAACGGCAGGTCGACCACGAGGTCGAGGCGGCGGATCAGCTCGGCGTTGATGCGCGGCTTGAGCCGTGACGCAAACAGGATCGGCCCGCGATGGGCGTCGAATCGAGCGAGGAGACGCGTGGGATCCACGGTCGTCCTGCGGCCCCGTGAGGTGGCGGGGCGTTTGACGAACACCGCCTCGGGGGTGTCGATCACGGTGATCGCGCCCGACCGCTCGCTCGTGACGAGGACGCGCTGCAGCGAGCGCTCGACGTCGGTCTCCTCGTCGGCGGCGAGTCGGGCCAGGTCGACGCTGATGACCTCGCGCCCGACCTCGGCGCCGATCACCCGTGCGGCGAGCGTCTTGCCGGTGCCCGGCTCACCGTCGAGGAGGACCCGGAGCTCGGAACTGCGCCCGTTCGTGTGCTGGGTGCCGGCGGCCGCGGCTTCGTCGCGGCGATGGAGCTCGGCGCAGATCGTCCGCAGCAGCTCGAGCTGCTCGTCCGGAAGCACGACGTCGTTCCAGTCGCGGTCGAGCTCCAACTGCGCCCACGGCTGTGCCGACCGGGCGGACACTCCGTCGTCCGAATCCTCAGTCTTCATGGGACCGAGGATAGGGAAGGCCGACGTTTTCCAACAACCCGTCTGTTGCGCGTGCTTGCGCGCGGGGGCCGGCTGGTGCAGAATCGCCGCGTGCACGCCGGGGCGACGTCGCGCGAGGGATCGGACCGTTGTCGGGTGGTCGCGTGCCGAGCGATCGCCGCGGTCGCTCTCGTCCTCGCCTGGATTGGCGTGTTCGCGCACGTCGCGCGTGCCAATACGGTCGTGATCGGCGAGACGACGCTGGCCCCGAACGGGCGCACCGGCGTGGCGCTTTCGCCGGTGGTGAAGCTCCGCGGCCCGGTCGCGAACCTCTGACCGTGCCGGCCCCGCGGGCCTGACCCCGAATACCGCAACGCCGACGATGCCCGCCGTCTTCATCTCCTACTCGCGCACCGACAAGGACTTCGTGCATCGGTTGCACGATGCGCTCGGCTCGCGTGGATACGAGGTCTGGGTCGACTGGGAGGACATCCCGCCGAGCGCGGAGTGGTTCGAGGAGATCCGCGCCGGCGTTGCCGGCGCCGACGGTTTCGTCTACGTCATCTCGCCCGACAGCGTCGCCTCCGAGGTGTGCTCACGGGAACTGCAGAACGCGCTCGAGCAGCGCAAGCGGATCGTGCCGGTCCTGCGGCGCGAGCCGAACGGGGCCACGGTTCCGGACGAGGCCGCCAGCCTGAACTGGGTCTTCCTGCGGGACGAGGACGACTTCGGCGCCGGGGTCGAGCTGTTGACCGCGGCCGTGGAGACCGACCTCGAGCACGTCCGCACGCACACGCGACTCGGCGTGCAGGCGGGGCGATGGGAGTCGGACGGTCGCGACAAGAGCCTGCTCCTGCGCGGCTCGGACCTGGCCGCTGCCGAGGCCTGGATCGTGGCCGCCGGCGCCAAGGAGCCCGGCGCCACGACGCTGCAGCGCGAGTACGTGCTGGCCAGCCGGCAGGCGGCGACCCGCAGGCAGCGTACGGTCATCGGCGGGGTGTCGATCGCGCTGGCGGTGGCCGTGGTGCTCGCCGTGGTGGCGCTGATCCAACGCTCGACCGCGATCCACGAGCGCAACGTCGCCTACGCACGCCAGCTCGACGCCCAGGCGCAGAATCAATACGGAACCGATCCCGAGCTCAGTGTGCTGCTGGCGACGAAGGCCGCGGAGGTCGACTCCGCCACGGCGACCGCACAAGCGCTCCGGGCCGCACTGGCGCGTTCACACGTGCGCCAGACGTTCAGGTTCCCGCTCAACGATGCCGGCGACGCGGTGTGGAGCCCGGACGGTCGCACCCTGCTGGTGACCGCGCCCGGGTTGCCGCAGGGGACGGGGATCTACCGACCGGGCAGCTCGGCACCGCTTGTGCGGCTGCCGGCGCCCAGCTTCCGCAACCAGAGCAGCTGGGACGCGAAAGGGGACCGAGTCGTCATCGGGGGAGCGCATCCGGCGGTGTACGACGCGGCCACGGGGCACCTGATCGCCCGCGTGCCCGGTACCGCCCCGGCGATTGCCATCTCGCGCGACGGGACCCGCGTGGCCACCGTGGATCTGAACTACACCGGTCACGTCTTCGACGTGGCAACCGGACGCCGGCTCGCGTCGTTCACCCCCGCCTTCACCGGCGGCGTGACGTGCTTTGCGTGGTCGCCGGACGACTCGGTGATCGCGCAATGCGACACGAAGTCGCTCGCGACCGCGAGCTCGCCCGCGTCGCTGGACACGTGGGATCCGCGGACCGGACGGCTGCTGCACGCCGTTCCTACTCACGAGCTGATCGGCACGGTGGCGTTCAGCCCCGACAGCGGCCGCTACGTCTTCACGACGACCAACCTGTCGGCCGGAAAGACGATCCGGTCGCTGGTCGTTGCCGAGGGCAAGCCGGGCACGTTCGTGTACGACACCCGGACCGGCCGTGAGGTGACCGCGTTCCCCGGTGGGGCATCGGCGGCGACGTTCAGCCCCGATGGCTCGAGCGTCGCCTACGCAACCGTCGGCGACGACCTTGGTCACGTGGCCAACCTGATCTCCGGCCTGAGCCATCCGCTGACCGGCCACACCGGCGTGATCAAGACGATCCGCTTCAACCGCGTCGGCACGTATGTCGTCACCGGTGGCGAGGACAACACGGCCCGCGTCTACGACGCCAGCACGGGTCAGTTCCTGGAGCAGCTCGCGGGCGATACCGCGGCCGTCCGCGACGCCAGCTTCGGGCTCAACGACAAGCTGATCGCGACGACTTCGCTGGACGGCACCGCACGGCTGTGGGCCTCGCCTGATCCGCTTCCCTCGGCCACGCTCCCAGGTCTCGACAGCTCCCAGAGCATCGGCTTCAGCGCCGACGGCACGAAGATCGTCGAAGCCGAGCGGAGCGGCCAGGGGCGGATCCTCAGCCCCGCGGACCTGCGCCTGCTGGCTCCCTTCTCCACCGCGGGCGGACAGGGCTTCGCCGGCGCCGCGGCCGGTCACAAGGCGCCGCTGGTCGCGGCGCTGACGGGGCCGCTCGTCCACGCCGCCGCCGGCGGCACGTTCGTCAACCCGGTGCGGGCCCAGACCTTCGACCTGTCATCCGGTCACGGGCTGGCGCAGATGACGCCGCCGGCCGCCGGGGCATCACTCGCGACCGGCGCTCTCGACTACGCCGGCGACCGGCTCGTGACCGTCGACGCGAGCGGCAACGCGGATGAGTGGAACGCGCGCACCGGAGCGCACCTGGTCTCGCTGCCGGGAAGCGGGTTCACGGAAGCGGTCAGCTACTCCAGGGACGGGTCGATGATCGCGATCGCGCACCTGCCGCCGATCCCGGCGACGGTGCGGTTTCAGACGCAGCTCGGCCACATCGGCATCGATCTGTGGAACGCCCGCACGGGACACCTGGTGCGACGCATCGCCGGAGACCAGCTCGCCTCGCAGATCCCCGGCACCAAGGACTTCGGGACGCTTGCGCTCGCGTTCAGTCCGGACGGCAAGCGGATCGCGGTCTCAGGCGCCCAGCCCTACATCGAGCTGTACGCGACCGCCTCGGGCCGTCAGGTCGGACATCTGAACCCCAACGGCGAATACGTCGGCTCCCTGGCCTTCAGCCCGGACGGCAAGCTGCTGGCCGCCGGCACCGCCGCGAGCGCATTCGTGTGGCGCCTGCCCGATCCCCACGCGCTGCCCGAATTCCAGCACGCCGACGCCTCGCAGTACGGCTTCGAGGGCCCGGCGATCGGCGTGCAGGTCGGGTTCACGGCCGACTCGCGGATCCTCGTCACCAGCGGGGACCTCGCGCTCGAGGCGTGGGACCCCGCCGACCACCAGCAGCTGTTCAAGGTGTTCGCGGCCCACGGCGCGCTCAATCCCGCCGGCACGCAGTTCGTGGCGGCGACCGCCGGCGGGGTCTCCGTGTACCCGTGCGATCTGTGCGGAGACCTGCCGCGGCTGCTCGCGGTGGCCAAGCGCGACAGCACCCGCGACTTCACCCCGTCCGAGCGCCGCACCTACCTCACGCAGGGCTGAGCGCGGCGCGTCACCCCGACCCCCGCGCGTGACCCCCGCCGACGCTCCGGTGTACGCCTCCGTTCACGGGCCCGCCGGGTCGACCGGTGCGCGCAAAACCCTTGCGCAATCAACCTCCGCCTGTCATAATCTTAGTCACCCACACTGAGATTTTCGCTAAGAACCTTTGACACCGAGAACACGGAAACCGATATATGCAACCTGACCGTTTCACGATCAAGTCCCAAGAGGCGCTGCAGGCAGCTCAGCGGCTGGCCGACGAGCGCCGTAATCCGCAGACGACCCCCGAGCATCTGCTCGCCGTCCTGCTCGAGCAGGAGGGCGGCGTCGTCGTCCCCGTGCTGCGCAAGCTCGGCGTCGAGCCGGCGACGGTCAGGAACGCCGTCGGCGTCGCGCTCGAGGCGCTGCCGAAGCTGAGCGCGGGTCAGCCGGCCGAGCCCGCCGGCGGGTCCAGCGAGCTCGTGCAGATCCTGAGGACGGCCGAGAGCGAGGCGCGTGACCTCAGCGATGAATACGTCTCCACCGAGCACCTCCTGCTCGCCCTCGCCGCCCACCCGGGCCGCGCCGGCGATGCGCTGCGCTCGGCGGGAGCCACCCGCGACGAGCTGCTCAAGGCGATCGCCGAGGTGCGTGGCCCGCATCGGGTCACCGACCAGAACCCCGAGGACAAGTTCCAGGCCCTGGAGAAGTTCGGCCGCGATCTGACCGAGGCCGCCGCCCAGGGCAAGCTCGATCCCGTGATCGGCCGCGACGACGAGATCCGCCGCGTGATCCAGGTGCTCTCGCGGCGCACCAAGAACAACCCGGTCCTGATCGGCGAGCCGGGCGTGGGCAAGACGGCGATCGCCGAGGGTCTCGCCCAGCGGATCGTCTCCGGCGACGTCCCCGAGGGCCTGCGTGACCGGCGCGTGATCGCGCTCGACATCGGCGCGCTCGTGGCCGGCTCCAAGTACCGCGGCGAGTTCGAGGACCGCCTCAAGGCGGTGCTCAAGGAGATCGCCGACGCTGACGGCTCGATCGTCCTGTTCATCGACGAGCTGCACACGATCGTCGGCGCGGGCGCGGCCGAGGGCTCGGTCGACGCCGCCAACCTGCTCAAGCCGATGCTGGCCCGCGGGGAGCTGCGCGCGGTCGGCGCGACCACGCTCGACGAGTACCGCAAGCACATCGAGAAGGACCCGGCGCTCGAGCGTCGCTTCCAGCCCGTCTATGTGGGCGAGCCGAGCGTCGAGGACACGATCGCGATCCTGCGCGGGCTCAAGGAGCGCTACCAGGTGCACCACAAGGTGCGCATCCAGGACTCGGCGCTGGTCGCCGCGGCCACGCTCAGCCACCGCTACATCGCCGACCGCTTCCTCCCCGACAAGGCGATCGACCTCGTCGACGAGGCCGCGTCGCGGATCCGGATGGAGATCGACTCCAAGCCGACCGAGATCGACGAGGTCGACCGGCACATCATGCAGCTCGAGATCGAGCTGCAGTCCCTGGGCGACGACAGCGATCCGGGGACGGCGGCGCGCCGCGAGCAGCTCGAGCGCACGCTGGCCGAGGAGCGCGAGCGCTCGGCCGCGATGCACGCCGAGTGGCTGCGGGAGAAGGAGACGATCGGTGCCGTCGCCGAGCTTCAGGAACGCCTCGAGCAGGCCAGGATCGAGCTCGAGCGCGCCCAGCGCGAGGCCGATCTCGGGCGCGCGGCGGAGCTCCAGTACGGCACCATCCCCGAGCTCCACAAGCAGCTCGCGGCCGCGGAGTCGGCCGCCGACGACGGGTCGGTGACGGCCCCCAAGTTCCTCAAGGAGGAGGTCGACGCCGAGGATGTCGCCGAGGTGGTCGAGAAGTGGACCGGCGTCCCCGTCTCGCGCCTGCTCGAGGGCGAGATCGAGAAGCTCGTGCACATGGAGGAGCGCCTGCACCAGCGGGTGATCGGCCAGGAGGAGGCGGTCGAGGCGGTCTCGAGCGCTCTGCGCCGTTCGCGGGCCGGGCTCCAGGATCCCGATCGCCCGATCGGCACGTTTCTGTTCCTCGGCCCGACCGGCGTCGGCAAGACCGAGCTCGCGCGGGCCCTGGCCGAGTTCATGTTCGACACCCAGGACGCCATGGTCCGGATCGACATGTCGGAGTACATGGAGAAGCACGCGGTCTCCCGGCTGGTCGGTGCTCCTCCCGGCTACGTCGGCTACGAGGAGGGCGGACAGCTCACCGAGGCCGTGCGCCGGCGGCCGTACTCGGTGGTCCTGCTCGACGAGATCGAGAAGGCGCACCCCGACGTGTTCAACGCGCTGCTGCAGGTGATGGACGACGGGCGCCTGACCGACGGCCAGGGCCGAACCGTGTCGTTCAAGAACACCGTGCTGATCATGACCTCCAACATCCCGGGCGGGCGTCAGGGCGCGGAGGGACATTTCCGGCCCGAGTTCATCAACCGCCTCGATGACATCGTCGAGTTCGAGCCGCTGACCCGGGAGCAGATCTCGGAGATCGTCGATCTCCAGGTTGCGCGCCTGGTCGCACGGGTGCGCGAGCGCGACATCGACGTCGAGCTGACCGACGCCGCTCGGACCCTGCTGGGCAACCTCGGCTACGACCCCACCTATGGTGCCCGGCCGCTCAAGCGGGTGATCCAGAAGCGCCTCGTCGATCAGCTGGCGCTGGCTATCCTCGAGGGCCGGTTCGTGGCCGGCGACGTGGTCACGGTCGACGCCGCCGACGGCGGGCTCGTGCTCGAGCGGGCCGGCACACCGGCGGCGCCCGCGGCCGCGTGAGCCGTGCGCGCCGGGAGGGTTCGGTCACGCTAGTCTCGCGGCGGTGCCCTCCCCGCCGCCGCTTCCGCCCCTGGAACTGATCACCCGGGTCGGCACCGTCAAAGGTGCCGACCCGTTGGCGTTCTACGAGCGCGAGGGCGCGCTCGTGCGCGAGCGGATCGAGCGGATGCTCCCCGCGGAGTGGTCCTTCGAGGGCAAGCGCGTGCTCGACTTCGGCTGCGGCTCGGGGCGGGTGCTGCGGCACTTCCTCCCCGAGGCCGCCCACGGCGAGTTCTGGGGCTGTGATATCGACGGGCCCAGCATCGAGTGGCTGCGAGCCAATCTCAGCCCGCCGCTGCACCCGTTCCAGAACCGCCTCGTGCCGCCGCTCGCGCTCGGAGACGCGGGCCTCGACCTGATCTGGGCCACGTCCGTGTTCACCCACATCGACCTATGGAGCGCCTGGCTGCTCGAGATGCACCGGGTGCTGGCGCCCGGGGGCATCCTCATCGCCAGCTGGCTGGGCGAGGGCATGTGGGAGGCGCTGCTGGGTGAGCCCTACCGCGAGGACGAGGTCGGGATCACCGTGCTGCGGCACTGGGACGCCGGCGGCGCCTGGGTCCTGCACTCCGAGTGGTGGCTGCGCGAGCATTGGGGCCGCGCCTTCGAGGTGCTCGAGATCATGCGCCCGCCCCGCGACGCCGACGGGACGCCGCAGGTGACCCACAGCTACATCGCCCTGCGCCGGCGCCCGGGCGCGTTCACGCCTGAGGAGCTCGAGCGCTGTGATCCCGCCGAGCCGCGCGAGATCGCCGGCCTGCAGACCAGCCTGCGGCTGCTGCGCATCGAGACCGACGGGCTGCTCAGCGGCGACATCCCGGGACCCGGCGCCCCGCCGGAGCGCGGCGTATCCGAGGTCGCCCGCGAGCTGATTCGGCGCTCGCCCCTGGCCGACCCGCTGCGCTCCGTGCGTGACCGCGTCCGTCCGAGCCGCTGAGCGCCCGCGCGCGGATCGGGGACCGTGGGGGAGCAGGGCGGGCCATGTTGCCGATCGGAGCCGGTGCGGGCAACCCGGGGTCACGATGACCCGAACGGCCCCGATCGGGTACAAGTGGCGCTCCATCGGGCTCAATGAGGAGGTCGACGTGCCTACGTACATCATGCTTTCGACGCTGTCGCCGGACGGAGTGCAGACGATCAAGAACAACCCGACGCGGATCAAGGAAGTCAACCGGGAGCTCGAGCAGCTCGGCGCGACCGTCAAGGCGCAGTGGGCGACGCTCGGCCGCTTCGACTTCGTCAACGTCGTGGAGGCGCCCGACGAGGCGACGATGGCCCGGGTATCGCTTGAGCTCGGCTCGCGCGGCACGGCCCGCTTCGAGACACTGGCGGCGATCCCGATCGACGACTTCATTGGCTCCATCTGAGGCTCCCGAGCGGCTCGGCGGTGGCGGCGCGGCGGCCGTCCGTCCGCGGGTGCTCGTCGTCGGCGCCGGCGGTCGCGAGCACGCGCTCGTGCAGGCGCTCGCGCGCTCGCCGCGCACCCCCGAGCTGCTGTGCGCTCCGGGCAACGCCGGGATCGCCGGCGACGCCCGGCTGATCGACGTCGCGGCTGACGACGTCGAGGCACTCGTCGCGGCGGCGCTCGCCGAGCACGTCGATCTCGTCGTGATCGGGCCCGAGGCTCCGCTCGTCGCCGGGCTCGGAGATGCCCTGCGCGCTGCCGGTGTGCGCTGCTTCGGTCCCAGCGCCGCCGCCGCCGAGCTCGAGGGCTCAAAGGCGTTCTCGAAGGAGATCATGGCCGCCGCCGGTGTGCCCACCGCCGCCTACGCGGTGGTCACCGACGTCGAGTCGGGGATGGCCGCGATCGAGCGCTACCCGGTCGTGATCAAGGCCGATGGGCTGGCGGCGGGCAAGGGCGTGGTGATCGCCGACGGCGAGGGCCACGCCCGCCAGACGCTCGAGGCGCTGCTCGTCGAGCATCGGTTCGGGACCGAGCAGGTCGTGATCGAGGAGCACCTCGTCGGTCAGGAACTCTCGCTGCTGGCGCTGTGCGACGGCCGTCGCGCCGTGCCGCTGGCCTCGGCCCAGGACTACAAGCGGATCTTCGACGGCGACCGCGGTCCCAACACCGGCGGCATGGGCTCCTACTCGCCTGTTCCAGCGATCGGTCCCGAGCGGGCGGCCGAGCTGCGTCTGGCCGTCCACCAGCCCGTGCTCGACGAGCTGGCGCGGCGAGGGATCTCCTTTCACGGCGTGCTCTACGCCGGGCTGATGCTGACCGCAGCCGGCCCGAGGGTGCTGGAGTTCAACGTCCGCTTCGGTGATCCCGAGACCCAGGCCATCCTGCCGCGGCTGCGCTCCGACCTGTTCGGCCTGCTCGAGGCGGCGACGGAGCCGGGCGGGCTTGACGGCGCCCGGCTCGAGTGGGCGCCGCAGACGGCCGTGACGCTCGTGGCCGCGAGCGCCGGGTATCCCGAGTCCTCGTCTTCAGCGCGATGTGATCACCGGGCTGGAGCGGATTCCCCCGGGGTCGACGTGACCCATGCCGGCACCGCGCGCAGCGCCGCCGGCGAGCTCGTGACCGCCGGCGGACGCGTGCTGGCGGTGACCGCGCGCGGAGCCGACGCAGCTGCCGCCCGCGCGGCCGCATATGCTGCCGCGGACATGATCGAGTTCACGGGCAAGCAGATGCGGCGTGACATCGCTCTCGGAGTGGCGGCATGACCGAGCAGCCGGCTGAGCAGCCGCAGACCGTGGCCGCGCCCGAGGTGGAGTTCGAGGACCTCGAGGTCGATTCGCCGCAGGTCGGGATCGTGATGGGCTCCAAGAGCGACATCCCGACCATGGAGGCGGCGGAGAAGGAGCTCACCGAGCGAGGGATCGGCTGCGAGGTGCGGGTGATGTCGGCGCACCGCGAGCCGGACAAGGTCGCCGATTACGCCAAGAACGCGAAGCTCCGCGGCCTGCGCGTGATCATCGCCGGAGCCGGGCTGTCGGCCGCGCTTCCGGGGGTCGTCGCGGCGCACACCGATCTCCCGGTGATCGGCGTCCCCCTGACGAGCCGGACCTCCGTCGCCGGGGGGCTGGACGCGATCCTCTCGATCGCCCAGATGCCGCCCGGCGTACCGGTGGCCTGCGTCGGGGTCGACGCGGCTCGAAACGCCGCCGTCCTCGCTGCCCGCATCCTCGGCACCTGAGCCGCGCCGAGGGTCCGCGGGCATGCCGTGCCGCGCGCCGCGCTAGCCTGTGAGTCCACAGTTGATGCCCGAATCGATTGTCCATCTGTCATCGGTGGCGGGAAGCCCGTTGCTCGACTCCGCGGGCGAGCGCCTGGGGCGCGTCGAGGACGTGATCGTGCGTTTGGACCTCGACGACGGTCTCCCCCCGGTGACCGGGCTCAAGGCGCGCATCGGCGGCCGCGAGATGTTCGTGCCCGCTGACCGCATCGCCCACCTCGAGCCCGCGGCGGCCCGGACCTCGACCACGAAGCTCAACCTGGCCCAGTTCGACCGGCGGCCGGGCGAGGTGCTGCTGCGCTCCGACGTGCTCGATCGCAGCCTGATCAACGTCGACACCGCCCGGCTGGTCAGGGCCCGTGAGGTCGAGCTGATCTGCGATCAGGGCACCTGGCGCGTGGCCGGGATCGACCCCAGTCTCAGCGCGCGCCTGGCGCGCCTGCGCCCGCGCCGCTTCCGAACCCATCAGGGCGAGCACCCCCAGTTCGTGCCCTGGCGCGACATGGAGCCGTTCGTCAGCCACGTCCCGAGCTCGCGCTTGCGCCTCGCGCATCGTCGGCTGGCGCGGTTGCATCCGGCGCAGATCGCCGATCTCGTCGAGGCGGCGTCGCATGATGAGGGTGAGGAGATCCTGGCGGCGGTGGGGCAGGACAAGGAGCTCGAGGCCGATGTGTTCGAGGAGCTCGATGACGAGCACCAGGTCGAGTTCCTGCGCGAGCGCTCCGACGAGCAGGCCGCCGCGGTGCTGGCGCGGATGGCCAGTGATGATGCGGCTGATCTGTTGCTGGAGATCGAGCAGGATCGGCGGATCCCGGTTCTGAACCTGTTGCCGGCGGCCAAGCAGCTGAAGATCAAGCGCCTGCTGGGTTACAACCCGTCGACCGCCGGCGGACTGATGAACCCCGACTTCCTGTCGTTCGGAGCGACCACCTCGGTCGCCGAGGCGCTCGACGCGGTCCGCGCCAGCGAGCTCGCGCCGCAGCAGGAGATCGTCGCATTCGTGGTCGACGAGAGTGGTGTGCTGGTCGGCGCGGTCACCCTCGCCGAGCTGGTGCGCGCGCCGGCGGAGCGGCAGGTCACCGATCTGATCGAGTCCGCGGTGCCGACCGTCTCGCCTGAGACGGACCTGCCCGAGGTCGCCTGTCTGATGACCGACTTCAACCTGATGGCGATGCCGGTCGTGGACGCCGAGAGCCGGCCGATCGGCGTCGTCGCCGTGGACGACGTGCTCGAGTTGCTGGTGCCGACCGAGTGGCGCCGGCGCTCCGGCCTCGCGCGCAGCTGATTTCCCGGCTGGTGGCGCCACGCGGACGCTGGTACCCTCGTGGGGAGCCGGCGAGTCGCCGGCGTCGACAGGCTTTCAGCGATGAGTGACCCAGGCATACACCAAGACAGCGAACTACCGCGAAGTAGCATGCTCGCGGCTGTCGCCGTGAGGTTCACCGCGCTCGCCGGCGACTGATCTCCGGCTGCCAGGGACCTCCTCGACCGGCCGCGCGCGAGCGGTGCGGATCGGAAAGGAGGTCCATGATGACGACAGAGCCGCGGGCGCCGAGCGCGCCGCCCCACCCGCGCGAGCGCGCCGTGCTCGACTCAGCGCACGTCGGCGACATCAAGGGCGCCTTCGGCACGATCCGCCAGCACGAGGAGGGCCACCGCAACCTGCGCTCGCGGGCGTTGGCGCTGCTGGCGATCATCGGTCCGGGTCTGATCGTGATGGTCGGCGACAACGATGCCGGTGGCGTGGCGACGTATTCGCAGGCGGGTCAGAACTACGGGACCAGTCTGTTGTGGGTGCTGTTGTTGTTGATCCCGGTGCTGGTGGTCAACCAGGAGATGGTGGTGCGGCTCGGGGCGGTCACGGGTGTCGGTCATGCCCGGTTGATCAACGAGCGGTTCGGGCGCTTCTGGGGCTGGTTCTCGGTGGGCGATCTGTTCCTGCTGAACTTCCTCACCGTCGTCACCGAGTTCATCGGTGTGAGTCTCGCGCTCGGCTACTTCGGAGTCTCCAAGTACGTCGCCGTGCCGGTCGCGGCCGTCGGTCTGATCGCGATCACGGCCAGCGGCAGCTTCCGCTTCTGGGAGCGCTCGATGTTCGTGTTCGTGTTCATGAATCTGCTCATCATCCCGCTCTTCTTCATGGCGCACCCCAAGGGCTCACCGATCGCCCAGCACCTGTTCGTGCCGGGCATCCAGGGCGGCGCCACGTCGACCGCGGTGCTGCTGATCATCGCGATGGTCGGCACGACGGTGGCGCCGTGGCAGCTGTTCTTCCAGCAGTCGAACATCATCGACAAGCGGATCACGCCGCGGTGGATCAACTACGAGCGGATCGACACCTGGATCGGCGCGTTCATCGTCGTGCTCGGGGCGGGAGCACTGATCTGCGTGTCGGCTTTCGCCTTCGGCGGGACCCCCTATGCGGGCAATTTCACCAATGCCGGCGCGACCGCGTCCGGCCTCGAGCACGTGCTCGGCACGACCGCCGGGGCGTTCTTCGCCATCGTCCTCCTGAACGCATCCCTGATCGGCGCCGGTGCGCTGACGCTCTCGACCAGCTACGCCTTCGGGGACGTGTTCGGGACCAAGAGCTCGCTGCACCGCAGCTTCAGGGAGGAGAAGGGCTTCTACTTCGGGTTCGCCCTGATCGTCGCGGGTGCGGCGGCGATCGTGCTCATCCCGGGTGCCCCGCTCGGCGTCATCACGCTTGCGGTCCAGGCCCTCGCCGGCGTGCTGCTCCCGAGCGCGAGCATGTTCCTGCTGCTCCTGTGCAACGACCGCGAGGTCCTCGGGCCGTGGCGCAACGCCCCGTGGCTGAACGCGCTGGCCAGTGTGATCGTCGCGGTTCTCGTGTTGCTCTCGCTGATCCTGATGGCCACGACCGTGTTCCCCACGATCGACGTGACTCAGGTGGCCCTCTACGGCGGCGCGGTGATGGTGCTCGCGCTGATCGCGATCGTGCTGGTCGGCCTCCGCTCGCGACGGGGGGCGGAGGCGGTCACCGTGATCGAGACAGGCCCTCAGGTGCCCAAGGAGCAGTGGACGATGCCGCCGCTGGCTCTGCTCGCGCGGCCGGAATGGTCAACGGGACGCAAGGCGGCCATGCTCACGCTTCAGTGCTACCTGATCGTCTCGATCGCCCTCCTGGTCGTGAAGGCGGTGCAGCTCGCAGGTGGTTGAGCCCGAGCGCCCAGCCCATACATTGTCGATCGTGACCGCCGAGCTGAGCGACGGCGCCGGCCGCCCGACCGTGGCGAGCGCCACCCGGGCGCTCGCGGGGGTCCCGCGGTGATCGCCCGCTACACGCGCCCCGAGCTCGGCCGATCTGGTCCGATCACGCCCGCTTCGAGGCGATGCGCGAGGTCGAGGTCGCCGCCTGCGAGGAGATGGAAGGGCCCCACGCCCGCGGAGCTCGCGGCGATCCGTGCCGCCACCTTCACGGTGGAGGAGATCAACGAGCGCGAGAAGGTCACCGATCACGACACCGCGGCGTTCGTCGACGTCCTGGCCGCCTCGGCAGGCCCGGCCGGGCGCTGGATCCACCACGGCCTGACCTCGAGCGACGTGCTCGATACCGGGCTCGCGCTGCAGCTGCGGCGCTGTGGCGAAGAGGTGCTGCCGGGTGCGCGCGGGCTCGTCGAGGTGCTGGCCGCGCGGGCGCGGGAGCACGTGCACACGCTGTGCGCCGGGCGCACGCACGGCATCCACGCCGAGCCGACCACGTTCGGGATCAAGCTCGCGGGGTTCGCGTTCGAGGCCGACCGCAATGCACGGCGCCTGGAGCGCGCGTTCGCGCAGGTGGCGGTGGGCGCGATCTCCGGGGCGGTCGGCACCTACTCGGCCACCTCGCCCGAGTTCGAACGGCGCGTGCTCGATCGGCTGGGCCTCGAGCGCGAACCGGTCTCGACGCAGGTCGTGGCCCGTGACCGTCACGCCGAGCTGCTCGAGGCGATCGCGCTCGCGGGCGCCGGCCTCGAGCGCTTCGCCACCGAGATCCGCCACCTCGCGCGGACCGAGGTGGGCGAGGTGCAGGAGCCGTTCGCCGCCGGGCAGAAGGGCTCGAGCGCGATGCCTCACAAGCGCAACCCGATCAAGTCAGAGCAGGTCGCGGGACTCGCGCGGCTGCTGCGCGGCAACGCGCAGGCCGGGCTCGAGAACGTGGCGCTGTGGCACGAGCGCGACATCTCGCACTCCTCGGTTGAGCGGGTGATCCTGCCCGATTCGACGATCCTGCTCGATCATCTCCAGCGACGGGTGATCGCCCTGGCCTCGGGCATGGTGGTGAATCCCGACCGGATGCGCGAGAACCTCGAGCTGACCCGCGGCGCCCTCTTCTCCCAGCGGGTCCTGCTGGCACTGGTGGAGGCGGGGCGCGGCCGCGACGACGCCTACCGGATCGTCCAGCGCCTCGCCCAGCGCGCCCTCGACGAGCGGGTCCGCTGCGCGAGCTGCTGGCCGTCGGACCCGGCCGGCGGCGGGCCTCGAGCTCGACGCGATCTTCGACTACGCGCCCTTCGTGCGCTACGCGGACGAGATCGTCGGACGGCTTGACGCGATCGCCTGATCGACCGGCGCCGCCGGCCGTTGCTAGCATCGCCGCCGTGAGCACCCTTGCCGACCTGCCGCTGTTCGCCTCCGGCAAGGTCCGCGAGATCTACGAGCTGGACGATCGACGCTGCTGATGGTGGCCACCGACCGGATCTCGACCTACGACGTCGTCCATCCGACGCCGATCCCCGACAAGGGCAAGCGTCCTCACCGGGCTGTCGGTGTTCTGGTTCGAGCGCACCGCCGAGATCGTCCCCAACCACCTGATCTCGCTACGCCGACGGCGTCCCCGAGGAGGTTCGCGGGCGGGCGATGGCCGTGCGCAGCCTCGAGATGCTGCCGGTCGAATGCGTCGTGCGCGGGTACATCAGCGGGTCGGGCTGGAAGGACTACCAGCAGCACCGGCGCGGTCTGCGGGATCGCGCTGCCCGCATGGCCTGCGCGAGTCCGACCGGCTGCCCGAGCCGATCTTCACCCCTGCACCAAGGCCGACGTCGGCCACGACGAGAACATCGACTTCGAGGGCGCGGTGGAGCTGATCGGCGACCGCGGGCTCGCCGAGCGGTTGCGCGACGTGTCGATCGCGCTGTACGAGCATGCGGCCGCGCATGCGCGCTCGCGCGGGATCATCCTCGCCGACACGAAGTTCGAGCTCGGCCTGGACGGGAGCGGCACCCTGACCGTCGGCGACGAGGTCTGCACGCCCGACTCCTCGCGCTTCTGGCCCGCCGACGCCTACGAGCCGGGCCGCGCGCAGCCCAGCTTCGACAAGCAGTTCGTGCGCGACTGGGCATCGTCGACCGGTTGGGACCGCACGCCGCCGGCGCCGGCGATCCCCGATGAGGTCGTCGCCCGAACGCGGGAGAAGTACATCGAGGCCTACGAGCTGCTCGCCGGCCGAGCCGTTCGCCGAATGGTTGCGTCGGGCGGAGTCCTGACGCCCGACGACGTGACCGTTCGGAGCGAACCCTGATGCGGGCGAGAGTGCTCGTCCGACCCAAGGCCGGGATCCTCGATCCGCAGGGCCAGGCCGTCGAGCGCGCGCTCCCGGCGCTCGGGTTCTCGCGGCGTGCGCAACGTGCACGTGGGCCGGCTGATCGAGCTCGACGTCGACGACCCGGCCCACCTGCCCGAGATGTGCGAGCAGCTGCTCTCGAATCCCCTGATCGAGGACTACGAGATCGTCGAGACCGCATGAGGCCGGAGCACCGATGAAGTTCGGCGATCGTCCGCTTCCCCGGTTCGTGTGACGACGTCGATGCCCTGCTCGCCGCCGAGCGGGTGGGCGAGGCGACGATGCTGTGGCACGCCGACCGCGATCTGCACGGCGTCGACGCGGTGATCGTCCCCGGCGGCTTCTCCTACGGCGACTACCTGCGCGCCGGGGCGATCGCCCGCTTCGCGCCGGTGATGGAGGAGGTGGCCGAGTTCGCTCGCGAGGGCGGCCTCGTGCTCGGGATCTGCAACGGCTTCCAGGTGCTGTGTGAGGCGGGGCTGCTTCCCGGCGCGCTGCTCCCCAACGTCTCCCTGCGTTCATCTTCGCCAGGTCGAGCTCGACGTGGTGCGGACCGAGACCGCGTTCACCCGCGCCTGCGTGTCGGGCCGCGCGGCTGTCGATCCCGGTCAAGCACACGACCGGGCGCTACTACGCCCCCGAGCCCGACCTCGATGCGCTCGAGGCGGCCGGCCAGGTGCTGCTCCGCTACGCGCCCGGCCAGAACCCGAACGGCTCCGCGCGCGACATCGCCGGCGTCTGCAACGAGGCCGGAAACGTGTTCGGGCTGATGCCCCACCCGGAGCACGCGGTCGATCCGCTGACCGGCTCCGACGGACGGGCTGACGATCTTCGAGTCGATGCGAGCGCAGGTTGGCGACCGCGTCCCGGCCTAGCCAGGCGCCGATGCGCCACCGCGAGCTCGGTCTCACCGACGCCGAGTACGCGCTGATCGTCGAGCGGCTCGGGCGCGAGCCGGGCGACGTCGAGCTGGCGATGCTCTCGCTGATGTGGTCCGAGCACTGCGCCTACAAGCACTCCAAGAAGCTGCTGCGCCGGCTGCCGACCGAGGGCCCGCACGTGCTGCTCGGCCCGGGCGAGAACGCCGGCGCGGTCGACGTCGGCGGCGGCCTCGCGGTCGCGTTCAAGGTCGAGTCGCACAACCACCCGAGCGCGGTCGAGCCGTTCCAGGGCGCGGCCACCGGCGTCGGCGGGATCCTGCGCGACGTGTTCGCGGTCGGCGCGCGGCCGATCGCCGTGCTCGACTCGCTGCGCTTCGGCGAGCCCGCAACCTCGCGAGCGCTCGCGCTACCTGCTCGAGCGGGCGGTCGCCGGGATCGGCCACTACGGCAACTCGATCGGCGTGCCCACGGTCGGGGGCGAGATCTACTTCGAGCCGCGCTACGAGCAGAACTGCCTGATCAACGCGATGTGCCTCGGCCTCGCGCCGCACGAGCGGCTGATCCGCAGCGCGGCGGCCGGTCCGGGCAACGTGCTCGTGCTGCTCGGGGCGCTGACCGGGCGCGACGGCATCGGCGGCGCGTCGGTGCTGGCCAGCGCCGAGCTCGGCGAGGGCGACGACGCCAAGCGGCCCGTCGGTCCAGATCGGCGACCCGTTCGCCGAGAAGAAGCTGCTCGAGTGCTGCCTCGAGCTGCTCGACCGCGAGCTGCTCGTCTCGCTTGCAGGACCTCGGCGCCGCCGGCCTGACCTCATCGAGCGCCGGAGATGGCCAGCAAGGGCGAGGTCGGTCTCGACATCGACGTCGGACGGGTGCCGCTGCGCGAGCCCGGCATGGAGTCCTTCGAGATCATGGTCTCCGAGTCCCAGGAGCGGATGCTGTGCGTCGTCGAGCCCGCGCAGCGTCGAGCAGGTGCTCGCCGTCTGCGAGCGCTGGGAGACCCTCGCCACGCCGATCGGCGAGGTCACCGCCGGTCCGTACCTGCGGGTGCTCGCGCGACGGCACGCTCGTGGCCGAGATGCCCGTGCCGGCCCTGGTCGACGACTGCCCGCTCTATGACCTCGAGCCGGCGCCGCCCGCGCAGCCGCTGTACGAGGCGCCGCCACCGCACCTCTCCGGCGGCGAGTCACCGCGCGAGCTCCTGCTCGCGCTGCTGCGCCAGCGCCAACATCGCCTCCCGCCGCCCGGTGTTCGAGCAGTACGACCCGCATCGTGCAGTCGCGCACCGTACGCCGGCCTGAGGAGGCCGACGCGGCCGTGCTGGCCCTGGCCGACGGGCGAGCGATCGCCGTCTCGATCGACGGCAACGGCCGCCGCGTGGCCGTGCGACCCGCGCGCGGTGCGGCCGAGGCCGTCTACGAGTGCGCGGCCAACCTGGCCTGCGTCGGGGCCGAGCCGCTCGGGCTCACCAACTGCCTGAACTTCGGCAACCCGGAGAAGCCGCACGTCGCCTGGCAGCTGACCGAAGCCGTCGAGGGCCTGGCCCAGGCGTGCGAGGCGCTCGGGGTGCCCGTCGTCGGCGGCAACGTCTCGCTCTACAACGAGGCGCCGACCGGCCCGATCTTCCCCACGCCGGTGGTCGGCATGGTCGGGCGGCTGCCCGACGCGGCCGCGTGCCGCGCCGCTCGGCTTCGTTCGCTCCGGGGACGCGATCGCGATGGCCGGGGCCTTCCCCGCGGCGCTCGCCGGCTCCGAGCTGGCGAAGCTGCGGGGGCGGGCGCCCGAGCGGGCCGCTGCCGGCGCTCGACGCGCGACGCCGCCCGCGACGCACACGCCGGCGTCCGTGAGGCGGTGCGGTCCGGGGCGCTGCACAGCGCCCACGACATCGCCGAGGGCGGCCTCGCGGTGGCGCTGGCCGAGTGCTGCCTGGCCGGCGGGACTCGGCGCGACGGTGACCTTGCCCACCGCAGGCAGCGAGGCCGACCTGTTCGGCGAGGCGCCTGGACGCGCGTTCATCGTCTCCGGCCCCGAGGAGGCGCTGCGCGCTGCCCTCCCCGACGCGCGCGTGATCGGCCGCGTCGGCGGCGACGAGCTCGAGCTCGAGCGCCGGCGAGGTGTGCGTGCAGGCTCGCAGTTTCCGAGCTTCGCGCCGCGCGTGAGCGGCGGCCTCGTCAAGTTTGCATAAATCCCGAGTAGCCGCTACTGGTACGCTAATGAGACCGGCCACGCGGCTCGGCATGCTCTGATCCCTCTGCCTGAATCCTTTGATCATCGCGATGGGCCGCGCGACGAGTGCGGCGTGTTCGGCATCTATGCGCCCGAACACGACGTCGCGCGGCTCGCGTACTTCGCGCTGTTCGCGCTCCAGCACCGCGGGCAGGAGTCCGCGGGCATCGCCACCGCCGCCGCGCGGCGGCAGACATCATGGCGATCCGCGATCAGGGGCTCGTCGCCCAGGTGTTCGACGAGCACATCGCTGCGCTCGCTGCGTCGGCGATATGGCGATCGGCCACGTGCGCTACTCGACCACCGGCTCCTCGGAGTGGGAGAACGCGCAGCCGATCGTGCGCGACGACCACCGCACGCTGGCGCTGGCGCACAACGGCAACCTGATCAACGCGGTCGAGCTGCACTCCGAGCTGCGCGGCCGCTGACGTGCCGTTCCGCTCGACCTCGGACTCGGAGATCATCGCGGCGCTGCTGGCCACCCACCCCGCCGAGCGGATCGAGGACGCGGTCGCCGATGTGCTGCCGCGCCTGCAGGGCGCCTTCTCGACGGTCGTGATGACCGAGGACGCGGTCGTCGCGTTCCGCGACCCGCACGGGCTGCGGCCGCTCGCGCTCGGGATGATCGAGGACGCCGGCGTCGGCGGCCCGGCCTACTGCGTGGCCAGCGAGTCGTGCGCCTTCGACCTGATCGGCGCCAAGTTCCTGCGTGAGGTGGAGCCGGGCGAGGTCGTGACTCTGACCGACCGCGGGCTGGAGTCGCGGATCGTCGAGCCGGCTCGAGCGCCGGGCGTTCTGCGTGTTCGAGTACATCTACTTCGCGCGGCCCGACTCGCGGATGGCGCGGCACCGTGCTCCAGGTCGCGCGGGCCAAGATGGGCGAGATCCTGTGGCGCGAGGCGCCGGTCGACGCCGACCTCGTGATCCCGGTCCCGGACTCCGGCAACGCCGCGGCGCGCGGCCTGGCCCGCGCGGCCGGCCTGCCGCAGGACGACGGCTTCATCAAGAACCGCTACGTCGCGCGGACGTTCATCCAGCCCGGCCAGGAGCTGCGCCGCCACGGCCTGCGGCTGAAGTTCAACCCGCTGCCCGAGGTCGTCGCCGGCAAGCGGCTGATCGTCGTCGACGACTCGATCGTGCGCGGCAACACGACCCGCCAGATCGTGCAGATGCTCCGCGACGCCGGCGCCGCCGAGGTGCACCTGCGGATCTCGGCGCCGCCGATCAAGCACCCGTGCCACTACGGGATCGACATGTCCACGCGCGAGGAGATGATCGCCCACGGACGCACCGTCGACGAGGTGGCGGCGGAGCTCGGCGCCGACTCGCTGCACTACCTGTCGCTGGGCGGCGTCTACGAGGCGGTCGGCGGCACGCGCGACGACCCACTGCGACGCCTGCTTCAGCGGCGAGTATCCCCTGGCCGGCACCGAGGACGCGAACGGCAAGTTCGCGCTCGAGGCCGCGCTGCCGCTCGTCCGCGCCTGAGCGCTCAGCGCGTGCCGCGCGTCCAGCGCTCGGACACATGAATCGTGGTGCGCCGGCGCGATCGGCGCGTCGGCTCCCGGCGAGTCGCCGTACGGATTGCGGTACGGCTGCGGGTTGATCGCGTGGCTGCGCGCGTGCGAACGTTGGATGCCAGCACGGCGACGTACATGACAATGAAGAGGACAAAGACGGCCACGTCCCCGGCGAGGTGCATGTCGAGCCTCCCAAACTGTCGGTCCCAGGTTCGAGATATGTCGGACCGGACGCCCCCGCGTCCGGCTGAGTGACAACTCTCGCGCGTGGCGTGCGGGCCGAGGTGTGCTCGTGGTCACAGAGGCTCGGCGCCGGGCGCTCTCGCGGTGCCCGGCGAGCCGCCGACGGCGCCGCTATCGTCGGCGAGCTCATGGACGCTCGTGACGCCCTCCGCCAGACCTTCGGCTTCGAGCATTTCCGCCCGGGCCAGGAGGAGGCGGTGGCCGCGGCGCTCGCGCGACCGCGACGCGCTCGTCGTGATGCCGACCGGGTCGGGGAAGTCGCTGTGTTACCAGCTGCCCGCGCTGATCCGCGACGACCTGACGCTCGTCGTCTCGCCGCTCGTCTCGTTGATGCAGGATCAGGTCGAGGCACTGGCGCGGGTCGCCCCCGGCCGCGTCGCGGCTCGTCAACGCCCAGCGCGGCCACGCCGCGAACGGCGAGGCGATCGCGTCGCGCGGCTGCGCGGCGGAGGTGCGGCTGCTGTACGTCGCGCCCGAGCGCTTCGCGCTGCCCGCGGCTTCGCCGCCGCGCTGGCCAAGCGTCGCGCGTCGGGCTGTTCGTCGTCGACGAGGCGCACTGCGTCTCGCAGTGGGGCCACGACTTCCGCCCCGACTACTTCGCGCTCGCCGACGCGGCGCGCCGGGCTCGGTGCCCGCGCGACCATCGCCCTGACCGCGACGGCGACCCCGCAGGTCGCGGACGACATCGCCCGCCGGCTGGCGCTGCGCGATCCGGTGCCGGATCGCGACCGGCTTCGATCGGCCCAACCTGAGCTTCGCCGTGGTGCCGTGCGCGAACGCGCGGACAAGCGACGCGCCGGCTCGCCGCCGCGCTGTCGCGAGCCGGACGCGCTGCCGGCGATCGTCTATGCCGGCACGCGCAGGGCGAGCGAGGAGCTGGCCCGGTGCGCTTCGCGGGCCGCTCGGCGAGGACGGTGCCGCCTACCACGCCGGCCTCGACCGCGCGCGCGGGCGGCGACGCAGGAGCGGTTCATGGCCGGGCCAGGTCCGGGTGATCGTCGCCACCAACGCGTTCGGCATGGGGATCGACAAGGCCGACGTGCGCACCGTCTGCCACGCCTCGGTACCGCGGCTCGCTCGAGGCCTACTACCAGGAGGCCGGCCGGGCCGGCCGCGACGGCCGTGCCCGCCCGCTGCCTGCTGTTCGCCGAGCAGCGCGACAAGGGCCTGCACGTGTTCTTCATCCAGCGCGCGCGGGTGCAGGACGGCGCGCTTGAGCGCGTCGCCGAGCGGCTGCGATGGGCCGGCGCTCGACGGCCGCTACGACGTCGCCGCTGTCGCGAGCTCGCCGGGCCTCGGGCCGAAGCGCGCGACGAGGACGAGCCGCGCGCGCGATCATCGGCCACTTCGCCCGGGCGGGGATGATCGCGCCGGAGCCCGCGCCGCCCGACCGCGCCGCAGGGCGGCTCTGGCCGGCTGGGACGGCCGCGCGCTGGCGACCTGCCGCGGCTCGGCGCGCGAAGCCGAGCGGGTCCGCTGGAAGCAGTACCGACGCGTCTGGGACTACGTCGAGCGGTCGCAGTGCCGCCGGCGGGCGCTGCTGCGCCATTTCGGCGATCGCGTCGGCGCCGGCACCGCCGGTCGCGTGCTGCGACGTGTGCGACCCGGCGTCATGCGCCGTCCGGTGGCGCCGGCGCCGGAGTTCGCGCGCGTCCGGCGCGTCGCGGAGGGGTTCGCCCGGCCCTCGCGCAGGGCGCGCGGCGCGACCGCGCCGCCACCTGCCGGCGCTCGACGAGGCGATCCTCGAGGTCGTCCAGCGCGGCCCGGCCGCCGGTCGGCCGCACGCGGGCGGTGGAGATCCTGCGCGGCGGTCGCTCCAAGGTGATCGCCGAGCACTCCTACGACGAGCTCCCGCCTACGGGGCGTTCGCGCATCTGCGCTCCGACGATGTCCTCGGGCGGGTCGACGAGCTGCTCGACGCGGGGCGGCTGCGCTCCACCGGCGGTCGCTTCCCGAAGCTCGCGCGGCGGCATGAACGTCGCGGTTCTCGCCTCGGGCACCGGGACGAACCTGCAAGCGCTGATCGACCGGGTGCACGGCCGCGACGGGGTCGAGCTCGTGGCCGTCGCGTCCGACAAGCCCGTCGCCCACGGCGCTCGAGCGCGCCCGCGCGGCCGGCGTCGCGAGCGGCTGTTCGTCCTCGCCGACCATGCCGATCGCGCCGCGCGCGACCGTGCCATGGCCGCCTGGCTGCCGAGCAGCGGGGCCGAGCTGGTCGTGCTGGCCGGCTACATGCAGCTGCTGCACGGCGCAGTTCCTCGGCCGCTTCCCGGACCGGGTGATCAACGTCCATCCCGCGCTGCTCCCGGCGTTCCCGGGCCTCCACGCGGTCGAGCAGGCGCTCGCCTACGGCGTCAAGGTGTTCGGCGTCACGGTGCACTTCGTCGACGAGGGCGTCGACACCGGTCCGGTGATCCTGCAGCGGGCGGTCGAGCTCCCGGACGCGCGCGAGGCCGCCGAGGTGCTCGAGCGGCTGCATCCGATCGAGCACGAGCTGCTGCCCGAGGCCGTGCGGCTGATCGCCGCGGCGCCGTCCGGTTCGACCCCGGCAACCGCACGGCGCGTGATCGTCGACCGGTAGAGTCGGGCTCGCGATGGACAGGACATCGTCGGACCCCGCCGCCGCGCCGATCACGCCAGGCGAGGTCCAGCGTCGCCCGAGCGCTGCTGTCGGTGTCGGACAAGACCGGGATCGTCGAGTTCGCCCGTGGCCTGGCCGAGCTCGGGCATCGAGATCATCTCCACCGGCGGCACCGCCCAGAGCTGCCGAGGCCGGCATCCCGGTTCGCTCGATCACCGACTTCACCGGCTTTCCGGAGATCATGGACGGCCGCGTCAAGACGCTCCACCCCAAGCTCTACGCCGGCCTGCTCGCGCGTCCGCGACGACCCCGCACACATGCGACGCCGCCGCCGAGCACGACGTCGAGTTCGTCGATCTCGTGTGCGTGAACCTGTACCCGTTCGAGCGCACCGCCGCGTCGGCGCGGCGTCGACGATGCCGAGGTGATCGAGAACATCGACATCGGCGGCCCGACGATGATCCGCGCCGCGGCCAAGAACCTGCGCCTTCGCCGCGCCGGTCGTCAGCCCCGAGAGCTACGACGCGATGCTCGACGAGCTGCGCGAGTCCGAGCGCCGCCTGTCGCCGGCCACGCGCGAGAGCCTCGCCGCCGAGGCGTTCTCCTACACCGCTCGCTACGACACCGCGATCGCGCGCTGGTTCCAGGAGAAGCGCGAGGACTTCCCGCCGCTGTTCGTGCGGGCGTTCGAGAAGGTGCTCGAGCTGCCCTATGGCGAGAACCCCCACCAGCGCGCCGCCTACTACGCGCAGGTCGGAGCGCGCACCCACGTGCTCTCGATGGTCTCGCAGCTCGGCGGCAAGCAGCTGTCGTTCAACAACCTGCTCGACCTCGACGCCGCCCGGCTGCTGCTGGGCGAGTTCCAGATTCCGGCGTGCGTGATCGTCAAGCACAACAACCCCTGCGGCGTCGCGGTGGCCGCGACCGCGCTCGAGGCCTACCAGCGCGCCTTCGCGTGCGATCCGATGTCGGCCTTCGGCGGCGTGATCGTGCTCAACCGCCCCGTCGATCGCCCGCTGGCCGAGGCGCTCGTCGCGCAGTTCGTCGAGGTGCTGTTCGCTCGCGGCCTACGACGAGGATGCGCTCGAGGTTCTGCAGACCAAGCCGAATCATGCGGATCCTCGAGGATCGCGAGCGCCGCACCCCGAACCTGATCGAGCCGGCACTGCGCCAGGTGGTCGGGCGGCATGCTCGTGCAGGATCGCGACTTCGATCTCGAGGATCGGGGCGAGATGCAGGTGGTCACCCAGCGACGCCCGACCGACGCCGAGTGGAGTGAGCTCGCCTTCGCCTGGCGGATCTGCAAGCACGTGCGCTCCAACGCGATCGTGCTGTCCAAGGATCTCGGCACGATCGGGATCGGCGCGGGGCAGATGAGCCGCGTGGACTCGGTGCGGCTGGCGATCGAGAAGTCCCGCGTCGAGCCGGCCGGCGCGGCGATGGCCTCGGATGCGTACTTCCCCTTCTCCGACGGACCATCGCTCGCGCTCGAGGCCGGGGTCACCGCGATCATTCAGCCCGGTGGCTCGGTCCGCGACCCGGACGTCGTCGAGGCGGTCGACGCCGCCGGCGGCGCGATGGTGTTCACCGGCCGCCGGCACTTCCGGCATTGACCGGCGAGCCGGTGTCCGACGAGGGCGGAATCGAGCGGCTGCCCGGGGATCCGCCGTCCCCGTACGAGGAGCCGTTCGCCTTCAGTCGCGTTGTGGCGGCGGGCCCGCTCGTGCTCGTCGGCGGCACCACCTCGGTCACCGTCGACGGCGTCGTGCTGGGTCAGGGTCCCTACGAGCAGACGATCGAGATCCTGCGCAAGATCGAGCACGAGCTCGGGCGTGCCGGGGCATCACTGGCCGACGTGGTCTCGACCCGCGTGTTCGTCACCGACATCGCCCGGGCCGAAGACGTCGGCCGCGCCCACGGCGAGGTCTTCGGAGCGATCCGGCCGCTGATGACGATGGTCGAGGTGTCCGCCCTGATCGATCCGCGGATGCTCGTGGAGATCGAAGCGGTCGCGATCTCCGGCCCGTTTGTCTCTCGCCTTTCGGGGTAACCAAGATCAGTCCATGGTGTCCTTCGCGCTGAAGCTGGAGCCGCGCGGCCAGGACGCCGCGGCCGTTCTCATCGTCCGGGGCGACCTCGGCATGTACACCGCTCCCGAGTTCCAGGAGCGCCTCGCCGAGCTCGTCGAGGCCGAGCACGACGGCGTCATCGTCGACCTGGCGGAGACGACCTTCGTCGACACGCGCGCCTGCCGAGCCCTCCTCCACGCCGCCCGCCGGCTCCGCGACCAGGGCGCGATCCTCGTCGTCGTCAACCAGGACCCCGAGGTCCGGCGCGTGTTCGACGTCATGGGCCTCGAGGAGTTCCTCACCGTCGTCGCCACTCGCGCCCAGGCCACCCGCGCCCTCACCGCCGCCTAGGCCGCGCGCGGTCGGTCGCCGCGCACGCCTGCCCGCCATCCGGCGCCCCGGTACGCGATCATGGCTCGGCCGCCGTAGCTCAGTTGGCAGAGCAGCGGGCTTTAATCCGAAGGTCGAGGGTTCGATCCCCTCCGGCGGCATCGGGAAAGTCCTGCTCACAAGGCTCTTTGGGCCGAGGTTCGGACCATGATGCCGGGCTTCGCCGACAGGGTGTGAACGTGACTGCGAACGCGTGTCCGGCAAAATGGGCATCGCAGGCTGGCCGCCATCGCGCACGGACCCCCACCCGTACGCGAAGCTGATCCCCGCCGCCTTGCGCCTGGAACGTACGTCCGCCGACCCACGTAGCGTACCCTCAAGCTGGCTCCGGTCGCGCCGATCATGGCGAAGAAGGGCGGCGGATCAGGTGGTATACCGCATGGTAAACGAGGGGATTGTCGGGAGGCGTCGAATGAGCGTGTCTGGTACTTTGGATTCCTATCCCTTCGATTCCCAGCAGCAGGTGATGTCGTGAGCATTCGAGACCGAGCCCATCGTGAAGCAATGCGCGCCGATTTGGCATCGATTGCGGAGCGATTGCAGGACGTGCTCGGCCAACGTATCGTCGCCTATGCGGTGGGCGTGAAAGACCCCCGGAGCATCGGCCGATATGCGAGGGGGCAACAACGTCCTCACGAGGGAACCGAGCAGCGCCTCCGCCAGCTCCACGCGATCACACAAGTGCTCCTTACCCGCGAGACCCCAGAAACGGTCCGGGCCTGGATGCTCGGGGCTAATCCCCTGCTCGAGGATCGAGCGCCCGTCGAGCTCCTTCACGCCGACGAACATCCACCAGTCGAGCGAACGGCGTCAACCGACTCCCGCACGGGCTATGTCTCCGTCGTCAACGCGGCGGAGGGGTTCGTCCAGTCGGTCTAGCTGCTGTCCAGCTCAAGCGATCATTCGGCCTGCACGGAATGGCCGCGAGGTGGGCGGATTCCAAGCCGGTGGCAAGCAGCCACGAAGTCAGCGTCCCAGGCTGAAACCCAGCGAAACGCGACATCGTCTCCGGTCAGCTCTACGAGAGTCGGCGGGCTCCACAGCACGAACGCTTCCCATTCTGGATCAGGCTGGCCTGGATACCTGACTCCTGCGACGGGTCCGAGGCTGCCATCCGAGAACTGGCTGTGGAGCGCACGCATTGCGAGTCGGGTTACGCGTCGATCCGTCTCGCGGCAGATGTTCTCGAGATTCGCCGTAACTCCGAGAGCGTCGAGCGCCTCTCGGAGCATCTCGTCCAACGCACGGAGGGTGTTGGGGTCGCCGAGATCCACAAACACCGCCCCGCGACTGGCGGGCACTTCGATGAGGTAAAGGTCGTCGTTGACGTCTGCGGGTACTTCTCCGTCGACCAGTTCCGGCTCGCCGTCGTCAGCAGGACCCTCTAGATACGCGAGGATCACGTTGATAATTCCGCGCGGACGGTTGTCGTGCGTGCTGGCTACATCTTGTTCGGGGCCGTTCGGGACGTCTCGAGGTCGATAGCGAGCAATCGTCCGTCCAATAGCCGCTTCCGGCGTCGCGGAACATTTTGCAGTCGCGAACCTGCCAAAAGCGTCCTCCCATCTCGGGCCATCTAGAACAGGGCTACTCAGTCGCAGCCGGCCGGCCGGAGCCGGATATCGGTCGACATCGGCCCAGCGACCCGCTCGCCACAGCCCGCGCTCAGGCATTCCGACTAATGAAGGGAACATCGTCCGCTGCATCACGACCTGGTCTCTTGATCAACGGCGAACTTCATACCCGGAGATCCTGTTTAGCCCAATACGGTGATACGCAGTATCTACGAGCAGCACCAACTGAAGCAGCCACGGCAGCAAGACGCAGACAACGAGAAACCCGTTGCTCGCTTTTGCGCCGACCGCGTAGAGCGCCGCACCCTCGGAGATGACTAGCAGTCCCGCGTTCGTCCGCACCAGCAGCTGCACGGCGGCGGTCTTCGCGGCGCCTCTGTCTGGCCTGGCGATAGCCGGTGTCATGACGACGACGATCTCAACGAAGAGGGCGAGCCCAATCACGGGGCCCACTGCCCCAGCTGTGGCATAGAACGCGCTATCGGTATGGCGTAGACCCGTTGCGTACAGCTGTACGACCCGACCGATTACCGGGACACTCGCACAGACGCCAACAGTCAGAAGACGCGACCTCCATGCAGGTCGATTCGATCGCCTTCCTCAGACTCAGCCACGCCGAAGGTACTCCACGCGGGATTCCTTCTACGCCTCCGCCTCCCCTCCTTCGCCGAAGCACCGGCGTCGAACCTGCGCCTTCTGCCGAGCGTCGGTATCAGCTTTCACCATGCGGCGGCCCGCGACCTCGTGGACGGTCAGGTACTCGTCGGGTGCGTTCGGTTGCGCCACGGCGCGAACGGCACTGCGCAACGATCGCACGCCCGGCGGGTCGGGATTAGCGCAACCAGCCGGGCATCTCCCCGCGCGCGGAATAGGGGCGGAGTCCGGCATCACGGGTGTGCGTAGAGGAGCCGGGCTGAGTCGTCAGCGAGCACCGCCGCGCTGGACGTGATGCACGGGATGTGAGAAGGTCGAGTCTGATCGCGAGCCGCGGGGGCTCCGAAGAGACGAAGCAGGGGGCGACGACGGTGACCGAAGACTCGGCGGTGTCCGAAGTGATGGGGGCCTCGGTGGCCAGCGGGTCGAGCGCGTTGCGCCGGTATCTCATTGAGAATCAGCTGCGCGACGGCGTGTTGCTGGGGCCGGACAGCGGCGTGCGTATCAACTACCGATTTGGGCGGTTGATCAAGAGCTACACGCGCCGGCTGCCGTGGGGCGACGACCTCTGCTACATGCAGACGCAGGGGTATTGGTGCCTAGCCAACTGGCGGTTGGCCGACGTCGAGCGCGCCGTCGCATGCGCCGAGGGAATCCTGGCTCGCCAGCGCTCCAACGGCGCCTGGGAGTATCCGAACCCCGAATGGCGCGGACGCGTCGCCACCTTGGAAGGCGCCTGGGCCGCGGTTGCTTTGATCGAGACCTACCGACACACAAACGACTCAACCTATCTCGACGCTGCGCTGCGCTGGCATCGGTTCCTGGAGAAGGACGTTGGCTGGTGTCAGGCGCCGGGCGGCGAGGCGGTCGAGTACTTCGCGGGTGAGAGCAGGCGACCCGTGCCAAACAACTCGACCTTCGTCGCACGCATGCTGGCCGAGCTGGCCGAGGTGACGGGCGAGGATAGGTACCTCGCACGGTGCCGGCCGATGCTCGCGTTCATCGCCAGGGCGCAACATCCGAGTGGCGAGCTTCCCTACCGCATCAACCCAGACGGGACGAGCGGACCACGCGAGCACTACCAATGCCCTCAGTACAACGCGTTCCAGCTACTGGACCTCGCCCGCTATGAGACGCTCACACACGACATCGTCGCTGCCGAGATCGTCGGAAGACTGGCGGATTCCTGCGAAGTGTCGTGGCGCGTGACGGACAAATCCCTTACGCCTGTGATCGGCAGCACCCGCACGTCACCTACCATCTTGCCGCCGTCGCGGCAGCCCTCGACGAGGCAGCCCAGCGCGGCGCCGTAGCGTGCGAGTCAACCAGCGCATCCGTGTTAGCACAGCTACTGCAGTGTCAACGGTCCGATGGAAGCTTTCCCCACTCGCGTCGCGACTACGGCTTTCTCTCAGACAGGCGCAGCTACCCCCGCAATCTGGCGATGATTCTGCTCCATCTCCTGGCAGTCGAGCACTCACCTTCGCTCGAACGCTCAAGCCTGAACCTCCAGCCCCAAGGCTCGCAACGAAAGCGCCAGAGAGAGCAGCTCGCGTAGGAGCTTCAAACCCGGCCTGGGCCCTGTCCTGCTTGACCCCGTGAAGATGAGGACTCCGACGTAGACGTCATGCCGGCGATGTCCTTCGCCAGCTCGCGGAGCGGCAACTCACGATGCGAGGGCGGAGTTGCGCGTGACCCTACCGACACGAGCGACCAACGGGCACAGCGAGCGCGTCCGGCCGAACCCGCGGCGCAGCCAGACGATGGCTTCGATGGGCGTGCCGCTCTCCGCTCGGCACTTCCGCCCACCCCGAGCGGTCACTGGCCGCTTTTGAAAGAGATACGAGCGTCAGGTCGCCACCGCCTCAGGCGGCAGCCCACGAGCCTCCGGGCGCGCAGGTTTCGACGGTCCCGAGGCGCAGATACGACGACCTTTGGTTAGGGCTGTCGATCGCGAGATCGCACCAAGTCTCTGAGTAGTCAATGAGCGCGTTCCGGAAACGTCGTCCGCTGGCGCGATTCGTCGTGATCGAGCTACAGCGGTCCGCAGCCGCGCACTCCTCGAGATGAAAGGCCCGGTTCGAGTCCGGGCGTTGGCTCTCAGCGAAGGCGCTGGGCGTCAAGCCTGTTTGCCGGGTCGGATGATCGCGTGGAAGGCGGCGCGGAAGGCTCCGCTCAGGGCGGTCGAGTAGGTCGGAGTCAGATGGCTGTCGTCGCGGTAGGCGACGATGTTCCCGATCACGAGTGGACACTCGGCTTGGTAACAGAACCAGCCCGTGGTGTCGATGAAGCCGAGGCCGTCGCTCGTTGCCATCTGCGAGACCGCTCCCGTGATCGCCGTCTCGTCCTGAGTCAGCTGCCGGCTGCAGCTGGCGATCGTCGCGTTCCGTGCGAGCACGCAGTCGATCGGGTTATTGGTGGCGCGGGTCGGGGGGTCTCCGATGATCACGACATGCTTGGCGCTGCGCTTGACCCCGTCGGCTGCGGCGCGGAGTCCTTTCTCACCGACTGGGTGCCCGCGGGCCCGACGTAGCTGTAGTAACCGGCGATCAGCGCGACGTCCGGATGGAGTGAGCGGGCCTTCGCCATCGCCCAGTTGAACCAGGCATGGCACTCATCGAGGGAGCCGAGGCTTTTGCCCGCAAAGACGTGCTCTCCGCTGGTCCACTCGCTCGCGAGGCATCCCTGTTTCAGCAGTGGCACCACGGCGAACCCATCGCGTTGCCCGAGACTGATGATCGCCGGCATCCACATCTCCGCATGTGAATCGCCGATCACGACGATCGTTCGCGAGCTGGACGCGGCGCCGAGCCGGCAGATGTTCTGTGTCGTCATCCCGAAGTGGCTCTTGCAGTCCTGGTTCGGAAGATAGTCGGTGTTTTGAAGCTCCCCGATCGGTGGCCTGAGCGTTGCCGGGTCGAGGTGCCGGTTCGGCGGCGAATTGACCGCGGCGACAACAGCCGGGAGCGACTGTCCGGCCAGATTGGCGGCGTTAGCCGCCCCTGCGTTGACCTGCGCTGTTGCCGGTGGGGACACAGGCGCAAGCGCGAGCGTCGGCACAGGTGTGGTCTGTGAGCGCAGCTGCGCCTGGAGCTCGCGATTGTCGATCGAGGAGTCCCAGCTCGTGGCGAGCACGACGACGGCCATCACGGCGACGGCGAACGGCAGCAGCGCCACGGGCTTGCGCGCCCATTGCGCGTCTCTGATCGGCTTCTCGAACAGTCGGTACGTGATCACCGACAGCGCAAACGCTGCCGCGAGAAGGAGGAGGTTGACGCCGACGGAGAGACTGTGGCCAACGTACGCCGCGACGATCACCAGGACCGGCCAATGCCAGAGGTAGAAGGTGTAGGACCGGTCTCCGACGTAGCGCAGGGGCTTGGCGCTGAGCATCCGCCCGGCGCTGCGGTCCGAGTAGCGGGCAATCCCGGCGGCGATCACGAGGGCTGCGCCGACGGTGGGCAGCAGCGCGGCGTAGCCGGGGAAGGGCGTCCCGGCCGAGAACGTGACCGCCGCGATCACGATCAAGAGCAGGCCTCCCCATCCCATCAGAGTCCGCCACCGCTCAGGCAGTCGCGCGATCCGCGCCACCCCGAGGGCGAGGGCAGCCCCGAGCGCGAGCTCCCACGCGCGGGCGAACGTCGAGAAATACGCGGCTGTGGCGTGTTCGCGCGTGTCGTAGATCGACCAGGCCAATGAGGCCAGGGCGATCGCCCCGATCACGATCAGCGTGCGGCGAACGGCCGGCTCGCCCACCTCGGTCGGGCGGCGTCCGCGCCGGCGGAGCGAAAGGCCGATCACGATCGCGAACACGGCCGGCCACACGATGTAGAACTGCTCCTCAACGGCGAGGGACCAGAAGTGCTGAAACGGAGACGGCGGCTGGCCCTGAGCAAAGTAATCGGTCCCCTGAGCAGCGAAGTGGACGTTGGCCGTGAACAGCGCACTCGGGATGCTGTCCAGCAGATACTGCTTCGCGCGAACGACATTCAAGAGATGGAAGACGGTGAAATCGACGACCAACAGCGTCAGCACCGCGGCCGGAAGGATTCGCCTCGCGCGACGCAGGTAGAACCCCCCCATCGAAACATGGCGTCGCTTGCGCGCCTCCGACAGGAGCAGGCCGGTGATGAGAAATCCCGACAGGACGAAGAACACGTCAACGCCGACATAGCCGCCCTTCAGAAAACCGACGCCCGCGTGAGCGAAGACCACGAGCAGAACCGCGAGCGCTCTCAGACCCTGAATGTCATTGCGATGCCTGAGCTCGGGCTCTCCCGCGGCAGGCGCGGGCGATCGGTCCGCTCGACGGGTCCAGTCCGTCATCCATCCGAGGTCGATGGCGGAAATCCGATGGCGGGCGGGGCTCGCCTCGCGTTCCGCGTGGGATACCGGCGGCGCTGGTCCCTCCCCGAACACTGCCACCGGCTCAGGGTCCTCACCGCTGGTCAACAGGGCATCCAGGCGCGGTTCGAGCACAGCGATCCGGGCGTCCAGAAACGCGCGTTCGCCGCGAAGATCTCGCCGACCATCGAGGCCGCGCAGACGCTGCTGATCGCTCCTGAGCAAGGCCTCGATCGCCGTCGTGAACGCCGCGCGCGTCTCGACGATCCGCGCCGCCTCGCCCGAGCCCAACGCCGCCAAGTAGCGCTGCTCACTGAGGACGAGCGACGCCGGAAACCGCGGTGACCTCAACCCACCGGGACGCCCGGGCTCCGGCGTGGCCTCCGCCACGGCCGAACCTCGCTCCGTCCCCTCACCAGCCCCTATTGGCGTTCGCATTACGCGCTCCCGGCTTGCCCCGGCCCTGAACGCACCCCGTCCAAGCCCCAGCCGAGCCGCAGTATGTCATTCCGGGCTCGACACGGGCAACCCTTTCGGCGGGCGTGTCGAGTGGTCAGTCGTCCGGAAGCGCGGCCCTGGGCGCTCGCCGCCCACCGGGGAGGCTTTTGAAGGGCTCCCTGTACCTCCTCGACGAGGACCCTCCGCAGCGCCGCGGGCTCGCGCTCTTCTACAAGGCGGCCAAGCACGAGCCACCGATCATCGCGGCGCCGCGTCAGACAGTCGGTGCCCGGCGCGAGTTGAGCGACCTGCTCGAATACCGCCGCGACGATCCTCTGGCGGTCACCCGACCGTCCGTTTCATGGCCGGCTCGCCTGGTCTGCAGCGCGGCCCGCTTCCTTCGGTCCAGTCGAAGCATCGTGGAAGCGCGAAGCAGCAGTTAGCTGCAGCAGACGCACATCTGGCCCGGTGCGGGCGTGCCTGGTTGCCGAGCGCGGCGCGGCAAGGAGAAGCAGACGACAAAAGGGCCGGTGCGATAGGCGAGTCTGCGCCTCACCACCGCCCCTAAATGACCGAGCTCTCGCCCGGCGTCAATCAGGGGCTTGCGCGACCGGACTATCTGAGCCTCTTCGCACGCGGAGCCGGTGGGACGTCGACCACACGCCCTTGTCAGCAACTATTGCATCGTCTAGGTGCACCGTGGCGCTGTCGATGTATTCGTGGGACGCGCCAGCTCAGAGCTCGCGATCCTGACAGCCTCGTTCGCCTCAGCAATCGCCTGCATCGCGTCGCCGAGATGCCCCGCTGCCGTATCGAGCACCGTGCGCAGCTCGGCAACGCGCTCCCCGTGACCTTGCGACTGTCTCGTCGCCGATGCGCCACGGCGCTGGTCAGGAATCCCAGCGAGACCCCACCACGGCCGAGCTGACCACGGCGACAATTCGCGACAGCATCGCTCGTCCGCCGACACGATACGGCGGGCTCGGAGTGCAAACACGAGTGCGAACAGACCTCACACCATTGGACACCATTGCCGCTCGGCGGTGATCCTAGAAACTCACGATTAGCAACCGGTTTGTGGTCTCACCGACACCGGCCGACACTGCCGATTCGGACTTTTAATCCGAAGTCGAGGGTTCGATCCCCTCCGGCGGCATGGGGAGAGGGCCGCAAAATCGGCCCTTCGGCTTGCTGCCATCAGGGCCACAAAGACGATGGAGTCCTTCAGGAATGGGTCCGGTTCAATCCCAAGTTCGGGTGCGTTTCCGGCGCGATGGAACTCATCGAGCGCTCGACTCAGATACATCTCGGCTTGGGACCCCGGATCGGGCCTATCGCGCTACTCAGCCTGCGGTGTGGGCCCGATGACTGACTGTGATTAAGTTGACGGGGTGCTTGACCGACGCTGACCGGTGGATACCCTGATCGCCGAGGTCTCTTGTGCCGTGAACCCGGGTGAAAAGATGACGGAGTCGTCGGCTGAGCGGCCTGCGCTGGGAGGGATCTTGCATGGCGGGAGGGTGAGCTGGCGGTGCTCGGCGAGTGTTTGTCCGGCGTGGCGCGTGGAGAGGCGGGCATGCTGGTTGTCGAAGGTCCGGCGGGGATCGGCAAGAGTGTCTGCTGGAGCAGGCGCGCGTCATGGCCGGCCGGATGGGGGTCCGTGCGTTGTTCGGTGACGCGTCGGAGAGCCGCGAGGCCGTCCCGTTCGCGCCGCTGCTTGACGCGACGCTGGGGAGCGATCCTCCGATCGGGGAGCGCGAGTCGGCGCGGCTGTGAGCGAGCCGCCGTACTGGATGCTTCATGAGCTCCAGGGTGCGCTTGAAGCCGCGGCGCTCGAACGGCCGCTGGCGTTGGTTCTCGATGACCTCCATTGGGCCGACAGCGGCACGCTGGGGGCGCTCACTGCGTTGCCGGCCCGGTTGGTGGGCTCCCCGATCCTTTGGATACTCGCCAGGCGCGACGACGAAGGTAGAGCCCGGGTCCGCGAGTCGATGGCTCGGCTCGAGCGGGGCGGTGCCCATCGTCTGCGGATTCCCCCGCTGTCTGAGCAGGCGGTGGCGGCGGTGGTTGCGGATACGGTGGGTGCCGAGCCTGCGGCCGGGTTGTTGGCGGTGGCGGCGGGCGCTTCGGGCGTCCCGTTCTTGTTGGTTGAGTTGCTTGAGGGTTTGAAGGAGGAGCGCCGGCTGCGGGTCGAGGATGGGCGTGCGGAGGTGGTGGGACATGTTTTGCCGCGTCGGTTGACCGACTCGATGCGCGACCGGCTTGATCGTCTGTCGGGTGATGCGGCGCAAGCGATCCGCGTCGCTTCCGTGCTGGGTCCGCGTTTCTCGGCCGGGCAGCTTGCTGCGATGCTGCAGCGTCGGCCGTCGGCAATCGTCGCCGCTGTCGATGAGGGGATGCGGAGGGATTTCCTGATCGAGGCCGGTGATCGACTCAGCTTTCGTCATAGCCTGTTGCGCCAAGCCGTCCGGGAGACGTTGCCCGGTTCGCTGCGGCGGGCGTTGCAGCGCGAGGCGGCCACAGTCCTGCTGGAGAGCGGCGCGGCGGCGGTCGAGGTTGCCGAGCAGCTGGCGGATGGTGCGGAGCCGGGCGATCGTGAGGCGATCGAGAAACTGAGCGAGGCGGCGCGTAGTGTCGCAGCGTCGGACGCTGATGCCGCCGCGGATTTGAGCGTTCGCGCGCTCGAGCTGATCGGCGCCTGGCGATGAGGGCCGCGGCCCGCTGGTCGCTCAGACGGTGGTTCTGCTCAGCGC
>CAVOWC010000003.1:0-85911 GCA_963700025.1 uncultured Solirubrobacteraceae bacterium | reverse complement strand
GATGCGCCGCTACTACCGCACGCGCGAGCTTCAGGCTTTGAGGAGGTCGACCGCGACGGGCAGCGATCCTCGCCGCCCCTACCAGCGGGCGGGGCGCACACATCACGTGCTGACCGCGTTCGTCGAGCTCGCGCGAGCTCGCGACGGCGGCGCGGGCCTGCGCCGCCCACGCCGCGGCGCTGCCGGAGGGCGAGCCGGTGATGGTCGACCTCTACTCCGAGCACAGCCGACGCTCCCGCCGCCGAGCTCGCGCGAGACGCTGCGGCGCGTGCTCGACGCGGTGGCGTTCCCGGCGCACGACCGAGCGGATCGTCGTTGCCGTCGCGGCCGCCGGCCGGGGCCGCGGGATGTCGGCCGTCGACCTGTTCACGTTCCGCCCCGGCCCGGACGGCCTGATCGAGGACGAGCCGCTGCGCGGGCTGCACCCGATGATGGGCGAGCGCCTGGCGCTGTGGCGGCTGGAGAAGTTCGCGCTCGAGCGCATTCCCGCCGGCCGAGGACGTCTACCTGTTCCACGGCGTCGCACGCGAGAACCCCAGCGACGAGCGGCTGTTCGCGGTCGCCGAGGTGCGCGACCTGACGCCGGTCCGCGACGAGGACGGGCGCGTGGTCGCGCTGCCCGAGCTCGAGCAGATGCTGGTCGAGGCGACTGGAGGGGATCCGCACCTTCCAGAGCCACCGCCCACCGAGCCGCCGGCTGCACTGGAACCGCCTGTTCCTGTACGTGTGGCCGGTGATCGACCTCTCCCCGGAGGAGGTCACGCGCCTGATCGCGCGGCTGGCGCCGGCGACCGCCGGCCTCGGGCTCGAGATGGTGCTGCTCAGCGGGCGCGTGCGCGAGGCCGACGGCCGCGCTGCGTCCGCGCGTGTTCCGGATCTTCGGCACCGACGGCGGCGAGCCGGCGCTCGAGATCGACGACCAGCCGAGCCGGCCGATCGAGCCGCTCGACGAGGGCGCGCGACGGATCGTCGCGGCGCGCCGGCGCGGCACGATGCACCCGGCCGAGATCGTCAGGCTGCTGACCTCGGGGCACGCCGGCGAGTTCGCCGAGCACGACCTCGACGAGCACGGCGAGCTCGTGCCGGTCGACCGGCCGCCGGCGACGAACACCGCCGGCGTCGTCGTCGGCGTGATGCGCAACCGCACCGCGCGCTACCCCGAGGGGATGGCGCGCGTGACGCTGCTCGGCGACCCGTCCCGCGCGCTCGGATCGCTGGCGGAGCCCGAGTGCCGGCGGATCATCGCCGCGATCGACATGGCCGAGCGCGAGCAGCTGCCGGTCGACTGGTTCGCGCTCTCGGCCGGCGCGAGGATCGCCATGGACTCCGGCACGGAGAGCATGGACTGGATCGCCGCGGTGCTGCGGCGGATCATCGAGTTCACGCAGGCCGGCGGCGAGATCAACGTCGTCGTCACCGGCATCAACGTCGGCGCGCAGCCGTACTGGAACGCCGAGGCGACGATGCTGATGCACACGCGCGGGCATCCTCGTGATGACGCCGGCGAGCGCGATGGTGCTGACCGGCAAGCAGGCGCTCGACTACTCGGGCGCCGTCTCGGCCGAGGACAACTTCGGCATCGGCGGCTACGAGCGGATCATGGGCCCGAACGGGCAGGCGCAGTACTGGGCGCACGACCTGGCCGCGGCGTGCCGGATCCTGCTCGAGCACCACGAGCACGCCTACGTCGCCCCGGGCGAGCGCTTCCCGCGCCGCGCCACGACCAGCGACCCGCGCGATCGCGACGTCTGCGACGCGCCCCACATCGGCGCCCGGGCTCGGCGCTGCGCACGGTCGGCGACGTGTTCTCCGAGCGAGACCAATCCCGGCCACAAGCAGCCGTTCGACATCCGCAGCGTGATGCGCGCGACGATCGACGCCGACCACCCGCCGCTGGAGCGCTGGCCGGACATGCACGGCGCCGAGGCGGCGGTCGTGTGGGACGCCCATCTCGGCGGCTGGCCGGTGACGCTGCTCGGGATCGAGTCCCGTCCGCTGGCCCGCCACGGGTTCATCCCCGCCGACGGGCCCGAGCAGCTGGTCCTCGGGCACGCTGTTCCCGCGCTCGGCCAAGAAGATCGCCCGGGCCATCAACGCGCCAGCGGCCGCGTCCCCGTCGTCGTGCTCGCCAACCTCGCCGGCTTCGACGGCTCGCCCGAGTCGATGCGCGAGTGGCAGCTCGAGTTCGGCGCCGAGATCGGACGCGCGGTCGTCAACTTCGACGGGCCGATCGTCTTCTGCGTGGTCTCCCGCTTCCACGGCGGCGCATTCGTCGTCTTCTCCCAGCGTCTCAACGAGCAGCTCGAGACGGTCGCCCTCGAGGGCACGCACGCCTCGGTGATCGGCGGCGCCCCCGCCGCCGGGGTCGTGTTCGCCCGCGAGGTCGAGCAGGCCGCCCGCGACGATCCGCGGATCACCGAGCTCGACGCCAGGATCGAGGCCGCGGACGGCGTCGCGCGCCAGGAGCTGCGGACGCAGCGCGTCGGCGCTGTTCCCGGAGGTCGTGGCCGAGAAGCGGGGCGAGTTCGCGGCTCAGTTCGACGCCACCCACAGTGTCCAGCGCGCGGTGCGGATGGGCTCGGTTTCGCGAACGATCGCCCCGGCCACGATGCGCCCGTACCTGATCGAGGCCGTCGAGCGCGGGATCCGCGTCACCCACGAGCGGGAATCGACCACCGAGCGTCTGCTCGCCGACGGCCACCGGACCGCCGCCCCCACCGACCTGCATACGACGGCCGGATCATGAGCGATGACCGCGTGGCTGACCCGCTCGCTGGCCGAGGTCCCCACCGGCGACGGCTGGCTCGGCGCCTCGGAGCTCGCCGCTCTGGATCACCTCACGCTGGTCAAGCGCCGCTCTGAGTGGCGCCTCGGGCGCTTCACGGCCAAGGCGGCCGCCGCCGCGTTCCTGAAGGTTGAGACGGGGCGCATCGAGGTCGTCGCCTCGCCCGGCGGTGCCCCGGTGGCGATGCTCGACGGCGCCCGCGCGGAGCTCGAGCTGTCGCTCAGCCACCGGGCAGGACGGGCGCTCGCGGTGGTGGCTCCGCCCGGGCCCGCCGTGGGATGCGACATCGAGCTGGTCGAGCCGCGGAGTGATGCGTTCATCCGGCAATGGTTCGCCGACGGAGAGCGGGCGATGGTCGAGGCGGCGGCGCCCGACGAGCGCCCGTGGCTGGCCAACCTGATCTGGAGCGCGAAGGAGGCGGCCACCAAGGCGATCGGCGAGGGGCTGCGGCTGGACGTCGTCCGTGCCCGCGTGACCCTTGGCCCGGGGGAGGCGGCGCCGGGCGCCGACCGGTGGCGGCCGCTGTGCGTCCGGTGGGGAGAGGACGGCGCGACGGTCCAGCACGGATGGTTCCGCCGCGAGCCGGACTGGGTGATCACCGTCGTCGGCGAGAACGCCTCCACCGCGCCTCCCCGTCGGATAGGTTGACCGGGGACCGATTCCGTCGATCCGGGTGGTGAAGGTGTGCGATGCGGTTCGTGCTGACACGCGATGCCGGTGAGTTCGCGACGCGGGTCGACGTGCTGTTCGCGGACCGGCTCGACTGCAACATCCTCGCGACGGTGACGATGAACGTGCGCGACGGGGCCTTCCCCGGCACCACGCCGCTGTTCGCCTACGGCGTGGACGAGGGCGGAGCGGTGCAGTTCGCGGCGCTGCGCGTGCCGCGCTGGCCGTGGTTGGTGTGCGGGCTCGAGGCCGGTCTCGCCGACGACCTGGTCGGCCTGTGGCTGGACGCGGATCCCGATGTGCCCGGCGTGAGCGGGCCGCCCGACGCCGTCCGCGCCATCGCCGCCGCGTGGACGCGCCGGACGGCCGGCGTGGCCCGCCGCAGCATGGAGGAGGCGATGCACGTGCTCGATGCGGTGAACGACCCTCCGCATCCTGCGCCGGGAGACCTGCGCCGCGCGCAGCCTGCCGAGCGCTCGCTGCTCGTGGCCTGGATGGCCGATTTTGCGCGCGAGGCGGGGGTCCCCGGAGGCGACCGGGCCGAGGCGATCGTCGACGGCTGGCTGCGCCGGGGTGGCCTATGGCTCTGGGACGACGCCGGCGCCGTGTCCCTGCTCGGGACCACGCGCCCAGTCGCGGGGGTCGTGCGGATCGGGCCCGTGTACACACCGCCAGAGCGCCGCGGCCGCGGATATGCGGGCACTGCCGTGGCGGCGGCCAGCCGCCGGGCGCTCGCCCACGGCGCCGGTCGCTGCATGCTGTTCACCGACCTCGCCAACCCGACGTCGAACAAGATCTACGCCGAGGTCGGCTTTCGCCGGGTCGGCGACTGGGAGGAGCATACGTTCGAGCCGGGGCGTTAGTGTGCGTCTGTGGCCGGCTGGGACGATGTGCGCCGGATCGCGCTCGCGTTGCCGGAGTCCAGCGAGCGCCTCTCACGCGAGCTCGCTCAGTGGCGGGTGCGCGAGAAGCTGTTCGTCTGGGAGCGGCCGCTCCGGGCCTCTGATCTGCGGGCCCTCGGCGACGACGCGCCGACGGGGCCGATCCTCGGTGCGCGGGTGGAGCACCTCGGCGCCAAGGAGGCGCTGCTGGCCGATGACCCGGCTGTCTTCTTCACCACACCGCACTTCGACGGCTACGCCGCCGTGCTCGTGCGCCTCGAGCGGATTGCCCTCGACGAGCTCGAGGAGCTGATCGTGGAGGCATGGCTGGCCCGGGCCCCTAAGCGGGTCGCCGAGGCGTACCTCGAGGCTCGCGTCGGCCCCGGCGACGGCTGATCACTCGTACTGCAGCGCCGCCAGCACGTTGAGCCGCGCCGCCCGGCGGGCGGGGAAGATCGCCGCCACGATGCCGGCGATGACGGCGGCGATCACGAACACCACGAGCGTGCCCCAGGGCACCGTGAAGGCGGCGAAGTTGAGCGCCTTGCCGACCATCAGCGCCAGCACGACACCGAGCGGGATCCCGAACGTCGCACCGAGCAGCGCGGTGACGATGCTCTCATGGCGGATCATGCGGCGCACCTGGCGCCGGCTCATCCCCACCGCGCGGAGCATGCCGAGCTCGCGCGTGCGTTCGAACACGGTGAGCACGAGCGTGTTGACGATTCCGAACAGGCTGATCACGATTGACAGCGACAGCAGCACGTAGAGCAGGTTCAGCAGCAACGTCAGGCCCTGCAGCTGATTGGTCTTGAACTGCGCCTTGGTCTGCAGCTTGGCGTCCGGGAAGCCGGCCAGGGCGGCGTTGAGCGTGTGCGTGTTGGCACTCGTGACGCCGCCCCTGATGTTGATGAACGTGTACACGTTCTGGGGGTTCTCGTAGAGCGAGTCGAAGCGCGCGGTGGAGATCGTGACGTCGCCGTACGGCGAGCCCCCCTTGGGCGGCGAGAAGACGCCGTGCACGGTTACGGGCACCGTCGTGCCCGTGGGAGTCTCGAGCGAGACGACGGAGCCAACCCTCAGGTGGTGCTTGGTGGCGTAGTCCTTGGACACGAACGCGCCGTCGCTGCCCAGTTGGGCCGGCGTCTGCGGACCGCCGGCGGACCAGTCGATCGAGATCACCTTGCCGACGTCCGGCGCCACACCGGTGACGGTGATCCGGGATCCGAACGCGCGCCCCCGGCCGGCGCGGACGCCGGACACGGTCTCGACGCCGGGCACACCGCGCAGCGCGTTGGCGGAGGCGATGCTGATGGGGCTGAAGTTATCGCTGGCGGTGACCGCGTAGTTGGCGATGAAGAGCCGGTTGACCGAGTCCTCGAAGCGTGTGCGCAGCCCAGCGGCCAGGACCCCGACGAAGGTGACCAGGGCCAACCCGATCATCAACGCCGATGCCGTGGATGCGGTGCGGCTCGGATTGCGGACCGCATTTCCACGCGCGAGCACGCCCGCGGCTCCTCCGATCTTCGTCGCCGGCCAGCCGAGCACACGCGCGAGCGGCGGCACCAGCTTGGGGGCGAACATGGCCACGCCGACGAAGACGAGCGCCGCCCCGAGCCCGATCCCCAACAGTCGCACGGTCGTCGAGAGGCCCCCGGCCAGCATCCCGATGAGCATCAGCGCAATCGCCACGGCGACCGTCACGAAGGCGGCATGAGGCCCGAACCGCGCGAACCGTGAGGGTGGCAGCACTGCGCCCTCACGGACGGCGGCGATCGGCGGCACGTGCGTGGCCCGCCACGCCGGCCGTAGCGCGGCGGCGAGCGTCACCAGCACACCGAGCAGCAGCGAGACGATGATCGTCCGGGTCGCGAACACCGTGCCCGTCTGCGGCAGGTCGATCCCGAACGAGTTCAGCAGCGAATTGAGGCCGCGAGCGAGACCGAGTCCGGCGAACAGCCCCACGATCGAGGCCAGCAGGCCGATCACCAGCGCCTCGAGCATGACCGAGCGCAGCACCTGGCGCCGTGTCGCCCCGAGCGTGCGCAGCGTCGCCAGCTCGCGGGTTCGCTGGGCGATCGTGATCGAGAGCGTGTTGGCGATCACGAACGCGCCCACGAACAGGGCGATCCCACCGAAGGCGAGCAGGAACGACTGGAAGATGTTGAGGAACCCGCTCGTGTCCTTGGTCGCCTGCTGGGCCTGCCCCTGGCCGGTTCTCACCTGCGCGTCGGAGGGGAGCAGCGGCCGGATCGCGTTGACAAGCTGCTGGGGTGAGGTGCCGGACGTCGCGGCGATGTTGATGGTGTCGTAGCGGCCCTGCTTCTGGAAGATCTGCTGCGCGGTGGGCAGCGTGAAGATCGCCATCGTCGCGCCGCCGAGCGAGGAGACCGATCCGAACTTCGCCGTGCCGGCGATCCGGAACCGGCGCACCGGCCCGCGGGCGACGACGCCGATCTCCTGCCCGGCCGCGAACCTGTCCTTGGCTGCCGTGGCGGAGTCGATCACGACCTGGTCCGGGCCGCTCGGCCAGTTGCCGCTGGTCAGGACGAGCGGGTTGAACCGCTGACCGCTCGGCTCATACGAGAAGGCCAGCCCGGGCGCACCCCCGCGCGAGATCACCTTGCCGTTGTGGCCGACCAGTTGCGCAGTGTCCGAGACGCCGCCCGACGCCAGCGCGACGCCGGGAAGGCGCTGCACCTCGCCCAGCAGGGATGCGGGGAGCGACGGGACGGCGCTGTTGCCGTTGTTGTCGGTGCCGATCGCGCTCTTGCCGGTGATCACCGCGTCGGAGTTCTTGTACACCTGCGTGAACACGGTTCCGAACGCCGATTTGATCGTGTCCGTCAGCACGTAGGTGCCGCTCACCATGGCCACGCCGAGCACGATGGCGATCGCCGTCAGAGCCACCCGGAGCTTGCGGCCGAGCAGGCCCTTGAGCGCGACACGCGTCACGACTGCAGCGACCCCATCACCTCGAGCACATCGGCCGCGTCCGCCTCGGTCAGCTCCTTGACGATCAGACCGTCGGCGATGAACAGGATCCGGTCCGCGATCGAGGCCGCCCGCGCCTCATGCGTCACCATCACGATGGTCTGGCCGTAGTCGGCGACGGAGTCGCGCAACAGCTCCAGGATCTCGCCGCCCGTCCGCGAGTCCAGGTTGCCGGTCGGCTCGTCGGCGAACATGATCGTCGGACGCGTGACGAGCGCGCGCGAGATCGCCACGCGTTGCTGCTCGCCACCCGAGAGCTCCGAGGGCCGGTGCGAGCGGCGTGCCGCGAGGCCGGTCTTGGACAGCAGCTCCTCCAGCCAGGCCCGATCGGGCTTCTCGCCGGCGATCGTCAGCGGCAGCAGCACGTTCTCTTCGGCGCTCAGCATCGGGAGAAGGTTGAAGAACTGGAACACGAACCCGATGTGCTCGCGCCGCAGCCGCGTCATCGCCGCGTCGTCGAGACCCGTGATCTCCGTGCCGGCGATCGTGACCGTGCCGCTGGTCGGCTTGTCGAGCCCGGCCAGCGAGTGCATCAGCGTCGACTTGCCCGAGCCCGACGGTCCCATCACCGCCACCAGCTGCCCGCGCTCAACCTCGAGCGAGACGCCGCGCAGAGCGTCCACCACCGTCGCACCCTCGCCGTAGCGACGGGTGAGGTCACGCGCTTCGACGGCGGTGGCGCTGAGGCCGTTGTCAGGCACTGTGGAGAGAGCCGAGCAAGGTCGTGGATGCCTGTATAGCACCGTGCCTGAGTCCGACCACCGATCGGGTCATACTCGCGGCCGATCCGTGTCACTGCCTGGTCAAAGGAGCACACCTTGCAGACATCCACTCTTCCGTCCCGACGACCGATCCCGGTGGTCGCTGCCGTAGTGCTCGCCGTTGCCGCCGCGCTCACCATCGGCGCGTCGACGACGGCGGCCGCTCGTGCCCGCGCGGCAGCCGGCCCGCCGCGATGTGCGTCGTCGGGTCTCGTCGTCTGGCTGGATACCCAGGGCAGCGGCGCGGCCGGCAGCAGCTACTACATGCTCAAGCTGACCAACCTGTCCGGTCACACCTGCACGCTCTCCGGCTACTCCGGCGTATCTGCGGTCAACCTGCGCGGCCACCAGCTCGGCAGGGCCGCGTCCCGCGCCGGCACGCCGACGCCGAAACTGGTGAAGCTGGCCGACGGCGCCACCGCGACCGAGGTGCTGCGGATCGTCGACGTGAGCGTGTTCACACCCTCCGCCTGCCGTCCCGTGACGGCCGCGGGCCTGCGCGTCTACCCGCCCAATCAGACGGCCGCGAAGGCGATCCCGTTCCCGCTCCGGGCCTGCTCGCGCAGCGGACCGGTGTACCTGAGCGTTCAGGCCATCCGCTAGACAGCTGAGGACGCCGGGGCCGGGCGCGGACCGGCCCCGGTTTGGAAGCGTGAGGAGCGGGAATCCACGGGCTGATGCGCTCGGCCCGCCTGTTGCCCCTCGTCCTCCTCCTCGCCGTGCTCGTGCCGGCCGGCGCCGCGGGCGCGCAGGCCACCGGCACGGCGCCGGGCGCGCCCGGCGCGAAGGTGCAATGGGCGCCGGCCGACAAGCAGGGGTTCGGGACCTCGAACTCGCGGTCCAGCATGGTCTGGTTCACGCTCGAGGGCGGAGGTCTGAGCGAGGTCTACTACCCGCGGCTCGACACCCCGAGCTTCCGCGATCTCCAGTTCGCGGTCAGCGATGGGCGCACCTTCGCCGAGCTCGAAGGCGACTCGACCGTGCAGCGGACAACGATCGTGGATCCGCACAGCCTCACCTATCGCCAGGTCAACACCGACACGGCACACCGCTGGCGACTGACCAAGACCTACGTCACCGACCCTCAGCACGCGACGGTGCTGCTGTCGGTCCGCTTCCAGTCGCTGACCGCGCGGCCCTACCGGCTCTACGTGATCGCCGATCCATCGCTGTCCAACGATGGGATGCACGACACAGGCAGCTGTTCCCGCTCGCAGCTCGTGACCACGGACGCCGACATGAGCAGCGCGGTCGTGACCCAGCCGGCGCTGCAGCGAGTGTCCTGTGGCTACCTCGGGACCAGCGACGGGTGGACTGACCTGCATCGCCACCTGCGCATGGACTGGCAGTATGCCTCGGCGCCGAACGGCAACGTCGTCGAGACGGGGCAGACCGCGCTCACCGGGGTCGGTGATCGGCAGCGGCTGACCCTCGCGCTCGGCTTCGGGTCGCACTCCGGCGACGCGCTGCCCACCGCCCGCGCGTCGCTCCGAACCGGGTGGTCGCAGGCTGCGCGCCGATACGCGGCAGGCTGGCACGCCTACCTGGCCTCGCTGCGCAGACCGCCCGCGAGCCTGGCGACGCCGGCCGAGCGCGAGGCCTACACCGTCTCGGAGATGGTGCTCGCCGCCAGCGAGGACAAGACCTACCGCGGAGCCTTCGTGGCCTCACCGACGATGCCGTGGGCCTGGGGGACCGGACTGCAGACGCCGACCGGCCCGTACCACCTCGTGTGGGCGCGCGACCTGTACGAGATCGCCACCGCGCTGATCGCCGACGGCGACGTCGCCGGTGCCCGCCGCGCCCTCGGCTTCCTGCTCGACCGCCAGCAGCGCAGCGACGGCTCCTTCCCGCAGAACTCGGACGTGACCGGTACGCCGGTGCTGACGAACCTCCAGCTCGACGAGGTCGCGGACCCGATCATCCTCGCCTCGCAGCTCGGCGAGGACGACGCGGCGACGTGGTCGCACATCAAGCGCGCGGCCGACTTCATGATTGGCTGGCACGACGGCCAGGGTCACGCGGCGCCCTACACACCGCAGGAACGCTGGGAGAACCAGGCCGGATACTCGCCGGCGACGATCGCGGCGGAGATCGCCGGGCTTGTCTGCGCCGCGGATATCGCTCGGCGCAACGGCGATCCGGCATCGGCGTCCCGCTACCTGCAGACCGCCGACGCGTGGCGCGCCCACCTCAACGCCTGGACGCTGACCACCACCGGTCCCGACAGCTCCGCGCCCTACTACGTGAGACTGACCAAGGACGGCAACCCAAACGCCGCCACCACCTACGCGATCGGCGACAGCGGGCCGGCCGCGATCGACCAGCGCGCGGTCGTGGATCCGAGCTTCCTCGAGCTGGTCCGGCTGGGCATCGAGCCCGCGAGTGATCCGAACGTCCGCAACACGCTCGCGGTCGTCGACGCACAACTCTCGGTCCACACCTCGAGCGGGCGGTTCTGGCATCGCTACACCGGCGACGGTTACGGCGAGCAGCGCGACGGCTCGCCCTGGAATGTCGGCCTGCCACCCGGGAGCCAGACCACGATCGGGCGCGTGTGGCCCATCTTCGCCGGCGAGCGCGGGGAGTATCAGCTGGCCGACGGGCAGGGCGCGGGCGACCGGCTCCAGGCGATGGCCACCACGGCCAACGACGGCGGCCTGCTGCCCGAGCAGGTGTGGGACCAGAATCCGCCCTCGGGCCGGCCCGGCTTCACCCCCGGAACTCCGACGTTCTCCGCGACGCCCCTGGCGTGGTCGCACGCGCAGCTGATCCGGCTCGCGTGGTCGATCGCCGCCGGGCGTCCGGTCGAGCAGCCGGCGCTGGTCGCGTGCCGCTACGTCAGGAAGTGCGCCGGCTGAGCCCGCCCGGCGTCGGCGCTGCTATGCGTCGCGCGGGATGACGCGGTCAAGCTCGACGGCTTCGCCGCTCTGCGTATCGGGGTAGACGACGATCACCGTGGGCGGGCCTCCGAACCACGCTCCCAGCTCGCCCTCGCCGACGTACTCCGCCGCACGCTGCGAGCCGCCGGGCTCGATCACCCACACCGCCTGGCCCTTGTGGAACTGGCCGTCGCCGATGTCGGTCATCGCCCACCTGCCGCAGATGCGCGCGATTCAGTCATGACGTACTGGCAACCATAGCTGGGTCGCTCGACTCAACATGAGGCGCTCCGTGGCCGATTACTGCCTGGACACGCCGATGACCCCGCTCCTCTACCGCATCGGACAGTTCTGCGCGCGCCGGCGGCTGCTCGTGCTCGGGGTGTGGCTGGTCCTCGCCGCCGGGCTCGGCGTATGGGCGCAGCAGCTCGGCGGCACCGAGGTCACCAACAACGTCACTCTGCCGAGCACCGGAAGCCAGAACGCCGCCGACGTGCTCGAGCACGGGTTCGGCACGGCCGGCGTCAACGGCTCCAATCCGATCGTCCTGCGCGCCCCCGCCGGCGCCACGCTCACCGACCCCCGCCGGCGCGCGGCGGTGGCGCAGGTGCTCGCCACCTACGCTCACGACCCGGGGGTGATCGGAGCGATCAGCCCGCTCACCCCGGCCGGCGCCGCGCAGCTCTCGCGTGACGGCCGCATCGGCTACATCGCGTTGACGCTCCGTGCCGGTCCCACCGCGCTCACGCCCGACGAGGCGCGCCACCTGCTCGGCATCGCCCAGAAGGCCGGCGCGGCCGGCATCACCGTGGCCGCCGGGGGCTACCTGGGACAGACGTTGTCGCAGCCCGCCTCCGGCGACTCGGAGGCGATCGGCCTGCTCGCCGCGGTGGTGGTTCTGCTGCTGACGTTCGGGACCGTCGTGGCGATGGGGATGCCGATCCTGACGGCGATCTTCGGGCTCGGCACCGGTCTCAGCGCCATTGCCCTGCTCAGCCACCTCACGCAGGTGCCGAGTAGCGCGCCCGCGCTGGCCACGATGGTCGGGCTCGGTGTCGGGATCGACTATTCGCTGTTCATCGTCACGCGTCATCGCGAGCAGCTCGCCGACGGCGTCGAGCTGCGCGAGTCGGTTGCCCGGGCCGTCGCCACCGCGGGCGGCGCCGTCGTGTTCGCCGGCGCGACGGTGACGATGGCGCTGTGCTCGCTGCTCCTGGCCCGCATCCCGATCGTCACCCAGATGGGCTACCTGTCGGCGATCGTCGTGATCGTCGCCGTGCTGGCGGCGATCACGCTGCTGCCCGCCGCCCTCTCGCTGGTGGGCGCGCGGATCCATTCGCTGCGCGTGCCCGGCCTGCGCGTCAACCACGATCAGCGCCCGCACGGCTGGGCGCGCTGGGCTCGGTTCGTGGCGCGGCGCCCGTGGCCCGCGCTGGTCCTCGCGCTGGCGCTCGTGGCCCTGCTCGCGGCGCCGGTGACCGGGCTCGACCTCGGTCAGAGCGACAACGGCCAGTTGCCGCGCGACACGACCGCTCGCCAGGCCTACGATCTGCTCGACCAGGGCTTCGGCCCGGGCTTCAACGGCCCGCTGCTGGTGGCGGTCACGCTGCCGGGCGGTGGCGGCCAGGCGAAGCCCGTCCTCACCAGGCTCGCTCTCGCCCTCGGCCATGTGCACGGCATCGTGGCCGTGAGCCCGCCGCTCCTCTCCCGTGATCGGTCGCAGGCGCTGCTGAGCGTGACGCCGTCGAGCGCTCCGTCCGCGCCGGCGACCGTGGCGCTGGTCGCCACGCTGCGCAACAAGACGGTCCCGGCCGCCGTCCGCGGAACCGGGGCGAGCGCCGACGTGGGCGGCTCGACGGCGGGCTTCATCGACCTCTCCTCGGAGATCGGCGCACGCCTGCCGATCGTCATCGGCGTCGTGCTCACCCTCTCGTTCCTGCTGCTGCTGGTCGCCTTCCGGGCGCCGCTGGTGGCGCTCAAGGCGGTGGTCATGAACCTGCTCTCGATCGCCGCCGCGTTCGGAATCGTGACCTACGTGTTCGGGCACGACTGGAGTGCGCGTCTGCTCGGGCTCGACGGGGTCTCGCCGGTCGTCTCGATCGTCCCGCTGATGATGTTCGCGATCCTGTTCGGCCTCTCGATGGACTACGAGGTCTTCCTGATGACGCACGTGCGCGAGCGCTGGAAGGAGACCGGCGACGCCCACAGAGCGGTCGTCGAGGGTCTGGCCGGGACCGCGCGCGTGATCACCTCTGCCGCGCTGATCATGGTGGCGGTGTTCTGTGCCTTCCTGCTCAACGGCAGTCCCACGATCAAGCAGTTCGGACTCGGGATGGCCGCCGCGGTCGCGGTCGACGCCACGCTGATCCGCTGCGTCCTCGTCCCGGCTGTCCTCGCGCTGCTGGGCCGGCGGGCCTGGTGGATCCCCGGGTGGCTGGACCGGGTCACGCCCCCCCTCTCGCTCGAGGGGGAGGCGTGGTTCGAGGGCCGCGCTGCGATTCCGGCCGCGGCATCTGCGCCGGCCGCGGCGACACCGGAGCCCGAGCCCGTCCACTAGGGTGGCCCCCATGCCGTCGGGGTCCAGACAGGCGAAGTTGCAGTCCGGCGAGTCGGCCGAGCGCGGGCGCGAGGCGCGCCGGCGTGTCCCGCGATCGGCCCACGGCGACTGGTCCCCGGCGCCGGACCGGCCCGATCCGATCGCCACCCTGTCGGCGCAGGCGACGACGCGCGTGCAGGAGCTCGTGCCGATCCGCTACGGGCGGATGCTCGTATCGCCGTTCACCTTCTATCGCGGCGCCGCGGCGGTGATGGCGGCCGACCTCGCGGCGACCCCTGACACCGGCATCGTCGTGCAGGCCTGCGGCGATGCGCACATCTCGAACTTCGGCGGCTTCGCCGCGCCCGATCGCCGGATGGTGTTCGGTCCCAACGATTTCGACGAGACGCTGCCCGGAGCGTGGGAGTGGGATGTCAAGCGGATGGCGGCCAGCGTCGAGATCGCGGGCCGCGACGTGGGTCTGCCCGTGCGGCGTCGGGAGTGGCTTGTGCGCGAATGTGTGCGCGAGTACCGCGAGGGGATGCGCGGCTTCGCCGACGAGAGCCACCTCGAGGTCTGGTATGACCGCCTCACGGCCAGCGAGCTGGTCGACCGCTTCGGCGGCCGACTGGGCAAGAAGGGCCGGATCCTGTTCGCCAAGCCGTTTGCCAAGGGGCGCCGCAAGACAAGTCTCCGCGCCGTGACGAAGCTGACCGAGCGCGTCGATGGTGAGCTGCGCTTCCGCAGCGTCCCACCGCTCCTGGTCCCGGTCCGTGACCTGTCGCTGCCGGACCACGTCACGGACGAGGGCGACTACGTCCGGGGGCTGATCGGCGAGTACGACGCCAGCCTCGGCGAGGACCGGCGCTTCCTGTTCGAGACGTACCGCTTCGTCGACATGGCCCGCAAGGTCGTCGGCGTGGGCAGCGTCGGCACCCGGGCGTGGGTGTTCCTGTTCGTCGGCCGGGGGGGCAAGGATCCGCTGATGCTGCAGGCCAAAGAGGCGCAGGCATCGGTGCTCGAGCCCTACCTCGGCGCCAGCGAGTTCGAGAACCATGGCGAGCGCGTCGTGCGGGGCCAGCGCATCTCGCACGCGGCCAGCGACATCTTCCTGGGTTGGCAGCGGAGCATCGGCCTCGACGGCAAGGAGCACGACTTCTACGTTCGGCAGCTCTGGGACTGGAAGGCGTCGATCGACCTATCGACGATGAGCACGTCGGGGCTGCACGCGTACACGCGGGCCTGCGGTTGGTCATTGGCACGGGCGCACGCACGCTCGGGCGACCGGCTCGCGATCGCCGCGTACCTCGGGACCGGCTCGGCCTTCGACAAGGCGATCGCCCGGTTCTCAACCGCGTACGCCGATCAGAACGAGCGCGACCATGAGCGCCTGGCCGGTGCCGTCGCCGCGGGTGACGTGGTCGCCCTGACGGGCGTCTAGACCCTATGGCGTGGGCCGCCCGTTGCACGGGTTGCCTGCCGGGCTGATTGGCCGGACGCTCCTCGCGGGGGTTTGTCTGGCTGGAGTAATGGGCTCCGGCTGACCCCAAGACTTGATTGAGGAGGTCCGGCCATGCCCGGAACGATGACGTTTGTCGGGATGGATGTCCACGCCCGGTCGATTCATGCCGCGGCGATCGATGTGATGAGCGGCGAGCTGAGCAGGGTGCGTTTCACCGGCGGTCAGCTGGACACGCCGATCGCGTGGCTGCAGTCGCTGCGTGGACCGGTATGGGCGTGCTATGAGGCCGGCCCGACCGGGTTCGGCTTGTATCGGGCGGCGGTCGCAGCGGGTGTCCGGATGGATGTGATCGCCCCGGGGAAGACGCCACGCGGGCGCTCTGACCGGGTCAAGACCGATCGCAAGGACGCCGAGCTGCTCGCCCGGTGTCTGATCGCCGGGTCGCTGACCGCGATCCCCGTTCCGTCGGTGGCGGTCGAGGCCGCCAGAGAGCTGGTCCGTGCGCACGACATGTGCCGTCGCGATTTGATGAACGCGCGTCACCGAGTGTCGAAGATGCTGTTGCGCCACGGACGGGTGTACCCGAAGCCGTCCTCGACCTGGAGCCGCGATCATCGCCTCTGGCTCTCCCGTCAGCAGTTCCCCGACCCGATCAGCGAGCTGACCTACGCTGATCTGCTCGCCGCGGTCGACGGGCTGACCGCTCGCAAGCAGGCGCTCGCCGAGCGGATCTCGCGGCTGGCGACCGACGAGCAGTGGTGGCCGACCGTCGCCCGGCTGCGGTGCTTCCGCGGCGTCGACACGCTGACCGCACTGACGATCCATCTCGAGCTCGGCGCTGACTGGGAGCGGTTCGAGAAGCCGCACCGTCTCGGGTCGTGGCTGGGGCTGACCCCGTCACGGTCGCAGTCCGGCGAGTCCGACCGTCAGGGAGCGATCACGAAGACCGGCTCGACACTCGCCAGACGATTGCTGGTCGAGTCCGCGTGGCAATACGCCCGCGAACCGCGGATCGGCGCGACGCTCGCCAACCGCCAACAGGGACAGCCCGATCACATCCTGCAGATCTCCAACCGAGCCCAGCAACGGATCCACCGCGTCTACACCCGGATGCGCTCCCGCGGCAAGCCGCACAACGTGACCGTCGTCGCATGCGCCCGCGAGCTCGCCTGCTTCCTCTGGGCCGCCGCGACCGCACCCTAACCCTTCCTCACAGCCACCCGTTCGGGAGGCCGGGGCGCCGGGCCGCGACGCGGCCGGCACGCGCGAACCTACTATGAGCAGCCCCTCACCGGGCCACGCTCGCTCCTAGACCAGCGCACGCCGGCAGCAGGAACAAGGCCCTGGGGTACACAAAATCCCCGCATCATCAGACTGGCAACGCCGACAACGTGCCCGACGCCCCGCCCTCCTGAACAACCAACGCCACGTCCACCGACCCTGTCAGCGGACGCGATCACCTGCGGCCACTTGACAAAACGAGCGCCATATCAGTAGTCAGCGGGCACGTCCCCCGGTGGGTCGGCGGCCCGCGGCGGTCCCAGCCCGACGGTGTACCCCGACAGCGCGAGCGCGGCGATGGAGATCGCGCTCGCCAGCACGGCGGTCAGGATCATGCCGGGATCGAGCGCGTTGAGCTGGAAGAACCGGCGCGAGGCGGGCAGCAGCACCGCCGCGACGAACAGGCCCCCAAGGACCGCGCACATCACGCCGACGAGCGTCGAGCGCCGCCGCGAGCCCTCGTCCTCGAGCGCGAGCACCAGGTACAGCCCGCATGCGACCAGGATCGTCACCGCGACGGTGCGCGAGTCGGCGACCGACAGGTCGAGGTCGTGGACCGCGAACAGGTAGCCGGCGACCACGCCGGCGCCGATCAGCAGCACCGGCCGGAACCGCGAACCGGGCCACGCCGCGGACGAACCGCTCGGGCCGCCACGGCCCGCTGCTCGGCGCCAGCGCGAGGAAGAAGGTCGGGATCCCGATCGTCAGGCTGGCCGCGAGCGACAGATGGCGCGGCAGCAGCGGGTAGGCCTCCGAGCTCGTGCCGATCGTCAGGATCAGGAACGCCGCGAACGCCGACTTGGTGACGTACAGCTTGGTCACCCGCTGCGAGGTTGCGCAGCGCGCGGCGGCCCTCGGCGACGAGCGCGCGGAACGCTGGCGAAGTCGCCCGAGATCAGCACGAGATCGGACACGCTGCGGGCCATCTGCGTGCCGCTGCCCTGGGCGATCGCCAGCCGCGAGCTCTTCAGCGCGGGGACGTCGTTGACGCCGTCGCCGACCATCGCGACGTAGCGGCCCTCGTCGCGTCAGCGCCTGCACGATCGCCTGCTTGCCCTCGCGGTGAGATGCGGCCGACGACGGTCGCGTCGAGCGCGAACGCGCCGGCGCGGACGGGATCCTCCGGAATCGTCGCTGCCCTCGTGCACTCCCGCCGACCGGGATCCCGACGTCGCGCGCGATCGCGGCGACGGTCTGCGGCGCGTCCCCGGAGAGCACCTTGATCTCGACCCCCTGCTCGCGCAGGAACGCGATCGTCGCGCTTGCACGTTCGGCCGCAGCTCCTCCGCGAGCACGACGAGCCCGAGCGGCTCGAGTCCGGGCGGCGGCTCGTCGCCGGCCTGTCGTCGGCAGCGGGCCCGGTCGCGGCGGCCAACGCCAGCACGCGGCGGCCCTCGCTGCTGGCGCTGCTCGGCGACCGACGCCGAGCTCGCCGAGCCGGCACGCGTCCCGGGCGCCCCGAGATAGAGGCTGCCCTCAGCGCAACGCGACCGCGCTCCAGCGGCGCCGGCTCGAGAACGGAACCTCGCCGAGCACCGGGCTCGCGGCTCGGCCGGGAAGGCCTCGCGCGATCGCCTGCAGCGTGATGTTGCGCGCCGACGCGCTGGCCGCCAGCGTCCGCGAGCGCCGGCGCGGACCTGCTCCTCGGTCCGCTCCCTGCGGCCGGCACCACCTCGACGACACGCAGCGAGGCCTCGGTCAGCGTCCCGGTCTTGTCGACGCAGATCGTGTCGACCGAGGCCAACGACTCGATCGCGTTCAGCTGCTGGGCCAGCACGCCCCGCCGCGACATCCGCACCGCCGCGGCGGCGTAGGTCAGGCCGACGAGCACCACAGACCCTCGGGGATCATGCGTGACGACGCCGGCGGCCGAGGTGGCCACGGCCGTGTGGACGGGCACGTGGCGGTGATAGAGCGAGAAGCCGAGCACGGCTCCGAGCCCGACCACCAGCCCGACCAGCGCGTAGAGCAGGCGGTTGACCGCCCGCTCCAGCGGCGAGCGCGGGTGGCGGAAGGACCGCGCCTCGCCGGTCAGGCGGGCGGCGAAGCTCTCAGCGCCGACGGCGTTGACCTCGATAGCCGCCCGTCCCCTCGACCACGAACGCGCCCGAGCGCACCTCCTCGCCGACCGCGCGCGCGGCGGGCTCGGACTCCCCGGTCAGGATCGACTCGTCGAGTCGCAGGTCGCGGGCGTCGAGCAGGCGTCCGTCGGCGATCACCTGATCGCCCGGGCTCGAGCACGATCAGGTCGCCGACGACCACCTCCTCCACCGGGAGCTGCCTCACCGCCCCGTCGCGTTTGACCCGGGCGTGCGGCGCGACCAGCAGCGAGAGGCGGTCGAGCGCGCGCTTCGCCCGCACCTCCTGGGTGATCCCGATCGCCGCGTTGGCGACGATGATGCCGAGGAACAGCGCGTCACGGGGGTCGCCGAAGATCAGCGTCACGGCCCCGAACCCGGCCAGGATCGCGTTGAACACCGTGAGCACGTTGGCGCGCACGATGCTCGCGTAGGACCGGCTCGTGCTCTGGCGCTCGGGGCGTCCCGCGGCGGCCAGGCGCCGCTGCGCCTCGGCCTCGCTCAGGCCGACCGGCTCGTCGCCGGCGGAGGGTGAGACGGGCGGAGCGCCCGGTCCGAGCACGTTCGCGTGTTCCACGCCCACATTCTGCACTGCGGCCGGGAGCGGCCGGGGGCCTGGGCCGGTCGCCGGGTCGCCGGGGCGCCTGGTTGCCGGGGCGCCCGGGGAGGGGTCCTAGGACCAATTGCCTCTGGCAGTCGGGCGCGGCGAGGTCGAACATCGTGCGGGACACCCAGCGAACACGAGGAGTCCTCATGTCCCAGACCACGTCGCAGACCGCCAGCGAGCAGATCACGGCCGAGGTGACGTCGTGGCCGGGCGTCGAAGCCGGTCCCGGTCGCCGCGGGGAGTTCGCGTTCCGGCTCGGCCGGCGGGAGATCGGTCACCTGCACGGCGATCACGCTGCCCACTTCTCGTTCCCGAGGTCCGTATGGGCGGAGTTGTTCCGTGAGCACCGGATCGGCTACCACCCCGTGTTCCCGGGTCGCGAGGGCCCGGCGGCTCGCCGGATCGCGAGCCAGGCCGACGTCGAGGACGTGATCGCGCTGCTGCGGGTCAACTACGAGCGGATGCGGAGCTAGGCGGCGCCGGCTCGAGCCGGCGGATGCCCGGCGGGCGGGGGTGTGCCGGTCTCAGGCCGGCGGGTGCTCGTAGAACCCGCGACCGCTCTTGACGCCGAGCCGCCCCTGCTCGATGTGCTCCTCGAGCAGCCGGCGCGGCCCCTCGGGCAGGCCCGGCCGCAAGCTCGCGTAATGCTCCTCGATGGCCAGCACGACATCGAGTCCGACGCGGTCCATCAGCTCGAAAGGGGGGATGCCGGCGCGGACGAAGATGTTCCACATGCCGTCCACGTCTTCGGGGTCGGCCACGCCCTCTTCGACGACCATCAGGCATTCGCGCTTGATCGCGGCCCAGATACGGTTGAAGATGAACCCGTCGCTCTCGCGCCGGACGTGGAACGGCACCAGCCCGTAGGCCGGGAACTTGGTCATCAGCGCCTCGATGATGCCCTCGTCGGTGAAGCCGCACGACATCAGCTCGACCATGTTGAGCTGCGGAGGCTGGTAGTAGTGCGTGTTCAGGACCCGCTCGGGATGCCGGACCTGGTCGATCATGCGGCTCGTCGCCAGTGAGGAGGAGTTGCTGGCCAGGATTGCGTCGGCGTCGGCCAGCCGGTCGAGCTCGGCAAACACCGCCTGCTTGAGCTCGAGCCGCTCCGGCACGGCCTCGATCACCATCCAGGCGCCGCGGAGCGTGGTCGCCAGTTCGGCGCACACCTCCACCCGGCCCGGATGCTCGGCCTCGAGGCCGAGGGCCTGCTTCACCGCGGTCGCGTTCCGCGTCACGTAGTCGCCGGCGGCCTCGCGCTGGGTGTCGGAGACGTCGAAGATCCGCACGTCGCTGCCGCCGGCCACGAACACGGTGGCGATGCGCTGGCCGAGCGTGCCGGCGCCGTCGATGGCGATCGGGCGCTCGTCGACGTCGCCTGGGAGTGTGTAGGACATACGAGCCCAACCCTAGGCAGAGGCGACGCGAGGCTCATCCGTACGTTGCCTCCACCCGATCGGGGCAGACTACGGCGATCCTGTGCGCTCGGCGCCCGCGCCCGATAGGGTCGCGCGATGGAGGTCGAGCGGATGGACGGCATGCTGGCGCTGGTGACCGGCGCCGGCAGTGGGATCGGGCGTGAGACGGCGCTGCTGTGCGCCGGCCGCGGCGCCGACCTGGCGATCTGCGACGTCGACGAGACCGGCCTCGCCGCCACGGAGGCCGACGCCCGCCGGTTCGGCCGCGCCGTGCTCGCTCGCCCGGTCGACGTCTCCGACCGCGCCCAGATGCAGGCCTTCTCCGCCCTCGTCCACGAGCACGCCGGCGCCGTCGACCTGCTCGTCAACAACGCCGGAGTCGGCCTCGGAGCGAGCTTCCTCGAGACGCCGCTGGAGGACTGGGACTGGATCGTGCCCATCAACGTGATGGGGGTCGTCCACGGATGCAACCTGTTCCTGCCGGCGATGGTGGAGCGCGGCCGGGGGCACGTGGTCAACCTCTCGTCGGCGGCCGGCTACTTCGCCAATCCCTCGCTCGTCGCCTACTCGGCGACCAAGTTCGCCGTGCTCGGCCTGTCCGAGGCGATCCGCGTCGAGCTGCGCCCGCTCGGGATCGGCGTCACGGCAGTCTGCCCGGGCCTGATCAACACGCCGATCACACGCAACAGCCGCCTCCGCGGCGAAGCGGTGGCCCAGCGAGAGCGCGTGATCGCGCTCTACCAGCGCCGCAACTACGGTCCCGATCGGGTGGCGCAGCGGATCCTCCACGCGGTGGAGCACAACCGGGCCGTGATGCCCGTCACCGCCGAGTCGTGGGCGCTCTGGTACCTGTCGCGCTACGCGCCGGCACTCGGCCGCCGTCTCGCCGGGGTCATCGACGGCGCCGCGCGACGGTAGGCGCCGGCCGGCGGGCTGGTCGGGTGGCGGGGGGGCGGTGGCGGTTGGCGATCGGGGGCGGGGGCGGTCGGGCGGTTGGGGCGGGCGGCGTGGCGGTTGGGGCGGGCGGCGTGGCGGTTGGGGCGGGGGCGGTGGATCCCGTGGGCGGGGGCGCGCGGATCCTGTGGGAGTGGGGCGGGCAGATCCCGCGGCGGCGGTGCTTATCTCGTCAAAGTGCAACGGCCTCGGCGACTTTGCGCGGCTAAGCGCCTGGGAGGCGCTTAGGTGGCCAAGGAGCCGATACGCGGTCGCGGTTTGTCGAGATAAGTCGTGATGGCGGGGCTTCGCCACCTGCGGGGGGATGAAATCGGCGTTGCAGCTCTGGTGTCGTGCTCGGTGGTGGTTGAGGTTTCGGAGTGCCGTGCGTCGACGCCGACTTTTGCTTGGTGCCTGTGAGCCTGTAGATAAGTCTGGCGTGGGAGCCTTGGCCGGAACCCCGGACTGTTGCCTTGAGCACGCGCTACAGCATCGCTTGATAACGCGGGGCTCCTGCGGGCGGCGATCGTTGTTGATGTGACCGAAGGAGGACCTCAGATGGAACGGATCGTTGAGCGCCCGGGCGCGCTCGATGTGCACAAGGCGACCGTGATGGCGTGCGTACGGGTGTGGCAGGAGCGCGAGCTGACCGAGCACGTCGCGGAGTTCGCGACGACGGTGCACGGCTTGCTGGCGCTGCGCGATTGGTTGGAGGCGCTCGGCGTCACGCAGGTCGCGATGGAAGCGACCGGCGTGTACTGGCGGCCCGTCTGGGCGATCCTGGAGGATCGCTTCGAGCTGCTGCTCGTCAACGCGAGACACGTCAAGGCGGTCCCCGGCCGCAAGACCGACGTCAAGGACGCGCAGTGGCTCTGCCAGCTGCTGGAAGCTGGGTTGTTGAAGGCGAGCTTCGTGCCGCCGAAGCCGATCCGCACGCTCCGCAACCTCACGCGGTATCGCAAGACGCAGGTCAACGACCGCTCGCGCGAGACCGCGAGGCTGCACAAGATCCTCGAGGACACAGGGATCAAGCTCGGCTGCGTCGCGAGCGACATCATGGGCAAGTCCGGACGGGACATGCTCGATGCGCTGGTGGCCGGCACGACCGACCCCACGGTGCTTGCGGATCTCGCCCGCGGGCAGTTGCGCAAGAAGATCCCCGCGCTCCTCGAAGCGCTCGAGGGGCGCTTCGAGGACGAGCACGCAATAATCGTCGGGCAGATCCTCGCGCACATCGACTTCCTGGATGAGGCGATCGGTCGACTGTCGGAGGAGATCGAGGAGCGAATCCGCCCTTTCGCCCGCCAGCGTGACCTACTGATGACGATCCCCGGCGTCAAGCAACGCACCGCCGAGGTGCTGATCGCCGAGATCGGCGTCGACATGAGCGCCTTCCCGACCCCGAAACATCTCGCTTCGTGGGCGAAGGTGTGCCCCGGCAACGACGAATCCGCCGGCAAACGCCGCTCAGGAAAGACCGGCAAGGGCAACAAGTGGCTCAGGTCGGGCCTGACCGAGGCCGCGAACGCCGCGACCAGAACCAAGAACTCCTATCTCGCGGCCCAATACCAGCGGCTACGCGGCCGCCGCGGGCACTCCAAAGCCGTCACCGCCGTCGGACACTCGATCCTGACCGCCGCCTGGCACATGCTCCAGACCGGCGAGCTATACAACGACCTCGGCGGCGACTTCTTCACCCGCCAGAACCCCGACCGCCAGACCACGCGCCTCGTCCGGCAACTCCAAGCGCTCGGTCACAACGTCACGCTCGAACCCCGAGACCTCGCCGCCTGACGGAGATTTCGCTACAGCACCATCGAAAAGCGGTGTGTTGGACTGCTGGACCGCTGGGCGGTGGTCGACTGGCCCACGCCCGGTGGCGGGGTGGCGGCCGGGGCCGCGGGGCCGCGGGCGCCGGGCCGCGGGGCCGCCGGGCCGCGGGGCCGCGGGGGCGCCGGGCCGCGGGGCCGCGGGGGCGCCGGGCCGCCGGGCCACTGGACCACCGGACGGAATGGCGGGCGGCGGCTCCCGCGCCACCCTCGCCCCGCGCCACCCTCGCCCCGCCGCTACCGCCCCTCGAACCGGGGCGGCCGCTTCTCGGCGAAGGCCATCACGCCCTCCATGAAGTCGGCCGTGGCCGCCTGCTCCTGCTGAATCTCGGCCTCGAGCTCGAGCTGCGCCTCGATGCCGGCGTAGGCGCGGGCGTTGAGCTGGCGCTTGGTGCCGGCGTAGGAGCGCGTCGGCCCGGCGGCGAGAGTCTCCATCAGCGTGCTCGTCGCCGCGGCGAGCTCTGCGTCGTCGACGACGCGATTGATCAGACCCCACTCGAGGGCGCGCTCGGCGGGCACGCGTTCGCCGAGCAGCGCCATCTCCATCGCGCGGGCGAGGCCGGCGCGGGCCGGGACGAAGACCGATGAGCCTCCGTCGGGCACGAGCCCGATGTTCACGAACGCGAGCAGGAAGTAGGCGCTCCGGGCGGCGACGATCAGGTCAGAGGCCAGGGCCAGCGAGCATCCGATCCCCACCGCGGGCCCGTTGACCGCGGCGAGCACCGGCTTCGGCATCTCCCGCAGGCCGAGGATGATCGGGTGGTAGATCTCGTGCAGGACGGTCTCAACGTCGGGATGGCCCGCGGGGGTGGGATCAAAGCCGGCGCGAAGGTCGGCTCCGGAGGAGAAGCCGCGGCCGGCGCCGCCGATCTCGACCGCGCGGACGTCGGCGTCCGCGGAGACGGTGCGGACGGCATCGAGCAGGTCATGCCCGAACTGCTTGTTCCAGGCGTTCATCGTCTCCGGCCGGTTCAGCTCGATCCGTGCCGCCGCGCCGTCGCGCAGCAGAGTCACCGTCTCATAGCTGTGGGCCACCTGGTACTCGAGCATCGGCGCAACCTCCAAAGTCCGCGTTGGGGGCTCTCTTCTACCGGTTTGCGGAGGACGGCGCGTCGAAGACGGCCTCGCCCCGGCGGGCCGGGGGCGCTAGCGTGGGGCCGGATCCCGACCAGCTGGAGGTCTCGTGGTGAACGCCCACGCCGGCACTGAGCCATTGCCGCCCTGGCTCCGCCAGGACCTGTACCCGTTCGCGAACCACTACGCTGAGATCGCCGGCGCACGGTCACTACGTCGACGAGGGAACCGGGCCCCCGTTGCTGCTGCTGCACGGCAACCCGACGTGGTCGTTTCTGTACCGGGAGATCATCCCGGCCCTGAGCGACCGGTTCCGCTGCATCGCCGTCGACTATCCGGGGTTCGGGCTCTCGAGCGCGCCGAGCGGATACGGCTACCTGCCCGCCGAGCATGCGCGGGTGCTCGAGCGCTTCATCCTCGAGCTCGACCTCAGGAGCGTGACGATGATGGTCCAGGACTGGGGAGGGCCGATCGGGTTCGCCGCCGCGACTCGTCACCCGGAGCGCTTCGCCGCGTTCGTGATCGGCAACACGTGGGCGTGGCCGAAGACCGATCCGAGCACGCAGGCCTTCTCGCGCATCCTCGGCAGTCGGCTAGGTGAGCACCTGATCATGCAGCGCAACCTCTTCGTCGAGAAGATCCTGCCCGCGGGCGTGCGGCGGGCGAAGCTCTCCGAGCCCGTGATGGCCGCCTACCGGGGGCCGTTCCCGACGCCGGACTCGCGCCGGCCGCTATACGTGTTCCCGCGCGAGATCCTGCGCAGTCGCACGTTTCTGGCCGAGATCGAGCGCGGGCTCCGGGTGCTGCGCGACCGTCCCGCGCTGCTGGTCTGGCCGACCAAGGACGTCGCGTTCCGCGACCCGGAGCGCAGACGGTGGGAGGAGGTCTTCCCCGGGCATACGACGGTTATGCTCGAGGGCGCCGGCCACTACATCCAGGAGGACGCGCCCGCGGAGATCATCGCGGCGATCCGGGGCTGGAGCGCGGCGCCGCGGGGCTGATCCCCCGCCCCCCGCGGCCCCCGCCCCCGGCCGGCCGCCCCCCGTCGGCCCCCCGCCCCCGGCCGCCCCGTCGGCCCCCCGCCCCCGCCGGCCTCCCGTCCCCGCCGCCCCCCGCGCCCTCAGCCGTCGAGCTCGACGACACACGCCGGATCGAACCCGTCCGCCGGCTCGTGCGGATAGCCGCGCGGGTTGCTGATGAGGTGGGTTCCGCTCAGCTCGAGGTCGGCGACGCGGTGGGTATGGCCGTAGATCCACAGGCCGGTCCGCTCCGCGCCCATCAGCTCGGTCACGTCGCTGGCGAAGGCTCCGGCGAGCGCGCGCTGCAGCGGCGAAGGCGGCCGGGCGCGGATCAGGGGGGCATGGTGTGTGAGCACCACCGTCGGCCCGTCGTGGGGCTCGGCCAGGCGGGCGGTCAGCCAACGGCGGCTGGCCAGGTGGATCAGCCGGGTGTCGCGCGGCGTGAGCCGGCGCTGCGTCGGGCCGAAGGTGATGTGCTCGTAGTCGTTGACGACGCGCGCGCAGAGCTTCATCGAGACCTCGCGGTGCTCGGGGCCGTCGAAGTCGAAGTCGCTCCACAGCGTGCAACCGAGGAACCGGACGCCGTCGATCACCGCCTCGTCGTTCTCGAGCACGCGCACCGTCGAGCCCTCGGCCGCGATCCGCATCCGATCGATCAGCGCCGGCATCGAGTGGCCGTAGAACTCGTGGTTGCCGGCCAGGTAGAGGACCGGTCGTTCGTGCTCCCACTCCCGCGCCCACGTGACACCGTCGGTTCCGCGCGCGATGTCGCCGGCCAGGATCACCACGTCGGCGTCGACGGCGGGCGGGGAGAAAGGGCCTCTTTCGAGGTGCAGATCGCTGAGTACGTGCAGGCGCACGTCTGCATGATGACCACCGCGCCGATGGGCTCCGTCCCCGGGCGCAGCGGGCCGGCCGGGCTCCTGTCAGAGTGCTGGTCCCTGCGCGCGGCAGCTCGTGGTGTCAAGCCGACTCGAGGAGGCCGGAAATGGCCGTGGTGAAGATCAATGCGATCGAGGTGGCGCCCGAGCGGGGCGCGGAGCTCGAGGAGCGGTTCGCGCGGCGGGCCAGCGAGGTCGAGAAGATGCCGGGGTTCCTCGGCTTCGAGCTGCTGCGTCCGGTCGGGGGCGAGACGCGTTACTTCGTCTACACGCGGTGGGAGAGCGAGGACGCCTACCGGGCGTGGCGCGACAGCCAGGCCTTCACCCGCGGCCACGCCCAGGCCGCCCGGGACCGGGGAGAGGCGCCGGTCGCCCAGGGCTCGAGCCTGCTCGAGTTCGAGGTCGTGCAGGAAGTCCTCAGCGGTCGCTGAGGCCCGCTGGGGCACACCGCTAGCGCCTGGTGAAGCCGAGAATGAGCTGCGTGGTCTCGAGCGGGACGTCGAGCTGGGGGCAGTGGCCGACGCCGTCGAGCTCGATCCAGTCGGCCGTCGGCAGCCAGTCGTGGCGAAAGCGCACGGCCGCCGACGGATACAGCAGCAGCTTGTCGGCCGTGCCCCAGACGACCCGCACCGGGCAGTCGATCCGTTCGGCCTCGAGGTCGTAGCCCTCGCGCATCGCGTAGTCGATCATCGGCATCGCCGCCGTGCAGTTGGCGGCGCCGCTGATCTCATGGGCGACGAGGTCGGCGGGGATGTGCTCGTAGTTGACAGCGACGTACTCCAACGCGCGGCGGCGGCCCTCGGGCGAGGCGGCGATCTGGTCGGCGTAGGGCGCGACGGCCTGGAGCTGCACCTGCATGTTCGCGAAGTAGTCAAGTGTCTCCCGGAACGAGTCATCGCCCTCGGCCCAGCCGCCCGCGGGTGCGAGGGCGACCACCGACTCCGCTCGTCCCCGCGCGGCGAGCTGCAGGGCGACGAAGCCGCCGAGCGAGTTACCGACGATGTGCGCGGTCGGAAAGCCCGCCGCGTCCATCGCCTGTTCGATCGCATCGGCCAGCATCGTGTCGTTGACGTCACCCTCGAGCGGCGGGCCGCCGGCGTGTCCGACCAGGGTGGGGGCGAGCACGTCGTGGTGGCTCTCGAGCTCTCCGAGCACGAGCTCCCAGGTGCGCCAGGTGTCGGTGAACCCGTGCAGGCAGACCAGCGGTGGCCCGGAGCCGCCCCGGTGCAGTGGCGTGAAGATGGAGCTCATGCGCGGGAGCCTATGATGCCGAGTCGAGCGCCAGGCCCGGCGACCGCTCGAGGAGGAGGAGAGAGCTGCCATGACCCAGACCGATGCGGCACCGCACACGGCCGCGCAACTACCGGCCTTCGCCGGCGAGCACTACGGCGGCCACGCGGCGGTGCGCGAGCGCCGCGACGGGACGTGGCAGGACCGCTCCTATGCTGAGGTCACGCGGGAGATCGAACGCCTCGCCGGCGGGTTCCTGGCTCAGGGGATCGAGTCCGGCGACCGGGTCTGCATCCTGGCCGATACGCGCTCCGAGTGGTCAATCGCCGCGTACGCGCTCTGGAGCGCGGGGGCGGTGGTCGTCCCGATCTATCCGACCAACTCGCCGGAAGAGTGCGAGTGGGTCGCCGGCAACTCAGGGGCGGTCGCGATCCTCGTCGAGGACACGGCCCAGCTGGCCAAGATCGAGGCCGTGCGCGGCGCGCTGCCCGCCCTGCGCTCCGTGTTCATGATCGACGCGGAGGATGCCCCCGCCGGCGTCACCGCCCTCGCCGACGTGGCGAGCGATGCCGGCATCGGAGCGGCGGCCCGCGATCGCCACACGGTCACCCCGGAGGACCCGGCCCTGATCATCTACACATCGGGCACGACCGGCCCGCCGAAGGGGTGCGTGCTCTCGCACCGCAACGCGATGTCGGTGTGCTCGATCGTGCTCGAGATCCGGACGCTGCTCCCGGGCGAGGCCGTCTACCTGTATCTCCCGCTCGCGCATGTGTTCGCCCAGCTCATCCAGCTCGCCGCCTTCCAGGTCGGCGCCACCCTCGCCTATTTCGGCGGCGACACGCGACAGATCATCCCCGAGCTGATGGAGGTCCACCCGGATTACCTCCCGTCGGTGCCGCGGATCTTCGAGAAGCTCTACGCGCTCGCGATGTCCCAGGTCCCACCCGAACAGCACGACGATCTCGTCCGAGCCGCGCAGCTCGGGGTTCGGGTCCGCGGGCTGGAGGCTCGGGGCGAGCCGGTCCCGCCCGACCTGCGTGGGCCGTTCGAGCAGGCCGACGAGGAGGTCTTCGCCAAGGTCCGGGCACTGTTCGGCGGCCACCTGCGCGAGGCGCTGACCGGGGCCGCGCCGATCGCGCCCGAGATCCTCGAGTTCTTCTACGCCGCCGGCGTCCCGGTGATGGAGGGCTACGGGATGACCGAGACGATGGGCATCGGCACCGTGAACCTTCAGGCCGCGTTCCGCTTCGGGACCGTCGGGCGCGCACTACCGGGCCTGGAGGTCCGGATTGCCGAGGACGGTGAGATCCTGATGCGCGGGCCGCACGTGTTCTCGGGCTACTGGGACAACGAAGCGGCCACGGAGGAGGTCCTCGACCCCGAGGGGTGGCTTCACACCGGCGATCTCGGCTCGCTCGACGAGGACGGCTTCCTCAGCATCACCGGCCGCAAGAAGGACATCATCATCACCGCCGGCGGCAAGAACCTGGCGCCGGCAAATCTCGAGAACGACCTCAAGCAGTCGCCGTTCATCTCGCAGGCCGTGATGTTCGGCGACCGGCGGCCCTACCCGGTTGCGGTGGTCACGCTTGACCCCGAGGCCATCGTCCCGTGGGCCGGCACGCGCGGGCTCCCGGAGGATGTCGCTGCGTTGTCGGAGCATCCGGACGTCCGCGCGCTGGTGCAAGACGCCCTCGACAAGGCCAACGCCCGCTACGCGCAGGTCGAGCAGATCAAGCGCTTCGCGATCCTGGACCACGATCTGTCGCAGGAGACCGGCGAGCTGACGCCGACGATGAAGGTCAAGCGCAACGTTGTCTATGACCGGTACGCGAGCGTGTTCGATGAGCTCTACGCGCGCTGAGCGGCGCGGTCAACCCTCGCTGCCGGTCCGCCTGGCGGTCTCGTGGCTGACCAACGCGCTCGTGCTCGCGATCCTCACCGTGGCGATCGCCGGCGTGGACGTCACCGACGCCGGGGCGCTGCTCGCGGCGGCGGCCGTGTTCGGAGTCCTGAACACGGTGCTCAAGCCGCTGCTGCGGCTGGTCACGCTCCCTCTGGCCATTCTCACCTTCGGCCTGGCCTGGTTCTTCGTGTCGCTGCTGATGCTCGTGCTCACGACGGACATCGTGGGCGGCTTTCACATCTACGGGTTCTGGACCCTGGTCAAGGCGACGCTCATCGTGTGGGTCGTGAATCTGGTCCTCGACCTCGTCCCCGGGCCGTGGCAGATCACCGGCCGGCGCCGCGGCGCTCGCTGAGCGGCTTGGCGACGTCCGCGCGGGCCACCACAGCGAGGAGCTTGCGCAGGGCGCCCGACAGGCCAACCTTGGGAATCGGCATCTCGATCTCGACGGTCCCGGACTCGCGATCGACCACGCGGACGGGACCGAGCCGCTCGAACACGTCCATCATGCCCTGATTGGTGCCCAGCATCATCGCCTGGAAGGTGGTGATGCCCTCCTCGCGGGCGCGGGCGGCGATCACGTCGAGCAGCAGCGTGCCGAGCCCGCGGCCCTGCCAGTCGTCGATCACCGTGACGGCGACCTCCGCGGCATCGGGCCGCTCATCGTTGCGCACATACCGCGCCACGCCGACTCCCTCGCCGCTCTGCTCATCGAGCGCGACGATGGCCTCGTGTGTGTGGTGATCGACGTCGAGCAGATAACTGAGCATCGGCTCTCGCAACTCGGGCATGGGCGCGAGAAAGCGGCGATAGCGGGACTCCTCGCCCAGACGCTCGAAGCCGCGCAGGAGGAGCTCCTTGTCCGCCGGCCTGCCCTGACGCAGTCGCACGCGCGACCCCTCGGGCAGCACCGTCGGAGCGCCGAGCGCGACGAGCTCACTGGTGGTGGGATTCGACGTCATGGGCACCTGGGCGCGGGGCACGGCGGACGGGCCAACGGTGGCGAACCGTGGCGGCCGCGATCCCTACAGCTTGGCCTCGACGCCCGGCTCGACGTCCGCCTCGGCGCCGGCCTCGGCGTCCCCTTCGAAGTCCTCTTCCGTTCCGGGCTCATCAGGCAGCTCAGGACCGTTCAGCGCGGCTTGCTTCCGGGCGTCCTTGCGGGCCGCCTTCGTCGCCCGACGCTCGCGGAGACGGCTCTCCCGGGCGAGCTTCGCCATCGTGGTCTTCTTCTTGCCGCTGGAGGCCATACCTGTCCGTCCTTACTCGTGGATTTCCGCACGCGGACGGGCGTCTCGGGTGCGGCGAGAACGAGCGGGGGGCCCCAGTGGGCCCCCCGTCGCAGTTCGAAGCCGCTTGGCTCAGACGGGCTGGACGTTCCCCGCCGCCGGGCCCTTGGGGCCCTGCTCGGCGTCGTAGCTCACCTTCGCGCCCTCGGTCAGCGACTTGAAGCCGCTGCCCTGGATCGCGCTGTGATGCACGAACAGATCCTTGCCACCTTCGTCGGGCTCGATGAAGCCAAAGCCCTTGTCGTCGTTGAACCACTTCACGGTTCCTGTTGCCATCGTGATCCCCCTCCGGGGTATGTGCACTGCGTACGCGGAGGGTGCTGCGAGGCAACAACTGCGGTAACGCGGGGCACTGCTTTCGGCCGAGCGAAGCGCTCGACCCTGAGTGCCTAGTCTAGCGCGGCGGCTAGGGTCCGCCACATGGAGCGGACGAATTGGGCCGGCAACTACGTGTACCGCGCACGTACCGTACACCGCCCTCCGACGCTCGATCAGGTCCGCGAGATCGTCGCGGCGGCACCGCGGATCCGGGTCGTGGGCTCCGGCCACTCGTTCACCGACATCGGCGACTCCGAGGAGCTGCTGAGCCTGGAGCGCCTGCCTGCCGACGTGGTCGTCGACGCCTGCGCCCGGACGGTCTCATGCTGCGCCGCCCTGCGCTACGGCGCCCTGGCCGGCGCCCTGCGCGCCGAGGGCATGGCGCTGGCCAACCTGGCCTCGCTGCCGCACATCTCGGTCGCGGGGGCGATCGCGACCGCGACCCATGGATCCGGAGACGGCAACCCGAACCTGGCCGGGTCCGTCGCCGCTCTGGAGCTGGTCACCTCAGATGGGGCGATCCTCTCCTGCGCCCGCGGCGAGGCCGACTTCGACGGGCTCGTCGTGGGTCTGGGCGCGCTCGGTGCCGTGACGCGCGTCACGCTCGACGTCGAGCCGGACTACGAGATCCGCCAGCGTGTCTTCGAAGGCCTGCGGTGGGAGATGCTGGCCGAGCACTTCGACGAGATCACCGCGGCCGGCTACAGCGTCAGCGCCTTCACGCTGTGGGGGGATCAGGTCGATCAGGTGTGGGTCAAGACGCGGGTCGCGGAGGGGTGCGAGAACGTGCGCGACGATCTGTTCGGCGCCCACGCCGCGACGGTTGACCGGCACCCGATCCTCGGTCTCGATCCCGTCAACTGCACCCGACAGCTCGGCCTGCCCGGGCCGTGGGCCGACCGCCTGCCGCACTTCCGCCTCGGCTTCACGCCGAGCAACGGCGCGGAGATCCAGTCGGAATACCTGGTCGCGCGGCGGCACGCCCCGGCGGCGATCGACGCCCTGCGGCGACTGGGCGGGACGCTCCGGCCGCTGTTGCAGGTCTCGGAGATCCGCACGATCGCCGCCGACCGCCTGTGGATGAGCCCGCAGTACGACCGGGACACGGTCGGCTTTCATTTCACCTGGCGCCCGGACCAGGGCGCCGTCGAGCGCGTCCTGGCTCAGGTCGAGGCCGCGCTGCGCCCGTTCGCCGCCCGTCCACATTGGGGCAAGCTGTTTCTGGCCGGGGCCGGGTCGATCGCACCGTTGTATGAACGCGCCCGCGACTTCGCCGCGCTGGTTGCGCGTACGGATCCGCGCGGCGCATTCCGAAACGCCTGGCTCGAAGCCCGCGTGCTCGGGCACGAGTAGTGGTGTGTGTCCACTGGCTTCCACCGTCTCCGCCGGGACGACTACCCCATGTACTGGGCGATCAGCGAGAGATCGGCGGTGCTCAGTCGATCGGTGGCCGAGGCGCGCTGATGCCAGAACGGGTAGATCAGCGGCGGGCGGCTGACCTCCTCGAGCCGGGCCTGCTCGTCGGCGCTCAGCTCGAGACCCTCCGCGGCCAGGTTGTCGGAGAGCTGCTCCTCGGTGCGGGCGCCGACGATCACGCTGGAGATCCCGGGACGAGCGAGCAGCCAGGCCAACGCGACCTGGGCCGCGGAGACACCATGCGCGCCCGCGATCTCGACCAGCACCTCGATCGTGTCGTAGAGCTTGTCCTCGTCGTAGACCGGCGGCTCGCTCCACTCGCTCGCGTGCCGCGCGCCCTCCGGCGGGGGCTCGTTGCGTCGATACTTGCCGGAAAGGAGCCCGCCGGCGAGCGGGCTCCAGATCAGCAATCCGAGGCCCTGGTCGATGGCCGAGGGGACGATCTCGTACTCGGCCGAGCGTTCCTGGAGAGACAGGTAGACCTGTTGGCTGGCGAATTGCGTCAGCCCCCGCTCACGGGCGATCCCGAGCGCTTTCATCACCTGCCAGCCGGCGAAGTTGGAGCAGCCGATGTAGCGGACCTTGCCGCTGCTGACGAGGTGGTCGAGCGCGCCCAGGGTCTCCTCCAGCGGCGTCTGCCCGTCCCACTCGTGTACTTGGTAGAGGTCGACATGGTCGGTCTGCAAACGGCGCAGGCTCGCCTCGCAGGCCTCGATCAGATGGTGGCGCGAAAGCCCGGCGTCATTCGGCCCGGATCCCATTGCGAACCGGGCCTTGGTGGCCAGCAGCACCTCGTCGCGCCGGCCCTTGAGGGCCTCGCCGATGAGCTCCTCGGAGGCGCCGCTCGAGTACATGTCGGCGGTGTCGATCAGATTCACGCCGGCGTCCGTCGCCAGCGCGATCTGGCGCCGGGCGCCGTCCAGATCGACCTCGCCGACACTGCGGAACTGACCATGCCCGCCGAACGACATCGTCCCCAGCGTCAGTCGCGAGATGCGCAGCCCAGAGCAGCCCAGCTGCCGATATTCCATGCTGCCTCCTTGTCGGTGATGAGCATCGAGAGCCTATTGGTCCCGTGATCCGTCGTATCGTGGCGGGATCGTGGCCGCAGCCGAGGGCAACGAGCCGGTCGAGCTCCCGGTCGCCGGGAGGAGTGTGCGGATCTCCAACCCGACGCGGGTGTACTTCCCCGCTCGCGGCGAGACGAAGCTCGATCTGGCTCGCTACTACCTGAGCGTCGGCGACGGGATCGTCCGCGCGCTGGCCGAGCGGCCGTGCATGCTGCACCGCTTTCCCGCGCGGGGTCGAGGGCGAGAAGGTGCACCAGAAGCGCCTGCCGAAGGCCGCGCCGCCGTGGGTCGACACGGTGCGGGTGGACTTCCCGTCCGGCCGGCACGCGGACGAGCTGTGCGTCACCAGCCTGGCCAGCGTGATCTGGGCCGTGCAGATGTCGACCGTTGAGTTCCATCCGTGGAACTCGCGCCGCGCCGACACCGAGCGGCCGGATGAATGGCGCATCGATCTCGATCCGATGCCGGAGTGCGACTTCGCCGCCGTCCGCCGGGTGGCCCACGTGGCGCGCGAGCTGCTCGACGAGCTCGGCATCGTCGGCTGGCCCAAGACCTCGGGTGGCTCGGGCCTCCACATCTACGTCCGCATCGAGCCGCGCTGGGGATTCGCCGACGTGCGCCGGGCCGCGCTGGCGTTCGCGCGCGAGGCCGAGCGCCGCGCCCCCGGCGACGTCACGACGACGTGGTGGCGCAAGGACCGCGAGCCCGACAAGGTGTTCGTCGACTACAACCAGAACGCACGCGACCACACGATCCGCAGCGCCTACTCGGTCCGCGGCGTCAGCGAGGCGACGGTGTCCACGCCGGTCACCTGGGATGAGATCGACGACGTGCTGCCGCAGGACTGCACGATCGCCACCGTCCCCGAGCGGTTCGCGCGGCTCGGCGACCTGCACGCCGGCATCGACGAGGTCGCCTTCTCGCTTGAGACGCCTGCTCGACTGGGCCGCCCGCGACGAGCGGGCGGGCGAGGTCGTCCCCGATGAGCCTCAGGCGCCGTAAGCGGCCAGGAACACCCGAACGCCGGCATCGGCGTAGCGGTCGAGGTCGGCTCCGGCGGGAGATGTGTCGAGCCCGAGCAACATGGCCTGGTTGAGCGGGACCGACATGATCAGCCAGTTGAAGTGGGCGGCGGCCAGGCTCGGATCCTCGAGCAGGCGCCCGGCCGGATGGACGAGGACTCCCGGGACGGCTTTGAGCACGGCGGCTGGGCGGCGCCCGGCAACGACGAGGTCATGGCCCGCGTGATGGGGGAGCGCATGGCCGGGGACGGGGCCCTCCTGCTCGGGCGGCGGACCTATGAGATCCTCGCCGCGTCGTGGGCCGGCCGCACGGACAACCCGTTCACTCCGGTGCTCGAGAGCCGCCAGAAGTACGTCGCCTCGACCACCCTCGGCGAGCCCCTGCCGTGGGCCAACTCGACGCGACTGGACGGCGACGCCGCGGACGCCGTGGCCCGGCTGAAGGCGCAGTCCGAGATCGATCTGGGCATCCTCGGCAGCGGCGTCCTGATCGACTCGCTGATGCGCCGCGATCTGATCGACGAATATGTGCTGCTGATCCACCCGCTCGTGCTCGGCTCCGGTCGCCGGCTGTTTCCCGGCGGCGCCGGAGCCACGCTGCGGCTCGTCGACAGCCTGACCACGACGACGGGCGTGATCATCGCCACCTATCGACCCGCCCGGACCCGTGCGGGCAGCGCCCAGTCCTGATCAACAGACCCTCATCACAGCGCCGCGATCGTCTCCGGCCCGATCGCGTATCGCGAGACCGCGCTCTGGGCGATTCGATCCGCCTGCCCGGGCGCGGGCAGTGATCCTGTCGGCGATATCCGGCCGGACCGAGGCAACTCACAACCTCGCGCGAGGTGAGGCTCGAGCCCTCCGCCAGGAGGACGCGGATCAGCTGCGGGTCCTCCCCTCGCGCAACATCCGCAGCGCCTCGACGACGCGGCGCTCGCGCGTGTCGTCTCGCTTGGCCTCCGAGATCCAGCGGGCGTATTCCTTGCGATGGGTGTAGGACAGACCGTCGAAGGCCGTCCGGGCGGCCGCGTCATTCCTCAGCGCATCCGCGAGGGCGGGCGGCACCTCCACCTGGCGGGGCGCGGTGTCGAGCTCGAGCTCGAGCTCGACGGTGTCGCCCGCCTCGACGCCGGCCTGTCCGCGCACCTCGCGGCTGAAGCCGAGCAGGAACTCCCCGCCCATGCGTGTCACCGTCGCCCGCCAGCTGAACCCGTTCACGGTCGCGACGACGGGAAACCGCTTGGCCCCCTCGCCCACTGCGGCCACCTGCTCGTCATCGAGCACGATCGCAGCGGCCGGGCCGCGCGGGACGAGGGTCGAGGTCAGGCGCAGTGAGCCCACGACCCGATTCTTCCAGTGCCCGCAGCCCTCACGGAGCGTCCGGGTTCGCCGAGGTCAGATGCAGCTCGTCGTCGCCGATCCGGACCACGTCGCCGGGGTGCAGCTGCCGGCCGCGACGTGCCTCGCGGGCTCCGTTGACCCACACCGGCTCGGTGGAGAGGAAGGCCTTGACCTCGGAGCCGCTCGCGACCATGTCGGCGAGCTTCAGCAGTTGCCCGAGCCGGATCATCGGGCCTCGAATCAGGACATCGCGCACGAACGGCAACGCTATCGCGACAGGGTTGGTTTGACGAAGTTGCCATGTGGGCAAGCCGCAATGCGGATGAGTACGCAGAGTTCTCCGGGGCGCGGAGAGGGAATCCGGCTCGACGGCCTCACCAAGAGCTTTCGCGGGCCCCAGGGCCCGATTCGTGCCGTGCGCGGAATCGAGGTTGCCATCGAGCGAGGTGAGACGGTGGCGCTGCTCGGGCCCAACGGGGCGGGCAAGTCGACAACGATCGACATGCTGCTCGGCCTGACGATTCCCGACACGGGCGCCGTGTCGGTGTTCGGTCACTCGCCTCGTGAGGCCGTCGACGCCGGCATGGTCGGCGCGATGTTGCAGACCGGCGCGCTGATTCGTGACCTGTCGGTCCGCGAGGTGGTGGCGATGATCGGGTCGCTGTATCCCGATCCGCTGGATATCGGCGAGGTGCTTGAGCTCACCGGGCTCGAGCGAGGCGGCAAACCAGCGGACGCAGAAGCTGTCGGGGGGCCAGACGCAGCGCGTGCGGTTCGCGGTGGCGCTGGTCAGCAATCCGGACATCCTCGTCCTCGACGAGCCGACGGTGGCCATGGACGTCGAGGGGCGCCGCGAATTCTGGGCCATCATGCGCGCGTTCGCGGCCCGCGGCAAGACGGTCCTGTTCGCGACGCACTACCTCGAGGAGGCCGATGCCAACGCGGACCGCGCGATTCTGATGGCGCACGGCCGGATCGTGGCCGACGGGGCGACCACCGAGATCAAGGCCCGCGTCGGCGTGCGGACGATTCGGGCGACGCTCCCCGGCGTCGAGGCCTCCCGTCTCGCCGAGCTCCCGGGCGTGAACGGGGCGGAGCGACACGGCGAGGCGGTGATCCTCAGCTGCTCCGACTCCGATGCCGCCATCAGAGTGCTGCTCGGACAGTACCCGGCGGCGCGGGACATCGAGATCACCGGCGCCGGGCTCGAGGACGCGTTCCTGAAGTTGACCGGAGATCCGGATGAGGATGTCCCCGAGGTGGTGAGGTCGTGAACGGACTCGCGTACACGCGCTACGAGTTGCTGCGCACGTTCCGCAACCGTCGCTTCTACCTCTTCTCGCTCGGCTTCCCGCTCGTCCTGTACTGGGTGATCGCAGCCCCGCAGCGCAACAACCACAACATCGGCGGAACCGGGATCTCGTTCCCGCTGTACTACATGGTGGGCCTGGCCTCGTTCGGCACGATGGCGGCGATGATCTCCACCGGAGCGCGGATCGCCGGCGAGCGCCAGGTCGGCTGGACCCGGCAGCTCCGGATCAGCCCGCTCACCTCGCGGGCCTATTTCCGCGCCAAGGTGGTGACCGCCTACGTCATGGCGCTGCTGAGCCTCGCGCTGCTGTACGTGTCGGGAGCGGCGCTCGGCGTCAGCCTGTCGGCGCCTCGCTGGGCCGCGATGACCGGACTGATCCTCGTCGGCCTGCTCCCCTTCGCGGCGTTCGGGATCCTGATCGGCCACCTCGTGACGACCGACTCGGTGGGACCGATCATGGGCGGCCTCGTCTCGATCCTCGCCTTCGTCAGCGGCACCTGGTTCCCGATCACCAGCGGCTTCCTGCACAGCTTCGGACCGTTCCTGCCCTCGTGGTGGCTGGTTCAGGCCAGTCGCACCGCGATCAACGGTCATGGCTGGGGTGCGCGCGGGTGGATCACGGTCCTGGCCTGGGCCGTCGTGCTCGCGCTGCTCGCGGCGTGGGCCTACCGTCGGGACACCGGCCGGGTCTGACCTGCGCCCGCGGGCCGGCGTCTCAGCGCCGCGGTGACGTTCACGATTCGGTCACAAGTGATCCCCCCGCACGAGGAGTCTTCACGCACATGGAGACAACCGGACCCGTTCTCGACCTCTCGTCCCTCATCGGACGCCCACTGCTCGACTCGGGTGGCGAGCGCCTGGGTCGGGTCGAGGACGTGATCGTCCGCCTCGATTCCGGCGATGAGCTGCCGCCGGTCACGGGCCTGAAGGCCCGCATCGGCGGCCGCGACGCGTTCGTGCCCGCGGACCGGATCTCGCGCTTGGAGCCCGGCGCGGCCCGCACCTCGACCACCAAGCTGAACCTGGCCCAATTCGAGCGCCGGCCCGGCGAGGTGCTGCTGCGCGGCGATCTGCTCGGACGGAGCGTGATCGACGTCACCACGGCCCGCCTCGTCAAGGTCCGTGACGTGGAGCTGGTCGACAACGATGGAACCTGGCGCGTGACCGGCATCGATCCCAGCCTCGGCGCTGGGGTGAGGCGCCGTCTCCCGCGACTTCTGCGCGGCCGCGAGCACGAGCACGGCGAGTCCGTGCCGTGGCCCCAGACCGAGCCGTTCGTCGCCCACGTCCCGAGCTCGCGCTTGCGCCTCGCGCATCGTCGGCTGGCGCGGTTGCATCCGGCGCAGATCGCCGATCTCGTCGATCGGCGGATCCCGGTTCTGAATCTGTTGCCGGCGGCCAAGCAGCTGAAGATCAAGCGCCTGCTGGGTTACAACCCGTCGACCGCCGGCGGACTGATGAACCCCGACTTTCCCGTGCTTCCGGCCGCCGCGACGGTCGCCGACGGGCAGGAGTATGTCCGCCGGAGCGAGCTCGCGCCCTCGCAGCTGCTCGTGCTGTGGATCGTCGACGAGGGAGGGAGCCTGATCGGCGGGGTCTTCTCTTCCGAGCTGTTGATCGGGCAGGAGCGCGCACCGGTCACCAGTCTGATCGAGAGCGCGGTGCCGACGGTGACGCCGGAGACCGAGCTGCCCGAGGTCGCGCGGTTGATGAGCGACTTCAACCTGCTCGTGATCCCCGTCATCGACAGCGACCGTAAGCCGATCGGCGTGGTCGCCTTCGATGACGTGCTCGAGCTTCTGGTGCCCGAAGAGTGGCGACGACGGGCCGGCGAAGCACGCGGATGAGGCCACCGACGCCTCCGGCGCCACCGCGGCGCGCGAGCGCTTCGTGCTGTGAGCGACGCTCACGGACGTGCGCTGTGTCCGAACTGCCGGGCCAGGCTCGTCACCGTGTCGGTGTGAGTCGGCCCGAACGCGCTGGTCGGCGCGGGATCCTCGAGACCGATCACGTACGTCGTGGAATGTCCTGCCGTCGTCGTCCCGACTGCCGCGACCACGGCCCGGAAGAAGACCACGGTGCCCACGGGTGGTGCCGCGTAGCCGTAGCTGATCAGGCCGTGGACCCGATCGGGGCCGTTCGGGCCGGCGAGCACCACGTCGAGTGCGCCCTCGCGGGTCCAGCCGTCGGTGCCGACCGGCGACGAGGACCTCGCCACGACCCGCCCGACGACGTAGATCGGCTCGCCGGCCAAGCTGGCGCCGTCGCCGATCAGCTCGGAGACGGAGTATGCGCTCGCGGCGCCGCCGTCCACCGCGGCGAGGGTCGGGCTGCCGGTGACGAACTGCTGGCCGAATGCGATACCGAGTGAAGCGGGAAACGTTCTCGGTGTCCGGTGCCACAGCGATCGACTGAGCACGTAGCGCCGAAGGTCGGCGGTGGAGGCGATGTCGCTGGGCGCAGTCGCGGGCCGGCCGGCGGCACTCGCGGGGCGGGGGCCGCTGCCGGGCAGGCGAGCGACGACGAGGGCCGTCGCCACTGTGAGCACGGCCACGATCGCCGCCGCGGCGAGACCCAGGCGCACGCCATGGGAGGACCCGCCGGGCCGATTGGCTCCGACGGCGCCACCGGCGGCGAGATCGGCGGCGGCGAGGAACCGCTCGGTCGTGTCCACGCCCAGTTCGGACGCGTTCAGCCAGCCCCGGCGCCGAGCGCGCTGTGCGGTGGTGAGCGCCGGTCCCTCGACGATCTCGATCCAGGTCCCGCGGCGGCGGGCGTACGCGATGCGATCCCTCACCTCGTCCTCGGTGAGGTTGAAGGCGTCCTCGGCGCGGAAGCTGCGGTGGAGGCGAACGTGGAACGGCACGACTCCATTCTGACCGCCCGGCGAAACGTGCCGCGATCGCGAAGGTATCGCCAGGTCTGTGTCGAACACGGAGCGCGCACGCAGAATTGCAGCCGCCAGTGGACAAGCCAAGACCAGGAGGACCACGATGACCGAGAAGACCGCCAAGCCGGCCGCCAAGCGCACCCGCACCCGCACGACCAAGCCCAAGGCGAAGCGGGGCACCCCCGATCACGGCCAGATCGCCGAGCGGGCCTACTTCATCCACCTCGAATCGGGCCAGTCGGACGACTTCGGCAACTGGCTCCGGGCTGAGCGCGAGTTGACCGCCGCCTGAGGGCCGCTGTGCCCGGCACCGCGCCTGGCACGTGGGCGCGGCGCCGGGCGGGCGCGCCGTCCTCCCGGCCTCAGCCCACCGCGGCGTGGTCGTGGGCGCGCAATTCGTATGCGCTCGGATCGAATCGGCGCAGCGCCTTCGTGAACTGCCACGTGTAGCCCGGCCAGATGACCGAGGTGCCCCCGTCGGCGTCGAGGTACCAGCTTCCGCAGCCACCCGATGTCCATACGGTGCCCTTGAGCCGTCGCCGCAGGTCGTCGTTGTAGGCCGCCTGCCGGTCTATGCGCACGTCGAGCGAGCTCAGTCCCCGCTGCTCGAGATACGCGAGGCCGCCGATGATGTACTCGATCTGCGCCTCGGCGTAGAGCAGGGCCGAGGTGTGGCCGGTGGCGGTGTTGGGCCCGATCAGCATGAAGTAGTTCGGATAGCCGGCGACCGTGGTGCCGAGATAGGCCTCGCGGCGAGGCGCCCAACGCGCGGCGAGCGTGACGCCGTCGCGGCCGCGCAGCGGGTCGGCGACGGCGATCGGATGAAATCCCGTCCCGAGGATGATCGCGTCGACGGGATGCTCGCGTCCGTCGGCGGTCACGATCGAGGACGCCTCCACGCGCTGGATCGGGCTCGTGACCAGCTCGACGTTCTCGCGGGTCAGCGCGGGGTGGTAGTCGTCGGAGACGATGATCCGCTTACAGCCGATGCTGTAGGTCGGCGTGAGCTTCTCGCGCAGCGCCTCGTCGGGAACCTGCCGGCGCAGCCGCGCTCGGGCGATCCATTCGATCGGGGCGGTTCGTCGCGGTCGCTGCAGGAACATGGCGATGGCCTCGCGGTACCAGTATTGGCGTGAGCGCACCATCCTCTGGAGCGCGGGACAGCGCCGGTAGAGCCCGCGCTCCATCCGGGTGATCCGGCGGTTGTTCCTCGGGAACGTCCAGGGCGGCGTGCGCTGGAACACGAGCAGGCGGCTCACCGTCGGCTGGATCTCGGGGACGAATTGCGCCGCTGACGCGCCGGTGCCGATCACCGCCACCCGCTTGCCGGCCAGGTCGTAGCCGTGGTCCCAGGCCGCTGAGTGGAAGCAGGCGCCGGCAAAGCTCTCGAGCCCGGCGATGTCGGGCAGGGACCGGTCGCTGAGCGGTCCCATGGCCGAGATCAGGAACTGAGCCTCGACCAGACCCGCCGAGGTCTCGATCAGCCAGCGCGCTCGCGCATCGTCCCAGTCCGCCCTCAGCACGTCGTGCCCGAGACGGACGTGCGCGGTGACCCCGGACTCGTCCGCGCAGCGCCGGATGTAGGCCCAGATCTCCTGCTGGGGCGAGTACACGCTGCTCCAGTTCGGATTGGGCGCGAACGAGTACGAATACAGGTGCGACTGCACGTCGACGGCGCAGCCCGGATAGCTGTTGTCGCGCCACGTGCCACCGATGTCCCGTGAGCGCTCGAGGATCTCGAAGTCCTCGACGCCCGTCTGCCGCAGCCGGATGCCCATGCCCAGGCCGGCAAAGCCGCTGCCGATGATCGCGATCCGCACGCGCCGCGGCTCCGCCGCCGGTCCGGCGCTCTCACTTGGTGATCCGGACGCCTTCGTCGTCATCGCTGCCTTCCTGTCGTCCCCGGTAGGCAGGGCAAGCCTAGTCCGTTGGCTCCGGCACGTGGGCGAACGTCAGACGGCGTCCGGGTGACGCCTTGGCGCGGCCTCGGGAAATCCGGCAGCACGTCGGGAGGGCGGACCTTCGCGCGTCAGCCACACCGGCGCCAACCCCCGGCGCGCGGAAATCGAAGCGTTGTATCTGAGTTCCGGGGGCCGGAACTGAGTTGCAGCGCTTCGCCGGGCGTGTGACGGGAATGCGGCAGCGTGTGACGGTAGTGCGCCGGCGAACCACCGAATGCCGTCGTCCGGTGCGATATCCGGCGCTCGAACTCGTTGTCGAGCTCGAGCTCGACCGTGAACGCGACCAGCGTGCGCTGGAGCAGTGCGGACAGGGGGCGCCCGCTCGACCGTCGCTCCGACCATCTACAACAGATCCGCATCAGGTGACTGAGCCCCGCGCAGGCGGGGCTCCTGGGCGCTCGAACCGCGTCCGGGCAGCGTCCACGCTCGCCCACGCGTCGCAGCCGGAGAGGTGGTCGTTGACCAGCCCCATCGCCTGCATGAACGCGTAGACCGTGGTCGGCCCGACGAACCGCCAGCCGCGCCGCTTCAGATCCTTGGCCAGCGCCGTTGACGCCGCCGTGGTGGCGAGCTCGCTCAGCTGTGCGCGATCGATCCGGCCGGTGCGCGCCTCGGGCTCGAAGCGCCACGCGTAGGCGGCGAGGGATCCCTCGGCCTCGACGAGCTCCACCGCGCGGCCCGCGTTGTTGATCACCGCCTCGATCTTGCCCCGATGGCGCACGATGCCCGCGTCGCCGAGCAGGCGGTCGACGTCGCCCTCGCCGAAGTGCGCGATCCGCCTGAACTCGAATCCGGCGAACGCTCTCCGGAACGCCTCGCGCTTGCGCAGGATCGTGAGCCACGAGAGCCCAGCCTGGAATCCCTCCAGGCTGAGCTTCTCGAACAGCCGCACGTCGTCGGAGACCGGAAAGCCCCACTCATCGTCGTGGTAGGCGCGGTAGTCGGGGGCCGAGTCCGCCCACCAGCAGCGGGCCACGCCGTCCTCGCCGACGACGATCCCGCCCTCGCTCACGTGGCGAGCACTGACGCAGCCATGGGCCCCAGAATAGTCCGGTTTCACTCCCTGGAGACAGTGGGTAACTTCTGTGTTACGGTAGCCCTGCGGTTACGATTAGACGACGGACCTGAGAGGAGCTCGGTGTGGCCAGGGCCTATTCGGTGCAGCGATCGATTCACGCAAGTCCGGAGCGGGTCTGGAGCCTGCTCACCGATCCCGACGGCTACACGCGCTGGAATCCCGCCGTCCTCTCACTGGAGGGACACATCGCGCCGGGCGAGACGATCCGGTTGGTCTCGGCCGTGAATCCGCGGCGCACCTTCTCGCTCAGCGTCACCGAGCTCGAGCCGGAGCGCCGCATGGTCTGGTCCGACGGGATGCCGCTCGGTCTGTTCACGGGCGTGCGCACGTTCTCGCTGCGCTCGCTCGCCGGAGGCGAGACCGAGTTCTCGATGGAGGAGACCTACACGGGGGCGCTCGCGGGGCTGATCACTCGGGCGATCCCGGATCTCACCGAGTCCTTCGGGCAGTTCGCCGACGGGCTCAAGGCCGCCTCCGAAGCGGCGCCGGACTGAGATGGCGCAGGGCCTGCATCGCGACGCGCTCGACGCGCTCGGCGACGCCAACCGCCGCGCGATCGTCGAGATCCTCAGCGACGGCGGGCGATCGGTGCGGGAGATCGCCGACCAGCTCCCGATCAGCCGGCCCGCGGTATCCCGGCACCTGCGGCTGCTCAAGGACGCCGGGCTGGTGAGCGACCAGGCCGAGGGGACACGGCACATCTACGAACTCCGGGCCGAGGGGATCGAGGCTGTGCGCCGGTACTTCGCCGAGGTGTGGGATGAGGCCATCGCCCGGTATCGCATCGTGGCCGAGAACACCGAGCCGCCGGCGGGAGGGGCGGATGAACGCTGAGGCGCTGGTGATCGAGTTCGAGGTGGGTGTGCCGCCGGCGCAGGCCTTCGACACCTGGACCCAGCGGTGCGCCACCTGGTGGCCGCCGGCCCACACGGTGAGCGGCGATCCAGCGGCGATCTCGTTCGAGCCGCGACCCGGCGGGCGGATCGTCGAGCATGCCCGCGGTGGCGGGCAGCACGACTGGGGCACGGTGCTCGACTGGGAGCCGCCGGCCCGGGTGCGCTACCTGTGGCACCTGTTCTTCGACTCCAGCGAGGCGACCGAGGTCGAGGTCACCTTCACTCCGCTCGGCGGGCGTACGGCCGTCCGGCTCGAGCAACGCGGCTGGGAGCAGCTCGGCGATGCGGGGCCCGCCCGGCGGGCGCGCACCGAGACGGCATGGGCCACCCTCACGGCCGACTACACCCGGGCCTGTGACGCCGCCGCAGCGGGGTCGCGATGATCCCCGGCCCGATTCTCGTCACCGGAGCGACGGGCCGGCAGGGTGGTGCGGTCGTCCGTCACCTGCGCGCGCGCGGGGTGTCGATCCGAGCGCTCACGCGCGACGCGCAATCAGCTCGGGCGCGGGCACTGGCCGCGGAGGGGGTCGAACTGGTCACGGGAGACATGGAGGACATGCGGAGCCTCGAGCAGGCGATGCGCGGGTCATACGGCGCCTACAGCGTCCAGGACTTCACCGTCGGGGCCGAGCGCGAGGTGCGGCAGGGCACGAACGTCGCCGACGCCGCCCGTGCCGCGGGGGTCGAGCATCTCGTCTATTCGTCGGTCGGCGGCGCCGACCGTCACTCCGGCATCGACCACTGGGACTCGAAGTGGCAGATCGAGCAGCACATCCGCCGGCTCGGGCTCCCGGCGACGGTGATCCGGCCGGCGTCGTTCAGGGAGAACTACTACATCCCGGCCGTCGAGAGGGGCATCCTCAAGGGCCGGCTCGTCGACCCGATTCGGGCCGACAAGCCCTATCAGACGATCGCCGCCGACGATGTCGGCAAGTTCGTCGCCCTCGCGTTCGCGGTCCCGGATGAGTTCGTCGGCGTCGGGCTCGAGATCGCCGGCAGTGAGCTGAACAACGAGCAGGCGACCGCGGTCTTCACGCGGGTGCTCGGACGCCCCGTGAAGTTCCGCCGCCTACCGATGCCGGTGGTCCGCCTCGCGATGGGCAAGGAGCTCTTCCAGATGTTTCGCTGGTTCAACGACAGCGGCTATCAGGCCGACATCGAAGGCCTCCGCGCTCGCCATCCCGAGCTCGAGCTCCGGACGCTCGAGGACTGGCTGCGCGACGAGGGCTGGGAGGGCCGGCGAGCGGTCACGACGCGGCGGGACAAGCTCGGACGGCCGCTGCCCGGCGCCCCTGCGGCCGGCTGACCGGCTGCGGGCCGCTCAGTGATCGTGGTCCAGCGCCCGGACCTCGCGTGACATCCGGGCGACGGCCTCGTACGCGCCGACGAGCATGTTCTGGAGCAGGCGGGCCTTGAGGGCGGGATGGGACTGTTCGAGCCCCTGGAATCCGTCTGCGTCGAGCGCCATCACCGTCACGTCGGTGTGGGCGCTCACATCGGCGGTGCGGGTTGCCTCGCCGAGAACGGCCAGCTCGCCGAACGTGCTTCCAGGCGGCAGCGTGGCGAGGCGGCGGGCCGAGCCGTCATCGCGCCGGATCGACACGGCCACCTCACCACCGAGGAGCAGGAAGATGTGATCGGCCGGGTCGCCGGCGCGGAAGATGACCGCCCCGGCGCTGATCTTGCGCTCGGTCAGAAGCGATTGCAGCTCGACGAGCGCTCCGGCATCGAGTCCGCGACAGAGCCCATGCTCAGCCAGCGCGACCTGGTCGAAATCCAGGTCGGCCAGCTCGGAGCCGGACAGGATGTGGTCCTCGCACCATTCCCGGGCGTCATCCACATCGTGGAAGCGCGGGAGCTCGTCGAGCTCGGACCCATCGACGGATGCCCGCGCGGCCTGCGGGCGAGCGACCACGACGGCCAACTCGCGACCATGCCCCTGCAGCGTCTCGCGGAGTCCGATGATCATCCGCGCCGCCGGCTCGGCGATCCGGTCGACGGCGCGCAGATCGAGGATCACGATGTCGACGTGATCGGAGGCGTCGACGATCGAGTGCACCACCCGCTCGGCGCCCGCGAACATCAAATCGCCCTGCAGCTCATAGATCCGTGCCCGCGTTGCCAGCGTCCCGAGGACCTCCTGCTGCCGCGCGGTGCGGTGGCGCCGCGAGGGAACGTCGGCCACGTTGTAGCTGGCGCGGACGGTCGCGCGGGCCGAGCGCGCGACGCGCAGCGAGTGCAGATGCAGCTCGTGGGCCAATGCTCGACACACGCGCACGCCGCGCACGCTGTTGCCCTGCTCATCAAGCGGCGGTGAGAACACCGAAACGGCGAGCTGTCCGGGGAGCACGGCGAAGATGCCGCCGGCCACGCCGCTCTTCGCGGGCAACCCGACGGTGTCGACCCAGCGCCCCGAGCCGTCGTACATGCCGCAGGTCGTCATCACGCTGAGCACACGCGGGACGAGCTCCTCGGCCAGCACGCGCTCGCCGCTGATCGGATTGCGCCCGCCGTTGGCCAGGGTCGCGGCCATCACGCACACGTCGCGGCAATCCACGGTCACGGCGCATTGGCGGAAGTACAGCTCCAGAGTCGCCTCGGGATCGTCGGCGAGGATGTCGAAGCTCCGCAGCATGTGGCCGATCGCGCGGTTGCGATGGCCGCTCTCGCGCTCCGAGGCGAACACCGCCTCGTCGACCCCCAGCGCCTGCGCCGCATAGCGTGAGTACGTGCTGAGGATCCGCTCGAAGCGATGCTCCGAGTCGTGCCCGGCGACCAGCGACGTCGCCGTGATCGCGCCGGCGTTGATCATCGGGTTGCGGGGCCGGCCGCTCCCGGGCGCCAGGCTGATCGAGTTGAACGCGTCGCCCGACGGCTCGACGTCCACCTTCGCCGCTACGTTGAGGGCGCCCCTGTCCTGGAGGGCCAAGCCGTATGTGAACGGCTTGGACATCGACTGGATCGTGAACGGCACGTCGGTATCGCCGACCTGATAGAGCCGGCCGTCGGTCGTGGCGACGCAGATGCCGAACCAGTCGGGGTCCGCGCGCCCGAGCTCGGGGATGTACGTCGCCAGATCACCGGTCCGATCAGGGAGATACCGGGCGTGAATCTCCTCGAGATAGGCCTGGACCGGCGACTGCACCAGTCCCGTCGCGTCGAGCATGGACATCGCCACGGATCGTCGCCGCCCTGCCGGCAGGGGAGTATGGCCATGTGGACAAACATGACCCGCCGGGATCGACCCGGAGGAGCGCGCATGGACGCCGCTTCGGCGGGGGGCGAGTGGGCGGTCAGGCCGGACCGAGGGGGAGACCCAGCCGGCGGGCGAGGAACTCCCGCTGTTCCCGGTACAGGCCGACGGGCAGACGGCTGAACCACGCACAGCCGTCCGGCAGCTCCTCCACGGCCGGCGGGCCGCCGAGTGGCTGCGCCCGGAAAGCCAGGCCGACGGGCGAATCAAGGCCGGCGGTGTAGTGGCTGGGGTACTCGATGTAACCCATCAGCTCGCCGACGTCGACCTCGAGACCGAGCTCGAAGCGGGCCACGCGCCGAACGGCGTCCACGACGGGTTCGGCAAACAGCACCGTGCCTCCCGGGATGTGCCAGGCACCGACGTTGGGCGGGATGTCGCGCAGCGTCAGCAGCACGCCGCGTTCGGGGTCAACGATCACCACCTCGACGCACAGGCGCGGGACCCGGCTGAAGATCTCGTCGTACTCGGCCTTGGGAAGCCAGCCGGGTGGGAGGGCAGGTTCAGACACGTGAGATCAGGGCATGAGCGCGGCTCGCCACGGGCCCGTCAGCGCACCGTCTCGCGCGCAATCTACTCTTGGCGGTCACGTGGCGCTCCTCAGCCGTCAACGCCTGGTCTCCTGCCCCGCGGTCACCGCGCCGGCGCGCCGGCTCAACCTGGCGGGGTGCACCTGATGGGTGGTTCCGTGGACCTCGTGTTCGAGGGTGGAGGGGTGAAGGGCATCGGGCTCGCGGGGGCGTTCGCGGTGCTCGACGAGCAGGGGTACGCGCCGCATTGCGTGGCGGGAACGTCGGCGGGGGCAATCACGGCGGCGCTCGTGGCCGCCGGCTACAGCGGGTCTGAGCTCGAGGACGTCGTCCTTCACCAGATGAGGTTCTCGCAGTTCGCCGATCCGCATTCGATCGACCACCTCGGCCTGGCCGGACAGGGAATCGCGATCCTCAAGGACAAGGGGATCAACAAGGGCGACTTCTTCCTCGGCTGGATGCGGGACATGCTCGCGGCCAAGCAGGTGAGGACGTTCGGCGATCTGGTCAACGCGGACGTCAAGGAAGGCGACCGGGCGCGCTACAAGCTGCAGGTGGTCGCGTCTGACGTGACCGAGCGGCGGATGCTCGTACTGCCCCGTGACGCCCAGGCGCATCTGGGCATCGCGCCCGAGCAGCTCGAGGTGGCGCTGGCCGTCCGCATGAGCATGTCGATCCCGATCTTCTTCGACCCCGTGCGTCATCTGAACCCACAGACCGGACACGAGCACCTGATCGTCGACGGCGGTCTGCTCTCCAATTTCCCGATCTGGCTCTTCGACTGCCCTCCCGGCCAGACACCCGGATGGCCCACCTTCGGCCTGCTGCTCGTAGCTCCTCACCAGGCTGATCCCCTGCTCGCCGCCCAGCCCGAGACGCAGGCCGATGACCAGAGCGTCTCCTCGCCGGCCGCGTTTCTCAAGGCGATCGCCGATACGGCGATGCAGGCCCACGACCGCCTGTACGTCGAGCAGGCCAATTACGCCCGCACGATTCCGATCCCCACGCTCGGGGTGAGGACGACCGAGTTCAACGTGCCCGCGAACCAGGCCCAAGCGCTCTACCAATCCGGCCGAGATGCCGCGAGCCAGTTCCTGGCCGGCTGGGACTTCAGCGGCTACATCGCCGAGTTTCGCCAGGGCAAGCAGCAGTCGCGACGTGCGGACGTCGCCGCCAAGATGGTGACTCCCCCGGCGGCTTGAGCGGTCCACCTGCGCCGCCCGAGCGCTTCAGGTGGCGACCGTGGCCTCTCGGCGGGCCCAGCCCTGGCGCAGCATCTGGAGAAGCAGCTCGGGGGGCTGTGCGCCGGTCACCCCGACGGTGCGGTCGACGATGAACGTCGGGACGCCCCTGATCCCCAAGTCGCTCGCCGCCTGCTCGTCGCGCCGCACGTCCTCGGCGAAGCGCTCGCCCGCGAGCAGCTCAAGTAGCTCGGGTTCGGGCAATCCCACGTCGATGCCGGTGGCCAGGAGCGTCTCGGGGTCGCTGATCAGGCGTCCCTCGCTGAAGTAGGCCCGCAACAGGCGTTCCTTCATGGCGTCCTGTGCGTCGTGCTCGCCGGCGAGGTGGACCAGCCGATGGCCGTCGAAGGTGGTGCCGCTGCGCACCGTGTCGAAACGGAACGCCAGTCCTTCGGCCGCCGCCAGAGCCGTCAGCTCCCGCCCGGTCTGGCGGGCCTGCTCGATCGACATGCCGTACTTGCCGGCGAGCTGCTCGGCCAGGTCACCGGGCCGCTCGGGCGGCGCGCCAGGGTCGAGCTCAAAGCTCCGCCACGTGATCGTGACCTCGTCAGCGTGCTCGAACCGGCCGAGCGCGGTCTCGAGCCGGCGCTTGCCGATGTAGCACCACGGACAGGCGATGTCCGACCAGATCTCGAGCTCCATTGGCGTCAGAACCAGGCGTCCTGCATCTCGAGCGACGTCCGGTCGAGCGTGGCGAGCAGGTCGAGCTGGGGACCGGCCTTCGGCAATTCCGTGCGGAAGAAGTACCGCGCGGCCTGGCGCTTGCCGTCGTAGAAGTCTCCCTCCTTGCCCTCCGCCGCGAGCCACTGCTCGAGCCAGAGCCAGGCCACGACCGTGTGACCGGTGGCCTCGAGGTAGGCGGTGGCGTTGGCCAGGACGGCCGCGAACTCGCCGGAGCCCCACGCCTGGGCCGTGACCTCGAGCAGCCGCTGCAGCGCCGCGCCGAGCTGCTCCCCGAGCGCCGCCGCCTCACCGCCGGCGCCGGTCGCGCGCTTCACCGTCGTCCCGATCGCCTCGGCCAGCAGCCCGAGGCCCGCGCCGCCCTGCATCGTGACCTTGCGCCCGAGCAGGTCGAGTCCCTGGATGCCGTGCGTGCCCTCGTGGATCGGGTTCAGCCGGTTGTCGCGGTAATGCTGTTCGACGTCGTACTCGCGCGCGTAGCCATAGCCGCCGTGGACCTGGATGGCCAGCGAGTTCGCCTCCAGGCACCACTGTGACGGCCAGCTCTTCGTGATCGGCGTCAGGACGTCGAGCAGCAGGTGCGCCTTGGCCCGTGCCTCCTCGTCCTCCAGCGACTGCTCGTCGTCGAGCAGCTTGCCGCAGTAGAGGACGAGCGCGAGCGCACCCTCGACGTAGGCCTTCTGGGCCAGCAGCATGCGCTTGACGTCGGCGTGCTCGATGATCGGGACCTGCGCGGAGGACGGGTCCTTGGCGGTGAGGAGCCGCCCCTGCGGGCGCTCGCGCGCGTAGCGCAGGGCTTTCAGGTACCCCGTGTAGCCAAGACAGGTCGCGCCCAGCCCGACGCCCACCCGGGCCTCGTTCATCATGTGGAACATGTAGGTCAGGCCCCGGTGCTCCTCGCCGACCAGGTAGCCGACGGCGCCGCGCTCCCCGCCCGGACGGTGCGCTCCCTCACCGAAGCCGAGGACCGTGTTGACCGTGCCCCGGTAGCCCATCTTGTGGTTCAGGCCGGCCAGCACGACGTCGTTGCGGGCCCCAAGCGAGCCGTCCTGCTCGACGAGAAGGCGCGGGACGATGAACAGCGAGATTCCCTTGACGCCGGCCGGTCCGCCCGGGATCTTCGCCAGGACGAGGTGGACGATGTTCTCGCTGAGCTCGTGGTCGCCGCCGGAGATCCACATCTTCGTCCCGAACAGGCGGTAGGTGCCGTCGGCTTGCGGCTCGGCCCTGGTCGTGATGTCCGCCAACGACGATCCGGCCTGCGTCTCGCTCAGGCACATCGTCCCGAAGAAGCGCCCCTGGACCATGGGCGTGACCCAGGTCTCGATCTGCTCGTTGGACCCGTTGGCCAGCAACAGATTCGCGGCTCCCACGGTGAGGAAGGGATAGCCCGACGTCCCGACGTTGGCGGCCTGGAACCAGGCGAAGGCGGCGCTGCCGATGACGTGGGGCAGACCCATGCCGCCGACCGACTCCGGCATCGTCGTCCCGAGCAGGCCCGCTTCGGCGAAGGCCTGAACCGCCGGCTTGACCTCCGGGACCAGCACGACCGTGCCGTCCGCGCCGATGGAGGGCTCGGCAGCGTCCGCGGAGCGGTTGTGCGGGGCGAACTTGTCGGTGGCGAGCTGCTCGGCCAGCTCCAGGACGTCGTCGTAGAGCTCGGCCGATTGATCGGCGTAGCGCGGCCGCTCGGACAGCTGCTCGACGCAGAGCCACTCGTGCAGTAGGAATCGCAGATCGCGCCGGGACAGGAGCGTCGAGGTGGTGGAGGCGGCGACAGCCATGACTACGGTGTCCCGAGCAGAGCGTCCACGTCGCCCTGCGCCGGCTCCCAGTGTTCACACATGCAGCTCCAATCCGATCGAGCGCTCGCCTCCTGCGAGGCCCCGATATCGACGAGGCCTCCACGCTACTACCTGGCACCGGCAGCGGCAACGCGCGCGCTACGGCCGGCGCTTGACGACGGGAAGTCACGCCGCTTAAGCTCGGCGCGAGTGCTGGAACGAATGGCCCTACGAGCACGAGTGGTTTAGGTGGCGCGTCTGCTCGATGGCCAGCCGGGGCGCGTGCCAGGGCTGCGTGCGCTGCTCGATTCCGGCGACATGGTGCTGGCGCCCGGCTGCTTTGACGCGCTCGGGGCCCGGCTGGTGGAGGAGGCGGGGTTCGGGGCGGCGTACATGACCGGCTTTGGCAGCGCCGCATCGCACCTGGGCCGGCCCGACGTCGGCCTGATGACGCTGCCCGAGATGGTCGACAACGCGCGCCGGATCGCCCACGCGGTCGCGATCCCGGTGATCGCCGATGCCGACACGGGCTATGGCAATGCCATCAACGTGATCCGCACGGTCCAGGAATACGAGGCCGCGGGTGTTGCGGCGATTCACATCGAGGATCAGGTGATGCCCAAGAAGTGCGGGCACATGGAGGGAAAGCAGCTGATTCCCGCCGGTGAGATGACGGCCAAGGTGGCCGCCGCGGTCGCCGCCCGCCGGTCGGGAGACTTCCTGATCATCGCGCGCACCGATGCCCGGGCGGTCGAGGGACTCGACGGCGCTCTCGAGCGCGCCCACGCCTACCGGCGGGCCGGCGCCGATCTGCTCTTCGTGGAGGCCCCGCAGTCAGTGGCGGAGATCGAGACGATCGCGGCCGCCTTTCCCGAGGTGCCGCTGCTGTTCAACTACGCCGAGGGCGGCAGGACGCCGCCCGTCACGTACGAGTTCCTCCGCGACCTCGGCTTCAGCGTCGTGATCTTCCCGATCAGCACGCTGCTCGTCGCGACGGCAGCGATGCGGGCCGTGCTGGACGAGATCAGGGCGACAGGCTCGCCGATCGATGCGCTCCCGACCATGCCGGGCTTCGACGACTTCCTCGACTTCATCGGCATCGCCGAGATCCGTGAGCTCGAGCAGCGCTTTGCCGAGGACAGCAGCCAGATCTCTCACCGGAAGGAGTCTCAGTGACCGACGTATTCGAGAAGGCGAGCGTGACCAGCGAGCTGGCGTACCGGATCATCGCCGCCGCGGAGGGCAAGGCGGCCGAGCTCGGCGTGCCGATGGTGATCGCCGTCTGTGACGAATCGGGTGTGCTGAAGGCGTTCAGCCGCATGGACGGCGCGGCGCTGCTCAGCGTCCAGATCGCGCAGGACAAGGCGTACACCGCGGTGGGCTTCGGGATGCCCAGTGGAGGCTGGCACGACTTCATCAAGGACGACCCGCCGCTCGCCGTCGGCGCGGTGGGCGGCATCGATCGACTGGTCGTCTTCGGAGGCGGCTATCCGATCACGGTCGCCGATCGGATCGTCGGCGCGATCGGAGTCAGCGGAGGTCACTACACGCAGGACATGGAGGTGGCCCAGGCGGGCCTCGCGGTCATCTAGACGATGTCGGCTGCGTAGTCGCCGACCGAGCCGGCGCGGTCGACCAGGACGGCCTCCGGGAGAACGCTGTGGAGCAGTCCGATCATGGCCTGGTTGTCGAATTGCACGTTCGCGTGCAGGCGCGTGATCCCGTGCTCGCGCGCTGCGCTGATCAGCGATGTGAGCATCTGACGTCCGATCCCGCAGCGCTGGTATGGGTCGTGCACGGTGATCGCCAGCTCGGCCTCGGTGGGGGCGCGGGCATCGCGCACGCAGCGGGCGATGGCGACGAGCCGATCGGGACGATCGCGCTCGGTCGCGATCAGGGCGATGTGGTCATGCCCATCGACCTGCGTCAGGTGAGTGAGCTCGGTCTCGGAGAACTTGAGCTTCGGGGCATGGAAACGCCGGTAGTACGTGTTGGCCGAGGTGTAGCCGAGGGCGGCGAGGATCCGGATGCGGTCATCGGGACGGACGGGTCGCACCGAGATTGCCGGCGGTGACGATGGCCCCTTCGCCATGGCACCGAGGCTAGCGCGATAACGTCTGGCCATGCTGGGCGACCCGCCTGAACGCGTGCATGCCTGAGTACGTCCTCGGTCATCACCAGGCAGGTGAGCGTGAACGGCTGGCCTTGATGTCGCGGCTGCTCGATCCGATGCACCGGCGCCAGATCGAGGAGCTCGGCATCACCACGGGCATGCGGACGCTCGAAGTCGGGTGTGGCAACGGCTCCATCTCGGCGTGGCTGGCTGAGCGCGTCGGCCCGGGTGGGCGGGCGGTGGCGGTGGATCTCGATCTGTCGCTCGTCGACCCCGGCACACCCAACCTCGAGCTGCGCCAGGCGGACATCGTCGCCGGACCGATCGAGCCGAACACGTTCGATCTGGTCACGGCGCGGGCCGTCCTTCACCATGTCGCGGACGCCGACGCGGCGGTGGCCAACCTCGTTGCCAGTGTGCGGCCGGGCGGAGCGATCCTGCTGATCGAGCCGGATTTCCTGCCCGTGAGCGCGGCTGAGCCGGCGGAGGTCAGAGCGTTCTGGGAGGGATGGCTGGCCTGGTCGCGCCAACAGGGCATCGACTACATGATCGGTCGTCGGCTGCCGGTCGCCCTGGCGACCCACGGAGTGGAGGGCATTGAGGCGACGGCAGAGACGGCGCTCTACAACGGCGGCTCGCCCTGGGCCGTCTACTGGCAGGAGACGGTGGCCGAGCTCCGTGGGCGGTTGGTGGCATCCGGCCGGCTGGACGACGGGTCCATCGACACCTTCCTCGCCCACTGCGCCGATCCGGAGTGGTGGACCGAGACGATTGCCTTCACCGCCGTCCGGGCCCGGGCGCCGAGCCGCTGAGCGCCATCGGCAACGCCGTGCGCTACGACTCCCAGAAGTCGCTGACCATCTCGCCGTCGCCCTCGACGTGGGGGCCGAACACGAGCACCTCGAGACCGTCGCCGCCGGCTTCGAAGGATCGCGTCACCCCCGGGCTGACCCGGACCGCGTCCAACGGAGTCAGCTCCACGAATTCGTGATCGAGCTTGACCCGACCCGATCCGCCGAGGACGACATAGATCTCCTCGGCCTCGCGATGGCGATGGGCAAACGCCTCGCGTTGTCCGGGCTTGACGGTCAGGTAGTTGAGGCCCGTCTGCTCAGCACCGAGGTCCGCGCGGGCAAAGCGCGCCGACTGGGCATCCGAGAAGCCGTGCTTGACGGCCATGTCCTCGACGTCCCGGAGATTCTTCTTCGCGTAGCTCATGACGATCAAGCGTACCCGCTGCCGGCCGGATAGAACGTGGTCATGTTCGTGCTCGTCGCAGGACCACCCGGATCGGGCAAGAGCACGCTCGCGCGACCGCTGGCCGAGCACCTCAATCTGCCGCTGATCGCCAAGGATCCGATCAAGGAGGCGCTGATGGATGTGCTCGGCTGGCCGGACTCCGTGGAGGAGAGCCGCGCGCTCGGACGCGCCGCGGTCATGGCGATGCTCGAGGTCGCGAGCACCAGCGGCGGCGCGGTGCTCGAGAGCACATTCTTCCCGTACGCGTATCCCCGGATCTCCGCGCTTCCCGGACCGCTGCTCGAGGTGCGCTGCTGCTGCCCGGCGACGGTCGCGCAGGAGCGCTACCGCGCACGGAGCGGCACGCGACACCGGGGCCATCTCGATCTCGATCGACAGCCGGATGAGCTCTGGAACGAGGAGAGCTCCAGGCCGCTCGGAATCGCGCCGGTGATCGTCGTCGACACGACCGCTCCGGTCGACGTGGCCGACCTCGCGACCCGCATCCGACAGCTGGTTGGCGACCGCTGGCGTTAAGATCGCGACTGCGATGGCACAGCGCTACGTCCACACCTGCGTCCGGGTCCGCGATCCGGACGCCTCACTGCGGTTCTACAGCGCGATCGGCTTCGAGCCGCGTGGGCGACTCGAGTTCGAGAGCGCGTACAACCTCTACCTCGGGCTCCCGGGCGACGGCGACGTGCTCGAGCTGACCGTCAACCGGGGGCACACGGAGCCATATGAGCTCGGCACCGGCTACAACCATCTGGCGATCACCGTCGATGACATCGTTCAGGCGCTCGCGGATCTGCGCGCAATCGGAGTCGAGCCCGAGAAGCCCGCCTATCACCCTGGTGGCCGCGAGGACCTACCGCTGATCGCGTTCGTCGCCGACCCCGACGGGTACCGGATCGAGCTCATCGACGGCGGCGCGTTTGCGACGCCGCAGGATCCGGCGCGCCCGTAGAGTCACCCCGCGCGCTGGAAGATCTGGATCTGGACGCCGTCCGGGCCGACCGGCTTCGCATCCGCGAGCTCGAACTTGAGGCGATCGATCCCGTCGGGGAACAGGCGCTTGCCGCGCCCGAGCAGCGTCGGGAAGACCATCAGCCGGAGCTCGTCGACGAGGTCCGCCGCCAGCAGCGTGGCGACGAGCGTGCCGCTGCCGGCGACCAGGATCACACCGTCGAAGTCCCGCTTGAGCGTGGTGACAGCGTCGGCGACGTCGCCGGAGATCACGGTCGTGTTCTGCCACTGCGGGTCTGTGAGCGTGGTCGAGACGACGTATTTCGGGTCCTTGTTGAGCTTGTCTGCGAACGGGCCCTCGCGCGAGGGCCAAGCTGCCGCGAACCCCTCATACGTAACCCGGCCGAGGAGCTGAACCTCGGCCTCCATGAGCTCGTCGAGCTTGAACCGGTCGCCATCGTCCCCGCGCTCGTACTCGAACGTCCAGCCGCCGTGCTCGTAGCCCTCGGCTCCACCCGGGTCCTCGAACACGCCATCCAACGACACGAACTCCGTCACCACCAGCTTGCCCATTGGTCCTCCTTCTCGATCACGCATTGCCTAGGACGGAACGAGTGCACAAGACTCATCGACCTCCCTTTAGAGTCTTGCCGGATGCTGATCGCGACTCACAACGGATCGTTTCATGCCGATGATGTCTTTGCCGTCGCCGTGCTGCGACTGCTCGGTGAGCCCGTGGAGGTCGTGCGCACTCGTGACCGCGACGTGCTCGCCAAGGCCGATGTCCGCGTGGACGTCGGCTTCCGCGACGACGCCACGACCGGGGACTTCGACCACCACCAGCGAGACTTCGACCGAGCACGGGACAACGGCGTTCGCTACGCGTCGTTCGGGCTCGTGTGGCGCGAGTTCGGCGCGCGGGTCTGCGCCGGCGACCAGGATGTTGCCGATGCGGTCGACGAGACGCTCGTGCAGCCTGTGGATGCCAACGACACCGGCCAGCAACTGACGCATTCGCTGATCGACGGTGTGCGTCCGATGACCGCCAACGGCATCATCGGCGGCTTCAACGCGCGCTGGGATGAAGCGCTCACGCTCGCGCAGGAGCGCGAGCGTTTCGACGCAGCGGTCGCGTTGGCCCAGGGCATCCTCGAGCGCGAGGTGGCCTCCGCCGCGTCCAGCCGCCGCGCCGAACGGATCGTGCGGGAGGCGATCCGCGACGCCGCTGATCCGCGCATCGTCGAGCTGCCGATCAACGCCCCGTGGAAGCAGGTGCTCGTGCCGGCGACGGCCGATGCGCTGTTCGTGATCTACCCCAAGCGCCAGGGCTTCGGGCTCGAGGCTGTGCCGCGTGAGCTCGGCTCGTTTGAGAACCGGTGTGATCTGCCGGCCGCGTGGGGCGGGCTCGAAGGCACCGATCTCGTCGCGGTCACGGGTGTCGAAGAGGCACTCTTCTGTCACGCCAAGCGGTTCCTCGCCGTGGCCCGATCCCACGCGGGGATCACGCGGCTCGCCGAGCTCGCTCTCGCCGGGCGCTGATCCCGGCCGCGAGGTCGAACCGTTGACGGCCCCTCGGGCGCTCGGGGCCGACACATCCGACTGTCGGCCCCGACGCGTGAGGTCGTTTCAGGCCACTTCAGGGGCAGCCGGCTCGTCCCCGACCGTCGACGGCTCGGGGGCATCCTCGGCCAGTCGGGGTGGGAGCGCGTCCGGCGCCGACGGAAGCGGCGACTGTCCGGGCAGGAGGTCCGCTTCAGCGCGCCACAGGTCGTTGAGGGAGATCTGGAGGTAGGCCCAGAAGCCGGGCGCGATCAGGAGGTACAGGATCAGCGCGATCCAGCCGCTCAGCGGTTCCTTCCCGGCCAGGCGGGAAGCGCCCTGAACACGTTTGGTGCCACGCCAGTAGGTCATCAGTGCCGGGACGATGATGATCCCACCCGGGAACAGGGCGAGCACCGAGTTCGTCGGGTTCTGGCCAAGGTCGTAGCCTCGGGCCTTGCCGTAATCGCGTAACTCACTGTTGATCCGGTACCACCAGACAAGGTGATAGATGCCGAGCGTGATGATCGGCAGCAGCGCCGCGGCCCAGGGGCTGCGGATCTTGACCCGGTCCTGGCTGCCCCGGATTTGCATCTCGTAAGCCATGCGCACCTCTGCTAAAGGGAATCGGTCAGCGGAGACGCTAGCCGAACGCGCCGGCGGCTGCAGCAATCCGCACGAGCGGGCGATGAGTTCCCGATCCGCCTCCGGTCCGAGCGGGGCAGGCTCGCCGTGAGAACCCAGATGTCCGGAGGTGGACATGACCAGTCGCTACTCGCTCGTCAACCTTGCCGAGATCGAGGATGCTGCGCCCGCGAACGGCTTTGCCCATCGGTGGCAGGCGCGGGTCGCGAGAGCGGCGCTCGGAGCTGGCCAGACCGGCCTGACTCACTTTCTGCTCCTGCCGGGCAAGCGCTCGCCGTTCGTGCATCGTCACGCGGCGGGCGGAGGAGATCTACGTGATCCTCGGCGGGACGGGGCGCGTGAAGCTCGACGACGAGATCCTCGATGTTCGGCCGCTGGACGCGATCCGAGTCCAGCCTGACGTCGCCCCGGCCTTCGAAGCCGGCAGCGACGGATTGGAGTTCCTGGCCTTTGGCCCGCACCGTCCGGGTGACGGCGAGCCGGTCGACGACCCCTGGGTCGATTGACGTTTGAGAACCACATGCACCCTGTCACCATCAGGTGATGAGCACAGGTGATCGCACCGCCGAGTTCTTCGAGTCGTTCTACGCCGGCGCGGGTGATGACTATGCGCAGATCCCATGGGCGCGACTGTCGCCGTCGCCGGCCCTCGTGGACTGGCTCGACGCCGAGCCGCCGGCCGTGGGGGCTCCGGCGCTGGTCGTGGCGTGTGGGTTGGGCGACGACGCGGAGGAGCTGGCGCGCCGCGGATGTGTCGTCGATGCGTTCGACGTCTCGCCGACGGCGATCGACGGGGCGCGCGGCCGCTTTCCCGATTCGCGCGTCGCATACCGCGTGGCTGATCTGTTCGCTCTGCCCCCGGTGTGGCGGGACCGGTTCGACCTCCTCGTCGAGGTGCAGACGATCCAATCGCTGCCACCCGACGCACACCGCGCCGCCGTGGCGGCGATTGCGGCCTGTCTGGCCCCTGGTGGCCGTATGTTCGTGCGGAGCGCCGTGCGCGGCGAGGACGAGCCGGCGCCCGCCCGGCCGTGGCCGTTGAAGCGCTCCGAGCTCCGCTGGTTCGAGGACGAGGGGCTCGAGCTGTCCGCGCGCCTCGGGCCCGACGATGACCCGTTCGTCCATCTCGAGTATCGGCGACCGCGGTGAGCCGATCGCGAGAACGGTGATTGACCGGGTCCGTCGGTGGGCTACTTTGGACCGTAGACCGATGAGCTCTACTGAGGCTTCCGATCGACGGCCGCCACGGTCGACTGATGACCGCGTCGCCCGCGGCGCGACCAGACTGCGCGTCTACGAGCTGCTGCGGGCGATGCAGGACGGGGTCGTGATCGGACCGGGAGTGATCGAGGAGCTGGTGGCCGGCGCCGACCGGCGCGAGTGGCCTGAGGTCGTGCGCGCAGCGCTTTTCCTCGCCGCGGCCCGCTCGTTGTCCGAGCCCCCCGGCGTCTACTGGGACGCGACGACACGGCTTCTGGACCGTGCGCAGGCCGATGGCGACACCGTCATGAGCGCGATTGCGCTGGCCATGCGAGCTCAGGCCGTCAATACGTCCGGCGATCCTGCGCCAACGGTCGCCGCCGACCGGGATCTCGCCCGCGCCAGCATCATGCTCGAGACCGCGGCCGGCTCCTCGTTGGAGCATGCCAGCGCACACAATGAATGTGCCCGCGCATTCGGTGAGCGTGACCTGTGGGAGCTCGAGCTCGAGCACTACAGCGCCGCCGAGAGGGCCCTTGACGGGGAGGTCGGGCGAGAGCTGGTGCTGCCGACGATCCTCTACAACAAGGCGGAGGTGGAGCTGAACTGGTGCGCGGCGCTCAGAGAGATCGACGACGTGCGCGCCGTGGCCCACCGCAGTCGCCTGGCTCGCGAGGCTCTGGAGGAAGCGGACGTCCCCGCGCTGCCCGATTCCTGGCGCCACGAGCTGCGCATCTTTGCGACATTGCTCAATGCGATCGAGCCCGGCGACGGGCCGCCGGACCCGGTGAGCGCACCTCCCGAGGGCGGGTACGCCGGCTATGTCCGGCTGGCGCGAGCGCTGTCGATCGACGACCACGGGCCGGCGCTCGTCGAGGCCGAGGAGGCGCTGTGCCTGATCGATCACAGCCAGTCGCCGCAGGTGCGCAACCTCGCCCTGTGCGTGGCGGCGGAAATCGAGGCTGCCGCGGCGGGTCGCACGACGGCGGGGCTCCGGTATGCAAAGCAACTGGCCCGTCAGCGGTGGGCGGCTCGTCTGTCCTCGCTCGCGTCGATGCAGTCACTGCTCCACGCCGAGCGCCTGAGCTCTGAGCATGCGCTGCTCAGGCAGCACGCGTACCTCGACGATCTCACGCGTCTGGGCAACCGTCGGGCGCTGCTGCGTTTCGTCGACGGGCTGGTGTCCGAAGGGGTGCCCGCGATCGCGCTGGTGCTCATCGATCTCGACCGCTTCAAGACCGTGAATGACCGCTACGGCCACAGCATCGGCGACGAGACACTGGTCCGGGTCGCGGCGGTCCTGCGCGGAGCCGTCCGGGCACAGGATGTCGCGGTGCGACTCGGCGGGGACGAGTTCCTGCTCGTGTTGGCACTGTCCGATCCCGACGCCGCCCGTCGCCGGTCCGAGGCGATCGTCGCGGCCATTGCCGGCGAGGAATGGGGTCAGATCTGGCCCGGGCTGCGGGTCACCGCCAGCCTCGGCCTCGCCTGGGGCGATCCGCGGCAGCTCGAGGCGCTGCGCAGAGCGGCGGACGCCGGTCTCTATCGCGCCAAGACGAGCGGCGGCAACCGCGTTTCAGACTGACATCGTTGTGACTTGACATGACATCATAGTGATGCCACCATGATGTCATGCACGTTGAGGACTACGTCGGCGCCGTCTGCGAGGACCTCGCCCGCGTCGCGGCGGTCGGCGATGAGTCGACCGCCCGAGCGGCGGAACTTCTCGCCGTCGCCCTCGAGTCAGCACTGGCGCGGCGTCTCCAGGAGGCGCTGACCGAGGCGGCGCTCGAACTCTCGGCACAGCTCGAGCAGGGCAGGGTCGAGGTCCGTGTCGCCGGCGACGACGTGGAGCTCGTCCATGTCAACGATGTGGAGCCCGCACCCGCCGAAGCGCCCGATGAGGCGTTCACGGCCCGCATCACGCTGCGGCTCCCCGAACGCCTCAAGTCCCGCCTCGAGGCGGCCGCCGCGACCAGCGGGGTCTCCGTCAATACCTGGCTGGTGCAGGCGCTCGACCGCGCGCTCCAGCCACGTCCATCCACGAGCGGCAGCCACCGCCTCACCGGCTACGGCCGGAGCTGAAAGGAGCAACCATGCAGTCCTTCGCCACGCCGCAGCCCGTCCGGCTCACCGTCAAGGTCCCGGCCGCCGATGTCGATGTCGTGACGATCGACGGCGGCGAGTCGACGGTCACGCTCGCGGGCCCGCCGAAGCTCGTCGAGATCATGAAGGTCGAGCTCGTGCGCGACCGGCTCATCGTCGCGCCGCACCGCAAGCCGTTCTCCAAGGTCTTCGGCCGGTTCGACGGATCGCTGCACGTGCTGATCCACATCCCGCATCGCAGCAGCGTCGAGATCGTCACCGCCGCGGGCAGCGCGACCCTTGACGGCACATTCGCGGGGCTCGAGCTGTCCTCCACCTCGGGCGACGTCCGTGTCACCGGCGATCTGGACGGGAACGCGACCACCAAGACTGTGAGCGGTGACGTCCTCCTACCGCGGGTCGTGGGCGACGTGACCGTGCGTACGGTCTCGGGCGACCTCACCGCCGAGTCGGTCGACGGCTCGGTATCGGTGAAATCGGTCTCGGGAGACGTCCACGTGCAATCCCTCCGAGGGGGCGCGGTGACCGTCCGGAACGTCTCCGGCGACATTGCGCTCGGCATCGCGCCGGGCACGAACATCGACGTCGACGCGCGAACCGCCTCCGGCCACCTCAGCTCCGAGGTGCCGCTGTCCGCCGCGCGGGGCACCGAAGAAACCGGTCCGACCGTCGTGGTCCGCGGCAACACCGTGAGCGGCGATCTCCGGGTGTTCCGGGCCGCCTGAGGCCGGGCTTGACGGATCCCGCGGGGCGGGCTAGCGTCACGCTCGCGCCAACGTGGGGCCGGAGCGGGCGTCATCACATCACCAAGGAGGCTTCGATGAGGACCAAGCCCAACCGCCGGGCCGCGACGGTGCTCGCGCTGACGGCGCTCCTCGCCGTGACCGGTGGCGCGGCCGTCGCGCTGGCGGCGAACCAGATCAAGGGGGCGACCTACAAGGGCAAGGTTGCCCTGCCTCATGCGTCCAACGTCACAATGGCGATCAGATTCAAGGTGAGCGCGAACGGCAAGCGCGTCGGCAACTTCACGCTCCCGAACGGCTATCCGATCTACTGTCAGGGCGGCGGATTCGGCGCGCCCCGGTCTGCCTCCGGGGCGATCACGAAGGAGGGCACCTTCACGGTCAAGCTCCCGCTCATATTCGCGCCCACCCATCAACACCAGGGTTTCGTCATCGTGACCGGGAAGTTCGCCAAGCACGGCAAGGAATCCGGCAAGGTGAAGACCGCCTTCACCCACTCCAGCAGCTGCAACGGAACGGCGGGCTACAGCACCAAGGGATGATCGAACGCCGGCGCCGGGCGATTGCGCGACGCTCGGCCGGACGTGGTACCGCGATCGGTGTGGACGCTATTGACGACACATATTGTCGTCAATAGCGTCCACCCCCGTCACCGCGATGAACTATCGCGACAACTCGGAGTCTGCTCAGCCTAGAGCGCTCCGAGTCCCTTGAACAACGCCTTGGCGGCGGCCGTCCCGAGCGGCACGTACTCGGCCAGGAACCGTTCGTTCGGGGCGTGGATGTTCGCGTCGGGGAGGAAGAAGCCGGTGACGATCGTGGGAATGCCCTTGTGAGCCAGCGCCCCGAGCACGGGGAGTGAGCCGCCGGACCGGATCAGCGCCGGCCGGACGCCGAGCGCTCGCTCGAACGCGTCGAGGCCGAGCCCGAGGGCTCGCGCGTCGGGGGGCACGATGCCCGGGTCCGCTGAGGCGAGCAACTCGATCTCGAGCTCGGCCCCGGCCGGAGCCGCCGTCCGCAGCAGCCGCTCGAACTCGGCGGCGATCGCCTCGGCCCGCTGGCCGGGAGCCAGCCGGATCGAGACGTTGGCCTCGGCGAGACTCGGGATCACCGTCTTCACGGCGGTGGGTGACCCGCTGTGGATGCCGTTGATGTCAAGCGACGGCTCCGCGAACGTCCGCAGGTAGAAGTCCTCGCCGGCGCCGGCGTCGGCGGGTCGACCGCCTCGCGCGGCGAGCTCATCGGCTCCCGCGGGGAGCTCCGCCCAGGCCTGAGTCTCCTCGGGGGTCGGCGCGACGATGCCCCGCCGCAGCGGCTCCTGGAGGCGGCCGTCGGCAGCGACGACGGCCGCGAGGGTCTGGACGAGAGCGTTGGCCGCGTTCAGCGCGGCGCCGCCGTAGAGGCCCGAGTGGAGGTCGCGCTCGCCGGCGCGCAGGGTGAGGTGGAAGTACAGGATCCCGCGCGTCGCCACGGTGAACGCCGGCAGTCCCCTCCGGATCATCCCCATGTCGAAGATGACCGCGGCCTCGGCCCCGCGTTCGTCGGCCGTGAGGTAATCGACGATCGAGTGGCCGCCGGTTTCCTCCTCGCCGTCGCAGGCGAAGCGTACGTTGACCGGCAGCTCGCCGGCCCGGGCGAGCTCGCGGGCGGCGCCGAGCAGGAGGTAGAGCTGGCCCTTGTCGTCCGCCACGCCGCGGGCGTAGATGTGCTCGCCTCGGATCTCCGGCTCGAACGGCGCCGACTCCCACAGCTCGAGCGGATCGGCCGGCTGCACGTCGAAGTGGCCATAGCAGAGCACCGTCGGCGCGCTCGTCGCGTCAGTGCTCGCTCGGAGCTCTCCGGTCGCCAGCGGGTGACCGTCCCAGTCGATCAGCTCAGCGTGTCCGCCGGCGCCGCGGATCAGCCCGCACACCCACTCGCCGGCCCGCTTCACATCCCCGGCGTGCTCGGGCTCGGCGCTGATCGACTGGATGCGCAGGAACTCGCTGAGCTCGTCGAACCACGCGGGCATCGCGGCAGCCTACAGCGACCGTGATACCCGTCCGCTGGAGGTGTCTGTCAGGGCGGATATATTGCCGCGATCGCAAACCGGTCCCCGAGCCAAGGAAATGGAGACGAGGGTGTCCGGATCGGGCGGCGTGGCTTCATCGGAGCCGGGCTGGCCGGTGCGGGCGCGGCACTGATCGTCCCCACGGCTGCGACGGCGCATGCCCGCCCTGCGGCTTCGCCGCAGCCGCAGGGGGGTCAGCCGTTGCCGAACGGAGCTCTGGCGTCACCGAGCGCGGGGACGCAGATCCCGCATCTGCCACTGCAATCGACGTTCCCGAACCTGCCCGCCATCCCGCTCGATGTGCCGGGCATGCTCGACACCATCCCGCGGCTGACGATCCGCAGCCAGCAGGTGCTTCAGGCCAAGCAGAGCCTGACCAACCGGTACACGATCGGCGGCGTGACGCGTCCCGGGTACGCGTTCCTGTTCGGCGGGGCGGCGACCGGCGCGACGGCGAGCGATGCTCAGCGCGCACTCACCGAATCGCTGCAGGGCGATCCTCACTCCGTCATGAAGCAGCTGTTCGAGAAGCCGCTGCGCACGGGGACGCAACCCCTTCCGAGTGCGTCGGTCGCCGCGACGGGGAAGCCTCCATCGCTCGAGCGTCCGGAGCAGTTCGCGATCTCGTGGACGACGCTGCCCGACGTCTACGGCCAGGCGCTTCCGTCACTGCCCGGCTGGGCCAGGTCGCTGACCGATGCCGATTCGGCCACGCAGCAGTTCTGGCCCATGATCGCCCAGCACGGCTTCGGCTACAACCTGATCATCCCGGAAAAGGTCAGGGCTGCGACGGCGGGCGCGCTGCGGCGGAGGTTCCGGGCGGTCTGGAACCGCGAGCTCCAACGAGCGGCAGCGGCCGGGAACCTCTATGTCATCGACCTGAGCCGATTCGAGGCGCTCCAGCCGCACACCGCGCAGGGCGCCCCGCGATTCACCCCGAGCACGGTCACGCTGTTGACGCGATGCCCCCGCACGAAATCGCTGACTCCCGTGGCCATCTCGGTCTCCGGCTACAAGGGGAGGGGGCGTCAGCTGTTCACCCGAGCCACCGCCACCGATGGCGCGTGGCTCTACGCGCTGCAGGCCGCCAAGGCCTCGATCTCGGTCTTCGGCGTCTGGCTCGGGCACGTCTATCACTGGCACATCGTGACCGCAGCGATGCAGATGACCATGTTCAACACCTTCCCCGCCGGCCATCCGGTGTACCAGCTGCTCGCGCCCCAGTCGAAATTCGCGATTGCCTTCGATGACCTGCTCCTCGTACTGTGGTCGCAGATCGCGCCTCCCACCTCCCTCGCCAACGGAACCGAGTTCCTCGGGCTCGCCAACGACTACGCGGCGGGTCGCTCGTACTTCGATGACGACCCCAAGGTGACACTGAAGAAGCTCGGGCTCGTCGAGGCGGACTTCAGTCGGAGAGCCCCGTGGGACCAGTATCCCGTCGTACGGCGCCTGCTGACCATATGGGATCTCGTTGCCACGTATGTGAAGTCCTACGTCCAGGCGACGTATCGCTCCGACGCGTCAGTTGCCAATGATCGCTACCTCCAGAACTGGATCGCGACGTCGTCGGCGAGCGATCAGGGGAACATCCGGGGACTGCCGAGGATGAACGGCCGGGCAGCGCTGACGGCCGTTCTGACGAGCCTCGTGTACCGGGTCACGGTGCACGGGATCTCTCGTATGAACTCGACCGCCAACCCCGCGCTCACGTTCACGGCGAACTTTCCCCATTGCCTTCAGCGCACTGACATCCCCCGGCCACGCGCTCGGATCACCACGCGCGCGCTACTCACGTACCTGCCCAATACCGAAACCATCGGCGAGGCAGTCAACTTCTACTTCACCTTCGTCTTCTCGACGCCGTATGAGCCATTCATCCCGCTGGGAGGCGTCGACACCGAGCTCTTCTTTCCTGGGGGCACACGCGACAGGCGCAACCGGGCCCTCATCCAGCTCCGGAACGGGCTCGCGGCGTTCATCAACGCCTACCAACCGGGGCAACCCCAGCGCTTCCAGTGGCCACGCAACATCGAGACCTAGACACCACTAGTAGCTGAACACCGTTGCCCCGTCGTCGCCGATCCATTCGATCATCGGTGTGGCGCCGGCCAGCTGCGCGTGGGGGACCAGGTCGGCCTGGTCGAGCGCCCGCGCGTTGAAGCAGATCGGGCATACGAGGAGCTCCCCACCGCCCTCGGCGTACTGCTCGAACAGCCGAGCCAGCGGCGGACAGCCGTCGCAGGCGATGCCCAGCGCGTGACCGGGTAGGGCGAGGCGCACTGCCTCCTTGGTGAGGAACATCGCCACGGTCTTTCCCTGCTGCGCGGCGGCGCCGCCAACGAGGAACGCGACCGTGACGCGCTCGGGATCCTCGAGCCCGGTCGCGAGGTTGACCAGCACCTTGTCAGCCATTACTGCCTCCATTCGGGAGATCGGCACCTGAACCGAACCTACACAGCTTCGCCGGCGCATACATCGGGAGGACTCCCTATCGGTCTCTGTCAGTTTGGGCCCGGTACCGTTTCGCGCGTGGAGGGCACGATCCGGAGCAGCACGTCTGAGGAAGTCCGGCCGCGGCTCGCGGAGGTGGTGGCTGCACTGTCGCTGGCCGCCGACCTCGGTCTGGGTCAGGAGATGGAGCACGGCCTGCGCACGTGCCTGATCGCGATCCGCCTCGCTGCGCGGCTCGAGCTGGACGGCCAGGTCCGCGATGACGTCTACTGGGTCAGCCTGCTGGCGATGGTCGGCTGCACCGCGGACTCCTATGAGCTGCAGCAGATCTGGGGCGATGACCTCGCGCTACGGGCCGGAATGTTCGAGGCCGGACCGTCCGAGCTCTCGATCGCCCGCTACTTCTTATCTCGCGCAGGTTCGAACGGTGGCGCGGTCCGGCGTGCGCGGATGGGCGCGCGGCTGCTGGGTAGTGGCATGCGAGCGGTGACCGAGTCGCTGGCGACGCACTGCCAGGTCACCGGCCGACTCGCTGACCAGCTCCGGTTCGGCACCGGAGTTCGCGACCCGTTGCAGCATACGTTCGCGCGCTGGGACGGGAAGGGTGTGCCGCGAGGGCTCTCAGGCGATGAGATCGCACTCGCCGCGCGCCTGCTCGTGGTCGCGAACTACGTAGAGGTCGAGCATCGGTTGCGTGGTCTCGGCGCCGCGCTCGCGTTCGCCCGCCGATTCGCCGGATCGGTGATGGACCCCGGGATGGTCGACAGCCTCGTGACGGGCGCCGGCGAGATCCTCGACGGCCTCGAGGAGCACAGTTGGGACGCCGTGCTCGCGGCAGAGCCGGGGGACCGCGCGCGCCTGGTCGGAGCGGAGTTCGACGCCGCGCTCGATGCGCTCGGAGACTTCGCCGATCTCAAGTCCCCATGGTTCAGCGGCCACTCGGGACGGGTCGCCGAGCTCGCGGCGACCGCCGGGACCCAGCTCCAGCTCTCGGGCGCGGACGTCGTTCGGTTGCGACGGGCTGCGCTGGTCCACGGTCTCGGGCGCGCCGGCGTCCCGAACACGATCTGGGACAAGCGTGGCGCGCTGACGCTCGCCGAGCGGGAGCGGATGCAGCTCTACGCCTACTACACCGACCGGATCCTGCGACGCGGGAGCCTTGCCGGTCTGGCCGACCTGGCTTCGGCCAGCCACGAACGGATGGATGGCAGCGGCTACCCCCGTGGCCTGAGCGGCGCCGCGGTTTCGCTGCCGGCCAGGGTGCTCGCAGCCGCGGATGTCTACGACGCGCTCACGAGCGCGAGACCGCACCGCGAGGCGCACCGAGAAGAGAACGCCGCCGCGGAGCTACGCGACGAGGCCCGAGCCGGCCTGCTCGACGGCGAAGCGGTCGATGCCGTCCTCGCGGCAATCGGTCATGGGCCACCGAAGCGCCCCAGCGCACCGGCAGAGCTGACCCAGCGCGAGCTCGAGGTGCTCAAGCTCATCGCGATCGGGCACACGACCGCCCAGGTCGCCGCGGCGCTCAGCATCTCGCCGAAGACCACGGACCACCACATCCAGCACATCTACGCCAAGATCGGCGCCTCGAACCGATCGGTGGCAACGCTGTTCGCGATGCAGAACGGCCTGATCTAGTGGTGTGTCTCGGAACGATATTTCTGAGACACACCACTGCGACGACCCTCGAGCTCGCCGATCCGGTCGAGGAGCTCGCACACGAGCACGGCGCCCGCATAATTGAGCCCGAGGTCCCGCCGTAGGCGCTCCGCCCGCGCCACCCGTGCGGCGCTGCTCGGGTCGAAGCGTGGGGCTTCGGCGGTCGCGGCCGGGTGCGGCTCCAACAGCCCGAACTCCAGGTAGCGGCGCACATGCACGATCTTGACCCCGGCCTGCCGGGCGACGACGGTCAGCTCGACCGCCTCCTCCGCGGCGAGGTCTCGACCAGCCGGACCGGCGTGCCTGTCTGCGTTCATGGTCATACCTCCCGCGGGTCAGGGCTCGAGCTTTCGGCGAGCTGCTCGTAGAGCTCGCGCTCACGGTCCGACAGCTCCCTGGGTACGACGATCTTGACGATTGCGTGGAGATCGCCGCTGCCGCCACCGCGCTTGGGAAGTCCGCGTGAACGGAGCCGCAGCCGCCGGCCGCTGGACGAGCCCGCTGGGACCCGAATCCGGGCCGTGCCGGTGGGGGTCTGCACCGCAACGGTCGCACCGAGCGCCGCTTCGGAAGGAGTGATCGGGAGGTCAACGTCGAGGTCGTCATCGCCGCGGCGGCGAAAGCGCGGATGCGGCTTGAGTGCGACCCGCAGGAACAGGTCGCCGGGCGGACCGCCATCGCGCCCCTCACCCCCTTGTCCCGCCAGGCGGATCAGCTGGGCGTCACGGACGCCGGCGGGGAAGTTGACATTGACCTCACGGCCGTCCAGGGTCAAGCGCCGCCGGCCGCCGGCCAGTGCGTCCTCGAGCGACAGTTCGAGGAGCGCCTCACGATCGTGGCCGCGCAGGGGGCCGCCGGCGCGGCCGGCTCGCGCGCCGAACAGCGCCTCGAACAGGTCGTCGCCGAACTCCGCCCGGGTGCCGTCGCCGAACCCCTGGTGGGCGAAGAAGTCTTCGAAGCTCTCGTCAGGCGCCTCGTGCTCCGCTTCATGCCAACGGGCGCCGAGGCGGTCATAGCGCGCACGCTTGTCGGCGTCAGAGAGAACCTCGTATGCCTCGCCGAGCTCCTTGAAGCGCTCCTCGGCGTCGCCGTCGGAGTTCAGATCCGGGTGGTACTTGCGCGCCAGTTTGCGGTAGGCGCGCCGGATCGTGTCGGCGTCGGCGTCGCGCGGGACGCCCAGCACCTCGTAATAGTCCGTGTAGCTCAGAGGCATCTGTGATCGAATCCTTGCTCAAAACGGGCGGGACGCGACGCCGGCTCGTTCAGGCCAGTCGCCCGACGGCGCGCAACAGACGCTCGCACGCCGCCTGCGCACCATATTGCTCGGCCAGCAACCGCAACGCACCCGCGTCGGCGGGATAGGAATCTCGTCGGCCGGACGGGAGCGCGATGGGCAGGTCGGCCACCGGCGGTACGACCCGCATCGCGCTCTCGAGGTACTGACGGTCGGCATCCGACAGCTGCTTTTCGCGCAGGACGCCGGCGATATCGCCGTACCGGCGGATCATTCCGGCCGCCGTGACGCTCCCGACCCCCTTGAGTCCGGGAAGGCCGTCCGATGGGTCGCCGCGCAGGATCGCGAAGTCGGCGTAACGACGTCCCGGAACTCGGTAGCGGCGTGTCACCTCGCCCTCGTCGATCACCGTCAGCCCGGACTTCTCCGGATAGAGGATGCGTACACGCGGATCCTCGACCAGCGCGAACAGGTCCCGATCACCGCTGGCGATCTCGACCGTGCCCGGGGCGAGCCTGGTCAGGGTTGCGATCACATCCTCCGCCTCGTGATCGGGAACGCCGATCACGTCGATGCCGATGCCATCGAGCAGGTCGCGAATGACGGGAATCTGGGGCGCCAACCCGCTGGGCACCGGCTCCTCGACCCGATGGGACTTGTACGTCGGCATCAGATCCACCCGCCAATCCGGACGCCACGCCCAATCGTCAGCCACGACGAGCCGGCGCGGCCGACGCTCGATGATGAGACGCCCGAGCCGCTCGAGAAAACCCCGGATCGCGTTCACCTGCATCCCGGCGCCCGCGCGGTCGCCGGCGGGTGAGCCGTAATAGGCGCGAAAGATCAGGCTCGATCCGTCGATGAACAGCCAATCGCACTCCACGCGCGCACCATACTGCTGGGTCCTGAGCGCGCCGGCGCGACGCCCGCCGTCGGCGCATCGGAGGCTATGATCGCTCAGCGGATGACCAGCGGACGCGATCGTGGCACGGCTGCGCGGGCCTGGATCGTGGGTGCGATCGCCATCGGCGTTCTCGTTGGTGTGGTGCTGGCACTCGCGCCGGCGCGCAGAGACGGATCCCCGCACAGCACTGCTCGGGCGCCGGCCGCCGCGCCGCATCCAGACGGCCCCGGGCCTGTCCGAGCTCAGGTCACGGTTGCCGGCGCGGCGCCGCTCAGCGCAATCCCCCGCTCGTTCCTGGGCCTCTCCACCGAATACACGACATTGCCGGTGGACGAGCGCCATGTCTCGCTCTATCGACGAGTGATCTCGCTGCTCCACGTGCCCGGCGACGGGCCGTTCGTGCTGCGGATCGGAGGGGATTCATCGGACCACGCCTTCTTCGACCCGAACGTGCGCAAGCTGCCGCGATGGGCGTTTGACCTGAACGTGGCCTTCGTCGCCCGCACGGCGCAACTCGTGCGTGAGCTGCGACTGCGTGTGATTCTCGACCTCAACCTGATCACGGCAACGCCCCGGAGCGCCGGCCTATGGGCGGCAGAGGCCGAGGCGACGATGCCCAAGGCCAGCATCGTCGGCTTCGAGGTGGGGAACGAACCGGACCTCTACAGCCAGGCCTTCTGGGTGCAGGCGACGGATGCCGTCCGGTTCGAGGGGGACGCGTTGCCCAGGGACATCACTCCCGCCAGCTACGCCCGAGACTTCGATCGCTACTCGAAGGTGCTCTCACGTGTCGCGCCGCACGTCCCGTTGTTCGCTCCGGCGCTGGCCAACGCGGGCGCAGACCGGCGGTGGATCGCGACGCTCCTGGAACGTTCGCACCCCGGGTTGCGAACCGTCAGCGGGCACCGCTACCCGTACTCGGCGTGTGCGTTTCCCGGCTCCGCGGCCTACCCGACGGTCGACCGCATCCTCAGCGAGGACGCCACGGTCGGAATGGCGGAATCGGTCAAGCCCGCTGTCGTCCTGGCCCGGCAGGCCGGCCTGCCGTTCGTCCTGACCGAGTTCAACTCGATCACCTGCGGAGGGCTGGACGGCCTGAGTGACGCGTTCGCCACAGCGTTGTGGGCGCCCGACGCAGTGTTCGCGCTGGAGCAGGCCGGGGTTCAGGCTGTCCACCTCCACGCCCGGCAGACCACGATCAACGGCCCGTTCACGTTCGATGGTCCTCGGTTCGTCGCGCGCCCGTTGCTGTACGGCATGATCCTGTTTGCGCGCACGCTCGGTCGCGACGCGCGACTGGTGCCGGCGCAGCTTCGCAGCCCGAGCCCGCGCCATCTCAAGGTGTGGGCGGTGAAGGTCGGCACCGACACGCTCCACGTGCTGTTGATCAATAAGGGACCGCGATCGCTCCACGTCAATCTGAAGCTCCCGGCGACGCCGCGGGGACGCTGGAGCGGCTCTTGGCGGCGTCGCCAAGCACCCGCTTCGGCGTCACCCTGGCCGGTCAGAGCCTTGATCAGGACGCGCGATGGACGGGCGCCCGCGTGACGGAATCCGTACGCCGCGAGGGTCGCCGCTATGTGGTCGCGCTCCCGCGCTACAGCGCCGCGCTCCTCTCCGTGCCGATCACGCGCGGGTCGCTGCGGTAGGGACCGTCAGTCCGAGGAGGCGCCCGCTTCGCTGAGCGCGCGTGTCAAGCGGGCGCGCTCACCGACGAGGCGTCCGAAGGCGGCGAACAGCGCACCGCTGGCCCTCTCCTGGTCGTGCGCTCGGCGACGGTCCTCCGCCCTGAGCGCCTCGACATCGAGGTCGACGACGTAGTCGGCGAAGCGGTCGTACCACGAGTCGAGTGCCGCCCCGTCGACATCGGGGTGGTACTGCACACCCCACGCGGCCTCGCCGATCCGGAATGCCTCGGCGCCTTCTCCGCCCCGAACGAGCAGCTCCACCGCCTCGGGCGGCGGATCGATCACGTCCTCGTTCCAATGCAATGCAGGGACCGGGCCCGGGAGCAGCCCGAACAGCGGGTCGCCCTGGGCCGCCTCGGTCAAGCAGAGCGCCCGCCACTCGATCTTGCGGCCGGTGTGACGCACTCCTCCGCCGGCAGCGTGGGCGATCAGCTGTGCGCCGAGGCAGATGCCGATCACCGGCACGCCCGCGTCGATCGCACGGCGCAGCAGCGAGACCTCCTCGGGCAGCGGGTCGGCGCCGTCGGCCACCGATTGCACGCCGCCCATCACCACCAGGCCGTCGATGTGCTCGAGCACCGGAAGCGGGTCGCCATTCATCGGGTGGCACTCCTCGAGGGCCAGCCCCCCTTCGCGCAGCGACCCGACGTACCCGAGGTCCGGGTGCTCGAGGTGCTGGATCACGACGACCTTGGGCACGCTGACGAAGGGTAGTGCTGCCGAGTCGCACGCTCTCGTCTCGCCCGAGCACACGTTTCGGCGGAGCGAGCGAAGGGTACGGCGACGCTGGGGCGGAGGGCTCCACGAGCTGAGATCCGCCGTCGACGGCCACGCGCCAACGTGGCGGTCGGAGGTCCCGCCCCTCGTCACACCAACAGAGAGGGAGGGAGTCACGATGCATCTACCCGGGTCACTCGGGAGCCGGTTGCTGGCCGTGGGGGCGGAGCACTCGCTGCCGTGGCGGTAGCCGCGCCCACGGTCGGCGCGACGGCGCACCCCGGCACGCAGACGGCGGGCACGCTGCCCTACCAGGACCCGCTGCTACCGACCAGCCAGCGGGTCCAGGACCTGCTCTCGCGGATGACGCTGGCGGAGAAGATCGGCCAGATGACGCAGGCCGAGCGCGGCAGCGTGGATACCGACACGTCCAAGATCACGACGGACAATCTGGGCAGCCTGTTGTCGGGGGGCGGCTCGGTACCGACGCCCAACACGCCCACGGCGTGGGCCGACATGGTCGACCGCTATCAGCGTGCTGCCCTGGCGACGCGGCTTCACATCCCTTTGCTCTACGGCATCGATTCCGTGCACGGCGACGGGAACATGTACGGCGCCACGGTGTTCCCGCACGACATCGGACTGGGCGCCACTCGTGATCCAGCGCTTGTACAGCAGGTGGAGCACGTCACGGCCGAGGAGACGCGCAGCACAGGGCCCCAGTGGGTGTTCGCCCCGTGCATCTGCGTCGCGCGCGACGACCGTTGGGGTCGCACCTACGAGTCGTTCGGCGAGGACCCGAAGCTCGTGCGCGAGATGGAGACCGCGATCGACGGGTTCCAGGGCCCGCCGGGCCACCTGTCAGATCCCGATCGGGTGCTGGCGACCGCCAAGCACTTCGCCGGCGACGGCCTCACCACCTACGGCACCGGGTCGATCTGCAGACGACCGGCAACTACCCGATCGACCAGGGCGTCGACGAGGTCGATCACGCCACGTTCGCCCGGCTCGCCCTGTCGCCGTACGTGACTGCGGTGCGCGTCCACCACGTGGGGGCCGTGATGCCGTCGTACTCGGATGTCGACTGGACCGAGGATGGGCTCGGCAACCGGATCAACATGCACGCCAACCGCGACCTGGTCACGGGCTGGCTGAAGCAGAAGATGGGCTTCGACGGGTTCGTGATCTCCGATTACAACGGCATCGATCACATCAACCCCAAGACGTACACCTTCGCGCAGCGGCGTGGAGGCGGGCGTGAACGCCGGCATTGACATGTTCATGCAGCCGCAGAACTTCGAGCAGTTCGAGGCGACCTTGACCGACCTGGTCAACTCCGGCCAGGTCTCGACAGCGCGGATCAACGACGCCGTCAGCCGCATCCTGACCGCGAAGTTCGAGCTGGGGCTGTTCGACCACCCGTTCACGGACCGGCGCTACATCAATCAGGTCGGCTCGCCGGCGCATCACGCGCTGGCTCGCCGCGCCGCCGCCGAGTCGCAGGTGCTGCTCAAGGACTCCCGGCACGCGCTGCCGATCCGGGGCCGTCGCGACGTCTATGTCGCGGGTTCGAACGCCGACAACATCGGCAACCAGGCCGGCGGGTGGACGCTGACCTGGCAGGGCGGCTCGACGAACAAGATCCCGGGGACGACGATCCTCGACGGCATCCGCCAATCGGCTCGCGGCAACGTGACCTACAGCGAGGATGCCTCGGCGCCGATCCCACGCAATGCCGTCGGCGTTGTCGTGGTCGGCGAGACACCGTACGCGGAGGGCTTCGGTGACGTCTTCGGCCCGCAATGGTCGTCTGACCCAGGTGACCATGGCGTGCCGCGACCGGTCAAGGACATGCAGCTCTCCTCCGCGGACAAGGCGGCCGTGGACAGGGTCTGCGCCGCGGCGAAACGGTGCGTCCTCGTGATCGTGTCCGGGCGCCCGTTGATCCTCGACCCGAAGCAGTTGGGCGAAAGTGACGCGATCGTGGCGTCATGGCTCCCCGGCAGCGAGGGCGCGGGCGTCGCCGACGATCTCTTCGGCACACGGCCATTCACCGGCAAGCTGCCGGTGTCCTGGCCGCGGACGCTCGCGCAGGAGCCGATCAACGTCGGCGACCGGCATTACGACCCGCTGTTCCCGTATGGGTTCGGTCTGACCACGCACATCGGTCACCCCTAGGACAGACGGCACCAGACAGTCGGGTGGCGGGCCGCCCTGTGCGGCCCGCCACCTCGCGGGGAGGCTAATGCTGGACCTTGACCGCCCAGTCGAGCGTGCGCGAGCCGAGGCTCGTGTGGACCACCGCTTGAACATTGAGCGGCACGCCAACCGATGGGGCGGGGAACTTGAGCGTGTCGTGCCAACGGCCGTTCCTGATCGGGTGGGTCGGCGGTGTCTCATGGCCGACCACCTGACCGGCCAGCGCGAACTCGATGTCCACCGTCCCCGACATCGGGTGTCCCTTCGCGTCTGCGACGGTGATCGAGTAGGTCCAGGCCCGGTTCACCGTCGGCGCATGGTTCTCACCCGTGAACGTCGCGCGGATCGGGGGGGTATAGACGAGGGTCGCGCCGGCCGGCCGAGGCGAGCTCGTCGTCCGCGTGGTGGTATGGGTAGTCGTTGGTGTGCCACCGCTGCTCGTGGTCTTGTGGGTGGTGGATGCGGCGCTCGGGGCCGGGGTCGTTGCCGTCGTGTGGCTCGGTGCCGCGGCCTTTGTGGACGTGGTGTGAGACTTGCGGGGCCTGCGGGTCGCGGGCGCCTTGCTGGGCGGCGCGGTGGTCGTCGTGGCGGTGCTCGGCGACGTTTGTCCTTGGGTTGTGCTCGCAACCCGCGTGCTGCCTCCGCCACATGCGGCCAAGCCGAGGGCGAGCGCGACAACGCCGAGCGCCGCGGAAGAGCGGCGTCCGCGGGACAGCGATGAACGGACCAGCGAGCGAAAGCGCGGATCTGAATCGGGCATCCCAAGACCATACGCACTGCCGTCAGTCGCCTCGATGCGCCGCACGGAGCTGGTAGCTGCTCGTGGCTGCTCTCCCAGATCGGCAAGGCCTCTGATCCGCACACCGGCCAGCCTATCCGCGCGCCAGGCGAATCACCGGCCTCAGAGCAGGTCCGCGATCAGCGCTGCCGCTCGCTTGGCGCCATCGGCTGGGATGGTGCGGTAATCGACGGGTGCCGCCAGCAGGCCGGCCACAGTCTCGGCCAGGCCGTCGGGTGTCACATCGACGTACTCGACGGAGGTTCGGGCGCCGTGGCGTTCGAGGCGGTGGCGGACGTGGAGTCGCTGCTCGAAGTGGCCGGCGAGTGGGAAGGAGACAAGGGGCGCCGGGCGGTGACGAGCTCCATCGTGGTGGCTAGCCACGAACCTCGAGACCCGCCGCTCGTGGTAGGCCGGCCGCGTCGATACGCGGACCCGCGACGGCGATCATGCGCAGGTCCGGCACCTCAAGGCGGGGCTGTTCGTGCGCTTGGGCCGCGGTCTGGGGTCGAGCGCGCCAACCAGGGTTTGTGCTCATAGCGGGATCGCGGGGGCCGGGGCGGTGTGCACGGCGATCCGGCCCGCCTGCTGGGCCCGGCCGGGAACGGCGACTGGGGAAGAGGGGCGGCCACGCCACGTGTGACGGTGCGCAAGTCGACAAACTGCCGCCGGGATCACGCTTGTTGTTCATCTAAGCGCCGTGGAGGCGCTTAGATGGCCAAGGAGCCTCTACGCCGGCGTTGTTTGTCGACCTAGTAGTGCTTTGTTACGGTTTTGTAGGATTCGTCGTGTGGTGGCGAACCCTTCTCGCGGTTGGGCTGAGTCGAGACGCGAGGGGGCCGCGGTGACGAAGCTGTGGTGGTGGACGTGGAGATGCAGGAGGATGGGCCGTTGGAGGTGGCGGACGCTTGGATGCCTTCGGGAGGTCGGTGCTGGCGCGGGCGATGAACCGGCCGGTGCACATGGTCAACGGCGGGCTGTATCTGCGTGGGTTGTTAGAGCAGGGTCCGCGTAAGTCGTTGGAGCCGATGGTCGCGCGCTTGGGCGGGGAGGCTGACTACCAGAGCTTGCAGCAGTTCATCGCGGTCAGTCGCTGGGACCCGGGCGGGTCGTGCGCGCGGTCGCCGAGCGCGTGACGCCGCAGATCGGCGTCGAGGCGTGGGTGCTGGACGACACGGGGTTCATCAAGGATGGCAAGAGCTCGCCCGGAGTCAAGCGTCAGTACTCGGGGTCGCTGGGGAAGATCGGCAACTGCCAGCTGGGGGTGTCGCTGCACGCCGTCGGCGTGCGGGACGTGTGCCGTTGGGGTGGGCGCTGTATCTGCCCGAGGAGTGGTGTGACGACGCTAAGCGGCGGCGCAAGGCCAGGATCCCCGACCCGGTGGCGTTTCACGACCAAGCCACAGCTCGGGGTGGGGCTTGTCGAGCAGGCCGCGGGCTGGGGGCGCGAAGGCGCCTGTGCTGGGCGATGAGGCCTACGGCGACAACATCGAGCTACGTGAACGGCTGCATAGCGCGGGAACCGAGTACGTCCTGGCGTCGGCGCCGCGACGAATGTGTTGGCGCAGGACGACCTTTGCCGTGCCGGCGCCAAGCAGCCTGGGGCCATCGCCGTCCAAGCCCCGCGCGGACCGCGAGCCCGAGGCGATCGAGGACCTGATCGCCACACTGGGCCCCGAACAGGCGCAGACGCTGACCTTCCGCGACGGGCCCGACGGCCAGCCGGTGACCTCGCGCTTTATCTTCGCTGCGCGTTCACGCCGCGCACGGCTGGCTGGAGACCAGCGATGGAGCGGGTGGCGCGAGAGCGCCGAGGTTCCCCCGCGCGAGGAGTGGCTGATCGCCGAATGGCCCGCGGGCGCGAGCAAGCCGCTGGACTACTGGATCAGCAACCTCCCCGCTCGACACGCCCCCGGAGCGGCGCGCCAAGCGCGCCGATGCGTTGGAAGATCGAGCTGGACTACAAGCAGCTCAAGGGCGAACTCGGTCTTGACCACTATGAAGGACGCTCATGGCTCGGCTGGTATCACCACACCGCACTGGTGACCGCCGCGCACGGCTTTCTGACCCTGGAGCGGCTGCACCCAAATCACCCGCGGCCGGCCTGACCCTGCCGCAGGCAGTCTTCCTGTTCCAGCCGCTCTTCAAGTGTTGGGCCGGCCGCTGCTCCATTTGCCAGCAGTCCGTCAATCTAGACCAGCTCGTCCTTCACCCCGCCACACAAACAGAGTGATCACCTAACAAAGCACTATTAAGCACCCCGCCCGCGCCGGTAGCTCGCTGCGAGCGTCGGGGCACCTCTGCTCCCGAATCGCTCGAGGCCATGCCGCAAACGCGAGCGTTTAGGTCGACCATCGCCGAGCCGGCCCGACCGTGACTCCTGCACGCCTATTGCGGCAGTCTCAGATCCCTGACTGGTCCGGCGACGAAGCAGCCACGCACCGCGACGCCGCGGGCGGGCTCGCCGACCATGCGGCCTGGCTCCGCCGGGCGCCATCACATACTCCCACCGTTAGCTCAAGCCGTGCTAATTCGCCGAGGGCCCCTGTGCGCGGTATCCGCGCTAACGAGAGCAGTGATTGCCAACAATGCCTTCGCCCCGTAGCGAGCAGGTCTGGGCAAACTAAGTCGTGATCGCCGGCTACCCGAACGTGAACGCATATGCCTCTGCGCCGTGCTCGAGGAATGTCACATGAATCGTCCGCTCGCGGACCGCGCCGTGCTGGCGCGCGAGTTGGTACAGGCGACCGTCCCGGAGCAGCCCGTTCCCGTCCTCGTCGACGTCGACGCCGTGTGACGGGCCCGGCGCCTTACCGTCGAGGAGCACACGAAAGGCAATCGGCTCTCGCGCTCGGGAGGACAGTACGACGTGTGCGTCGCGGGCGTGGAAGCGGTAGGCGATGCTCCCGCCGGGCTGTTCGAGCGCGACGTTCTCACGCCCGATCGTCCACTCGCCGTCGAGGCCCCAGTGGTTGACGCGCAGCCACTCGGGGAGCTCATAGGCGTGGGGTTCGTCGAACGCCGCGCCGTCGGCTGAGGAGAACCGTTCGCTGCGCCCGTACCCGAGATAGGTCTCGGGTGTGCGCACATGGTCCCAGTCGGCTGGCGCTTCGACGCCCACCCCTTCGACGGGCACGAGCCCGCGCTCGACTCCTAGCAGCTGCTGGATCAGGCGCTCGGATTGCTCGTAGCGCCCTTCACCGAAGTGCTCATCGCGGATGATCCCCTCCTTGTCGATGAAGTACAGCGCCGGCCAGTAGTTGTTGGCAAAGGCGCTCCAGATCGCGTAGTTGCTGTCAACCGCGACCGGGTAGTCGATCTCTCGCTCGCTTGTCGCCTGCCGGATGCGGTCGATCTCGTGCTCGAACGAGAACTCCGGCGTGTGGGCGCCGATCACGATCAGCCCGTCGTCCCGGTATGCCTGTGACCACGCGCGGACGTACGGTTCCTGGCGCAGCCAGTTGATGCATGTCAGCGTCCAGAAGTTCACCAGGACGACGTGGCCGCGGAGCTCGGCGGGACCGAGTGGCTCTGAGTTGAGCCACTCGGCCGCCCCGGCGAACGGAGGCATATGCAACCGCTCGAACATCGTCTTCTAGCGCAGCGACCGGAACGCCGCACGGAGCTCTTCGGAGAACAGCTGTGGCTCTTGCCAGGCGGCGAAGTGCCCGCCTCGGTCGACCTCGTTGTAGTAGATCAGGTTGGGATACGCGCGCTCTGTCCGCGGCGAGCCGGTCCCGCCATCCTCGTCGGCGGCTGGGTCCTGATCGGCTACGCCCGCTGCTCGACTGATAGGCAGGACCTCGCCGCCCAGCGCCACACGCTGCGCCAGCTCGGGGTCAGCGAAGAGCGGGTGTATCTCGATCACGGCATGACCGGCCGCAACCGCCGGCGCCCCGGCCTCCAACAGGCGCTGGCCGCGGTCCGCCGGGGCGACACGCTCGTGGTGCCCAAGCTCGACCGGCTCGCGCGATCTGTCCCGGACGCGCGGGCGATCGGCGATTCGCTGGCCGCGGGCGGGGTGCGGCTGTCGATCGGCGGGACGGTCTATGACCCGAGCGATCCGATGGGCAAGATGTTCTTCAACATCCTGGCGACGTTTGCTGAGTTCGAGGTTGATTTGCTGAGGATGCGGACTCGCGAGGGGATGGCGGTCGCGCGGGCTAACGGCCGGCTGAAGGGCAAGGCGCCCAAGCTGAGCGCCCGCCAGCGCGCTCACGTCCTCGCGCTCGCCCGGACCGGCGAGCACACGATCGCTGAGCTCGCCGAGTTGGTGTCGGTCAGCCGTGCGACGATCTACCGCGAGATCGCCCGAGCCCGCCGCGACGCGAGCTGACCGCGACGATCGCCCCCGCGGACACGCGCCGACCGCGTCTTGGGCTGCCCTGGAGGCGTCGGGGCGCGCCAACTCGGATGGACACCCGGCAACGTGCGCTGGACCATGCCGAGTGCGTCGCACGCACCGGCTCGCGCTTACAACCGCGCTCACAGACGGACCATTCCTCTTTGCGTCCGGCCCGGCCTAGGTCGCCCGACCGCCGCGGCGGACCAGTCGCACCGGATGGCGACAGACGAAGAACGTCGACTACCAGGTCTGCTCGGCCGCGCGGACGAGCACTTCGTTGATAGCCACCCGCCGGTCGCGGCTCACGATGTGAGCGACCGCCTCAGCGATGTCCTCCGGGAGCAGGGGCTCGATCGACCCAACCTGGCTCTGAGCCGCTTGCCGGATGTCCTCGCGGACATGTGAGACGAGCTCCGTGTCGACCGTGCCGGGCTCGACGACACTAACCCGCACTCTGCGCGCGATCAGCTCCTGGCGAAGCGATTCTGAGAACGCGACAAACCCGAACTTCGTAAGCGCGTAAACCCCAGCGCCCGGCCGCGCGATACGCCCGGCTGTGGAGCTGATATTGACCAGATCCGCGACCCGGCGCGGTGCATCCTCAGCGGCGCTCACAAGGTGCGGAAGCGCAGCGTGGGTAACGTAGAGCGAACCCAGCACGTTAAGGGAGACCATCCGCTCCCAATCCTCGATGGAGCTGCCCAACGCCGGGCCCAGAAGCATGATCCCCGCGTTATTGACCAGCGTATCGAGCCGTCCGAACTCCGCGACCGCCCGCTCGACCGCAGCAGTTGCCTGATCTCGATCGCTGATGTCGGCCTCCAGCACCAGCGCATCAGATCCCTGCTCGCGGATCCTGGCCCCCACCGCATCGAGACGGTCCTTCCGACGAGCCACGAGCACGACCCGCGCCCCGTGCTGCCCGAGCGCCACCGCCGTCGCAGCTCCGATCCCGCTCGAGGCGCCCGTCACCAGCGCCACCGTGCCCGCGAGCGCGAGCCCCGACGACGAAGGAATCTCAATACCACCGCTACTGCTCACAATGACCTCCGCACAATTCGATTGTTCCGGTCAAAGGATCGCGGTTCGCGGACCCCGTCGCGTCCGACGGACGATCGCGCCGATCCCCGGCGCCGGACGATCAGTGCGCCACCCTCGCGATCGCCGCGCACGCTCGATTGGACCCGTGCAAGCAGGACCGACATGCCGGAGCGGTCGCGACGCTGAAACTCCCGAGGACAGGCCGCGGCACGGCAGCACGAATATTCGTAGCGCCTTCGGTTGCGAGACGCCTGGCCGCCGCGGCTGGCAGCGTGCGCTGGTGGATCGGCTTCTGCGACGAGGCGCGCTTTCCGCGCAAGGCAGGGAAGTCGGCATCACGGCCGAGACGCTCGTGGTACTCGCAGAGCAGGTCTCTCTCGTGATCGACGGCAGGCTTCCGAGCGGGAGACCGATCGCTGATTGGGCTACGCGATCCGCGTATCGGCTTTGAACTCGTAGGGGAGTCTGGCGGCGGTCCGGCTTCTGATGACGAGCGTTGGGGATGTGATGTGCCGCTCGAGGGTGTCGGTGGTCTGGCTATTATCGAGCCGCCGTGACGGCCCGCACCAGTCCGGTAACGACGTCGTAGACGTGCCCGGAGACGGTCACGCGCGCGGGGATCGCGGGTGCGGAGTGTAGGCGCTCGACATCGCTCCTGACGGTCGCCGCGGATCGAGTACCGCCTGGTCGTGCAGGGTCGATTCTTCGGCGCCGATCCGCTGTGCGTAGCGGTGGCGGAAGGTGTCGTCGGCGAGCGCGCCAGTTCCGCACTGCGTGTGGTGGATCACGGCGACCTCGAACAGCGGGCCGTCGGGCAGGACGTTCTCGGCGAGCTGGCCGATGAAGGCGACATCGTTGATCACCTCGGGGGTGACCCGCCCGCCGACGTTGCGGAGGACCATCGCGTCGCTGAGGCCGAGGCCGAGGAAGTGCGCGGGGTCGACGCGCCGATCGAGGTACGTGATCACGAACAGGCTCAGGTTGGGAAGACGACAGCGCCTTCATGCCCGCTGGCGGCGGCGAAGGCGCGGTTGCGCTCAAGGGCGGCCTCGACGTTGGCGGCGCCTGGCTGGCCGGGGCTAACCAGCTCAAAACCCGCTCGCCCGGCCGATCCCGGAGCCGGCACCTGTTACGCCGGCGTGGGTTGCGGGTTGCCATGGTGTTCTGTCTCCTGTCGGTTGGGCTGGGGTCAGCTGTGCGCTGCGGCGGTGGCGGGCGTGCCTAGTGCCGGCATCTCTGGCGTGTCGTCGCGGCTGGTCGTTGGTTGGGCGGGCAGCAGCGCCAGCGCCATCACGGCGCCTGCGGCGGCGACGCCCGCGGCGACGTAGTTGGCCGCGTGGAAGCCGTGGAAGAAGGCCGAGTTGGCGGCGTTGTGGATGGCTGGCGCGAGTAGCGGGTGGCCGGCGTGGGTCAGCTTGTCTGCGACGGTGAGCGCGGCACCGACGGATGCGTGCGCGGTCCGCGCGACGCTGGCAGGCAGCCCGGCGGGGAGCGCGCTGGTGAGCCGGCTGGCGTACAGCGACGCATAGACGCTGCCGATCACGGCGACGCCGAGTGTGCCGCCCAAGAGGCGCGTGGCGTCGTTGACCGCTGACCCGACGCCGGCCTTCGCTTTCGGGACGACGCCCATGATTGCCTCGGTCGCGGGCGCGCTGGTGAGGCCCATCCCCGTCCCGAGCACGACCATCTGGGCGGCGATCGTCCCGTAGCCGGTCGTGACTGATGAGGTCGACACCCACAGGTAGAACGCGGCCATCGAGAACAGCCCCGAGGCAACGACCAGCTTCGTGCCGAACCGGACGGCCAGCTTGGTGCCGACGATCGAGGAGATCGCGACGAATGACGCGACCGGCAGCAGCCGCACTCCGGTCGACAGCGGCCCGTAGCCCTTGAGGAATTGGAACATCTGGGTGGCCAGGAAGATGAACCCGGACAGCGCGAAGAACGAGATCGCGACCGAGGCGCTCGCGGCGGTGAACCGCGGGTTGCCGAACAGGCTCACGTCGAGCATCGGCTGCTCCGTGTGCCGCTCCCAGGCCACGAACGCCGCCGCCAGCACTGCCGTGAGCGCGAAGCTGCCGAGCGTCCGCGCGCTGCCCCAACCGTCGTTCGGGGCCTCGATGATCGTGTAGACGAGCAGCCCGATTGTTGCGGTCGACAGCGCAAATCCGGCCCGGTCGGTGCGAGGCGCGTGCGGGTCACGCGAGGTCGGAACGTAGCGGCTGACCAGGAGGCCGGCGAGCGCGGCGATCGGCACCATCGCGAAGAAGATGCTGCGCCAGTCGGAGAGCTCGAGCAGCCAGCCGCCGACGATCGGTCCGAGCGCGATCGCCACGCCCGTGATCGCGCCCCACAAGCCAATCGCCCGGGCGCGCTCGCCCCGCTCGGTGAACACGTTGGTGAGCAGCGACAGCGTCGAGGGAAACACCATCGCCGCGCCGACACCCATCACCGAGCGCATCGCGATCAGCGCGCCGGCGCTGTCGATCAGCCCGCCCGCCAGGCTCGCCACGCCGAACACCGACAGGCCGGCGAGCAGCATTCCCTTGCGCCCGAACCGGTCAGACAGGCTGCCCGCGGCGAGCACCGACCCTGCGAACAGCAAATTGAATGCGTCCACCACCCATTGCAGTTGCGAGTTGGACGCGTGCAGCTCGCGCACGAGCGACGGCAGCGCGACGTTGACGATCGTCGTGTCGAGATTGATCACAAACGCCGCCAGCAGCAGTGAGATCAGGACCAGGGGCGTGCGTTTCATTACTCCTCCTCGAGGCGGCTAGCTTGCGTCATGCAAGGCAACGTAGCCGGGACCTTGGCTTTTGTCAAGCAAGTCAGCTACGATTAGGGCGGTGCTCCAACGCGACTATCCAGACCAGGTCTGCTCGATCGCCCGAGCACTCGAAGTCGTCGGGGAGCGCTGGACGCTGCTGATCCTCCGCGACGCCGTCGTTGGCCTAACGCGCTTCGAGGAGTTCCAGGAGAAACTTGGGATCGCGTCCAACGTCCTCACCAACCGGCTCAAACGACTGACCGACGAGGAGCTGCTCAAACGCGTTCCGGACCCAGCGCGGCCCGGCCGGCCGAAGTACGTCCTCACCGACAAGGGACGCGAGCTCGCGCCCGCCCTGATCGTGCTCATGAAATGGGGCGACCGGCACTACCCCACCCCGGGCGGCCCACCCCGACTCACCCTCCACGCCGGCTGCGGGGGCAACATCGGCCCAGACCTTCAGTGCGACCGGTGCGGCAAACACGCGGGCCGCGGGGAGATCGAGCTTCCGCCCGGCCCTGGCGCGCCACAGGCGAGCACGCCGGACCGTAAGCGAAATGTCGTGGCTTCCCGAAGGCTTCGTCCATCCCGAATATGTCGAGCTTCCGACCGGCCACCATCTGCGCCCGATTCGCGAGAGCGACGCTGACGTCGACTACCCCGCCGTGATGGGCTCGCGTGAGACGCTCTGGGCGAGGTTCGGGGAGATGTGGGGATGGCCGCCGGAGAACATGACCTACGAGGCCGACCGGCAAGACCTGGCCCGCCACGAGGCCGAGATCTCCGCGCACATCACATTCAACTACGCGGTGCTCAACCACGACGAGACGGAGCTCCTCGGATGCGTGTACATCGATCCGCCGGGCAAGCGCACCCCTGATGGTGTCGACGCGCTGGTGTCGTGGTGGGTGGTCGACAGCGAGATCGGCGGCGATCTCGAACGGTCGCTCAACACGCTCGTCCCGAGCTGGCTGGCCGACCGATGGGGCTTCCGCGCAGTGCATTACGCCCCCTGACCGACAGGACACCGCTACCGCAACCGACACAATCGCGCCCGGCGGGATCCCGGACGGACTCCTCAGCCACGCAACGGTCTCGCAAGACCGCGCCCCCACACCACAGGATGACCGGCAAGCCCGCACCTCGTCTCGCGCAGTCGACGAACTGGCTGACCACACGCACAGTCGCAACATCCGCTGAGCATTCTCTTGTGCGACGCCGTCGGTCCCACCGTCGAACGCGCTCAGAGGGGCCATTGAAGAATCCCGAGCGACACAGCCCGCCGAGTACCGCGTCCAGCCGAGAGCAGGTCTCTTGCGATCAACGCGGACTCACCTGCTCCTCGCCTCTATGAACGAGGGCCCGGTGTCAAGTCCCTCGCCTGGTTGATGTCAGTCTCGTGACATCTTCATTGGTGATCGCCGGGCTGAGCCAGGCTGTGTCAAGCGCCTCAGCAAGTGCACTGGAGTGAACAGGAGGGCTGATGGCGCTTGACGCGACAGCGTGAACCTGGCAGGGAGGTTGTCACGGTGCGCGGGCGGGTTGGGGGTGATGGTGTGGAGCAGTGCCCATGTCTCTATCGCTTCATCGAACTTCGAGGACCAGGTGTTATCGGGGCTCGCTCCGGCGGCGCATGTCAATTAGGGACTGTCAGGCAGTCAGGCGAGAAATGGCGCCTTCCGGAGCGAAGGGCTTGAACGGTTGGTTGCGGGTCAGCATGGACCAGATCGCCTCGGTGAGCTTGCGGAGCGAGCTCGATCTGCGCGACTTTCGCGCCGCGCTGGCGGCCGAGGCGGCGCTTGGTGCGCTGGTAGCGCTCCTTGTAGAGCGGGTGTGCGGAGGCGTGGATCGCGGCTTCCATCAGCCCCCAGCGCAGATATCTGGGGCCGTGCTTGGAGATCGGGCCGCGGCGGTCGACCTCGCCGGACTGGTTCATGCGCGGGCACAGGCCGGTGTAGCCGGTCAGCTTGACCGGCGAGGAGAAGCGGCTGATGTCGCCGATCTCGGCGGCGATCGTGAAGCCGGTGACCCAGCCGATCCCCGGCGCGGTCATCACCAACGGGATGTAGCGGTGATCGGCGCCGGAGCGCTGCAGCCAGCGCTCGATCTCGCCGATCCGCCGGTCGAGATCGTCGATCAGCTCGACGCTCGCCCGGACGTGACCGAGCCACGGCTCGGGGAAGTCCAGCTCGGCGAGCAGCCGGCGGCCGC
>CAVOWC010000002.1:0-110408 GCA_963700025.1 uncultured Solirubrobacteraceae bacterium | reverse complement strand
TGATGCGCCACCGCTACGGTGACGCGATCAGCATGACCCACTCCGTCCAGAGCCGCCCGCAGTCCCTCGATCACCGGCTGGTGGAGCCGTGCTTCGGGTTGCCGTGATCCACAACCTGCAGGCCGGCGGGGCGCACCGCCGGCTCGCCGAGCATCTCGCCCGCTTTGAGGCCGAGGTGGTGGAGCTGTGCCCGTCGACGGCCGAACCGATCCGCGCCGACGCGCACGTGATCGCGCTGCGGCCCGTCGCGCCACGGGTGGCCCGGCCCCTCAGGGTGCCGCTTCGCTATCTCGATCTCGGTGCGCTCGTGCGGGTTTGGCGTGCGATCGCCGCCCGCGTCAGCGCGCTCGCGCCCGACGTTGTGTACGCGAATCCGTGCCGGTACCTGCAGACGCCGCCGGCGCTGCTGAGCCGGCTGCCGCCCTCGCTGTACTTCTGCGACGAGCCGCGCCGGGTCGACGCCGAGCCGGCGGCACGGGCCTCGCGCAATCCGGCCACGCGCCCCGTCTACGCGCCCCTGTACGCGGCCGAGCGCGCGCTCGACCGGCGCGCCTGTGGCCGCGCGACGCGCGTGGTCACCAACTCGGCCTACAGCGCGACCGCGATCGAGCGGGCCTACGGGCGCCCCGCGGGTGTGATCCCGCTCGGCGCCGCGGATCTGTGCCGCGCGGTGGCGCCGGCGGAACCGACCCACGTCCTGTCGGTGGGCACGCTGATCCCGAGCAAGGGCCACGACATCGTGATCGCCGCCGCCGGCCGGGCCGCTCGCGGATGGCCCGTGCTCGTCGTGGCGCCACGGGCCGACGCCCACGAGGCCGGCCGCCTGCAGGCGCTGGCCCGGGAGCTCGGGGTGGCGCTCGAGATCCGTGTTGCGGTCAGCGACCACGAGCTGGCCCGGGCCTATGCCGCCGCGCAGGCCACGCTCTCCATGGCGCGGGCTGAGCCGCTCGGTCTGGTCTCGCTCGAGGCCCAGGCCGCCGGATCACCGGTGATCGTGGCCGCTGAGGGTGGCCTCCCGGAGACGATCGTGCCCGGCCGCACCGGCTGGGCGGTGGCCCGCGACGCCGCGTCGGCAGCGGCGGCGCTCGACGCGCTCGAGCAGTCGGGCGTCCGTGCCGCGATGTCGCGGGCGGCCCGGGCCCACGCCGGGAAGGCGACCTGGGCCCGCTCGGCCCGCGTGGTCGAGGATCTGCTGGAGCAGCTGCGCGCATGAGCGCCCGCCCGCTGATCATCTGCTCGAAGAGCGCCTGGTCGCCCAGCATCCGCAGAGAGCACGCGGTCGCGGCGAGCGCGGCGGCGGCCGGACATGAGGTGGTGTTCGTCGAGCGCGCGCTCGATGCGCGGGCGCTCTTCGCTCGGGCATCGCGCCGGGCCTGGCTGACCCGGCTGCGCGCCCTCCCGCGCCCGGCCGCCCCGCAACTCCACGTACTCGGGCAGGCGACGCTCGTCCCCGGCCACCGCTCCGCGCTCGCCCAGCGGCTCGACGCGCTGCGGCTGCAGAGGACGCTGCGCCACCTCGCGGAGGCGCCGCGGGCCGTGGTGGTCGCGACGCAGCCGTGGCAGTGGCCGGCGGTCGCGGCCGCCCCGGCGATGCGCCGCGTGTTCGACTGCGCCGATGACTGGGCGCGCCTGATTCCGGGCCGAGCCGGCCCGGTCGAGGCATTGCTGCGCCGGATCGCCGCCGAGGCCGACACGGTGATCGTCGCTGCGCCGGAGCTCGTGCCGGCGTTCGCCGGAGCCGCGGTCATCGTGGTGCGCAACGGCGCAGCCCGTGAGCTCCTCGACGCGCCCGTGCGGCCGCTGCCCGACGCGCTGCGGATGGTCTACGCGGGAACCCTGTCGGAGCGCTTCGATGCCACCTTCCTGCTCGCGGCGCTCGATCGGCTCGACGGCTGGTCGGTCGAGCTCTACGGCCAGTGCCAGTACGCCGGCGCGGGCGACGCGCCGGGGCCGGAGCTGCGCGCGGCCCTCGCCGCCTCGGGTGGCCGGATGCGGTTGTCCGGGCCGGTCGAGCGCACGGCGCTCGCGGCCGTGCTCGACCGCGCCCGCGTCCTGATCGCGCCGCACCGCGCACCACTGACGAGCGGACAGGACTCGATGAAGCTCTACGACTACGCGTCCCGGGAGCGCCCGATCGTGGCGACGCCGGGGGCGCTCGGCCCGCGCGAGCATGTCGCCGGCGCCGGCGTGACCGAGGCGGGCACAGCGGTCGAGTTCGCGCTCGCCGTCGCCCAGGCTGCCGACGGCGAGGCGGGGCGCCGCGCGTCGCGCCGGCAGTGGCTGGCCGACAACGGGTGGGATGCTCGCTGGCCGGCCTGGGCCGCGGCGGCATTCGGGGGGCGGGTTGGGGCCGGTGATGCGCGGTGAGGGTCGTCCTGGTCGGCAACACGGTCACGCCGGACGCGGTCGGAGGGCTGCCGCGGTACGTGCGCGAGCTGGCCGGGGCGCTGGTCGCGGCGGGATGCGACACCGTCATCCTGGCCAAACGGGTGGACGGTGCCGCGCCGCGGATCGAGCGCGCGCCCGACGGGGTGTCCATCGTGCGCCACGCGGTGCCCTCCAAGCGCAACCCCCTGTTCGGCGCCGCCTATCCGTTCTACGCCGCTCGCGGGGTGCTCGGACCGATCCGCACGCTGCGCGGTCCGGACACCGTCGTGCACGCCCACTTCTCCGTGACCGCACTGCCGCTTGCGTTGAGCGGCGAGCGTTTCCTGTACACGTTCCACGCCCCGATGTGGCGCGAGCTGCTCGACGAGCGCCAGGACACCTACCGGCTCCCCCGCGTCGTGCAGCAGCCCGCGGTCGCCGCCGTGCGCACCGGCGAGCAGCTCGTCGTCGGCCGGGCGGCGGGGACATTCGTGCTGAGTGAGTTCATGCGCGGCGAGCTCGCCGAGCTGAACGCGGCCGTGGGTGCCCGCTCCAGGCTGCTGGCCGGCGGAGTCGACCTGGCCCGGTTCGCCCCTGACCCGGCCGTCGCCCGGGCCGGGACACGGGCGCCGGTGGTCTTCACCGCCCGGCGGCTGACACCGCGCACCGGGGTGGCTGCGTTGGTCGCGGCGATGCCCGAGCTGCTGCAGGCGCATCCCGCAGCATGCTCGTCGTCGCCGGCACCGGGGAGCTGGCGGGAGAGCTGACGCGGCTGGCGGACCGGTTGCGGGTCGCGGAGCGGGTGCGGTTCCTCGGGCGGGTGTCCGACGCCGAGCTCGTCGACTGGTACCGCCGCGCCACCCTCGTCGTCGTGCCGACCGCGAGGCTCGAGGGCTTTGGGCTCAGCACCGCCGAGGCACTGGCCTGTGGCACGCCGGTGATCGGCACGCCGGCCGGGGCCACGCCGGAGCTGCTGGCCCCGCTCGACCCGGGGCTGATCGCGCGTGAGAGCAGCGCGACGTCGCTGGCGCAGACCGTCATCCGGATGCTCGCCGACCCGGCCCGGCTCGAATCCATCGGCGCCCGCGCTCGGGCCCGGGTGGCCCCGGCGATGGGCTGGGAGGCGATCGCTCAGGCCTACATGGAGGCCTATCGGGAGCTGCTCGCCCGGTACTGAGCTACGTGCCGGCCATCGCCGGCTCGCCCTCGCCCGCCGGGTCCGGATCGGTGGGCAGCGTGGGGTCGGCGTCGGGCAGCTCGGCGAGCAGCGCCGGATCCTTCTCGGTGCCGGCGACGAGCTCGTCTGATGCCTGCCTGGGCGTCTTGGGCAGGAACCCCGACCTCATGCCGAAGTACACCGCCTCGGGGTGATGGGCGACGATGGCGAGCGTCGACTGCTCGGGCTCGACCGCGTAGCCGCCCGACAGCCGCAGCCCGATCGACGGCGCGTTCAGCAGCCGGAAGACCTTCTCGTGCTCGGACTGCTCGGGGCAGGCGGGATAGCCCCAGGAATAGCGCCGGCCCTGGGTCGGGGCGATGCCGAGCTCGCGGCGCACGCGCGCGTGCAGCCATTCGGCCATCCCCTCCGCGGTCTGCACGCCGAGGCCGTGAACGAACAGCTGCTCGGCGAACTCGCCCTCCTGCTCGAGCTGCGCCATCAGGTCGGTCACCTCGTCGCCGGCGGTGACCGCCTGCAGCGCCAAGACGTCGACGCCGGCCCCGACCGGCCGATAGAAGTCGGCCAGGCAGATCCGGTCGTGCTTGGGCTGGCGCGGGAACACGAGGCGCTCGAGCTCGCGCTCGCCGGGAGCCTCGGGATCCCAGACGATCAGCTCGTTGCCATCGGAGTTGCAGGGGTAGTAGCCGAGCACGGCCCGCGGCTGCAGGTAGCCCTGCTCCCGCCACATGCGCTCCAGTCGCGGCTGGAAGTCCTCGGCCAGCAGCTTGCGCCACTCCTCGCCCTTGACGCCGCGACCGCCCCAGTGGAGCTTGAACAGCACATGGGTGTCGAGGTGGTGGTAGACCTCCTCCAGCGGCACGTCGAGCTCGCGGACGCCCCAGAACGGGGGCTCGGGGACCGGGGTGTCGGTCCTGGCGGCGCTGCGCACGGAGGTGTCGGTCACCGGCGGACCGTCGTCGACGGCCTCCGGCTTCTCACGCAGCGTCCGGGCCGCCTCGCGCGTCTTGGCCACGAGCGCCTCGCGGGCGTCGGCGTCGATCAGCTCGTCCATCTTCGCGAGCCCCTCGAACGCGTCCTTGCAGAAGAACACGCCAGGCGCGTAGACCTCGTCGGAGTCCGCCCCCTTGGGATAGAGGATGCGCAGCCCGAAGTTGCGGTTGATCGCCGCGCCACCGATGAGGACCGGGAAGTCGAGACCGCGCTCGTGCAGCTCCTGCACGCACAGCGGCATCTGCTTCGAGGTCGAGACGAGCAGCGCGCTCAGCCCGATCGCGGTGGCCTCGTGCTCGACCGCGGCGTCGAGGATGGTCGAGATCGGAACCTGCTTGCCGAGGTCGACGACGGTGTAGCCGTTGTTGGTGAGGATCGTGTTGACGAGCGACTTGCCGATGTCGTGCACGTCGCCGAACACGGTCGCGATCACCACCGTTCCCTTCGTGTAGCCCTCGATCTTGTCGAGGTAGTTCTCGAGCCGGGCGACGGCGCGCTTCATCACCTCCGCCGACTGCAGGACGAAGGGGAGGATCAGCTCGCCGGCGCCGAATTTGTCGCCCACCTCCTTCATAGCCGGCAGCAGCACGCCGTTGAGCGTCGGCACGGCGCCGATCTTCTCGACGCTGCGATCGATCTGGTCCTCAACGCCCTCGCGCTTGCGGCGCAGGATGTGGAAGTGGAGGGCCTCCTCGGGCTCCATGCCCTCGGTCGGGTCGGTCTGCTGGCCCTCGTCCTCGCTCACGCCCTTGGCCTCGAAGTGCGCGATGAACCGCTCGAGTGCGTCCTCGCGGCGGTTCAACACGAGGTCGTCGGCGAGTTCCCGCTCGAGCTCGGGGATCTCGGGATACGGCGTGATGTGGTTGGGGTTGACCATGGCGAGATCGAGTCCGGCCTCGACGCAGTGGTGCAGGAAAACGCTGTTGAGCGCGCTGCGGGCCGGGAGCCCGACGCCGAACGAGACGTTGCTGACCCCGAGCGAGGTCTTGACGCCGGGGATCTCCGTCTTGATCCGGCGGATCCCCTCGATCGTCTCGACCGCCGAGGGCCGCCATTCCTCGTCGCCCGTCGTCAGCGTGAACGTGAGGCAGTCGAAGATCAGCGTCTCCGGGTCGAGCCCGTGCTCATCGCAGCAGAGCTGCTTGAGTCGCTGTGCGATCTCGAGCTTGCGCTCGGCCGTCTTCGCCATGCCGACCTCGTCGATCGTGAGCGCGATCAGCGCTGCGCCGTGGGCGCGGGCGATCGGGACGACCTGGTCGAGCTTGGCCCGGCCGGCCTCGAGGTTGATCGAGTTGACGATCGCGCGGCCCGGGATCTGGCGCAGGGCCGTGTCGATGACATCGGGCTCGGTGGAGTCGACCTGGATCGGCGCCGGCTGGGTGAGCGAGATCCGCTTGGCCAACTGGCGCATCTGCTCGCCCTCGTCCTGGCGCTCGGTCAGCGCCACGCACAGGTCGAGCACGTGGGCGCCGCCGGTGACCTGGTCCTCGGCCACCGTCACGAGGCCGTCGTAGTCGTCGGCGAGCAGCAGCTCCTTGGCCTTGCGAGAGCCTTGTGAGTTGACCCGCTCGCCGACGATCGTCGGCGTCGGCGCCTGGACCAGCGGCGTCGCCGCGATCATGCTGCTCACGTGCGGAGGGCGGCGCTCGGGCCGTGCGCCCGGGGTCCGTCCCTCGACCCGCTCCGCTAGCGCGCGGATGTGGTCGGGAGTGGTGCCGCAGCAACCGCCCACGATCGACACGCCGTAGCGCTCGACGAACTCGCCGAGCACGGTGGCGAGCGGTTCCGGCTGCTCGGGAAAGATCGTCTCGCCGGCCGGGCCCTGGAGTGGGAGGCCCGCGTTGGGGATGCAGTGGACCGGTGTGGGGCAGAACTCGCCCAGGAAGCGGATCGCGTCGCGCATGTCCTCGGGTCCGGTGGAGCAGTTGAGGCCGATCACGTCGACTTCGAGCGCCTCGAGCGTGGCCAGAACGGCGCTGATGTCGGTGCCGAGCAGCATCTTGCCGCCCTGCGGCAGCAGTGACACGCTGCACTGGATCGGGAGCGTCCGCCCGGCGAGCTTGAACGCCTCACGGGCGCCGAAGATGGCGGCCTTGACCTCCAGGATGTCCTGCGCCGTCTCGATGATGATCAGATCGGCGCCGCCGTCGGTCAGGCCCTTGGCCTGCTCGGTGAAGACCTCGACCAGCTCCGTGAACGAGATCTGGCCCAGCGAGGCGTCGTCGCTGGCGGGCAGGAATCCGGTCGGGCCGATCGACCCGGCCACGAAGCGGTGCTCGCCGGCCGCCTTGCGGGCGATCTGCGCCGCTCGGACGTTGATCTCGACCGTGTGATCCTCGAGCCCCCATTCCGCGAGCTTGAGCCGCGAGGCCTGGAAGGTGTCCGTCTCCAGGACCTGAGCACCGGCGTCGAGCATCGAGGTGTGGACGCCCTCGATCACGTCGGGACGGTTGAGCACCAGTGCCTCGTGGCAACGGCCCGGCAGCTTGTAGTCCCGCTCGAGGCTGAGGTCGAACTGCTCCAGCGTCGCGCCCATGCCGCCGTCGAAGACGACGACACGCTCACGCGTGGCAGCCAGGAAGTCGCGCATCGGGGTCATGCTACCAACGTTTCGCCCAACCTTGACACGCACGTGGCAAGGTTGGGAATCCGGACCGGTCGCCCGCCCGGCGATGGCGGTGTGGACAAGTGCGTACAGCGCCTGCGGGAAGTCACGGATAAAGAGGACCGGAATCGGGCGTATCGTCAGGACGATGACGAGACTTCATGCCCCGCGACAGGTGGGCCATGTCTGGACCTGGTTCGTCCACCAGACGAGCCCCCGTCAATCGGCCGTCGAGGACACAGCGCGCGCGGCACGCATGGTCGTGCACATGGCCTCGCCGGAGAAGCTCAGCGACTCCGTGCAGCAGCCCCACCCGAGCTGATCGCGACCGGACTGGGCCACGATCGCGGTGCGGTCAGCCGCGGGGACGGCCCCGGCCGCTCGCTCCGCGCAGCTCGTTGGCCACGTCGTGTCGCGAGGCGGAGACCGGGAGCGGCGTCGGGCCCCCGATGCTCGCCGCCGACGCGGACCGGGGAGACCTCGACTTCGACCAGTGGACGACGGTCGCCTTGAACCGCAGCAGCTGCTGCCACGTGGCGGAGTCGATCAGGCCGCTGGGCGAGAGCCCCCGGGCAGCCTGGAAGCTCCGCACGACGGCCTGGGTCTGGGCGCCGAAGGCGCCGTCGACCGGAACCCGATAGCCCGCCGCGATCAGGTGCTCCTGCGCCCATACGACCAGGTCGCCGACGGCGCCGCGCCCGACGCTCGCCAACCCCCGGGCGGGAGCGAAACCGGCCAGCGAACCGAGTGGCTGCGCCAGCGCGCGCCACTGGGACCGGCCGGCCTCCTGCCAGTCCCACCAGCTCACGCCGGTGGCGCCGTAGGCGAGTGAGAGCTCCCGGAAGCGAACGACGTCCGCCGGCGAGGGAGAGCTGTAGATCTGCCCGAGCGGGAAGATCGGCCGCCCGAACAGGCGGTTGAAGCGATATGTGTGCGAGTAGACGGTGTCGACGCCCACGCCGATGTCCTTCCAGTACATCTGCGGCACGTTGTACTGCGCGCCGCCGGGGCCCAGGAACACCGTGTAGGGGAAGGCCGGGTGGTAATCGACGTACGGGAAGCCGGCCAGCGCCAGCGGGAAGCGGCCGCCGATCTGCTTGCGCAACTGGGTGATGTAGCTCTGGGCCTGGACGTACTTTCCCTCGTACTCGGCCTCTGCGTCGATGATCAGGCAGTCGGCTCCATCCTTGACCGCCTGCGCGCCGACGCGTGCCTCGCCGCCGGGATTGCTGCCGTACACGTATTGCCACCCGCACACGCGCAGGCCCGCCGCATGAAGGGTGGAGACCAGCGCGGGGGTGAACTGACCCCACATCCCGGAGCCGTCGGAGCTCTTGATGAACAGTGTGTGGATGCCGGTGGCGTGCGCCTTGGCGATGATCGAGTGGAGGCTGCCACCGTTCGACATCGAGAGCTCCCAGATCCACATCGCTCGACCGCTGAACGGGTTCGCGCCCGACGGCGGCGCCGGCGCCGGCGCCGGTGTGGTCGTCGGTGTGCCCCCGAAGGAGGCGCCGCCGGACGAGGCCGTGGCCGTCGCCGCGGGCAGTGCCACCAGCGACAGCGCGAGCGCTGCCAGCAGGGAAGCCCACGGTCGACGAGATCCCCGTGCCCGTCGGCCGCGGTGAACGCGGTGGTCCCTCATGAGCCTCTTCACCGTAGCCAACAACGTGGCGGCAGCGCGCAAGTTGTGGTGCGAGCAGGAATTTATGTAATCGGCGCCGCCGGGGCTCGCGGCTGCGGTACGCCGATCGGCGCCGCCGGCCCGACGGCCGGCGGCGCCCCAGCGCTACTTGATGAACAGGATCTCGGAGTACTTGGGCAGCGGCCACAGGTCGTCGGCCACGACCTTCTCGAGCTTGTCCGCCGCCGCGCGGACGGCGCCCATCGCGGGCACGACCGACGTCCCGGGTGTATTCGGAGTGCTTGAGCGGGTCGTCGTGGGGCTGGTTCTCCTCGAGGTTGGCCGACTCGAGCGCCTTGATCGCCGCCACGAACTCCTTGACCAGGTCGTCGGTCTCGACCGCGAGCTCGGAGAGCCCGGCTTCGCGCAGCAGCACGAGATGCCGCGCCGCCGCCGGGAGGAGCATCGTCTTGGCGATCGCCGCGGCCGTCTCGGACTCGATGTTGAGCTTCGTGACGTATTGCTCGAGCGACACCTCGTAGCGCGACTCGAGCTCGCGCTCGGACAGAACGCCGTAGTTCGAGAACAGGGCCACCGTGTCCTCGGCGATGATGAACGGCAGCGCATCCGGCGTCGCCACCAGGTTCAGCAGGCCGCGCCGCTCAGCCTCGGCGTGCCACTCCTCGGAGTAGTTGTCCCCGCCGAAGATGATCTGCTTGTTGCCGGCGTAGCTGCGCTGGAGGATCGGTCGCAGCGCGTCCTCGATCGAGGCGCCGGCGCCGAGCGCATTCTCGAGCTCCTCGGCGAGATAGTCGATCGACTCGGCCACGATCGTGTTCAGGACCGTGTTGGGGAGCGAGAGCGACATGCTCGACCCCAGCGCCCGGAACTCGAACTTATTGCCGGTGAAGGCGAAGGGGCTGGTCCGGTTGCGGTCCCCGCCGTGCATCGGCAGCGGCGGCAGCACCGGCGTGCCGAGGCCGAGGAAGGACTCCGGCGTCGACTCGCCGGCCTCGCCCCGCTCGATCGCCTCGAACACCTTCTCGAGCTCGGCGCCGAGGAAGATCGAGATGATCGCCGGCGGCGCCTCGTTGGCGCCGAGGCGGTGATCCTGGCCCGGTGAGGCGATCGAGGCGCGCAGCAGCCCCTGGTACGTGTTGACGGCCTGGATGACGGCGGCGCAGAAGAACAGGAACTGAAGGTTTTCGTGCGGCGTGTCGCCCGGCTCGAGCAGGTTCTCGCCCGTGTCGGTGCCCATCGACCAGTTGTTGTGCTTGCCGGACCCGTTCACGCCCGCAAACGGCTTCTCGTGCAGCAGGCACACCAGGCCGTAGCGGCGCGCGACGTTCCACATCACCTGCATCGTCAACTGCTGGTGATCGGAGCCGACGTTCGAGTTCTCGAACATCGGGGCGAGCTCGTACTGGTTGGGCGCGACCTCGTTGTGACGGGTCTTGACCGGCACCCCGAGCTTGCCGAGCTCGCGCTCGGTATCCAGCATGCAGGCCAGGATCCGCTCCGGGATCGAGCCGAAGTAGTGATCGTCGAGCTCGTGGCCCTTCGGCGGCTTGGCCCCGAACAGCGTCCGCCCCGTGGTCACCAGGTCGGGCCGCTCGAAGTAGTACTGCTCGTCGATCAGGAAGTACTCCTGCTCCGGGCCGACGGTCGTGAACACCCGCCCCGCGCTCGAGTTGCCGAACAGCCTCAGCGCGTTCATGGCCGACTTGGACAGCGCGTCCATCGAGCGCAGCAGCGGGATCTTGTTGTCGAGCGCCTCCCCCGTCCACGATGCGAACGCGGTCGGAATGCAGAGCAGCGCCCCGTTGGGGTTCTCGAGAATGAACGCCGGGCTGGTCGGATCCCACGCCGTGTAGCCGCGGGCCTCGAACGTGGCCCGGATGCCGCCGGTCGGGAACGAGGACGCGTCGGGCTCGCCCTGGATCAGCTCCTTGCCCGAGAACTCGGCCAGCGCCGTGCCCTCGCCGGTCGGGCTGTAGAAGCTGTCGTGCTTCTCGGCCGTGGAGCCGGTCAGCGGCTGGAACCAGTGCGTGTAGTGCGAGGCGCCGTTCTCGAGCGCCCACTCCTTCATCGCCAGCGCCACCGCATCGGCGAGCGAGGTGTCCAGAGCCTCTCCGCGCGCGAGGGTCTGCTGCAGCCGGCGGAACACGTCCTTGGGGAGTCGCTGGCGCTGAATCGCCGGACTGAAGACGTTGGCACCGAAGACCTGATTGTCAGGAGACGTCAGGTCCGGCGCCCCCAGCGCGCCCCCGTTGGGCGTCCACTGTGCGGCCATGACGTTCTGCTGGCGGATTCGAGGCATGCGAGTTGTCGTTCCTTCCTGTGCGAAGCCCGGCGGCGGGGGCGCACTGGTTCGTATCCGGTTTCGGACGTGAAGCCAGCAATGTAGGGAATGGGACGCCGCCCGGCACTATCCGTATGTCCAAACCAGGCCCAGTGGGGTTCGCCGTCCGGCCGATGCATGCCCGTGTCGAACGCCAGGCCTTCGAATCTTCTCCATCGGGCCAATGCCCAGCGCCGGCCCACGCCGTTTACTGATCGACGATGAAGCTGGTGATCGCCAACGACGCTGACTGCATCCGCAAGGGCACGTCGGAAGAGGACACGCGACCGGCCTGCCCGCGCACCGGGGTGGCCATGTGAGGGCCGCCCCAGCGGTGGCCGGACCGCCCGGGTGTCCCTCTCTCCCCGGGCGGTCCTCACCCGCTACAAGACGTGGGGGAGCCCCGCGGTCGGCGAAGTCCATCTGAAGAATCGGTTCTTGGGGTTCCGGTTCCTTGGATTGGCTTCGCCGACCCGGGTTCTGCTCGCGGGCTGGCTGCCGGGTCGTCGGCCCGCCACGCCCTTCGCCCCTCGCGCGTGAGCCTCGGCGAGCGTGGCGACTCGGGCTCCGGCGGCTCAGTGAGGAGGGCGGGGGCGCCGGGCGCCGGCGGGGCGCCGTGAGCGCCCGCGGCACTGGTCTCTGGCGCTCAGGGGAGCCAGGCGGGCGGGGGCACCGGCGCTGGACACCTTGAGCGAACCCGGCTCACCGTTGGCGCCCACCCCCACACACTCGCGGGTGTCCAGCGCCGGCGCCCCCACCCGCCAAGACGGCTCCTAGCGGGAAACCGTCACCACCTGCCCCTTGTCATTCACAAACGACTGCTGCGGCGCCCGTGTGATGTGGACGACGAACGCTCCTTGGGGCTTCTGCCCGCCGGCGAGCTGGGCCACGGCGTTGCCGTTCAGCCCGGCCGCGATCTGGTAATGGACGACGTGGAGGCCGGGCTTGACCGCCGTGACGCGCCAGTTGAAGACGGCCGAGGCGCCGGGCTTGAGCTGGCCCAGCGCCCACGTGTTGGAGTAGGCGGTCACGCCTCCACCGGGGCCGCCCTGCCGGCAGCTGTAGCCGCAGCCGTTGGGACTCGGGCCCCGGTCGATGATCCACACGGGTCGTGAGGCGGAGGCGAGGCCCGGCATGTTCAGCAGCTCGCTGAAGGCCTGCGCCTTGGTGCCCAGGTTGTTGTCGGTGATCGTCACAGCGACGTTGGGGATCGTCTTCGTGTCGGCGTTCTTGACGACGATCACCAGATGGGAGGCCTGGGCCAGGCTCTGGCGGACGGGGAAGCTGGCCGCGCGCACCTCGACGTTGTAGGTGCCCTTCGGCTCGTTCGCGTCCTGCCGTGCCCCACCGCCGCACCCGGCGAGCAGCGCACTCGCCGCGACGACGATCGCCATCCCTCCGCTCCTCAAGCTCCGCCCGCTCAAACCGGCGCCAACATACCACGCGGCACCCGGCTCCCGAGACGGTTCCCGGTTGGCCCCGGATCGCCCGTTGGACTAGGCTTACGCGCCAGGCGCCGCGCTTGCGGAGACGCCTGTCCTGGGAGGACACACAGAGAGTTGATCCGAGCAGTCGCCGACAGAACGTTCCTGCCTACCAAGAGCGTGCTCGAAGAGGTGGGGAACATGATGATCCTGACCGGCAAGACTCTGGTCTCTGCGGTCAGGCCTCCGTACCCGTACGGCAGCGAGTTCGTCGGACAGTTCCTGTTCGCGATGAAGCTGTGCTGGTTCCCGCTGCTGATCTCGACGATCGCCTTCGGTTACGCCGCGCCGGGACTGCAGGCCGCGAACTTCCTCGTGCTGTTCGGCGCGCTCGATCGTCTCGGCGGTTTCTTCGTGCTGGCCTCGATCCGCGAGTTCGCGCCGTTCGTGGACGCGATCGTGCTCGCCGGGGTGGCCGGGACGGCGATCACCGCCGACCTCGGCGCACGCAAGATCCGCGAGGAGCTCGATGCGCTCCAGGTGCTCGGCGTCGACCCGATCAAGAACCTGGTCGTGCCGCGGTTCCTGGCCCTGATGCTGGTGACCGGCCTGTTCGACATCTACGCGCTCCTGTTCGGCATCTTCGGCGGCGTCCTGGCGACGCTCGTCAACAACGCCCCGCTGGGACCGTTCTGGGCCACCTTCTTCACCAACGCGGAGACGACCGACCTGTGGGGCTCGGTCCTCAAGACCACGTTGTTCGGCGCGATCATCGCGATCGTCTGTTGTTACAAGGGGATGACCGCCTCGGGCGGCGCCGAGGGCGTGGGCCGCGCGGTCAACCAGGCGGTGGTGATCGCCTTCCTGGGCGTATTCGCGTTCAACTACGCCTTCACGCAGACGCTGCTGGCCACCCATCCTGAGATCTCGACCGTGGCCAAGTGATCGGCCCGGGCCTGAGCCGAGCAGCGAGCGCCCGATGAACGACCTGATCATCACCCCGAAGGGCTGGATCGAAGCCTTCGGCGAGATCATCAAGTTCACCTCCAAGATCGTCTCCGAGGTGTTCCGCCTCAAGCCGCTGCGGTTCTTCGGCGAGACGCTCCGTCAGGCCGGGATCCTGATCGTGTCCTCGACGCTGGTCATCTGGGGCCTGGTCTTCATCATCGGTCTGCAGTGCGGGATCGAGGGCGCCTACTTCACCCGCGGCCAGGGCGCACCCGCGTACGCCGGCGTGTTCTCGGCCTGGTGCGACCTCCGGGAGCTCGTGCCCTACGCCTTCGGCTACATGATGGCCGCCAAGGTGGGCACCGGAATCGTGGCCGAGCTCGGCTCGATGCGGATCTCCGACGAGATCGACGCGCTCGAGGTGATGGGGATCAGCGGGATCACGTTCCTGTGCGCGACCCGTCTGCTGGCCGCATGGCTCGTGCTCCCGTTCGTCTACATCTGCTCGATCGGCGCCGGCTTCTTCGCCAGCTACCTCGCCGTCGTACAGCAGATCGGGGAAGTCTCCTCAGGTGGGTTCTTCCTCATCTTCTGGCAGTTCCAGAACCCACCTGACTTGTTATATAGCCTGATCAAGGCCATGTCGATGGCGACCGTGATCGTGCTCGTCGGCTGTTACTACGGCTACAACGCGAGCGGTGGTCCGGTTGGCGTGGGGACCGCCACCGCCAAATCGATGGTCTTGAACATCGTGGCTGTCCATCTCATCGGAATGCTCGGGACGCAGCTCTTCTGGGGCGCCAATCCGAGAGCACCTATCGGAGGCTGAAAATGAGGCGCTTCAGGTTTGGCGGCAGTGGTGATGCCGACGAGGGCAGCGACGGCGGCGCGGAGCCGACCGGCTCAGCGCCGCAGTCCTCCGGAGGGCAGTCGGAATGGCTGCCCCCGGGCCGCGAGCCCTTCGCCGCCGGTGACGAGCCGGCCCCGATCGCCGACGAGGACCCGCAGGGCGGTGGGCAGCCGGACGCAGAGCCGGCCGAGACCCGCGAGCAGCCCGCGGCCGCTCACCTCGCCGCCGCGCAGTCCTCCTCGCGTGTATCGGTGGTGGACGAGCAGCCGCCGCGTCCGGCGCCGCCGGACGGCGCCTCCGAGGAGGAATACCGCTGGCATACGTACAAGGTCTATCCCTCGGGCCGCCCCGACGCCGTCGAGTTCATCGACACCTACAAGGCGTTCGGTCGCAACCGGATCCTCCGCGGCCTCAACATGGGGTTGCCGGAGGGGATGGTGTCGATGATCCTCGGCCCGTCGGGCACCGGGAAATCGGTCTGCATCAAGCACATGGTCGGGCTCCTGTATCCCGACCAGGGCGACATCCTGGTCCACGGTGAGTCGGTGCCGAACATGCCCGACGACAATCTGTTCGAGATGCGCAAGAAGTTCGGGTTGCTGTTCCAGGACGGGGCGCTGTTCGGCTCGATGGACCTCTATGACAACGTCGCGTTCCCGCTGCGGCAGCACACCGAGAAGGGCGAGGACGAGATCGAGGACATCGTCATGCGCCGCCTCAACGAGGTCGGTCTCGGTCACTCCAAGGAGAAGTATCCGAACGAGCTCTCCGGCGGCATGCGCAAGCGCGCCGGATTCGCCCGCGCGCTCGTGCTCGAGCCGGACATCGTCCTCTTCGACGAGCCCGACTCGGGGCTGGACCCGGTCCGGACCGCCCTGCTGGGCGAGCTGATCCTCGAGATCCACCGCGACATGATGGACGAGGCCAAGGCCAAGCAGAAGACGCACCTGCCCACCTTCGCCGTGATCACGCACGACATCATGAGTGCCCGACGGGTCGCGGACTACATCAACGTGCTGTGGAAGGGCCGGATCGTCGAAGCCGGTCCCGCCGAGGACATGCTGAACTCCGACAACCCCTTCATCCGCCAGTTCCTGGCCGGTGAATCCCAGGGCCCATTGACGATGGATTAACCCGGTGCTCGAGCGGCGCGCACGGCCGCTCGCGCCGCTAGCCTCACTGGTCGCATGAAGGCGAGGGAGAGGTTGGAGCGCCTGGCCACGGCCGCCGCGGCACGGCCGCTGCTGACGCTGGCCGTCGTCATCACGGCGGCGCTCGCCGGTGGCCTGCTCGCGCTCGGTCTGCGGCCGAACGCCGGCACCGACACGTTCGTCAGCCGCTCGGCTCCGAGCGCCGTGGCCAGCGACGACTTCCATCGCCACTTCGGCGACGACGCGGTCGTGATCCTGATCCGCGAGTCGCTCCCGAACCTCGTCGAGACCAAAGACCTCGCGACGCTGACCCGGCTCGAGGCGTGCCTGGCTGGACAGGTGGTCGTCCCCAGTCAGCAGGCGCAGGCGTTCGAACCGGCGCCGCCCGGCTCGCAGCCGGCCTACGGCGGAGCCAAGAGCGCCTGCGGAAAGCTGATGCGGTACAAGCCGGTCCAGGTCGTGTACGGGCCGGGGACGTTCCTGAACCGGGCCGTGACGGCGGTCAACACCGAGGTGCAGACGATGCTGGCGAATTTCCGCCAGAGCGTCGCCGGCGCTCAGGCCGCGGCGCTGCAGCTCGCGGTGGCCAAGCACCTGAGCCATGCGCAGGCGCTGGCCGCGGCCAGTGCCGCCGGTCAGCTCGCGCAGCAGCAGGGGATCCAGCAGTTCGAGCAGATGGCGCTCGACTCGGGCATCGCCGGCACGCCGCGGATCGACGACCCACAGTTCATCCCGCAGATCGTGTTCGACCAGACCAGGGGCGTCAATCAGCCCAAGGCGCGCTTCGCCTATCTGTTCCCGACCGCCAAATCGGCGCTCGTGCAGGTGCGGCTGAAGCCGAACCTGAGCGACCAGCGGCGCGCGGACGCGATCAGCTGGATCCGCCAGGCGATCAAGATGCCCATGTTCGCCTCGGCCTATGGCGGCACCTACACGGTCACCGGCGCTCCGGTGGTGGTCAACGACCTCGCGTCGGAGATCACCGGTTCGATCGCCGGACTGCTCGTCGCCGCCGTGCTGGTGATGGCGATCGTGCTGCTGCTCGTGTTCCGGAGCCGCCTCCGGCTGCTTCCGCTCGGGATCGCGCTTGCCGCCACCGGCATCACGTTCGGGGTCACCTCGCTCGCCGGTGCCTCGCTGACGATGGCCTCGATCGCCGTGCTGCCGATCTTGATCGGGCTCGCGGTCGACTACGCGATCCAGTTCCAATCTCGCGTCCAGGAGGCCCGCGACGCCGACCGCACGACGGCCAGGGCGCCGGCCGGAGCCCGGCTGGCGATCGCCCGGGCCGCCGCCATGGGCGCGCCGGCGATCGCCACGGCTGCCCTGGCCACCGCCACCGGCTTTCTCGTGCTGCTCCTCTCTCCGGTACCGATGGTGCGCGGCTTCGGGGTGCTGCTGGTGGTCGGCATCGGGGTGGCGCTGGTGTGCGCTCTCACCGCCGGCTCCGCGGCGCTGGCGCTCGCGGACCGCAGCGGCGGGGCGATCGGCGCCTCGCTGCGGGGCGCCGGCGAGATCATCCACGAGGGGGCGGGGCTCCTCCGCCGGCCGCTGGCTCGGGTGACGGCGCGGCCGGCGCGAGCCCTCGCCGCCGCCGGCCGACGGATCGGCGCCGGCATCCAGCGCACCATCGCGCTGCTGACCCGTCGGCCCGAGCGCGCGCTGCTGATCGCCGTCGTGCTCGCCCTGCTCGGGTGGGTGGCCGACACGCAGACCTCGGTCCAGTCCGACGTGACCAAGCTCGTGCCCTCGAACATGCCCGCGCTGCGCGACCTGCACGCGCTCGAGAAGGTGACCGGCGTCTCCGGCGAGATCGACGTGACCGTCCGCGCGAGCGACATCACCCGACCCCAGATCGTCGGCTGGATGATCGGCTACGAGCAGGCCCTGCTGCGGCACTACGGCTATCTCGAGACCCAGGGGTGCGCGCGCGCGACCCTCTGCCCCGCGCTGTCGCTTCCGGACCTGTTCTCCGGCGGTACCCAGGCCGGCAGCGCGAGCGGTTCCACGCTGTCGCAGGCCTCGATCCGGAGCCTGCTGGCCGCGGTCCCCACCTACTTCTCGCAGGCCGTGATCACGCCGGACCACCGCGAGGCGACGCTGGCGTTCGGAATCCGGCTGATGCCGCTCGCGCGCCAGCAACAGGTGATCGAGTACATGCAGTCGCAGCTGCATCCGCCGGCCGGTGTGACGGCTCGGCTGGCCGGGCTGCCGGTGCTGGCGGCCCAGGCCAACGCGGATCTGTCGTCGTCGGGACGGCGGCTGCTCACGCTGCTGGCGGGCCTGGTCGCCGTCGGGCTGGTGCTGCTGGCGGTCTTCCGCCGTCTCGACCGGGCCGTCGTGCCGCTGATCCCGATCGCACTGGCCACCGGGTGGTCGGCGCTGATCCTGTTCCTGATCGGGGTGCCGCTGAATCCGATGTCGGCCACGCTGGGCGCGCTGGTGATCGCGATCTCGACCGAGTTCAGCGTCCTGCTCTCAGAGCGCTTCCGGCAGGAGCGCGCCGCCGGGCACGAGCTCGCTGAGGCGCTGGCGCGAACGTACCGCTCGACCGGCGCCGCCGTGCTGGCCTCGGGGATCACCGCGATCGCCGGTTTCGGCGTGCTCGTATTCTCGAGCATCACCATGCTCCGCGATTTTGGCTTCGTCACGCTGATCGATCTCACCGTGTCGCTCGGCGGCGTGCTGCTGGTGCTCCCGGCAGTGCTCGTGCTGGCCGAGCGTGGCGACTCGTACGAGCGGATCCGCGGCCTGCTGCGACGTGCCGGCACCGGAATGCCGCGCCCGCGCCGCCGGGCCCGGGTCGCGTGAGCCCGTCGGGCCCGCCGGATCCCGGCGAGCCGGCCGCGGCGGAGACGTCCCCGCCGGCGGCGGGCGGCCTGGATGCGCCGGCTGGCCCCGAGGCGCCGGGCGGCCGGGAGACGCCGGCGCTGGCGCGGCGCCTGGACCCGGATCTCGCTGTCTCGGCGTCGGCCTCGGCTGCGCCGCCGGCGGCGCTGCCGCCCCCCGTGATCGACACCAAGCGCTACCGATGGATGATCGGGACGTTCGGGATCGTGCTGGTGCTGATCATCTCCGTCTACCAGTTCGCCACCAACGGGGTGGGGACGACCGGCGTTGCGCCCGGGAAGCCGCTGCACCTGTTCGCCGCGCCGCTCGCCGGCTCGACGCTCAACGGTGACGCCAATCTGAAGCCGCCCTGCTCGCCGGCTCACCACGACCCGCGCGCGCTCAACATCTGCCTGATGGTCCAGCGCGCACCGCTGGCGCTGGCCTTCTTCGCCACCGGGTCGGATGACTGCAAGCACCAGGTCGACACGATGCAGGCGCTCTCACGTCGCTACCCGCCGAGCGTGGTGCAGTTCGCCGCCGTCGCGGTCGGGGCACCTCACGCCGAGACCCGCTCGCTGGTGCGATCCCGAGGCTGGACGATCCCCGTCGCCTACGACGCCGACGGCGCGATCCAGAGCCTGTACGGAGTGCAGATCTGCCCGATGGTGGAGCTGGCCTACCGGGGCGGGATCGTCAAGGACCGCCTGATCGGCAATCACTGGCTCACGACCGACGCACTCGCCGCCCGAGTGCAGGCGCTGGTCGGCCGCTGAGATGGACGAGGACATCGAGCTCCACGCCGCGCTCGGGTTCGTCGAGGAGGCGGTGGCAGCCGAGCTGCCCGGGCTGCGGCTCGCCTGGGTGACCATCGAGGGGGGCCGGCGCACCAGTCCGCGAGCGATCTCGCAGCGCCTCAAGGACCTCTCCAACCGCTACCGCGGGGCCAGCGTCGTGGCGCTCCGCTCACAGCCGATCCCGCACGCCTACCGGGCCTTCTTTCACCAGATCGGGCTCGATCCCGACATCAGCCGGATCCCGATCGAGGAGGCGGCGGTGGGTCGCTTGATGCAGGGCCAGTTCCGCTCCACGAACCTGCTCGACGACGCGCTTCTGATCGGGCTGATCGAGACCGGCGTGCCGATCTGGGCGCTCGATGCCGACGTCGTCGCGCCCGGCGGGCTCGGCATCCGGTTGACGGTGGACGGAGATCACCTCGGCTCGAGCGAGTACGCCCATCAGCTCGCACCCGGACGGCTGGCCATCGCCGATGCCCAGCGCGTGCACGCGGTCCTGTTCGGCGACGTCGCCCCGGGTCACGGCGTCGGGCCGCGCACCGCGCGCACGGCTCTGTTCGCGGTCGGCGTGGAGGGAGTCCCCTCGATCCACCTCGAGGAGGCGCTGTGGATCTGCGCCGAGGTGCTCGCGAGCGGCTGAGCGCCGGCCGACCAACCGCTTCGGCTCGCCACAATCGGATGCTAAAGTGGCCTCGCTGACAGAGGAGGAGGCGATGGAGGCACTCGAGCACGAAATCCACGCGCCGCACCGTCCTGCGTTTGACATTCCGCAGGTCGACGTTGATGAGCGCGCAGCCCGGCGCTCGCTCCGGGAGCAGATCGCCCGCCTCGAGCATGAGCTCGCCGACGCCTTCGTGACCGCCTTCCAGATGGGCGGCTTCGAGCTGCCGGTTGCCCGTCCCGGCGAGCCGAGGCTGCTCGATCTGGGCGAGCTCGAGCGCGTCCGTGACGAGCTGGCCGAGCGACTGCGCAGCGCCCGCCGCTCGATCGCCGAACGCGCCGAGCTTCAGGCCGAGAATCGGCTCCGGCTGGAGCGGATGCTGCTGGAGCCCGGCAAGTACCGCTTCGTCCGGATCGCCCGCCGCGATATCGGCGAGCCGGGGTGCGGCGTGTGGCAGGTGCGCCCGCGGCTCGGGCTGATCGGGATGATGATGGGGTGGTGGCAGGTCAAGCTCTCCTCCGGCTGTCCATTAGCCGGGGGTTGCGGGCCGCTGCCCGCAACCCGCCGAACCCCACCTCGCGGGACCCCGCGACCGCCGGTCTATCCTGAGTCGCCGCATGCGCGACCTGTTCCGAAGCGGCACGAGTGCGGCCGTGGCCGTGCTCATCATGTTCATCGGCAGCCTCGTGCTGTGGGTGGGCACGCCCGTCGCCTGGCTGTGGGTCGGTTCCCAGATCCAGGGCGCGACGTCGTCGCTGGGTGCGGCGCTCGGGGCGATGTTCATCGGCGTGGTGGTGACGATCGCCGCGATCGCCTCGGTGCTCGTGTGGCTGAGCAACCTGTACCGCTCCAGCCGGCAGGCGCGCGGCTTCGAGGACCCGGGTCATCTCGTGCTCGAGGCGGTGCTCGTGATCAGTGCCGGCGTCGCGCTGGCGGCGTTTGCGATCTGGTTCCTGTTCTTCGCCGGCGCGAGCCCGGTCCCGATCGGCCTGCAGCTGTGAGTCTGGGATCCGTCCCGCCCGCGCACGCCGGACGGGACGGATCCATGGCGGTGTCTAGACGGCCCCGACGAGCTGCATTTCCTGAGCGGCCCCGACGAGCACTTCCTCCTGGGCTGCCCGTACTTCCAGATGGCTCGCCAACTCGCGCCGCTGGCGGTCGGTCAGCTGACCGATCTGCCGGTTCTCGGCGATCTGCAGGCGCATCAACAACTTGCGGCACCGAGAGGTGCCCCACCGCCTCTGGCTGACGAGCAGGTCACCCACCGCCCAACTACTCGCTTCCGGGGGGGAGGCCAGGATGATCTCTGCTGCCGAAACCTCACCAGTCGCGATCCTTCGCTTCAACCCCGCACGCGCGAGCCGGACCTCATTGGCTCGCTCCAGCGCTCGAAGGCGCTGTGGCGCGGGGGTCATCATGGCGGTCTGCGTCATTCGTTCTCTCTCTCCCTGCGTCCGGTCCGCCGAAGCGAACGCCCATGGTTCAGTACGTATTCGCGCAGACGTGCCTGGCCAGCACGCCGTCAAGATCCCTTCTGTGATCCGCGCGGTCCTTCGAGAGTCGGTCCCTGCTGCACGCGTCACTCCCCCAAAGCCTCTAAGTGACCTTCGCACCGCCCGGGCCGACCACCAGCACGACGTAGGGCAAGCTACCGTGTACCAGCGGGTAACAGCAATGCAACATCCGTGGAGGCATGCGCATAGAGCGCGTTTTTCTTGCCCCGCGCGTCTTGTGCGGTTGTGGACAAGATTGCCGGGCGGACATGCGGCCCGGCTGGGAGGAGTGGAGCAGCGCCTGCGGCGTCGCGCGGGGACTGCCCCCGGCGCGGCTATGCCGGGCCGGGGAGCGGACCGTGCTCGGCTTCGAAGGCGCGCTTGGCTGCGCCGAAGCGCTCGAGCGCCTGGTCGAGCGTCGCGCGGTCGTGCGTGGCCATCACGCTCGTCCGCAGCAGCGCGCCGGCGGGGGGCACGGCGGGGTGGATCGCGACGTTGACGTACACGCCCGCGTCGTAGAGCGTCTTCCACAGGAACACGGCCTTCCAGTCGTCGCCGATGACGACGGGCACGATCGGGGTGACGATCTCGGTTCCGTCCGCGAGCCGCGTGGGACCGATCACCTCGAAGCCGAGCTCGCTGAGGCCGTCGTGCAGGTAGCGCCCGTTCTCGAGCACGCGCGCGAACAACGCCCGGCCCTCATCGGAACGGCAGATCCGGACGGCCGCCAGGGCGGCGCCGATGGCTGCCGGAACCCCGGAGGCCGTGAACATGAACGGGCGCGACTGGATGCGCAGGAACTCGATCACGTCGGCCGGCCCGGCGATCACGCCGCCGCACGACGCCAGTGATTTGGAGAACGTCGCCATCCGCAGGTCGACGCGATCCTCGACGTCGAGCAGCTCGCTGGTGCCGGCGCCGCGCGCACCGAGCACGCCGAGCGCGTGGGCTTCGTCGACCATCAGCCGGGCGCCGTAGCGCTCGCACAGCTCGGCGATCTCGGGCAGCGGCGCGACGTCGCCCTCCATCGAGAAGACCCCGTCGACGACGACCAGGACGCCGCCGCCGTCCTGCGCCGCCCGCTGCAGCGTGTGTTCGAGCCGGTCGATGCGGTTGTGGCGGAAGGCCCTGAGCTTGGCCCGCGAGAGGATGCAGCCGTCGAGAATCGACGCATGATCGCCCGAGTCGGCCACGACCGTGTCACCGGGGCCAAGGATCGTGCCCAGAGCGCCGAGATTCGCCTGATGCCCGGTCGTGAAGACGATCGCGCTCTCGGTCCCGAGCCAGTCGGCGAGCTCGTGCTCGAGCTCCAGATGCAGATCGATCGTTCCGTTCAGGAACCGCGAGCCGGTCAGCCCGGTCCCGTAACGGTTGAGGGCATCGAGCGCGCCCTGCTTAACGCGCTCGTCTCCGGTCAGGCCCAGGTAGTTGTTTGACCCGAGCATGATCCGGGTCTTGCCCTCCATCTCCACGACGGGGAGCGTCGGCCCCTCGAGGATCCGGAAGTACGGCAGCGCATCGAGCTCGCGGGCAGCTTTCAGCTGCTCGATGCGCTCGTGCTCGCGGGCCTTGGAGAAAACGTCGATCGAAGTTGGCATGTAGCGTTCGCGACGGTATGGCGCTCGAAATCAAGCCGGTCGCGTCCAAAAGCGACCTCAACACCTTCATCAAGCTTCCGTGGCGGCTCTATCGTAACGAGCCGTACTGGGTTCCTCCGTTGCTGTTCGAACGCAAGCGCTTCTTCGACCGCAAGCGCAACCCGTTTTTCGAGCACGCCGAGGCCGAGTACTTCCTCGCCTGGCGCGACGGCCGGGTGGTGGGGCGGATCACCGCTCACATCGATCGGCATTTCAACGAATTCCAGAATCACGAGTGGGGGATGTTCGGGTTCTTCGAATGTGAGCAGGACCCCGAGGCGGCGCAGGCGCTGCTCGACGCGGCGGAGACGTGGCTGCGGGCGCGGGGCCGCGATCGCATGGTCGGGCCGATGGACTTCACGACCAACGACGAGTGCGGCGTGCTCGTCGACGGCTACGACCTGCTCCCGACGATCCTCACCAACTGGCAACACCGCTATTACCCCGGTCTGATCGAGGGATCCGGGTTCACCAAGGCGATGGATCTGTACATGTGGAACCTCGAGGTGCAGGATCGGACCCGCGTCCACGAGGCCATCTGGAAGGTTGCCGCCGAGGTCGAGTCCAAGCACGGGATCACGGTCCGCCCGATGCGCAAGAAGGACATGGAGGCGGAGATCAACCGCTTCCTCGAGGTCTACAACGCCGCCTGGGAGCGCAATTGGGGGTTCGTGCCCCTGACCGAGGCCGAGGTCCGCCACTACGCCAAGGACCTGAAGCCGATCCTGGACGAGAACTGGGCCTGGGTGGCCGAGAAGGACGGTGAGACGGTCGGCGCCGCGCTGACGCTGCCCGACTACAACCAGGTGCTGATGCACATGAACGGCCGGTTGCTCCCGTTCGGCTGGGCGAAGGGCCTGTACTACAAGGGCAAGATCAACCGTGTGCGCGTGTTCGCGCTCGGGGTCAAGCGCGAGTGGCAACACACCGGGATCGCAGCCAAGTTCTACGAGCTGCACTTCGACTCCGCGGCCCGGACGCCGCAGACCGGCGGCGAGATGGGTTGGATCCTCGAGTCCAACAAATCGATGAACCGGGCCATGGAGGGAATGGGCGGCCGGATCGTGCGCACCTACCGGGTGTACGAAAAGATCCTTTGAACATGACCGGCCGCGCTGTCACCATGCACGCACGATGAGCGAGGAGTCGATTCACGCCGTGGCCGACGGCGGGCTGGAGGAAGTCGTCGACGGCCTGCCCGTGCTGGCCGAGGTCCGCGCGATCGAGCCCGTGCCGTCCAGTAGCCTGCTGCCCGCCGTCCAGGCCGCCGCTGCGGCGGCGACGGGGTTCGTGGCCGGCGCCGCCACGCTCGCCGTCGTGCACCGACGCCGAACTCGCAAGGCCGCTCGCGGCCAGCGCGGCCTCGCGCGCCGCGCCAGCGAGGTGCTGCCGGTCATCGGCAGTCGCACGTTTCTCGTCGACGTCCACCTGCTCGGCAAGCCCAGCGAGTGAACGCCGGCTCGGCCGGGCCGGCGGAGCTGCTCGACGTCCGCGTCGAGGTCCGGCCGCGATGGACGTTTCGCCTGCCGCTCCGCGTTCCCCCGGACCGTCTGGTCACGATCCGCGGCGGTGTGCTGCACCGCCTCGTGCACGCGGGCGAGGAGCCGGTGCTCGTCCGGATCGCCCAGCTGGCGCCCGACCGCGTGTTGTTCGGCGCACAGGCGGGCACGCGGGCCGCGGCCGAGTCGGGAATCGAGCGGATGCGGCTGGCGCTGGGGATCGACCAGGACCTGGGGCCGTTCTACGAGCGATTCCGCTTCGACCCACTGATCGGTGCGGCCGTCCGGGCCAATCCCGGCCTGCGAATCGCCGCGCGGCCGGCGCCCTTCGAAGCGCTCATGTGGGCGATCTGCGAGCAGCTGATCGAGTACGAGCGGGCGGCCGCGATCCAGCGCCGGCTGGTGTTCAGGCTGGGGCGGCGCTGTCCTCGGACCGGGCTGCGCGATGCGCCCACCGCGGCGACCCTGGCCGCGCAGGCGCCGGCGCTGCTGGCCTCGCTCGATCTCTCCCCGGGGCGCGCGCTGGCGCTCATCCGGGCAGCCCGGGAGGTGGCGCGGGGCCGCGTCGATCTGGACGCCGTCGACCACGAACGGGGCTGGCGGCGCCTGAGGGCGATCACGGGCATCGGCAGCTGGACGGTGCAGACGCTCGCGCTCACCGGGCAGGGCCGGCTCGATCAGCTGCCCGCCGGTGACCTCGCCTACCTGAAGCTGGTCGGGCGGCTGCGTGGCGGCGATCCCCGCGCCCGGGCGAGCGAGGCGGAGGTCGAGGAGCTGTTCGCCCCCTACGCGCCCTGGGCGGGGCTCGCCGGGGTCCACGCGCTGCGCGCGGGATCGGCGGGCGCAGCGCTGCGGCTCGCCGCCTGAGCTGAGCCCGCAGGCCGACTGCGGACGATGCGGAAGGCGCGACCGGCGAGGCCACGAATAGAGCGCCATGCATCCGCGCGACCTCCCGCCCTGTGACCTCGTGATGAAGGGGGGCGTGACCAGCGGCGTCGTCTATCCCGGCGCGGTGCTCGAGCTCTCGGGCACCTACCGCTTCGAGAGCGTCGGCGGCACCTCGGCCGGCGCGATTGCCGCGGCGATGACCGCGGCGGCCGAGTACGGCCGCCAGCGGGCCGGCCGCATGGAGCTGGGCGGCATCGAGGAGATCGTGGCCGAGCTCGGTCAGCCCGGCAAGGTCGGCTCCCTGTTTCAGCCGATGCCCGAGGCCCGCGAGCTGTTCACCTTGGGGTTGGCGCTGGGGTCGGGAGGCGGGACGCGCGGCAGCCGATTCCGGGCCGTGGTCCGCGCGGTGCTGCGCCACCGGCCATGGCATGCGCTGCTGACCCTCGCCGTGGTCGTGGTGCTGCTGTTCGCCCTCGAGGAGGCGGTCAGGCGCCTGCCGATCGCTCTCGCCGTCGTGCTCCTCGTGCTCGGCGCGATCGCGCTGCTGCTGCTCGCGGCGTGGGCGGTGCTCGGTCCGCTGGGCGCGATGGCCCGCGGCCTGTGGCGCGCGTTGCCGGCGCACGGCTTCGGAATCTGTCCCGGGACCCGCGTGGAACCGGGCGGCCCGGACGGGCTGGTCGAATGGCAGTACGCCAACATCCAGCGCTGCGCGGGGCTGCCGCTCGAGCAGCCGCTCACGTTCGCGATGCTCGAGCAGGCCGGGATCACGCTGCAGATGATGGCCACCGACCTCGGCCAGGCGCGGCCGGTGCGCATCCCGTTCGAGGAGGAGCACTACCTGTTCTCGCCCGCCGAGCTCGCCCCGATGTTCCCCGACGTGGTCGTGGCCCACGTCCTCGACGCCGCCGGTGTCCCGGCCGATGAGCGCGACAGCACGCGAACCTGGTTCATGCCGGGCAAGGAGCTGCCGGTCGTGATCGGCGCCCGCCTGAGCTCGAGCGTGCCCGTGTTCCTGTCGGCGCTGAAGCTGTACACGGCTCGTCCGGACCAGCAGGGGCCGGTCGAGAGCTTCATCTCCGACGGCGCCATCACGAGCAACTTCCCGATCCACTTCTTCGACGAGTGGCTGCCCGCCCATCCGACGTTCGGGCTCGACCTGGTTCCAGCGCCGCAGACGGGGGGCCCCGACGATGACGCCTCGGTCTTCATGCCCACGGCCGGTGACGATCAGCGCTCCCCGCACGCCACCAACGTCACGAACCTCGGCGGCCTGCTGCGCCAGGTCGAGGATGCCACGCGCAACTGGCGCGACGAGCTCCAGGCCGAGCTGCCGGGCTTCCGCGATCGCGTCTGCCAGATCCGGATGGCGCCCGATGAGGGGGGCTTCAACCTCGGCGCCGATCCAGCGGCGATCGACAAGCTGCTCGAGCGCGGGCGCCTCGCGGGCCGGGAGATCCTGGCCACGTTCGACTGGGACCAGCATCGCTTCATCCGCTACCTGACGCTGATGGAGATGCTCCAGGAGAACCTGTCCTCGCTCGCCGAGCGGTTCCGCGAGTACGAGGAGTGGCTCAGCGCCGGCGCGCCCGAGGCCACCATGTACCGCGCCGGCCGCGACGCGGCCTGGTGCGCGGCGGCGGCCAAAGCGACCGCAGCATTGCTGCAGGCCGTGCCCGACGAGCCGAGCTTCGCGAGCGGCGAGCAGCCGCTCCCACCGCCGACGATGCGGATCGGCCCCGACGTATAGGGCGACCCGCCGGCGCGACAGCCGGGCGGTCTCAGGAGGGCCGCTCAGCCGACGTAGACGGGTGAGGCGGTCAGGCGCCCGCCGCAGGGCGCGAACCGTGGTTGGCCCGCACCGCTCACCGACACGCGCAACGCTCCGCGCGACTGCGGGGGCGTGATCTCGAGCGCCGCGGCCGTGTGGCAGCTGTGGCCGCCCGCGTACTCGCTGCTGTCGGGGTAGCTGAGCGTGAACCTGGCGCCGCTGTGGGCCGCGATCGTGACCGTGCGCGGCGCGACCGTGGTGTCGGGGAAGAATCCGTGGCCCCGACTCAAATGGGTGGCCATCCGTTGGCCCTGGGCGTCGAGCATCAGCGCACCGGGATAGCCGCGCAGCGTGCACCCGCGGGCGGAGACGTTGCGCAACGTGAATCCGGTCTCGACGTGCCCGGTCGCCCCCTGCGTGTCGGTCCGCCGCGCCGAGAGCGCTGCGGGCGAACAGCGTGGCGCCAGCCCCGCTGCGCCGGCGACGATCCTCGGCGTCGGAGCTGTCGAGCTCGTCGTCGCGGTCCGGGTCGACGTCTGGCTGCTGGTGCTCGCGCTGCTGCCGCAGGCGGCCAGGAGCAGAGCGCTCGCGATCACTCCGCCGCCAGTTCTGAGGCCGCCGCTGAGACGCAGTCGCCGGGGCATGGTCGGGCGAGAGAGTAGCTGCCGGCCGGGCGCAAGAGGACCCCCCGCGACCCCCTTACCGAAAAAGCAATGATCCCCAGAGTTCCAGTGCTATAGATTTTCGCGCCGAGACAACGGATAAGGGGGCAGTCATGCAGCAATTCGCTGATCGCCGCGCGCGGACGCGCGGCGGCAGATTCCTGACCGGCTCACGCCGGCGCGCATTCGCTTCGGCGCTGGCGCTTGGGCTCGCGGCCCTTGCCGCTGGATGCGGGAGCAGCAGCAGTAGCTCGACCACGACGGCCACGACGGCCACGGCGGCCTCGGCGGCCACGGCGCACCTGATCGTGATCCACGGGACCCCCTCGCCCACCGGGGCGGTCAAGGCGTCTCCCGCGGCGCTCACGAAGCTGATCCATGTGAGCAAGGCGAGCGGGATCGCGCCGCACATCCAGGGCCTCTCGAACCTGCCGCTGCAGCAGCAGATCTCGACCCTCGACGGCGACATCAACACGTTCTGGAGCAAGGTGTTCGCCCAGTCCAACGTGCAGTGGCCGCAGGCGGAGGAGGCGTTCGTGAGCAGCCAGCCGGTGCAGACGCAGTGCAGCTCGAAGCCGCAGATCGGACCCAACGACCCGTGGTATCTCTGCGATCCGGTCTTCTACTGGCCGCTCCCGTGGATGCAGCAGAACATCGCCCCCAAGGGTGACGTGTACCTCGCCTTCAGCGTGGCGATCTTCTGGAGCTTCCATGTCCAGAACGTGCTCGGGTTCACCCAGGCGCTGCAACAGGGGCAGATCAGCAAGGCTCAGTGGGCGGGCCAGACGCTCTGCCTCACCGGTCTGTACATCCGCACGATCGGACAGCGCAACCTGTTCGAGCAGGGTGACACCCAGGCCGCCCAGCAGTTCCTCTCGAGCATCCAGGGCGTCAACGGCATCACCGCGCCGGACGTCAGCAACCAGTCGCTGACCCAGGCGTTCGTGGCCGGCTACAACAGCGGCGATCCCGCGACCTGCGGTGTCGGCAGCAGCAGCGGCGGGGGCGGCAGCACCACGCCGACCACCACGCCGTCGCCGACCCCGACGCCGAGCCCGACCCCAACCACCCCGGGTGGCGGAGGCGGCACGACGACCGGTCTGTAGTGGGCTCTCTCGGGGTGAGCCGGTCCGCGCGGGCCGGCTCACCGCCGGGGAGTCCCTCGTCAGCGCGCCGGGTGCAGTTGCCGGTAGGCGGTGATGTCCCGGGCGAGGTTGTAGACGTCGGGCGAGCCGAGGCCCGTGGCCAGGTCCCAGCCGGGTGTGGTCTGGAAGAAGCGGTTACCGCCGAGCGTGACGTCATGGAACGCCGCGAACGGCTGACGCGTCGCGGCCAGCGCGTACAGGGTCGGGTTGACGTAGCCGAGCTTCGCCACCCCGTGAGCGGCCGCGTACTGCTCGATCAGGAGCATCGAGGAGGCCCAGAACGGCGCCGCCGCGCTGGTCCCGCCGGCCTGTCCGAGGCTCCCGCCGGAGACCGTGGCCCAGCCCGTGGCCGGATCGGCATCGGCGGAGACGTCGGGGAGCTGGCGCTTGCCATTCGTGTACGCGTCTCGCACGCCGGGCCCGGCCTGCCAGCTCGGCTGCGCATCGCCGGTGGTCAGGCCGCCGCCACCGCCGGTGCCGGACAGGATGTCCTCCCAGCCGCCCTCCTTGGCGTAGGAGCCGTCGGCGTTGAGATACAGCCGCGTGCCGCCGACGGCGACCGCCCCGGCGCTCGAGGCCGGCCAGTCGACGCTCAGGCGCTGATCGGCGAGGTTGCCCTGCTGGCAGTCGTAGGCGCCGGTATCGCCGCTGGCGACGAACATCGAGATACCCGCGGCCTCGGCGGCGCTGATCGCCTGACTGTCGCCGGCGCGCTGGGTGGGGTCGAGCCCGAGCTCGCACTGCCCCCAGCTCGAGGAGATGATGTCGGCGCTGTGATCGGCGACGATGCGGTTGATCACGTCGGTGTAGGACGAGGATGACTGCGGCACCTCGTAGAAGAGGATCTGCGCCTGCGGGGCGACGGACCGGATCACGTCGATGTCGAGGTTGGACTCGCCCGCCCCCGAGGTGTCGGTCGTGCCCCCGTCGACGCTCACGACCCGTGGCTCGGGCCCGGAGATGCCGAAGTGGGACGCGAACGCCTGCGGGTCGCTCGGGTCGAAGGCGGAGAAGGAGATCACCGCGATGCGCAGCCCCTGGCCGGCGATGCCCTGGTTGCGGAGCGGCGCGCTGTCATAGGCTGCCGGCACGGTCGCCGGCGTCAGCCCGCCGAGCGGCACGTCCTGGGCCCGCCAGCGCGGTCGGGTGTCGAGGCCGGTGACGCCGCTCACGAACCGCGCCAGCGTCGCCGGCACGACCGGCGTTCCGATCGGCGCGTGCCACCGGTGCCCCGACGCATCGCCGTACTGCTCGATCTTCACCTTCAGCACCCGGTCCACCGTCGCGACCGTGCCGCTGACCGACACGGCGGTCCGCTGCGGATAGCTCGCGAGCAGGCGCAGTCCGTCGGACTGCAGCGAGGCCTCCACCCGGGCCAGCGACGCCGACGAGATGCCGAATCGCCGCCCGAACGCGCGGGGACCGATCAGATGCCCGAACTGCGGCGAGCGGGGGTCCTGCTGGGCCGCGAGCGCCTGGCGCAGGCGGGCAGCCCCGGGGAGGCGCAGGAGGACGGTGAGCTGGACCTGCGCGCCGGGCGGCGCGGCGCCGAGCGCGCGCACCACCGGGCCGGTGGCCTGCCCGGAGCCCGAATCGGCCAGCGCGATCGCCGCGATCGCCGCGATCGTGCCGAGGACCGCCAGGGTCACGAGGGCGGAGAGCCGCCGCCTGCGGCCCATCCGGCCGGCGCGGCCGCCGGGCCCGGCTCGTCCGCCGAGCGGTGCCCCGCGATGGGCGGCGGCGCTCATTGCCCGGCCCACTCGATCGAGTCGATGATGTCGTCGGCGCGCTGGTAGACCGCGGCCTTGTCGCCGGGGTTGTTGCCGGGCGCCACCGCCGTCACAACGATGCTGACCCGTCCGTCGCCGGCGGCCATGACCGCCACCGAGACCGGCGTCTGCGGACCCTGCGGCGAGGACACCGTGCCGACGAACACGCCGCCGGGACCCGGTCTCAGGCCGACGGAGGAACCGAGCAGCGCGTCGCTCGGATTGGTGTCGTGGGTCCAGCCGAGCAGTTGGCCCTGCAGCGAGGAGATGCGCTGCTCGGCCAGCGCCCGCGGCGAGTACTGCGACTCCGGCGCGGCGTTGACGAACAGCAGACTGAAGCCGTCGCCGGCCTGCAGCGTGAGGTTGCTCGCGTCCTGGGCGGCGATCGTCCACTGACCTGAGTTGAAGCGCAGCGCGTATCCGAGGGCCTGGCTCGTCCACGGGGTGTAGCCCGGGAAGGTGGTCAGCACCTTCGCCAGCACCGGTGGGCTGCCGCACTGGTTGTGGAGCTTGCAGGGCGCCTTGCGTGGCGGCGGAGCGGCGATGGCGGCGATGGCAAAGCCGGCTCCGATCGTGACGATCGCCGCGGCAGCGAACGCGACCAGCCGCCGGTGGCGGTTCGGTCGGCCCTGGACCTCGCGGGCCAGGCGCCCGGCGAAGGCGCCGCGGTGCGGAGCCGCCTCGCCCTCGGCCGTGGCCAGTCCCTCGGGCACCTTCGGCAGCGCCTTGAGCGCGATCCCGCAGTGGCCACAGAACGTGTGCCGTGCGGTCATGTGGCCGCAGTTGGTGCACCGGATCTCCGGCCCTACCTCCTTCTCGGCCTCCTCCTCGAGCAGACCCACGTGGATCGCCCGGCGCAGGAGCACGAGGCCGAACGCGTCGAGCACGACCACCCAGGCGAGCCACAGGCCGGCGGGCATGAACGTCTCGCTCACCGCGCCGGCGATCACGAGCACAGCGGCGGTGAGGATCGCGACGGGCGGCGAGCCGAACAGGCCCAGCGCGCCGTGATTCTTGACCGGGGCCCGGTAGCGGATCCAGATCGCGGCCGTGGCGGCTCCGATCGCGCTCATCGACAGCACGGGGGTGGCGACGGCGAGCCCGAGCAGGCGCGCGACCCAGGGCGCCGCGGCGCCGGCCGGGCGCAGCCCGCCGGAGAGCACACCGACGCCGATCACCACGGCTTCGGCGGCCGCGAACATGGCCGCCGTCGCCGAGCCGAAGGTCGCCCCGTCGAGGGGGTCGTTGAAGCGCCGATAGGGAAGGAGCACGAGCGGGCCGGCGAGCATCAGCACCACGCCCAGCAGCGGCACCAGGATCCCGCCGGTCACCACGTGGTACGTGCTTCCCTTGTCGATCAACGCGGTGCCCGCCGGAGCCACCGCCTTGGTGAAGATCCCCACCGCGACACCGGTGACTGCGCCCCACCCGAGCGTCCAGATCAGCGTCCACAGCGGCTCGCTCTCGTAGATGTCGACGTCGTAGAAGTAGAGCGCGGTCAACAGCGGCATCAACAGCGCGGCGGTGATCAGCGCCACCGGGAACAGCCGCAGCACTCCGAGCAGGACGACGATCGCGGCGCCGATACCGAGGGCGATGCGGAAATGCCGATCGGAGTGACGCGGGAGCTGCGGGAACAGGCTCGAGACGATCCAGGGGGCGTAGCGGCGCTGCCCCGGGGCGGCGGCGTACTCGTGGCGATCGTGGGAGTGATCGAGCTCCCGGTCCAGCGGAGCGCCGCAGCGGACGCAGAAGTTCCCCTCCGGCGTCTGCAGATGACAGGTCGGGCACTCGCTCACGTCGGCTCAGCCCTTCGGTGGCAGGCAGACCTGTGCCCGGCCCTGCGACAGGATGCCCTGGTTGAACGCCGAGGTCAGGTCGGTGGCGCTCGCGCCGGCGCCCCCCGACGCACCGCTCGCCGGGGCCGCCTTCTCGGCCAGGATCGTGTTGACCGCGGCCTGATCACCGGTCGTGAGATTGCCCTGGATCGAATAGAAGTAGACGCCCGAGAGGCAGGAGTCGAGCTTCTGGAGCGCAGCCCGGCTGTAGCCGCCGCCGAGCGCGCCGAGCGCGTTCTCGATGTGGTAGCCGTAGAGGTCGGAGACGACGAGCGCCACCGCCGCATCTCCGATCGGCGCGACGCTGCTCTGCATGAACGCCAGCGGGAAGTCGATGCTGCCGTCACTGGAGCAGTACTCGGGCGGGTCGGTGGTCTTGATCTGGCTCGCCCCGCACGACAGCGGCGTCTGATCGACGACATTGACCGTGGCCGGCGGGAGCTGGGCCTGCGAGGCCGCGAACTCAGAGGTCCAGAACGCGCCCGCGTTGGCAGCCAGCGCCTGGATCTTCTGGGACAGGTCGAGACCCTCGAGGCCCTTGAATCGCGGTTGCAGGCGGCGGTGGGCGACGATGCGGCGAAGCGACGCGATCGTCGCGGTGCTCGCCGCGGTGGTCGTGGCCGGGGTGCTCGCCGCCGTGGTCGTGGCCGGCGTCGTCAGCGCGCGTGTCGACGTCGTGCCGGAGCTACTCGAGCCGCAGCCGGCAATCATCCCGGCCACCAGGCAGGCGGCCCCCACGCCGTGAAATCGTCGCCCCATCGATTGATATATCTATCCGAGTCTCAACGGATGCTGCATGCGTACGCTACGCCATCTCGCCGCGGCGCTCGCCGTTGCCACTCTACTCGTGGTCGCCGCGGTCGCCTTCGCGCTCTACGATCCCACCTCCGGCGGCGCTCGCTTTCTCACGTCCTCGCAGCTGATCGAGCCCAAGCCGGGGACCGTCGCTCAGGCGATCAGCACGGAGCCCACGGTCTCCCTGACCGATTCCCCGGCGCTGGCGGCGCTCGCGCAGCGCTACCAGCCGACGGTCCTCGTCAGCGCTCTCGACCGGTTCTGGCCGACCTCGCTCGTCGGCCTGCTGGGCGCGCACTGGAACGGCCACTCCACCTGTCTGGTCTCGGCCGGGCACTGCCGCATCCACGACCCCAGCGCGCTCGACCTGGCCGGACGGAGCTCGGCGTCTGACTACATTCAGTTCCCGGCGCCCGTCGACAGCGTCGAGGACACGTTTCACTCCGCCGCTCGCGATCTCGGCGTCGCCGCCTCGGCGGTGCTCGCGTGGCCGCGCCGGCCGGCGCAGCTCGATCCGTTCGGCTCCGCCCAGGTCTACTTCTATTACCTGCCCCGGGCTCCGGCGCGGGCCTACCCGGGCGTCCCCCGCGGCCTGATCAGCCTCGAGTACTGGTTCTACTACCCCCTCAACTACTTCCCGCTCGTGCGGATCCCGCTCGAGGCGCTGAGCGATCCGATCGGTTCGACGCTCGGCAATACGGACTACCACCAGGGCGACCTCGAGCACGTGGCGGTCCTGCTCGACCCGAGGACGATGCAACCCCGTTACCTGTGGATGGCGCGGCACGCCGACGAGGGGCAGGCCTACCCGTGGCACTCGCGCAGCGTGCAGTGGAGCGGGGATCACGCGTACGTCTACGCGGCGCTCGGCAGCCATGCGAGCTACGCCCGCTGCGGCATCCAGCGCCGCATTCGCACGTACCTGTTCATCAACGACTACGTGGTGTGCATCCCACATCAGACCTACGCCTTCACGTATTGGGCGACGCCGCTGGTGGACCTGGCCCACACCCAGTGGGCGTGCTGGCGCGGGCATCTCGGTCAGGCGGGCTCGGGGCTGCTCAGGAGCGGGGTCGCGTTCGTCCCGTTCGAGACCGACGGCCCGGCGTCGCCGCTGCTGCAGCAGGAGAACTTCGGCCGGGCCTGCCGCGTCCGCCCCGGCACGCCGAAACCGCCGACGCCGTTGTAGGCGCGCGCCGGCCGGGCGCTACCCCTGGCCGAGCGTCAGAGACTTCACCTGGCCGATGCCCAGCGTGACCGTGCCGTGCGCTGTGTGGACGCCCGCGGGCCCGACCCGGCGCACCGACACCGCGACCGGACCGGTCGTCGCCGCGCCGGAGCTGGTGACGCTCGCCCGGTGACTCGCCGGCATCAGCGCGATGCCGAGTGACGCACCGGCCGTGAGGCTCTGCGGCGTGGCCGTCAGCTCGCTGCCGCTCGCGCCCAGGTTGCGGGCCAGTTGCATCGTCGGCGCCGTTCCGCTCGCGCCGGTCGACGCGTGCAGCACGAGTCCGCTGCCGCCGGCGCCGACGGTGATCCGGTCGGCGAAGCCGGGCGCCGGCTTCAGGTTCGCGACCGTGGCGCCGAACCCGGGGCCCGTGACGTACACGCTCGCGGCGTCGGTGCCGGTCGCGTTCCCGCCGTCGAGCGTGACCGCGACGGGGCCGGTGGCCGGGACCTCGTAGATCGGCTCGGGCTGGGCGTTCCAATCCTGGTTGAGGTAGGGCTGGAACGTGCCCGCGCCCGGAATGTCGTTGACGAACCGGCCGCCGACATAGCCGATCCGCTTCCCGTCGGCGGTCGTGATCAGCAGGTGCCCGTGGTTGACGGGATTGCCCCCGAGCGAGATCCGGAGCATGCCTTGGCGGCCCGCGCCCGCGCTGCCGCAGAACGGGCACGGCTGGGTGCCGAGTCCCGCGCTGAGCGGCTCGAGGTTCATCGGGTTCGTCGTTCCCTGGCCGCTGTAGACGCCGGTCGGATCACTCGGGTTCGGCGCGGCGTTGTAGCTCCAGCTGTCGTTCGTCGTGTCGACGCTGATCGCGCGCGGAGTGCCGGGGTAGTTGTTGTCGTAGATGTCGATCTGGTAGCGACCACCGCCCAGGCTCTCCACCGCGATCGGAGTGACCGCGTGCCCGTCGGAGCCGTCGGGCTTGAAGATCCCGATCGTGTACACCTCGCCGCCGTGGTCAGCCAGCGCCTTCTCGAGCAGCTGGATCGTGCGCGTCGGCGTGTCCGCGATGTCGGCTCTCTGCACCGCCGCGAGCTCCTGCATCGACCAGCCGTAGGCCAGCTCGCTCTGCAGCTGGGGGGAGAACTGCAGCGAGAACGTGGTCGGACCGCCGAACTGGGCCGGGTCGAGCTTGTGGGTGAAGAAGCGCAGCGCCGTGACCGAGAACCCGAAGCAGTGTCCTCCGGCCATGGCCGCATCGGTCTGGGCGGCCCATTGCTGGGCGGCAGGCGTGAGGGTGCAGGCGTCCGAGGCAGCGCCGGCGCACACCCCGTCTCCGAACAGCTCGCGCATCGCGTGCTGGTCGATCTCGACGCCGGCGATGAAGCCGTAGTTCTCGAACGAGAATCCGTCACGACCGAGCTCGAAGCCGAGCGAGGCGACCACGGTGCCCGTGTCGTGGGCCGCGACGACGTGGCCGGTCACCGCCGAGCGGTCGTTGGCGTACGGCGCGAGCTGCTTGGCCGCGACCACCGTGTGCTGGTGCGAGCTCGAGCCGCACCCGGCGACGACGGCCAGGGCGATGGCGATGGGGAGGAGGTTGAGTGCGCGTCTCATGGCTCGATCACCGGGGCGCCGATCTTCTGTATCCGGAATCCCGCGAGCTCGAGGATGTCAGGCAGCTCGCGGACGGCGTTACGGTCCTTGTCGCGATTCTCCTCGTCGAGGCGCTCCCACCCCTTGAGCTGATCGTGAATCTTGTTGTCATCGTCGCGCGGCTCGCCGAACTCCCAGCCGTCGGCGAGCTTGGAGTCCATCCAGCGGTCGTGCTCGTGCTGGGCGAGCTCCTCGAGCACGGCGTCGCTGAACTGGAACTGCGCCATCCCGGGATCGCGCAGCGCCATCGGCACCAGCATGCAGTGGGCCAACATCAGCTTCGCGTGGACATCGTCGGCGAAGCGGCGGTTCTCCTCGCGCTGGGACTCGTCGAGCTCTTCCCACGGCCGGATGTTCGTGTTCTTCTCGACGGTGTTGCCCTTGGCCAGCTCGTTGCGCAGCCATTGTGCGTGCTGCGCCCGCGCCAGCAGCTCGTTGGTGCCGCGCAGGAGCAGCTCGTCGGAGGTGGCGGCGGTGAGGACGCCGAACGGCCTGATCTCGGCGAAGCGACCCTCCTCGGCCGCGAGCACGATCCCGACGCCGTTGCCCTCCTCCTCGAGCGTCACCGTGACCGGTACTCCGGTGGAGTCGCCGCGGGCGTGGAGAGCCAGCGCCGCGACCAGCGCATCGCCTTCGTCGAGCACGCACACGTAGGCGTGTGTCACGTCGCAGCTGCCGTCCGCGCCGGCCATGGCCGCGCCGGCCTGGAATGCCGCGGAGTCGATCGCCATCGGGCGCGCGGCGAGGACGCAGTAGTGATCGATGGCCGGGTAGCGGCTGCGCAACCGGGCCACATCCGTCTCGGCGTCTGGTCCCGTGAGCGTGACCCGCAGCTCGTCGCCGGGTCGCGGCTTGAAGTTCCGCCACATGCGGGCGGTCTGGAGGACGACCTGTTCACCGACTCCGTCCAGCCCGACGATGAGCACGTGCGGGCGCTGCGGCGGCGCCTCGGGCAGTGGTCGCGGGAACGGCGCGTCGCGCTCGAGCATCAGCTGTGCGCCGGTCGCGAACACGTTGAAGTACTCGACACGGATGCTGTCACGGCCTGAGCCCAGCGCCGGCCCCTCGGCGGCGAGCGAGCTCCACAGGTCGAGGTCAGCCAGGTGCACGAAGATCGTCAGCCGCTTGCGCCGGTGCGAGACCGCCTCGGCCGCGGCGGCCGCGACATCGACGTTGGTGCCGTCCCGGCCGCACAGCACGACCAGCGAGCGGGCATGGGCGATGCCGGCCCGGCGCAGCAACCCGCGCTCGGTGGCCAGACCCCTCAGGACGCGCACGCCGCGGCCGGGCGCGGTGGCGACGCGCTCGTTCGTCGGGTCGGACTCGATCACGACCACCGGCTCCTTGTCGGCCACCGCGTAGGCGAGCCGCGCCCCGCTGGCGCCGAGGCCGGCGACGATCACGTGATCGCGCACGAACAGCTTGATTCCGGCCACCCGCGCCTGCTCGCGCGTGAGCACGAAGATCGTTCCCACAGCGGCGTAGCCGGTCAGGATCGGAGCCAGGATCCGGGCGATCTGGAGCGTCGTGGGCACCGGCGGCGAGACCGCGCCGCCAAACGCGAACAGGGTGATCGCCCGGTAGAACGCATCGAAGAAGTTGTAGTCCTCCGTCGGCAGCTGCATGAACCCGATCGTCCCGAGCACGAGCACCGAGATTCCGAGGATCAGCAGCACGAGCGGCCGGATCTCATGCCACCGCGTCCGCACCCGCCAGCGCCAGAAGTTGCGCAGCCGGTGGGCGTGTCGCTGCAGCGCGCCCTCGGTCGCGGGCGCGATCCGCGCTCCCGATGCGTGGGCCTGAGGGGTCGCCTGGGGCATGGTCAGCGGCTGAGGTATACCGATCCGCCGACTCTCGCGCTTCAGACTTCGGGCGCGCGCAGGCCTTCGAGCAGCCGGCGCACCGTCGCGCTCATCTCCGAGCGGGCCGCCACCGGATCGTCCGCGCCGGCCACCACCATCGCCGCCTCGTTGACCGCCCCGAGCACCACGTGGGCGAGCGCCTTCGCCGGCTGGGGAATCAGCCGGCCGGCATCGATCGCCCGCTGGATCGCCGCCTCGACCAGTCCCAGGCCCTGTTCGGAGTCGATCGCGCGCCAGATGTCCCAGCCGAGCACCGACGGTGCATCGACCAGGACGATCCGCTGCACCTCGGGCGCGGCGAAGGCATCGAGGAACGCGTCCGCGCCGGCGGCGAGCTGATCCCACGGGTCCGTCTGAGCGCGCGCCACCTCGGACACGTGCCGGACCGTCTCGGCGTTGATCTCGACGACCACGGCGTGAAACAGCTCCTCCTTGCCGCCCTTGAAGTGGTGATAGAGCGCGCCGCGGGTCACGCCGGCCCGGGCGACGATCTCCTCGGTGCCCACGTCCGCGTAGCCGCGCTCGGCGAACAGCTCGCGGCCGGCGCGGATCAGCGCGGCGGTGGTCGCCTCACGCTGGCCCGCCTTCGTGCGGGGACGCGTGGACGGGGTCTCCTCCGCCACCGGCCCGGCGTCCGGCGCCTGCGGGTTGACATGCATACCGTCTGTATGTGAAGATCCATGCAACCTGTACGTAACCCTAGCGCCGAGTGCGGCCCGACACCGATAGGACGGCGGACATGCTCCAGTCACTCTTTCATTTCGCTGCTTCTGCGGCCGATACTGTGGCCGCGAATGAGGCGATTGCTCGTAAGGCCGGTAAGGCGATCGCGCTCGGTGTGGGTGCGGGTCTGGGGACGATCGGTCCTGGTATCGGTGTGGGTTTCATCTTCGGGAAGGTGATCGAGTCGGTGACTCGTCAGCCGGAGATGCGGGATGAGATCACGTCGATTCAGTGGCTCGGGTTCGCGTTGACGGAGGCGATCGTGTTCTACGCCTTCATCTTCGGCCTGATCGCGTTCTTTCTGTCGTAGGGGGCGGGGCCGGCGCTCGGCCGGGGGCGGGGGGCGGCGCTGGCGGCCGGGGCGCGCCGGCGGCCGGGGCCGCCGCCGGCCGGCGCCGGCGGGGGCCCGGGGGGCGCGGCGGCGGCGTTTGGTAGCAATCTCGTCACAGGCGCGGTGCACTCTGGGCACGCGCCGGCACACTCTCGCCGGCGCTGGGAGAAGCGTTGAGTCTGAGTTCCGGCCCCCGGAACTGAGTTGCAGCGCTTCGGCTTGGGTGCGGGCGATCCACGTGGCCGGGGTCGCCGGACTGCCGTCGTCGTGTGGAGGGTGTCGGCGTCAAAGGCGGCAGGGAAGGGTGGCGGGTCGGGCCGGCGGGGCGAGGGCGCTGCGGCTGGGGCGCGCGGGCTGGGGCCGGCGGGAGGGCGCGGCAGGTCGGGGGCGGGGGCCGGGGAGGGCGCGGGCGCCGCGGCCGGCGGGAGGGCGCGGCTCGGCCGGCAATCTCGCCACACGCACGTCACAGACTTGGCACGCGCCGGCACACTCTCGCCGGCGCCCGCCGAAGCGTTGAAACTGAGTTCCGGCCCCCGGAACTGAGTTGCAACGCTTCGGGGCGCCGCCGCCCGCCGCCGCCCGCCGCCCGCCGCGCGCCCGCCGCCGCCGCCGCCGCCGCCCGCCGCCGCCGCCCGCCGCCGCCGCCCGCCGGCGCCCGCCGCCCCAGCTGCCGCCCGCCCGCCCGCTTCGCCGCCGGCGCGCGCGAGGTGTACCTGCCGCTGCCGCCGGGCGTGTCGCCGGAACGAGCCCGGGCCCGCGACCTCAGGCTGATGGCCTTCCACCCGCTCGGCACCGCGCGCGCTCACACGCGGGCGGGCCGCGTCGTCGTCGACGGCGACCCCGCGGTGCACGGATTCGAGGCGTCTACGTGGCCGACGGCTCGGTGGTGCCGAGCGCGCTCGGCGTCAATCCGCAACTGGCCGCCGGCGGCCCTGAGCGCCGGCCGGCGCCCGCAATGAGCCCCGGCGCGATCAGCCCAGCGGCGGGGCCTGGCCGGCCAGCAGCTCGTTGGTGGAGGCGTCGGCGACGGCGAGCGAGTTGGTGATCAGGTGATGCGAGAGCATCCACGAGCCGTAGGCGTTCCATTGCGCCTGGTCCTGCCACCCCCACGGCTTCCCGGCGGCGGGGAAGAACACGGGTAGGGTGGCCTTGGTGCTGGCGAGCTGGAACTTGGGATCAAGGCCCGGATTGGCGGCGACCAGCGAGTTGACGCCGGCCTGGGGGTTGGCGCGCACCGACTCGTAGCCGCGCGCCAGGGCCTGCACGAAGGCGCGGAGCTCGTCGGTCTTGGTCGTCAGCGTCTTGCGCGTGACGACGAGCACGAGCTCGTCGTAGGTGGGCACGCCGGCCTGCTCCATTCGGATCACGTTCGGCTTCTTGCCCTTCTCGGCGAGCTCGATCGCCTCGTAGTTCCAGTACGCGCCGAGCGTCGCGTCGACGCGACCCGAGAGCATCGCCGGGACGAGGTTGAAGCCGACGTTGGTCTCCTTCACCGAGGCGGCCGGGACGCCGGCGTTCTGGAGGATCGTGGTCAGGTAGGCGTGCTGATAGGGAATCCCGGCGTCGCCGACGCGCTTGCCCTTCAGGTCGGCGGGCGTCTTGATCTTCTTGGAGCCGATCGAGACGATCGACGTGAGCGGCTTCTGCACCAGCGCGGCGACGGCGACGAGCGGCAGGCCCTTGTCGCGGGCGAGGAGCAGCTCGGGCTCGTAGGAGATCGCGGCGTCGACGGTGCCGGCGGCGACGAGCTTGAGCGGCAGCGCCGGATCGGAGGGCGTCTGCACGCGCACGTTGAGGCCGGCGCGGGTGAAGTCGCCCTCCGCGAGGCCCTGGTAGAGGCCGACGTGATCGGCGTTGGGGAAGAAGTCGAGCATCAGGGACAGCTGCTCCCGGTTGGTCGAGGCGAGCGTGTCCTTCTTCTCGCCGCAGGCGGCGAGGCCGACGGCGACGGCGAGCGCGACGGCAACTGACATGACACGTCTTCTCATCTGCGGCGGTCTCCTCTGGAGGTGTGGGCCCACGGCAATGCGAGCCGTTCGACCAGGGTGAGCAGCGCGAACAGGGCGATCGCGAACAGGGACAGGATGACGACCGCGGCATAGGCGCGCGCGGTCAGGAGCTGCGGGATCGACTGGAAAAAAAGGTAGCCGAGACCCGAGTCGGCCGCCGCCTGCTCGGCGAACACCGCCCCGATCACCGCCACCACGGCGGCGATCTTGGCCCCGGTCAGCAGCCCGGGCAGGGCCGCCGGCAGCTCCACGTGGCGGAATGTCCGCAGCCGGCCGGCGTCGAAGGTCCTCATCAGCTTGAGCAGATCGCCGTCGATGGCCGACAGTGCGTCGAGCGTCGTGACGACGATGGAGAAGAAGGAGACCAGCGCGACCACGACCAGCTTGGAGACGATCGAGAAGCCGAACCAGAACAGGAGCAGGGGGGCGAGGATCACGATCGGGATCGTCTGGGAGGCGACGAGCAGCGGGTAGACGGCACGGCGCAGGGTGGCCGAGAGGTGAATCCCGATCGCGCACAGGAAGCCGGCCGCGGCGGCGAGCAGGAGGCCGAACAGCACCTCGCGCGCGGTGACGAGGAAGTTGGACCACAGCAGCGACCGGTCGGTGTAGAGCGACTGCGCGATCTGATGCGGCGGTGACAGGATCGCCGGGTCGACCCCGCCGAGGTCGACGTACAGCTCCCAGATCCCAAGCAGCCCGAGCAGCATCAGCACGGCGGGCCAGCCCCGCATCAGCCGCCTCATCCGCCCAGCCCCAGGGCCTCGAGCGCCCGCTCGCGCAACGCGACCACGGCGGGGTCGGTGCGCTTGCGCGGCCGCGGGACACCGACCTCCAGCTCGGCCACCGCGTGGCCGGGCCGGGCGGACATGACGACCACGTGGTCCGCGAGCACGACCGCCTCCTCGACGTCGTGGGTGACGAGCAGGACCGTGCGGTGCTCCTCGGCGAGCACGTGCGCGAGCCAGCCCTGCATGTCCTGGCGGGTGATCGCGTCGAGGGACGCGAACGGCTCGTCGAGCGCCAGCACCGGCTTGCCGGCCAGGAGCGTGCGCAGGAAGGAGATGCGCTGCCGCATGCCGCCCGAGAGCTGTGCGGGCCGGGTGTGCTCGAACTCGGCCAGGCCGAAGCGCGCCAGCCACGGGCGCACCGTCGCGCGCGCCTCGGCGCGGGAGACGCCGCGCGCGCGGAGGGCCAGCCCGGCGTTGTCGACGGCGCCGAGCCAGGGCAGCAGGAGGTCGCGCTGGGCCATCAGCGCCGCCGGCTCGCTGGACACCCGTCCCCGGTCGGGTGTCTGCAGGCCGCAGACGAGCTCGAGCAGGGTCGTCTTGCCGCACCCGCTGGGGCCGACGACGGCCACGATCTCGCCGGGCGCGGCGCGCAGCGACATGCCCGCCAGCGCCGGCACGGGACCCTGGCGGGTGGCAAACGTGCGGTCCACGGCCTCGATCCGGACTCCGGCCGGGCTGTCGAGGTCGCGAGGCTCCTGCGGCGGAGCCTCGATCATCGTCTCCATCTCTCCCTTCGCGGGCATTACCCCACAGGTTCGAAGGGTCAGCGCCGAGTCACGTGACACGCGAGGGGCGCTATCTCAGCCGGCCTTCTCGCCAGCCCCCCTGGGTTTTCACATTCGCAGCATCGTAGCGCCTGGGCCGCGGCAGACCGGAACGCAAACCAACGGGCGCGTCAGCGCCCGCAATCAATATCGGTCCGCCGGCGTCGTCAGCGCCTTGACGAAATCCTCGAGCTGGTCGGTGCGCCAGCATTCGAAGGCGACACAGTGGCGCTCGTAGGCGGAGATCACCGAGTCGCCGTAGTTCCAGTACAGGCGCGGCTCGGGGTTGAGCCAGAACGTGCGCCCAGCCTTGGCGGTGATGGCGGCGAACACGTCGTCGCGGGGCGGCCGGCCGTTCGTGCGGGCATCGCCGAGCACGATCACGGTGGCCCGCGGGTGCAGCTCGTCCTCGATCAGGGTCAGGAACTCGGTCCACACGCGGCCGTAGTCGGTGTAGCCCGAGATGTCGGCGACGCCGGCGTCGCGGCCGATCGCCTCGCTGGCGGCGCGGAAGTCGCGCTCGCGCTCGAACACGTCGGTGACCTCCGAGATCCGCTCGATGAACACGAACGAGCGCAGCTTGCGGAACGAGTCGTGCAGAGCGTGCAGCACGCTGAGGAAGAACGTGCTGGCGCTGGTGACGCTGGTCGAGACGTCGCAGAGCACGAAGATCTCCGGCCGGCGGGGTCGCTTGGGACGGTACTTGAGCTCGACCGGGACGCCGCCAGTCTGCAGCGAGGCCCGCATCGTGCGACGCACGTCGACGTGCGCGTGGCGCTTTCGCCCCCGCAGCTCGTGCCCCTGCGTCGCGAGCCGGCGCTTGAGCTGGGCGACGACGCGATGTACCTGGGCGAGGTCCTGGGCCGGACCGGTGGGCAGCGCGCGATCGAGGTCGTTGAGCGGGCGCTTGGGGGGCAGCGAGGACGTGCGCTCGATCAGGCCGCGCTCGAGCTCGCGGCGCAGATGACCCTCGAAGCGGCGCAGCTGCTCGCGCGGGATGCCGTCGCGACGGGGGTCGTCCTCGGGCAGGTCGGGTTGGGGCTCGGCGCGCAGGCCGAGCTGGCGCCGGATCCGCTGCACGTCGACGCCGAGCACCCCGGAGCCCTCGCCGCGCCCGAAGGCCGCGATGGCCAGCCGCGCGAGGTCGCGCATGGAGCCGTCCTGGCCGTCGCGCAGGGCTTCGGCGATCTGGCGCCGCAGCGTGTCGAGGTCGATGTCCTCGGCCCCCTGGAGCCCCTGGCCCTCGGCGATCTGCTGCCGGGTTGCCTCCGCCTCGGCGGCACGGAAGAAGAAGCGCTCGAACACGAGCTCGAACACGCGCCGGTCCTCGGGGGACTTGGCCAGGGTCGCCGCGAGCGCCTCCTTGAAGTCGTCGCGGTCGGTCCACGGCACCTCCTGCAGGGCATCGAAGGCGTCGAGCATCTCTGAGGTCCCGATCGCGACGCCCTCCTCGCGCAGGTCCTCGGCGAAGGCCAGCAGCTGACCGTCGAACGAGCCCGGGCCGCGCTCCGGGATACCGCCGTAGATGGACCGCCTAGGCGGCTGGGGCGGCGGCATCGCTCAGCTTGACGCCGACCCGGGATGCGACCGTGTCGAGGTCCGTGCGGTGCTTGACGATCACGCTCATCGTCTCGGTGAACGTGGCCGCGTCGATGTCACGCGCGCCGAGCAGCAACAGCGCGCGCGCCCAGTCGATCGACTCGGCGATCGAGGGCGGCTTCTTGAGGTCGAGCTCCCTGACCTCCTGGACGATCTCGACCAGCTTGCGGGCCACCGTCTCGTCGAGCTCGGGCGAGTGCAGGCGGACGATCTCGAGCTCGTGCTCGAGCTCGGGGTAGTCGAGCCACAGGTACAGGCAGCGGCGCTTGAGCGCCTCGGTGAGCTCGCGCGTGTTGTTGCTGGTGAGCACCACGACGGGATGCGTGCGCGCCTCGATCCGGCCGAGCTCGGGAATCGAGATCTGGAAATCGGACAGCAGCTCGAGCAGCATCGCCTCGAACTCCTGGTCGGTCTTGTCGATCTCGTCGATCAGCAGCACGACCGGCTCGGGGGAGGCGATCGCGGTCATCAGCGGCCGCTCGAGCAGGAACTCCTCGCCGAAGATGTCCTCCTGCACGTCCTGCCAGCCGGTGTCGCTGGACTCGGTCTGGATCCGCAGCAGCTGCTTGCGGTAGTTCCACTCGTACAGCGCCTTGGCCTCGTCGAGGCCCTCATAGCACTGCAGGCGCACGAGCCGTCGGTCGAGGTAGCGGGAGAGCGCCTTGGCCAGCTCGGTCTTGCCCACGCCCGCCGGTCCCTCGACGAGGATCGGCTTGCCGAGCTTGGTGGCGAGGTAGGCGACGAGCGCCGTCGAGGCGCCCGGCAGGTAACCGGCCTGGCGGAGGCCGTCGTTGACCTCTTGGACGGATGTGGGTTCAGGAGTGCTCATCGGTGAGGGCTGCCGCGAAATATAAGGGGCTGTGCGATGCTCGCCCCCGGGATGATCGTCGTTGCCTCCCAGTCGTCGCATCTGACGCTGTTCGAAATCGGGCTCGCATTCGGGCTGCTGGTCGGCGTCTTCGGGCACATCATCAAGTCCCGCGCCCTCGTGATCACGGGGATCCTGCTGATCGGGGCCTTGAGCGCCTACTTCTCGTTCGTGCTGCAGCCCGGCGGGCACTGAGCGCGTTCAGCGGGGCCCTCACTCGTCGGGCTCCAGCGGGATCGTCAGCTGCTCGTCGTGAACCGGCGGCAGGGGCTCGGTCGGGTCGGTGGCGTCGGGCTCGGGGGCCGGCTTGGCCTTGGTCGCGTTGGCGGCCTTGACGGCCGGGGGTGGGTCGGTGGCCGCGGTGGCTGGGGGTGGGTCGGTGCCGGTGGCGGCGGTGGCTGGGGCGGGGGCCGGGGTGGCCGGGCCGGCCGGCGGCACGATGCGGGCGCGCCGGCGCCGGCCGGCAACGGTCGCCGGGGGCTCGGCCACGGCGGTCGGGGCCTCGGAGGGCTCGGCGGCGGCAGCGGGCCGGCGCCGGGGCGGCATCGGCTCGGTCGGGGCGGCGGGGCTCGGGCCGGGCGGGGGCGCCGCCGCGCCGCGGACCGGGTCGCCTGGGCGCGGGTCGCCGGGCAACGGCGGCTCGGGCTGGTGGGCGGCGCGAATCCGGCTGCCGGCGTACGCGAGCAGTGCCGCTACCGCGAGGGCGACGAAGATGCCCCACTCGATCCCGGAGATGGTTGCCCCCTGCCCGTGCAGGTCGGTGCTCTGCTTGTCGAAGATGCGCCAGATCACGAGCGCGCAGGTCCATACGCCGGCGGCCAGGACCACGAACCCGTCGCCGCCGGGAACATGGAAGGCATTGCCCTCGGCACGCTTGAACAGGAGGACCAGGACTCCGGCGGCGACGAGCAGCACGGCGGCCTCGACGGGCGAGAAGGCGCCCCAGCCGGTCACCGACGTGCTGATGTCGATCGGCTTCTTGGCCGTCGTATCGAGGAGGGTCTCCTGATACCAGGGCAGGAACAGCGAGGCGAACAGCCCGATCGCCGCGATCGCGGCGAGCCGTCGCTCCGGAGGGAGCAGACTCCATGCGCGGTGGACCCGACCGACGCCTGCGCCGGCCCTCCGGGCCACTGACGGCGCCGGGCGCTCGGCGCTCATGTTCTCGCGCCGGTGCCCATTCGCTCCAGCGGGACCCGGGCGGTGAGACTCCTGGTGCGCGCCACCCGCCGATTGTAGGCACCCGCCTCCCGGCGAGGGTCGGCGCGGGTCCGGGTGCGGACGGGGCCGGGCCGGGTGCGGACGGGGCCGGGCCGGGTGCGGACGGGGCCGGGCCGGGCTGCGCCGGCGGCCCACGTCTACAGGATCGGGATGTCCTCGACCTCGGCCGGCTCGGTCCGGTTGCGCTCGATCCGCTCCAAGTACCAGTCGATCAGCGCGCGCACGGCGATCAGCAGCTCGCGGATCGCCTCGGCCAGCCGGCGCTGGAGATCCGGCGGGATCAGGTCCCGCAGCGACTGGACGACCGCGACCAGGAGCTCGGCCTCGCCGGCGGACGTCGGCCCGCCGGCGGCGCCGGACTCGGTCCGCGGGATCTGCCAGCCGGCCGGCGGGACGCGGCCGGCGGCCGACGCGGCGGACTGGGCGGCCTCCGAGAACAGCCGCTCGGCGGCCTCGGAGGCCCGGTCCAGCCGCTGTTCGAGCCGCCGCAGTGAGTCATGGGCGGTCGTCGAGCCCGCGCTCGGGTCGCTCGCGCCGGGCTCGCCGACGGCGCCGTTCTCAGCGTCGTCGTGGCTCGGGTCGTTGGGAGGGTCGTGGCGCTCCATCGAAGGTCACCTCCAGCGCGCCATCCTCGAACGTCGCCTCGCTGGGACGAAAACCGGCGAGCGCGGGGGGGAGCATGATAGTTCGCTTCTGGTCTCCCACCCCGACGATCAGCTCGAGGCCGATCTTCTTGAGCGAGATCTCGCCCTTGCGCGCGAACGGCAGCGCCAGCCGCAGACGCGCCCGATCCTCCTCGACGATGATCTCCTGCGTGATCGAGCTGTGCATGATGGCGTGGGGCGCGTGCTCGGCGAACAGCTCGGCCGCGAGCCGATCGAGCATCTCGGCACCGACGACCTCCTGCTCGAAGTACGGCGCGCGCAGCACCGGCACCGGGGCGAAGGCCGACTCGACCAGCTCGAGGTGCTCCTGCTGCAGACGCCGCCAGATGCCGAAGTAGTCGCCGACATCCGCGGGGAAGATCCGGTTCACGACCACGGCGTCGGTCACGTAGCCGTACAGGTTCAGGTAGGTGAAGGTGCGCATCGCCTCCCCGATCACCATCTTGTCCGGGTTCATGACCAGCCGAATCGTCGCGTGCGCGCTGTCGCGGAGGATCTCGTTCATGGCGATCAGGTTCTCCGAGAGTCGCTGGATGTCGGCGAACACGGCCGCGCTCGGCAGCGGGATGTCAAGCAGCGAGCGGGCGATCGGTCGCGCCGCGGCCAGGATCTGACGCTCCATCGGGAACACCTTCTCGATCCACCAGCGCGCCACGTCGGGGAACGAGAGCAGGCGCAGCGTCTCCCCGGTCGGGGCGCAGTCGACGATGATCGCGTCCCATTCGTCGGCCCGGTGCAGGGCCTGCAGCCGCAGCAGCGAGAACAGCTCGTCCATGCCGGGCGGCACGGTCAGCTCCTCGGCCGAGATCCGGTCCACGCCGCGCTCGATCAAGAGCTCACCGAGCCAGTCCTGCACGCCCGACCAGTGGCGCTCCATCTCCTCCTGCGCCTTCACCTCCTGGCCCCACAGCCGGTCGGCCACCTGCGTCGCCTCGGCCGACAGCTCGGCCTCGAGCGATTCGGAGAGGCTGTGGGCCGGGTCGGTCGAGAGCACGAGCGTGCGCAGCCCCGACGCGGCGCAGCGCCGGCCGGTGGCGGCCGCCACCGAGGTCTTGCCGACCCCGCCCTTGCCGGTGTACAGAATCGTCCGTGGGCGCATGGTGGCGCGAGTCTATGGTGGCCGGCGGTGAGGGTGGGGCGCCGGCCGGGGTGGCGGGGTGTGGGGGGTGGCGGGTGGCGGGCTGTGTCTGCCGGCGGGGGTGGCGGGTGGGCCGGCGGGTGGGCCGGCGGGTGGGTGGGTCTGGTCGACGGGCCGGCGGGGTGCGGGGGGGTGGCCGGCGCGGGGCGGCCGGCGCGGGGGCGGCCGGCGCGGGGTGGCCGGCGCGGGGCGGCCGGCGCGGGAATCGTCAGAAACCGCGTCGCGTGGCCCCGGACCCTTCGCAGATGTCTGTTCGCCGGCTCCGGGCCCCTCGCGCGCGAAGTGTTGTCGTTCAGTTCCGCCCCCCGGAACTCAGTTGCAACGCTTCTTCCCGATGCGGAGGCATGGCCGATCAACGACGTGGGACGTCGCTGATCGGCCACGCCCCCCCGGCCCGCCGGCGGCCACGCCCCCGGGCCCCCGGCGCCCCCGCCACCCAACCGCCCCTACGACACCGCCAACGTGCCCACGATCCGGTTGAAGTTCCCGGCCAGGTCCGTGGCCGCGAGCCGGATCGTGTAATCGCCCGTATGGCCGGGCGCGGGAAGCGCGAAGCTGTTGACGCCGTAGGCGAAGTCGGCGCTGGTCTCGAACACGATCTGGCCGCCCCGGAGCATCACGATGCCGACGTGCGAGGCCTTGGAGAGATGGAAGCGGACCGCGGTCGGCTGCAGGCGGTGGGTGCTGTGGGTGAGCAGGCGCAGGGCCGGCGGCGTGGTCAGGTCGGCATCGAAGCGATGAGCCGTCGTGCAGTACACAGGCGCGTGCGTGCGGTCGCAGAGCTCGTGGACGAAGCCGGTCACGAGCTGGTGGTAGTCGAGTGAATCCTCGAGCCCCGGCTGATAGAGCGACCACGCTCCCGTGTCGAAGGTCGGAAGCTCGGCCCGAGCGGTCGCGTCGCCGGCGCGGAACAGCGCCATGGCTCGAGCGTCGTGGCTCACGTGGGCGAAGTCGTAGAGCCCGATCAGGCTCTGGAGGAAGGCGTTGATGATCGACACGCCGGGCGCGAAGGAGTACTGCAGGTACCGGCTGCCCTGGGGCGTGCGCAGGCGCACTCCCCCGGGCGGCGCGGCGGCGAAGACCGCGAGCGCCTTCCGGCCGGTGCTCAGGTAGAAGGAGTCGTGGAAGGCCCGGAACCCGCGTGAGAGCGCTTCGAGCGCCGTTCCCTGCGACATCGCGCTGGTCCACGGCGGGTAGCCGCCGTCGAAGGAGAAGTAGTACTCCCACACGAGGCCGCCGGCCCGTTTGGCCGCGAGCGGGATCAGCTCGCCGAGCAGCGTGTGCAGATCCTTGTAGTCGTGGGCCGTGAACATGCCGTCGGCCTTGCCGAAGCTGCCGAGCTGCTGCAGCTCGATGCCCTGCCCGGGGTAGTACTCCCACACGAGCTGGGACCCGGCGAGCTCGACGCGCTGGCCCGACGAGAGCAGCGGGCCGGTGGTCCACCAGCGCCGGTTGGCGTCAAGCGTGAGGAGCAGCGCCGGCGCGCGCGAGGCGCTCAGCAGCCCGGCGGCCGCGATCGCATGGACGTTGGCGAGCACGCTCCCGAGCTCGGACCCGCGCGCCGTGCCCTGCAGCCGCCGGTTCGCGGCGATCGCCGCCTTGAGGATCACGCCGTAGCGCCGGTAGAGAGTGGAGCTGATCGCATGGGTGCGGAACAGCCGAGTGAGTTCACTCGAGGCCGAGCGCTGGGCGGCGACGCGCCCCCGCGGCACCGTGGCGACGCGCCCCCGCGGCACCCCGAGCGCCGGGCCCGCCGTCACCGCCGGCGCCGGCGTCAGCGCGACCGCATTCAGGTAGGGGTCGTTGCGCACGACCGCGCGGTGACCGGGACCGAGAACGGTGACCGGTGCGGCGGCGGCGGAGGACGGGAGGGCAGCGACCACGAGGGCCACGCCGAACAGGCGCCTGAGCACCGAGCCAATGCTAGATTCGAACCCGTTCCTGCGCCACCGCTGAGGAGAGAGTTTCACGATGCATGATCGGATTCGGGGCATTAGATCCATTCTGGCGCTGCTCGGAGCAGCGCTCGCGGTCGCCGGCCTGGCGGCCTGCGGGAGCGATTCCAGCGGTCAGGCACAGTCCCTGCTGAAGCAGACCTTCAGCGGGCCGCACAAGGTGCAGAGCGGCAACCTGACGGTGAATCTGTCGATGACGCCGTCGGGTTCGACCACCCTCACCGGCCCGGTCAGCCTCTCGTTCGGCGGACCGTTCCAGAGCCGCGGCACGGGCAAGCTTCCCGCCTCGGCGTTCACCGTGACCGTCAGCGCGCTCGGCAAGAACGGCTCGCTCGGCCTGCTCTCGACGGGCAACCAGGGCTATGTCAGCCTGCAGGGCACGAGCTACCAGCTACCGGCGGCGACCTTCCAGCGCCTCGAGTCAAGCTTCTCGGGCCTCACGTCGTCAACGAGCGGCTCCAGCGCCAACTCGGGCGCGCTCAGCAAGCTCGGGATCGACCCGCTCAAGTGGCTCACCAATCCGGCCGTTGTGGGCAGCGACACGATCGGGGGCGCCGACACGACCCACATCCGCGCGGGGATCAACGTGGCGGTGCTGCTCGAGGACCTGAACACCTTCCTCCAGAAGGCGTCCACGCTCGGCGTGCCGAACGCGAGCAAGATCCCGAGCAACATCTCGGCGGCGACCCGGAACAAGGTGGCCGGCACGGTGCAGAAGCCGATTCTCGATGTCTGGACCGGCAAGAGCGACAAGACCGCCCGCAAGGTGACGATCCAGCTCACCCTGCCCGTCACCGGGCAGGTCTCGAGCGTGCTCGGAGGCCTTCACACGGCGCAGCTCGCGCTCACGCTGGAGTACGCGAACCTCAACCAGCCGCAGACGATCACGGCGCCGACGGCCGTGCGGCCGTTCAGCGAGTTCACCGCCAAGATGCAGGGCCTGGCCCAGTCGCTGCAGGGCGCCCTCGGCGGTATCGCCGGTGGCGCGGCCGGCACGGGCACCACCGGGAGCACCGGCGCGACGGGCGGCGCATCGACCGGGGCGACGGGATCGTCCTCGAGCGTGCAGGGGTACGCGCAGTGCATCCAGGCCGCCGGCAACGACATCGCCAAGATGCAGGGCTGCGCGAAGCTGCTCAACAGCGGCGGCTGACCGCCCCGCGCTCCGGGGGGGCCGCCCGCGCCCCCGCCGGAGCCGCCCGTGCGCCGGCGCCATCCGCGCCCGGGGCCGCCAGCCCGCCCGCCGGCGCGGCGCCACCCGCCCGCCGGCGCGGCGCCGCCGCCGGCGCGGCGCACCCGCCCGCCGGCGCGGCGCCACCCGCCCGCCGGCGCGGCGCCGCCAGCCAGCCCTAGGTGCCGTCCTGCAGCGGGTTGATGCGCCAGTTCAGGCTGATACTCACGGCCCCCGCCGAGCGGGTGCTCGGCCTGCTGAACGCCCGCAACACCGCCCCCTGCGTCAGACGGAGCCGCGCCGTGAACACGCCGTCGGGGCCTGATCGCGGTGCCAGCACGCGGTGCCAGCGCCCGCGGACGAGGCGCTCGATCATCACCGAGCGCGTGGGGGCCTTGCCCCAGGCAAGACAGCTGACCCGCATCCCGGGAGCGATCATCGTGGGGCAGATCACCACGAACGGGAACCTGAATGCCGTCGCGGCGGGCTTCGGTGCGCCGTTGAGCGCATACAGCCCCGACTGGTAGGTCGAGCGATAGTCGGGAACCGGAGGCCGGTCGGTGATCAAGAACCAGCTGATGACGTTGACGCCCTGACTCCAGAGCTCGTAGATCGCCTCCTCGAGCCAGCGGGCCTGGCGGGCGGCCGGCACGGCGCTCGGATCCGGCGGAGAGCTCTCCCAGGAGAACTCGGTCGCCCAATACTGCTTGGGACTCGCCGGCAGCGCCGTCCGGTGGGCCGCGGCCGTGGTGACCATCCGCCGGATCTTGCCGATGTCGGGCATGGTCAGGTCGTCGGCGAGCACCGCCGCATGCAGCGGTCCCTTGATGTCGTACGGATGGCTGTCGACCACGTCGAAATGGGCCGGGTCCGGGCACGGTGCCGGGCTCAGGTCGCTCTGCAGGCAGAGAAGATCGCGCCAGAACAGCGCCGGCGGGGTCCGCACACCGCCGAGCGGATAGTCGCCGTACGGGGACATCCCGGCCGCGACGACGAGGGCATCGGGTCGCGCCTGCTTCACACCCGCGTAGAAGGCATTCAGCATGCCGCGATACCAGCCGGCGGCCACGTTGACCAGTTGGCCGTTCTGCGTCGACCACTGCGGGGAGAGGTAGTAGGCGAGGTTCGGCTCGTTCCAGCCCTGGAACGCGCTGACGAGCGGAAGCATGTGGCCGCGCCGCGCGGGGTCCGGGGTGCCACCGCTGTAGCGCCTGGCCAGAGCGGTCGCGAACTGCCCGAGTGCCGTGGGATCGGGTCGCCACGACCAGGGCTCGGCGCCAGCGGGAGGGGCTCCGTCCTCAGCCCAAGTCGGCGCGTAGTTCACGGTTAACAGGATTCGAAAGCCGCGGTCGTTGGCGGCGCGGACAGCGTTGTCGATCACTGTCCAGTTGTACCCCGCCCAATGCGGGTCGACAGCGGCAGCGGGTCCGGGCGGTTGGGTCGGAGCCACGTAGTCCCAGTTGACGTTCAGACGAGCGAAGCTGGCGCCGAGCCGGCGGGCGGTGTCCATCCAGGCCGCGTTTGAACTCGGCGACCCGAGCATGAAGCTCCACTGATCGAGGAAGCCCAGGCTCAGAGCTCCCGCCCGTGCCTGGCTCGCTCCCGCGAGCGCGAGTGACAGCGCCATGACCAGGGCGATCATGCACCGTGCCGTGCGCGACGCCGTCCGAGACCGGCGCTGCACGGGGATGTGAGTGGACGGGGGCATAGAGGGACGCGACCCGTTCAACGCACTGCCGGCCCTACCCCAATGAGCCAGAGGGCGCCATGACGGGATACATCACTGAACCGATTAGCCAGATGCCCGGCCGTGTCCGTTTGCAAACGGGCATCTGTGACCAGAGACCTCGGTTCCAGCCAGGCAATATAGGTCCTCGCGCGGCGGAAGGGCTGCGCGGGCCGCCGAGAATGTCGCTACGAGCGGGTCGTTCGCCCCGCCCACGAGACCCGGGAGGCCCGTCCCACCCGCGAGACCCGCCCCGCCCACGAGACGCGCCCCGCCCGCGAGACCCGCCCTACTCGCGCCCGATCTCCTGATGGTCCTCTTCCAGCTCGTCCTCGGGGCCCTCGTCGTCCTCGTCGGTGATCGAGGCGGCCCCGCCGGGGTGGTAGTGGACCTGGAACCTCTCGAGCAGCTCGTCGCGACGGTGCTCGTCGACCGGAACCTCATCGGAGATGAGGACCCAGTCGGCGCCCTCGAACTCCTCCATGTTGAAGATCTCCGCGTCGAGCTCGGGAGAGTCGTCGACGATGAGCAGAACCTCGGTCTGGGGGTTGAAATAGCTCCCCGGGCGGTTGAGGATCTCGTCGACTTCGAACTGGCGTGGATCGGCCATATCGGTGCAGCCTAACTAAAGCTCGCTCAGACTGGCGATCTCGCGCGCGATCTCGGCCTCCACATCGAGTGGCGGCTTGCCCGCGCGGGCCCGCCGCGCGTTGCGCGCATGCACGAGATCCCTGATCTCGGCCCGCAGCTCGTCGTCGATCTGGGGCGCGGTCAGTCGCTTGAGCTCGTCCTCGACGTCGATGGGCGGCTCGCCGCGCCGGCGCCGGCGCTCGTTGCGCGCCTCGAGCAGCTCGCGGATCTCCGTGTCGCGCTCGAGCAGGGCGGCCGCGGATCCGCGGCTGGGCGCGCGTGAGAGGTCGCTGTCCAGCAGCAGCCGGTTCTTGCCGTAGTCGTCCCACGCCTTGCCGCTGGACACGAGCGCCACGAATCCCAATACGAGGCCGACACCGCACACGACCCACACGACCGTTGCGAACGTGCTCTGCACCGCTTAAGTGTTGCGCACTCGCGCCGCCGTCACCCGACATTCCGGATCATCTCCGGCGTCCATCTCCAACCGCTGATATGGAGAGAGGTTTGTCGGGTCGGCAGTGGTGGTCGTGCCGGTGTGGTGTGGTTCGGCTGTGGTTCGGTGTGTGGGTGGCGGTCGGAGCGCGAGGGCGCCTCAGGCTGATATGCAGGGGCTGGGTGCCTCAAGGGCGGGGCTGTTGGTGCGCTTGGGCTGCGGTCTGGGGTCGAGCGCGCCAACGAGGGTTGGTGCTCATGGCGGGATCGTGGGCGCCGGGTCGGTGTGCACGGGTGATCCGGCCCGCCTGCTGGGCCGGGCCGGGAACGGCGGCTGGGGTAGAGGGGGCCGCCGCGTGTGGGGCGGTGCTCAAGTCGACAAACTGCCGCCGGTATCACGCTCGTTGTTCATGTAAGCGCCCTGGAGGCGCTTAGATGGCCAAGGAGCCTTCCTGCCGGCGCGGTTTGTCGACTTGTGCACCCCGCCCGCGCCGGTCGCTCGCTGCGAGCGTCGGGGGGGCACCCCGCCCGCGCCGGTCGCTCGCTGCGAGCGTCGGGGGGGCACCCCGCCCGCGCCGGTCGCTCGCTGCGAGCGTCGGGGGCACCCCGCTCCCCCTCTTCCCCAGCCGCCGTTTCCACGCCGGCCCCCTGCGCGCGCACCGCCGCAGCCGGCGCGCCGCACCATCGCAGATGCCGCGCCCGCCCCGCTCTGCACCGCGCCGGCCTCACCTGCCGCAGCGTCCACCTGCTGGGACGGGACCAGGCCGAGAGAGCTCGAGAGCTGCTTGGGGTGCGCGAACGCGGTCAGATCACCGATCTCGGCCACCAGCCCTGACGGACGTCAGAGTGTCGATCCCCCGCAGGCACCGACGCCGGCCGACCAGCGCCCACGGCCCGGCAGCGCCCTTCCCCCCGACGCGGTCACCAGCCCGCGCCATACGAAGCGCGGGAGCGACGACGTCTCAACCACACCGGCGCGAAGACGCCGCCCATACCGTCCAGGCAGTTCCCGTTTGCGCGCCGGTCGCGATCCGGTACCCTAGGAGTACGGAGACTGACTGACTGGTCAATCTGCTTAAACGCTCAGGGCGAGCGACGCTTGGCTCCGGGCGACCGAGTCTTATCGACAACAACGCGACGCCACCAGAGCGCCCACTTTCAAGGAGATCATTCACGTGGTCGATTTCACGCTCACCGACGAGCAGAAGAGCATGCGCGAAATGGCGCACGACTTCGCTGAGAAGGAAATCCGTCCTGTCGCCTGGGAATACGACAAGGAAGGCACCTGGCCCCAGGAGATCCTCGAGAAGGCGTGGGAAGTCGGGCTGATGAACAGCCACCTCCCCACCGAGTACGGCGGACCCGGACTGGGCTATCTCGATGGCGCGATCATCGAAGAGGAGATCGCCTGGGGTTGTTCGGGCATCGGCACCTCCTTGTCGTGCAACGGCCTCGCGACCGCTCCGATCGGGCTGGCGGCCTCCGAGGAGCTGAAGAAGGAGTACCTCGGACGCCTCAGCGAGGCGCCGCTGCTCGCCTCCTTCTGCCTGACCGAGCCCGATGCCGGCTCCGACGTGTCGGGGATGAAGACCACGGCCACCCGCAAGGGCGACAAGTGGGTCATCAACGGCTCCAAGTGCTTCATCACCAACGGCGAGTACGCCAACTTCTACACGGTGTACGCCAAGACCGACAAGGAAGCCGGCCATCGCGGCATCTCCTGCTTCATCGTGCCCCGTGACGCCGGCGTCGTCGTCGACAAGCACGAGGACAAGATGGGCCAGCGTGCCTCGAACACGGCGACGATCACGTTCCCCGAGTGCGAGATCCCGCTCGACCACCTCGTGGGCGAGGAGAACAAGGGCTTCAAGATCGCGATGATGACGCTCGACCGGACCCGTCCCGGTGTCGCGGCGATGGCCACCGGCGTCGCGCGCGCGGCGATGGAGTTCGCGATCGACTACTCCAAGGAGCGCGTTCAGTTCGGCGTGCCGATCGCGATGCACCAGGCGATCCAGTTCATGATCGCCGACATGGCGACGAAGGTGTACATGTCGCGTCTGGCGACCTGGAACTCGGCCGTCCTGCTCGATCAGGGCCGGCGCAACACGCTCGAGTCCTCACATGCCAAGCGCTTCGCCGCCGACTCCGCCATGGAGGTCACCACCGACGCCGTCCAGGTCTACGGCGGCTACGGGTTCATCAAGGAGTACCCGGTCGAGAAGCTGATGCGCGATGCGAAGATCCTGCAGCTGTACGAGGGCACGGCCCAGATCCAGCGGCTCGTGATCGCTCGCGAGACGCTGCTCCCGCGCCGCGCCGAGGAGCCCGCGACCGCGAACGCCTGACCCCTGCTGCGAGAGCCTGCTCGCCGGGAGCATCGAGAATGGGAATTGGGGCCGCCTCCGGCGGCCCTTTTCCTGTCCGCGCCGGACCAGCCGCTGGGTAGGAGGGCCAACGAGCGCTAGATTGCGCGCATGAGCGAGCCCGCGGGTGTCCGCGTCTCCGATCAGGACCGAGAGCAGGCGGCCGATGACATCCGGCAGCATTTCGCCGCCGGCCGTCTCACCGACGAGGAGCTCAACGACCGCGTGAGTGCGGTCTACCGGGCCCGGACCGTCGAGGAGCTGCAGGCGGTGAGCGTCGACCTCCCGAAACTCCCCGCCAGCCCGGCCCAGCAGCGAGCCGAGCTGGTCGCGCGCCGCGCGACCCTGCAACGCCACTTCCTCCAGCAGGCGGGCGGATCGGTCGGCTTCTTCGCTCTCTGCACGATCATCTGGCTGAGCTCCGGCGCGAATGGCCAGTTCTGGCCCATGTGGGTCGCGCTGGTGGCCGTGATTGCCCTGGCGCGCAATGCATGGCGCCTGTACGGCCCGGCACCCGAGCTCGACAAGGTCGAGGCCGACCTGGCTCGTCGCAGCCAGCGCGCGATCGGGCGCGCGCACCGGCACAACGACCGCACGCAGCGGCGCGAGGACCGCCGGGGCGCCGGCCCCGGCGACGGTTGAGAAGACGCACGGAGCCGGCCCGCGCCGGCCGCGCGGCTACTCCGTGGTGCTGAACTCCCAGATCGCGATCGCCAGCATGACGAGGCCGAGCAGCAGGATCATCCCCGCCTCGAGCAGTCCCGGCACGTGCCAGCCGAACCAGGTCACGCCGGGGTTGAGCACCTTTTGCGCCAGGGGGTTGGTGTGGATGTGGTCGAAGATCAGCTTGCGCATCGGATCGACGGCGTAGGTGAGGGGGTCGAAGCGGTTGAGCACGGCCAGCCACGCCGGCAGGCCTGCCACCGGGAACAGCGCGCCCGAGATGAAGAACATCGGCATCACCACCATCTGCATGACGCCCATGAAGGCCTGCATCTGGTTGATCCGCGCGGCGACCATGACGCCGAACGCGGTGATCGAGAAGGCGAGCAGGAGCTGCAGGGCAAGGATCTCGATGATCAGCACCGGGGCGTAGGGGACCTTCACGAATCCGGCCAGGCAGATCACGATCGCGCCCTGGATGCTCGCCACCGTGGCGCCGCCCAGGCACTTGCCGATCACGATCGAGCTGCGACGGATCGGGGCCACCATCATCTCCCGCAGGAACCCGAACTCCCGGTCCCACACGATCGACGCGGCCGAGAACATCGCCGTGAACATGACCGAGATGCAGAGGATCCCGGGGTAGATGAACGTCTTCAGGTTGACGCCGTGAGTACTCGTGCTCGACAGGCGCTGCAGGCCCGACCCGAGGATGAACAGGAACAGCAGCGGCTGCACGAGCGAGGTGACCATCCGCAGCTTGTCGCTGCGGAAGCGGATCAGCTCGCGCTTCCAGACGATCTTGATCGCCCGCAGCTCGGAGGCGACGCTGCGCTTGGGGACGTGAACGCGGGCGACGGCTGTGACGCGGCCGCCGCGGCGCCGCCTGACTGCGGCCGGTCGGTGGTCGTGCTCATCGTCTCCCTCCCGTCATCATCTGCATCATCGCCCGGTTGGTGGCCTTGCCGCCGTCCTCCTCGGCGTCGCGGATCGAGCTGCCCGTATAGGACATGAAGACGTCGTCGAGCGTCGGTCGCGACACGCTCACCGAGCGGATCGGCACCCCGAGCTCGGCGAACAGACGGGGCACGAACTCCTCGCCGCTGGGCACTCGGAAGGTGACCGCCCCCTCCGACATCGTCGCCTCGAGCCCGAACCGGTCCTCCAGGGCGGCGATCGCCGCCTCGTCATCGCCGGTGTGGATCCGGACGGTGTCGGCGCCGACGCGCTCCTTCAGCACCTCGGGTGAGTCGAGAGCGACGATCTGACCGTGGTCCATGATCGCGATCCGGTCGCACCACTCGGCCTCGTCCATGTAGTGCGTGGTGAGGAAGATCGTGATGTCCTCGGCCTCCTTCAGCTCCCGGATGTAGGTCCAGATCGATCGCCGCGTCTGCGGGTCGAGTCCGATCGTCGGCTCGTCCAGGAACAGCACGCGCGGCGAGTGCAGGAACCCGCGCGCGATCTCGAGCCGGCGCCGCATGCCGCCCGAGAAGTTGCGCGACCGGCGAGTCCTTGCGCTCCCACAGCCCGACCATCTCGAGGACCTGCTTCATCCGACGGGGACGAGGCTGGACTGCACGCCGTAGAGCTCGGCGTGCAGCCGGAGGTTCTGTTCTGCGGTCAGGTACCCGTCCAGGGTCGGGTCCTGGAAGACGAGGCCGATGTTGCGGCGCACGTCGTCACGTTCGCGCACGACGTCATGCCCGGCCACGGTGGCGCTGCCCGACGTGGGCTTGGCCAGCGTGCAGAGCATGTTGATCGTCGTCGTCTTGCCGGCCCCGTTGGGTCCGAGGAATCCGAACACCTCGCCCGGCTCGACGTCGAAGTCGACGCCCCGCACGGCCTCGATCTCGCCGTAGGACTTCGTCAGGCTCTTGACCGAGATCGCGTGCGGGGCGCCGGGCGCTGATCGGCGGTGGACATCGCCCCCCAACGTTACGCGGTCAGTCACCCTCGTCCTCGGCCAGGATCCGGTACAGCGCTCGCTTGCACTCCTTCAGCGTGTCACGGGCCGCGGCGATCTGCTGCTCGTCGCCGGCCTGGACGACCTGCGTCGCCGCCACGGCGATCTGCCCGATCAACGAGCGCAGGTTGAGGCCGCTCTCGGCGTCGGGGTCCCCGGCCTCCTCCCACGGGGGGGCCTGGTCGCCACGCTCGCCGACCAGGGTGCGCCCCGCGTCGGTGATCTCGAACAGCTTCGAACCGTCGTGCTCGACCGAGCGCACGAGCCCCTCGTCCTCGAGCTGCGCGAGGGACGGATAGACCGAGCCGGGGCTGACCCGCCAGTGCCCGCCGCTGCGCTCCTCGATCGTCTGCATCAGCTGATAGCCGTTGCGCGGCTCCTCGGCCAGCAGCATCAGCAGCGCGGTTCGTACATCGCCGCGGCGCTTGCGCCCGCGACCGCCGCCGAACGGGCCGCCCATGCCCATCGGGCCGCCCCAGGGCGGGCCGCCGAAGCCGTGGCGCCCACGTCCGCGCTCTCCTGGACCGCGCATCCAGAACGCTCGCGGGCCCCAATCGCCTTGATCCCATTCGCCCTTCATCGTCCACCTCCGGACAATCGGTTGTGATAGGTCAACGATATATCGTGATACGTCTTTCGTCAACGTGACGGCGCTGACCGCGATAATCCCGCTCATGGCGTCCTCCGGCTCCAGCCGACGAGCACGCGAGGCGGCAGCCGTCTCCGCCTCGCTCGAGCAGGCTGCGCTCGCAGCGGGCGCCCGCAGCGCCGATATCACTCCCGGTGAGGCGTCCGAGCCCGTCGCCGGGACGGCGAGGCAGACGGGCCGCGGCACCGCCGACCCGCTCGTCGGCGAGCTGCGCGCGCGCCGGCCTGCTGCCGCTGCTGGTTCTGCACTACGTCTCGCAGGAGCCGTGTTACGGCAACCAGCTGATGGACCGGATCGGTGCTCTCACCGCTGGTGCCGTGGCCGTGAATCCGAACACGATGTATCCGCTCCTGCGCTCGCTTGAGGCCAAGGGCCTGATCGCCGGGGCATGGGAGCACCCCGAACGCCGCAGCCGGCGCTTCTACCGCCTGACGGCAGCCGGCGAGGCCGAGCGCCGCCGGCTTGCCGCGCAGCTGACGCCGCATCTCGACATGATCGCCACCACGATCGACCTGATCCGCCGCGAGCTGCTCGACCGCTGATGAGGGAGGTCCGGGCCGCGGCGGCCTTTCCGTCCAGCGTCCACGAGGCCGAGAGCCTGTCGGTACGACACGGTCCGCTGGCCGACCTGGGTCGACGGGCTCGCGCACGTGGCGAAGGTCGAAGGGTCCTGGCCCGAGCCCGGGTCGGTGGTGATCTGGGGATTCGTTCCCGGCGGGTCGGGGCCGCGTCGTCGAGCGGGTGGTCTCACAGGCGCCGCTGGTCGGACAGACCTCCGAGGTCGAGGACGACTCGATCCGTGGCCGCCAGAGCGTCGCCTTCGCCGCCACCGAGGGAGGGGTGGATGTCGAGCTCGTGCTCGCCTACGAGATCAAGAAGCGCTCGATCGTCACGCCGCTGGTCGACCTCCTGTTCATCCGTCGCGCGATGACGATGTCGCTCGCGACGACCCTGAGGCGGTTCGGCGTCGAGCTCGAGGCCGAGCGTGAGCTGGGGGGCGCTACCCCGCCACGACCGTGAAGCGGAGGCTCTTCTGGGCGGACAGAGGATCGCCCGCGTTTGCCGTGATGAACACGGCGTAGCCGCCGGGGCCGAGGCGCGCGCCGGGCCCGAGCCGTCCGGCGAACGACAGGCTGTTGGGGCCCCTGTGGGCATGAACTCCGATCGCGCCGAGGACGATCGTGCGGCGGCACCGTGGGCGCCGGCGGTTCGTGCCCGTCGTTGCGACGCACACGCCACTGACTCTGCGTCCCGGTCCGGATTTCGTGAACGTGAACGTCACGCGAGCGGCCGCGTTCAGCGTGAACTTGAAGACCGTGCCGACTCGCTCGCGCCACCTGTTCCTCGACTGGCGAACCCCGGTCAGCACCAGCCGCTTCCCGATCCTCCAGGTGTAGCTACCGGTTGCGGTGGCTCCGGAAGCGTCCGTCGCCTTCACCGTGAACACATGCTTGCCGATCCTGAGCCGGCTGAAGTGCGCCGTGCCCGCATCGCACGGCCGCAACCGGGCGGCGTCGAGCTTGCACTGGAGAATTGCTGACGGCGTCGGTGGCTCTGAACGTGAGATCCGCAACGGTCGAGGAAGTGGGGTTGGCCGGCGCGCCGGTCTGCCTGAACTGGATCGCGAGCGGGTTCGGGCTCAACGCGATCATCGAGATCGTCCCGGTGTTGGCGGGACCGGCCGGCTGAAGCGGGAACGGTGGGTAGGGCGGTCGGGTCTCGGAGGCGAGCTGAGGAGATGAGGCGACCACGTACCGCCCGGACGGGTCGACGTCGAGGCCCGTCGTCCGATTGAGGTCGCCCCCGCTGGTGACCGATCCCGCGACGCGTGGAGCGCCAGGGTTTGAGATGTCGACCGCTGTGATGCTGTTCACCCCGGCAGCCGAGACGAAGGCGAAGTTCCCGTGCAGGCGGATCCGGCTGGCGTTGCTCAGCGGCGGCCCGGCAACCGTCCCGACGACGTGCGGGTTGAGCGGATTGCCGATGTCGACGACGGTCACGTTCGCGTGCCCCGGGTTCGACGTCTGGTTGGCCACGTAGGCGTAGTTGCCCCTGATCGTCACATCCGTCGGCACCGCGAGGTTGACGCTGTCCTTGAGCGAGGCGACGATCGTCGGATTCCCCGGAGTCGCGATATCGATGACCGTGAGCCTCTGCTGGTAGAACGAGGTGACGAACGCGTAGTGGCCGGAGATGGCCACCGAGGTGAGGTGTTGAATGACGTCCGTTTCAGTCCAGGGGGCCGGGAGGGCCAGGTTGTCCAGGTGGCCGACGATTGCCGGGCTTGCCGGCGCCGTGAGATCGATGACCGAGAAGGCGCCCTCACTGAGGTCCGGTGCTGACGGCTGGCCCTTGATCAGCCCCTGCGATGCCACGTAGGCGTGGTTCCCCGAGACCGCGACACCGTAGGCGTCGAACAGCTTGCTCGAGTCCCTCACGGCCCCGACGATCGCCGGCTGGGCGGGGTTTGTGTGGATGTCGAGGATCGTCAGGCTGTTCCCGGTGCCGTCGTCGTTGGCCGCCTGGTTCAGGTTGCGGTTCCTGCTGACCACGAACGCGTATCCGTTGGAGACGCTGACCGTCGACCCGTTGTAGAGATCGTTGTCCTGCGCGCTCTCGCCGGCGATCGCCAGATGCGCCGGGTCGGAGATGTTGATGGCCGCCAGCCTGCCGTCGTTGGATGCGGTCGTGTACGCGTAATGGCCGGAGATCGCGACCGACGTCGCCCCTGAGAGGCTCACCTGATCGCTGATCTGCCCGACGATCACGGGGTTACCGATGGCCGCCGCTGTGGCCGGGATCACGGAGAGCACGGCGCCCGTGAGGAGCACGGCGCAGGCCGCCGGCGTCTTGCGGCGCCGCCAGATCGCGGAGAGGTGGCCGGGCATCATCGTGAAGCCGCGCGCTAACCGGTCGCGATCGTGAACGAGAGCGTCTTGGAAACGGATGCCCTCCCGCCGGTAGTCGCTGTGACGAGCACCGTGTAGCGCCCGGGCCTCAACCACGTGTGGCCGATCCGGCCCGAGAAGAGAATCGTGTTCAGACCCGCGACGCCATTCTTTACGAGCGTGCGGATCACCACCAGGTGACGGCAAACGGGTTTGTGCTGGTTCCTGGCGGTGGGGGCGACGCATTTAGCGTGTACCTTCCGGCCCGGCCTGCTCTGCTCGAAGGCAAAGGTCACCCGGCCGGACTCGTTCAGCGTGAACCTGAACCCGGTCCCTACCCGAAGGTTGCGGTGCTTTGCCGCATGCTCGACCCAGATCTTCGACCTCTGGATCAGGCCGGTGACGACGGGCCGCGGGACCACGACGGTGTAGGTCGTCTGTGAGGTCGTCGTCCGCAGCATCCTGATCCCGGGCCGTCACGGTGAACGTGTGCCTGCCGGGGTGGAGGTGTTGATGGGTGCGCCGTACGGGACCGTGCCTGTGCAGCCGGTCAGGTTGGCGGAGCCCGCCAGGCAGGAGTAGGCCGCGTGAACGGTTTGGTTCACCTGTATGTGGCGCCCTTGGCGGGAGACGTGATCGAGATGCTCGGCCCGGAGATCACCACGGTCCACGCGTAGGTGGTGGTCGCCGTGTTCCCCGCCGCGTCGGTCGCCTGGATCGTGAAGGCATGCCTTCCCGCGGTGAGCCCGCCGTACTGCTGTGAGGTCGCCGTGGTGCACAGGCTGAACGAGCCCCCATCGAGCTGGCAGCGGGCCGTCGAGACGGCGTCGCTGGCCGAGAAGCTGAAGTTCGCGGTGGGCGCGGGCGTCGGGTTCGACGGCGTGCTGGTCGGCGAGATCGCGACGGCGATGGGGTTCGGGTCGATCCGAATCGCCGTGATCGTGCCGTGGGCGGCCGTGAAGGGCGGGAAGGTCTGGTTGGACTCGGAGGTGTTGAAGGGCGAGCTGGCGACGATGTACTGACCGGCCGGATCGATGTCCAGGCCCGTTGTGCGGTTCAGATGCCCCGGATCGGTGATCGAGCTCGCGACCCGTGGCAGCGCCGGGTTCGAGACATCGACGGCGGTCACCGCGTCAGCGTTGCTGCCCGAGACGTAGGCGAAGTTGCCGCGCAGGCGGACGCGGTACGCCCCGCTCATGCTGGGCGCGATCACGGAACCCACGACCTGCGGGTTGAGCGGATTGCTGACGTCGACGATCGTCAGATTCGCGTGCTGCGGGTTTGCGCTCTGGTCGGCGACGTAGGCGTAGTTGCCGCTGATCGTCACGTCCGCCGGCGAGGAGAGGTTGACGTTGTCCTGGAGCGAGGCGACGACCGCCGGGCTGGCCGGATTGGCGATGTCGATGACGGTGAGCCGGTCGGAGTAGAAAGCGGTCACGAACGCGTAGTGGCCGGATATGGCGACCGAGGTGATGTGGCGCAGCACGTCCAAGGTCGTCCACGGAGCGGGGAGGGGAGGAACCTCGTTGTCCAGGTGGCTGACCAGCGTCGGATTGGCCGGATTCGACACGTCGATGATCGAGAACGAGCCCTCGCTTGGGTCCGGCGTGTTCGGCTGGCCCTGAAGCAGCCCCTGCGCGGCGACGTACGCGTAGTGGCCCGAGACCGTGATCCCGTAGGCGCCGAACAGGTGCGTGGCATCCTGGAGGTGTCCGACGATCATCGGCTGGGCGGGGTTGGTGTGGACGTCGACGATCGTCAGGCTGTTGCCGGACCCGTCGTCGTTGCTGCTCGCGCTGGCGTTGCGGTTCTTGCTCGCGACGTACGCGTAGCCGTTGAAGATGTTCACCGTCGAGGAGCCGACGAGGTAGGGGACGGACGGCGTGGCACCCGTGACCACCGGAGCAGCCGGATTCGAGATGTCGACCGCCGTCAGGGTGCCGCCGTGGTAGGCGGTCGTATACGCATAGTGGCCGGCGACCGCGACCGATGTCGTCGTGTCGAGTGTCGTGTTGTCGGACGCCGAGCCGGTATAGGTGAGCGGAGCGGGCGCCGCGAAAGCGGACGTCGCCGCGCCGAGGCACGCGGCGAGCACGGCGCTCGCCGCCAGGGCGCATCTGAGGACGCGAGATCGCGTCGCTGTTATACGTCGAGTCATAGCTGCTGCCCCACTGCGACCCGGCGCCCGGCCGGACCGCTCGGGCGGCAGCTTAGCTGAGGGGCTCGATCCAGGCAACGTGAGGCTCCTATCAACTGCTCACGATGGTGAACGTGAGCTTTTTGCTCGACGAGGTGCGACCGCCGGCGACCGCCTTGATCACCAGCGTGTACGTCCCGTTCTTCAGCGTCCGGCGCCCGACCCTGCCCTTGAACGTCACGCGGTTGGCGCCCTGTCTTGCCTGGAGCGTGATCGATCCCTGCGGCGTCAGCAGCTGACAGCTCCGGGCGTGCTTGTTCTTGCTCGTCGGCTTGACGCACTTCCCCTTCACCTTGCGGCCGGGGGCGACGTTGGTGAAGGTCAGCGTCACCGACGCCGACTCGTTCAGCCTGAACTCAAACGTGGTCCCGACCGGCGGCGTGTGCTTCTTGCGGCTCTGGGTCTTGCGCAGCGCGAAGCTGCGGTTCGTCTCGCCGACGGAGCTGAAGGCCGGAGCCGAGCCGCCGCCGCCCTGTCCGCCGCCGCCCGAGCTCACCGTGTAGGCGTGCGTGATCGTCATCGACTGCCCATCGGACTGCGTGACGGTGACGCTGAAGCTGTGGCTTCCGGTGGTGCGGGTGTCGATCGCGGCGCCGTTGGCGACGGGGCCCGAGCAGGAGTTGACGACGGCGCCGGCGCCGGCCGTGCAGGAGTAGCTCGCGCCGACGGCCTGGTTCTGCGTGTACGTTGCGCCGTTCGGCGGGGTCGTGATCGTGATCGCCGGCGGAGTCGCGTCGACCGTCCACGTGTAGCTGTCGGTAGCGGTGGCGCCGGCGGCGTCGGTCGCCTGCACGGTGAACGTGTGCGGCCCGACGGAGAGCGCGCCGGAGCCGTACTGCTGATCGGCCGGGCTCGTGCAGAAGCTGTAGGGGGCGCCGTCGAGCTTGCACTGCACGCTGGCGATCGCGTCGCTGGTCGAGAACGTGAAATCGGCCGTTCGCTGCAACGTCGGACTGGCCGGCTTCGATGCCGGCGCGATCGTGACCGCGATCGGCTGCGGGTCGAGCGCGACGTCCGTGATCGTTCCCGTGGTCGTGCTGAACGGCGGGGTGACCGGGTTCGACTCGGTGTTCTTGAAGGGCGAGGAGCCGATCACGTACTGCCCGCTGGGATCGACGTCGAGGCCGGTGAGGTGGGCGAACGGCGATGTCGTGCTGGTGTCGCCGACGAAGCCGGCGAGACGTGGAGCGGCGGGGTTGGAGATATCGACGGCATCGACCGCCTCCGCGCTGGTGCTGTTGGCCGCGACGTAGGCGAAGTTTCCGTTCGCGCTCAGGCGCAGGCGGTAGCCGCCGAACATCGAGGTCTGCCCGATGACCCCGGCGACGATCTGCGGGCCGGCCGGGTTCGACACGTCGACGACGGTCAGGTTGGAGTGGGCCGGGTTCGTGGTCTGGCCCGAGACGTAGGCGTAGTTGCCGCGGACGGCCACATCGGTGGGCACAGCCAGGTAGACGTTGTCCTGGACGCTCGAGACGATCGTCGGATCGGCCGGGTTCGCGATGTCGATGACCGTGAGCCGGTTGGAGTAGAACGCGGTCACGTATGCGTAGTGACCGGAGACGAAGACGGACGTGGCGTGCTCTAGGGCGTTGGAGCCGGCCCAGGCCCCGGGCAGCGCCCCGTTGTCGAGATGGCCGCCGGGAAGGCCGCCGCCGGCGGGAACGATGAACGGAGCGGCGGGGTTGGTCACGTCGATGATCGAGAACGACCCGGTGCTCGTGTCAGGCCCGGTCGGTTGGCCCTGCAGCAGCCCCTGCGCCGCCACATAGGCGTACGTGTGGCCACCCGAGGATGCGATGGCGACGCCGTAGGCGCCGAACAGGTTGGCCGGGTCATGGATGACGCCCACGGTCGCCGGCACCGCCGGATTGGTGTGGATGTCGACGATCGTCAGGCTGTTGCCGGTCCCGTCGTCGTTGCTGCTCGCGCTGGCGTTGCGGTTCTTGCTCACGACGTACGCGTAGCCACCGGCGATGTTGACCCCCGACCCTCCATAAAGGGAGTTGGACACCGCGGTCGAGCCGGTGACTACGGGGGCGGCGGGGTTGGAGATATCGACCGCCGTGAGCTGCCCGGACTGATACGCCGTCGTGTAGGCGTAGTGCCCGGACACGGCGACGGCCACGGTCGTCGACAGCGTGGTCGAGTTGCTGACCGACCCGGCCAGGACCGGCTGCGCCGGGCTCGCCACCGCGGTTGCCGGCGCGGCCGAGAGCAGCGCCGCAACGACCAGCGGCGCCATCAGGCGCACGAGCACGACTATGCGACCTCTTGCGATATGCACCCCGGAGGAACCCCCTTCTCCAACTCCGTCTCCCCGATTGAGACGACGTCTTCCGTCGCGCCGATGTTAGACCCTTTGATCAGCCGGCTCCAGACACCTCGCTCAGCGGCTGCATGGCACGGGCCAGCCGAGCGAGGCCGAGAGCCGGCAGGACGAGGTCATGGATGCTCAAACCCGCGCGGGTGCCCGAAGTAGCGTCCTTCTATCCCTTGGCGATCACGAAATCGAGGGTTCTGGGCGCCGATGTCAGCCCGCCGCCACCAACGGCTGTGATCACAACGCTGTACTGACCGGGACGGAGGCTCCGGCCAGCCGACAGGCGTCCGTCGAACGTGAGCCTGTTGGACCCGGCGTGGGCGGTGAACAGCAGGTCGCTCTCAGGGACCGTCCGGGTGCATCGCGGCGCGAGCCGGTCGCGACTGGTCGCGGCGACACACACTCCGTGCACCTTGCGGCCCGGGACCAGCGCGTAGAAGACCAGCAGGATCTTGGCGCGGGCACTGAGCGTGAAGCTGAAAGTGGTGGCGACCGGGGGCTTCTGGTGCGTGGGATCCGGCGTGGCGCTCCTGCGCCAGGTCAGATGCGCCTCGGTGAAGGTGCGGACGGCCGGCCGCGTGAGCACGCGATAGCTATGGGTGAGGATCGCCGACTGCCCGTCGCTTTGGACGGCGGTGACCGTGAACACGTGTGTGCCCAGCGTGGCGGTGCTGATCCGGGCGCCGTTGGCTGTGGTCCCGCTGCAGGACCGCAGCGTCGTTCCGGCGTGCGCCGCGCACGAGTAGCTGGCGCTGACCCGACTGCCGCGGGCGTAGGTGGCCCCGGCCGCCGGGGTCCGAAGCGTGATGGCGGGTCCTCCGGCGGCGAGGACCGTGTACGTCGTGCTGAACGTGGCGGTGCCGCCGTCCGCGTCGGTGGCGGTGACGGTGAACGTGTGCGGGCCGGTGGTGCTGGTGTCGATCGTGGCGGCGTTGGCGACGGGTCCCGAGCATGTGGTGACGGTGGTGCCGGCGGCCGGTGTGCAGGAGTAGGCCGCCGCGACCGCCTGGTTCTGGGTGTAGGTCGCTCCGTTCGGGGGCGAGGCGATGGCGATCGCGGGTGGTGCGGCGGCGAGGACCGTGTACGTCGCGCTGAACGTGGCGGTGCCGCCGTCCGCGTCGAGGGCAGTGACGGTGAACGTGTGTGGCCCGGGGGTGCTCGTATCGATCGGGCTGCCGCTGGCGATCGGTCCCGAGCAGGACACGATCGTCGTCGATGGGGCCGCCGTGCACGTGTAGCTCGCGTTGTACGTGTGGTTCTGGGAGTAGGACTGATTATTGGCCGGGGTGGTGATCGAGATGCTCGGTGCAGGCCCGGTGATCGTCCAGGTGTAGGTGGCTGGGCCGCTCACGTTGCCCATGGCATCGATCGCCTCGACGGTGAACGTGTGGGAACCCAGGCCGAGGGAGCCGTACGTCTGGCCGGTGCCGCCGGAGCAGATGCTGAACGCGGCCCCGTCGAGCGCACAGCGGAAGGTCGCGACGTCGTCGCTGGCCGAGAACGTGAAGTTTGCGGACTGCTGCGCCGTGCTGTTCGGCGGCTCCGAGGACGGCGTGATGGTCGCGGAGATCGGACTTGGATCGAGTTGGATGGCCGAGATGGTTCCGGTCTCCGTCGGGCCGCCGGTCTGGAACGGGTACGGGGGATAGGTCGGGTTCGACTGCGTCTTCAGATAGGGCGAGTTGGCGATCACGTAACCGCCGGTCGAGTCGACGTCGAGCCCCGTGGTGCTGTGGAGATGACCCGCATCCGTCAGCGTGCCCGCGACCCGGGGATGTGCGGGATCGGAGGTGTCGACCGCCGTGATTGCGTCCGCCGAGGAGGCCGACACGTAGACAAAGCTTCCTCGCGCCCGGATTCGGTATGCCCCGGTGAGAGACGTGCTGCTCAGGGCGCCGGCCACTCGCGGCTTGGTGGGGTTCGATACATCGACTATCCCAAGCTGCATTCGGCCGCTCGAGGGCGAGGTCTGATCGGCGACGTATGCGTATCCACCGCTCACGGCGACGTCGGCGTCGTAGGCGAGATTCGTCCAGTCCCCGATCGACGCAACGATGTTCGGACTGAGCGGATTGGAGATGTCGACGACGGTCAGGCGAGCGGAGTAGTACGCCGTCACGTAGGCGTAATGTCCGGAGACGGCAACCGACGTAGCGTGCTCGAACAGGTTCTTCCCGGTCCACGGTGCCGGGAGCGAGCCGTTGTCGATCGTGGCGACGATCTTCGGACTGCCGGGCGCGCTGATGTCGATCACGTCGAACGCGCCGCTGCTGGAGTCCGGGACGCTCGGTTGGCCCAAGAGGAGCCCCTGCGCCGCGACGTATGCGTAGTTCCCCGACACCGCGATCCCGTAGGCGCCGAACAGATGCGCCGGATCCTGGACCGAGCCGACGATCGCCGGGTTTCTCGGATCCGTGTGGATGTCCAGGATCGTCAGGCTGTTGCCGCTGCCGTCGTCGTTGCTGGTCGCGCCCGCGTTCCGGTTCTTGCTCACGACGAAGGCGTAGCCACCGGCTGTGGTCACGTTGGAGCCGCCGAGCAGCGTCGTCGCGAGAAATGGAGCGCTCGAACCGGCGACGAATGGCTGGCTCGGCGTCGAGATGTCGATTGCCGTCAGCTGGCCCGAGTGGTAGGCCGTGGTGTACGCGTAGTTACCCGAAACCGCGGTCGAGGTCGCTCCCGCGAGGGTGTTGTTGACCGGGTCGGTCACCGAGCCCACCAGCACCGGCGCCGTGCTCGCTCCCGCGAGGGCAGGGGCGAGCGAAAGCAGTGCCATCGCCGCCAGCAGCGCTGTGACCATCCACGCGAAACGTCCCATGCGTTGTCCCGCGGCGCGTACGCCGCGAAAGCCCCCAAACACCAATTCACTCGTCTCCCCGGGTCGAGACGACGCCTCCCGTCACGTCCATGGTAGTCCGCGTCCGGCGGCACTACGTGAGATATGTCTCACCCCGGCGTGTGAAGGTCAGACCTGAGAGCTGGTTCTAGATGTCCTGGAACGACCCCGCGGGACTAGACTCCGGCCCGGCGCGCCCTCGGGCGGGCCATACGAACCCCGACACGACCAAAGCAGAGGCTCATGTTCGTCTTCAAAGCCGCCGTGGTCGGCGCGGGCACGATGGGTGGCGAGATCGCGCACACGATCGCGAACGCCGAGATTCCCGTCGTGCTCAAGGACGTCGATCAGAAGTTCGTGGATCTCGGTCTCGAGAAGGCCCGCTCGTTGTGGCAGGCCCGGGTCGACGCCGGCAAGCTTGAGGGGACCGAGGTGGAGCGCAAGCTGGCGCTGATCACCGGCGCAACCGATTACGAGAGCTTCGGGGACGTCGACTTCGTGATCGAGGCGGTGCCGGAGCGGATGGACATCAAGCAGGCCGTGTTCTCGGAGCTCGACGCGGTGACGCCGGGACACGCGATCCTGTCCTCCAATACCTCCTCGCTCTCGATCACCGAGATGGGCGAGGCCACCAGCCGGCCCGACAAGGTGGTCGGCTTCCACTTCTTCCTCCCCGCCTCGGTGATGCGGCTGATCGAGGTGATCGAGGGCGATGACACATCGCCGGAGACGGCCCTGGCGGCGACCAACTTCGCCCAGGCGATCAAGAAGATGCCGATCCGCTGCGGCGAGGCGCCGGGCTTCGTCGTGAACCGGATCCTCAACTCGGCCGTGTCGGAGCTGTGGCGCTTCCAGGAGGAGACGGGAACCGACATTCAGGCGCTGGACAAGATCGTGGCCGAGTCGAAGGCGGCGCCGGTGGGCCCGTTCTTCCTCACCGATCTGCTCGGCCTCGACAGCGTCCTCCACGTCGCCGAGTACCTGCGGGAGTCCTACGGCGATCGCTTCTTCGTTCACAAGCAGATGCAGGAGCTGGTCGCGGCCGGCAACCTCGGCGCCAAGACAGGGAAGGGCTTCTATGAGCACGGCAACTGAACTCGATGCGGCGGCGCTCGTCGACCGCTTCACGCTGAAGGCCCTGGTCGAGGCCTGCCTCGTGCTCGAGGAGGGCATCGCCTCGATGAAGGACATCGACCTCGGGATGATGGCCGGAGCCGGGATCATCCCGCCGCCGTTCGCCCGGGCCGATCAGACCGGGCTCGATGACGTGCTGGCCAAGCTCGAGCACGCCGCCCGGGAATGGGGCGAGGAGTTCGAGCCCCCGGTCATCCTCCGCCGCCTGGTCAACCAGGGCCGGCTCGGCGTCAAGAGCGGCCAGGGGTTCTTCCCCCATGCCCAGCCCGACGCCGGCTGGGACGACAGCCCGGTCAAGCTCGAGACGCGGGGCGAGATCGCGATCGCCTGGCTCGACAACCCGCCCGCGAACTCGATCTCGCCGGACACCGTGGTCGCGCTGCGCAAGGTCTGGGACGAGGTGAGCGGCACGGGCGACATTCGCGCCCTGATCATCGCCTCGGCGAACCCGATGCTGTTCTGTGCCGGCGCCGACATCAAGGCATTCACGAAGATGGACGCGGCCGGCGGCAAGGAGCTGCTGGACCAGATGCACGGGCTGCTGCGCTCGATGGAGACCTCCAGCGTGGCCACCGTCGCCGCTGTGAACGCGCTCGCGTTCGGCGGCGGGTGCGAGCTCGCGATGGCCTGTGACGTCCGCATCGCCGCTGAGTCGGCGACGTTCGGTCAGCCCGAGATCAGCCTCGGCATCGTCCCGGGCTTCGGCGGCACTCAGCGGCTGCCCCGTCTGGTCGGCGAGGCGCGTGCCCTGGAGATGAACCTGACCGGCGACGCGATCTCGGTCGGCGAGGCCTACGAGCTCGGGCTCGTCAACCGGGTGGCGCCCGACCACGAGCTGCTCGACACGGCGCTGGCGTGGGCGCGGAAGCTCGCCGGCCAGGCTCCGCTGGCGATCGAGCAGATCAAGCGCGTCTCGGGAGCCGGGGATCTCGACGCCGGCATCGAGGACGAGAAGCGTGCGTTCGCGACAGTGTTCGCCTCCGAGGACGCCCGTGAGGGGATCTCGGCCTTCCTGCAGAAGCGTCCCGCTCGCTTCCAGGGCAGATGAGCGCAACGGCGGCGGCGGCGGCCCAGCTCGCCGACCTGATCCGCGAGGCCGGCTCGGTCGTCGCGCTGACCGGCGCGGGGATCTCGGTCCCGTCCGGGATCCCGGACTTCCGCACGCCGCGGACCGGCCTGTGGGAGAACGTCGACCCGATGGAGGTCGCGCACATCGACGTGTTCCGGCGCGACCCCGAGCGGTTCTGGCTCTTCTACGGCGAGCGCTTCCAGTCGCTCGAGCACACCCGGCCCAATCGCGCCCATGAGGCGCTGGCCGAGCTCGAGCGCGCCGGGCTGCTCGACGCCGTGATCACCCAGAACATCGACCGGCTTCACGCCCGCGCGGGCACCCGTGAGCTGGTCGAGGTGCACGGGACGATCGCGCACTCATCCTGCCTCGGCTGTGGCGGTCGCTATCCGCTCGCCGACGTGCGCGCGCGCCAGGCGGTGCAGGAGGACCGGGTTCCGCGCTGCGAGTGCGGTCAGCCGCTCAAGCCCGACGTCGTCCTGTTCGGCGAGTACCTGCCTCAGGCGGCGATGGCGCGGGCCGAGCAGCTCGCCGCCGAAGCGGATCTGATGCTCTGCATCGGCTCCTCGCTCGAGGTCTATCCGGTCGCGCAGCTTCCCTCGGTGACGCTCGCCGCCGGCGGGCGGATCGCGATCCTCACACAGGGGCCGACGCCGCTCGACGGCCGGGCGGCGGTGCGTCTCGGCGGGGACATCGTGGACGAGCTCGAGGCCGTCCTCGCCGCCCTGGACCTCTGACCCGCCGCGAGCCCAGCGCGCTACGAGCTCGCCACCGCTCGCGCCCGCAGCGCGGACTCGATCCGCCCGAGCGTGAATTCGACCGAGGCGAGCGTCTCGTGGTCGAGCTCTCCGGCCAGCGCCGACTGCGCGGCGACGGCGGTGAGCTCGCGCCGGCCGCGCAGCTCGTCAAGGCGCGCTGACAGCTCGCCGGCGGCCGGGTCGAGCGGCAGCTCGGCCAGGGCCGCATCGAGGGCGACGAGGACCTGGAGCGCCGCCTCGCGGCCACGGCCGTGGTCGAGGTCGAGGCGGCCGCGGAGGGTGAGCTCCTCGCAGGCCAGCGCCCGCTGGCGCCCGTTCAGGATCGCCGCGAGATGCGCCTGGGGCTGAAGCACCGCGGAGCGTCGCAGCTTGCGCGCGACGGGGACCAGCTCGTGCGCCTCGGTCCACTGTCCCTCGGCCACCTGCTCGCCCGCGCCGAAGCCGATGCGGGCGACGAGGGTGTGGTCGCGCACGATCTCGTGGACGTAGGGGTCGGCGGTGACCAGGCGGAAGGCATGGAGCGCGCGATTGAGCACGGCCAGCGCCGCGCCGAATTCCTCCTCGCCCGCGCCGGCCAGCCACGCCTGCGCCGCGGCTTCGCCGGCCAGCGCGTCCCCGACATCGATGATCGTCGCGCGGCCGGTGGAGACGGGCGTCGGCTCGGGCTCGGGCTCGGCGCCGCGCCGGCGGCGCTGGCCCAGCCGGCGCCGGCGCTCGGCGGCGCCGAGCGTCGTCAGCACGAGCACATGCGCGGGCGCGGCATCGGGCGGATCCTCCGGCCGGCGCAGCAGGTAGCGGCCGTCAGGTGGCCCGAGCGCCCACGGAAGCTCCACCTGCGCGAAGCGGAACAGGGTCGGCGTCGCCGTCAGAGATCCCGGTCGCGCCCAGCCCCGAACGCACTCACGGCGACGACGACCACCACTAGTGACCGGTTCCGGTGTGGATGGCGTACTTGCTGGGGGCGGTGGGGACTGTCGGCTCGGGGATTTGGCCGATGCGGTTGATGAGGTCGATCCACTGCCCGGGCTTGAGGATCGTCGCCACCTGGGCCGAGAGCTTCTTGTTCTGGCCGAACAGCGGCGTGTAGGTGACCTGGACCCGGTTGGCGTGGTCGGGCAGCGCGAGCGTGTTGGTCTGGCCCTTGTAGCTCATCAGGCTGATGATCTGGTCGGGCCGGAACGTGCCCTGGAGGGTGAGGAGCCGGCGGATCGCGACATCGGTGATCGAGCCGGTGCCCTGGTGGCCCTGGACGGGGATGCCGTTGATGGCGGAGATGTCCATGCTCGAACCGGTGCCGCCGGCGCTGTTGGTGCTGGTGGAACCGGTCCCACAGGCCAGGCCGGAGACCGACGGGTCAAGACCGGAGCCGGAGAGGAACTCGAGCGTGGCGAGGATCCGGCGGTCGACCGTGCCGGCCTGGATGTCGCGCCGCCCGCAGCTGTAGATCTGGACGTGCGGGTCGGCCAGCACCCGCTGCTGGAGCTGCTCCTTGGACATCAGCAGGACCTGGCCGATGGTCGGGTTCTTCGCGGCCGGGCCGAAGAACGGATCCTTGCCGGCGGCGCGGTAGACGGCGGTGGCCTCGAGCAGCTTCCAGCCGTCGAGGATCGGCTTGGGGTCGATCTCCGGCGCCTTCTTGCCCGCGGGCTGGATCTCGAACAGCACGTGCGAGGCGAGCTGCGGGGCGGGGGCCGCGAGCCGCCCGAGGATCGTTCCGGCGACGACGATCGAGCCGACCTGCAGCGGCTTGAGCGAGTACTGGTTCTTGCCCAGGTGCAGCGCGCTGGAGAAGTAGTTCTGGAAGCTGGAGATCTGGCCGGCGAGGTTCTGCACCTGCTGCGAGCCGCCGGCCGCGAACGACGCCGGCCGCGTCGGATGGGCGAACAGGCGCTCCTTGACGAAGGGGACCGACGGCACCGACGCCGGCTGCTGGGCGGCAGCTGCGGTGTTGCCTGTGGTCGGCAGCGTGATCTTCGACGCGCCCGGCTTGACCGTGGTCGGGGCGGCGACGGCCGCGACGTTCTGCTGCCCGGCGCTGGCGGGCGCCTTCGGGGTGGCCACCTGCGCGGCGGGGCTCTTGAGCTCTCGCGCGATCTGGGCGGCGGAGACCTTGACCGGATTCGGGACCGGGTACTGGGACGGGATCGAACCGAGCTGGCCGTAGGTGTAGATGTTGCCCGTCGCGTCCTGTAGCTCGATGTACTTGCCGAGCTGCTTGCTCTCACCGAGCTTGACGATCTTGCCGTCGTTGACCGCGATCACCGGCGAGCCCTGCTTGGCGAAGATGTTCACGCCCTTGGCGTTCGGATCCGAGGCCACCGGGATCGCCGCATTGGCGCCGTGCACGTGCTGGCGGGCCAGGCGTTCGACGCTGTCGTCGGCGTACTTGGCCGGCGCGGCCACGGGGAAGTGCCCCTCGACCAGGCCGGTGAGCGCTCCGATCAGCTGATCGGGCATGCCGCCGATCAGCTTCGCGCGCAGCAGCACCGACTGGACGTACCACGAGGCGTGGTTGTAGGCGTAGATCGCGTTCGAGACGTTCTTGGCCGCCCCTGCGGCGGCCAGGTAGCGCGCGGCGGAGAAGATCGCATCCACGGGGTTGTACGGGTCGGCGATCCCGTCACCGTTCGCGTCCACTCCGTACTGCTTGAACGTCGCGGGCAGGAACTGCATCCAGCCCACGGCGCCCGCCGAGCTCACGCTCAGGTTGCGGCCGTAGTCGGTCTCGATCTCGTTGATCGCCGCCAGCACCTGCCACGGCACGTCGTACTCGATTCCGGCCGCCTGGAAGATCGGCAGCAGGAACGGCGGGATCCGGAACGAGTCGATGAAGAAGTTCGGCACGCCGATCGGAGCCGGGCCCGGCAGCGAGAACGAGAATGTCGGGTTCGCCGATGTCGGCACGCCGGCGTTGGTGCGCGTCGGGCCGGTGGCCTTCTTCTTCGCGGGGGAGCTGCCGCCCTTGGTTCCCGACTTGCCCTTCGAGCGGGCACCGGGGACGGTCACCTTCGGCACCGGGCTCGCGTGCTTGTTGATCGACGATGGCTGCTTCGTCGCGCCCCCACCGCTCGGCGGGGTCACGTGCGAGCCCGTGCTCGTCGTGGTCGGCGTCGAGGTGGTCGGCGTCGAGGTGGTCGGCGTCGACTGGGTCGACGTCGTCGTGGGGGTGGACGGCGTCGCCGCGGGCCGCGGGCGCGCTCGCGCACGACTCCGACACGTTGAGGACCGGCAGCTTCACCGGGAGCGACAGCGCCGAGACCGGGGTTCCGGGGGGCACATCGACCGTGAACGTGAGCTGCTGGCCGCCGACCACGGTGACCGTGACGAGACACTGTTGCGCGGACGCGGCGGTGGGAATCGCGGCCAGCCCGAGCACACTCGCGAGCGACCCCGCGGTGATGACGGCAACCGAAAGCTTGCGACTCCTCAGCACTATGGGCTATCTCCTCCCGCGGCCATCTGACTGGACTCCCCGTCCACGCCACCTGCGGATGGCAGCGTCCGGCCGGAACCTACTGACTGCCATTGAGGTTTGCAACGCCGAACCGTTCCTGGGGGAGGGGTTTCGTGATGGCCTGGGTCTGACCGCCGGGGCAGGGTCGTGGATGGCTCACAACCCCTGCATCGGCCGATGTTCTATGGGACCTTAGCCCCGTGAGACGGTGGACGGCCTCTCTCACGCTCAAGTGGAGCTTGACACAAGGCCGAGACGGGGGCATGCGATACAGTCAGCCCCCTTGCAATCCACCCGGAGGCCGATCGAACATGACTGAGGAAAAGGGCCTCCGCGAGCGCGTCCAGCGCCAGGGCGAGGAGACGATCGGCAAGCTCGCGCAGGAGCTGCTGGAAAACCCGGTCGTCAGCGGTGCGCTGTCGCGGGCGTTCGAGACGCGGGAGCGTGCGGTGCGCGCACAGGAAGTTGCGATGGGGGCGCTCAACCTGCCGTCGGCCAGCGACCTCGAGCGGCTCACCCGCCGGCTGCGCGGAGTCTCGCAGCGCCTCGAGGGAATCGAGGACGGCCTCGACCGGCTCGAACAGCGGATCGAGGGCCTCGGCAGCTCGAGCGCGATCGAGCAGCGGCTGAGCGCGATCGAGGCGGCTCTCGCCCGCCTCGAGGCGACGAGCGGCGCCGGCGGCGCCTCCGAGCCGCAGGCCGGCTGACCGCCCACCGCGGCTGATCAGCTCGGCGCCCCGTCGGCGAGCGCCCGGGTCGCCACCGCCCCCATCAGCGCCTCGGACCGGGCCAGAACCTCGGGGTCGATCCGTACGCGCTCGGGCAGCAGCAGGTCCGAGATCACGAGGATCGCGGCGGCATCGAGGCCACGGCGGGCGGCGAGCGCGAACAGACACGCGGTCTCCATCTCCACCGCGATCGCCCCGCGCTCGAGCCACATCTGTTCCTGGCCGGCCCGGTCGTCGTAGAAGAGATCGGTCGTGACCACCGTGCCGGACTGCACGCCCGGCGGGGCGGCGTCGATCAGCGCGGACAGCAGCGCCTCGCTCGCTCGGGTGCGCTCGCCCGCACCCAGTGCACGGCTGGTGCCGTCCTGCGCCAACGCCGCGTCCACGAGCAACAGGTCGCCCAGCGACAACGCGGGCCCGATCGCGCCACAGGTCCCGACGCGCACCAGACGGCGGGCGCCGAGGTCGGCCAGCTCGGCGATCACGATCGCGGCGCTCGGTCCGCCCATGCCCGTGCTCTGGATCGTCAGCGGGGCGCCGTCCCCGGCCTGCCCCGTGTATCCCCACAGGCCACGGTTGTGGTTGAACATCTTCGGCGACTCGAGCAGCGCCTGGGCCAGCCGCAGTGCTCGACCGGGGTCGCCGGGAAGCAGCACACGCTCGGCCAACTCGGCCGTGGGGTGGAGGTGGATCGTCGGGGGCACCGGGCCGCGAGCTTAGATCGTGGGCCGTCAGACCGGCCGGCACCGCACCGGCGGGCGGCCCGCCACCCGCGGTTACACTCCCGCGCAATGGCATCACGGCGCCCCGGCGACGCAGCGGACACGGTGAGAAGCGCGGTCGACCGTACCTTTCAGGCGACACTCGGCGGGGCTCAAGTTACACGCGAGCGCGCGCAGGAGATCGTCGACGACGTCGCTCAGGCGGCCAACCGGGTCCGGGACGTGCTCGACGATCTCCGCGTGGCGACGGGCGAGGACGTCCGGTCGTTGCGCGTGAGCATCGAGGCCCTCGAGCGCCGCGTGGCGGAGCTCGAGCGCGCGAAGCCCGAGCACGAGCACAAGAGCGCTCCGCGCAAGAGCCGGGCGAACAAGGACCCTGAGCACAAGAGCCCCAAGCACAAGAGCTCTCGTCCCCGCAAGCAGTCGTAGTTCTCGCCCTTCAGACCACCGGGGAGCATCAGCCGATGAGCGACGCACGCGAGCCGCATCCGAGTGGCAGCTTCACGTCCGAGAAGGAGTTCCGTGAGGTCATGGACCGGACGTTCGCCCTGATGAGCGACGATCCGGAGATGGGCCCGCGGCTGCGCGATGCCGATACGCCGCAGCGGTTCGAGTTCACCGACGTGGACATGGTGGTGAACATCCACCCGGGCGAGCCCGGTGGGCCCAACCTCGCGTGGACGTGGTCGGACGAGATCGACTGGGAGCCGAAGGTCAAGATGGCGATGAGCTCGGATACCGCCAACCGCTACTTCCAGGGCAAGGAGAACGTCGCGATCGCCATCGCCCGTCGCCGGATCAAGGCCGGCGGCGACGTCAAGGCCGCCCTGGCGATCATCCCGATCACCAAGCCGCTGTTCGCGCGCTACCGGGCGATGATCGCCGAGGACTATCCCCACCTCGAAGTCTGAATCGCGTGGTTGACAGGCGCTCTGATGGCGAGTAGACCTCGTATTCCAATCAAGGCAACAGGCCGGATCGTGGATGTGGCCCCGGGTGTGCCCGGGTCCCCGCCCGCGAGGCGCCGCCGGAAACGTGACGAGCGCCGACGGCCGACGCAGCGGGCCGTGATGTCCGCAGGCGGCGGGGCTACCTTCGGGTCCCGCCGCCGTTCATTACGGACGGCAACGGACGCGGATCGCGGTGCGGCCGGCGATGAACCTCGCTGAGGCGGCGCGACGAGCGGGGGTGAAGCCGGCGACGCTGCGGCGCTGGGTCCGCGACGGCCTGATCCCGCAGTACGACGGCGACTGGACGCCCGCCGTGGTCGGCCACGCCCGAGTCGTGGCCCGGATGCGCGAGCGCGGCCACTCGCTGCAGGAGATCCGGCAGGCGACGGCGGAGGGGCGGCTGGCGTTCGGCTACGTGGACGTGCTGCTTCCGCACAGCGAGGTCTCCTACACGCTCGAGGAGGCGGCGCGCGAGTCCGGCCTCGAGCCGGCGCTGATCGAGCGGATCACGACCGCGCTCGGCATCAGCCTGTCCCAGGTCGACGCCCTGGGCGAGGAGGACGTGCAACTGCTGCGCTACTCCGCCGCGGTGCTGACGGCGGGCTTCCCGCTCGTCGCCATGCTCCAGCTCGTGCGCGTGTATGGACAGGCACTGGCTCAGGTCGCCGATGCGGAGGTACGCCTGTTTCACCTCTACGTCCACGAGCCGTTGATGCGCTCGGGCGTCTCGGGGCTCGAGATGGCCGAGGAGATGGAGGGAATGGCGCGCGAGCTGCTGCCGCTCGCCTCGCCGGTGATGGATCACATCCACCAGCGCTACCTGCAGCACTTCGTCGAGCAGGACGTCGTCGGTCACATGGAGGCCGACCTCGACGACGGAGCCGTCGACCTCGGGCGGATGCGGGTCGCGATCGCATTCGCGGACCTCGCCGGCTACACGCGGCTGACCGAGGAGGAGGGCGAGCTGCAGGCGGTCGACGCGGTCGAGCGGTTCGTCGAGGCGGTCGAGATCACGCTGCCCGACGAGGCCCGGGTGATCAAGACGATCGGCGACGAGGTGATGATCGTCGGCTCGGACCCGGGATCGCTCGTCCGACTGGGCGGTCGGCTTCCAGAGCCTGCAGTCCGGGCGTCCGCTGCCGCGGATCGGGATCCATCTACGGCGTGGCCCTGTACCGCGACGGCGACTACTTCGGGCGCGACGTGAACATCGCCTCGCGCGTCGCCGCCCGCTCGGCCGGCGGCGAGGTGCTCGTGACCCGGCCGGTGGTCGAGCACGCCGGATCGCACCTCGAGTTCGAGCGGATCGCCGAGGTCAAGCTGAAGGGCTTCAGCGAGCCGACCGAGATCTTCATCGCGCGCCAGGGCGAGGAGGAGGCGTGAGCTCGGATCCGGGCCGCGCGATCGGAGACGAGGACGACCTCACCGCCCGCGTCCGCGACGGCGGCCTGCTCGCGGCGGCGCGGCCGGTCGTCGTGATGCTCTCGGGCGGCGGGACTCGATCTGCCTGCTCGATGTCGCCGTCACCGTGGGCGGCCCCGGCGCCGTCGCGGCGCTTCACGTCAACTACGGACTCAGCGACGCCGCCGAGGCCGACGAGCGTCATTGCCGGGCGCTGTGCGATCGGCTGGGCGTCGAACTCGCCCTCGCGCGCCCGCGCCGCCGGTCGGAGTCGGGGAACCTCCAGGCCTGGGCGCGCGAGGCGCGCTACGGCGCGGCGGCCAGGGTCGCGACCGGACGGGGCGCCGACATCGCTGCCGGGCACACCGCCACCGACCAGGTCGAGACGATCCTGTACCGGCTCGCATCCTCGCCGAGCCGGCGCGCGCTGTTGGGCATGCGGGCCCGCGAGGGCGCGCTTGTGCGCCCGCTGCTGGGCTTCACGCGCGAGCAGACGGCGCGGCACTGCGCCCTGCGCGGGCTCGCCTGGCGCGAGGACGAGAGCAACGCGGGAACCCAGTTCGCGCGCGGGCGGGTCCGCCACGGGCTCCTCGCCGGCGCTGCGCGAGGTCCACCCGGGCGCCGAGCGGAACGTGCTCGCGCTGGCCGGGTTGCTGCAGGCCGAGGCCGAGGTGCTCGACGAGCTCGTCGACGACGTGCTCGGAGGCTCGCGCTGAGATCGAGCTCGCGCGTCTGCGGGAGCTGCACCCTGCGGTGCGCCGGCTCGTCGTCCAGCGGCTGGCAGATGAGGCCGCGGGGGGGCCTGGCGCCGGGAGTGGCGCGGCGGGCCGAGGAGGTCGTGGCGATGAGCGACCACGGCACCGCCGCCCTCGACCTGCCCGCCGGCGTGAGAGCGATCGCGGCGCGCGGCGTACTGCACTTCGAACGCGACTCCGCACGCCCGCCCATAACGATCCATGGAGACGGATGACCACGCGATCGGGGAGATCCTCGTCCCCGCCGACGATCTCGCGCGGCGGGTGCGGGAGCTGGCGGCCGACATCTCGCGCGACTATGCCGGCCGCGACCTGGTGCTGATCGGCGTGCTCAAGGGCGCCGTGTTCTTCCTCTCGGACCTGATGCGCCACCTCGAGGTCCCGTGCGAGGTCGACTTCATGGCCGTGGCGTCATACGGATCGGCGACGAAGTCATCGGGCGTCGTGCGGATCCTCAAGGACCTCGACGCGGTGATCGAGGGGCGCGACGTCCTGATCGTCGAGGACATCGTCGACTCCGGGCTCACGCTCCAGTACCTGTTGCGCAACCTCGGCGCCCGCAACCCGCGCTCGCTCGAGGTCTGCGCGCTGTTGACCAAGCCCGAGCGCCGCAAGGTCGATCTGCCGACGCGATATGTTGGCTTCGAGATCCCGAACCGGTTCGCGATCGGATACGGGCTCGACCACGTCGAGCGCTACCGCAACTTGCCCTACGTGGCGGCGTTGAGGGACTGAGTCGCCCGCGGCACCGGTATGCAAGACCCGCTGCGGGCCTGCCGTGAGCCCCAAACCCAGGTGCTACGCTTGATCATCGCCGGTTCCCCACCCCCGCGCAGGAAGCGCAGAATATTGTCATGAGCAGGTTCTTCAAGAGCGCAGCGTTCCCGATCCTGATCGTCGTCGTGCTCGCATTCTTCGCCCAGAAGCTGATCGGGAACTCGACGCCACGCGCCGAAGCAGTCACTTCGGGAACCTGCTTTCGGAGCTGAACTCGAACCAGGTCAAGAGCCTGACGCTCAAGACCAGAAGGACAACACGGTCGACGTCGCGCTCCTGCCCCAATACGGCGGCACGAAGTACACGGTCGGGTATCCGGACTCGTACGCCACCCAGCTGATCACCGACGCGAAGAACCACGTCGCCGACCCGACCCAGTTCGACGTTCAGGGCAAGGCGAGCAACGGCTGGCTGTCGCTGCTGACCTACATCCTCCCGTTCGTGATCTTCATCGGGTTCTGGATCTTCCTCATGAACCAGGTCCAGGGCGGCGGCTCGAAGGTCATGTCGTTCGGGAAGTCGCGCGCCAAACGGATGTCGGTCGACTCGCCCAAGATCACGTTCCGTGACGTCGCCGGGGTCGACGAAGCCGTTGAGGAGCTGCACGAGATCAAGGAGTTCCTCGAGAACCCGAAGAAGTTCCAGGCGCTCGGCGCGCGCATCCCCAAGGGCGTGCTGCTGTACGGCCCCCCGGGCACGGGCAAGACGCTGCTGGCGCGCGCGGTGGCCGGCGAGGCCGGGCGTGCCCGTTCTTCTCGATCTCGGGCTCGGACTTCGTCGAGATGTTCGTCGGCGTCGGCGCCTCGCGCGTGCGTGACCTGTTCGAGCAGGCCAAGCAGAACTCCCCCTGCATCATCTTCATGGACGAGATCGACGCCGTCGGCCGCCACCGCGGCGCCGGGCTCGGCGGCGGTCACGACGAGCGCGAGCAGACGCTGAACCAGCTCCTGGTCGAGATGGACGGCTTTGAGATGAAGGACAACATCATCTTGATCGCCGCCACGAACCGCCCGGACATCCTCGATCCGGCGCTGCTGCGCCCGGGCCGCTTCGACCGGCAGATCGTCGTCGACCGGCCCGACCGCCTCGGCCGCAGGAAGATCCTCGAGGTCCACACCCGCGGCAAGCCGCTGGCGCGCGAGATCGACGTCGACGCGCTGGCCGGCCAGACCCCGGGCTTCACCGGAGCCGACCTCTCGAACCTCGTCAACGAGGCTGCCCTGCTCGCCGCCCGCAACGGCAAGCGCGAGATCACTCAGGACGAGCTCGAGGAAGGGATCATGCGCGTGATCGCCGGCCCGGAGAAGAAGACCCGGGTGATGAGCGACAAGGAGCGCAAGATCACCGCCTATCACGAGATGGGTCACGCGATCGTCGGGCACTACCTGCCCAACTCCGACCCGGTGCACAAGATCTCCGTGATCTCGCGCGGTCAGGCGCTCGGCTACACGATCTCGCTGCCGACCGAGGACAAGTTCCTCACCACCCGCGCCGAGCTGCTCGACACGATGGCGATGACGCTCGGTGGTCGCGCCGCCGAGGAGATCGTCTTCGGCGAGGTCACCACCGGCGCGTCCAACGACCTCGAGAAGGTGACCGCGACCGCGAAGCAGATGGTCATGCGCTTCGGCATGAGCGAGAAGCTCGGCCCGCGCGTGTTCGGCCACGACCACGGCCAGCCGTTCCTCGGCCGCGAGTTCTGCGCCGAGCCCGACTACTCCGACGAGATCGCTCGCGAGATCGACGACGAGATCCGCCGCATCGTCGAGTCGGCCCATCAGCAGGCCAAGGACATCCTCAACGAGTATCGCGTCTCGCTCGAGCAAGCTGTCCGAGGTCCTGATCAAGCGCGAGACGATCGAGAAGGAGCAGTTCGAGGCGTTGCTCGACGGACGGACCGAGGAGGATGTGTTCGGTTCGACTGCGCCGCCGCCGCCTGAGCTGCCGGTCCCGCCGGCCACGCCCGCAGACCGCGCCGGGCGCGAGCTGCCGCGGCCGTTGCCGCGGCCGGGACTCGCGGGTGGCACCGCGGAGGCGCGCGGCGTCGCGCCTGAGAAGCCCGAGCCCGCCTGACGGCACCGGCGTATGGTTCGTCTGACGCCGCCGCCTCGGGCTGGTGCGGCGCCGATGTTCGTGCTTGCGCTCCTGGCCCTGCTGGCTGTGGCCGCACCGGCTGGGGCGGTCTACGGCGGTCGCCCCGCGAGCGCCGGTGAGCAGCCCTGGGCCGCGGCGATCGAGCTCTCGGGCGAGTCGGGAGTCGTCTGCTCGGGCGATGTGATCGCGCCGACGAGGGTGCTGACCGCAGCCCACTGCGCGGCCGGCACCCCGGCCGCGGACCTCGTTGTCGTGACCGGGGCCGCCGACGTGCGCGACCCGCGAGCCCAGCGCAGCCGCGTGACCAACGTCGCGACCGAGCCCGACTACGGTCGCGTGGACTCGAGCTACGACGACTTCGCGGTGCTGACGCTGGCCCGGCCGACGACCGCGCCCGCCGTGCGCGTGGCCGGACCTGACGATCATCGCCTCTCGGTCCCCGGCGCACCGCTGACGATCGCGGGCTGGGGTGTGACGACGTTCCACGGGGACGACTTCCCCACCGCCCTGCGGGTCGCCGCCATCAACGCGCTGGCCTACGGGCGCTGCTACGACCAGTTCGCCCCCGACTTCAGCAGCGACCTGATGGTCTGCGGTGCCGGGGCGCGCAGCGGCCGCGGCCACGCGCAGGCCTGCCAGGGCGACTCGGGTGGCCCGGTGACCGCGCTCGACGCCGGCCGACGGGCGGTACTGGTGGCAATCACCAGCTTCGGCAACGAGTGCGGCGATCCACTCAATGTGTACTCGAAGATCGAGGCGGTCGCCGGCTGGATCTCGGCGGCGGCCGGGATCGGAGCCCGCGCGGACGCGCTCTCGCCACCGCGACCCCACGTCAGCGCGGCACGCATCGCGGGCGGCCGGATCCGGGTCTCAGCCGCCAATCTGCCCGCCGGCGCGGCGATGAGGGTGTACGCGATCACGCGCATCGCCGGCAACACGTTCCCCCTGCGGACGCTCACGAGCCGGGTCCCGGCCGCGGTGATCGGCGCGGGCGGTGGCGCGCGTGCGATCGGCATCGTGTTCGTGCAGCGCTACGCCTATGGCCCGCTGGCCTACCTCAGGACGAACGCGATCCGCTGACCGCGCGCAGCAGGGGCAGGGCAGCGACCTGGAAGTCCCGGCTGATCGCCCCCACCTCGTCGGGCACGTGGGCGAGGTTCACATTCGTGCTCAGGCCCATGCTCGCGTCGAGCGGGCGGAAGAAGTCGTCGTAGTGGGTGGGCACGATCACCGAGGGCGCCAGCCGGGGCAGAATCCGGCTCCAGTATCCCGGCGTGAAGCCCCGGCCCGCGACGCCGGCCAGGAACACGTCGACGTCCCGGTGGCGAACCTCGTCGTCGACCAGGTTGGCGCTGCCCTGGTGGTAGAAGGTCATCCCCGCGACCTCGATGTGGATTCCCCACACCTGACCGCAGCGATAGGCCCCCGGCGACAGGCCGTCGAGGTGATCGCAGGTCAGCTCACCGTCGAAGGGGACGGCGAGGCCGAGCACGAGCTTGGAGTGCAGGCTGGGCGTGAAGCTGACCCGGAACGGACCCAGCTCATAGTCGACGTGCGGCGTGACGTCGACCGCCTGGTGCTCGAGACCGTGCAGGCGCATCAACGCGGTCAGCGAACTCGAGCCGTAGGCCGGGCAGTGGCAGCGCCGGGCGATCGCGGGCGCGTCGACGGCGTGGTCGAAATGGGTGTGGCCGACGAGCACGGCGAGCACATCGGTCGGGTGGCCGATGAAGCGGTCGAGCATGGCCGGGTCGGGCATCGCCGGCCGCCGGCGCAGCAGGGTGCCGAGCGGGACCCGCGAGACGTATGGGTCGATGAAGATGGTCTGGCCCTCGAAGGTCATGCGGTAGCCGGAGACGCCGAGCCACTCCAGCTCGAGGCCGGCCGGGAGGGCGAGCGGCACCGATTCGAGCTCGCGGAGCGCGTCGGCGTCATGGCGCTCCTGCGGCCCCTTGGTGGCCACGAACCGCGCGAAGTCGACCAAGTACCGTGCGGGGTCGAGCATGCGCGCCCGATCCTATCTCCGCCGCCGATGACCGACGACGGCAAGGCCCCGGACTCCGGCACCGGAGCCGGACGCCTGGCGCTGCGGCTGACCCGCTCGTGGCTGCCCGCCCTGGTCGCGGTCGTGGGCCTGGTCGCGGTGATCATCGGCCACGGCCGCACCGGCACGGCGGCCGCCGGCGTGGTCCTGATGGGCGCGGCGCTGATCGTGTGGATGATCAACTGGCTGTTCCGGATGAGCCTCGAGTCAAACCGCGACCGCGATCGCGAGGAGGAGGCGCGGGTGTACTTCGATCGCACAGGTCGCTGGCCCGACGACCCCGAGTGATGGCGGCCGCGCGTCCCGATTTCCTCCTCATGGGCGTGGTCAACGTGACCCCGGATTCGTTCTCGGACGGCGGTCTGTACCTCGACCCTGAGGCCGCGATCGCCCACGCGCTCGAGCTCGAGTCCGAGGGCGCGGCGATCCTCGACATCGGTGGCGAGTCGACCCGCCCGGGTGCGCTCGGCGTCTCCGAGGTCGATGAGCTCGCACGCGTGATGCCGGTGATTGAAGGTCTCGTCGGCGCCGGCACACGGGCACAGATCTCGATCGACACCTCCAAGCGCCGCGTCGCGGCGGCCGCGCTGGATGCCGGCGCCGGCTATGTCAACGACGTCACCGCCTTCCGGCATGACCCCGAGATGGCGGCGCTGGTGGCCGAGCGCGGGGCCGACTGCTGCCTGATGCACATGCTCGGTGACCCGCGCACGATGCAGGACGACCCTCGCTACGACGACGTCGTCTCCGAGGTCAAGGCGTTCCTGGCCGAGCGAATGGCCTTCGCGATCGGCCAGGGCATCGCCGAGGAGCGGATCATGCTCGACCCGGGGATCGGCTTCGGCAAGACGATCGATCACAACCTGGAGCTCCTGCGCCGCATCGACGAGCTCGTCGCACTGGGGCGACCGGTGGTGATCGGAACCTCGCGCAAGTCCTTCCTGGGGCGCATCACGGGCAGCGACGTCGGCGATCGCGTGTTCGGCACGATCGCCACCAACGTGCTCGCGTACGAGCGTGGGGCGCGGGTCTTCCGCGTCCACGACGTGCGCCCGGTCCGTGACGCCCTGGCGGTGACGGCTGCTACGGTCCTCGGGCGATGGCCGCGCCCGAGCCCGACGACGAATCAGCCGAAGAGTTCGATGAGCTCGACGACGACGACGTCGACGACGAGGGCGGCTCAGAGCCCGAGGTGACGATCGAGGTGAGCGGCCTGTCGCTGTTCACCCACGTCGGCGTCACCGCCGCCGAGCGCGAGGTGGGCCAGCGCCTGCTGCTCGACCTCCGGCTCGACCCCGGCGAGTGCGACGCGACGGTCACCGACAGGATCGAGGACACGATCGACTACGGCCAGGTGTGCGAGTCGGCGAACCTCGTCGCCCAGCAGCGCAACTACAAGACGCTCGAGCGCCTGTGCGCGGCGATCGCGGACCGGCTGCTCGACCAGTACGGCGCCCGCGCTGTGTGGGTCAAGGCGGCCAAGCCCGAGCCTCCACTCGCCTACCCGGTCAGCGAGGTCTCGGTCGAGGTCTGGCGCGAGGCCGAGTAGCGGGTGCGGACGGGCTACCTCGGCCTCGGCTCGAACGTCGGCGACCGTAGGGGCAATCTCCAAGCCGCCGTCGACGCACTCGCCGGTTGCGACGTCGAGGTGCTGGCCAGCTCCTCGGTCTACGACACCGAGCCGGTCGGCGAGATCCTCGACCAACCCGATTTCCTCAACGCCTGCGTGCGGATCAGGACCGCGCTCGAGCCCGATCGGCTGCTCGACGCGTGCAAGGCGGTGGAGCGCTCGCTCGGGCGCGTCCCCGATGGGGTGCGCCACGCGCCGCGGCCGATCGACGTCGACGTGCTGCTGCTCGGCGATCTCGAGTACGTCTCCGCGCGCCTGACGCTGCCCCACGCAGAGGTGACGAGCCGGCGCTTCGTGCTCGTGCCGCTGCTCGAGCTCGACCCGGAGCTCACGCTCCCCGACGGCCGGCGCGTGGCCGGCTCGCTCTCGGCTCTGGGACCCGGGCAGGACGTGCGGAGGGCCGGGGCGCCGCTCATCGTCCCCCTCACAACGCTAGACCACTAGACCGCGACGAGCGACCCCGCCGGCATCTCGCCGGCTGCGTCGGGGAACACGCGCCGAGCCAGCGACTCGCACGGCCGGCCGGCGATCATCGGCCGCACGTCGGCGAGCGTGAGCAGCAGCCTGATCGTCGAGAGGATCTGGAGGTCGGCCGCGTTCGGCGGCTCGCCGCCGATCGTGCCGTCGGCGATCCACGCGTCGATCGTGTCCAGGTACCCGGGCAGCATCCGCAGCTCGGCCTGCGCCGCGCTGTCGTTGGTGTGGTTCAGAGCACATCCGAGCCGCGTCACGACCGGGGCCATCACCTTGATCGCGGTCGCGGGCATGGGCAGCTTCGAGCCCTCGCTGTAGCCGACCATCGCCTCCGGGCTGTGCTTCATCGCCGGCCAGATCAGGGTCCGGGCGATCGGCTGGAACAGCTCGTCGCCCCAGCGCTCGGCCTCCTCGACGGCCTCGCGGGCAGCGGGATCGGCCGGGTAGAGGGGAGGCTCGGGCACGAGCTCATCGAGCCGGCGCATGATCGCCCGCGAGCCGGAGATCTTCTCGCCGTCGAGCTTCATTCCGGGCACCGTGCGGGCGCCGAAGATCAGCTGCTGGATCGGGGCGTGCATCGGCGGCGGCCACTCGACCACGCTGTAGCGCAGCCCCTTGAGGTCCAGGGCCTTGGCCACGGCGGCACACGGATGAGAGCCGTGCACGACATAGAGCTTCACTCGCATGGCGCTGCAGCATAATGCCCACGCGATGCTGCTCGTAGTCGACGTCGGCAATACCCAGACCCACTTCGGCGTCCTGCGCGGAGCCGAGCTGGTCGAGCATTGGCGCTTTGCCACCGTCCGCCAGTCGACGGCCGACGAGCTCGGCGCGGCCCTGTCCAACCTGCTCGGGCTGCGCGGCCTCGGCTTCGCCGACATCCTCGCCTCGATCGTGTCCTCCACCGTTCCGCAGCTGAGCGAGCAGTGGTCGCTGATGGCTGCTCGGTATCTCGGGCACACGATGCCGGTCGTCGGCACCGGCCTCCGGACCGGGATGCCGATCCGGATCGACAACCCGCGTGAGCTCGGCGCCGATCGCCTCGTCAACGCCGTCGCGGCCTATGACCGCGTGCGCGACACGTGCGTCGTGGTCGACTTCGGGACCGCGATCACCTACGACGCCGTCTCCGCGGCGGGCGAGTATCTCGGCGGGATCATCAGCCCCGGGGCTGAGATCTCGATCGAGGCGCTGAGCGAGCGAGCGGCCAAGCTCCCTCGCGTCGAGCTGACCGAGCCGCGATCGCTGATCGGCAAGTCCACGGTGGATGCGATCCGCTCGGGGATCGTCTACGGCTTCGCCGGCCAGGTGGACGGCATCGTGCGCCGTCTGCGCGACGAGCTCGGCTCCGACACGGCGGTGCTCGCCACCGGCGGCCTCGCCCACGCGCTCGTGCCGTTCGTGCGGGAGACGATCGACGAGGTCGACGACCTGTTGACGCTGACCGGCCTGCGGCTGATCTGGGAGCGGAACGAGCCCTGAGCGGTGCTCAGGCGGCCGGGATCGGCACGCCAGGCGTGCTCGCCACCGTCACGGCCAGGATCAGGAACGCGAACGCGCGGCGGTCGTCCGGGTGGTCGGCGGCGGCCTGCTCAAAGGCGTCGAGCAGCCCGCGGATGGCCGCGAACACCGGGGCGTCGTCGACCTCATCGGGGACGTCGCACCCAAGCCGGGCCAGCGCCAGCATCTCGCTGCCGTCGCCGCCGCGGAAGGAGGCCATCGTGCCCAGCATCAGGAACTCGGCCACGCGGTCGAGCAGCACGTGCGGCGCCCGCTCCCGCTCGCCGACGGCGGGCCCGCACGGAATCAGATCCTCGCCGCGGGCCAGCCGCAGCGATTGCTCGGAGCCGATCGACGCGACCTGCGCCGGCGACAGCCCGGCCTCCAGCGCGGAGCGGAGCATGAAGGCCGCCGACATCAGCGTGGCGCCGTAGGGCGCGTCGCTGGCGAACAGAATCTGCCCGGGGGGCACGAGCGAGTACAGCGCGAGCAGATCGGCCGGCATCCACCAGGCGGTGTCGAACAGCAGATTGGGGTGATCGGGAGCAGCGCGCCAGATCCAGGCCAGATCACAGATGCCCGCGTGGGCCAGGATCAGCCGGGCGTCGGGGAATTCCCCCGCCAGCGCGAGCGCGTGCGCGCCGAGCGCCGGGATCCCGCGGCCGGCGTGGATCAGCACCGGGAGCCGGCGCTCGTCGGCGATCGCGATCAGCCTGCGCACCTCGGGATGGTCGAGCGTGAACGCCTCGGCGCGCGGATGCAGCTTGATCCCCCGCGCGCCCCGGGCCAGGCAGCGCTCGGCCTCGGCGACGGCCCCCTCGTGCGGGTTCACGCGGCAGAACGGCACCAGCAGCCCGTGCGACTCGCGGGCGTAGGCCAGAACCGCGTCATTGGCCGGCGGGTAGCCGTCGGGCTCGTGCATCGGGAACACGAACGCGCCCTTGGCGCCGGCCTGCATCAGCGCGCCGGTCAGCTCCTCGAACGTGGAGGTCATGCCGTCCGGGTCGTTCTGCCCGAGGTGCGTGTGGGCGTCGAACACCTCGAGCCCGGGGATCTCGCCCCTGAGCACGTCCATCCACGGGCGCATGCGGTCAACGACGTCCATGTGTCAGGGATTCGTACCATGAACGCGTGTCCGCCAAGTTGACAGACCCGTGGTTCCTCGGCGGCGTCGAGGTCTCCAACCGCGTCGTGCTCGCGCCGCTGGCCGGGATCGGCAACTGGTTCGTGCGCCTCCAGGCCAAGCGCTTCGGTGCGGGCCTCGTCGTCTCGGAGATGGTCTCGAGCTTCGCCGTGCACTACGGAAACGAGCGCACCTGCCGCGAGCTGCTGCGGATCCACCCGGACGAGCACCCCGTGTCGGTACAGCTCTTCGGCCACGACGCGGACGTGATGGCTTCGGCCGCCGAGGCGGTCGCCGCCGCCGGCGCCGACCTGATCGACATCAACATGGGCTGCCCGGTGCCGAAGGTGTGCAAGACGGGCGCGGGCGCCGCCCTGCTCGATGACCCCGACCGCGCCGTCGCGCTGGCCGCGGCCGCCGCGCACGGCAGCGGCCTCCCGGTGACCGTGAAGCTCCGCCCCGGCCAGCGGCCGGGCGAGCGCGGCGGCGTCGAGCTCGCCCGGCGGCTCGTCGAGGAGGCCGGTGTCGCGGGGCTGTGCATCCATCCCCGCCATGCCTCGCAGCGCCACAGCGGCGCACCCGACTATGACCTCGCGCGACGCATGGTCGAGGAGCTCCCGGTCCCGGTGCTGATCTCGGGCGGCCTGCACACGGCGGACCGGGCCCGCGACGCGTATGAGCGCACCGGCGCCGCGGCGGTCCTGCTCGCGCGTGGCTCACTCGGGAATCCGTGGCTGTTCGAGCAGGTGCTCGGCACGCGCGCGGACGAGCCGGGCCGCGACGAGGTGCTGACCGAGCTCGACTGGGTCATCGACTGCGCCATCGAGCACCTCGGGGCTGAGCGCGCCGGCCGCTACCTGCGCAAGTTCTACCCCTGGTACGTCGAGCGCCTCGGCGCTGACAAGCGCCTGCAGGCCGCGCTGCAGACGGCGCCGACGTTCGAGGATGTCCGCGCGCTGCTGGCGCCGGCGCTGGTGGCGCGGTGAGGCGTTGAACAAGGCGAAGGGGAGGGCGGCGCCGACGGCGGCCGCACGGGCGCGCTGACGCGCACCGAACCTTGGGGGAACGGGCTCAGACCGCCGCTATACTCCTGCGCCCACGTCAGCCGGAGCCGTGGCAACTCCCGCAAATGCGGGATTTTTTCTCCGTCCAGAACGCACTCAAGACAGGTCTCAAAGCAATGGCAAAGGATGTCATCGTCACCCCGGAAGGGCTGGCCAACATGAAGTCCGAACTCGAGCATCTCTCGACCGCCCGCCGGCGCGAAGTCGCGGCGCGGATCAAGGAGGCCCGTGAGTTCGGTGACATTTCCGAGAACGCCGAGTACGACGATGCGAAGAACGAGCAGGCAATGCTCGAGGCCCGGATCGCCCAACTCGAGGACAAGCTTCGTTCCGCCACGGTGATCGACGCGAGCGATCTCTCGACCGACATCGTGCGGGTCGGCTCGGCCGTGCACGTGAAGGACGAGAAGGGTCACTCGACCCGGTACACGATCGTGGGCTCGGCCGAGGCCAAGCCCGCCGAGATGAAGCTCTCGAACGAGTCACCGGTCGGCAAGGCACTGCTCGGGCACAAGCGTGGCGAAGAGGTGGTCATCGCCACCCCCAAGGGCGAGCGGCGGCTCAAGATCACCAAGATCGACGTCGACTCGAAGTAGCCGGAGTCAGGAGCCGTGGCCGACGACGGCCCCGCCGAGGCCCTTGACGTCTTCGCCGCGCGGCGACAGAAGCTGGAGTCGCTGCGCGCGGCCGGGATCGAGCCGTTCCCGCACGAGTTCGCCGGTGTTGAGCCGATCGCCTCGGTTCGGGCCGCGCACGCCGACCTGCCCCAGGGAGAGGAGACGGACTCCGCTCACCGTGTGGCCGGCCGCATCGCCGGCCGCCGCGGCCAGGGCAAGATGGCGTTCCTCGACCTCGTCGACCGCTCGGGCCGGATTCAGCTCCAGGCGCGGGCCGACGTGCTCGGCCCCGAGCGGATGGAGCGCCTGGTCTCGCTCGATCTCGGCGATCTGATCGGCGTCGACGGGGTCGCCTTCAGCTCCCGCCGCGGTGAGCTGACGCTGCGGGTCGATGACTACACGCTGCTGGCGAAGTCGCTCCGGCCCCCGCCCGAGAAGCACCACGGCCTCCAGGACATCGAGACCCGCTTCCGGCACCGCGAGCTCGACCTGATCGCCAGCGACGAGGTCCGGCAGCTGTTCGTGACCCGTGCCCGGGTCATCTCCGAGGTGCGACGGTTCCTCGATGCCGAGGGATTCATCGAGGTGGAGACGCCGGTGCTGCAGCCGCTCTACGGCGGCGCGGCGGCGCGGCCGTTCACCACCCATCACAACGCCCTCGACCGCACGCTGTACCTCCGTATCGCCACCGAGCTGTACCTCAAGCGGCTGATCGTCGGCGGGCTCGAGCGCGTGTACGAGATCGGCAAGGACTTCCGCAACGAGGGTCTCTCGCACAAGCACAACCCCGAGTTCACGATGCTCGAGTGGTACGAGGCCTACGCCGACTACCAGGACGTCGCGGCGCGCGCCGAGCGCCTCGTCGCTCACGTCGCCGAGCAGATCGGCTACGCCGGCGAGATCGACCTCACACCCCCGTGGCGGCGCGAGACGCTGGCCGGAGCGATCCTCGACCGGACCGGGGTCGACATCCTCGCCGCACCGCGACCGCGACGCGCTCGCGGCCGAGATGGGCGCGCACGGGATGACGGTTCCGCCCGACGACACCTGGCCCCAGCTCGTCGACGAGCTGCTCTCCAAGCACGTCGAGCCGACCCTGATCGAGCCGACCTTCCTGTTCGATTACCCGGTCGAGCTGTCGCCGTTCGCCAAGCGCCATCGCAGTGTGCCGGGCCTGGTCGAGCGCTTCGAGGCCTACGTCGGCGGGATGGAGATCGCCAACGCGTTCAGCGAGCTCAACGATCCCGACGAACAGCGCCGCCGCTTCGAGGAGGCCCGCGCGCATGCCGCGGCCGGCGACGAGGAGGCCCAGCCCTACGACGAGGCGTTCATCCGGGCGCTCGAGCAGGGCATGCCCCCGACCGGCGGGATCGGGATCGGCATCGATCGCCTCGTCATGATCATGACCGGCCGGCGGTCGATCCGCGAAGTGGTGCTGTTCCCGGCGATGCGGGATCAGGAATGAGGAGGGCGGCTCCGCCGCCCCGGTTTGGCGCCCGCCTGGCCAGGCCGGCGCCCGCGCTCAGGCGCCGTCGGAGCGAGGCGCGGACGGCGTCTCGACCGGGGCGGGCTGAGGCTGCTGCGCCGGCTGGGGAGCCGGCGCGGGCTGGGCCGCCGTGGCCTGTGTGAGCGCCGGCGGCGTCGGTGCCTGCTCGGGCTCGTCGTGGCCCTGGATCGAGTCCTTGAAGCCGCGCATGCCCTCGCCGAGCGAGCGACCGAGCTCCGGCAGCCGCTTGGAGCCGAACACCAGCACGACGACCAGCACGATGATCGCGATGTGAAGGGGATTCGAAAGTCCCAGGCCCATGCACCACCGACTGTAGCCCACCTGGCCCGCTGACATCCGGACCACGTCGCGGGATTTGCCCCGTCAGGCCCCGGCAGGGGTGCTGGTAGACTGGCGCATGGCCCGAAAACGACCCCGTTTCGCTCATTCATGTCGGCGGCGCGGCCGATGACAGGGGCACGATGGGGTCTTTGGCGTACCCGCAGCCAACCGCCACGACTTGACGACTCTGGCAGCGTTCTAAGCTAGAGAGCCGAACCGGAAAACTATGTCGACCGATCAAGCGCCCGAAACCCGCCACACCTGAGAGACAGATATGTTCGAGCGATTCACAGAGCGAGCCCGCCAGGTCGTCGTACTGGCGCAGGAAGAGGCGCGCACGCTCAAGCACAACTACATCGGCACCGAGCACATCCTGCTCGGTCTCCTGCGCGAAGAAGAGGGTCTCGCGGCCCGTGTCCTCGAGTCGCTCGACATCACCGTCGAGCGGGTGCGCGCACAGGTCGTGCGTATCGTCGGCTCCGGTGAGGAAGTCACCTCCGGTCAGATCCCGTTCACGCCGCGCGCCAAGAAGGTTCTGGAGCTCGCGCTGCGCGAGGCGCTCAGCCTCGGCCACAACTACATCGGCACCGAGCACATCCTGCTCGGCCTCGTCCGCGAGAACGAGGGCGTCGCCGCGCGCATTCTGCTCGACTTCGACGCCGACTCCGAGAAGATCCGCAACGAGGTGATCCGGATGCTGTCCGGACCCGGCAGCCGCCAGCGCGGCTCGGGTCCCGGTGCGGCCGCCGGTGGCCCCGCCGGCGCCCAGGGCGAGGGCAAGAAGTCCTCCAAGCTGCTGGACCAGTTCGGCCGCAACCTGACCAAGCTCGCCTCCGAGGGCAAGCTCGACCCGGTCGTCGGCCGGGAGACGGAGATCGAGCGGATCATGCAGATCCTCTCGCGTCGCACCAAGAACAATCCGGTGCTGGTGGGTGAGCCCGGCGTCGGCAAGACCGCCGTCGTCGAGGGCCTGGCCCAGCGCATCACCAACGCCGACGTCCCCGAGTTGCTCAAGGGCAAGCAGATCTACACGCTTGACCTGGCTGCGCTGGTCGCCGGCTCCAAGTACCGCGGCGAGTTCGAGGAGCGCCTGAAGAAGGTGATGAAGGAGATCACCCAGCGCGGCGACATCATCCTGTTCATCGACGAGCTGCACAACCTCGTCGGCGCCGGCGCCGCCGAGGGTGCGATCGACGCGGCTTCGATCCTGAAGCCCGCGCTGGCTCGCGGGGAGCTGCAGACGATCGGCGCGACGACGCTCGAGGAGTACCGCAAGTACCTGGAGCGCGACTCCGCGCTCGAGCGCCGCTTCCAGAAGATCACGGTGGACCAGCCCTCGACCGATGAGACGGTGCAGATCCTCAAGGGTCTGCGCGACCGCTACGAGCAGCACCACAAGGTGAACATCACCGACGAGGCGCTCGAGGCGGCCGCCGACCTGGCCGACCGCTACATCTCCGACCGCTTCCTGCCCGACAAGGCGATCGACCTGATCGACGAGGCGGCGTCGCGGATGCGGATCAAGTCGATGACCTCGCCACCCGTGTACCGGGAGCTCGAGGACGAGATCGAGGAGACGCGCCGGGCCAAGGAGGACGCGATCGAATCACAGGAGTTCGAGAAGGCCGCGAACCTCCGTGACCAGGAGCGCCGCCTGACCCAGAAGAAGCGCGAGCTCGCGGATCAGTGGGAAGCCGGTGAGTCCACCGACCGCCCGTCGATCGGCGAGGAGGAGATCGCCGACATCGTCTCGATGTGGACCGGGATCCCGGTCTTCAAGCTGACCGAGGCCGAGACGGCCAAGCTGATGCGGATGGAGGAAGAGCTCCACAAGCGCGTCATCGGCCAGCACCCGGCGATCGAGGTCGTCTCCAAGGCGATCCGGCGCTCCCGCGCCGGCCTCAAGGACCCCAAGCGCCCGACCGGCTCGTTCATCTTCCTCGGCCCCTCGGGTGTCGGGAAGACGGAGCTGGCTCGCACGCTGGCCGAGTTCCTGTTCGGCGACGAGGACACGATGATTCGCATCGACATGTCGGAGTACATGGAGAAGCACGCGGTCTCGCGGCTCGTCGGCTCGCCTCCCGGGTACATCGGCTACGACGAGGGCGGCCAGCTGACCGAGGCCGTGCGGCGCAAGCCGTACAGCGTGCTGCTGCTCGACGAGATCGAGAAGGCCCACCCGGACGTGTTCAACATCCTGCTCCAGATCCTGGAGGACGGGAGGCTGACGGACGCCCAGGGCCGCACGGTCGACTTCCGGCACTGCATCGTGATCATGACCTCGAACATCGGGGCCTCGGAGATCGCGCGCAACACGCCACTCGGCTTCGCCGTCTCCGACGACGAGACCGGGATCACCTACGACGACATGAAGAACCGGATCATGGGCGAGCTGAAGAAGGTCTTCCGGCCCGAGTTCCTGAACCGGATCGACGACGTCATCGTGTTCCACAAGCTGGCCAAGGACGAGATCAAGCAGATCGTCGACCTGCTGCTGATGCGCATCAGGGAGTCGATGGCCGAGCGCGAGCTCCAGCTCGAGCTCTCCGAGGAAGCCAAGGACCTGCTCGTCGAAAAGGGCTGGGATCCCGCCATGGGCGCCCGACCTCTGCGCCGGGCGATCCAGCGCTACATCGAGGATCCGCTGGCCGACTTCGTGCTCCGGGCCGAGGTGCCGCCGGGCTCGACGGTGATGGTCGAGCCGGCAGCGCCGGACGATCCGGAGGAGCGCGAGGTCAAGCTCTCGGTGATCCGGCCCGAGCCCAAGCCGACGCCGGTCGGCGTCGGTGCCGAGGGCGGCGAGGAGCCGGCGGGCGACCCGCCGGCCCCGGACGCCGAGCCCGATCCGGCTGAGTAGCAAGCCTCACAACGCGTGACGAACGGCCGGTGCCCGCCGGCCGTTCGTCGCTGCGCGGGCGCCGTCGCTTTGGGCAGAAAACGCCGGCTATTGACAGCCGTGGTTTTATGCTGAAAGGCTCCGGTGGACGGAACCGCCGGACGGCAACCATCGGACGGGAGCTAACCACAGTGATCAGGGGATTGAGAGCCGCGTCGGCGGCCGTCGTATTCGTGTCGGTATTTGGCCTGTCTGCGACCGGAGCGCTGGCTGCCGGGTGGACCCCGCAAACGACCCCTGACCCTCCGGGCGCGGCTCAGAGCCAGTTCGCCGGAGTCTCGTGCTCGGCGCCCGGCTCGTGCACCGCCGTCGGCGGAACGACGTCGTCCAGCGGCCTCGAGGGGTCCACTCTGGCCGAGCGCTGGAACGGCACGACCTGGTCGCGGCAGTCGACGCCGAATCCCGCCGGCTCAGCGCAGAGCGATCTCCGCGGCGCGTCGTGCCCCACCGGCACGTCCTGCATCGCCGTCGGGGCGAGCGCGACCCAGTTCGGCGCGCTGATCACGACACTGGCCGAGCGCTGGAACGGCAGCGCCTGGAGTCTCATGAGCACGCCGAATCCGCCCGATCAAGCCGACACCGAGCTGCAGGGCGTCTCGTGCACCTCGCCGTCGGCCTGCACCGCGGTCGGCTTCGTCTCCGACATCTACGCGATGACCGCATCGCCGGTCGCCGAACGCTGGAACGGGACCCGCTGGTCGCTGCAGTCGGTGCCGCTCCCGGAGGCCAGGCTCGGTGCCGCGGCATGGCTCTACGGTGTCTCCTGCTCGACCGCGCACAGCTGCATCGCCGTCGGCTACTACAACCCGCAACCCGGACAGGCCGGCTTCCTCGTCCCGTTCTCCGAACGCTGGAACGGGAGCAGCTGGTCCGTCGTGCGGGTGCCGGTCTCCCCGGGCACGACCTCGGCTCAGCTGACCGGCGTGTCGTGCCCGGCGCCGAACGCCTGCACCGCCGTCGGCGCGAGCTCGACGGACGGCTTCGCCACCAGCGTCAGGCTGGCCGAGCACTGGAACGGCACCGCGTGGTCGCTGGAGTCGGTCCCCAATCCCGGTCCCGCCTCGACGCCCGAGCTGACCGGCGTCTCGTGCCCGACGTCCGCGGCGTGCGCCGCGGTCGGGACCAACTTCTCCGTCCCGGAGGGTCTGGCGGCGCGTCGGAGCGGCGGCACCTGGTCCGACCAGGCGATCGCAGCCCGCGGGGTCACGCTGAGCGGCGTCTCGTGCTCGACGGCCCTGGCCTGCATCGCGGTGGGCCACGGAACCGATAGCGCCGGCAACGCGGTGACGTTCGCCGCCGGGTGGAGCGGACCGGCCACGGCCCAGGTCGCGCTGCACCGCAGCGCGCACCGCGCGCGCCGAGCGCACAGCCGCCACACGCACTGACAATCCGGCGCAGCGCCGCCGCTGGGCGCGGCTATCCTGAACGTCGTGCCGCGCAGCGCGACAGCTCCGGCCAGGACTCCGAACGTGCACCCGCGGTGCCTCAACGTGCCGCGCACCGGCGATGACGGCTTTGAGGAGCTCTGCCACCTCGTCTCCGAGGCGGACCCCGATACGGCGCTGTGCGGCAAGGACGTGACGGGCTATCCGTGGAATCCGCCGTGGCCCCGATGCGAGGCCTGCATCGCGGTGGCGCGCGGCGACATGAGCTGATCCGTCGGGGGCGGCGCGTAGCCTCGGCTGCGTGCCCCGACCGAGCTCCGTCCACGTCTGTTCGGCGTGCGGCCATGAGACCGCCCGCTGGGAAGGGCGCTGCCCCGGTTGTGGTGAGTGGAACACGCTCGTGGAGGAGGTCCGGCGCTCCTCGGCCGGCTCGGGGCCGGGCCGCGCCCGCGGCCGCGCGGCATCGGCGGCGGTCGCGCCGATCGCGCTCGGCGATGTCGCCGCCGCCGAACAGGAGCGGCTCAGCACCGGCATCGGCGAGCTCGACAACGTGCTCGGGGGCGGCATCGTCCCCGGCTCGCTGGTGCTGATCGGCGGCGCGCCCGGGATCGGCAAGTCGACGCTCACGACGATGGCCCTGGCCAACCTGGTCGCAGCCGGGCGTCGCACCCTGTACGTCTCGGCCGAGGAGTCGGCGGCGCAGATCCGGCTGCGCGCCGAGCGCCTGACCGTCGGCGCCGCGTTGCAGATCCCGGTCATCGCCGAGACGGATCTGCACGCGGTGCTCGCGACGATGGAGCGCGAGCGCCCCGAGGTGTGCGTGATCGACTCGGTGCAGACGCTGCACGCCGCGGAGTTGTCCGGCGCCCCCGGGTCGGTCGGGCAGGTGCGCGAGGTGGCGGGCGAGATCATGCGCGTGGCCAAGGCGCTCCGGATCGCCGTGCTGCTCGTCGGCCACGTCACCAAGGAGGGTGCGCTGGCCGGGCCCCGGGTGCTCGAGCACCTCGTCGACTGCGTGCTCCAGTTCGAAGGCGAGCGCGAGCGCACCTACCGGACCGTGCGCGCGATCAAGAACCGCTTCGGCTCGACCAACGAGGCGGGCGTGTTCGAGATGCGCGACGACGGACTCGTCGAGGTGCTCGACGCCTCGGCGCGGTTCGTCGGCGAGGCGACCACGGCGCCGGGGAGCATCGTGCTGTGCGCGATGGAGGGCTCCCGGCCGCTGCTGGTCGAGGTCCAGGCCCTCGTCTCGCCGTCGGAGCTCGTCCCGCCGCGGAGGGTCGTCTCGGGGCTCGACCGCAATCGCCTCGCGCTCGTGCTCGCGGTTCTCGGGCGTCACGGCGGGATCGGCCTCGGCACCGCGGATGTGTTCGTCAACGTCGTCGGCGGCGTGCGCGTCGACGAGCCGGGCGCCGACCTCGCGGTGGCGCTCGCCGTGGCCAGCGCGGCACGGCGCGTTGCGTTGAGCTCAGGGGGCGCTGTGAAGCCGCTGGCGTGCTTCGGCGAGCTCGGCCTGACCGGAGAGCTGCGGACCGTCGCCCACGCCGAGCGGAGGCTGGCCGAGGCGCACAAGTTCGGGCTCGGGCCGGTGCTCGAACCGCAGACCCACACCACGCTGCGCTCCGCCATGCGGGCCGCGCTCGGCGATCGACCCGCCGCCGTCGCGGCCTGAGCGCTCGCCGGCGCCCTCCGCTGCGGGCGCAGTGACGAGGCGGAGCTCAAGACCGGCTAAAATCGCCCTTCTATGGCGTCGCGTTCCGGGGAAGAGCTCAAAGAGGAGCTCGAGTCTCGCCAAGAGCCCCGGCTCGTCAGGGCGCTCGAGATGGTCGCGCCCGGAACCGCGCTCCGCGAGGGTCTCGACAACATTGTCCACGCCCGAACGGGCGGACTGATCGTGATCGGGGATGCCGACGAGCTCGCGTTCCTGTTCTCCGGCGGGATCAAGCTCGATATCGACTACTCCCCGGCCTTCCTGTACCAGCTGGCCAAGATGGACGGCGCCATCGTGCTCAACACGAACGCGACCAAGATCATCCATGCCAACGTGCAGCTGACGCCGGACCCGACCATCCTCACGCTTGAGACCGGGACCCGTCACCGAACCGCCGAGCGGGCCTCCAAGCAGACCGACGCGCTCGTCATCGCCGTCTCTGAACGCCGCGAGGTGGTCTCGCTCTACGTCGACGGCGTCAAGTACATCCTCGAGGACATCCCGGTGGTGCTGGCCAAGGCCAATCAGGCGCTGGCCACGCTGGACAAGTACCGCAGCCGCCTGGATCAGGTCTCGACGCGGCTGACCGCGCTCGAGTTCGAGGGCGGGGCAACGCTCCACGACGTGCTCACCGTGCTCCAGCGCGCCGAGCTGGTGACGCGCATGGCGGTCGAGATCGAGCGCTACATCGTCGAGCTCGGGACCGAGGGGCGCCTGATCGAGATGCAGCTCGACGAGACCATGGTCGGCGTGTCCGCCGACAAGGCGGCGCTCGTCCACGACTACCTCGCCGAGGACTCCGACGACAACTTCGCCACCGCCTTTGATCAGCTCGTGCGGCTGCCGCACCAGGACCTGCTCGATTTCGGCCGCCTGGCCGAGCTGCTCGGTCACGACCGCAAGCTCAACACTCTTGACTACCCCGTGTCTCCACGCGGAATCCGCATACTGGGCCGCATACCGCGTTTGCCCAAGCTCGTCGTGCAGCGGATCGTGAGTGAGTTCGGGGGGCTTGAGGAACTGCTCGCCGCCACTGATGGCGAGTTGGAGACCGTCGACGGAGTCGGCGAGATCCGGGCGAAGGACATCCGCGAGGGCCTTCGTCGGCAGCAGGAGATCAATCTCGTGGACCGGTACCTGCAGACATAGTCAGCGGCGCGGGTTCCTCGCCCCGCCCCTCGGCCCGACAGAGGAGGACACCATCACAGAGCTAATGGAAGAGCACCTGGACGAGGATGAGCACCTCGACGAGGATGAAAACCTGGAAGAGGAATTTGCCATCGTCGCGGCCGTCGAGCACATTGAGTTCGAGGTCGGCGACAACGTCGTGTACCCCCATCACGGCGCGGGCAAAGTACTCAAGAAGGAGAACAAGGACATCCTGGGCGAGAGCCGTGAGTACCTGACGATCAAGATCCTCCACAACGACATGACGGTCATGGTCCCGACCGAGAACGCGGCGCTCGCCGGCCTCCGCCGTGTGATCGACGAGGAGACCGTCAAGAAGGTGCTCGCGGTGCTGCAGGACGAGTGCTCGGAGATGCCGAAGAACTGGAATCGGCGCTTCAAGCACAACCGCGACAAGATCAAGACAGGCGACATCTACGAGCTCGCCGAGGTGGTCCGCAACCTCGCCGTTCGCGAGCACGAGAAGGGCCTCTCGACAGGTGAGAAGCAGATGTTCACCCGGGCCAAGAAGATCCTCGCCTCCGAGCTGATGTACGCGCTCGAGATGGGTGAGGAGGAGGTGGAGGTCCACCTCGACGACTTGCTCAGGGAGTCAGCCAGCGAGAAGCTGGCGGTGGCCTCGAAGTAGGCTCGCGGCCACACACGGAGATGGCGGTCGCGTTGATCGTGGCCGCAGGACGTGGCGAGCGCCTTGGGTCAGGCCGGCCCAAGGCGCTCGTCATGCTGGCCGGCCGCCCGATGCTGGACTGGAGCGTCGAGACGCTGCGCCGGCTCGCCGCGGTGAGCGAGATCGTGATCGCATTGCCGCCGGGCGAGCTTGATGCTGCGCCGGACGGGACCGTCGCGGTGGCGGGGGGGACAACACGCTCGGAATCGGTGCGTGAGGCCCTGCACGCATCGGCGGGCGGCGACCCGGTGATCGTGCATGACGCCGCGCGCCCGCTCGCCCAGCCGGCGCTGTTCGAGCGCGCGCTGGCCGACCTCGAGCAGTATGCCTGTGACGCCGCGATCGCCGCCGCCCCCGTGTCCGACACGATCAAGCAGGTCGCCGACGACGGGCGCACCGTGCAGAGCACGCTCGACCGGGCCCGGCTGTGGGCTGTGCAGACGCCCCAGGTGTTCCGGCGGGCGGCCCTGGAGCGCGCTCTCGCGGCCCCGCCCGAGCTGGTGGCGGCGGCCACCGACGACGCCTGGCTGATCGAGCGGGCGGGGGGCGTGGTGCGAGTGGTGCAGTCCGACCCGGGGAACCTGAAGGTGACCACGTTGACCGACCTGCACGTGGCGGAGCTCCTGCTCCGCGAGCGCGGCGGATGAACGCCGAGGAGCGCCCCGCCCTGCCGGTCACCGGTCTGGGCTACGACTGCCATCGCCTGGCCGAGGGCCGGCGACTGGTGCTGGGCGGCGTCGAGCTCGTGCACGAGCGCGGCCTCGAGGGTCACTCGGATGCCGACGCGCTCGTGCACGCGATCATCGACGCCCTGCTCGGCGCGGCGGCGATGGGCGACATCGGTCAGCACTTCCCGGATACCGATGAGCGCTTTCGCGACGCGGACTCCATCGATCTGCTGCGCCACGTGGTCGCGATGCTGGCCGACGCCGGATACGGGGTGCTCCACGTCGACGCGACGGTGGTGATAGAGCGACCGAAGCTCGCGCCCGCGCGCGACCGGATCCGCGACAGGCTGGCCGAGGCGCTGGGGATCGACCGCGCGCACGTCAGCGTCAAGGCCACCCGCGGCGAGGGGATGGGGTTCGTGGGCCGCGAGGAGGGGGTGGCCGTGATGGCGCTGGCGACGGTCCTCCGCAACTGACACGCTCCGAGACCGGGCGTCCGGCGGCCGACGCCACGATTGCAACGTCATGCGAACGGTATTTCCGGCCGGGTACCGTGTTGGGTAGTTGAGAAGCTAGCTCTCACGCTGGGGCGTGTCGTCGCACGAACGGAGGAAGAGATGAGGTGCAGTCTTCGGTACTGGTGGCCATGCACGCTGGCCCTGTTCGCGATCGCGCTGACGTACGCGCCGGCGGCGTCCGCCGGGGGGCCGCCGGTCGCCGTGTTCCCGATCCCCGGGAGCCACTTCGCCGCGCCCGCGACCCAGATCACCTTCCGTGGCCTCCCCGCGGGCGCGCTCGGCACGATCGTGGTGACCGGCTCCCGCAGCGGCGTACACCGCGGGAGCGTGCGCTCGGACTCCGACGGGCAGGGCGGCAGCTTCCTGCCCACCACCGCGTTCAAGCCGGGGGAGGTCGTGACGGTGAGGACGGGACTCGACGTGATCGGCGGGGCGAACGGCAGCTTCCAGTTCACGACCGCCACCCCGGCGGGCGCGATCCCGCCCGGCGGCCGACCCTCGGCGCCGCGCGTGCCGGGCGACGTCAACCGGTTCCCGTCTCGACCGGACCTGTTGCCGGCGGCGGTCAAGGTGAACACCCGCAGCTCACGGGAGGCGCCGGGAGACATCTTCGTGGCGCCGCAGGTGGGGCCGATCCAGGACGGCGTGATGATCCTCGGCCAGTCCGGCGGGCTCGTCTGGTTCAAGCCCGTCCCCGGGCAGGATTGGGCCACTGACTTCAGGGTCCAGACCTACCGAGGAGCGCCGGTGCTGACCTGGTGGCAGGGCAACGTGAACGCCGGCGTCGGACACGGACAGGGGGAGATCTACAACACCAACTACGCCCAGATCGCGGTGGTGCGCGGCGGCAACGGACTCGGGGCAGACCTCCACGAGTTCCAACTCACGACGGCCGGAACCGCCCTGATCACCGCGTATTACCCGGTGCTCACCGACGCGTCATCGGTCAAACACGGAACCAAGCGCGCGACCGTGCTCGACTCCGTCGTCCAGGAGATCGACATCCCCACCGGCCTGGTGCTGTTCCAATGGGACAGCCTCGACCATGTGGCGATGAGCGAGAGCGTGTCTCCGTTCCCGACTCTGGCCCATCACCCCTACGACTACTTCCATGTCAACTCGATCCAACAGGACACCGACGGCAACCTGATCGTCTCGGCTCGCAACACCTCGGCGGCCTACAAGATCAACCACACCACCGGGGCGGTGATCTGGCGGCTCGGCGGCACGCGCTCGAGCTTCCGGATGGGTCCCGGCACCCAGTTCGCGTTCCAGCACGACGTGCGCGTCCATCCTGGGAACCTGGTGACGCTGTTCGACGACGGCGCCGGGCCGCCGACCGTGCACAACCAATCGCGAGCGCTCCTGCTGAGGATCGACCCGGTCGCCGGCACCGTCTCGCTCGTGTTCGTCGACGGACACCGCTCGGGGCTGCTGGCGCAGTTCGAGGGCAACGACCAGCTGCTGCCCAACGGCGACAACATGGTCGGCTGGGGCCAGCAGCCGTACTTCACCGAGTACAACGCCTTCGGCCAGACGCTGTTCGATGCCCGGTTCGTCGATGCGAACAGCAACTACCGCGCCTACCGCTTCCCCTGGTCCGGCACGCCGCTGACCCGCCCCGCCGTGGCCGCGAGGCGCTCGGGCAGCGGCGAGACCGTGTACGCGAGTTGGAACGGGGCCACCAACGTGGCCGCCTGGCACGTTCTCGCCGGCGCGAGCCCGAGCTCGCTGCGCACGGTCGCCACCGTCGCCAAGTACGCGTTCGAGAGCATCATGGCGATCAAGCCGCGCGAGCGCTACGTCGCCGTCCAGGCGCTCAACAGCCGTGGCGCCCTCCTCGCGAGCTCGAAGACGGTGAGCGTGCACTGAGCCGACGCGCTAGGGGAGGGTCCCGCCGCCGAAGTTGTCGAGGCGGACGGTGGTGTCGCGGGTCCAGAGTGAGATGGAGCCGGCGGCCTTGATGGTGGCGTCGGTTGCGGTGAGGAGCCGGGTCCAGGTTCCGGCGCTTCCGCGCCACAGTTCGAGCGTGGTCCCGATCGCCCGGAACAGTAGTTGGTCACCGGCGTTGAGCTCGGGGCCGGTGGCGGTGGCGAGGTTGGGGCCTTCGGCGCCGTTGGTGCGGAGGGTGATTCGGTACTGGTCAAGACCGGCGCTGCGGTTCGTGAAGTAGCCCAGATAGGCGCTGGCCGTGTTCGTGCCGGGATTCTGATCGCGTAGGCCGAGCGCGACCGAGTCCAGGTCGACGGTCGGTTTGGCGGCCACGGTCACCCACACCTCGCTGTTCGGGCCGAACGGGCTCGCATTCCAGTACGCGGCGGCGTTCCCCGCCGGTGAGGCCAGCTGCTGACCGGTGATGAACAGGTTGTTCGCGCCCGTGCTCAACTGCGGCATCCGTGACCAGCTCGCGCTCGGCGGACCGGTGTTGTTCCCCCGGTTGAAGTCATCCAGCAGTGGCGTCACCGGCCCCGGTGCCGATGTCGCCGCCGAGGTCGCCGCCGAGGTCGCCGACGCCGAGCCGGCCGAGTTCGTCCCCGTCACCACCACCTCGAGCGTCGACCCCACATCCGCGGCCACCACCGCATACGACGACGCCGTCGCTCCCGAGATCACCGCACAGCTCCCACCGCCCACCGCGCACCGCGACCAGTGGTACGCGAACGACGGCGCGGGCGTCCCCGTCCACGTCCCCACCGACGCACTGACGCTCTGCCCCTCCACCGCCGTGCCGCCGATCGCCGGCAGGGCGGTGTTCGCCGGCGGGCTGCTGGCGGCGGTGATCGTGGCGGTCGGGGCCGAGGTGGCGGTGATGCTGGCGGCGGTGTTGGTGGCGGTGACGGCGATCTCGATCGTCGCACCGACATCGCCGGGCTGGGTCGTGTAGGTGGTCGCGGTCGCGCCGGCGATCGGCGCGCAGCCTGTGCCGCTCGCATTGCAACGCTGCCATTGGTAGGTGAAGCTCGGCGCGGGCGTCCCGGTCCAGGTGCCGGTGGTCGCCGTGAGTTGGCTGCCCTGCACGGTCGACCCGGACACGGTCGGCAGGCCCGTGTTCGCCGGGGCTGAGGTGGCGGCGGTGATCGTCGCGGTCGGGGCCGAGGTCGCGGTGACGCTGGCGGCGGTGTTGGTGGCGGTGACGGCGATCTCGATCGTCGCGCCGACATCGCCGGGCTGCGTCGTGTACGTCGCCGCGGTCGCCCCCGTGATCGCCGTGCAGTTCGCGCCGGCGGTGTCGCAGTCGAGCCATTGGTACGTGAAGCTCGGCGCGGGTGTCCCGGTCCAGGTGCCGGTGGTGGCCGCGAGTTGGCTGCCCTGCACGGTCGACCCGGACACGATCGGCAGGGCGGTGTTCGCCGGGGCTGAGGTGGCGGCGGTGATCGTCGCGGTCGGGGCCGAGGTCGCGGTGACGCTGGCGGCGGTGTTGGTGGCGGTGACGGCGATCTCGATCGTCGCGCCGACATCGCCGGGCTGCGTCGTGTACGTCGCCGCGGTCGCCCCCGTGATCGCCGTGCAGTTCGCGCCGGCGGTGTCGCAGTCGAGCCATTGGTACGTGAAGCTCGGCGCGGGTGTCCCGGTCCAGGTGCCGGTGGTGGCGGCGAGTTGGGTGCCCTGCACGGTCGACCCGGACACGATCGGCAGGGCGGTGTTCGCCGGGGCTGAGGTGGCGGCGGTGATCGTCGCGGTCGGGGCCGAGGTCGCGGTGACGCTGGCGGCGGTGTTGGTCGCGGTGACGGCGATCTCGATCGTCGCACCGACATCGCCGGGCTGCGTCGTGTACGTCGCCGCGGTCGCCCCGGTGATCGCCGTGCAGTTCGCGCCGGTGGTGTCGCAGTCGAGCCATTGGTACGTGAACGCGGTGCGGGTGTCCCGGTCCAGGTGCCGGTGGTGGCGGCGAGTTGGGTGCCCTGCACCGTCGACCCGGACACGATCGGCAACGCCGTGTTCGCCGGCGGGCCGCTGGCGCCGGTGATCGTGGCGGTCGGGGCCGAGGTGGCGGTGATGGTGGCGGCGGTGTTGGTGGCGGTGACGGCGATCTCGATCGTCGCGCCGACATCGCCGGGCTGGTCGTGTAGGTGGTCGCGGTCGCGCCGGTGATCGCCGTGCAGCCTGTGCCGCTCGCATTGCAACGCTGCCATTGATAGGTGAAGCTCGGCGCGGGCGTCCCGCTCCAGGTGCCGGTGGTGGCGGCGAGTTGGCTGCCCTGCACGGTCGACCCGGACACGGTCGGCAGGGCCGTGTTCGTGGGTGGTGTGATGACCACCGCGGTCGCGGCGGACGCGACGGCGGACGACCCACCGCTGTTACTGCCTGTAACGACGACGGTGAGGGTCGAGCCTCCGTCCACGGCGGCCACCGTGTAAGTAGCGCCCGACGCGCCGGCGATCGAGGCGCAGTTCGCTCCCGCGGCGTCACAGCGCTGCCACTGATAGGCGAAGGTGGGCGCCGGCGTTCCCGTCCAGGTTCCGGTGGCAGCTGTCAGTACCTGGCCTTGAGCGGGGGTTCCCGAGATCGTCGGCGTTGTCGTGTTTTTCGGGGGGATGGTCACGGCAGCGGTGGGCGCGGACGTCGCAACCGCCGAGGCGATGCTGTTGGCACCGGTCACCTGGACGCGAAGCGTCAACCCGATATCGGCGCTGCCAACCGTGTACGCCCCTGCGGTTGCGCCGGAGATAGCCGCGCAGGTCACTCCGCTCGCGTTGCAGCGCTGCCACTGGTAGGAAAATGCGGGTGCGGGCGTCCCGGACCAGTTCCCGGTGGTGGCGGCGAGCCTCTGGCCCGGCACCGGGGAGCCTGACGCGACGGGCGGTGCCGTGTCGGCCGGCGCGTTACCTGCCAGCGCCATCGAGAGCCTGGCGACCTTGGCGGCCGCGTGTTCGGTGAACCATATATTCCCGTCGGAGCCGACGGTGATCTTGTCGGGGGACGCGTTCGCGGTCGGAATCGAGAACTCCGTGATCACGCCGCCGGTGGTCATCCGCGCGATCTTGTTCGTGGTCTCCTCGGTGAACCACAGGTTGCCATCAGGACCCGTGACGATGCCCACCGGGGAGGCCGAGGAGTTGGTGAGCGGGAACTCCGTGATCGACCCACTTGGCGTGACGCGGCCGATCCCGCCGGCGCTCTCGGTGAACCACACGTTTCCGTCCTGTCCCGCCGTTGTTACATTGGGCCGCGATGCCGGCGTCGGCGTCGTGAACTCACTGATCACGCCACGGGGCGTGATCCGGGCGACCTTGGCGGCTTGTTCCTCGTTGAACCACACGTTTCCGTCGGGGCCGAGCGTGGGTCCGTGAGGGAACGCCGAGGGCGTGGGGACGGCGAATTCGGTCACGACTCCCGTCGGTGTGATGCGGCCAACCTTGCCGGCGAAGGATTCGACGAACCACAGATTGCCGTCGGCGCCCGTCACGATGCCGGCCAAGCCGGCATTTGCCGTTGGCACGGGAAACTGACCAGTCACGACACCGGATGGTGTGACCCGGGCGATCTTGTTGGCCGTCAACTCGCTGAACCACAGGTTCCCATCAGGTCCGGCGATGATCCCACCGAGGTTTCCGCTCGCGATCGGGTATTGCGCAATCACACCCGAGGGCGTCACGGAGACAACGGTGCCGCCATTCTCCTCGGTGACCCAGACATTGCCATCGGGGCCAAGTGCGATGCCGCTCGGAAGCGCGGACGCAGGCAACGAGAACTCGGTCACCGCGGTCCCCGCCCCGAGCGCACCCGGAACGTTGCATACCTCTACGCAGACGACCGCGAGCACGGCTACGAAGGCATGCCGCCATCGTTCGCGGCAGTGTGTTCTCGCGCGTCGAAACGGACGATCGCCTCGATCTCCCGCTCCCGGTCCCGCGGGTCGCATTGACTATCCTTTGTCCCGGAGGCGCCCCGACGGCCTCCGCTGGCGGCAACGTACCACCGATCACCGCATCAATTACGTTGCACCGCAATTCTGTGAAAGTTCTCATCCGGGCCCCGGACGGGGTCGTGCCCCCGCAGGCCTACCTCGCCCGGGCCGCGCGCCGCACCGCCGCCCGCTCCCGCAGCTGCTCGTGCTCGACGAGGCGCTTGAGCTGCTGCAGGCTACGGCGCAGATGCCCCGACACGATCGGCCCGGCGATCCGCTCGGCGATCCAGCCCGTGAGGCCGGCGCCGGCCACGCCGTAGGCGAGCCGCAGTTCGACCCGGGTGCGGCTCTCACCCGCCGTGCGCAGCCGCCATCGCCCCCGCTGATCGAGCCCGGTGACCGACGTCCAGGCCATGTCGCGCGGCGGGTGGAACTCGACGATCTCGATCAGGCCGCCGACCTCGGCCGAGCCGACTCGGAACAGCATCCGGTACCGCGCCCCGAGCCCGGTCGGGTGATCGCCGGCCACCTCCCAGCGGGTCACCCCCGACATGAAGCCGAGCATGCGCTCGGGGTCGGAGATGATGCTCCAGATGGCCTCCGGCGGCGCGGAGACGGTGACCCGGGCCGCGACCCTCATCCCGACGATGGGCAGCCGCCGCTCGGCGGCCAGCGCGTCGAGCGTGTCCTGCATCCGCCGGATCAGGTGGTCGTAGACCTCGTCGAGGTCGGGCTCGGGGCCGAACTCGGCCCGGAGGTCGATCGCCGGCAGCATCTCGATCGTGATCTTGGCCGGCAGCGGCAGATGCCCGAGCATGTCGCCGACGTTGATGCCCCACGGCAGCGCCAGCGAGATCGGCAGCACCTTGAGCCGGAACAGCCGGTCGAGCGCGAGCAGCTGCGCCAGCCGCTCGCCGCGGGTCAGGAACAGCGCCGTCTCCTGGCCGCCGATCGAGACCACGGGGACGATCGGCACGTTCTGCTCGAGCGCGAGGCGGATGAACCCCTTGCGGCGATCGAAGTCGACCCGGTTGCGCTCCCAGCTCGGCCGGTGGACCTCGTAGTCCCCGCCGGATAGACGAGCAGCGCGGCGCCGGTCTCGAGCGCCTTGCGTCGCGTTCGCCGGCGAGGCGGCGACGGTGCCGAACTTCCGCAGCGAGCCCAGCGCCGGCATCGACAGCACGAGGTTGTGGGCGAGCTGGTAGAAGGCGCGCTCGACACCGAAGTACGTGTTGAACGCGAGCGTGAAGACGATCGTATCCGGCGTCATGTTGCCGCCGGAGTGGTTGCCCACGAGCAGCACGGCCCCCGAGTCGGGGATGTTTCCCAGCCCGCGCACCTCGCCGCGATACCAGAGGCTGGCCAGGAGCCACATCAGCGGCAGCCGCTCGCGGATGAAATCGGGGTCGCGCTCGTCGAGGTCGGCGCGCGGGATGCGGCGCTGCGCCTGCTCGGCCACGCCGCGCACCACGCGGGAGAGCAGCGACGGCGAGGCCTTCTCGTTCGCGCTCCCCGCGTCGGTCGCCGCCACGTGGCCGTTGCGC
>CAVOWC010000001.1:0-82013 GCA_963700025.1 uncultured Solirubrobacteraceae bacterium | reverse complement strand
TAGAGCTGCGCCACGTCGTCGCCGGCGACCGAGCCGGTGTTGGTGACGTCGGCGCTGACGGTGAGCGAGCCGCCCGCTGGGACGTTGGTGCTCGAGAGCCTGAGGTTCGACAGCGCGAAGCTCGTGTACGAGAGGCCGTAGCCGAAGGGGTACTGCGGCGTGTTCGGCACATCGAGGTATCGCGAGGTGTACTTGTTCGCCGGGTCGAACGGCCGGCCCGTCGGGAGCTCGTTGTAGGAGATCGGGATCTGGCCGACGTTGCGCGGGAACGACATCGGCAGCTTCCCACCGGGATCGACCTTCCCGAACAGCACGTCGGCGACCGCGTCGCCGCCCTCGGTGCCGGGGAACCACGACTCGAGCAGCGCCGGCGCGTTGTCCGACAGCCAGCTGAGCGTCAGCGGGCGGCCGTTCATCAGCACGACCACGTACGGCTTGCCGGTCGCGGCGATCGCCTGCACGAGCGCCAGCTGCTGACCCGGCAGGCCGATATCGCTGCGCGAGGATGCCTCGCCCGAGTCGGAGGCCGGCTCGCCGAGCACCACGACGGTCACGTCCGATGACTGCGCCGCGCTCACGGCGGCGCCGAAGCTGCCGGTCGAGGCGCAGGTCGGGTCACAGCCCTGCGCGTATGTCACCGTGGCGTGCGGCACGGCGGCCTTGATGCCGGCGAGCACCGACACGACCTTGCCGTCGGCCACGTTGTAGCCGATCGGCTGGTCGGGTCCGAGCTGGTCGCTCGGGTTCTCGGCCAGCGGGCCGACCACGGCCACCGACGACACCCCGCTGCTCAGGGGCAGCGCATGATTGCGGTTCTCGAGCAGCACCATCGAGTGGCTCGCCATGGAGCGGGCCGCGGCCAGGTGGGCGGGCGTCAACTCGGCGTGGGTGACCCGCGCCGGGTCCGTGTAGGGGTGGTCGAACATGCCCGCGAGGTACTTGAGCGTCAGCACGTGCCGCACCGCGTTGTCGAGCTCGGTCATCGTGATCTTGCCCGAGGCCAGCAGCCGCGGACCGGTGTTGGCGTAGGTCGAGTAATCGCTCGGGATCGTCACCGCCATCTCGATGTCGACGCCGGCGGTGAGGGCGAGTCGCGCAGCGGCCGCCTGATCGGAGGCGAATCCGAAGGCGATCAGCTCCTGGATCGCCTGGTAGTCGCTGACCACTGTGCCGCCGAAGCCCCACTCCTGGCGCAGGATCGTCCGCAGCAGGTACGGGTTGGCGCTCGCCGGCACGCCGTCCAGCGAGTTGAACGCGCTCATGACGCTCGCCGCGCCGGCGTCGACCGCGGCCTTGTAGGGCGGCAGGTAGTCGTTGCGCAGCTGCTGCTCGGACATGTCGACCGTGTTGTATTCGCGCCCGGCGACCGGCGCTCCGTACGCGGCGAAGTGCTTGACCGTGGCCGCCATCCGATCCGCCGCCGCGAAGCTGGACCCCTGGTAGCCGTGCACCTTGGCGGCGGCGATCTGCGCGCCGAGATACGGATCTTCGCCGGCACCCTCCACGACCCGTCCCCACCGCGGGTCACGGCTGACGTCGACCATCGGGTTGAACGTCCACTTGATCCCGTCAGCCGTCGCTTCATCGGCCGAGATGGCCTCGTCGTTCTGGACCGCGGCCGGATCCCAGCTGCTGGCCTCGGCGAGCGGAACCGGGAACATCGTCCGGTAGCCGTGGATCACGTCGAGTGAGGCGATGATCGGGATGTGGAGCCGGGACTGGAGCGCGGCCCGCTGGAGCTGGTTGATGTTGGCCACGCCCACGAGGTCGAGGACGGAGCCGACGAGTCCCTGTCGGGCCTCGCGCAGCAATGCCTCGCCCGGCGTGCCGTTCGCGCCCTGAGGGCCGGACATCTCGAGCTGCCCGAACTTCTCGGCCACCGTCATGCGACCGATCAATGAGTTGACCTTGGCGCTGATGGCCTGCGCGCCCGGGACGGCGCCGGCGCGGATCGTCCGCGCCGCCGGCGAGGGCGTCGACGGTCCCGAGGCCATCACCACGAACACGGCGGCGAACACCGCCAGGCCGGCGGCCAGGCCGATACTGCGCCTGGGCTTGCCCATGACGCTACGAGCGACTCGATCTGCCATATCTCCTCCTCCGCGGACTCGGTCCGGTGCGGCCGCTACCCGGCCGCGAGAGCGCCCAAACCAGCGTGGTTGGCGAGCGGACAGCGATGCCCGAACATCGAAGCGCTGCATCTGAGTTCCGGGGGCCGGAACTGAGTTGCAGCGCTTCGCCGAGCGGAGTGCAGCGGGAGTGCGCCGGCGGCCCTGGCGGCGCTAGTGTCCTGAGTCGGAAATTCGCACACAGTCTGGGCGCGTCTGGACGCGCTTGGCGGGCGGCCGCGCCCCCGCCGTACCACCAGTACGTCTTGGGCGCGGCCGCCCCGCCAACCACGCCCAGCCGTCACCCATCCTGTATCCGAATTTCCGACTCAGGACACCAAGCGTGAGGTCCCGTGATGCGCCGATTCGTCCTCGTGGCCGCGATCACCCTGCTCGCGGCCGTGGCGCTGGCGCTGGTGCTGGGCTCCGGATCCGGCCCGGCGCCGACCGGTCCGGATCCGGATCCGGCTCCGGTGCTCGCCCCGTGATACGTGCCGCCGGCCCGGCCAGGCACGCTGCGATCGGGCTCTCCGATGAGGATCCGGCCGTGTTCGCCAAGCCCGCGTTCCGCCTGCTCGCCTCGCGGCTGGGGATGCGCACCGCGCGCCTGATCGTCCCCTACGACAACCCGGCCGCCGCGGCGGCGTGGGCGGCTCGGGCTCGCGCCGCCGGGCAGTCGCCCTATGTGACCCTCGGCGCGGACGACTCGTGCACCAACCCCGTGGGCGTGCTCCCGGCGACCGGGAACTGTCCGCCGCCCACCAGCGCCGCCTATGCGGCCGGGTTCGTGGCGCTGGTGAAGGCATTCCCGTGGGTGCACGACTGGGGCGCGTGGAGCGAGCCGAGCAATGACGTCTACTACCCCTGCGCCAGCCCGCACGGCGCGCCGCCGCCGGCTGCCGGCGCGTGCGCGCCGAGCCGGCTCGGTCCGCGGCAGGCCGCCGGCTATTGGCTGGCCGCCGAGTCGGCGGACCGGGGCCTCGGGCGACGCGACACGATCGTGGCCGGGGAGACGGGCGCCGACTGCACCGCGCCCGCGTTCAACCTGTGCACGAGCGATGGAGGCCGCAGCTGGACGGGGTATGTGCCCGACTACGTGGCCGCGCTCGGGGGCGCCCGGCCGTCGGTGTGGGGCACCCACAGCTATCACGACCTGCAGCGCCGCCCGGCTCTGGGGGCTACCGAGACCGAGCAGTTCGTGCGCTACCTGAACCAGGCCGCGGGGGCGCCCCAGGTGTGGCTGACCGAGGAGGGCACGTGGCTCGAGGGTCCCCACGGCGCCCTGCTCGACGGCAACGGCGCGGCGCAGCAGGCCGCCGCGCGGGAGTTCCTCGCGCTGCCACTCGTCCCCGCGGCGCGCCCCGGTCAGGTCGCCCGCGAGTATTACTACCTGCTGCAGGCCAAGCGCGACAACGGGTTCGACTCGGCGCTGCTCGATTACAACGGCGTCCCCCGGCCCGCCTTCTGCGTCCTGGTCGGGGAGCCGGCGCGCGACTGCCGGGGGCAGACGACGGATCTGCGGGGAGCGGGCGCGTTGGCGGGGTAGCCGGACGGCCGATCAGATCGACGCCGCGCCCGCGCTCCGATCGATCCGATCGAGATACGGCCCCAGATACCTGGCCGAGATCTTGCTCGGCGGGGACCACGTGGCGCGGTCGGTGATCCGCGCGCTGAAGCCGTGGCCACCGCTGTAGCTCGTGCTCAGGTAGAGCGGCTTGCGACCGGTGAGCATGACCCCCCGGACGACCGGACGGAAGGGCGCCGGCTTGATCGGCGCGCCGGCCAGCGCGGCGATCGCCTCGGCGGCCGCGTCCGCCTGCTGCGAGGCGACGCCGCCGTGCTTGAGCTCGAAGTCGGTGCCGTCACCGGCGGCGTAGACCCGGTCCGCCCCACGGACCTTGCCATGGGGATCGACGGGGATGAACCCGCGCGCGTTCCTCGGCACCCCGGGCAGCCCGCGACCATGAAGGGTCGGGAGCGCCACGACCCGGTCGGCGTCGATCCGCCGGTGATCGGGCATCAGGATGACGCGCCCGGGATCGGGCACCTCGCAGCTGTCGGCCGAGATGAACTCGATGTTCTGCTCGGAGAGCAGCCGTAGGATCACGTCGCTGGCGCCGCGGCCGAACAGCGCCAGTGGTCGCTCCTCCGGGCTGATGATCGTCATCGTCAGCGAGGCGCCGGACTTGGCCGCATGGGCCTGCATCATCAGCGCGATCTCGTACGCCGGGAACGGCCATGCCAGCCGTCCCGGGATCACGAACACCAGACGCTGGACCGCCCCGCCGGCGACGTCGGCCAGGAGCTGTGCGAGCGTCTCGGCCAGGTGCGCGTCATCGATCGTGATCGCGTGCTCGTATCGTGCCTGCGTGGCCGCTCCGAGTGCGACCAGAAGCGCTTCGAAGGGGATCTCCGAGCCCTCCTCGGTGTGGACGATGCTGGCCCGGGTGTTGACGCGGTCGACCGTCTCCGCCACCAGCTCGAGGCCCAGCTCGGCGGCGATGCCGGACAGGGGGTACTGCTGCGCGCTGGCATAGCCGAACGGCTCGCGCACCGACATCGGCCGGTAGACGAGGTCCGGGCCGGGGGCGATCAACGTCGTCTCGACGAGATCGCCGGCCAGATCGCGCAGGGCCAGCGCGGCCTCGACCGCGGCCACTCCGCCGCCGGCCAGGACCACCTTCAGCGGATTGGCGCTGCTCGGATCGGCCATGGCCAGCTCAGCTCGCTTCGGGGATCATCTCGATCGCGCCGCAGGGACACTCCTTGGCGCAGATGCCGCAGCCCTTGCAGAAGTCGAGATCGAATGCGTACGGCTCCCCGTCGGCACCGGGCTTCAGCACCGCGTTGTCCGGGCAGACGCCGAAGCAGTTGTCGCATGAGAAGCAGTTGCCACAGGACAGGCAGCGGCGAGCCTCGAACAGCGCGGAGGAGTGATCCAAGCCCTTGACGACCTCATCGAACGTCGTCTCCCGGCGCGCGTCGTCGAGCACCGGCTGGATCGTCCGCGGGGCGTCGGAGTAGTACCAGGGGTTGATCTCCTCGAACGTGGCCAGCTCGACGACCGGATCGGGCAGCGCCGGCACGCCACGCAGCCAGCCGTCGATCGATCGCGCAGCCCGGCTCCCGTGTCCGATCGCCACCGCCACGGTGCGATCGGCGGGGACCATGTCGCCACCGGCGAACACACCGCGGTGACCGGTCATCATCTGCTCGTCGACCTGGACCACATGGTCGGCCACCTCGACGCCGTCGAGACCCTCCATCAGGGCGAGGTCGGCGTCCTGGCCGACCGCGAGTACGACCGTGTCGGCCTCGAGCTCTTCGAACTGACCGGTCGGCTGCGGGAATCCCGTGTCGTCGAGCTCCATCTTCTCGAGCATCACGTGTCCATCGCCGGACGCGGTGATCGTCGAGAGCCAGCGGAAGGTCGATCCCCTCCTGCTCGGCCTCCTGCATCTCGGACTCGTGGGCCGGCATCCGCTCGCGCGTGCGCCGGTACACGATCACCGGGTCGGTGGCGCCGAGCCGGCGCGCGCTGCGGGCCGCGTCCAGCGCCGTGTTGCCGCCGCCATAGACGACGACGCGCCGGCCGAGCTGGGGCTTCTCGCCCTCCTCGACGCCGTGCAGCATCGACACCGCGTCGAGCACGTGAGATGCGGTTCCACCGGGAATCTCCACATGACGACCGACGTGCGCGCCGACGGCCACGAACACGGCGTCGAAGGCGCCCTCGCGCATGGCCTCGGGGAGATCCGACACCTGCTCGCCGCACTCGAGCTGCACGCCGAGCGCGAAGATCCGGGCCAGCTCGTCGTCGAGCACGTCGCGCTGCAGGCGATAGGCGGGGATCCCGTAGCGCATCATCCCGCCGGCCTTGGCGGCCTGATCGCGGATGGTCACGTGGTGTCCGCGCAGCGCGAGCTGGTAGGCGCAGGAGAGCCCTGACGGCCCGGCGCCGACGACCAGCACCCGGCGCCCCGTCGGCGGCCCGGGAGCGGGGAGCTCCCAGCCGTTGCGGATCGCCTCGTCGCCGAGGAACCGCTCGACAGAGTTGATCCCGACAGCCTCGTCGAGCTGAGCGCGGTTGCAGGCCGTCTCGCAGGGGTGGTAGCAGACCCGTCCCATCACGGCGGGGAGCGGGTTGGCGGCCACCAGCGTCCGCCACGCACTCTCGTAGCCCTGGCCGCCGGACTCGGCCTCGAACAACCAGGCCTGGATGTCCTCGCCGGCCGGGCAGCCGTGGTTGCACGGCGGCGTGCGGCGCACGTACTGGGGGCGCTCTGTGCGCCAGTCTCCGGTGCGGTTGGCCAGGCTCGAGCCGACGTCGAGCGTGATCGCGAATGGGCGCTCGCTCATTGGGGTCCCCGTTCACTCGTGGCCAGAACCTCGAGCAGGTCGATGTTGACGTTCTCGTCACCGCCGTCGAGCAGTCCGAAGCGCTCGATGTTGCGGTCGGCGCCCGCTTGCAGCCTCGCCACGATGTCGGGGCGGCCCTCGCCGGAGAACAGGTGCGCGTAGCGCTTCTGGCCGCGCAGGTACTGCTCGACCGGCACACGGCGGCGGATCTTGGAGACGCTGGTGATGGCGCCGTCGATCGCTTCGAAGACGGGGAACATGCCCGTCTCCTTGGCCAGCCGGGCGATCTGGATCGTCTCGTCGGTGGCCGAGCCCCAGCCGAGCGGGCACGGGACGAGCACGTGGATATAGCGCGGGCCGTGGAACTCCATCGCCCGGGTCACCTTCGCCTCGAGGTCACGCAGCTCGCCGACCGTGGCGGTGGCCACGTAGGGGATCTCGTGGGCCATCGCGATCAGCGGCGCGCTCTTGCCCTGGCCGAAGCTGTTACCGGCCTGGCCGCCGACCGGCTCGGTGGTGGCGGTGCGCGCGGCCGGGGGTGTGGCCGCCGAGCGCTGGACGCCGGTGTTCATGTAGCCCTCGTTGTCGTAACAGACGTAGAGCACGTCGTCGCCGCGCTCGAACATGCCCGACAGCGCGCCGAACCCGATGTCGACCGTGCCGCCGTCGCCGCCCTGGCCGATCACGCGCACGTCGGTGCGACCCTTGGCGCGGAGCGCGGCGACGACGCCGGTGGCGACGGCCGGAGCATTGCCGAACAGCGAGTGGATCCATGGCACCCGCCACGAGGACTCGGGATACGGGGTCGAGAAGACCTCGAGGCAGCCGGTGGCGTTGGCCGCGATCACGCGCCCGTTCGCCGCGCGGACGGCGGCGTCCATCGCGTAGCGCGCGCCGAGCGCCTCGCCGCAGCCCTGGCACGCCCGGTGGCCCTTGGTGATCGCGTTCATGCGGTCTGGGTCCGACTGCACCGCGCGCTGCTCTGGTGTGAGCAGCCGGCCGCCGACTGCGAAGGTGCCGGTCTGGTAGTACGGCATGGACTCGCTCATACGGGCTCCGCCCTGACGATTCCGATGTCGCGCAGGATGCTCTCGGCGTGCGGACCGGTGTGGGAGCCTTCGCTCGCACGCCAGATCTCACGCTCGATCACGTCCTCACGCAGATCGAGGAAGTGGACCTCGGGCAGCTCACCCGCCATCGCGGTGGCGAACAGGGGGCGGAGCGTCTTGCGCGTGATCGGCCGTCCGCCGAGGCCGGCGATCACGGTGTGGGTCGGGATCGACGTCCCGCGACAGCGCGCTGCGCACGTTCTCGGACACGATCCCGCCGACGCCGACCTGGAGCGCGCGCTCGAGCATGACCACGCGCTTGGCGCCGCTGAGCGCCGCCCGCAGCTCCTCGGTCGGGAACGGCCGGAACGACTTCAGAGACAGAACGCCGATCGAGTTGCCCTGCTCGCGGAGCTCGTCGACCACGTCGGCGATCGTCCCGAACACCGACCCGAGCACGATCACGATCGTCTCCGCATCCTCGGTGTGCAGGCAGGAGAACAGTCCGCCGGCGTCGCGGCCGAAGCGCTCGCGGAAATCGGCCGACACCTCGGGAATCAGGTCGAGCGCCTGCATCTGCTTGATGTGGGAGAGGTAGCGGACCTCGGTGAAGGCCTCCGGTCCGACCATCGCCCCGATCGTGACCGGGTCGTCGGGATCGAGCACCTGGCGCGGCTCGAACGGCCCGAGGAAGGTGTCGACATCGTTCTGGAGCGGGATCTCGAGCGGCTCGAAGGCGTGTGTGAGCACGAACCCGTCCATGCACACCATCACCGGCACCGACAGCGCCTCGGCGAGGAAGAAGGCTTGGATGTGGAGGTCGAGCGCCTCCTGGTTGTCGGCCGCGTAGAGCTGGATCCAGCCGCAATCGCGCATCGACATCGCGTCGCTGTGGTCGTTCCAGATGTTGATCGGCGAGCCGATCGCGCGGTTGGCCACCGTCATCACGATCGGCAGCCCGAGCCCGGAGGCGTTGAACAGCGCCTCGGCCATGTACAGCAGGCCCTGGCTCGCCGTCGCCGTGTACGTCGCGGGCGCCGGTCGCCGACGCTCCGATCGCCACCGACATGGCCGAGAACTCCGACTCGACGTTGACGTACTCGCAGTGCTCGAGGTCGCCGCTGCGGACCATCCGCGACAGTGCCTCGACGATGTGCGTCTGCGGGGTGATCGGGTAGGCGCAGACGACCTCCGGCCGGCAGCGGGCCACCGCGCGGGCGATGGCCTGCGATCCCTCGATCTGCTCACGCATGAATGGGTTCCCTCACGTAGTCGAACGCGTCGCGCGCGGCGGCGGCGTTGCCGTCGGCCATCTTGCCCTTGAAGCGTCCGTGGATCGCCGCCTCGATCGAGTCCTGGCTCACGACGCTGGTCATCGCGGCCAGCGCTCCGAGCAGGGCGGCGTTTGGAATCGGCCGTCCGGTCCGGGCGCGGGCGAGCTCGCCCGCCGGCACCGTGACCACCTTGCCGGCGCGGGCCGGCGTCGAGCAGATCCGCGAGGCCCAGTTCCTCGATGCTGCGGGCGGAGTTGATCAGCACGTAGCCCGACTCCGTGAGTCCGCCGAACACGTCGACGTGATTCAGCAGCGTCGGGTCCTGGATGATCACGGCGTCCGGCTCGGCGATCGGCTCGCGCAGACGGATCGGCTTCGTGTCGATGCGGCAGAACGCGACCACGGGTGCGCCCATGCGCTCGGAGCCGAAGCTCGGGAAGGCTTGGGCCTCGAGTCCTTCTGCGAACGCGGCCAGGGAGAGCAACTCTGCTGCCGTCACAACACCCTGGCCCCCTCGGCCATGGATACGCGCTTGAAACATCTGAGCGCAACGCTAAGCGCCGCGCGGGCCTTCGCCATCGGGCCGTTCCCGTAACGAGCCCCGTAGTTAGCCGCAGGCGGCGAGCGGACGAGGATCGAGCGCTACCACGGCCGGCCGGATAGCCCGGTCCAAGCTGCTGGTTGGCGTGCTTGGCCAGCTGGAGCGCAAAGCCGAGATCGAACTCCCCGGGCGCGGCATCCCCGCGGTGGCAGGGCCCGGCGCTGCGGCCGGGCACGCCCACCCACATGAACGCATCAGCGCCGAGTGCGGAGAAGCCCGTGGCCGTCGTCAGCGTGGGACCAAGCCCGCGACCGGGCGGGTTGCAGAGATCCTCGATCCCCTGGCGCACGGGGTCCGGGTTGAGCAGCGGTCCGCGCCCGTTGTCCTGGGTGCCGACGATGAAGTGGGCGCCGTGGGTCAGTTGAGAGACGCGATGGCCGAACCGGGCCTCATTCGCCGTCCAGTTGAAGTGCGTGTCGTTGAGGAAGAAGCCTCGAATCTTCTGGATCCCGATCGCGTTCAGCACGCGGGCGGCGTACTGCGGAGTCTCGGCGTCCTCTGTGCCGGCCTCGACGTAGACCACCGCATGGGGGAGCTTCGAGAGCCGATCGATCGCGTAGGCCAGCAGCGTCTCTCGATCACGCAGTCCGGCGGGGCTCAGGCAGCCCGCGGTGTCGACTGCATCCGTCTCGAGCAGGATCGCGCTCGGGAAGCCGCCGATTCCGGCCGCCAGCTCGTCGATGTGGCGCCGGAACACGGACTGATCGGACGGGGACTCGCGCAGCGTCGGGCAGGAGCCGGAGTGCTTGAGGAAGTAGGTCGAGATCAGCGCGTCCGCGCTTGGGTCCGTGGCCTGCATCCGGCACAGCAGCTTCTGCACCTGCGAATAGATCGCCCCGGGGCCGCCGCCGGCCGAGTAGACGCTGAAGCGCTTGACCTCAGGCTGCCCGCCGATCTTGGCCAGCAGATCGACCTGGTGGGCCGCTCCGGGCGACAGGCGGCGCGAGCTCAGCCAGCGCTCGAACCCCGGCCAGCCGACGTTGCCGAAGCTGTTCGGATCGCGCCCCGCGATCTGGGCCATCGCGCTGGCGGCGAAGCCGCGGTTCGTGCCCGGGCCGTCGAGGAAGAACCGCGCCCCGGTGAGCGGGTCCACTCCGCGGGGCGGGTGCGGGTCGAGCTCGAAGCGCCCGCCGCCGGCGATCGCGCACAGGGCGGCTCGGTGCACGCGGGCGATGCCGGCCGCAGCCGTCGAGGCTGCGATGGTGCCCAGCAATACGAGCAGCCCGGAGGCGGCTGCGATCCAGAAGCGTCTGCGACACATGATCGGTCTTCCCACCTGTTCGTCGGCGCGATCGCTCGGAGTAAGCGCCGCGGGCGAGATTCGACGGATCAACCGGGCGCCGCTCGGGCCGACGGCGGGTTTCGCACAGGTTCTCGGCCGACTGGATCAGGCCGCGGAGGCTGCGATCACCTCGGCCAGCTCACGCGCGCGCCGCTGAGGCAGCAGATGCCCGGCGCCCGCGAGCACGACCACCTCGGCGCGGGGGATCTGCTCGGCCAGGCGCCGCGCCGATCCAGGCGGCACGACCCGGTCGGCCGAGCCGTGCACGACGGTCGTCGGCGTCGAGATCCTGCCCAACCGGCCTTCCAGCTCCGGGATCTCGCGCACGAGGGCGCGCTGCTCGGTCGCAAACGCCCGCCACGCTCCGGGGGTCAGCAATCCCCGCGCCGCCGCCCCGAGGTAGTCGTCGTCGAGCTCGAGCTCGCGGGCGATCCGTCGGCGCAGCGGCGGTGTCGTCAGCGCCAGACCGACACCGGACAGCGCCGCGGTGCTGGCCAGCGCTCCGGCCACCGGCATGGCCAGCAGCTGGTCGATCCAGTCGAGTGCCGCGGCGTTGGCGGCCGGCGCGGCGAGCACCAGGCCGGAGACGCGGTCCGGGTGGTTGACGGCCAGCCACGCCGCCACCGCGCCGCCGAGGCTGTGGCCGACGACCGTCGCCCGCTCCACGCCGCGGGCGTCGAGCGCGGCCACCGCGGCCAGCGCGTTCTCGTCCAAGCTGGCCGGCGGGCTCTGCCCGTCCCAGCCCGGCCGGTCGATCGCGATGGGCACGACGCTCGGCGGCAGCGCGCCGCAGACCCGGTCCCAATCCCGTGCGCTTCCCGGCTGGCCGTGGAGCAGGAGCGCGAACGCGGGGGCGCTCACGCCTCGCTCCGCAGCCGCGCCGAGCGCACGCGGTGCCAGCGGCGGATGAACTGAAGCGCGACGACCACGATCACCGCGGCAAAGCCGTAGCGCAACGCCCGCTCCGGGAGCAGGTTCGAGAGCGCCACCCCGGCGGCGACGCCGAGCGCGGACAGCAGGCCCATGATGCTGCCCTCTCGCACATCGACATTGCCGTAGCGATGCTGTCGCCACGCCCCGACGAGCGCCACGGGAACGATCGCCAGCAGCGAGGTCGCCTCGGCCCGGACCTGCGAGAGGCCGAGCGCCAGCGTCAGCGCGGGGACGAACAGGATGCCCCCGCCGACGCCGAGCAGTCCGCTGAGCACTCCCGCCGCCGCGCCCATCACGACCGCGACGATCATTTGACGACGAGGTCGACCGCCACGGCGATCATCAGCAGGCCGAACAGCAGGCCGATCGTCTCGGTCCGGACCCGCTGCTGGATCCAGGTGCCGAGCAGCACGCCGCCCACGGCCGGGATTCCGATCAGCAGCCCCTTGCCGATCACCACGTTGCCGTAGGCGCCCTGGAGCAGGGTCGCCATCGCGGCGATGACCACAATGGCCGCCAGCGACGTGCCGGTGGCCCGCCGTTCGCCGTAGCCGAGCCACAACACCAGCAGCGGAACCATCACGATTCCGCCCCCGACGCCGAACAAGCCGCTGAACAAGCCTGCCATGGTCCCCGTCGCCGCCAACTTGAGCGTGCGGGCTGAGGCCATGAGCGGGCATACTAGAGCGGTGACGTCAGCGATCCTGTACGAGGCGCTCGCGCCGCTGCGTACGGACCCGAGTCGCGGCCGCGATCCTGCTCGACATCGACGGGACGCTGGCTCCGATCGTGGACCATGCGGCCGACGCCCACGTGCCCGAGGGGACCCGGCAGCTCCTGATCGAGATCGCCAAGCGCTACGGCGTGGTCGCGTGCGTGAGCGGGCGCCGGGCCTCGGAGTCGCGGGCCATGGTGTCGATCGGGACGATCTCCTATCTCGGCTCCCACGGCGCCGAGCTGCTGCGCGCGGGATGGACCGAGCCGGCGCTCGACCCGGGGATCGAGGACTGGACGCGCCGGATCCACGCGTTCGCCCGCGAGGCCGATACGCCCGACCTGCGCCGCTCCCGCGTGCGGATCGAGGACAAGGGAGCGATCGTCGCCTTTCACTGGCGCGGCGCGCCCGACGAGGCCGCCGCCCGGGCCGCGATAGACGCCCTGGCCGCGCGCGCCGAGGAGGCGGGGCTGCGCACCCATTGGGGGCGCAAGGTGCTCGAGGTCCGCCCGCCGGTCAAGATCGACAAGGGGCGCGGGCATCATCTCGTTCCTGAAGGATGCCGACGTCGACGTGGCGCTCTATGTGGGTGACGACGCGACCGACGTCGATGCCTTCCGCGGGCTGGCCCAGCTCGTCGAGGAGGGTCGGCTGACGCAGGCGCTCCGCGTCGGGGTCAGCTCGGAGGAGGCACCGTCGGCGGTCGCCGAGGAGGCCGACCTGATCGTCGAGGGAACCGACGGCGTGCGCGAGCTGCTCGCGGTGCTGATCGCCGACTAGACATCCGCCGTGCGGTTCACCGACTTCCTGAAGACGACCGTGTCTGATCAGCGCCGGTGCCGCCAGCGCGCTGGCGGCGGTCACGGTGGCCGGGGCCGCGGGCGCCACCGACGACGTGCTCGTCCCCGTCGCCGCCGCTGGTGGGTGGTCGCGGCACTCCTCGGGGCGTGGCTGGGCCGGCGGGCGGAGACCTCTCCGCCGATCGCGTCACTGCTGGCCGGCGCTCGGACGCAGTCCACGCTGCCCGAGGTGCACCCCGGGCGCACGCTCCTCAACCGGCTGTGGCCGCTGTTGTTCTCGACGTTGGGCGCCGGCGCACTGGCGTTCCTGCTACCCGCAGGTGCCCGCGGTGGCCACCGGCTTCGCGATCATCTGGGCGCTCGCCTGGCGCCGCCAGGCCAGTGCGGTGACGGCGATCGAGGAGCGCGACGGCGTGCGCTTCTACATCGAGAAGACCTCACCGCTGAAGCCGATCAAGCTCGCCCGCACGCCCGGGTTCCGCTCCAACCTGTACGAGCTCAACGGGGCCAGCCGCACCCCCGGAGCGCGCCCCCGCGCGTAGGGCGCCCGCGGTGGCCCCCTCGTCACGGTCCGAGGGCCGGATCGACGTGCTCGTCGTCTCGCTCGGCACAACGGGGGGATGGCGGGCGGCCGCCGCCGAGCTCGTCGCCTCGCTCGAGCGCGTGGGCGCGGCCGTGCAGGCCGTGGAGCCGGAGGCGCCGCGGGGCGTGCGGACGTTTGCGCTCACGGACTTCGTGCAGGCCCGCGCGGTGCGACGAGCGGCTGTGGCCGGGATCGAGCGCGCACCGGCCCCGGGCGCTCGTCTATTGCTCGATCACGGCGTCGTTGCTGTGGCCGCGGCCGGGTGCGGTGTGGCTCGACGCGATCGCGGCTGAGAACCGTCCCGGCCGTCACGGCATCTGGCAGCGCACGGTCGAGCGCCGGCGCCTGCGCCAGGCGCCGCTCGTGCTGGCGATGAGCGAGCGGGCGCTTGCGCCGCTCAGCGGTCCGTGCGCTCCGGTGGTGACCGTGCCGGTGCCGGTCGAGCCGTCCGCCGCTGCCGCGCCGGTGGAGCCGGCGGACGGCCCGGCGGCGGAGCGACGCGATGTCGCCGCGGTGATGTACGCGGGCGATCCGCTCAAGAAGCGGCTCGGCGTCGTGCTCGACGCGTGGCGCCGGGCCCGGCGGGGCGACGAGCAACTGGTCGTGGCCGGGACCGACGCGATCGAGCCGACCGAGGGCGTCACGATCGCGGGCCGGCTCGCCCCGGCCGACTATCGCGCGCTGCTGCGGCGCGCGCGGCGTGTTCGTGGCCGCTCCTCGGCGCGAGGACTACGGGATCGCACCGCTCGAGGCGCTCGCCGACGGATGCGTGCTCGTCACGACGCCGGCGCCGGGCCCGTATCCGGCGCTCGCGCTGGCCCGGGAGCTCGATCCGCGGCTGGTCGGCGACGACCTCGCCGCGGCGATCCGCACCGCGCTCGACGACCCTCGGCCGGGCTACGCCGAGCACGCCGCCGCGCTCCTGACCCCCTTCCGCCGCGCGGCCGTCGACCGCACGTTGGCCGAGGACGTGCTGCCGCGATTGCTGCCAGGATGGGGCCGGTGATGCACGCCCTGGCCTTCATCCCGAGCCCGCACGAGAACGGCGTCCGCGATCGGCCCGTTCTTCGTCCACGCCTACGGCGTTGCGTATGTGTTCGCGGTCGCCGCGGCGATCCTCGTGACCCGTGTGCGGTGGGAGAAGCGCGGCGGCTCACGCGACCTCGTCTACGAGGTGGCGCATGTGGGGGTTCCCGGCCGGCCTGATCGGCGGTCGCATCTACTTCCTCATCACGAGCTGGGACCAGGTGCCCAAGCACTGGTGGGGTCCGTTCGCGATCTGGCAGGGTGGACTCGGGATCTGGGGCGGAATCCTGGCCGGGACGCTCGCCGGTCTGTGGGTGCTCACCGCCGCCGGGGCGCCGACATCCCGGCGTTCATGGACTGCGCCGCGCCGGCGCTCCTCGTGGCACAGGCGATCGGCCGGATCGGGAACTACTTCAACCAGGAGCTGTTCGGCGGGCCGACGACGCTCCCGTGGGGCCTGGAGATCGACCCGGCGCACCGTCCCGCAGGCTACCTGCACTCCGCCACCTTCCAGCCCACGTTCCTGTACGAGATCATCTGGAACCTGTCACTGGCCGCGGTCCTGGTCTGGCTCGGCAACCACCGCAAGATCCGGGCGCCCGGCCTGTTCGCGCTCTACGTCGCCGGCTATTCGGCGTTCGGATCTTCGAGGAGCTGCTGCGCGATCGACCCGGCGCACCACATCTTCGGGCTGCGGCTGAACTTCTTCGTCGCGGCGATCCTGTGCCCTGGCCGGCCTGGCGTGGTTCGTGGCGATCCAGCGCGGCGGCGGCTGGCCGGGGCGCACCCGCAGCGGGGCCACCGCGCTATCGATCGCCCTGCTCGGCGCCGGGATCATCGGCCGCGGTGCGGGTCACGCGTCCGGCGCGCGCCCGGGAGCGCATCGCCGCCAGCTCCGCCCACGGCCGCGTGTTCGCGACGTCGGCCGCGGTCAGCCAGGCTCGCCTCGCCGTCGCGACCCCGTAGCGCGCGACGTCGAAGCCGCCCACCCGGTGGGCGTCGCAGTTGATCACGATCGGGACGCCGGCGGCGGCCGCGGCGCGCGCGTGCACCTCGTTGAGGTCGCGCCGGTCGGGGCTGGCGTTGATCTCGAGCATCGTGCCCGTGCGCGCGCGCGGCCTCGATGACCGCGCTCGACGTCGAACGCGTACGGCGCGCGCCGCTCGATCTTGCGTCCCGTCAGGTGGCCGATCGCGTCGACCAGCGGATGCTCGATCGCGCGCACGATCCGCTCGGTCATCGCGTCGCTCGCCGAGCATCCGGAACGAGGAGTGCACGCTGGCGATCACCCAGTCGAGCTCGGCCAGCAGCTCGTCGTCGTAGTCGAGCGAGCCGTCGGGCAGGATGTTGACCTCGCTGCCGGCGAGCAGCTCGATCCCGTCGAGCTCGGTGCCGCGGATCCGCTCGATCTGCGCGCTTCAGCCGATCGGGCGAGACGTCGTTCGCCGAAGCCGAAGCTGGCCGAGTGGTCGGTGATCGCCAGGTACTCGTAGCCGGCGCTCGCGCGCCGCGGCCGCCATCTCCTCGATCGACGCGGTGCCGTCGGAGGCGGTCGTGTGGCAGTGCAGGTCGCCGCGCAGGTCGCCGACGCTCCACCAGCGTCGGGGAGCGTGCCCGCCGCCGCGGCCTCGAGCTCGCCGCGGTTCTCGCGCAGCTCCGGCTCGATGTAGCTCATCCCCAGCAGCGCGTAGACCTCCGTCCTCGGTCGCGCAGCGGTGCGTCTGCCCCGGTGGCGTCGTCGAGCACGCCCGTACTCGGAGACGTGCAGGCCCCGTGCGCACGGCGGCGTCCCGCAGCGCCATGTTGTGCTCCTTGGAGCCCGTGAAGTGCTGGAGCAGGTTGCCGAACTGGTCGGGCGCGACGATCCGCAGATCGACCTGCACTCCGGTGTGCGTGCGCACCCGCACGCCGGCCTCGCCGGGCGCCTGGGCCGTTTCGACCAGCTCGAGCTCGGCCAGCGCGCGGGCGAGCGCCCCCGGATCGGTGGCGGTCGCGATCACGTCGAGGTCCTTGACGCTGTCGGTCATCCGCCGCGCCGAGCCGGCGAGCTCGACCCGCTCGGCGGCAGGATGCGTCGCGCAGCGCGGCGACGAGCTGCTCGCCCACCGCGAGCGCCCGGTCGAGCACCACGCGGCGGCGGGCCTCGCCCGCACCGGGCAGCGCTCAGCGCCGCCAGGATGCTCTCCTCGGCCTTGGGGCCGAATCCCTTCAGCGTCCGGATCCGTTGCTCATCGGCCGCCGCCCGCAGTGCGCTCGAGCGAGTCGATTCCGAGCTCCTCGAACAGGCGCCGGGCGCGCTTGGGTCCGAGCCCGGGCAGGCGGGTCATCTCGACCAGCCCGGGCGGGAACTTCGCCCGCAGCTTCGTCGCGGCCGGGATCTCGCCGTCCGTCGGCCAGGGCGACGACCTTCTCCTGGATCGTCGCGCCGATGCCCGGCAGCTCCGTGGCGCGGCCGTGCCGGGCCAGTGCGGCGACCGACACGGGTGCGTCGCGCACCGCCTTGGCGGCGTTGCGGTAGGCCACGACGCGGTGGATGATGGCGCCGTCGAGCTCGTACAGGTCGCCGAGCTCGTCGAGCGCGGCGGCGATCTCAGTGTTGGTCGGATCGGCCACTGATGCCTTAGGCTAGTGCCCGACGGGGCGCTATACTTTTTGAAGCAAGCGCGAGAACAGAACCCCTTTAAGGAGCCCCCATGGCAGGCATTGTCGCCGACGTAACCGACAACAACTTCCAGGCCGAGGTGATCGAGTCCGATGTCCCGGTTCTCGTGGACTTCTGGGCGCCCTGGTGCGGACCGTGCCGGATGGTCGGCCCGGTGGTCGAGGAGATCGCGCAGGAGCGCGCCGGCGAGCTGAAGGTCGTCAAGCTGAACATCGACGAGAACCAGCAGACGGCGGTGGCCTACAACGTGATGTCGATCCCCACCCTGATCGTCTTCCGGGGCGGCGAGGTGGCCAAGACGGTCATCGGCGCCTACCCGAAGCGCCGTCTCGAGGCCGAGATCGAGCCGTTCGTGGCCAAGGCCGACGCCGACGGCGCGGTGGCATAGGCCACGCGCCCGGCCGCTCGCGTCCGCCGGCTCTACGCCGCGGCCCGAGCCACGTCGACCCTGAGCTCGAGTCCGTCGACGGTGGCGGGCTCGATGCCGTTCAGGGCCGTGTAGACGACGCTCACGGCCAATGTCTCGCCGGCGATGTAGGGCTCGTGCTCGCGCGCGGCGGCGAGCAGCGACGGGTGGCCGTCGAGCGTCAGCGCGATCCGGTCCGTGACCTCGAGCCCCCCGTCGCGTCGGGCCGCCTGGACCGCGTGGACGATCTCGCGCGCCCAGCCTTCGACGCGCAGGTCGTCGTCGATGGCCAGCTCCAGCGCGACCGCATGGGATCCCTCCCGCTCAACCTGGTAGCCCTCGAGCGGCTGCATCGTGATCAGCAGATCCTCGGCTCCGAGCGGGTGGTCGTTGCCGCCGACGGTGATCGACACGGTGCGGCCCTCGCGCAGCGCCGCCGCGGCGTGCGCCGGATCAAGCCCGGCGATCGCGGCGGCGACCAGCGGCATCTGCTTGCCGAAGCGCGGACCGAGGGTGCGGTAGTTCGGCTTGATCTCGACCCGACCGAGCTCGTCGGCCTCGGAGACGAAGCGCAGCTCGAGCACGTTCAGCTCCTCGCGGACCGTGTCCCGCAGCCGCTCGATCGCCACGCGCTCACGTCCGGTGGCGACCACGATCGCCGCCCGCAGCGGCTGGCGCACCTTGAGCTTCGCCTGCCCGCGCGCGGCGAGGCCGAGCCGGACCGTCTCCCGGGCGACATCCATGTCGAACTCCAGCTGCCGGTCACGCGGTCCCGGCTCGGGGAAGTCGGTCAGATGCACGCTGGCCAGGCCGCCGTCGAGGTTGTCGTAGATCTCGTCGGCCAGGAACGGGGTGAACGGGGCCAGCAACTTGACCACCGTGACGAGTGCAGTCGTGCAGCGTCGCGAACGCGGCCTCATCGCCGTCCCAGAAGCGCCGCCGGGACCGGCGCACGTACCAGTTGGACAGCTCGTCGACGAACGACGCGATCGCGCGGCCCGCGACGGTGGCGTCGTAGGCGTCCATCCGCTCGGCGACCAGCTCGGTCGTGGCCGCCAGGCGCGAGAGCACCCAGCGGTCGAGGTCGCTGCGCGCGGCCGGGTCGACCCGCTCGAGCATCGCCGGCGCCGACGTCGTTGGCATTGGCGTACAGCACGTAGAAGCCGTACGTGTTCCACAGCTGCAGCAGGAACTGACGGACCGCCTCGCCGATCGTCTCGAGCGAGAAGCGATAGCCGTCCCAGGGCTGCTTGGAGGTGAAGAAGTACCAGCGAAAGGCGTCGGCGCCGTAGCGGTCGATCACGTCCCACGGAGCCACCACGTTGCCCACCGACTTGGACATCTTGCGTCCCTGCTCGTCGAGGATCAGCCCCAGGCAGACCACGTTGCGATAGGAGGACTGGTCGAACAGCAACGTCGACACGGCGAGCAGCGAGTAGAACCAGCCCCGCGTCTGGTCCAGCGCCTCGCAGATGAAGTCGGCCGGAAAGCGCGCGTCGAACTCCGCTTCGTGCTCGTGCGGCGCGTGGTACTGCGCGAACGGCATCGAGCCAGAGTCGAACCACACGTCGATCACCTCGGCGACGCGCTGCATCGATTCGCCGCACTGCGCGCACGGGAATGTCGCCTCGTCGACGAACGGCCGGTGCGGGTCCGACAGCGCGGTCCCGGCCAGCCCGTTCAGCTCGGCCAGCGAGCCGACCATCTTGATGTGCCCCGCGGGGCAGCGCCATACCGGCAACGGGGTCCCCCAATAGCGTTCGCGGGACAGCGCCCAGTCGACGTTGCCCGCCAGCCAGTTGCCGAAGCGGCCGTGCTTGACGTGCTCCGGATGCCAGTTGACCGTCTCGTTGGATGCCAGCAGCCGGTCCTTGATCTGGCTCGTGCCGATGTACCACGAGGGCTTGGCGTAGTAGAGCAGCGGCGTGTCGCAGCGCCAGCAATGGGGATAGGAGTGCTCGTAGGGTTCGGAGCGCAGGAGCTTCCCCCGTGCCCGGAGATCCTCGACGAGGTCGAGATCCGCGTCCTTGACCTTGCGCCCGGCGTAGGGTCCGATTCGCTCGTCGTAGGTCCCGTCGGGCCGCACCGGGTTGACCACGGTCAGGCCGTACTGCTCGCCGAGCCGGAAGTCGTCCTCGCCGAAGGCGATCGCCGTGTGCACGAGACCCGTCCCGTCCTCGGCGGTGACGAAGTCCCCGACAGCACGGTGTGCCCTTGCTCGCCGTACGCGTCGGACGCGATGTAGGGGAACGGCGGCTCGTAGGCGATGCCCTCGAGCTCACGGCCGCGGATGCGGTCGAGGATCTCGGCGTCCTCGCCGAGCACGCGCCCGAGCAGCGCCTCGGCCACGATCTGCACCGGTCCCGTCGCCGATGCGCGCCCGCACGTAGCTCAGCTCGGCGTCGACGGCCACCGCGGCGTTGGAGACGAGCGTCCACGGCGTGGTCGTCCAGATCAGCAGCTCGTCTCCGGGCTCCACGCGGCCGCGACCCCGCGTGACCGGAAACCGGACGTAGGCCGCTGGGGTCGATCACGTCCCGGTACACCCCGGGTTGGCCGAGCTCGTGGCTCGAGAGCGCGGTGCCACAGCGCGGGCAGTACGGGACGACCTTCAGCTTCTCGTACAGCAGGCCCTTGTCGTGGATCGTCTTCAGCGCCCACCACACCGACTCGACGTAACCGGGGTCGAGCGTCCGGTAGGCGTCATCGGTGTCGATCCAGAAACCGATTCGCTCGGTCAGCCGTGTCCAGTCCTCGACGTGGCTGAGCACCATCTCGCGGCAGCGGGCGTTGAACTCGGCGATCCCGTAGCGCTCGATGTCGTCCTTGGAGGTCGATGCCCAGCTCCTTCTCCACCGCGAGCTCGACCGGCAGGCCGTGGCAGTCCCAGCCTCCCTTGCGCTCGACGTAGAAGCCGCGCATCGTCCTGTAGCGGGGGAAGATGTCCTTGAACACGCGCGCCAGCACGTGGTGCGAGCCGGGCGGGCCGTTGGCCGTCGGCGGCCCCTCGTAGAAGCCCCACGGGGGGCACCGCGGCGCCGGCGCACGGACGCCGCGAACACGTCGCGCTCGCGCCAGCGCTCGAGCACCTGCTCCTCGAGCTCGGGGAACGACGCGCGCGGATCGACTGAGCGGTGAGGCGGCATGGGCGCAGGATTGTAGGTTCCCGCCGTTCGTCCGCCCGCGCCGGGTGGGCCGGTGGAGCTCGGCGCCATCCGGCGCCACCTCACCGGCGATGCGGCTAGGCCTGGCGGGCGGCGGTCGCCGCAGGAGCCGTGGCCGGGCCGCCATCGGCCGTCGTGGCCGTGGCGTCGAGGCGGGCCAACAGCGCGTCACGGGCGGCGACCGGCGTCTCGCCGAGCCGGCAGACCGTGCTCGCGCCCGTATCCGGCACGGCGCCGCGGTAATCGAATACGACCACCTCCGGCACGATTCCCCGCACCGCATACACGAGCCGGCCGATCTGATCGAGTGGTGCCCGGTGGCCGGTGAGCACGACCGCGCGCGGCGCGAGCGCGCGCAGCGCCCGTCCGAGCCGTGCGGGCTCGACCGAGGCGGTCAGCGACAAGGTCCGGAGCCCGGCGCGCCTGAGCACCAGCTCGAGCGCCTGGGCATGGAGCGCCGTCGAGGTCGCAGGGCGCGGTGGCGTCGATGATCAGCACACCGTCTGAGCGTGAGGCCGGCGGTGACAGGCGCTTCAGCGCCGAGAGCCAACCGGTGGCGTGGCGCCAGGCGAACTCGTACTCAGCGGTGCTCCGATCCGGCTCGGCGTGGAGCGCGACGGCGGTCAGCAGCACCTCCTCGATCGTCCGCTCGAACGAGCGCAGCGCCAGGCTCTCCTCCAGGAGGCGGTTGGCCATGTCCTCGTTGAAGGCGCCGAATGCGTTCCCGAGCCGCGCCGACGAGGACGGACCCTCACCGCGCTCGCGAGCCAGCGAGATCGCCGAGGAGACGTTGTGTGTCTCGGCGACCGTGAGCCGGAGTGACTCGATCTCGGCCAGCGTGTACTGGCGGTGACCGCCGGGGGAGCGATGGGGCTGGGGAAGCCGTAGCGGCGCTCCCAGCTGCGCAGCGTGTTCGGGCTGACGCCGAGCATCCCCGCCGCTGCGTTAGTCCGGATTCCCTTCATATGGATGGGTGTTATCGATCGAAACGCACGTCAGCGCAAGCGCCGCAAGGAGCCGTGCAGTCTGGGCGGATCCCTGCGCGTGCAGGGATCCGGTCGAAATGCACAGGTTTTCAGATAAAGTTGCGCACAATCTCTTAGTTAAAGAGGGACGCCGGGACTCCGGGCAGGGGCCAGGGATTGGCCGTCGTGCGTGGAGGAATTCGGGATGCAGCGAGTCGCCCGGCGACTCGGTTGGGGATCTCGTGGAATCGGCACACAGATGTGTGTCGCACACGACACGGGGAGGGCCCCATGCATTGGCGCATCGGCTGATCCAGGGCGACAGTTCTCGAACCGCTGGACACACCGCTAGGTCTCCGCGCGTGAAGGCGCTACTGTGCGCGCATGGAGGGCCACGCGGCTCAACGAGCTGACGTGCGGGGAATTCGTGGTGGGTCGCGAGTCGTATTCGCGTGGGTGCTCGCGGTCGTCGGCATGGCTGCCTGTGTCGGCATCGCAGCGGTCCAGGGTCACCTGGACCACGTCGAGCTGCTCTCACTCGTGCTCGCCGTCGCCGCCGTCGCGGCCGGTGCGTCCGTCTCGTCGGCGGGTGGGCAGACCTCGATTTCGGCGTCGTTCCTCGTCGTCGTGCTCGGCGCGACCTTCCTCGGACCGGCCTCGGCCTGCGCGCTCGCGGCCATCGCCGAGCTGGCTGCCGCGGCCAGGCGTCGCTCGGCACCGCTGCTGATCGCCGTCAACCTGGTCGCCGGCATGGCGCCGGCACTGGTCGCGGCGAACGTGATCCGCCTGCTCGGGGACGGCCACACCGGCAGCGCCGGCTTCTACCTTGCCGTGCTGGCCGGCGCGCTGGCCGACCTGGCGCTCAACTACTCGATGGTTGTCGGCTTCGGCCTGCTGCTGTGGGGTCGCGCGGCCTGGGACGCCGGGGCCGCTCGCTCGTACCTGCCGAGCCTGGCGCTCAATCTGGTGCTCGTGGTCGCGGGGGCGAGCATCTACGTCGAGGTCGGCCTGGGCGGCATCGTGTTCGCGCTCGCCGGCGTGTTCGCCTTCACCTACATGGCGCACCTGCTCGAGCAGTCACGCCACCGCGCCGAGCAGTACGTGTCACTCTCCTGGGGGGTGCTCGCTGGGTTGCTGCGCGCCCTGGACACGCGGGACGGGCGCGCCGCCCGGCACGCGGCGGCGGTGGCCCGGTTCGCCCGCGACATCGCGGAGCAGGTGGGCATGAGCAAGCAGGACTGCGAGCTCGCGCACACCGCCGGCCTGCTGCACGACTTGGGCCACTTCGCCCTCTCGGACCGCGTGCACGAGCGCGGCCGGGCGCTCACCGACGAGGACTGGGTGGCGATCCAGCGCCATCCCGAGCTGGGCGCGGAGATGCTCAAGGACCTCGGCATGTACGGGCCCGTCTCGGAGATCGTGCGTGCCCATCACGAGCGCGTCGACGGCCGCGGCTATCCGGACGCGTTGCCGGCGGCGCAGATTCCCGAGATCGCAAAGATCATCGCCGTGGCCGAGGTGTACGACACGCTCACGGCCAGCGACACCTATCGCACGCCGATGAGCTCGTTCGAAGCGCTGAACGAGCTCCGTCGCGTTGGCGGCACGCAGCTCGATCCGCGCTATGTCGAGGTGCTGGCCAAACTCCTGAGCGGCGAGGGGATGGAGTACCGACACGCCGACGCCGCCCACTTCGACACCGAGCTGAACATGGAGCGGCGGATCAACGAAGCCGGCGCCTGAGGCGCCGGCTCCGTCCTTCCGGGTCCGGTACGACGAAGATGGCCGTGGGCGGAGCGGAATGCGACGATGCAGGCCGATGCGGCTGCGTCTATACCACCACCACGATGGCGCCCGCGTGGCCTATCGGGAGACGGGAACCGGCCCCGGATTGGCGCTGCTGCACTCGCTCGGCCTCTCCCACCGTGAGTGGGAGCCGATCGTGGCGCCGCTGTCGGGCCGCTTCCGGGTCGTGCTGCCGGACCTGCCGCTGCACGGAGACTCCGAGGACCGCCCGCGCCACCCGTACACGCCCGACTGGATGGCGGAGGTCATCGCCGGCTTCTGCCGCGAGGTGGTCGGGACCAGGCCGCTGGTGGCCGGACACGACCTCGGCGCCGAGGTGCTGCTGCGGGCCGTGACCACGGGCCGGCTCGAGCCCTCGCGCTTCGTGCTGATGCCCAACCGCCTGCATCGCCGCGACGAGTTCGTGATCGGCCACGCCAGCTGGCGCATGGCCTGCCGAGCCGCCGCGCTGCCGGGCCTCGACCGTCTGCTCGCCCACGCCGCGACCGCCGTGTTCCGGCCCTCGGTCGGCGAGCGGCTCTCCGCGCAGCACAACCCCGCCGCCCGCGACCTGATGCGCCACGCGTTCGCTGATCTCGGCGGCAACGGGAACCGCGCCCGGGCCTGGGCCAAGTTCGCCCGCCGCTGGCCGGTCGAGCCGCAGCGGGATCTGCTCGACGCTTATCCGCGAATCGGCTCGCCCGTCCTGCTCCTGTGGGCTGACGAGGACGCCGCGCACCCAGTCGAGGCGGCCCGGGAGGCGCTCGACGTGCTGCCCGAGGCCCAGCTGCGCATGCTCGCGGGTACCGGCTTCCTGATGGCCTACGACGACCCGGTCGGCGTGGCCCGCGAGCTGATCTCGTTCTGCGGCTGATCCCCGGCCTGAGTTCGGCGTCCGATGCCGACGGTCGTGGAGTAGCGTTGTGGTGACTGAATGCGAACAGCGAAAGGACCAGCCATGGGCGTGCAGGAGAAGGAGCAGCTATGGGGTGGCGAGACCACAAAAGCCGTCGCCAACTTCCCCATCTCAGGCGAGCCGGTGCCCGTGCCGGTGCTCCGCTGGCTCGGCCGGATCAAGGGAGCGGCGGCCCGCGTCAACGCCGAGCTGGGACTGCTTGATCCGGCGCTGGCCGACCGGATCGCCGCCGCGGCCGATGCCGTCGCATCGGGTGAGCACGACGACCAGTTCCCCGTCGATGTGTTCCAGACCGGTTCCGGCACCTCGTCGAACATGAATGCCAACGAGGTGATCGCCACCCTCGCCGGTGACGCCGCGCATCCCAACGACCACGTCAACATGGGCCAGTCCTCCAATGACGTGTTCCCGTCGGCGGTTCATCTCGCGGCGCTTGACGAAGCCACCAACGACCTCCTGCCCGCGCTTGCAGCGCTCGAGCAGGCGCTGAGCGGGAAGGCGAGCGAGTTCCGCGACATCGTCAAGTCGGGCCGGACGCACCTGATGGACGCCGTCCCGGTGACACTCGGCCACGAGTTCGGCGGCTACGCCGCCCAGGTCCGCCTCGGCGCGCTGCGGGTTCGCAACACCCTGCCGCAGGTCGCTCAGATCCCGCTCGGCGGGACCGCGACCGGCACCGGGCTGAACACCCACCGCGAGTTCGCCACCCGCGTCCGGGCCCGGCTGACCGAGTCCACCGGGCTCGAGATCCGTCCGCCGGAGGACTCCTTCGAGGCCCAGGGCAGCCGCGACGCGCTGGTCGAGCTGTCGGGGATGCTCAAGGTGCTCGCCGTCTCGCTGACCAAGATCGCCAACGACCTCGCGCTGATGGGCTCCGGCCCGCGCGCCGGCCTCGGTGAGCTGTTCCTGCCCGAGCTCCAGAAGGGCTCCTCGATCATGCCCGGCAAGGTCAACCCGGTCATCCCCGAGGTCGTCCTGCAGGTCTCCGCTCAGGTGATCGGCAACGACACGGCGATCACGCTCGCCGGCTCGCAGGGGAACTTCGAGCTCAACGTCCGCGTGCCGCTGATCGCGCGCAACCTGCTCGAGTCGATCCGGCTGCTCGCCTCCACCGCGCGCATCTTCGCCGAGAAGTGCGTCGGGGGGATCAGGGCGAACGAGGAGGGAGCCAAACGCTCCGCCGAGGCCACCCTGGCGGCGGCCACCGCGCTGAACCCGCACATCGGGTACGACAAGGCGGCGGAGATCGTCAAGGAGGCCGCCGGCTCCGGTCGCCCCCTGCGCGAGGTCGCCTACGAGATGGGCGTCGACGAGGAGACGTACAACAAGGCGATGGACCTGCGGAAGATGGCCCAGGGCAACCTGTAGGGGCAGGTATCGCTCACGCCCGGCTCGGCCTGGGTCCTCCGGTGCGCGCGGATGACGTCCATTTCGTGGCATCTCGCCGGTCTGGGCGGCGGGTATGGAGCTTAATGGCCGTGGTGCAGCCATTAAGCTCCTCGGCGTGCTCGCCGCGCGGCGAGAGGCAACGAAATGGCTGTTCGCGGGCCCCGAGGCCGGCGGGCGCTACGTGGCCACCGTCTCCGCGCCGAGCTGCTCGGAGATCGCGACGTCGATCGAGTAGTCGATCGGGACCACGATCAGCGACGGCACGTCGAGGGTGAGCGCGTGGCGGAGCCGGCGGCCGAAGTCCTCGGCGGATCCGCAGCGCCACGCCGGCATCCCGAACGCCTCGGCCAGCTTGACGAAGTCGGGGTTGCCGAAGCCGACGTCGAAGTGACGGCCGAACTTCTTGTCCTGCTTCCACGCGATGGAGCCGAACTCGCCGTTCTCCCAGACGATGTTCACGACCGGCGTGCGTAGGCGGACGGCGGTCTCGAGCTCCTGGCAGTTCATCAGGAAGCCGCCGTCGCCGCTGACCGTCACGACCCGGCGGCGCGGATGGACGAGCTTGGTCGCGATCGCGGTCGGGAGCGCGAAGCCCATCCCGGCCAGGCCGTTGGCGATCAGCACCGTGCCCGGCTCGTGGGCGGGGAACATGCGCCCGATCCACAGCTTGTGCAGGCCGACGTCGGAGACGAGCATGTCGGTCGGGCCGAGTGCCTCGCGCAGCTCCCACAGGACGCGCGGGGGACGCATCGGGAAGTGATGGTCGTCGCAGGCGTCGTTGAGCGCCGCCAGGACGAGCTCGCGCAGCCGCGGCGGCTCCTCCTCTTGCGGCGGTCTGGAGACGCCGGCGGCCAAGCGTGCGAGCACGTGTGAGATCTCGCCGATCAGCTCGACCTCGGGGATGAAGAACTCGTCCGTCTCGGCGGGCACGGTGTCGATCATCACGATCCGCTTGTCGGCGTTCGGGTTCCAATGCTGTGGTGCGTGCTCGACCAGGTCGTAGCCGATGGCGATCACCACGTCGGCGTCCTCGAAGCCGGCCATCGCGTAGTCCCGTGTCTGCAGGCCGACCGTGCCGAGCGCCCGCGGGTCCTCGTAGTCGAGCAGTCCCTTGGCCATGAACGTCTCGGCCACCGGGATGCCGCAGGCATGGGCGAAGGCGCGCAGCGCCTGGCCGGCGCGGGTGCGGACGGCGCCGTGGCCGGCCAGCGCGACGGGCTTCTCGGCCTCGGTGATGATCCGGACGGCGCGGTCGAGCTCCTTGAGCCCGGGCTCGGGATGGACGGGCGGGTGATAGGGCAGCGGCTCGGCGTCGAGCTCGCGGGCCATCACATCCTCGGGCAGCTCGAGATGCGTCGCCCCGGGCTTCTCGGACTCGGCGACCTTGAACGCCTTGCGGACGACCTCGGGGACGATGTCCGGACTGGAAACTCTTGCATTCCACTTAACGACGGGCTTCAGAATGCCGAGAAGGTCTATGTACTGGTGTGACTCCTTGTGCATCCGCTCGAGATCGGATTGGCCGGTCAGAGCGACGAGCGGCGCCCGATCGAGGAAGGCGTCGGCCACGGCGGTGACCAGGTTGGTCGCGCCGGGCCCGAGGGTCCCCAGGCACACACCGGCCCGCCCGGTCAGGCGGCCGTAGGCGTCGGCCATGTAGGCGCCGCCCTGTTCATGCCGTACGGGCACGAACTTGATCGAAGAAGCGGCCAGGGATTCGTTGAGGTCAAGCGTTTCCTCGCCGGGTATCCCGAATACGTACTGAACGCCCTCAGCCACCAGGCAGTCGACGAGAACATCTGAAGCCTTGCGCGCCGCCATCTCAGCCAACGGTCTAACCGAAATGCCGTCTTCCCAACCCTTCAACCGCCGCATCCGGCGCCTGGTGGCGCTGGGCGCGGCCGCGCTGTGCGTGATGGCCGCGCTGTGCGTGACGGCCGCCCCCGCGCCGGCCGCGGCCGTGTTCCAGATCCGCGGCGGCGGCGACGGGCACGGGATCGGGATGAGCCAGTACGGCGCCTACGGCTACGCACGGCACGGCTGGAGCTACCGCGCGATCCTGGCCCACTACTACTCGGGCACCGGAATCGGCACGACGGATCCGAGCCGGACCGTCCGCGTGCTGCTCTCGACCGGGCCGGCGGCGTTCAGCGGCGCCACATCAGCGGGCACGACGCCACTGCATCCGGGCACGACGTACCGCGTGCAGGCCCGCAGCGATGGGTCGCTGATGCTCCTCGACGGCGCCGGAAAGAAGGTCGGCGTGTTCGCCGCTCCGTTGCGCGTCACCGCCCCGGGCCCGCTCAGCCTGGCCGGACTCGGCCTCTACCGCGGCGCGCTCGAGTTCCGCCCCGACGGCGCCGGCGGCGTCGAGACCGTCGACGCGCTCGCGCTCGAGGACTACGTCCGCGGCGTCATCTCGGCCGAGATGCCGGCCGGTTGGTCGGCGCCCGCGCTCGAGGTGCAGGCCGTCGCCGCGAGGACCTACGCGATCACCACCGACGCCGGCGGCGCCGCCTTCGACCAGTACGCGGACACGCGCTCGCAGATGTACCGCGGCGTGGCCGCCGAGACGGCGGCCACCGACGCCGCCGTGGCGGCGACCCGGGGCCAGGTGGTCACCTACCACGGGGTCCCGGTCGTGACCTACTTCTTCAACAGCTCGGGCGGCCACACCGAGAACATCGAGAACGTGTGGGCGGGGTCGACGCCCGAGCCGTGGCTGCGCGGAGTCCCCGATCCGTACGACGGCGTCGCCGGCGATCCGTACCACGTGTGGGGCTCCGAGCGCTCGCTCGCCGCCGCCCAGGCCGCGCTCGGCGGCCTCGTCAGGGGATCGCTGATCGGCATCCGCGTGACCCGGCACGGATCCTCGCCGCGGATCCTGACCGCAGAGGTGGTGGGCAGCAGGGGCACCACGAGCGTGACCGGCACGCAGCTACAGCAGGTGTTCGGGCTGCTGACCACCTACGCGTCCTTCACCTCGATCTCGACCTCCGTCGCCACCTCGGTGCCGGCCCCCTCCGGCGGCGCCGGCGGCGGCGCACCCGTCAGCACCGTGGCGGGCGCCCAGGCCATCGCCGCCCTCGTCCCGCTCGTGCGCTCGATCGTCGCCGGCACGGTTCCGACGCTGACGGGCTGGGTCTTCCCCGCCCGCCGCGGCGACCCATTCGCGCTCCAGGTCCGCAGCGGCGGCGCCTGGCACACCATCGCCCGCGACACCCTGGGCCGCGGCGGATGGTTCTCCGTTCACCCGAGCCGACTCGGCAGCTACCGCATCGTGTACCGCGGACTGGACGGCCCCGCGGTCACGATTCGCTGATCGGCACCGGATCTCTACGCTGGGGCGATGGCCGCCCCGCTGCTCGCCATCGACGCCCCATTCCTGCTCTACAGGTCGTTCTTCGCCCTGCCCGAGTCGATCACCGGGATCGACGGGCGCCCGGTCGGCGCCCTGCTGGGGGCGACCAACGCGATCCTGCGCGTCGTCGCCGAGCGTGAGCCACGCGCGGTCGTGTTCTGCTTCGGCGCCGAGGCGGCCGACTACCGCGTCGCGCTGTACCCGCCCTACCACGCCGAGCGCCCGCCCGTGCCCGACGCGCTGGCGTGGCAGTTCGACGTCGCGCCGGAGCTGTTCGCGGCGTTCGGATGGAGCTCGCAGTCTGCGGACGGGCTCGAGGCCGACGACGTGCTGGGGTCCCTGGCCGGCGCCGAGACCGAGGCCGGGAACGCGGCCCTGATCCTGACCGGTGACCGTGACCTGTATCAGTGTGCCGCCGAAGGGGTCACGGTCCTCTACTCCAAGATGGGCACGAGTGGCTTTGAACAGATCGATCCCGGCGAGGTGGTGCGCCGCTACGGCGTCACCCCCGAGCTGGTCCCCGATTTCATCGCCCTGCGCGGCGATCCGTCCGACGGGCTCCCCGGCGCGCCGGGAATCGGTGCCAAGACGGCCGCGGCGCTGCTCGAGCGCCACGGCTCGCTCGAGCAGGCGATCGCCGGAGCCGACGCCGAGCGCCCGCGGATCGCCGCGGTGCTCCGCGATCACGCCGATCAACTGCGGGCCTACAAGGACATCGCGACGCTCCGCCACGTCGACGTCGAGCTGCCCGGCGACCGGGCCACGAACCTGGCCGGCGGAGCCGAGGCGGCTCGCGGCCTCGGCATGCGCAGGCTGGCCGAGCGGCTCGAGAGCGCGGACACCGTTCGCGACCTGTGAGGGCGAGGGGTTCCGTCATCATGTTCGCCTTGCGACGCACGCTGTTGCTGCTCGCGGGGTGCTGCCTCGCCTTCGTGGTCGCAGTGGGCGCATCCGCTCCGGGCCGGAACGCGGCCCGTCGCGCGGCCGCGGTGACGCCCGCCGCGACGATCAGCGCCACCCCGCCGGCCGCGATCGGGCTCACCACCGGCTGGCGTTACCGGGCCGACCCGCGCGACGTCGGCCTCGCTCGGCATTGGGCGACGGGCGGAGCGGCCAAGCTCACGTGGAGCCGCGTGTCGGTGCCGAGCGTGTTCAACCCGGTGATCTCGGACACCTCCTACAAGGGCACCGTGGGCTGGTACAAGCTCTCGTTCAAGGCGCCGCCGGCCTCGCAGGGACGCTCGTGGGAGATCCGCTTCGAGGAGGTGCGCAGACGGGCCCAGGTGTGGCTCAACGGCACACAGCTCGGGTCCAGCTCCGATGCCTACGCCCCGTTCAGCCTGCCCGCCACGAGCCTCGTCCCGGGGCGGATGAACACGCTCGTGGTCCGCGTCGACAACCTGACCGGCCCGGGCTCGTTCCCCGAGGACTGGTGGAACTGGGGCGGGATCGTGCGCCCGGTGACGCTCGAGCCGCTGGGCCGGCTCGTGTTCCACGACGTCGGCGTGATGCCGGAGCTGAGCTGTAACTACCGCTGTGGCGACCTGCTCGTGGAGGGCACGCTGCAGAACATCTCGAGCGTGCCGCTCAGCCCCGCCATCGAGGTCAGATCCGTCGCCCCCTCCGGGTCGACGCTGACCTGGTTTCACCGGGTCGGTCGCGTGGCGCCCGGAGCCACCGTCTCGGTCGCCTTCCGCGTGCCGGTGCACGGGCCACCGGACCTGTGGGCCCCGGGGCACCCCTCGCTGTACAAGGTCGGCGTGATGACGGTCGCCCAGAACCGGGTCGAGCAGGTGAACAACCTGCAGGTGGGGATGCGCAGCGTCCGGGTCCGGAACGGAGTCCTGTACCTCAACGGCCAACGCCTGTGGTTGCACGGGGCCTCGATCCACGAGGACATGCCGGGGCGCGGCGCGGCGCTGACGGACGGCGACATCGACACGATCGTCTCGGAGCTGCGCTCCGCGGGGGCCAACGTCACGCGGGCGCACTACCTCCTCAACCCGCGGCTGCTCGACGCGCTCGATGCGGCTGGGATCATGGTCTGGAGCCAGCCGCCGGTCGACCACGCCGACCCGGTCCTGCGCTCCCCGGCGGGGCGGGCCCGGGCGCTGGAGATGCTCAAGGCGACGATCCTGGGCGAGCGCAGCCACGCATCGGTCGTGATCGACTCGGTCGGCAACGAGCTCTCGCCCAACCCCGACGCAACGCCCGGGACACGGGCGTATCTGAATCAGGCGATCCCGCTGGCGCGCTCGCTGGACCCGACCAACCCGGTCGCCCTCGACATCTACTGCTACCCGGGCTACCCCGCGCAGCGTCTGTACTCGAAGCTCGACGTGATCGGGATCTCCAGCTATTTCGGCTGGTACACCGGCGTCCCGGGCCACAAGATCACGGGCTTCTCCCAGCTCTCGCCGTTCCTGACCCAGGCCCACGCCCGCTATCCGGCTCAGGCGCTCGTCGTGGCCGAATTCGGCGCCGAGGCACTGTTCGACGGCGATGCAAGCACCAAGGGGAGCTACCAGTTCCAGAGCGCCTATCTGCAGAACACGATCAACGTGATCAGCGGGCTGCCGTTCATGAACGGCGCGATCTACTGGACGCTGCGCGAGTTCGCCGTCAATCCGGGGTGGACCGGTGGCGCCCAGCTGCCGGCCGGCGACCCGCCGGATGGCTTGCACCACAAGGGCCTGATCGCCTACGACGGGACTCCGAAGCCGGCCTACGCGGTCGCCCAGCAGCTGTTCGCCGAGCCACCCGCGTTCGCGCGCTGAGCCCGCGGAACGCGCCCGGGGGACCCGCCCGCGGAACGCGCCGGGGGACCCGCGGAACCAACGGAGCCCGCCGGCGCCGGCGGCTAGGCTCCTAGGGCGTGAACTTCACCGTGATCACGTCGCCGTCGGCGACCACGTAGTCGCGCCCCTCGAGCCGCAGCGTCCCGCGGTCCCGGGCGCCCGAGTACCCGCCCGAGCCGACCAGCTCCTCCCACGAGACCACCTCGGCGCGGACGAACCCGCGCTGGATGTCGGAGTGGATCTGGCCGGCGGCATGCCACACCGAGAGGCCGCGGCGCAGGTGCCAGGACTGGGCCGGCTTGTCCTCTCCGGCGGTGAAGAAGGCGACCAGCTCGAGCAGCGCGAAGGCCCCGCGGACCACCGTCTCCAGCCCTGACTCCGCCAGTCCGAGCTCGGCCCGCATCGAGGCGCCCTCCTCGTCGTCGAGCTCGGCCAGCTCGGCCTGCAGCCGGGCCGACACGGCCACCGCGGCAGCGCCCTCCGCGCGGGCATGCTCGAGGATGGCCGGCGGAACCTCGTCGCTGCCCTCCTCGACGTTGGCCACGAACAGGACCGGCTTTGCCGTCAGCGGTTGCAGCAGCCGCATCGCATCGGGCGCATCAGCCGGCGGCGCCACCGTCCGCGCCGGTCGCCCGGCCTGGAGCGCGGCGATCAGCTCGGTCAGCCACGCCGCCTCGGCGATCGCCCGGCGGTCGCCGCTCTTGGCCGTCTTGGCCACGCGATCGAGCCGGCGCTCGGCCTGATCGAGGTCGGCGTACACGAGCTCGGTCTCGATCGTGTCGATGTCGGCGAGCGGGTCGACGCGCCCCTCGGGGTGCACCACGTTGGGGTCCTCGTGGGCGCGGACGACGTGCACGATCGCGTCGGTCTCCCGGATGTTGGCCAGGAACTGATTGCCGAGGCCCTCACCGCGATGGGCGCCGGCAACCAGGCCGGCGATGTCGTGGAAGGCGATCGTGTCGTGGACGATCTTGGACGCCCGGACCGTGCTCGCGACCGCCTCCAGGCGCTCGTCGGCCACCGGGACCACGGCGACGTTGGGCTCGATCGTCGTGAACGGGTAGTTGGCCGCCTCGGCCGCGACGCCGGTCAGGGCCGAGAACAGCGACGACTTGCCCGCGTTGGGCAGTCCGACGATCCCGACCTTCATCGCCTCGCCAGCCCCCCGATGACGCTGCCCAGCACGACCCCCGCGACCACGTCGCTGGGGTAGTGCACGCCGAGATAGGGACGGCTGGCCGCGAACGCGCCGGCGGCGCCGTACAGCGCGCCCGCGGGGACGAGGCCCGAGTACGCGCGTGCGGCGGCGAACGAGGTCGTGGCGTGGGCGCTCGGGAACGACAGTCGGGAGACCGTGGGCGAGAGCTGGGGGAGGTCGCTGAGCTCGGGCCGGCGCCGGCGCACCGCCACCTTGACGCCGTAGTTGACGCCGTAGGCCAGCGCGACCGCCTCGATCCCGCGGACCCACCGGGGGCGCCGGGCCCGGTCGAGGGCGGCGCCGGCCGCGCCGAGGGCGAACCAGCACGCCGCGTGCTCCCCGAGCCGCGAGTAGGCCCGCGCCGCCCGTTCCAGCGCCGGCGTGTGGCCGCGCGTGCGGGCGACCCTGAGACAGGCATGGTCGAGCGCGAGCAGTCGTTCAGGCACCACGGCCGCCAACTGTACGTGGGGCCGCGGTCCGGACTCAGGTGCCGAAGCCGACGCGGTGCTCTTCGTCCTCGACGAGCACGTACACGACGCGAGCGAGGTCGAGCGCGACGGTGCCGTCCTCGGCGCTCAGCTCGTGCCAGCCGGTGGAGCCGAGGGCCTCGCGCAGGCGGGTGAGCTCGGCCGGAGCGACGCGGGCGCCCAGCACCTGGCCGCCGAGGAATCCGACGCTGATCTTCTGAGGCTTCTCATCGGGCACTAGTGGTCCTCCGCGGGCTGGACGATCTCGGTCAGGACGCCTCCGGTGGAGGCGGGATGCAGAAAGGCGACGCGTGAGGCACGGATGCCGATCCGCGGCGTCTCGTCGATCAGCCGCAGTCCGGCCGCGGCCAGCGCGGTGAGCGCAGCGTCGATGTCGTCCACCCGGTAGGCGACGTGGTGCAGGCCCGGTCCCTTCCTGGCCAGGTACTTGCCCACCGGGGTCTCGGGTCCGAGCGGCTGCAGAAGCTCGACATGGCCGTCCCCGACGTCCAGCAGGGCGGCATCGACGCCCTGCTCGGCGACCGTCTCGCGATGCACGAGCTCCATGCCGAACGCGGTGCGATACAGGCCCAGCGCGGAGTCGATGTCCTCAACTGCGACGCCCACATGGTCGATGACGGACAACATCCGGCCGCGGAGTGTAGTCCTGAGGAGGGCAAGAGCATGATCTCGACCAGGCTGACCTATGCCAATGTGACGGCGACCCTGGCGCTGTTCGTCGCGCTGGCGGGCGGGGCGTATGCCGCGACCACGATCGTGAGCTCCAAGGGAGTCGTGAGCCTGTGCGTGGCCAAGAGCGGGGCGGTCAAGGTTCTCGCCCCCGGGAAGCGGTGCGCGAGGCACACGTCGCTCGTGGCGGTCAACCAGCGCGGTCCGGCCGGCCAGCGCGGTACGCCGGGGCTGCAGGGCCCCCCGGGCAATCCGGCCGCTTACAGCGCCGGCGCTGGGCTGGCCCTGTCGGGGACGACACTCGGCGCCGATTTCGGCCGCGTTCAGGCCCGGATCGCCGGGTCGGGCTGCGCCGCCGACCAGGCGCTGCAGTCGGTGGCCGCGAATGGGACGCCGACGTGCGCCGGGATGCACGCGTACGAGGCCAAGGCCGGGAGCGATCTGTCGAGCGCGACCATGTCGGTGCCCCCCGGGACGTGGGTCTTGTTCGGCCAGATCACCGCCGGACTGGCCGGCACACCGATCACGGTCTACTGCAACATCGACGTCAACGGCTCCTCCGTCGCCCTGGCGAGCCACTATTTGCCCTCCGGACAGAACGGCTCGCTGTTCCTGACCGCCACGGCGACGACCACCGCCGGGCAGGGCACGCCGGTCGACGTCAACTGCAACACCGGCGGGTCCGGCTATCCGCTGTGGAGCGACGGGGCGATCCTGGCCATCCCCGTCGCCGCGCTGAACTGATCCGCAGCGGAGCGGCTACCGCCGCGCCGGCGGGTCGGCCGGCGAGACGGCGGTGGCCGCGGCCAGGCCGAATTCCCCGCCGCCGATCCGGCGAGGGGCGGCGTCGGGCGTGTCGCCGATGATCCGGTTGATGTCGGCGCGCTCGAGGACCTCGTTGGCCAGCAATGTGGCGGCCAGCTCGTCAAGCTGCGGACGGTGCCCGTCGATGATCTTCGTGGCGGCGCGGAAGGCTTCGTCGGCGAGTTCCCGGACCTCGTCATCGCGGAGCTTCCGGGTCGCCTCGGACGCGGTCTCGGAGGCCATCCGCAATGAGGTGATGCCGGTGCCCATCGCGTACTCGTAGATCATCGACTGGGCGATCTCCGCCACGCGCTTGAGGTCATCGGAGGCGCCGGTGGTGATCGAGCCGAACACGATCTGCTCCGCGGCGCGGCCGCCGAGCAGCATCGTCATGAAGTCGATCAGCTCCTCGCGGGTCTTCAGGTAGCGATCCTCCTCGGGCAGATTGAGCGTGTAGCCGAGGGCGCGGCCGCGAGGGACGATCGAGATCCGGTGCACCCGGTCCACCGAGGGGAGCAGCTCGCCGCACAGCGCGTGCCCCGCCTCGTGATAGGCGACGACCCGCTTCTCGTGATCGGTCAGTGCGCGCCGGGACTGCATCCCGGCGACGACGCGCTCCAGCGCGGCGTCGAAGTCCGCCATCAGCACTTCGTCGCGGTGACTGCGGCCGGCGAAGATCGCGGCCTCGTTGCAGATGTTGGCCAGGTCGGCGCCGGTCAGCCCCGAGGTCTGGCGGGCCAGCAGCTTGAGATCGACGTCGGCCGACAGCGGCTTGTTGCGCGAGTGGACAGCGAGGATGCGCTCGCGGCCACCGACGTCGGGGGGCGAGACGTAGATCTGGCGATCGAAGCGGCCGGGCCGCAGCAGCGCCTGGTCGAGCTTCTCGAGCAGGTTCGAGGCCGCGATCACGACCACGTCCTTGCGGGCGGTGAAGCCGTCCATCTCGACCAGCAACTGGTTGAGCGTCTGATCGCGCTCACCGGAGACGTCGTGGCCGCGGTGGCCGCCCACGGCGTCGATCTCGTCGATGAACACGATCGCCGGCGCCTTCTTGCGCGCGGCCTTGAACAGCCGCCGGATCCGGGCGGCGCCGACACCGACGAACATCTCCACGAAACCGGCTGCCGAGGCCGAGAAGAAGGTGGCGCCCGACTCGTGCGCGACGGCCTTGGCCAGCAGCGTCTTGCCGGTCCCGGGCGGTCCGTGCAACAGGATCCCCTTGGGGACCGTGGCGCCGAGGTCGCGGAAGCGCTTGGGATCGCGCAGGTAGTCGACGACCTCGCGCAGCTCCTCCTTGGCCTCATCGGAGCCGGCGATCTCACTCCAGCCGATCGACGGGGTCGAGTCGGGCTTCGTCTCCGCGGGGCGCGTGCGCGGCATGAACCGCATCAGCGCGAACACAGCCACGACAAGCAGCCCCATGAAGATGATGGGGAGCCAGTCGTGAAGCCACGAGTACAGGTCGGGGTACCCGAGGAATGTTGCGACGTTCATCAGCTGCCCACCTCCCTCATCGGCACCGCGGCGCGCTCACTGAACCAGCTCCAGGCGGGGATTCGGCGAAAAGGCACGTCCCACCTTCGCGCACGGCCGGCCGTCGACCATCACGACGTCGGCGGTGAAGTCGTTCTGCCCGCGAATCAGGGACGAGCCGACCCCGTATGCGTCCACCGGCACGTCCGCGGCCTCGAAGTCGCGGATCCGGGCTGCGGTGAAACCGCCGGAGGCGACGATCCGCACGGATTGGAAGCCGGCCTCATCGAGCGCGCCGCGCACCTTCTCGACCAGCCGCGGGTTCACGCCGGTGGGGGTGAAGCCGCCCATCTCGTCGTACAGCGAGCGGTCGACCAGCTGCTCGCTGGTGTCCAGGCGGACGCCCCACAGTCTCGGCCCGAGCGCCGAGGCGACCTCCAACGCGGTCCGCACCGAGTCGTTCTCGAAGTCGACCAGCACCGTGATGTTCATGTCACCGTGAAAGCGCTCGGCGAACTTCGCCGCCGCCGTGACCGTGTCGCCTCCGTAGGCGGCGATGAGCCCGTGTGGGACGGTGCCGATGCCGCGTCCGCCCCACCATGAGGCCTGGGCCTCGGTGGAGACACCGATCGCTCCCGCTACGTGGGCGCCCCAGCCGTCGCCGGTTTGCACCAGCCAGTGGTCGTGACGGGCGGGGAAGTAGAAGATGGGCTTGCCGCGCGCGGCCTCCACGACCTCGGCCACGTTGTGCATGATCAGCGAGCGCCGGGCCATGCCACCGAGGTAGACGGTCTCGAGGTGGGCGAACAGGGCGTAGTCACCCTCGATCGTGAGCACGGTCTCATGCGGGGCGATGCGGTCGCCCTCGCGCAATGCGTGGACGCTCAGCTGATCCCAGCCCGGAATCCAGGTGCCGTCGGGCGCAGCGTGACCCGCGCAGGTGCGCAGGATCGCCAGCGCCTCGTCGATCCCGCCGAGGACGGAGTCACGCTTCTGGAACACCTGCATCGTCACGTGCGGGTGATGCTCCTCGGCTTCGAGCAGCGTCTTGGTGTGGACGAAATACGCGTCCGAGTAGTAGCCCTCGCGGATCTTCTCGACCGGTAGTCGAAAGATCGCCGGATCGAGGCGCGCCGATACCTGCGTCGCCATGGGGAGGGAGCTTACGGCCTGGGCCGGGATCGGCCCTCGAAGAGGTTTGTCGGTGGTAGGGTCATCGCGCGTCTTGGCTGAGCGGGAGCTACCCCATGCGTCGCTGGTCGAGGGCTTGCGCTTCACCGCGCAGATCGCGATCCCGAACGTCGTGCAAGGGCTCTTTCGCCGCCGGCGCAACGCCGTGACGGTGGCGACCAAGACGAACGTCGACGGCCTCGCGGTGGGCTTCCTCTCCGGGCTCCGGCGCCAGTACGGCGACGGCGCGCTATGGATCCGCTTGGCCAAGGACGAGGCCCTGCTGCTGTTCGGCCCGGATGCGATCCATCGCGTGCTCGCCGGCTCTCCGGACCCGTTCGCGTCCGACCCCGAGCCCAAGAAGCGGGGCGTGGCCCACTTCCAGCCCGAGGGCCTGACGATCTCCCGCAACGGGCCCTGGGAGGCGCGGCGGCGCTTCACCGAGGCGGTGCTCGACACCGACAAGCCCGTGCACCGGCTCGCCGCGCGGTTCGCCGCCGTGTCCGTTGAGGAGGCCGAGGCCCTGCCCACGGCGCTCGACTGGGATACGTGGAACCGAGCCGTGCGTCGGGTCACGCGCCGGATCGTGCTCGGCGAATGCGCCGCCGGCGACGAGCAGTTGTTCGAGCTGCTGGGCAAGCTGATGGACGAGGCCAACGGGTTGCCCAAGGAGCGCTCGGGCGACACCTATGGCCGGTTCACCGCCCTCGTCGACGGGTACGTGCGGCAGGCCGAGCCCGGCAGCCTCGCCGGGCTGTTCGCCGACGCTCCACTCAGCGCCGAGTGCAATCCGGCCGGCCAGGTGACGCATTGGCTGTTCGCCCTCGGGGACACGCTGGCGATCAACGCGCTGCGTGCGCTGGCGGAGCTGATCAGCCACCCGGCCGAGCTGGAGCAGGTGCGCCGCGAGCTCGACGAGGCGGACGGGCTCGATCCGCAGGCGCTCGCCTCGCTGGTCCGCCTCGAGGCCTCGCTCCAGGAGGCGATGCGGCTCTGGCCGACCACGCCGATGCTCTCCCGCGCGCTGGTCAGCGATGTTGACTGGGACGGGAACACCGTGCCCGCCGGCACGCAGGTGCTGATCGTCAACACGTTCAACCACCGCGACCGCGAGCGGCACGAGTTCGCCGATCGCTTCGAGCCCCAGGCGTGGATCTCCGGTGACGCCGCCGGCGACTGGGCCTTCAACCACTTCAGTCACGGTCCGCAGGGCTGCCCGGGCGCGTCGCTGGCGCTGCTCGTGGGCAAGGCGATGCTCGCCACCCTGCTGCGCGGCCGGGACGTGCGGCTGACCGATCCGCAGATCGATCCGGGCCGCCCGATGCCGCAGATGCTCGACTTCTTCTCGCTGAAGTTCGAGCTGCCGCCGCGCTAGGCCTCGCCGGCACGGCGCGGATCCGCCGCGCTGGACATCACGCGCCGCATTGCTAATCTCGGTCGGCGATGTTGGCTGGCTGAACACTCGATCCCGACCGTCCCCCTGCGCCGCCTGAGCGGTGCCGTCCTTCGAGAGTCCAGCCGTGAGTTCGTATCTGCGCGTCCTGCGCCATAGAGATTTCCGCCTTCTGTTCCTCGGCCAAGCCGCGAGCGTGGTCGGCGACCGTGTGGTCATGGTCGCGCTGGCCCTCTACATCACCCAGTGGACCGGCTCGCCCACGGACCTCGGCCTCGTCCTCGGTGCCCAGACGCTGCCGCTCGTCGCCCTGCTGCTGTTCGGCGGCGTGTGGGCCGACCGACTGCCGCGGCACCGGATCATGATCACCACCGACGTGACGCGCGCTGCGCTGCACGCACTGCTGGCCGTCCTGATCCTCACGGGGGCGGTGCGGATCTGGCAGCTCGTGGTGATCGAGGCGATGTTCGGTGCCGCGCAGGCGTTCTTTCAGCCCGCCTACAGCGGCCTGCTGCCGCAGACCGTTCCCGAGTCGCTGATCCAGGACGCCCGCGCGCTCACCGAGTCGATCTCCAACGTCGCCTACCTCGTCGGGCCGGCGCTGGCCGCTGCGCTCGTGCTCGGCGTGGGCGCCGGCGAGGCGTTCGCGTTCGACGCGGCGACGTTCGTGCTCAGCGCGCTGCTGCTCGCGCGCGTGCGCCCGCGCCGACGGGGTGGCGGCGCGGAGGCGCCGGCCGAGTCAGGCTCGGTGCTGAGCGACCTGCGGGCCGGATGGCGCGAGGTCCGCTCGCGCGCGTGGGTGTGGGTGACGATCGGTGTCTTCACCGGCGCCGTTCTGTGCGTCTACGCCCAGTGGTACTCGCTGGCGCCGGTGATCGCGCGCGATCTGTACGGCAACGCCGCGGTGTTCGGGTTGCTCGAGGCGATGGCCGGTCTCGGCGCGGTGTGCGGCGCCGTGGTCGCGCTGCGCTGGCGCCCGGCTCATCCGCTCCGCGCCGGCCTGCTGCTCGTGCTCGCGTGGCCCGTGCAGGACGCCGCCTTCGCGCTCGGCGCGCCACTGCCGCTTGTGATCGTGTGCGCGTTCGCGACCGGCTTCGGTTTCTCGCTGCTGATGATCTGGTGGGAGACGGCGCTGGCCCATCACATTCCCGCTCATGCGCTCTCGCGGGTGAGCGCGTGGGATTGGATGGGCTCGCTGGCGCTGCTGCCTGTCGGCTATCTGCTGGCCGGGCCGCTGGCGGCCGTGTTCGGCGCCCGGACCGTGCTCGCCGTCGGCAGCGCGATCGGGCTCGGGTTGCTGCTCCTCGCCCTGCTTCCGCGCTCCACCCGCCGGCTCGGTTCAGCCCAGGAGCTCCCGGGCCAGTTCGGCGTAGCAGGAGGCGGCGAAGCCCAGATCGCGGATGTCGATCCGCTCGTCGGCGTTGTGCACCAACGGCGCGGCTTCGAGCAGCGACTGGTGCCGCTGCGGGAAGAAGCCGTAGGCGACGCAGTCCGGGAACGCGTGACGGAACCAACGCGAGTCTGAGAAGCCGGGGAGGATCACGGGCACGACCACGGCGCCCGGATCCTGCGTGGCCACCCAGCCGGAGATAGCGTCCATCAGCGTCGACTCGACCGGCGAGTGGTTGCCGGTGACCGTCTCGTCGAAGGCGATGTGGGTATCGGTGCCGCCGGCGCCGAGGACCTCTTCGATCCGCCGCCGGGCGTCCTCCTCGCCGAGGCCGGGTGGCACGCGGCAGTCGATCTTCAGCGTCGCCCGGGAGGGGATGACGTTGACCTTGTCGGACGCGTGAGCCATCGTCGGCGTGAGCGTCACGCCGAGCATCGGCTCCAGCAGCGCCACCAGCTCGGGCGCCGAGGCGGCCATCCGCTCGAGTGCCGCCTCGGGCGTGGCCGGGTCCTCGCCCAGTCCGCGCAGCAGCGCCGCGGGCCCTTCGGTGACGTCGAACGACGGCTGTCGCGTCGCCAGTCGCTCGAGGATCGGCCCGAGCTTGAGCAGCGCGTTGTCCCCGGTCCTGGGCAACGAGCCGTGGCCGGCCACCCCCTCGGCGGTGATCGTGAACCGGAACACGCCCTTCTCGGCGCAGCAGACACCGTAGTGGCGGCGCCCCTGGTACTCGAACACCTCGCCACCGCCCTCGTTGAGCAGCATGTCGCAGCGGACCTTGTCGGGATGGTTGCGGGTCAGCCATTGCGCGCCCAGGTCCCCGCCGGTCTCCTCGTCGGAGACGAACACGAGCTTGAGCGCTCCGCGTGCCGGGCGCCAGCCACCCCGAGCGAGCGTGGCCGCGGCCACCGCCTCGGCGGCCACCTGCGACTTCATGTCGATCGCGCCGCGTCCCCACAGATAGCCGTCGGCGAGGTCGCCCGACCACGGATCGTGGCTCCACTCAGAGGGATCGGCGAGCACCGTGTCGACGTGCCCGAGGTAGCACAGCGTCGGACCCGTGGCCGTGCCCTCGAGGGTCGCGATCAGGTTCGGGCGCTCGGGCGTCGCCCCGAGCAGCTCGGTGCGGAAGCCGGCGTCCGTGAGGTAGCCGGCGAGGTACTCGAGCGCGGCACGCTCGTTGCCGGGAGGGTTGACCGTGTTGAAGCGCACGAGGCGCTGCAGCACGTCGACCGTCTCTCGCTCGAGCTCGCTCTGCTCCATCTGACTCGTCAGCCTAACGGTCGGGCGCCCCGGCGCGCCGTAGGATCCACCACGGTGAGCACCATCTCCGACGACCTCGCGCTTGCGCTCGAGCTGGCTGACATCGCCGACTCGATCACGCTGTCGCTGTACCGCGCCGTCGACCTCGTCGTGGAGACCAAGCCCGACCTCACGCCCGTGACCGAAGCCGATCGCGCCGTCGAGCAGGCGGTCCGCGAGCACCTCGCTCGCGAGCGTCCCGGCGACGCGGTCATCGGCGAGGAATACGGATCCTCGTCGGGCGACTCGGATCGGCGCTGGATCGTCGATCCGATCGACGGCACGAAGGGCTATGTCCGCGGGACCCCCGTGTGGGCCACGTTGCTGGCGCTGGAGGTCGAGCGGGAGCTCACCGTCGGCGTCGTGTCGGCGCCGGCGCTCACGCGCCGCTGGTGGGCGGCCCGCGGTACGGGCGCATTCGCCGACGACGGTCTCGGCGAGGCGGCACGGCGGCTGCGGGTCTCGGGCGTGCGCGATCTCGCTGACGCCAGTCTCTGTTTCGGCGGGCTCGAGGACTGGGACGGGATCGGGCGCCTCGACGCGCTGCTCGAGCTCGGCCGGGCCTGCTGGCGCACGCGCGGCTACGGCGATCTGTGGTCCTACATGCTCGTGGCCGAGGGAAGCGTGGACATCGGGCTCGATCCCCAGGTGTCGGTGTGGGATCTGGCCGCCCCGCAGATCATCGTCGAGGAGGCCGGCGGGCGGTTCACCGATCTGAGCGGTCAGCGCCGCGCCGACGGCGGCGACGGCCTGGCGACCAACGGCCTGCTGCACGAGGCCGCCCTGGAGATCGTCGGGCGCTGAGGGGCGCTGGGAGCATGGAGCGACTTTTCGGTGGCGAGGAGGACGACCGCGAGGCGGGCGCCGGCCGCGACCACAGCGGCGCGGCGCCGCTCGCCGACGCACCGCTCGCCACCCGCCTCCGTCCGCGGACGCTGGACGAGTTCGTGGGGCAGGACCGGCTGCTGGGCGCCGGCTCGGCGCTGCGGCGCGCGATCGAGGAGGGCAGCCCACGGTCGATGATCCTGCACGGGCCGCCCGGCAGCGGCAAGACGACGCTGGCGCGGATCATCGCCGAAACGGCCCGGGCGGCGTTCGAGGAGGAGAGCGCGGTGGCCGCCGGCCGCGCCGAGGTGCGGGCGGTGATCGAGCGGGCTCGTCATCGCCGGGGCGCCACCGGCGAGCCGACCGTGTTCTTCCTCGACGAGATCCATCGCTTCAACAAGGCCCAGCAGGATGCGCTCCTGCCCGCGGTCGAGGATGGGCTGGTGACGCTGATCGGGGCGACCACGGAGAACCCGTACTTCGAGGTCAACTCGGCGCTGCTCTCGCGCGCCAGCGTGTATGAGCTCGAGGCGCTCAGCGCCGCCGACGTGCGGACGTTGCTCGATCGAGCCCTGGCCCGGGGCGAGTGCGGGGCGGACCGCGATGTCGCCGAGGAGGCGCTCGAGTTCCTGGCCGAACGCTCCGGCGGCGATGCCCGCACCGCGCTCAACGCGCTCGAGCTGGCCTGCGACAGCGCCGAAGGCGACGAGGTCGTCTCGCTCGCCCACGCCGAGGACGCGCTGCAGCGCCGTGCGCTGCTCTACGACCGTCAGGCCGACCGCCACTACGACACGATCTCGGCCTGGATCAAGGCCACCCGGGGCTCTGACCCGGATGCCTCGCTCTACTACCTGGCGGTGATGCTCGAGGGCGGCGAGGATCCCCGCTTCATCGTCCGCCGGATGGTCGTGCTGGCCTCCGAGGACATCGGCAACGCCGACCCACAGGCGCTCGTCCTGGCCACGGCCGCGGCCGCCGCGGTCGAGCACGTCGGTCTTCCGGAGTGCCAGTTCGCACTCGCGCAGGCGGCGGTCTACTTGTCGCTGGCGCCGAAGTCCGATGCGGCCAAGCGGGCGGTGTTCGCGGCGCGTGGATATATCCGCGAGCAGGGCGCGAGCGCGCCCCCGGCGCCCCTGCGCTCGTCGACCCGCAGTGACGGCGAGTACGACAACCCCCACCGGCGTCCGGAGCGGACCTCACCGCAGGAGCTGATGCCCGACACCGCGATCGGGGCGCGGTTCTACGAGCCCGGCGACGTCGAGGCCGCCCTCCGCGAGCGCCTCGAGGAGATCAGGCGGCGGCGCGGACGGGCGTAGCGTCCCGGCGCCCTGTGCTGCGGTGCCCGACCACGGGGAGCGGCTAATGTCCCGAGCCGTGGAGGCTGCTACACCCACGTCTCAGCTCGAGTCGTTCAACCCGGCCACCGGTGAGCGCCTCGGGGCGGTGCCGCACACGCCCACCGGGGCTGTGCAGTCGGTCGTCGACGCCGTCGCCAAGGTGCAGCCGTTCTGGGCCCAGCTGACGCTCGCCGACCGGGCTCGCTACCTCGAGCGCGCGGCGCAGGTGCTGATCGACGAGGCCGACGACATCCGAGACCTGATCGTCCGCGAGCAGGGCAAGCCGCGCAACGAGGCGTTCTCGATGGAGGTGCTGCCGACCATCGACGCCCTGCACTGGATCGGTCGTGCCGGCCAGCGCATCCTGGCCGACGAGAAGATCCCGATGTCCCAGTGGTTCTTCAAGACGAAGAGCTCCGTGTTCACCTATGAGCCGCTCGGCGTGATCGGCGTGATCTCGCCGTGGAACTACCCATGGTCGATCCCCTTCGGCGAGGTCGCGCTCGCCCTGATGGCCGGCAACGGGGTCGTGCTCAAGCCGGCGTCGCTGACCCCCCTGATCGGCGAGCGGATCGCGCAGGTGTTCGAGCGCGCCGGGATTCCCGAGGGACTCGTCCGCGTGCTGCACGGACCGGGCACCGGGCCGGCGCTGGTGCACTCGAGCGTCGCCAAGGTGTTCTTCACCGGCTCGGTCGGGACCGGCCGGGGCGTGGGTGAGGCGTGCGCCCGCCAGCTCAAGGGCTCGGTGCTCGAGCTCGGCGGCAAGGACCCGATGCTCGTCCTCGGCGACGCCAAGCTCGAGCACGCCGTGGCCGGAGCGCTGTGGGGCGGATTCGCCAACGCGGGCCAGACATGCTCGGGGGTCGAGCGGGTCTACGTCATGCGCGAGGTGTCCGAGCGCTTCATCGCCGGCGTGGTGGCCGGCGCCCGGCGTCTCGCCGTCGGTGATCCGCTGGGGTGGGCGACCGAGATCGGCCCGATGGTCTCGCGTGAGCAATTCGAGCTCGTCCGCGAGCTCGTCGACGACGCCGTTGCCGCTGGGGCGCAGCTGCGCTGCGGTGGCCCGGTCGAGGTGCCCGGATTCGAGCCGGGGGCGTTCTTCGCCCCCACGGTGCTGACCGGCGTCACGCATGAGATGCGGATCATGCGTGAGGAGATCTTCGGCCCGGTGCTGCCGATCGTGACCGTGGACTCCGAGGACGAGGCGGTGGCGCTGGCCAACGATTCGGACTTCGGCCTCGGCGCCTCGGTCTGGACCGCCGACCGCGCCAAGGGCGAGCGGGTGGCGGGCGAGCTCGAGTCCGGCATGGTCTGGATCAACGACCACATGTTCAGCCACGGCGCCTGCCAGTGCTCCTGGGGCGGAGTCAAGAACTCGGGGCTGGGTCGCACGCACTCCAAGTTCGGGCTCTACGAATGCGTCAACGTCAAGCTCCGCGTGTGGGAGCCCTCCACCGTGCGCAACGCCTGGTGGTACCCGTACGACGAGACGCTGGCCAAGGCGCTGCGCCAGAGCGCGACCATCCTCTACGGACGCCCGTCGATCCGCGCCGGCGCGATTCGCGACGGCGCCGCGCCGCTGCTGAAGCTCACCGCGCGCCTCGCGCGCGATGCGATCAAGCGCTGATCGCATCGTCTCGGCTTCGCCCCGGCGGCGTGGTGCTTCCGGCACCTCCGGCGTCCGGGATCGAACCCGTTCTCAACTTGTTAATCCGGGGAATGTTCCATTCACGAATGGTGTCTGTGAGGGACAAGAGATGAAAGAGATCGACGAACCCGGCCCACAGCTGTATCGCTCGCGCCGACAGCGCCTCGTCGACGAGATGGTCGACGGCTACGTGACCTGGCGCGAGGCGTGCCTCGCGGTCACCGATTCCTACGCGCGATGGAGTCATGCGGCGGTCGCCGAGCGGACCCTCGCCTTCACCGCCTACCTCGCGGCGCTGGACCGGGAGGAGAAGGCGGCGCTGGAGTACCGGCGCGCGGTCGAGCTGGTCCCCGGGGCCTGAGCGGCCGGGCGCGCCGAGCCGGTCGCGCCGAGCCGGTCGCGTACCCTTAGGCGTGCAATGCCCGCCCAGGCCTACAACGGTAAGGAATGCGTCTGCCAGCTCCGGCGGGGAGTCTGCGATCAATCGTGTGTGCGCGGCATGCTCGAGACGCCGTTCTACATCGCCTGCCTGCGGCTGACCGGCCGCAGGTGCGTCGTCGTGGGCGCCGGCGACGTGGGGCTCGAGAAGGTGGAGGGCCTGCTCGCGTGCGACGGCCGGGTGACGCTGATCGCCCCCGCGGCTCACCCCGACCTTGTGGCGCTGGCCCGCGAAGGGTCGATCATCTGGGAACAGCGCGAGTACGAGCCGGGCGATCTCGAGGGCGCGTTCATGGTCATCGCCGCCACCGACGACACCGACGTCAACATCCGCGTGTTCGACGACGCCGAGCGCCGCGCGATGCTCGTCAACGTCGTCGACGTGCCGCCGCTGTGCAACTTCATCCTGCCGGCGATCGTCCGCACCGGACCGCTGGCCATCGCGATCTCCACCGCCGGTGCCTCGCCGGCGCTGGCCAAGCGGATGAAGCGCGAGATCGGCGAGCTGTTCGGCGAGCAGTACGCCCAGCTCGCGATCATGCTCAACGACGTCCGCGGCTGGGCCAAGGCGACGCTGCCCACCTACCAGGACCGCAAGGAGTTCTTCGAGACGATCGTCAACGGCGAACCGGACCCGGTCGAGCTGCTGCGGGCCGGAGACGCGGGCGCAGTGCGCGACCTCGTCGCCGCCGCCCAGCGGACCCACGCGCCGGCGTGACCGGCGAGCTCGCGTGACCGAGCAGCCGGCGCAGCTCACGCACATCGACGAGAGCGGCAGCGCGCGGATGGTCGATGTCGGTGAGAAGCCCGCGACCGAGCGCAGAGCGGTGGCGCGAGCCGTGGTCCGTGTGGGCGCGGCCACCGTCGCGGCGGTGATCGCCGGCGATGCGCCCAAGGGCGATGTCATCGGCGTCGCCCGGATCGCCGGGATCCAGGCCGCCAAGCGGACCTCGGAGCTGATTCCCCTTTGCCACCCGCTCGCGCTCTCCTTCGTCGGCGTCGATGGGGTCATCGACGCGGCCGCGGGCGAGATCGTCCTCACCGCCGACGCCCGCACCACCGGCCCGACCGGGGTCGAGATGGAGGCGCTGACCGCCGCCTCGGTCGCGGCGCTGACCGTCTACGACATGGTCAAGGGGATCGAGCGCGGGGCCACGATCGCCGAGGTGGCCCTGCTCCAGAAGTCGGGCGGACGCTCGGGGGAGTGGCGGCGCGGCGAGCCGACAACCTCGTAAGCTCGCCCGATGAAGACGGCGATCATCACGATCTCGACCTCGGTCGCGGCGGGGACGACCGAGGACACCTCGGGCGAGATCCTGGCCGAGCTGGCCGGCGCCGCGGGCGCCGAGATCGTCGCCCGCATGACCGTCACCGACGACCGCGAGGCGATCGAGCGGGCGCTGCGCGAGCAGGCCCGGCCCGAGGTCCCACTGATCTTCACCACCGGCGGCACGGGCCTGACCCCGGATGACGTCACGCCCGAGGCGACCCGGGCCGTGATCGACCGCGAGGCGCCCGGATTCGCCGAGGCCATGCGCGCGGAGTCGCTGCGCCACACGCCGCTCGGCATCCTCACGCGCGGCGTGTCGGGGATCGCGGGCCGCACCCTGATCATCAACTTCCCCGGCAATCCCAAGGCGATCAACGAGCTCTTTCCCGTGATCGCCCCCACCCTGCGGCACGTCGTGGCGACGCTGCAGCGCGAGGGTGGACGAACCGGCGCCCATGGCGGGCACGCCGGCCATTGAGCTGCGCGGCCTCGCCCGCCACTTCGGCGAGCGAACCGCGCTGCGCGACGTCTCGGTCGAGGTGCCGGCCGGCGCCACGCTCGCCGTGCTGGGTCGCAACGGGGCGGGCAAGTCGACCCTGCTGCGGATCCTGGCCACGCTGCTGCGCCCGCATCAGGGTGAGGTCTCGGTGCTCGGCGAGCCATTGCCCAAGCGGGCTTTCGCGGTCCGGGGGCGACTCGGGCTGCTGGCCCACGAGCCGCTGCTGTATCGCGACCTGAGCGGGCGCGAGAACCTGCGCTACCACGCGCGCCTGTACCGCCTGCCCGAGGAGCGCGTCGAGCAGGTCCTCGAGGCGGTGAAGATGGGTGGACGGGGCGATGATCCGGTGCGCCTGCTCTCGCGCGGGATGGTGCAGCGGTTGGCCGTGTGCCGTGCCGTGCTGCACGACCCGGTTCTGCTCCTGCTCGACGAGCCGCGCGCGAACCTCGATCCGGCCGCGACGGGGTTGGTCGAACCGCTGATCGGGCGCGAGTCCGGCCGCACCCGGGTGCTCACCAGCCACGATCCGCAGGCCGCGCTGGCCGAGGCAGACCTCGCGCTCGGCCTGCGCGACGGGCGGACGGCGTGGCTCGGTCCGGCGGCCGCGGTCACCGCCGAGCAGGTGCGGGAGCTGTACGCGTGAGAACGGCGCTGGCCGTGCTGGGCAAGGACCTGCGGCTCGAGCTGCGCACATTCGAGACGGTCCCGGCGATGGCGCTGTTCGCCGTGACGACGTTCGTGATCTTCCATTTCGGGCTCGGCCAGGCGACGATCAGCGGCCAGCTGGCGGCCGGGGTGCTGACCGTCACGGTGCTGTTCTCGGGCATGCTGGGCATCAACCGGCTGTTCGTGACCGAGCGCGAGCAGGGGGGCTTCGATGCCTTCCTGCTGGCGCCCGTCGACCGCACGTCGCTGCTGCTGGCCAAGGCGGCCGCGCTGTTCACGTTCCTCGTCGTGCTCGAGCTGATCGCCGTCCCGGCCTTCGGGCTGCTGCTGCTCGGGCCCTCGCTCGGACCCGCGCTGCCGGGCCTGGCGGTGGTGCTCGTGCTCGCCGACCTCGGGATCGCCGTGATCGGGACCCTCGTCTCGGCGATCGCCGTCCACACCCGCGCGCGGGACCTGATCGGGCCCGTGATCGGCCTGCCGCTGCTGATCCCGGCGCTGATCGCGATGGCCCGCGGAGCGGCCGCGCCGCTGGCCGCCCATGGTGCCGCATCGGTGCCGTTGAGGTGGCTCGAGGTGCTGGCACTTTATGATGTGGTCTTCGCACTGCTCGCCTACGCGGTGTTCGACTTCCTGCTGGAGGAATGACTCTCTTGCCGCCCACGCCCAATTATGGGAAGGGCCTTCGCGGCCTCTCCCTCGCCACCGTCGCGACGCTCAGCGTCGCCTTGGCACTGGTCTTCTTCTATGCACCGCTCGACGCCGATCAGGGCTTCGTGCAGAAGATCTTCTACCTGCACGTGCCGCTGGCCATCGTCGCGCTGTGCGGGTTCATCCTCGGCGGCCTGTTCGCGATCGGCCACCTGCGCACCGGCGACCGGGCCTGGGACATGCGCTCCTATGTGGCGATCCACATGTCGCTGATCTTCGCGCTCGGGGCGCTGATCACCGGCTCGATCTGGGCCAAGGCGTCGTGGGGGCACTGGTGGGTCTGGAACGAGCCGACGCTGGTCTCCTTCCTGATCGTGTTCCTGCTCTTCGCCACCTACCAGCCGCTGCGCTTCTCGATCGACGATTCCGAGCGCCAGGCCCGCTACGCGAGCGTGTTCGCGATCGTCGCCAGCGCCTTCGTACCGCTCAACTTCATCGCCGTACGTCTCGCCCAGGGATTCGTGCACCCGCGTGTGCTGACGCTCGGCGGTGGCAACCTGCCCGGACCGATGCGGCTCACGTTCCTGGTCTCGCTCGTCGGCATCGCGCTGCTGTTCGCGACGCTGTGGAAGTACGAGCTGACGGCCAAGAGCACGCGCATGCAGCTGCGGGCCCTGCGCCGTCGGGTGCTCGGGGACGACGCGATCCGGCCGCTCGGACGCAGCGCGGCGCCGTCATGAGCGCGCTCGTGCTCGCCGTCGCCCCCGCCCTGCCGCTGCACACCGCCGGCAAGTACGTGGCCGGCGCCTACATCGTGTTCGTCGCCCTGCTGCTGATCTACGTCGCGATCATGGCGATCCGGCTGGGCCGGACCGAGCGCGACCTGGTCGCGCTCAACCGCGAGCTCGAGCGGCGAGCGCAGGAGGACTCGGGGCGCGACCTCGAGCACGTGCCGTGAGCGAGCTGCTGGCCATCGGCGTCTCGCACAAGACGGCGCCGGTCGAGGTCCGCGAGCGCCTCGCGCTGCCGGACAAGCGCTCGGCCGAGTTCCTGCGCGACCTGCGCGGTGCCGCCGACGTGCATGAGGCGGTGGCGATCTCGACCTGCAATCGGACGGAGATCTACCTCGTCGTCGGCGATCCGGTGGAGGCGGAGAGCGTCGTGCTGTCAATGCTCGCCCGGCAGGCCGGGATCCGACCCACCGGGCTCGCGTCGGCGATCTATTCGCATCGCAACTGTGAGGCCGCCCGCCACCTGTACCGCGTCACCGCCGGCCTGGACTCGATGATCGTCGGCGAGGCGGAGGTGCAGGGTCAGGTCAAGCGGGCCTACGACGGCGCGCTGGCCAAGGAGGCGACAGGCGCGCTGACCAACCACCTGTTCAAAGCGGCCCTGGCCACGGGCAAGCGCGTGCGCACCGAGACCGGCATCGGCGAGCGCCAGCTCAGCCTGGCCGGCGTCGCCGTCGGGCTGGCCCGCGAGCAGCTCGGCGAGCTGGCCGGGCGCCGGGTGCTGCTCGTCGGCACCGGTGAGACCGGCGAGCTGACCGCGCGGGCGCTGGCCGGCAGCGGCGCCACCACGGTGTTCGTCGCCAACCGCCGGCGCGACCGGGCGATCGGGCTGGCGCGGAGGTTCGGCGGCGAGACGGTGCCGTTCGACGAGCTCCCGCGCGAGCTCGAGACCGCTGACATCGTCGTCACCGCGACCTCCTCACCCCATCTCGTGCTCGAGGCCGAGGAGCTGGCCGAGGTGATGGAGCTGCGACGCCACCGTCCGCTCCTGCTCGCCGACCTCGCCGTGCCGCGGGACATCGACGCCTCGGCGGCCGTGATTCCCGGCGTGTCGCTCTACGACATCGACGACCTCCAGGCCGTGATCGCCCGCAACCGCCGGGTGCGCCAGGCCGAGGCGCGCAAGGCGGAGGGGATCATCGAGGAGGAGATCCAGCACTTCGCGGCGTGGCTCGGGGGGCTCGAGGTGCTGCCGACGCTGGCCGCCCTGCGGGTGCGCTCGACCGAGATCGCCGAGCAGGTCGTGCGCGAGAACGCCGGCAAGTGGGAATCCGCCTCGGACCGCGACCTCGAGCGCATCGACGCGCTGGCCCGGGCGGTGGTCAACCGGCTGATGCACGAGCCGACGGTCCGAATGAAGGAGCTGCGCGACGATCGCGTCCATGCGCGGATGCAGCTCGTCCGTGAGCTGTTCGCGCTCGAGGACGACGCCGGCGCGCTCGTCTCCCACGCGGATCCCGTCTCTGACCCCGACGCCGGGCTCGCCGAGGTGAGGAGCCTCCCGGCGCGTCGCCGCCAGCGGCCCTGATGCGGATCGGGACGCGGGGGAGCACCCTCGCGCTGGCCCAGGCGAGATGGGTCGCGGACCGGCTGCCGGGTGAGGTCGAGGTGGTGCCGATCACCACCTCGGGCGATCGCGGCGCGGCGATCGCCGACAAGTCGCGCTGGGTGTCGGAGCTCGAGCGGGCGCTGCTCGACGGCGAAATCGATCTCGCCGTCCACTCGGCCAAGGACGTGCCCGCCCAACTGGCTCCCGGGCTCGTGCTGGTGGCGATCCCCGAGCGCGCCGACGCCCGCGACGCGATCTGCGGCGCGGAGTCGCTGACCGCGCTTCCCCACGGGGCGACGGTGGGCACCAGCAGCCTGCGCCGTCAGGCCCAGATCCGGGCCGAGCGTGAGGACCTCGAGGTGATCCCCATCACCGGCAACGTGGACACCCGCCTGCGCAAGCTCGCCGCCGGCCAGGTGGACGCGCTGGTGCTCGCGCTGGCCGGACTGCAGCGCCTGGGTCGCGCCGGCGAGGCCGACGGCGTGCTCGACGAGTTGATCCCCGCCGCCGGGCAGGGTGCCCTTGCGCTCGAGGCCCGCTCCGGATCTGTCGACGAGGCCGCGCTCGAGCCCCTCGTCGATTCCGGCGCGACCGCATGCGTCGGCGCCGAGCGTGACCTCGTTCGCGCGCTGGGCGCCTCGTGCAACACGGCCGTCGGCGCCCACGCTCGCCGCCTGGGCGAGGACCGGTTCGAGCTGCGCAGCTGGGTCGGTGCGCCTGACGGATCGGCCTGGCTGACGGATCGCCTCGAGCTCGCCGATGCGGGCCTCGCCGGTGCGGGCACGCTCGTCGCCGAGCGGATGCTGAGCGCCGGGGCCGCGGAGCTGCTGGCGGCCGGGGAGGCGTCCGCGCGGTGAACGGGCGCGTCTATCTCGTCGGCGCCGGCCCCGGTGATCCCGGGTTGCTCACCGCCCGTGCGCTGGAGCTGATCGCCGCCTGCGACGTCATCGTCTATGACCGCCTGATTCCCGACCGGGCCCTCGACGGCGTCCGGCCCGACGCCGAGCTCCACTACGTGGGCAAGGAGGGCGGCGGCCCGTCCAAGCCCCAGGCGGAGATCGAGCGGCTGCTCGTCGAGCGGGCCGGCGCGGGGCGCAGCGTGCTGCGGCTCAAGGGCGGAGACCCGTTCGTGTTCGGCCGGGGTGGCGAGGAGGCCGAGACGCTTCGCGCCGCCGGCATCCCGTTCGAGGTCGTGCCCGGCGTCACCGCCGGCGTGGCGGCGACCGCGTACGCCGGCATCCCGGTCACGCACCGCGACGCGGCCAGCTCGGTCGCCTTTCTCACCGGTCACGAGGACCCGGCGAAGCCCGAGTCCGCGCTCGACTGGGCGGCGCTGGCCCGATTCCCGGGGACGCTCGTCGTGTACATGGGCGTCAAGCAGCTGCCCGCGATCACCGAGCGGCTGATCGCGGGCGGACGCGACCCGACCGAGCCGGCGGCCGTGATCCAGCGCGGCACCTTCGAGGACCAGCGCGTCGTCGGCGGAACGCTTCAGACGATCGCGGCGGTGGCGGCGACGGAGCGCATCCGGGCCCCCGCGATCGCCGTCTTCGGCGCCGTGGCCGCGCTGCGTGGGCGCTTGCAATGGTTCGAGCGCCGGCCGCTGGCCGGTGTCTCGGTCGCCGTCACCCGCGCGCGGGCTCAGGCCAGCGGCCTGGCCGTGCGCCTGCGTGAGCTCGGCGCCACCGTCGTCGAGGCGCCGGCGATCCGGATCGTCCCACTCGACGGCCCCGCGCCGGAGCTGGGCCGCTACGACCTCGTGTGCCTGACGAGCCCCAACGGGGTCCGGCTCCTGTTCGATCGCATGGCCGCCGCGGGCCTCGACGCTCGGGCCCTGGCCGGCGCGCGCGTCGCGGCGATCGGGCCCGGGACCGCCCGCGCGCTGCACGAGCGCGGCGTGATCGCCGACGTCGTGCCGGAGAGGTTCGTGGCCGAGGGACTGATCGAGGCCTTGGCCGATTTCCCGGTGCAGCGTGCCCTCGTCGCCCGCGCGGCCGAGGCCCGTGACGTGCTCCCCGATGCGCTGCGCGAGCGCGGAGCCGAGGTCGAGGTCATGACCCTGTACGAGACCGTCGCCGAGCCGCTGTCCGCGGCGGAGCTGGCGGCCGCGCGCGCGGCCGACTACGTGACCTTCACCTCATCCTCGACCGTGCGCTACTTCCTCGACTCGATCGACGGCGAGCTCCCGGCCGGCATCCGGCTGGTGAGCATCGGCCCGGTCACCAGCGAGGCGCTGCGCGAGCGCGGGCTCGCGCCCCACGTCGAGGCGTCCCGCCACGACATCGACGGCCTGCTCGACGCGCTGCTCGCCGACGCCGTGTCGGATCAGTGAGCGCGCCGGTCATCACCTTCCTCTCGGACTACGGACTCGACGATGACTTCGTCGGCGTCTGCCACGGGGTGATCGCGTCGGTCTGTCCCGAGGCGCGCGTGATCGACATCACCCACGGCGTTGCCCGCCACGACATCCGCGCCGGGGCGATCGCCCTGCGCGGGGCGCTGCCGTACATGCCCGCCGGGGTCCACCTGGCCGTCGTCGACCCGGACGTCGGCGCCGAGCGGCGCGCGGTCGCGATCGGGTTGGAGGACGGGCGCATCCTCGTGGGCCCCGACAACGGCCTGCTCTCGCTCGCCGCCGCGGCCCATGGCGGCGTCATCGAGGCGGCCGACATCGCCCGGTCTCCGTACCGGCTCGAGCCGCTGTCGGCGACCTTCCACGGGCGCGACATCTTCGCTCCGGTGGCCGCCCGGCTCGCCGCCGGCGCCGCCCTCGCCGAGGTCGGCGATCCGTGCGACCCCGAGTCCCTTGTCGTGATCACCCTGCCGCCCCCGGCGCGCGACGGAGAGACGTTCGTCACCCACGCGATCTCGATCGACCGGTTCGGCAACGTACAGCTCAACGTCGCCCACGAGGACCTTGTCGGCGCCGGCCTCAAGCTCGGCCGCCGCGTTCGCATCGAGACCGGCGCCGGCGCCGCGGACGCGCCCTTCGTGCGCACGTTCGCGGACGTGCCCGAGGGCGAGCTGCTGGTCTACGAGGACAGCCGTCGGATGCTGGCGATCGCGGTCAGCAAGGGCGACGCCGCCGGGCACTTGGGCCTCGCCGTCGACGATGAGCTGCGGCTGCGGGCGGCGTGAGCGGCGGAGCCGGAGATACGGGGGATGGGAGCGGGGCACCGGCTGGTCCGGGAGGTCGGAGCGGGGCTCCGGCTGGTCCGGGACCGCTGCGGCTCGGTTATCCGCGCCTGCATCTGCGCAGTATCGGGTCGACCAACGATCGCGCCCGCGCGCTCGCAGCCGCCGGAGCGCCGCACGGGACGCTCGTCACGGCGTCCGAGCAGTCGGCGGGCCGGGGGCGCCAGGGGCGCACCTGGGCCGCGCCGCCCGGCCGCTCGCTGCTCTGCTCGGTGCTCATCCGTGACCCCTGCCGCCTCCTGCCCCTGGCCGCCGGGGTCGCCGTGGCCGAGGTGGTCGGGGACGACGCGCAGGTCAAGTGGCCCAACGACGTGCTCATCGGAGGGCGCAAGATCGCCGGCATCCTGGTCGAGGGTCGCCCTCAGGAGCGTTGGGCGGTACTGGGGATCGGGCTCAACGTGGCCGTCCGCATGGAGGACCTGCCGGCGGAGCTGCACGCACGTGCGACGACGATGGGACTCGGCCCGGAGGCGCTGGAGGGAGTGCTCGCGCGTCTGCTCACGGCGCTCGAGCGCTGGACCGCCGCCGAATCCGGGGCCGTGCTGGCGGCGGTGCGCGCGCGCGACGCGCTGCTCGGGCGCCACATCCGCTGGGCGACGGGCGAGGGGGAGGGCGCGGGAATCGACGGCGACGGGCGACTGGTCGTGCTCACACGCAGCGGCCGCGTGGCGCTGGACGCGGGCGAAGTGCACCTGGTCGCCTGAGCGGGGCCGAGTGGCCGCCGCGCGCGACCATGTCGTGCTCGAGTGCGTAGCGCACGGCGCCGGCGCGGTTCGCGACGCCGAGCTTGCGGTAGATGTTGGTCAGGTGGAACTTGACCGTGTGCTCGCTCACCCACAGGCTCTCGCTGATCATGGATGTGGTCATGCCGGCGACCACGCCGTCGAGCACCGCCTGCTCCCGCTCTGTGAGCGAGACGGGACGCGGACCGTCGTCCGTCGCCTCGGCCGGCGCCGGACGCGACGGCGCGTGGAAAACCGCGCCGGCCGACGCCTGCCGGATCACCGACGCGACGTCGGTCGGAAACGCGCTCTTGACGATGTAGGCCGAGGCGCCGGCATGCAGCGCGGCGTCGATCGACTCCCGATCGTCTGACCCTGACAACACGATCATCGTCGTCTGCGGCCACTGGTCGTGGATCTGCTCGATGCACTCGGTGCCCGCCACGCCGGGCATCCACAGGTCGAGCAGCACCACGCTCGGCGCGCGGCGCTCCACTAGTGCCATCAGCTCCGGCCCGGAGTGCGCCTCACCCACGATCTCGATCCGCTCGTCCGCCTCCAGCGCCCGCCGCACCCCGAGGATGACCAGCGGATGGTCGTCGGCGATCAGCAGCCTGACGATCGGGGGTTCGGTCACAGCGTGCATGGCTCTGGTGATGTCTTCGGCCGGTCGGTGGCGGGGTCGGAGGGGGGGAACTGCGGGGGTGGGGGGGTAGTTGTCCGGTGGCGGGTGGCGGTTGGGGGGTGGCTGGCGGTGGGCGGTTGGCTGGCCTGGGGCTGGGCGGGGCTCGGGGCGTAAACGGCTGCTGGGGAAGAGGGTTGAGGGGGCTCGTGCGGTGGGTGGCGGGGCTCGGGCTGGCGGCCGGCGAGTGGTGGCTGGCGGGTGCCGGGGGCGTGGCGGGATCTGCCACGGGTGGACGGGACGGGTCCGCCGCCGGGGCCCTGACGACCGACGCCCCGACGCCCCGACTTCCCCGCGATGCCCCGGATTCCAGGCGTGCTTATCTCCACAAATTGCCCGCTCCCGGGCGACTTTGTGCGCCTAAGCACCGGACAGGCGCTTAGGTGGCCAAGGAGCGGATTTGGACCCCTGATTTGGGCAGTTAAGCACCCTCGGAATCCGGTGCGTTGACCTCCGCGCCGGCCCCGCCCGCGCCGGCCCCGCCAGCCCTCGCCAGCCCCGCCGAGCCCGCCCCCAGATCCCCCTTCCCCAGCAAGACGTTTACGCCACGAACCCCGCGCGCCGCCCGCGTCGCCCTCCCCGCCCCGCCCCGCGCACCCGCCGGCGCAGACCGCTCGGACCCTACCCCGCCGAAGGCACGTCCAACAGTACGCCCAGCCCGCGCAGGCGCACCTTCCCCAGCTCCGGGTAGTACACGCTGTCGCCCGCGACCCGCGTCCCGTACGCGAGATACGTCAGCCCGCCATCACCTGCCCGCAGCGAGTGCGCGACGCCCGTCGCCGGGGGCCGGGCGATGACGTCGCCGGCGCGGATTGGGTGCTCGTCCGCGCCGAGCCTCAGCGTCCCGTCACCCTCGAGCATGATGAAGAGCTCCTCTTCGAGCGCGTGGCAGTGTGCCGGCGCGCCGGAGCCGCCGGCGGCCAGCGTCACATGGTTGAGCCCGGACCGGAGCGCCCCACCGGCGTGCCCCAGGGCGCGGACCTCGGCACCCGGGAACGGACCCGTGTCGACATCGCCGAGTGCCACCACGTTCTCGGGACGGGGCCCGGGGGGCGGAGGCGTCAGGGGTCCGGCGGCGGCCTCGGCCTTGAACGGGTGCGGCGAGTCGAGCGGCACCCAGCGCGGTCCGGCCCACATCACGCCGGCGCGCGGCAGCCAGGTGAGGCTCGTGTCGGTGCCGCTGGCGAAGGCGAGCAGGCGCAGGCCGGCGGGGCCGGCGATCAGGGTGTGGGCGCCCGTCTCCGGCGGGTGGGCGATCGTGTCTCCGGCGCGGATCTCGCAGGAGCCGTCGCCGTGCACGCTGAGGCCGTCGCCCTCGAGTACGAAGAAGATCTCCTCCTCGTCGCCGTGCTCGTGCAGCGGCATCTGGCGCGCGCCGGCGTCGACGGCGTAGAGGCTGCAGCCAATCCGGGCGCTGCCGGCGGCGGCGCCGAGACGACGGCGGCGAAAGGCGATGTCACCGGCCTCGACGCGGCGCTCCGGGATCTCGTCCCAGTTGACCAGTCCAAGCGCGGGCATCACACCTCAGCTGGCCCGGCGCCCCACGGCGCCGACGGCGCCCCGCAGGCCGACGCAACCGACACAGCCCACGCAGCCGACGCAATTGACACAGCCGACACAGCCGACACACGCCACGCAGCCGGCGTTGCCCAGCCCCGCGACGATCGCCGCGCTGCCGAGCACGCCGGCCGACAGCAGCACGCCGGCGCTGAGCAGCACGCCGGAGCTCCCGGCCACGCCGGCGCTGCCGACTACGCCACTGGACGATGCGGTGCCGGCCGATCCGATCACACCGGCGCTGCGGACCGTTCCCGCGCTGCCGATGACCCCGGCGCTTCGGACGGTGCCGACGCTGCCGAGCACGCCGGCGCTCTGGACGGTGGCCGAATTGCCGAACGGATCGGGCTCAGGCACCGGGGAGCGGCCCGACGATCCCTCTTCCAGGGTCACGCTGCCGCTTCCTCGTCGTGCTTGCCGCCCAGCGCCCGCGTCTCGGCGAGCGCCTCGTGCACTGAATCATCCACCTCCGCCCGGGCGTCCTCGTCGAGCGGTGAGTCGTCGGCATCATCGTCATCGGCCCCGTCGAACGCCTCGTCCACGACGTCCTGCGTCGGGCCGTCGTCGTCGTCGAGCAGATCGTCGTCGTCAAGCCGGTCCTCGTCCTCGGCCACGTCGACCGCGGTTCCGGCTGCCTGGCGGCCGGCGTTCGCGGCCTGTTCGCCGCCGCCTCCGGTCTTGCGCCGGCGACGGCTCTTGCCGCGCCTGCCCTTGGGGAAGTTGCGCAGCAGCTCCCGGGCCAGCGCGGCCGGCTTGCGGGCCATCCGGGTGCGGGCGCCGCGGAGCGCCTCCTCGGCCTCCGGCGTGTGGGCCAGCGCCGCGGCCAGCAGCGCGGCCGAGAGCCGGCGATCCTCCTTGCGCGAGGCGTGCACGAGCCGGCGGGCGTTGCGGGCGTGGGCGGCGCCGCTCGAGTTGACCAGCAGCCCGAGCAGTCGCTTGGTCTCCGGCCACCGCTGCACCGCGTACTCCTCGTGCACCTCGCGCGTGTACTCGGCCATCCGCCAGATCCACGCATTGGCCTGGTCGCGGCGGCCGATCCGGCGCTCGGCCAGCGCCTGGAGCATGATCTTGACGCCCTCGCGGCGCTCGTCGCGCGGCCACCCGGCCAACATGTCGACGGCGCTGTCGAATGCCTCGGCATCTCGGCTGGCGGCGATCTCCTGGAGAGCGCGCAGGCGCAGCTGCGGGTTGCGGTTGCGCTGCAGGGCGGTGAGGAGGAAGCGGCGCTTGAGCTCGCCGCCGCGATCGAAGTGGAGCATCGCCTTCGCCCGGCGCCAGCCGTTCGGCGCGACCCGGGCGCCGGCCAGCGCCGCCCACACGTGCTGCTCGCCGTAATCGAGGTGGTCGACCGCGATCCGCCACAGCTCGCGCTCGAAGACCTCGGCGCGCCGCTCGGGATCAGGGGTCACGGGGAGCACCCGGCGCTCGACGCGCACCCGGCGGCCACGGCCGCGGCGCACCGGGCCGACGACGATGGCGCCGCCGCGGTACACATCGCGATCGAGCAGCGAGTGCAGCGTCACCACCGGGTCGTCGTGCTTGGTCGCGGGATGGACGAAGTCGACGACGATTCCCGCTTCCTTGCCGGGATGGCGTCGCGTGACGCGACCCACGCGCTGCTGGTAGATGCGCTTGGAGGCGGTGGGCGCGAGATGCATGCAGATCGTCGCCCGCGGCGAGTTCCAGCCCTCGGCCAGCAGCTGGGCGTTGACCAGCACGTCGATCTTGCCCGACTCGTAGTCGGCGAGGATCTTGGCCAACTGACGCTTCGGCGTCTCGCCCGAGACGGCCTGGGCCTTCATCCCGAGGTCGCGGAAGGACTGGGCGACGTTGTAGGCGTGGCGCACGCCGGCGGCGTAGACGACGCCGGGGACGCCGTTGAAGCGCGTCTTGTAGAGGTCGGCGATGGCGACGTTGAACGGCGTCTGGTCGAGCAGCTCGGCCAGCATCTCCTGATCGAACTCGGTGTCCACCTCGCCGCGGCGCAACGGCACCTTGGCAATCGTCCTGACCCCCGGTCCGGGCGGGATCCGGATGCAGCGCAGCGGCGAGATGACGCCGCGTCGCGCCGCCTGGGCGAGGTCGAAGCGCGAGGTCTGCGTGGGGAAGAGGTCGGTGACGTGGCGGGCGATCAGCGCGCCGGTCGCCGTCATGCCGACGAAGATCGGACCCGACCAGCCGCGGATCGCGGCCGAGGTCTTCTCGCCCAGCGCCGTGTGGGCCTCGTCGCAGATCACGATCGTGTACGCGTCGGAGATCCGACCGGCGTTGCGGACGAACCACTGATAGGTCTCGACGGTCACTGGGCCGCTGGCCGAGTCCTTGCCGTCGAGCAGCGGGCCGCTGATGCGATCGCGGTAGCCGCGGTCGCGCAGCTCGCCGTGGAACTGGTCGACCAGGTTGCGGCGGTGGGTGAGAATCAGGACGCCGCCGGTGCGCGAGGCCTCGACGAACCCGAGCGCGGCCACCGTCTTGCCGGCGCCCGTGGCGTGCTCGAACCAGAAGCGCCGGGCGGCATTGGGATCCTCGGGCTGCTCGGCGAGCTGCTCGACGTCCTCGTCGACGTCGCGATCATCTTCCCAGTCCTGGGGCTCCTCGTCGGGCTCGCCCTCCTCGAGGTCCTCCTCCTCCTCACCGGGGATCGCCGAGGAAGCGAGCTGCTCGGGCTCGATCGCGGCGGCGCCGTTGGGGCCGCCGTAGCCGTTGCCGCTGGCGGTTGAGCGCTGCGCCTCGGCCAGCAGCGCGGTCAGCGTGCCCGAGAGCGCGTCGACCTGGTGGGCCGAGAGGACCGTCCCGTCGACGAGCGCGGGCTCGTCCTCGGACAGCAGGCGCTCGAGGCCGAGCAGGAGCGCGAATTGGCGCCGCCATTCGATCGACGGCTGCGTCGCTCCGGCGTCGAGCTCGGCCAGCGCGGCGTCCAGCGCCCGCCGACGGGCGGAGCCGGGTGCCAAAGCATCTTCAATTGTTTCGCCCTCGTGGATGAAACGCTCACGAGTGAGCTTCTCGGCACGCGCGATCGCGGCAGGGCTCGGAAAGGGGGTGGAAGCACCCATCGGAGATTGGAAGGTTGCGTCTGGAATGAGCGAGCCGCGGCGGTAGGTCGTAGCGACTCAAGGTGACTCGAGCGGATGCGCCGAGTACGACGAGGTGAAGCGTCAGAAGCGAGTTCCCCCTCGCCTGCCCGGCTTGGAGGATAGCCGGTATTTAAGCAGATAGGGGTGGCGGCCTCGCGGGACCCGCGGTGGGCGCTGTGGCAAGCTTCGCCACGTGGCTCCACGCGCATCCGTCACCGCCTGCCTGCTGGTCCTCGGCGTCCTGCTCGGCGGATGTGGATCGACGGCCAAGAACGCCGCTCCGCCACCCTCCCAGATCACCGTCGACTTCAAGGGTTCACCCGCTCCGCTGGTCTCGCTGCACGACCAGGCCAACCAGCTGCTGGGCGGGGGCGCGAAGGCGTTCTCGGCCCGGCTCGCCTCGCTCAAGGGGTATCCGATCGTCGTGAACAAATGGGGCTCGTGGTGCGGGCCCTGTCAGTCCGAGTTCCCCGTCTACCAGCGGGTGGCCGCGGCCTACGGTCGGCGCGTGGCCTTCATCGGTGTCGACGGCAAGGACAGCAAGGCGGCGGCGGCGACGTTCCTGAAGCAGTTCCCGGTCACCTACCCGAGCTACACGGACCCCGACGAGGCCATCGCGGGGACGATCCAGGCCCGGACCTACTACCCCCAGACCGTGTTCATCGATCGCAGTGGAGCGATCACGTACGACCACGCGGGGCCGTACGAGAGCGCCCAGCAGCTCGCCTCCGACATCAAGCGCTACGCGATGCAATGACGGACACGGTGCTCTACGACGTTCGCCCCGCCCGCGGCGAGATCGAGATGCGAGATCTGCTCGAGTTGCGCCACGACGTCTTCTGCAACGAGCAGGGCGTGCCCGAGAACGAGGAGGCCGACGGCCGCGACCCCGAGGCGCTCCATCTGGTGGCCGTCATGGACGGCGAGGTGGTTGGCACGTGTCGCGTGCTGATGGTCGGCTCCACCGCCCAGTTCAGCCGGCTGGCCGTCCTGGCCTCGATGCGCCGCCGCGGGATCGCCACCGCGCTGCTCGACGCCGCCGAGGTCGAGACGCGGGCTGCCGGCGGGCGCCGGCTCGTGCTCCACGCGCAGACCTACGCCCGCGAGCTCTACGAGCAGGCCGGCTACCGTGCCCGCGGGCGCGTGTTCGTGGAGGCCGGGATCGAGCACGTCGCGATGGAGAAGACGCTTGCCTGAGGTCAGGATCGACCCGCTCAGCGGACAGCGGTCGATCGTCGCCGGGGCCCGGGCGGGACGTCCCGGCGGTGCTCTGCACGCCGATCCGCCGGAGCCGATCGACCCCGAGACCGACCCCTTCGCCGAGGGGCACGAGGACCGCACGCCGCCCGAGCTGTACGCGGTGCGGCCCGGCGGTGGGCCTCCGGACACACCCGGGTGGGTGGTGCGCGTGGTCCCGAACCTGTATCCGGCGCTCGACCCCGAGTCGCCCGAGCCGGCGCCCCACGCCGACCGGGACCTGTTCTGGGCCGGGCCGGCCCGCGGCCACCACGAGCTGATCGTCAACGCCCCCACGCCGGTGGTCTCGCTCGGGGAGCTCAGCGCCGAGCAGGTCGCCGACGCGATGAACGTCTGGCGCGAGCGGATGCGCGTGCACTCCGACGCCGCCTGCCTGCACCTGATCGTCAACGAGCGCCGCGAGGCCGGGTCCTCGCTGCCGCACACCCATGCGCAGCTGTATGCGCTTGACTTCGTGCCGGCGGCGATCGCGCGCGAGCGCGAGCGCTTCGGCGCCTACGCCACCCGCACCCTGGGCGGGAACCTGCTCGCCGACCTCGTCCAGCAGGAGGTGCGTCAGCGTGAGCGGATCGTGGCCATCGACGATGAGGCCGTGCTGATGTCCCCGTTCGGGGCCCGCTCGCCGTTTCAGCTGCTGCTGGCGCCCCGCGTGCCACGGTCGCGCTTCGAGGACGACGGACCGATCGGTGCGGCTCTGCTGCACGACGCGCTCGGGCGACTCGGCCGCCGGCTCGGCGCGATTCCGCCGCTGAACATGTGGGTCAGGACCGCACCCCAGGGCTCGGAGTACTTCTGCTGGCGGATCGACATCGTGCCCCGCCTCACGACCCTGGCCGGGCTCGAGCTCGGCGCCGGCGTGAACCTCAACATCGTCGCGCCCGAGCAGGCGGCCGCCGAGCTGCGGGAAGTCTGAGCCGGCGCGTGCGGGCCCTCGTGCAGCGGGTCAGCCGCGCCGCGGTGTCGGTCGGGGGCGAGCGGATCTCGGAGATCGGCGACGGGCTGCTCGTGCTGCTCGGCGTCGGCACCGGAGACACCGAGCAGGACGCTGACCGGCTGGCCGACAAGGTCCGCGCTCTGCGCGTCTTCCCCGATGACGACGGGCGCATGAACGTGGCCCTCGGGGGCCGCGAGGTGCTGTGCGTGAGCCAGTTCACGCTGTACGCCGACACGCGCCGCGGCAACCGCCCGAGCTACACCGCGGCCGCGCCGCCGGAGGTGGCCGAGCCTCTGTACGAGCGCTTCAGCGCGCGGCTCGAGGCCCGCCGCGGCGTGTTCGGGGCCCACATGGAGATCGAGCTGGTCAACGATGGGCCCGTGACGCTGCTGCTGGAGAGCCGATGATCCGCGCCGTCAGGCTTCGTCCTCGATGCCCGGTGCCAGCAGGGCCGGCTCGGTGGTAGCGCGGCGCTTCGGGCCGCGATCGGACACGCCCTCGCCGGCCGCCTTCCGGCCCCGGCGCCTGCGGGCGCCGCGCCACTTCGCGGGGGCGTGCTGAGCTTCCTCGTAGACCTCGATCGTCGCTTCGGCGGCGTCGGCCCAGGTCCAGCCAGGCGGCGGCGGGGCCGGCCGGTGCGCCGCCTCGGCCGCGGCGAGGAGGCCGTCGAGGTCGTCGACCGGAACCAGCGTGGCGCGTCCCTCGAGCACCTCGCGCAGGGCCGGCACGTCGGAGGCGACGACCGGCGTCCCGCAGGCGAGCGCCTCGATCGGCGGCAGTCCGAAGCCCTCGTCGTCGCTCGGGAACACCAGCGCGTGCGCGCCGGTGTAGATCGCCGCCAACTCATCGTCGGTGACGACGCCGGTCAGGGTCACGTCCTTGAGCTCTCGGGACCAGCGGCCGGTGGCTCCGACCAGCACGAGCGGCATCGTCCGGCTCGCGCGGGAGAGGGCCGCCACGCGCTTGCGCGGGTCGGGCGTCTGCAGCCCGCCGACCCACAGCAGGTAGTCCTCGGGGAGCTTGAAGTGATCGCGGACCTTGTGCACCTCGCCGTCGGGGCGCACCGAGAGCGCGGCCGCGACCGCCTCCGGGATCACCCGGATCCGATCCGCGGGGATATCCAGCAGCGCGATCGCGTCGTCGGCCACCGCCTTGGTGGGCACGATCACGCGGACGGCGCGCTGCACGGCCAGATACCGGAGCTTGAAGCGGATGCCCGAGCGCAGGTACTCACCGCGCCGCTTGAGCGGGACGAGATCGTGCAGCGTGACGACCATCGGCACCGGCGAGCGGAGCAGGGCGCCGTCGATCCACGGCGAGTGGAACACATCGCATCGGCGGGGCTCGTGCGTCTCGGTCAGCTCGACGCCATCGGACTCGATCAGCGCAGCGAGCAGGCAGCGGGCGTAGCGCCCGATGCCGCGGGCGTCCTTGGCCGGGCGGCTGTCGAAGCCGACCTTCATGCCGAGATCAACCCCTCGACCCGCTCGACGTAGTCATCGACGAAGAGGCGCTCCGCCCCCGCTCGCGCCAGCCGTCCACGCCGCGGGGTCGTGAGCGTGATCGCCCAGCCCCGCCAGGCGAGGCCGGCGAGCAGCCGCAGCAAGTGGATCTCGGCTCCACGGGGATCGTCGACGGGCGCGACCGCGAGCAACCGCCGATTCATTGCGGTGCCAAAGGGTCGGGACGAACAGCCTCGATGAAGCGAATGGGTGCGCCGGACATCGCCTGGACGGGGGCTGGTTACCCCGTCAACCCACTCTAGACGCGCCAACTTGACGATGTCGAGCCGATTTGGCCAGAGCGGCCCGTCGAACCGGCCGTTCCGGCCGATCGGTCGGGCGGATACGGTCCCGCTGTGCAGGATTACTACGAGGAGTTGTGGGAGCGCCTCCCGGCTGAGTTGAGCGTGCCCGACCTGGCCCTGCGCAGGGACTTTCTCGGCGCGGGGGTGCGCGCCGGCGATCGGGCTCTCGACCTCGGCTGCGGCGCGGGGGCGTTCACGGCCATCCTCGCCGCGCGATGCGTGTCGGTGATCGGCATCGATGTCGCCGAGGCGGCGCTGCGTCGTGCCCGGGCGGCCCATCCCGGACTCGACTTCCGACTCGCTCCGCTTGACGGCGACCTGCCGCTCGAGGACTCGTCCTTCGACGTGGTCTGGGCGAGCGAGGTGATCGAGCATGTCAGCGACACCGCGCGCTGGCTCTCGGAGGTCAGGCGGGTGCTGGCGCCGCGGGGGCGGCTGCTCGTGACCACCCCGGATCACCCGCGCATGGCGCTGGCGCTGCGAGGGATCGAGCGCTACAGCGAGCCGCTCGGAGACCACCTCCACCTCTACACGCGCCGCTCGCTGGCCCAGTTGCTGGACGAGTTCGGCTTCGGGGCCGTCACCGTCCGTGGGGTGGGCGGGGTGCCGGGGTGGCGGCGGATGCTGCTCGCGCGGGGCGAGCGGTGAGGGCCCCGGGCCGCTGAGGGTAGGGGGCCGGTCCGGTGAGGGGGCCGGTTGCGGCGTGAGGGCGGCGCAGGGGTCCGGCCGAGGCGGAGGGGCCGGGTCACAACCATTTGGTGGTATCTCGACCCGACCACCGGGGAGTCAGGGTACTTAATGGCTGTCAGACACCAGTTAAGCTCCACGCCGCCCGGGCCAGCCGGCGAGAGGTCACGAAATGGAGGTTGCGTGGGGTGAGAGGTGGGGGCGGCCCGCCCGGGAGCGACCACACAGACACCGAGGGCGGCGAGGGCGGCGAGGACGGGTCGGGCGGCGAGGACGGGTCGGGATCAGCCGGCCGGGTTCATCTGGCGCGACGGCGCGCACGAGCGGGCACGCTCGGCACCGGCACGGGGGCGCTCGCCTGAGCGGCCGCACTCTGCGCCTCCGGCGAGTACGGATTGAGATACAGCCCGGCCTGCAAGACGGCGATCGCCTCTTGCCGCCGACCGAGCTGGAGATCGTACTCCCCGAGTTGCAGCCATGTCGCAGGATTGGCGGGCTGCAGGCGGACGGCGCGAGTCAGCTCGGCGTGCGCCGCTCCGGGGTCGCCGATCGCGGCGTAGATCGCCGACAGGTCCCACAGTGGCTCGACGTCGACCGGGTTGCGGGCGGCCGCCGTGCGCGCGTCGGCCAGCGCCGCCCTGGCGTTGCCCGCGCCCAGCGCGGCCACCGAGGAGTCGGCGGCGTCGGCCGAGCGCAGCGGCTGCCAGATCGTCCAGGCGCAGACGAGCGCGACGGCCGCCAGCAGCGCCGCGGCGGCGCCGCGCGCCGAGACGATGCTCGGTCTCGGAACGGCCAGTCCGGTGGGGTGGGCGAGCGGCCCACGCCCGGCCAGCCAGCCGGCGCAGATCAGGGCCGGCAGCGCCACGCCGGGCACGAACCAGGTCCAATCGATCGCCGAGTGCAGCCCGAATACGACGACGACCACGAGCAGGGTCAGCAGGCCGATCCGCTCGGCGGACTGGGCCTCGGTGCGCACCGCGACGACGGCGTGGGTCGCCCGCTCGGGGTCGGGCTCGGCCGACTCGCGACCGAGGCGGCGGCGTATGGCCGCCGGCGCTGCGCGCAGTCGGTTGCGCACGCCGATCGTGCGGGCCGCCGCCACCGACCACGCGGCGAGCAGCGCGGCGCTCAGGACGAGGCCGATCAGCCCGAAGTCCGCGAACGTCTCGAACGCGTAGCCATGGGCGTGCTGGGCGAGCAGCTTGTCGGAGGTGTAGCGCAGGCGCGCCGTGCCGTAACCGGCCGCTCCGGCGCCCTTGAGCAGCGAGTGATCGCCCACCTTGATCGCCTCGCTCCAGTAGCGGGCACGGCTGTTGGAGACCTGCACCAGGCGGCTGGCGCTGTCGCTCACGCCGCCCTTCGTGCTCGTCAGCGTGCTCCAGATGTGCGAGACCTGGCCGGTCAGCCCGCGCGAGGAGGCGGCCATCCCGGCGATGCCCGCCAGCGGGACGCAGGCGACGACGGCGATCAGGCCGATCGCGATGCGCCGGCGCGTCACGTCGCCGAGCTCGATCCGGTCCATGGCGAACGCGGCGGCGAACCCGGCCAAGGTCAGGAAGGCGAGCAGCAGCACCAGTATCAGTCCGAAGGAGTGGCCGGCGGTCGTGCGCGAGGAGAGCGACACCTGGTCCCGCGTGAGCGGATGTGTGGCCAGCGCCCAGGCGGCCCCCACCGCCCCGCCGGCGGCGCCGAGCGACAGCATCAGCGCGCCGCGCAGGCGCAGCGGCACGATGGCGAACCACAGCGCCAGCCCCAGGACAGCCACGAGCAGCGCCCCGCGGGAGTAGGAGAGCATCAGGACGATCACCAGGACGGCTATGGCCGGAACGGTGAAGGCCCGGAATGGCCTGCTGCCCTCCCGGCGGGTGGCGGCCCACAACAGGGCGGGCAGCCCCAGCGCCGCCATCAACCCGACGGCGTTCCAGTAGTCGAAGGGCGCCCGGAGTCGTCCCAGCACCTCGCTCGGGTCGAGCGTGGCCGGGAAGACCTTCACGAGCAGCGCGTACCCGCACAGGATCGTGCTGGCCACGCAGATGGCCCCCACGATCGCCGGCCAGCGCAGCGGGAGCAGGCGTGAGAGGGCGATTGCGCCACCGAACGCCGCCAGGTAGGCGATCGTGCGATTGGCCTCGACCCAGGAATCCGACGGCTGCACCGACCACGAGATCGAGATCGCGGTCAGCGCCGCGAGGGCGGCGAACAGCAGCAGAGCCGTGCCGCCCCAGAGCCGGCCCGGAGCGGACAGCAGCAGCGCCGCGATGCCGACGGCGGCACCGCCGAACACGATCGCGATCTCGGTCCAGGTGTTCGGCCCGAGATCGACCCCGCCGCTGGTCACGAACGCGATCGCCGCCAGGACGAGCCCAAGCCCGAGCCCGAGCGCGCGGTCGACGCTGACCCAGCGGCGCGCGGCGCGCGAGCCCGCCTTGGCGGCGGCCCGCACGCGCGGCGCGGTCCGCTTAGGTGCCGTGGCGAGTGGCGACACGGCGGCGAATCGCGACCCCGCCCCCGCTGAGCGCGGCGAGTCCGAGTAGGACGAGCACGATGATCATCGGCATCGGGATCGAGCGCAGGCTCGAGCCGGCGTTGACCCCCGCGCTGCCGGGAGTGATCGTGCTCCCCCCGAGCTTGACGGCGTTCGGTGAACCCGGGTCGGTCGCGGCGCCGCCGGGGAGGGTGTTGTAGACGCCGCGGGTCGAGACGGCGGAATGAGCGGACCCAGTGCCGCCGGCCACGGCTGCCGCCGCCGCCGCCGCTGCTGCCGCTCGAGCCGCCGATGCCGCCGTGCCGCGCCGCCGCCGTGGCCGCTGGAGCCACCGGTTCCGCCGGACGCGGACGCAAGCAGGGCCCGCCGGACCACGTCGTAGCAGTTCGTGTACTCCTTGACGTCGGCGCCCATGCCGTTGAGGGCGCCCTGCAGCTGACTGCTCGAATAATGGCCGGTGAGATAGCCGTTGGCGTTGCAGTCCGCGATCACCGAGCTGCTGCTGCTGGCCATGGCGGGGGCCGCGGCGAACAGTCCGGTGGCGGGTATGGCCAGGCCGGCCATGAGCGCTATGAGCAGGTTCAGCTTTCGCATGATGTCGCGCGGCATGCGCCGCATCCCCACCTCCGTCCGCATATCGAGGGTAGCAATCCGGTCCCGGCATGTGCTTACAACGACACCGCACCCCGTGAAGTTGCGCAGTTGTCCCAATGTGCCGCGCTGGCGGCGGAGGCCCGGGACCGGGGGTGGCCTCCGCCGACCAGGACCAGCGCGGCATGAGGTGCTAGAGGCCCGAGGCGCACCAGGCCCGCGAAAAGCACCTTGGCCAGCTATTTCCCCAGTCATGGCATCCCTAAACGTCCGATTCGATATCCGCCCTCAGCCCCTGTCGGTACGCGGACATCGTGTCCCGCCCGCAGCGCTCCCACGTGAATGTTCGCTCAACGGTCATACGGGCCGCGCGGCCGAGCTCGGCGAGCTCGGCCGGTGCGGCCAGGAGGGCGTCGATCCGGGCGCTGAGGCCGCCCACGTCGCCCGGCTCGACGAGCACGATCCCGCCGCCGGCGGCCGCGATCTCCAGCGGTCCGTCGACGCCCCGGCAGCCGATCGCGGGCACGCCCCCGGCCATCGCCTCCACGTAGGCGACGCCGAACGCCTCATCGACGCTCGGCAGCACGAACAGGTCGGCCGCACGCGCTGTGGCCAGCGCCTGTGCGTGGGGCAGGCGCCCGCACCATTCGATGTGCCGCTCGACGCCGAGACGGCGCGCCAGCTCGGCCAGCGCGCCGCGCTGCGGACCATCGCCGACGACGACATAGCGGAGGCCGGGATGGCGCTCCACGAGCTCCGGCAACGCGGCGATCACATCGCGATGGCGCTTGCGGGCGATGAGGTTGCCGACGGTGACCAGCGTGGGGGGTGAGCCCGGTGCTCGCGCGCTGGGCGGCGACAGATCGGGCAGATCGGTTCCCAGGTGCACGACCCGGGTGGCGCGGGCCCCGTGCTGTGCGCAGCGTTCCGCCGTGCCGGCGCTGTTGGCGAGCACCAGGTGCGCGTGCGACGAGCGTCGCCTGGACGGAGTGGGCCATCGATCTGCGCTGCGACGCGGCGTACACGTCGCCGCCGTGCACGGAGACGATCAGCGGCACCCCGGGGGCGGCCCGGCGCACGGCGTCACCGGCGGGGACGGCGTAATGAGCGTGAATCAGCTCGAACGGGAACTGCCGACGGAGCCGTCGCAGCGCCGGCGCCAGCGTGGGCGCCGCCCACGCCCCCCAGGTGCCGTAGCTCCACGGCCGTGGCGGGGACAGGTAGCGGACGTAGCCGACCTCGATCCCGTCGATGCGCGCGCGGCCGGGCTGGCGCACGGCCTCGCGCAGGGCGCCGGCGTCGCCGGCGCGCAGAGCCGCCAGCGGACGGGAGCGGGCGATGCAGCACCAGCACCCGCACCTCGGCGCCGGCGTCGCGGGCGGCGAGCGCCTGTCGGTGGGCCCAGATCCCCAGCACCGGGTCCGCCGCGCGCGGGTAGTACTCGGCGACGACGAGGACCTTCACGCCGGGGCTCGCCCGCTCATCCCCAGGACCGGTGGGCGACGAGCGTGCGCCGCGCCTCGGCGGCGCGCGTGTAGGGCCGCCCGGCGAGAAACGACCGGCCCTCCTCGATCGCGCCGGTGCGGTCGTAGGACGACGCGATCGGCCGCAGCCCGTGGCGCACGGGGGTGGCGTCGATGACCCCGAGCTTCCAGCCATGCTCACGGGCCAGAGCCGACCAGTGCGCGTCCAGGCCCCAGCCCACCCGGAGCGGGGGGAACGGCAGCAGCGTCTCGAAGGTCGCGGCCTGGAAGGCGAACACCGGCCCGATCTCCACGAACGCGGTCTCGCGGACGACGGTTCCGGTCTGGCGCCGCGTCACCTCCCACGCGGCGTGCGAGCGCCGGCGATGAGCGGGCTGGGCGAGGCGCAGGTCGAACCGCTCGGCCAGGAAGATGAACGCATCGAGAAAACCGGGCGGGAGCGACACGTCGTCGTCGACGACCAGCAGCCAATCGCTGTCGTCGACCGGATGGGTCGCGAGGAGTGCCTGCAGGTTCTCGAACTTGCCCCGATCGCCGGCCGTCAATTGCGCGAACCGCACGTCGTGGCGCGAGCGCAGCAGCTCCGCGTGGGCCGCGGCGAGCAGGTTGGGCATGTCCGTCCGCTCGATCCCCAGGGCCAGGATCTTCCGGCGCGGCCACCGGGCCGCTGCCCGGCGCAGCCTCCACGGCTCGAGCCGGGCCAGCGCGACCGCGTCCTGGACGACGTCGGTGGCGATCGCCCGACTGGTCAGGCGGATGCCGGCGACCTGCCCGCTGGCGCCGGAGAGGAAGTCGTCGGTCGGAGCCGGCGTCTCGCTCCTCCGAGCCGCCGGAGGCGCCGAGGCCGCCGGAGCGCCGCCGCGAGCCGCCGCGGCGCTGCGCTGGTCCAGCGCCTCGCGCACCCGCCCGGCGCTGTGCGCCACGAGCACGACGCCGTTGGCGCAGCGCCGGCGGACGATGTGCCATGCGCAGCCGGCCAGCGTGCGCAGCTCGCCGGCGAGCGACGGCTGCGTGCCCTTGAACGCGTCGTAGCGCCGCGCGGCGCGGCCGCGACCGTAGGCGGTGCGCGACAGCGCCCGCAGCGTGGCATCGGCCGCAGTGCGGCGATGATCGACGCCGGCCCCCACGAGATAGCGCACGCGCCCGCCCTGCGCGGCGTAGCGCCGCAGCCAGTCCTCCTCCTCGCCGCTGCCCGTGAGCGCCTCGTCGAACGGGCCGATCCGCTCGAGCGCGCCGCGCCGCACGGCCATGTTGGCGCTCCACACCATGGCCACGTCGCGGTCCTCGGCGCCGAGCTCGAGCGTCGTGATCGGCGCCGGCTCGCGCCCGCACGCGCGCGGCCCGCCGCCCTCGAGCCGGGCTCGGATCGGGCCGCCGAAGACGTGGACATCGGGCGCGTCTCGCGCTCCGGCAATGATCGCGTCCAGCCAGCCCGGGGGCGCCTCGATGTCGTCGTCGATGAAGACGAGGAGCGGTCCACGCGCAGCCGCCGACGCCGGCATTGCGCGCCGCGTTGGCTCCGGCGGGCTCGTGGAGCCCGATCACCCGAGCGCCCCGCCGGGCCGCGACCGCGCGCGCTGCGGGCTCGTCGCCGTCGCTGACCACGAGCACCTCCGCCTCCGCGTCGGCGGCCTGCGGAACGATCGATGCCAGAGTGACGTCGAGATAGTCGGGCCGGCCTCGGGTCGGGATCACGATCGAGGCCACCGGGGTGGCGGCGAGCGGCTCCAAGTCGGTCATCGCGGGCGACAGTAACGCACCGCGGCGAGCGCGAATCGCGCCCGCGAGCACACGTGATGGAGCTAGCGCCGCCGCTCGACGCGGCGGTGGTTGACCAGCTGGCGGGCGAAGCCGCCGAGGAAGCGCGGGTTGTAGCGCAGGTAGCGACGCCACAGCCGGCGGGGCTCGTGGGCCAGCCGGTAGGCCCACTCGAGTCCGGCAGCCTGCATCCAATTGGGCGCCTGCGGGACGAGGCCGGCGTGGAAGTCGAACGCGGCACCGACGCCGATCAGCACCGGCGCCTCGAGGTGCGGTCGCATCTCCGCCATCCACTTCTCCTGCTTGGGCACGCCGATCCCGACCCAGACGACGTCGGCGCCGGAGCGGTTGATCTCGTCGGCGACGGCGCGGCGCTCCGCGGGCGAGAGCGGCCGGTGCGGGGGTGAATAGCCCCCCACGATCTTGACTCCCGGGTGGCGCTGACGAAGGTTGAGTGCGAGCTGGACCAGGGCTCCCTGGTTGCGGCCGCCGTACAGATAGAAGCGATGGCCGGAGGACGAAGCGCGGGCGCAGGCCCGGGACATCAGCTCGGGTCCGTACACCCGGTCACCCAGCGAATGACCCAGCGCGTTCATCGCCCACACGAGCGGCTGACCGTCGGGCACGTTGATCGAGGAATGGAGCAGCGCCGCGCGCAGCTCGGGGTCCTCACCCGAGGAGGTGACCGTGTGCACGTTCGCGACGCAGACGTAGCCGCGCCTCGGCTCGGCGACCATGCGCTCGATCCATTCGAGCATCCGGTCGTAGTCGGTCAGCGCGAGCGGCACGCCGAGCACGGGAACGGTTCTGGGGGCGCGGATCTCGGATGCAGCGTGGTCTTCGGTGGATTCGGGGATCACTCGGAAACGGTATCGGTGAGTTGGCACGTCTTGAAACCGGGCACGTTACGGGTACAAACGCCAAAGAGGGCTCGTGGTTTCGGACTTTGTGCCTCCAAGCGCGGTTTTCGCACCTCCGGTGATCGTCCATGCAGGGGTGTTAGCGCTATGCTCGTCGCTGACACGGATGTCTCCCAGGTCCGCGAGCATGCCCCCTTTCTCGTGGACCTCGGACGGCCCCCCAGCCCTATTGGGTCGTCCTTTGGATGGGCCCGCGCCGCCCCAAAAAGCGGTGCGGGCCCGCCCCCAAACCGGACCCGGATCAGCCTGCCCACTAAAGTGCGCGCGCAATGGATTGCCTGGTTACCGGAGGAGCCGGATTCATCGGATCGAACCTGGTCGACGCGCTGGTCGCCCGCGGGGACCGCGTCACGGTCCTCGACGACCTCTCCAGCGGCAAGCGGGCGAACCTCGAACAGGCGATCGCCGGCGGCGCGATCCTCGAGGTCGCCGACGTGCGCGACGAGGACGAGGTGGCCCGGGTGTTCGAGACGGCGCGGCCGCAGAGCGTGTTTCACCTCGCCGCCCAGATCGACGTGCGGGTGTCGGTCGATGACCCGATCGCCGACGCCAACCGCAACGTGCTCGGGACGATCAGGGTGCTCGAGGCGGCCCGGCGCGTGGGTACGCGCCGGATCGTCAACACCTCGACCGGCGGCGGCCTGTACGGCGACGCGGACGTGCTGCCGACCCCCGAGGACGTCCCGATCCGGCCGCTGGCCCCCTACGGGCAGGGCAAGTACGCCGCCGAGGGCTACTGCGACCTGTACTCCAGGCTGCACGGCGTCTCGGCGATCTCGCTGCGGTACGGCAACGTGTTCGGGCCGCGCCAGGACGTGCACGGCGAGGCCGGAGTCGTCGCCATCTTCTGCGGGCACCTGATCGAGGGCCGCACGCCGGTCGTGTTCGGCGACGGGCGCCAGACACGCGATTGGGTCGACGTCAGCGACGTCGTCCGCGCGAACCTGATCGCCGCCGGCTCGGATCTGACCGGCGCCGTCAACATCGGCCACGGGCGCGAGACCTCGGTGCTCGACCTGCTCGCCGCCCTGCGCGACGTGTCCGATCGCGGCCCGCTCGCCGAGCCGGAGTTCGCCCCCGACCGTCCCGGCGAGGTGCGGCGCAGCTGCCTCGACGTGGCCAAGGCCAAGCGCGAGCTCGGCTGGGAGGCCGAGGTCGACCTGCGCGAGGGCCTGCGGCGGATCCTTGCGGGGCTGTAGGCCTACAGGTCCTCGGCGACCCGTGGCGCTTCGCGGCTGAAGAACCACCAGCCGAGCGCGAACATGGCCGGGATGATCGCCAGCGCGATCAGGAGGTGAAGCACGCCACCGGAGGCGACGAGGGCCGACGGCATCTTCTGCTCGAGCACGACCGTCGTTCCTCCCGCGCTCGGAACCACCGTGGCGACCGGCGGAGGATGAATGAAGGCGTGACCCATCTGGGTCAGCATCACCGCGATCGGGTTGAGCATGGCGATGTGCTCGAGGCTCTTGTACGAGCTGGCGAGATACATGATCGGCGAGGCGTAGAAGAGGATCTGGGCCATCACCTCCCAGATCGGCTGCACGTCGCGGTAGCGCACATAGAGCGCCGCGAGGAGCATCCCGGTCCCGGTGGCCAGGATGATGAACCCGAGCGCGATCGGGATCAGCTCGAGCCAGCTCAGGCGCGGCTCGATCCCGCTGGCCAGCGCGAACACGATCACCGCGATGAAGTTCATGGCCAGGTTGAAGCTCGCCGTCAACGACACCGAGAGGGGAACGACCATCCTCGGGAATCGGATCTTGCGCAGCATCGCCTCTCGCGCCACCAAGCAGCTGACGCAGCCCCCCGTCGCCTCGGCGAAGTAGTTCCACAGCACGATGCCCGTGAGCAGGTAGACACCGTAGTTGGGGATGCCCTTTCCGACCTTGACGATCTGCGTGAAGAACACGTAGATGACGCCGAAGAACAGCAGCGGCCGCATCAGCGACCAGAAGTAGCCGAGCACCGAGCCGAAGTAGCGCAGCTTGAACTCGCTGCGCGCGAGCGTCATGGTCAGCTCGAAGAAACGGCGAAATCCACCGCCCGTCGCGGAGGGCCCGTAGGCGCGAACAGCGTGCGTGCTCATCCGCGAGCAAGCTAGCAGCGGATGCCGCCCGCAGCCGTCGGTCGCCTGACCCGGGCGCGATAATCGCCGCGTGAGTGTTCCGCCGACCCAGCCCCCCGGCACCGTCGGCCCGCAGCGCGGCGACGTCGTCGTCTGCATCACAGCCGATGGTGGCGGCGCGAACGTCGCCGAAGCCCGGCGCCGGGTGCGAGCGCACAGCCCCGTGGGCGTACCGATCGTGGTGTGCGAGAACGCCACGTCCGTGAGCGAGGCCCTCGCGCAGGCGGCGCCGGCCGATGTCGTGCTCCTGAGCTCGGGTTGCAGCGTCGCCGACGGCTGGCTCGACGGTCTCCGGTCGGCCGCGTATGTCGACGCCGGCGTCGCGACCGCGAGGGCGATCAGTCGCGATGAGCTCGTCGCGGCGCCCGTGGCCGGCCGATCGACGTTCGACGAGGCAGCGGCGGCGGTCCGAGACCGGTCGCTGCGGATCCGGCCCCGGGTACCTGACGCCGACGGACCCTGCGTCTACGTGCGACGCAGCGCGCTCGACCTGGTCGGCCCTCTCGATCAGCTTCGTGACTCGGCCGGCGGGCTCGGGTTCGCCGCGCGCTGTGTGCAGAGCGGCCTCTGCCACGTGATCGCCGATGACGTCCTCGTCCTGGTGGACTGGGCCGTGAAGCCCACCTCGGCCGTGCGGGCGGAGCCCTCCGAGCCCGTGGCACGTTCACTCGGAGCGGCTCGCCGCGCGATCGATGGCCTGTCGCTGGTGATCGACGCCCGCGGCCTGGCAGGGCCGATCGACGGGACCAAGGTCCACGTTCTGGAGCTGATCGCGGCCGTGGCGCGGACGGGGCGGGCTCGAATGACCGCGCTCGTCCCGGCAGATCTCGCGCCCGACGTGCGGGCGCTCCTGGACGACCTGCCGGACGTCGCGCTCGTGTTCGCCGAGCCTGCGGGAAACGGCGTCCCGTCCGTCCACGGAGACCTCGTGCACCGTCCGTTCCAGATCTCGGCTCCGGCCGACCTCACGCTGCTCGCCTCGCTCGCCGATCGTCTCCTGATCACCCACCAGGATCTGATCAGCTACCACAACCCGTCCTATTTCCCGTCGCCCGGCGCGTGGCATGGGTACCGCGATCTCACCCGCACGGCCCTGGCGGCAGCCGACCGCGTGCTGTTCTTCTCCGGCCACGTGCGCGATGACGCGCTGGCCGAGGATCTCGTCGAGCCGCAGCGGGCCAGCGTGGTCCACATCGGCGTTGACCACACCGTCTCAGGTGGCGACCACGAGCCGCCGACGGCCCCGCGCGGGGCTGCGCGGCTGCCGCCCGGGGCGGAGGTGATCCTGTGCCTGGGGACCGACTTCCGCCACAAGAACCGCACCTTCGCGTTGCGTGTCCTCGAGCAGTTGCAGCGGCGCCACGGGTGGCCCGGCCGGCTGGTGATGGCCGGCCCCCGGGTCGTATACGGGTCATCGCGGTCCGACGAGGAACGGATCCTCGCCGCCGATCCGCAGCTGTCCGCTGCCGTGCTGTCCCTCGGCGCGGTGAGTGAGGCCGAGAAGACGTGGCTCCTGGATCGGGCCGGGCTCGTCCTGTACCCGACGGTGCACGAGGGCTTCGGGCTGATCCCGTTCGAGGCCGCCGATCACGGTGTTCCGTGCCTGTGGGCGGAGGGGACGGCGCTGAGCGAGGTGCTCCCCAATGCGGCCGCCGGACTCGTGGCCTGGGACGCCGCGGTCGGCGCCGACCGGGCGCTCGAGCTGCTACGCGACGCGGATGCGGCAGCGGGCAACGTCGCGGCGGTGCGCGCGTCGGCCGCGACGCTGACCTGGGATGCGACGGCTGAGCGGCTGATCGCGCTCTACCACTCGGTCTGCGACGAGGTGCCCGCTCCGGTCGGCGCGCTCGAGCGCCGGCAGGGAATGATGCGCGGCGGGTTGAGCGAGGACGCGATGCGGCTCGTCGGCCCCGACGGCGCCCTGCCGCGGGATCTCGAACGACCGCTGCTGGCGCTGGCCACGCACCCAAAGCTCGGCGCGCCCGTATTCCGTGCGATCAAGGCCGGATATCGCGCCTCGTACCGGTGGCGGCGCAGCGGATCGAGCGGGAACGGTGGCGGCTAGTCCGCGCTCGATCTCGAACGCCTGCGGGAGATCGATAACACCGCCGCCCGGCCGGTCGGCGAGCACGATCAGGGAGTTGCTCATGTGGGCGTCGAACACGTCGGCGCCGAACCCGGCGCGCGCGACCACCGCGACGAGCCGGTAGCGGCCGGGTGAGAGCCAGTTCTCGAACCGCAACCGGATCGACGCGTTCGCCCCCTGGGCGTAGCGTCCGGTGACGATCCGCTGCGAGTCGCTGCTGGTCACGAACACGGCATGTCCGGACTCGTTCAGCAGCGTGATGGCGAAGATCGGGTTCTCGACGTCGGTGAGGAAGTGGACGTTCATCCGGACCGTGCACGGCGCCCCCTGGTCCGCGGTCACGGCGATCTCGCCCGACTCCGACTCGAACCAGGCGTTGACCACCTCGGCCACCGACTCGGTGTGCACGGTCTCCGGTTCGCCGCTGGTCTCGGTGACCTCCTGCCGGGTCCGGGCGAAGTTGTGCTGGTTGTATTGACGCGCGATCGACGCCGGCTCGCCGAGGTCGACGACGCGACCGGCCTCGAGCAGCATCGCCCGGTTGCAGAACCGCTCCACCGCACCCATGTCGTGGGTGACGAAGAGGATCGTGCGGCCTTCGGCCTGGAGGCGCGTGAATTCGTCGAAGCACTTCTGCTGGAAGGCCGCGTCACCGACCGCGAGCACCTCGTCGATCAACAGGATGTCGGCATCGACCTGAACCGCGGTCGCGAAGGCGAGCCGGACGTACATGCCCGAGGAGTAGTTCTTCAGCTTCAGGTCGACGAAGTCCTCGAGCTCGGCGAAGGCGATGATGTCGTCGAAGCGCTCGCGGGCCTGCTTGCGCGAGAGCCCGAGCATGATCGCGTTGATGATCACGTTGTCGCGCGCCGTCAGGTCGGGATTGAATCCCACCCCGAGCTCGATGAACGGCGACAGCCGTCCGTTGATCGCGAGTTCGCCCTCGTCGATCTCGTAGATCCCGGCCAGGCACTTCAGGAGCGTGCTCTTGCCGCTGCCGTTGCGCCCGACGATGCCGAAGAACTCACCCGGGGCGATCTCCATGCTCACGTCCTGCACCGCCCGGAGCACGTCGAAGCGGCGGGAGCGGAACGGGTGCAGGGCCCGCTCCTTGAGCGTGTGGTACTGGCGGTGAGGCAGGCGAAAGGCCTTGCTCACGTGCTGGACGGAGACCGCGGGCGGCGTGGACGCCTGACCCGGCCCGGGATCGGCGGAACGCTCCTCGCGTAGGATCGCGCTCACGATCGAGACGGTAGCAGTGGTCGGCCCCAAAACGGGTGGTAGCTTCCGCCACCTTGAACTTCTGCACCATCATCGCCAAGAACTATGTGGCCCACGCGCGCGTGCTCGCCCGCTCGCTGGCCGCAAGCCAGCCGGGGTCGCGCCTGTGGACGCTGATCATCGACGATCACTCCCGCTACATCGACCCCGCCGAGGAGCCGTTCGAGGTCCTCACCCCGGACGAGATCGATTGTCAGCCCTTCACGCACATGGCGCTGCGCTACTCGGTGCTCGAGCTCTCGACCGCGGTGAAGCCGTGGTTGATGCGGCATCTGCTCGAGGCGACCGGGGGCCCGGTGACCTATCTCGACCCCGACATCAAGGTCTACGGCTCGCTCGAGCGGCTCGATCAGCTCGCGCAGGAGCACGGACTCGTCCTGATCCCTCACAACAGCCGGCCGATCCCCCCGGACGGGCGGAAGCCGAGCCAGGTCGACATCATGATCGCCGGCGTCTACAACCTCGGGTACGTGACGCTGGCGCGCCGGCCCGAGGTCGATGGACTGCTCGACTGGTGGGCTGACCGGCTGACCCGCGATTGCCGCGTCGACCCGCTGTGGGGTTACTTCGTGGACCAGCGCTGGTTCGACCTCGCTCCGGGGTTCGTGACCGACCTCGCGATCGTTCGAGATCCGGAGTACAACGTCGCCTACTGGAACCTGCACGACCGGTCGCTGGAATACACGGACGGGCGCTATCTCATCGACGGCCGGCCGCTCGCGTTCTTCCACTTCAGTGGCTTTGATCCCGCGCATCCACTGGTCCTGAGTCGCCACCAGGACCGGGTCGACGTCGCCGCGGACCCGGTGCTCGAGCGGCTGCTGGCCGAATACGCGGCACTGGTGATGGCCGAAGGCCACGCTGTCAGCCGCAACTGGCCCTACAGCTACGGCGCGCTCGGGGACGGGACGCCGCTCGACGACCGCCTGCGCGCGCTCTACGACGACTACGCGGAGGAGCACGACGGGGATGTCGGATCCCCGTTCACCCTCGAGGGCGTGCGGGCGTTCGAGCGTTGGCTGGGACAGCAAGCGCCGGGCTCGGCTCCCGGCGTCAACCGCGTCCTGGCTCGCGTATACGAGGATCGCTCCGACGTCCGAGCGGCGTTTCCGGATATCGGCGGGACCGATCGCGCGGGGTTGCTGCTGTGGGCCGAGGGCCCCGGTCGGCTCGAGGAGCCGCTGCTCGCCCGGGTGATCGGCAACGGGAGTGCCACCGATGATCAGGCCGCCGAGACATCGGTGGCGGCGGCGATCTCTTCTGCTCCGGTCACCGAGCCCAGCGAGACGCTCCGCGCCGCTCCCTGGGGGGTCAACGTCGTGGGCGAGTTCAGCTCCGAGCTCGGGACCGGCGAGGTGGCGCGTGAGTTGCTCGGCGCGCTGGATGCAATCGGCATCTCGGCGCTCCCGATCCTCAGCCAGACGACGAGGGTGGGCGGGCACACGCCCGCCTATGCGACGGTGGAGCCATCGGAGGCGCCGTTCGCGGTCAACGTGATCTGCCTCGAACCCGAGGTGCTGCCGGAATTCGTCAACCACGCGCGGGAGGCGTTCTTCTCCGGACGCTATTCGACCGGGCTGTGGCTGTGCGAGGCTGACCCCGCGCCGGCCGGCTGGAGCGCGTACTGCTCGCTCCTCGAGGAGATCTGGGCGCCCACGGCGTACGTGGCCGAAGCACTGGAGTCGGTGGCCACGATTCCAGTGCACACGATCCGGCTCCCGGTGGCGCCGCCGCCGCTCGAGCTGAGGTCGCGAGCGGAGTTCGGGCTGCCCGCCGAGACGTTCGTGTTCTGCCTCCGCGTCGACCTCGCGGAGATGTTCGAGCGCCAGAACCCACTGGCCGTGATCGATGCCTTCAGCCGGGCGTTCGCTCCCGGTGAGGGCACGCGGCTCCTGATCGGCGTCATCAACGCCGATCGGGACGACGGGGGTCACGTGAGGCTGCGCAAAGCCGCCGCCGAACACGCGGACATCGTGCTGGTCGAACGTCCGGCCACCCGGTCGGCGATCAACAGCCTCAGCGCGTTGGCGGACTGCGTCGTGTCATTGCACCGAGCCGAGGCGTTCGGGTTCCACCTCGCCGACGCGATGTCGCTCGGCAGGCCCGTGATCGCCACCGGCTACTCGGGCAACCTCGACTTCATGACGGCGGACAACAGTTACCTCGTCGATCACGCTCTGATCGAGATCGGGCCGGACCGAGATCCGTATCCCGCCGCCGCCACCTGGGCGGAGCCGGACCTCGAGCACGCCGCCGCGCTGATGCGGCGCGTGTTCGACGATCGGGCCGGCGCGCAGGCGCGGGGGGAACTCGCGGCCCAGGACCTCCGCCGGTCCCACTCACCCGAGGTCGCCGGCGAGATCGTGCGTCGTCGCCTCGAGCTGATCCGCGCAACCGGCCGGGCTCGTCGTGGCCCTGCGCCGTCCGTGGAGCAGCCACCGGCACTGGCGAAGCTCCCGCTGCGGATCAACCAAGGTCCCGACACCACGGCTGTGGGGGGTCGCGGTGGGCAGGCTCGGGAGCTTGTTCGCAAGGCGCTCCTGCGGACCATGCGTCCCTACACCGATTACCAGCAGAAGGTCAACTCCGAATTCGTTACCGGCCTCGGCGAGCTCAATGCCGACGCCGCGGAGCTGCGCCAGGACGCGGGCGCTGAGCGGGCGAAGCGAATGGCCGAGGCCCGCGCCGCTGAGCGCCTGGCGGCGCTGGTCGACACGCGGACGCGCGCGCTGGTCGAGGCTCTGACCAGCACGGAGATCATCGAATCCGAGGTCGGCGAGATCAAGCGGATCCTCAAGCTCCAGACGGATCGCAGCGTGTATCTGGCCGTGGCCGAGCTCGCCCGTCGATACACCCACGTCAGCGACGTGCGGGCCCCGGACGCGCCGACACCGCCGGAGCTGACGCCGTTCGAGTTGCGCGCCTTCTCGCAGAACGGCGAGGACGGGGTGCTGGCCGAGATCCTGCGGCGGGTGGGTACCCCGGAGCGCTTCTTCGTCGAGTTCGGCGTGGAATCCGGGCGGGAGGGCAACTGCGTGTACCTGGCCGATGTGGCCGGGTGGCGGGGCCTGTTCATGGAGGCGGGAGGCGCCTTCTTCGAGCTGCTGGAGCGCAAGTACGCGGCCCAGGACCGCGTGGCGACGCTGTGCGCCATGGTCAGCCCTGAGAACGTGGAGCAGCTGTTCGACCAGGGCGGCGTCCCGCGTGAGCCCGACGTCGTCTCGATCGACGTCGACGGACAGGACTACTGGATCTGGGAGACGCTCGAGACCTATCGCCCGCGCGTCGTGATCGTGGAGTACAACAGCTCCCTTGACGCCCGCCGTCGGCTGGTCCAGCCCAACGATCCGGGCTGGGAATGGGACGGCACCGAGTACTACGGCGCCTCGGTCGGAGCCCTGCAGCTGCTCGGTGAGCGCAAGGGCTACCGCCTCGTCCACACAGACCTGTCGGGAGTCAACGCCTTCTTCGTCCGATCCGATCTCGCCGGCGACGCGTTCCCCGAGCCCGAGGCCGTCGCCGTGCGAGGGGTGCCGAACTACTACCAATCCGGCTACCGGCATCCGGCGGCGAAGGCGGGGGGTTGCTACCTCGACCTCGACACCGGAGAGATGGTCGGCGGTGTCCACTGACC